>CAZVLS010000001.1:0-341612 GCA_964628295.1 uncultured Acidobacterium sp.
CGAAAATCGTTTTGAACAATCGCGTTGTCAACGTTGGCCAACTGTTGCTCTAGGTCTGGGTCCGACGAGCCACTCGCCTTCAGCTTTTCGATAACCGTTGCGAGATGGGTTCGCTCCTTTTCCAGGCGTTCTCTCGCGGCAGCTAGCTCCTGTTCAACCTTGCGTTCCTCCCGCAGTCTCTCGCGCTCAGCTCGCGCTGCCTCCCGCTCCTCCTCCTTCTTGATGAGATAGTCGGCTGTGAGCTCGATTTCCTCGACCCGAAGCGCGTGGAAACCGTCCCCGATCCTCATTTCCATCATCTTGCCGAGCTTTGCAATAGCCGTGCGTGACACTTCCAAGCGCTTAACTGCCGCCTGCACATTGCCTGCACGGAGCGTTCTGACCACATTCTCGGCTTCTGCGTTGTACGCACGCAGCATCAACTTCGCGAGGTTGTTAGCCAAGCTGCGACCCTGCGCCAGCGATCCATCGAAGGTGAACATGTTCGATTTCTCGATCGCGGTTCCCGCCTTCACCATCTCTGCGATCCGTGCACCGATCCCGTCGAGGCGCTCACGATAGGCCACTGCGTTCTCGAGCGGATGGTGGTACCGGTAGATGCCAACGTCCTGCAGCACACGCTCGTCATTCAACTCAACTACGGTGCCAGCATCCGTATCAACGGCCTGCAGCTGAGCGCGCAGTGCGGCATTCGCTGCCTCTAGCAGCGCTACCCGATCGTCAGCACGTGCGCTCGAAGTCACAACCGCGTCGCTTGGTAGGACAGAGCGTGCGTCGGACTTTGCCGGCGGGTCGGCAGAGGACTCGGCTGGGTCGACGCTTATCCACAGCTGCCAGCCTGGAGGCGGCGGTGGCCACGCAGGGTCCGGTGTCCATCCTCTGGGCGGAACCCATCCCTCGGGCGGCTTGGGCCATCCGGGAGGTGGGTTGAAGGTCGGCCCTTGGCGCGTCATGCCCGCCTGACTCCAGCGCGTTCCGCGCTCACCAAACCGAATGGATTCTTGGATATTGCGGCACCTAAGTGACCGAGCGTTAACGCCGGAACGACAGCGGAAAGGTCGAACGCCAAGAACGCTTGACGCTCTGCAGCAGCGATGACGAAGGGAACGTAAATGCGTGCTCCCGTCGCTGGATCGACAGTGTTCGCGCCAACTTCAATGGAAATCGTTTGAATCAACCCACGCCGATCCGACTCGAAGACTTCGTGGAAAGATCGGAGTGCGACCTGATGAACGGCGCTGGCAAAGCGCTCGCGGCATTCTTTCTGGGAAAGTGTCGTCGAGGTGATCTCATCCGAGGCTTTCGAGTACTTGTGAGTCTTGATGTCCGAAACATCGCTTGGCCCTGGCACGAGGACGCGGAGGCGGAGTTCCGCAGCCGCCTGGTCAAACTCAAACTCATGAGTGACTGGAAATTGTTCCGGATACACGGAGTTCGAAAGCACGATTGAGACGTATTCCTGAACGGCATCTGCGGTGCCGTAGCCTAGATTGGCGATGAGCTCGTCGAGCTCTCGGTTTCGGACTGCGGCGTCAGCTTCTCGCTGCGTGCACTCCTTAGCAAAGCGAGCGCGTTCCTGTTCGAGGAGCGTTGCTCGCTTCTCTTCGGCCTCGGCATGCTGATGCTTGGCTGTTTGACGACGCTCGTCTGCCCTGCGACACCTGGCCTCCCACTCGGTAAGCGCGCGCTCGTGCGTCAGTCTGGCGTCGTGGACAGCCTCGGCGTGTTTGTTCTTCCCGAAGAGGCTCGATAGCAGCCCGCCAGGCGCTTCAGGCAGCGAAAGGACCGGTTCAGGAGGGTCAAGGATCGGCGCAGGTTCCGGCGTCGGTGCCTCGAGGTCCATGCGATCAAATGGCGGATGCGTCACAACGACGCGCAAGGTATTCAGGTCGACATGGTCGTCTCTTGAGAGCGTTGCTTCCAGCAGCGTGTCGATGTCCTCGTACAATTCCGCGAGCTGCTGATTCCGTTCCTCGACCTCGGCCAGTCTCGCTTCTACGTGGGCCTCCTGGGCCTCCCTCTCGCGAAGCTTGCGGTCTGCCGCATCTGACTTGGCCAGCTGTGTCCGGGCGCGTGACTCAGCTTTCCGCGTCTGTTCCACGCGGCGCGTCAACGCCACGTGGTCCCGTGCCGATTGACGCGCCCGCCGTTCATTCTCACGAGCCGCTATGCGGGCAGCTCGTTGGAGCCCGGCAAAGAATCCTCCACGCGCCATAATTTGAACCTCAGCCTAATATTGCCGGGCCAATGATATGCGGATCCGGACTGAATCCCGCGGGAACGAAACCAGAAGCGGCTGTGCCCGGCCGCGCCGTTCAATTGCGAAACAGTCGGTGTCTGACACTGAAATGGGGTCCCTGGCGCCGCCAGTTGGAACCAAATGGCCGCGTGGCTTCAACAAATCGACGGGCTTCGGCGAGCGGCCTGACCCCTTGCTGGCCTCTAGGAAACCCTTACAGTAGGCCCATGAGCCCTCTTCAAGCCCGTGTCGAGAACGGCCGGCTCGTGCTCGACGAGCCGACAACAATGCCCGAGGGAACGGTTGTCGACCTGGTTGCCGACGACGAAGGGGACGACCTCACAGACGAGGAGCGTCGCGCGCTGCACGAGGCTCTTTCGGCGTCTTGGAAGTCCGCAGAGTCGGGCCGTCTTCGACCGGCTTCCGAGATTCTCGACCAACTGCGCCGCAGTCGGTGACCCTCCCTGTCCGAACCTACCGAATCCGTCTCGCTCGGCCTACCGCTGCGCTGACGGTCGGTGCGACACTGACGTCGATCAGCGCCATGCCGGTAATTTCGGCGGTGTCCTGCGCGCGTATTGTCAGCATCGCCTCGCTGTCGCTATCGACGACGTAGCCGCCTCGGTTCTTGAAATCAACGGAAGGGCTTACGGCGATGTTATCCGGCCCGTAGTTCTTGACGCGCATCTTCCACGAGAACCGCCAAAAGACTCGATTCTGTTCTGTGATCTGATAAGACGCATCGAGAACCTCAAATCGTGTCTCCACGACCTGCCGCTTAGCTCGAGACTCTTCGATGAAGTCGTTAGTTTGTTTCTCAAGCTTGGCGACCTCAGCTTCGAGCGCGACCGTAGCTGCCGATTTCGGGTCTGCCGGTTGCTGATACCAGAGGCCATCTCTCGCGCTCTTCATGGCATCCCGCAAGTACTCAATGAGTCGCTTGGCCGTTTCGCAACGCGCGTCAGCTCCTGCGACGGCGGCCATCAGAGGTGTCGTGACTGACCAGAGCGTCGTTGAGTCGTGAAGTGAGACTTCGAGTTCAATGCGGCGCTCACTTTGCCGAAAGCCGAACAACACCTGAGACGCAGCTTTCTCCGACGGCAGTGTCAACGGCAGGACGCCGCTGACTTCCGTCGCGAAGCACCGGGCGACGGACGGCGCATCGCTCAGTGGATCTTCTGCTTCGACCCAAATCGTCCGCATTGCGGCGAGACGCGGATCAAGTTTGACCTGAGCTTCTGTTTTGGGGCTCAGAAGTACTAGCGCCACTACCAGTGCAAATGTCGTCTTCGCAGTGGACATTTCGGTTCTCTTTTGAAGCGACATCTGCGTTGAGGCGGAATGGTAGCGCACCCGGTGGCGGGCGGACAAGAACGCAAACCTTGAGTCGACTCCCCGGGGACGGATTGGCTTTCCTACGATCCAAGTCATTCCTCCTCCCTCGAATCGAAAATCTTAGGTGTCGGGCCGACGTCGGCGGGTAAAAGCTCGGCGGGTCATTTCGACTAGCCGCCTGATCCGCATTCAGGCCTTTAGTGGCTGAACACCAGCGCGGATACGAGACCGGATACCGAGGTACATGGGGAATACGACAATCCATAGGAGGATCGTCCCCAGGCACGCAGTTGTCGGGCTGCTCAATTGCGAGTCGTATGACGCGAGTTTGTGTGTAATGGCGTCGAAGCCGACCCAAATCATCGAAACAACCACTCCCACCCAGAACACCATGGGCGCAACCAATAGAACGAGAAAGCTGACGAGCACGAGCAGGATGAAATAAACCAGCCCACCCGTTGGCTTCGCTCCGGGCACTGGCGCGAACGGCAGACTGGGCGCGGCGGAACGGCCTTCCTTGAGGTCTCTCTTGCAGTGCTTACACACCACGGCCTCGGCAAGGATCGTCTCCGCACAGAAAGGACATCGCTTCGTGCCGCGCGCAGCGGTTTGCCCTGTCGGCATTGTCGCCTCTAGATTGGCCACCGCGGCATTCGGATCGAGCGTTGCGGATCGGCGCACCGGGCGCACGTCCTTATTGCATGTCGGGCAAATCGAAGTGTTGACATCGATAGCGTTATCGCAATGTGGGCAGTTCATGTCCTTCTCACCGCTTTCACTGATCGTTCCGTCGCAGCGTGCCGCCGTCTCAGCAGATGCCGGCCTGATTTGCTCCGAAGGTTGCCTGCTCGACGGTGTACTTGTCTCCGTGATCGGATGACAGTTGCTGGATCAAGCCTTGGCAAGAGAATCCGGACATCTTCAAGTACTGCGAAGCAGATCTCGCGGCTTGGGCGTTCCAGTCGACGTCCAGGCTGTCGACCGCGACGGTCGAATCTTCAACGCCGAACTTGTCTCCGTATTCGGAGGAGAGCTGGGAGATCAAACCTCGGCGAGAGAATCCTGACATCCTCAAGTAATTCGTCGCTGAACGGGTGGCATTTTGTTGAGCTCGAGTCAGGTTTGACTCTGGTGCGGCCGGAGGTAACGCGCTCCGAGAACTTGAGCCCGCTGGCGTCGTGATACCTGCTGATGATGACGTGGGGCGTGAGGACGACAGGGCACCGGAAAATCCCCCGACAATAGCGCCTGTGACCAATGCCGCGATAAAGCCGCCTGCCAGTTTGCCGACGAACCCGCCGTTAAGCAACAAGGCAAACCCAATCCAGAGCAACAGGATTCCGAACCCCACCGTCGCACTTGAAGAGGTCATTAAGAGGCCGACCACGACGAGCCCCCAGCCAACTTTCTTGTTTGGGTTTGCTGGTGTTGGCGCCGGAGCTGGCGATGGCCCTGCGGCCCCCTGAACTGCGGCAGGTTGCAGGTCGCGGCCGCAGTGCTTGCAGACGATAGCGGCGTCCTGAATTTCCTCGGCGCAGAACGGGCACGGCTTCATCTAATCCTCCGAGGGGGCTTGGTGTTCGGTTTGGAGAAGGATTGTCGTGCGCTGACGAATTGTCAAGCTGGCTCCGAGGCGCAAGACGCACGACAGCTGTGGGCTATAAGTGCCCACCCTCGCCGCAGACCGTTTTGCTACGGACCGACTGCAAAAGGAACTGAATGATCCTATCGATTGTGCTGCTGGAGCGTCGGCGCGCCGAATAGAAGTCCGACGGTCAACCCTTCGCCGGGGCTCGCTTATAGAATGCGTCGATCGCTTTCTGCAGCGTTGCGGCAGCTCGCGTCCAGACGTGCTGCACAGCGGTTTCAGGGAGCCACCGTTGAAATCCCTCGTCGTAGTAGCGATTCGGGTCTTTCTCAATGGGCACGTTGTAGGTGCCGATGATAACGGTGACCTCCGGAGGGACGTGAGAATCAGGGTGGTTCAGGAGTATCCGCTTACCAGTCGCCATCCGTGCCGACGCGACGTACGACCACAGGGTCGCAGCCGCGCGGTAGTCCGCGAGAGCCTGTTCGAACAATCCTTGAAGTTCTCTCTCACCGGGGCGCGAAGTAATCTTGTCTCGCGAGATGGCTAGCTCGGTCGAGAACGCTTGGAGCAGCTCGCTATACCTGCCCAACGCTACCCCACTCTCGGTCGCGCCCTGAACGGCCTTGGCCGCCCGATAGACAGGTTCGAAGAGAGCCGTCGTTAGCTCGGCGTCGCTGGGGCCGCTCTGGCACGCCATGGACGCCACGGTCGCGACGGCGGCCGCAAGCACCGCAAGTCTCATCGAGCTGGTCTCATGTTGAAGCTGCAGAGTGTAGCAGAACCCCAGTCGCGCCGGACGCACCCCTAAGAACCGAACTGTCCTTAAGGGTAACGTTCCTAATGCCGGGCCAGCCGGAACCAGGTCGTCCTATGGCTCCGCCAACTCGACGGGCTTCGTCGAGCAGCGTGAGGTGCTTCGGGTTCGTACGCGCGCCTTAGGACCTCGACGGACGTTTGGATGAGTTCCATTCTGAACTGGCCTGCTCCAACGCCTGGCGGATGTGATTACCGAAGGGGGCGAGGTACGCTCCAACCTCTTGCCGGCTTCCCCGGGGGAAGCGCAAATCGTCCTTTGCATCGCCAGCGAGATCCCCAACGGCATCGCCACGTCCCGCTTGTGCGAACAGCCACCGAACAAAGGGCGACGGCCTGACACGAAGGATAGCCGGGGCGATGCCATCGGCAAGCGCGTTAACGTCGCGGAGGTTGACACCGACGAGGCAATTCGGCGACCGAACTTCCACACGTCTGATTGCAAATCCCTTGATCAGTGCTGCGACGATCAGCGCGCCATTTCCGACGTATGCCCTGCGACCTTGCTTCCTGTGCCACGACTCCGCGGCGTGCTTCAGACCGTATGAGTTTCGCGACGTACGGGCTACGATCCGCGTGGGTCGGAGTTGTTCGAGATAGACGACGGCGGCTCGAATTTGATTGAGCCCGTCAGCTGACAGCAGCGCGTCGCGTTCGCGCCGGAACTCATCGGGTGTGCGGATTGGATCGATATTGCCGGAGCCCGTTCCATCTGGCGGGCGGAACCCGAAGACGGTTAGCTGCGGCTGCTCCGAGAGAACCGCTCGGACTTGATCTTCTAGACCAGACTGTTGCTTCACGTCGAGAACGTGGCGAAGTTCCATCTCGGGAGCTGCGATGAGAATATTCCAGTTGTCGAAGCCGCACTCCTTGGCAATGACGTGATGAGCGTTCATGAGACTGAACCTAGCGGTATCATGAAAAACGCCACGTACGCGCTCGATGGCCCCTGGTTCACCGGCGCGGAATGCTCGGAGGAGTTGCTTAGATTGCTTCTTGAGCTGCTCGACGAAGGAAGTGGTCATAGAACCTCGAACTCGGCCAACGGGCTCCCCGTAATTGCCCGCGAGCCATGGACGGAGGTTCGCATGACAACGCGACTTGCTTGAGGACTGGCCGAAGCCTTTGCACGGGAATGGCGGGCGTGCCCTACGCCACCTGAATCATGCCACAGGCTCGACCCAGACGGGAATCACCCCTTTTACATGGCGGGGCGGCGGGTCGGTAGCAGCATTGGTTGACTTGGGAAGCACCTAAACGGCGAACATTCGGTAGCCGACTGAATCGTTGCCGTTGCAGTGTGGACAGCCTATCGCTCATCACCCATCGCGCGTTGTGTTGAGGAGATCCGCTTTCTAGTTCTGCAGTACGACGATCAACAGGCCGATAGGGCCGAGTCCCAGCCCGAGAAGGAAGCCGCGAACCGGACGGCGTTTCTGTTTGCCGATGCTGTACGCCACGGTGCTGAATAGGAAGGACGACGGCAGCATCATCGCGGAGGCGGACTGTCCGAATGCGTCATTAACCCACAGCACACAAATTGCAAAGATGACGTAGAACACGATTGCGAACATTCCGAATGCGGATTCGTCGCGGTAACTCAGAGGTGCTGTCCGCTGTCGTGCGGATGAATCGAGTTCTCGACCGCAATGCTTGCAAACAATCGCGGCCTCCTGAATTTCCTCAGCACAAAATGGGCACACCTTCATCGAAATCCTCCCCGACTAAGTTGGCATAAGGATGGGGGTACCGTGTTTCGTGGTCCCTTTCAGAAATCCCCTACCCACCAAGATCAAGCTCGACGGGTCAATCCCACTGGTCTCACCGGTCTAGGGCACTTCGGCCTCCGGCGAAGAGGGCGCAGCAAGACAGTTTGGCTGCACCTCCATCTCGCGGATTCTATCGGAAAACGGCTGAGGCTTGGGTCATGCTGGGACGCTCAACGATTCCAGACGTTCGAGTGTGTCAGGATATTTCCGAACGAGTCGGATCAGAGCAGATGCCTGTTCATTCGGCTTGCTGCGTCCCTGCTCCCACCGTTCGAGTGTGCGCGGATTGACTCCAATCTTGAACGCGAACACCTGCCTAGACATGTGCAGTTCTTCGCGTGTCTCCCGGACGAAATCAGGATCGACGCCAGGAACCGCGATGGGTTCTACCTGGTAAGTCCTCAACGTGAGGCGCCCCTCGCGATGATCGCGCATCGCTCCTACGCCAGACATGAGTTCGCGGAAGAGGCTCCGCTTTTGTGGTGCCTTGCCTCCCTTGGTCTTATTCGCCATGCTATTTCCTCCGTCCCGTCCGATGCCTCGCGCGCTCGTGCGTCTCGCGTTCGATTGCTGCTTTGAGAACGCGTTTCTCGCCGGGGCTCAGGTCGGTCATGGAATCCTTGTCGTAAATCGTTATCAGCCAGATCTGCGAGTCTGCAAGGAAGAAGTAGTAGATCAGGCGCAGGCCGCCACGCTTTCCTTTGCCCCTGCGTGTATCCGCCCACCGTAGCTTCCGGAAGCCACCGGTCCCCGGCATGACGTCGCCTGCCTCCGGATCGCGGCTCAAGTGCTGTTGAAGCTCGCGATATTCGTCGTCCTTCAGGAAGTCCGGGAGCAGCTGTGTGAACAGGGGCGCCTCGATGAACTCCACCTTCCAAAGCATACGCAAATTGCGTATGGCCGGTCAAGCATCTGGACCTAGAGTTGACCTCGCCTCACCGCTGTGCTTGCCCTGATGACACTGCAGGGGCTATAAGCGAAACAGCAGCTCTTGGCCGCTGTCGACTTCGGCGTCACGACCACCGTGACGCATCTTTGTAAGCGGGTATCGTCCAACGTCGCTCGACGAAGCCCACCCAACACTCGGCCAACCGGTGCGCGTGTCACCGCCCAGGCTCTGACACACCACCGAGGACTCGCCTCACGCGCACATCCGCCTGAGTAAATCCCGACAAACAAAAGCCGGCCGCGCGCCGGCCACCGCGGAGGGCGAATGGACTTCGATCCTCGGGATTACACCGACGAACGCGATCCACGTGACCAAGACCAACGTAATCGTGAAGATGACGATGCGCTCACCACGGACAGGGGCTCAGGCTCGTATCGAGTCGAGGAGCACCACGATGAGCGGGTCGATCGGGATGTCGACCGTGATCGCGCGGACCACCGAGACCGTGATGACGTTCGATGGGCGGATCGTGAACGCGATCCTCGTGAACGTACCGATGCCCGCGAAGCGTTCACCCGCGGCTTGGCCTTGCCACGCGTGCGTGAACGAGAGATCGTCCACGATTCCCGCGATCGGGAATACCGGCTGAGGGGCTCGGAGAGTCGGACGCTGGCGACTGTTGGAGCGTTCCGCGTCGTGCCCGCACAGAACCTCCGCGACCACGATGACCGGCCCGCGGATCCGCGGAAAGGGGACCTGCGGCATCTGCGAGACCAGGGCCTCATCGAGACTGTTCGTATCCCCTGGCTATCGCGAGCAGGCGGTGGTCCTGACGGACCGCGGCCGGAACCTTCTGGAAGCCAACCGCGATCGTGACCGCGCCCACGGACAGACCTTCTACGCAGGTCTCAAACGTGAGCGCGAGTTGGAGCATGACGCCCAGCTTTGGCGCGCGTACGAGCATGAGGGCGCGCGCCTCGACGCTCGCGGCGCCGAGATCGAGCGCGTGCGGTTGGACTACGAGCTGAAGCGCGAGTACCAGCAGTGGCTCCACGAACACGATCGGGACCGGCCCGATTGCGACGGGCGACCCGATCGCGACGCGGGCGAGATCGAAGGGTGGGCCAGGGACCATGACCTGCCGTACTTTGACGAGCAGGTCCATTTCCCCGACTTTCGCATCGAGTACCGCGACATCGACGGCCGCGAGGACCACGTCGATGTGGAGGTCACGACGGAGCACTATCGGGGCGCACATGGCGCGGCGGTGGCCCGCACAGGTTTCTCCTGCCATGGCGGAAGCAGTGCACGGATTGGTCGCGGTGGCGGCGGCGGTCGCGGGGGGAACCGCGAACAAGGCGGGCTGGCCGAGGAGTTTTTGAAATGACGACCCTGGAACGCGTGCAGGCGGTCGCCGACTATGGGCTGACAGAGCGTCAGGCCCGCTTCGTCGTGCTCGTCATGCAGCACTCGGGATTGTGCGTCAAACGGCAGTACGCGGCCTTCGCGGGAATCGCGCCGGGCGGCGAGAAGTGCAACGCGTTTTTCGAAAAGCTCGTCCAGCGTGGGTACGCGATCACGTCGGACTGCATCCATAACCGGGCGCGGCTCTATCACGTCCATCACAAGCCGCTCTATCACGCCATCGGGGACCCGGAGAGTCGCTATCGTCGAGCAGTACCGGCACGCCGGGCGGCTGAGCGGCTGATGCGCCTGGATGCCGCACTCTTGTGCCCTGATCTCGACTGGCTAACGACCCGACCGGAGAAGCTTACACACCTCGAAGCAACACTCGGGCAACCCTCGACGCAGCCCGGCGCGGTTGCGACTGCCAAGGCGCGGACGGACCTCGTCGAGCGATTCCCCGGGACCTTCCCGATTGGCGTGGATTCGTCCGGTGGCCTGACGCTGATCTACGTCGCGACGGTGCCCTGGACCGATGATTTTCGGATATTCCTTCTGGGGCATGCGGCTCTGCTCTCGGCCAGCCCCGTCTGGACATTGCGCCTGGTATTCCCTCAGACGCTGCGGCGCGTGGTAGCCGCTTACGAGCAGGCGGTCCGTGAGGAGCTCGCCAGCCCGTTCGTCAGTGAGACCGCCAACGAGTTGAGCTGGTACTTCTTTCACCGCCGCCGGAACACGGACTGGAGCCAGCATCCTAGCGGACCCGAGAGCGCGATCAGACTGCGGTTCAGTCGTTGTGCGAAGACGTTCGTGGGACCGCGCTTTGCCCTCTTATATCGGCATTGGCTGATGGTGGAAGGGATCGCGTTGGCACCGATTCCGTCGGCGATCACTGAGGCCCTCGCATCGGGGCGATCGACCGTGAAATCAGTCGTGCTGCCGCATACCTACGAACATCTGTCACCCCTGGTGAACCGTCGCCGTCCTAGCCGCAGACGACTTATTGCTGACGCCGACGAGGGGGAACGCGCATTGCGCGGCCTGAACCCGTCTCTTAACCCGGTCCCTTAACCCCATTCACGGTCACTTCTACTATGCCTGGAGATGGCTCGCGCCTGAGAACCGTCGGCAAGCAACCTCTCGGCGCACAGGGACTTGCGCGCTGGATGACACATCGCATGGGGGCGGCGTTCTCTGCCGCCCCCCGGGGGTGCGTCGGGATACTCACCGACAGCGAGGAAGGCGTGAACGACCCCGGTCACGTTCCGGCTTCGCCGCTGACGCGTGGTGAAGGGTCGTTCACGCCTTCCTCGCTGCTGCAGGGCCGACGCAGTACGAGGGCCGCCGGTTCGTGGAGAGAAACTTGGGCCGGTTACGAGATCCAGCCATGTCCCGGTTGCGGGCTCAGAACAGGGCCTCGATGTGCGGTGGAAATGAGTCGCGCTATGCGAAGGACCTCGGGCCATCACGTCGAACAGGATGGCGCTGTGCTCGGCGCCGTCAATGCCTCGGCGCTTCGCGCCGCCCGCGCGGACCAGGAACGGACGCGGCTTCGGGCATTGACCGCGCCTCCGCGCAGCGCGGCCTTGGCACTTACGTGATGGCCCGGCGAATGGATGACTTTGACGTGGATCTTCAGACAGGCGTATCCTGCGAGCATCTCGTTGGTGTCGGCCACGACACCTCCTCCGCATTGCCCAATGCGGAGCGCGCGGCGGCGAGCGTCCCATCGACCCTCATCGCGCGCACCAGCTGACAGCTGTCGCCGGACCGATGTTCGACCCAAGTTCCAACATCGCGCTACCGGCAAATCGTTCCGCAGAACGCGCGTCACATCGACCCGCGTTTCTCCTGCGTAGCAGATCCTGTTCAGTCCGCAACCCAGGTTCCGGATCTTCGCAGGTTCGCTTTCAAGTTGAGGCTACCGGCGATTGTCCGTAGCCACCATACCGAAGCCACGTCGCTTCGGTGATCGGTGTCGGCTCACGGCCCACATCCGCGCGCGACCAAATCCAGCGCGTCGGCATCACGCCGGCGCGTTGGGCGCGCAACATCCGGCACAAATATATCGGAATGTTTCGGGCGCTGATGCTCGGGAGGTTGGTCATGAGAGCTTGGTCAACACGTGGTGACGATGTCGAGAATGCGCGTGCGGGAACTCCGCTCACCGAAGTGCAGGTGGCGCAACGACTTGGACTTTCGGTTGCGACCTTGCGTGCCTGGCGCCATCGCGGCACCGGTCCACGCTTCCTCCGCTTCGGGCGCGCGGTGCGGTACTTGCAATCGGATCTCGATGAGTTCATCCGCGCCAGCGCAGTTGACACACGGTCGGTTTCCTCGTCAGATGAAGAGACCGGGGAGTTACAAGCATGAGTCTCTGGAAACGCGGCAATCAGTATTGGGCCGACTTCATGGTCGGTGGGAAGCGGTATCGCAAGCGCCTGGGCACGGGGAATCTCCAGGCCGCGAAGCGGCGCGAGCGCGAGCTGCTCGAAGCGGCCGGCCACGGAGCCCTTGCGGTCAGTGAAAAGGGACCCAAGCGGCTGTCGGAAGCAACCGAGGCGTACCTGGCCGCGAAGCGGATGCGATGCTCGCCCAGAACGTTGGAGTTCGAGCAAGAGCGACTGGTGTTCATCAAGCGCCATTTTGGCGACGTCCCGCTGTCGACGATTACGGCCGCGAAGATCGCCGAGTACCAGCGCACGCGACACGAAGCCGGGCGCGCGAACCGGACCATCAACATGGACGTCGGCGTGCTCTCGCGCCTGCTGAAGTTCTCGGGCCGTTGGCGACCGCTCGCAGACCATGTCCACAACCTCCCGGAGAACCAAGGCGGTATCGGCCGCGCCTTGACGACGGAGCAACGGCAGCGACTTTTCGAAACGGCGGCAGCGAATCCGGAATGGGAACACGTCTGCTGCGCCGCGATCGTTGCGGCGAACACGTCGTTGCGTCCCGTCGAAGTGAAGCACCTACGACGGTGCGACGTGGACCTCATGAAGAAGGTGCTCTACGTGCGGCGCAGCAAGAATCAGACGAGCCACAGAGTGATCCCGCTCAACGCATCAGCGAGCAACGCGCTTAAGCGAATGGTCGAGCGTGCCGATCTGCTGGGCCACACCGAAACCGAGCACTATCTGTGGCCGGCTTGCCAGTGGGGCCGCTTTGATCCCACGAAACCGATGCTCAAGTGGGATACCGCGTGGCGGGCGCTCCGCGAGGCTGCGGGGTTGCCTGGCTTCAGGTTCCACGACCTCCGCCACACGATCATCACCGAGCTTGCGGAGATGGGTGTCGCCGATCACGTGCTGGAATCGATCACGGGCCACCTGACGCGCCGGATGCTTGAGCACTACTCGCACATTCGGATCGACGCGAAGCGGCAGGCGCTCGACGCCCTCGACGAGCAGCGGAAGAAGGATGCGCCCGAGCCGGAAAAGACCGAGAATGAACCTGCGATTGAGACGGTCGTAGAGGTCGACGAAGCCCTTACGTCACAGTCACGTCACAGTTTGACATTGAGCGGCAATCCGCCTCACGGTAAGCTATTGATTCCGCTCGAACGGAGAGATGTCCGAGTGGTTGAAGGAGCACGCTTGGAAAGCGTGTGTACGGGAAACCGTACCAAGGGTTCGAATCCCTTTCTCTCCGCCATTCATTTCGGCTTCGCCTTCATTCCTGGCGTCACGAAAGGATTCAGCGGCGCGCCATCGCCCTTCGGGCTCGGCTAACGGCGTCGAATCCCTTTCTCTCCGCCATTCATTTCGGCTTCATTCCGGGCACATAGGTAACACTTTCCGCCAAAACGGATTCTCCGTCGGTACTGAGACAGAGGTCGCCCGTTGAATATGATCTGCGGAGCGTGTCCATGACCAGGCCGGTACTCGGACTTCTCGCAGGCGGTGTGCTCGGGTTGATCGACGGAATGTCGGCGTGGTTCTACCCCGAGGCGCGCGCGATGATGGTGCCGATCGTGATCGGATCGACCATCAAGGGCCTGTTCACCGGACTCGCCGTCGGACTCGTCGCACGGTGGAAGCAGTCGGCGCCGCTCGGCATGCTGACCGGGGCGGTCGTCGGATTCATCCTGAGCAGCCTGGCCGCCATCGGCCAGCCAGACCAGTACTGGGTTATCGTCCTCCCTGGCATGTTCGTCGGAATCATTGCGGGAGTCCTGGCGCAACGCGGCCGCAGCGCCGCGACGGCTCTCTGCTTTGCCGTGATGCTCCCCATCGGGCTCTCCGCTCAGCAAGCGGCCCCGCCGTCACCGCTGAGCGCGGTGCAGCCGTTCGTCGGCAAATGGGCGGGCACATCGGAAGGCCAGCCGGGCACGGGCACGCTGACGCGTGAGTATCGGCTGATCCTGCGCGATCGCTTTCTCGAGGAAACCAATCGCAGCGTCTACCCCGCCCAGGACAAGAATCCCAAGGGCGAGACCCACGAGCACCGCAGCTTCTTCAGCTTCGATCGCGCGCGGAACATTCCGAACGGCTATCGCGCGCGCGAAACCTACACCTTCATCAATCCGAACGAGTTCGAGGAAGTGTTCGAGATTGCCGAGCCCGGCAAGGAATTCGAGCTGTACTCGCGAGCCCGCCTGAGACGAGTTCCGTGATCGCTGGACGAACGCCCTCCCGACGTTGAATCGGGAGGGCGAGCGAGGGCTTACTGCTGTGGCTTGCGGTACGTCGCGACGGGCGGCAGGTACGAACCCGTGCCTGCTGGCGGCGCGGGTGCGGCCTCGACCTTGTGCTTCAACGTGCCGATCTTGTCGATCGTGGCAGTGATCTCGTCGCCGGCGACGAGCCACAACTGCGAGCCGCGCACCGATGTCCCCATGCCGACGCCGCCAGAGGTTCCGGCGCCGATGATGTCGCCCGGCTGCAGGGTCACGAGCGACGAGGCGTACTCGATCACTTCCCACACCGAGTGGATCATGTCGGAGGAATCGGCGGCCTGCCGCTGATCGGTGCCGACATTGAGCGTCTGCTTCAACACCGCCATGGGATCACCGTAAAATTCCTTCGGCACGATGTACGGGCCCATCGGTCCGAACGTGTCCTGCCCCTTCTGGATGAACCAGTCGCTGCCGCTGCTAAATCCGCCTGGCGGCCGGCCGCCGCGATCGGAGATATCGATCATCACGGTGTAGCCAAACACGTGCTCCTGCGCCTTCGGCGCCGCGACGTAGCGCGCGCGGCGGCCGATGACGGTGCCCAACTCCACCTCCCAATCGAGCTCGGTACGGCCGTAGGGCATGACCACGGTTTCACCCGTCCCGATAATGGACGAGGTCGCCTTCAGCCATAGATACGGGGTGCCGCGATTCGCTTTACGCGCGGCCACCGCCTTCGCGCGCACTTCGGGCGGCGCGTTCTCGGAGATGTGGCTGTAGAAATTCACCGCGGTCATCATGATCTGCCGCGGCCGCGGAATCGGCGCGAGCGTGGTGACTTCCTTCAGCTCTTTCACGTACGCCGGCCGCTTCCCGTCGAGCGCCTTGCTGGCCACGAGCTCATTGACGATCGCGTAGATGCGGCCTTTGAGGCCGTTCTCGTATTCGCCGATCAGGTCGATCATGTCCGACGGCATCGGCCGGGCCGGGAACGCGCGCGTCTTCTGCAACGCGGCGTTGGCCTGGACGAGATCGATCACCAGCGAATCACGCAGCACGGCGCCGACCGTGGTGACGCCGCCGATGCGGAATGTTCCAACCTTGAATGGTTCAGCGCTGGTGGCAGCGCTTCCCACCTGCGCATAGGCGGCTATCGGGGACAGTACGAGCAGGGCAAGTAGGGCAACGACACGTCGCGGCATGGCTCCTCCGTTGAGCCGATAACTTACTCCCTTCCGGCGCGAAATGCTGCCGCGACCTTCAGGGCCACATCATAGGTTTTTGCATACGACATGTTCGAGATAACCGATATGACGATGTCACTGTCGGGGAAGGTGACCAGTGACGAGACCTGGCCGGCGAGCTGATCACCGTCGTGACCGATGGTCTGGGTGTCGTGTCCATCGAGCGTCGCCGTCTCCAGGTCCCAGCCGAGCGCGTAACCCGTGTCTTTTCCCGCCGATGTCTTCTGCGGCGTTTGCAGCGTCGCCAGCGTCTCGGGCTTCAGCAATTTGCGCTTCACGCCTTGCGCGAAGCGCACCATGTCTGACGCGGTCGAGAGAAACACGCTCGCGCCCGAGTAACACGTGTAGTTCACCTCGCGCATGACGTCGGGACCGTAGCGCGGATCGGCGGCGAACCCTGGGAAATAGAAGGTCGCCTGCTCGGGCAACGGGCCGGTCGTGGAATCGGGCACGGTGCTCTCCATTCCGAGCGGCTCGAACACTTTCTTGCGCATGAAGTTCAGAAAGGGTTCCTCGGCAGCCGCTTCGACCGCGGCGCTAACGACGATCCAGCCGTAGCTCGAATAGCGGTACTCGGTGCCGGGCTCGAACAGCAGGTCGCTCTCCGCAAACTCCTTGAAAGCCTCGACCGGGCGGTCGCAATGCATGCCGAACAGCGGACCTTCATCGCCGCCGTCGTTGCGCAGGCCGGAGGTGTGCGCCATCAGGTGGCGCAACGTGATGGGCCACTTCTTCTCCGGAAACTCCGGCACGCGTTTGTGAATGACCTCGTCGAGACTGAGCTTGCCTTGCTCGAGCAACAGTCCCACCCCCGCGGAGGTGAGCACCTTCGACGCGGTGCCGATGCGCAGGATCGTCTGCGGCGTCATCGGCGATTTTTTTTCGATGTCTGCGTAGCCGAATCCTTCGGCCCACACGATGTCGCCGGCGGCGCCGACCGCGACCGAGAAGCCAGGGACGTTCTGTTCGGCGAGCGCGGCTCGAACAATCTGCCGGGCGCGTTCCGCAGAGTCGCTCCATTGCCGTGCGGGGATGGCCCCAGGCGCGGCGGGCACCGTCTGCGCGTCCGGATGCAGCACGGGCGCCATGGCGCTGGCGTACATGAACAACCCGAGTACGGCGATGGGAATGAAGCCGGCCACCAGGGCTACGGCGATGAGGATCTTCTGCGTGCGGCTTTTGGGCATGTCTACGCTTTATTATACAAAGTTCTCTGCGCATTGCAGCCTCGCGAACAACGCGACGATTGCCGCGCGACGAGACGCCGCGCCGTCCGTGATCACTCGCTCGAGATCGTCAGCTTGAAGCCGGTCGGATCGGTGAGCTCGAACTGCCGCGTCTTCCATGGCGTGTCGAACGGCTCGACATCCAGCGCGACGCCCGCGGCTTTCACGCGACCCGCGAGTTGATCGATGTCGAGCGGCGTCGCGATGTGGATGCGGCTGCCGATGCCCTTCTTGCGATCGCGGCCTTTCTTCCAGTCGTCCTGCATCAGGCCGAGTTCCTGGTCGCCGGCGTGCATCATCACGCCCATCAGCGCGCCGTTGTCTTCCCACTTCTCGCCAACAACGAAGCCAAGCGCCTCGTAGAACGCGATGCTCTTCGCAATGTCGTCGACCGTGAACCCGGGCGTGATCGCGGCGATTCTCAAGGATGAGTCAGTAGACATAGAGGTGTTCCTTGATCCGGATGTATAGCATGACCGTCCGCCCGAGGCGGACGCGGCAGAGAGGTCAAACGGACGCGTCAGGAGGTCAAGAGTCGCGGCGGTCGGACAGCCACGACATCAGCCGGTCGAGCTCCCAGCAATTGACGATGCGGTGTGGAGGAATGCCGGCGAGGCGCGCGTGCGCGATTGCCGTCTCGGCATATGACAGTTGGCCGGCGCTGTGCGCGTCACTGTCGAGCGCGAAGAGACAGCCTGCCTCCAACGCTTGAGCCGCCAGCGTGTGGTCGAGGTCCTGTCTCGACGGATCGCCGTCGATCTCAACCGCAACGCCGAGCCTCGCCGCTTCCGCAAACACGTCCGGCCACTTTGCGATCACTCCGGCCCGCGATCCACTCATGCGACCGCGCGGGTGCGCGAGGATCCGCACGCGCGGATTGCGAACCGCGGCCAGCATCCGTTCGGTTTGATCATGAGCTTTGCGGAGGGCTGAATGCGGCGCCGCAAGCACCAGCTCGAATTGCTGAGACTCGTCGTCAGAGAGATCGAGCCGGCCCTCGGTCGTGATGTTGGCTTCAATGCCCTGCAACAGCCGAAAACCGCTGGTGCGCGCGTTGAGCGCCTCGATCGCGCGTCGCTGGTCCGCGGCGTCCTCCATCGACATGCCGCCGGCGATCTTCAACCCATGCGAATGATCGGTCACTGCCGAGCACACGTAGCCGCGCGACTGGCACGCCTCCACGATCTCCGCCAGAGTCGTCACGCCATCGCTCCACTCGGAGTGCATCTGGAAGTCACCGCGGTAGTCTTCGAGCTGCGGACCAGCGAGTGACTGATCGGCCAGGACGCGCAGCACCTCGGCACGGCTGAGGAAATGCCGGCGCAAGGCGCGCCGCTTCTCGATCTCAGCGCGCTTCCCGCTCTCGTCGATCGCGTTCTCAACCGTCGCAGATACACCACTGTCCATGACCTCGCGGATGACACGCGCGGATGCGGGACCGATCCCGGAGATCTTTACAAGAGAGCCCGAAACGTCCTTCAGCTGGGTGAGCTGCCGCTCGAGCCGCATGATCGAAGACGAGGCGCGCTTATAGCCCCACATCTTCTGCTGCGAGGTTTGCACGAATGACAGATCGCGCAGGAAGCCGGCCACCAGGGCATTGACGTCCACGCCCGGTGTCTATGCAACTTCGCCACCAAAACGAAAGGCCGGACATATGTCCGGCCTCCCTGCTAGCCCGCTGGCCCGCTGGCCCGCTAGCCCGCTGGCCCGCTAGCCCGCTAGCCCGCTGTCCTTAAGGACAAGTCGCAGAAACCATCTTCACCGCGCTGACCTTCATGTAATGGTCGGCCTTCGGCGGAGTCGGCTTCATCGCTTCAGCTTCAGCGGCCGGCACGTTCACGCCGGTGATGTCGACCTTGTGGCCGACGTGCGGCGCGAGCGTGGCCTTCGATTCGACGATGGTGATCGTCTTGGGGCCCTTCTCGGCCGTGTTCTGAATCACACCGGCGGTCGCCGTGGCGCCCTTCTGCACACAGCCCGACATGGTGTGTTCAGCCGGCATCTTCTGCGCCGGTTCCTGCGCCAACACGGTTGCTGAGAGCGCAAAGGCGCCGGCAGCAGCAATTGTAAATACGCGGTTCATAACTACCCTCCAAGAAGTCCAAACACCCACCCCAGCCGCGATATTCCCGGCGGGATGTGGATTCTACTCCCCGCGCGGCCGGCGGGCTATCAGGCTAGCGGGCTGACAGGATGAGCTTAAGGTTTGCGCGCGGCTTTGATCAGCGCGTCCATATGGTCGAGGTACTTCTCGAATGCGCGGCGGCCCGAAGCGGTGAGCTTGTAGTCGGTGCGTGGTGTGCGACCGGCGAAGGTCTTTGTGCACGACACGTAGCCGGCTTCCTCCAGCTTGCGCGCATGCACGCTGAGGTTGCCGTCGGTCGCGTTCAGCGCCGCCTTGAGATCGGTGAACGACAGTTCGTCACCGGCCGCGAGCGCGCTCACGATGCCGAGGCGCATGCGATCGTGCAACAGGCGATCGAGATTGGCGGCGATCTCGCCGCTCCTGGGCTCGAGCTGGATTCTTGGGCGCGTGTCGGGTGGTAGCTTTCGCGCCGCGCTGGATTTGGTCACGTTCGAGTCCTTTGCACCCTAGCCGCCGTAGTTCCGTGCGATGTAGATACCGAATCCGACGTGCAGCCCGCCGAAGCCGATGGCGAGCCACACATTTGCCCACTCTGACGGCGAGACAATCGCCGCAATGCCGAGCGTCATAAAGCACACGCCGATGGCGCGCACGACCGGCACACTGAAAATACCGCCGGTGAGAACACCCGCGCCGTAGAGCAGCAACCACGCCGGCGCCATGACGGTAAAACTCCGCACCGTCCACAACTCGTAGGTGATCGCGGCTCCGGCCACGAAGGGCGCGATCATGCCCATCGCAAAGCGCCGCGCGTTGGCGCCGGTCAGAGGCGCACCGCCGCGGCGGGCCTTGCGCACCATTCCGACCAGGCCGACGACCGCGGCCAGTGCCGCCGCGGCCAGCCATGTGGCCAGCCATCGATCATCGGTCGGCTGATTCGCGGCCACGGCCGAGGCGACCAGGGCAATCACCCCCATCACCGCGCCGCCGATGCCCGGAATCGACGTAAACGTGGCGCTCCGTTCCATCGCCTGCCGGATGAAGTGGAGATTGTCTGCCGCTCGTCCAGACAGCGGTTCCGGCGCGCTCACCAGTCCATGATAGCGCGCTGACTTTGAAATGCAAAGTGAGGGTTACTTGGAGTACTCTTGCGGCGTTTGCTCTCGTCCTCCGTAGCGGTCTGCGCGATGGAGGATCTTCATTTTCTGGAGGCTTCATGATCGTCAGGCAACCGCTGTCCCGCCGCCGGTTCTTCGGTGGCGTCGCCGCCACTTTCGGCGCCATGACTTTGCACAACTCAGAGCTGTTCGCGCAGCAGGCGCCGGCGCCCGGCACCGCAGCGACCGCCACGACCCAGCGTTTCGGTGGTTCGGACGCCGACTACGACAAGATGGTCAAGATCGCCAGCAACGAGAACAACTGGGGTCCGCCCGAGCAGGTCATGAAGGCGATGAACGGCGCGTGGAAGTACGCCAACCGTTACGGCTACCCGGACGGCAACGTCGTTGAAGCCATTGCCGCGCACCACGGCGTCAAGCCGGAGAACGTGCTCCTGACCGCCGGTTCCGGTGAAGTGCTCCAGGTCGTCGGCACCACCTACCTCCAGGGCGGCAAGAAGGTGGTCGGCGCCGACCCGTCATACGGCTCGGTCTACTCGCACGCCACCAACATCAAGGCCGAAGCGATCAAGATCCCGCTGAACAAGGACTACACGCAGAACATCCCGGCGATGATCAAGGCCGCCAACGACAACGCGGCGCAGGTCGGCTTCTTCTATCTCTGCAACCCCAACAACCCGACCGGCGTCATGGTCAGCAAGCAGGACGTCGACGCGGTGGTGAAGGGCCTGCCGAAGAACATGCCGATCCTGATCGACGAGGCATACCACCACTTCGTGGATGACGCGAGCTACTCCACGGCCACGCCGTACGTGATCGAAGGCCGCCCGGTGATCATCGCGCGCACCTTCTCGAAGATCGCGGCGCTCGCCGCCATGCGCATCGGCTACGCGATCGCCCCGGCGGAAATGATCCGCCAGATGCGTCCCTACTCGATGCAGAGCGTCAACGCCCTCGCCAAGTGGGGCGCCGTTGCGTCGCTGAAGGACACCGCCGGCCAGGCCGAGGTCCGCAAGAAGATCATCGACATCCGCACCAAGACCTCGCGCGAGCTCGAGGCCCATGGCTACCCGGTCATCCCGTCGCAGACCAACTTCTTCATGGTCAGCCTCGAGGGCCGTACCGTGCAGCCGGTGATCTCCGAATTCCGCGACAAGGGCATCCTCGTCGGCCGTCCGTTCCCGCCGATGCTGAACCAC
Source organism: uncultured Acidobacterium sp. (assembly GCA_964628295.1). Lineage (GTDB taxonomy): Bacteria > Acidobacteriota > Vicinamibacteria > Vicinamibacterales > UBA2999 > 12-FULL-67-14b. The sequence goes on from CAZVLS010000001.1 coordinate 21,532, forward strand.
CTGCGCGTCTCAGTCGGCACGCAGGAAGACATGGACAAGTTCCTCAAGGCCTTCAAGGAAATCTTCCCGAAGAAGGCCGCGACGACGATGGCTCGGGGATAGAACAGAGGGTTCCAAGGGTTCCAAGCGTTCCAGTGGTTCCAAAGGCAGCGTTCTATCGGGGTTCCAGGGTCTCAGAACCTGAGGAACAGCGACAGAACGATGCCATTGGAACCGCTGGAACCTTTGGAACCCTGGAACCTTTTCTTTCATGCAGTCGATCCCGAACGCATCCGACATTCTCCAGGCGGTGATCGACGCCACGCCCGACGCGATCTTCGTCAAGGATCTCGAAGGCCGCTATGTGCTCGCCAACCAGGCCGCCGCGCGGTTCGTCGGGCGAACCCCGGCGGACGTGGTCGGCAAACACGACCTCGAGCTGTACCCCGAAGAAACCGCCCGCCGCTTCATGCAGGACGACAAGGCCGTCCTCGAGAGCGGCAAGGCCATGTCGTTTGAAGGCGTCGCGTCGAGCGCGTCGGGCACGCAGGCCTACCTGGTCACCAAGGGCGCCTATCGAGACAAGAACGGCACCATCCTCGGCATCTACGGCATCTCGCACGACATCACCGAGCTGCGTTCCGCGCAGGACTCCCTCGAACAAACGCGGCAGGCGCTGTTTCGCTCGCAGAAGATGGAAGCGGTTGGCCAGCTCACCGGCGGCATCGCGCACGACTTCAACAACATCCTGATGGTGATCCTCGGCAACCTCGAGCTGTTGCGGATGAAGCTGCCGGACGTGGATGACGCGACGACGGAATTGATCGATGAGACGTTGCGGGCCACGCGGCACGGGCAGGACCTGACCGGCGATCTGCTGGCGTTCTCGCGCCGGCGGCAATTGAATCCGCAACCGGTGGCGATCAACGCGCTCGTCGAAGGCGTGGTCCGGATGCTGACACGCACGCTGGGGGCCAGCATCAAGGTCACCACCACCGCGAGCCGCGATGCCGGCGTGGCGATGGTGGATCCGGCGGCCCTCGAAGCGGCGATCCTCAACGTGTCGCTCAACGCGCGCGATGCGATGCCCAACGGCGGCACGCTGACGATCCGCACGTCGAAGGCCGACATTAACCAGGCGCCGCGCACCGAAGACGACCTGCCGATCGGCCAATACGCGATGCTCGCGATTCAGGACACCGGCACCGGCATGCCGCCGGAAGTCGTGTCGCGGGTCTTCGAACCGTTCTTCACCACCAAGACCGGCGGCACGGGCAGCGGCCTCGGGTTGAGCATGGTCTACGGCTTCGCCAAGCAATCCGGCGGCACCGTCTCGATCGCCTCCGAGCCAGGGCGCGGCACCACGGTGATCATTTACCTGCCGCTGACCAAGAACAAGCCGGTCGCGCCGGATACACCGGCCTTCCTGCAATCACCGCCGGTGGTGTCGTTGACGATCCTGGTGGTGGAAGACGAGGCGTCGGTACGCAGCACCGTGCGCCGCCAGCTCGAAACGCTCGGACACACCGTGCTGCTTGCGGAAACGGCGGTGGCGGCGCTGCCAATCCTGAATAGCGATCAGGCGGTTGATGTGTTGTTGTCAGACGTGGTGCTGGGCAGCGGCATGAACGGCATCGACCTCGCCGATGCCGCCCGCGTGATGCGGCCGGCGCTGCCGCTGATCTTCATGTCCGGGTTCACTGCGGTGCCCGAAGCGGCACAGCGGATCCAGGAAAGCGGCGCGCCCTTGCTCACCAAGCCAGCAACGCTGGTGCAGCTCGAACGCGCGCTGAGTGCGGCCTGTCCGCCGTAGCGCTCTGCGCGAAGGCGGACGACTAGCGGCAGTTCCCGAGGAACTTCGACGACTTGAGCCACTCGGCATCCGGGTAGTAGGCAAACACCAGCCCGCCACCCTTGAGGCGGTCGATCATCTGGCGGGCGACCAGCTCGCTGACGGCCGGGCATCCCCAGCTGCGCCCGAGACGACCGGTCGACTTCACGAAACCATCACTGACATAAGGAGCGCCATGCATCACGATCGCCCGCTCACGCGCGCGGTCGTTGAATCCGCGATCCAGCCCATCGAGCCGCAGCGAGTAGCCGTTCTTGCCAACGTAGGTGGTATCGGTGACGAACAGACCCAGGCTCGTCTGGTGCGTGTCCGGCTTGTTCGAGAATTGCGTGGCCACGCCGGCCCCGCTCCCCTGCCCGTGCGCGACGAGTTCTTCGTAAATGAGCTCCCGCGATTTCAAGTCGAATACCCACAAGCGTTTCTCGCTCGACGGCCTGGAGTAATCGATCACCGTAAGCGTCGGCGGATTCTGCACGGCCCCTGACTTCACGGCACAGCTGAGTGCGCCGAGGGCGAGGTCGAACACGTCAGTTTCGATGGAGCCGATCGCCGACAGGTCAAAATCGGTGCGTGTGAGGTTGGCTGCGGTCGCAGCATCCAGGGAGCCTGGAATCAGCAGTGAAAAGACGGATAGTGCAAGGACGAGTATTTTCATTCGCTGCATTTACCTGAGATGCCGTTACCGAGCGGGGAATTTCATTCTACCCCGGCCCGGAGGCAAATGCAGCTCAGCGAAAGCTAGTTTCCGGCTTCGCGATCGTAGCCGTAGATGTCGGGCTGGAAATGCAGCCCGCCATTCTCGTCAACCCAGGACGTGAAGTAGGCAATGTGCACGGGAATCGTCTGCTTCAACTTCACGTGCTTTTCGACACCCGAGCGCATCGACGCGAAGATCGCCTCGTCGGTCCAGTCGGAATAGCCCTTCAGCACGTACTTGGCGAGCATCTCGGGTTCCTCGACGCGCACGCAGCCGTGACTGAACGCGCGGCCGGGCTTCGCGAACAACGAATCCGCCGGCGTGTCGTGCAAGTAGACGTTGTGCTTGTTGGGGAACAGGAACTTCACGTGTCCCAGGGCGTTGCCGTCGCCAGGGCGCTGGCGAAACGCCAGGCCCTTGAGCGACGCAGGGTTATCCCAATCCACGTCAGAGGCATCGAGCGTCTGGGTGCCGGAAGACGACACGCGCAAGATCTCGATGCCCTGCCTGGCGAGATAACCGGGATCACGCGCAACTGCCGGTGCCGTCTCGTTCTCCGCGATCGTGTCGGGAATGTTCCAATACGGGCTGAACACCACGGTCTCCATGTCCTCGCTGAAGATCGGCGTGTTATTCCCTGGCTTCCCTACCACGACGCGGATGTCCATGACCGGCTTGCCGGCTTCGCGCGCGACCAAGTGAAAGTACGGAATGTTGACGAGAAAGTGGCGCTCGCCGAGCTCGTCCGGCATCCAACGCCACCGTTGCAGGTTGATCGCCACCTGTTGAATGCGCCAGTCGAGCGGCACGTTAAACGCCGCCAGCGTCTTGTCATCAACCACGCCGGTGGCCGGAAGTGAATGCAACTCTTGAAACGACTTCACTGCCGCGGCCAGATCCCCTGATCCCTGGTCCCCGCTCCCTGATCCCTTCAAGTGCCCGCTGACCTGCAGGCGTTGACGCAGCTCGTTGTCCGAACGGGCGGTGGGCACCTTCACCCACCCGCCCTTCTCGCGCTGGCCAATAAGATCGTCGAGTGCTTTCTGAAGCGCCGCGTATTCGGGGTGCGGCGGGCGTACGGCGTCGACGAACGTGGTGGGATCATCGGTCGCCGCGGTGAGCGCGGCGATGAGATCCGGCATCTTGCGGCGTGCCTGGAAGTTGGCGTCCGGCGCCTGGCGCCCGATCGCGACATCGCGTCCGAACGCGAGCATTCCAGCGGTCAGCCGCGCATCAAATTCCGCGAGCTTCTCGAGACGCTCCGGCGACGCCTTGTCGATCTTCTCGATCGCCTGGCTCATCTCGAGCAATTCCGGCGCGCTGTAGTCCGACGCCTCGAATCCGTGCTGGCGCGCGGTGTTCAACACCATCAGTGCGGCCGCGCCCTTGTCAGTGGGTCGCCGGTGATTGACCCAGGCCGGCGCATGCTCGCGCTGTGTGTAGAACGCGCGCACATCTGTCCAGATGGCTGACTCAACTTTTGCAAGCCGGTCGCCTGCCACCACCTGCTGCAACGCAGGCGTGACTTCATGCGGGGCCGGTTTGCTGGCACAGGCGGCCAGCGCGATGAGCAACGAGGCGATGAGAGCACGCACGTTGCTTCCAAAAAGCAACAATCGGGCCAGCGGGCCAGCGGGCTAGCGGGCTAGCGGGCTAGCGGGCTAGCGGGCTAGCGGGCAATCAGGAAAGGGTGAATTCGAGTGTGAGGCCGCTGACGTCGATCCGATCGCCGCTCAGAAGATCGCGCCGGCCGGTGACTTTCTCGCCGTTCACCATCACGGTGGCGCTCATCGGCGTAATGGAAAAGCCTTCGCCCTTGCGCGCGATGGCGGCGGCCACCTTCGGCTTGAACCAACCCTTCAGGCGAATCTGCGCGTTGTCCGCAGTGCCAATCATCGTCGTGACGGCGGCGAGGATGTATTCGCTTTGCCCGGTGCTGCCCGAGACGACCTTGATCGTCCCGATCCGTCCCTGCGCGGTGGGAATGGCCGTCTTTGGCACCACCGGTTCGTAGACCTGCGACGGCCGGCCCTGCGGAAGACCCGTGAGCACGGGGTCCTGCACGCCCCGGTCGGTGAACACCATCGTGTGCTTGCCGACCAGCACCACGTCGCCTTCGAGCAGGGTGTGGCGGGCGATGGGCTTGTCGTTGACGAAAGTGCCGTTGGTGCTCTTCAGGTCTTCGAGCACGAAGTGATTGCCCTCGCGATAGACACGGGCGTGTCGTCCAGACACCGCCGGGTTGTCGATGACGACGTCGTTGTCCGGCAGGCGGCCGATCGACACCGGGACCGAACCGACGACGCAGTCCTTCAGCTCGCGCTCCTCGAACTTGAGGGTCAGTTTCGCCATATCAGAATCCCACGATGTTCCGCGCGACGTCGCGCCACCCGGATGCCCGGACTTCGACGACCACCACGGTGATGTTGTCGGGGCCGCCCGCCTCATTTGCGGCGTCGACCAGGTAATCGCAACACGCCTGGGGCGCACCCGCAAAGCGCTTCAACGCCGCCGCCAGCCGATCGTCGCTGACCATTCGCGTCAGCCCGTCGGTGCAGAGCAGCAAGCGATCACCTGCAGCAACTACGGATTCGCTCAACTCCACCTGCACGTCCGGATCGCGTCCGAGCGCGCGCAGCAAGATGTTCTGCTGCGCCGACTTGAGACTCTGCTCCCGATCGATCAGCCCGGCCTGGACCTGTGCTTCGACAAGAGAGTGATCGGTGGTCAGCGCCTCGAAACCGGTGCCGTCACACAAATAGACGCGGCTGTCACCAACGTGCGCGATGCTGGCCAGGCCGTCGGCGAGCCAGACCCCCACCACCGTCGTCCCCATACCCGCATGCTCGGGGTCGCTCTTGGCGCGATCGATGATCGCGAGATTGGCTTCCTCCAGCGCTCGACCCAGCAGCGCGGTCCGAGGCTGGAAGCCTCGCTCCGTCGATCCGTTCCGCGGACCGTGCGTGACAAACGCGCCAATGGTCTCGACCGCCAGCTGGCTGGCCACTTCGCCCGCGGCGGCGCCACCCATGCCGTCGCAGACCACGAACACTCCGCGGTCGGCGTGCGCGAGGTATGCATCCTCGTTGATGGGGCGGACCCGTCCAATGCTGGTCGCCGCACCAACCTTCAGCCGCATTGGAGGTATTCTCTCCGGATGAATTGGCTGGTCAAGGAAGAACCGGAGAACTATTCCTACTCACAGTTTGCGTCGGACAAGACCACCGTCTGGGCCGGCGTGAAGAATCCCGTGGCACAGCGCAACCTGCGCGAGATGAAGAAAGGCGACCGCGTCTTCTTCTACCACACGGGCAAAGACAAGGCGATCGTCGGTACTGCCACCGTGGCGAAGACTGCGTACGAGGATCCCAAGGACAAGACCGGCAAGCTGGTCGTCGTGGAACTCGCGGTGGGCAAGGCCCTGAAGCGCCCCGTGACGCTCGCCGAGATCAAGGCGGACAAGCGTTTTGCGACCATGCCGCTGGTGCGCATTGCGCGGCTGTCAGTGCAGCCGGTGACGGACGAACAGTGGGAGTGGATCGAAGGAATCAGCAAGCACTAGGACTTCCCGATCGAATCGAGGACGTCCCAACGCTCCATCGCCGCCAGTAGTTCCTCGTCGATCTTCGCCACACGATCCACGGTGGCTTTGATGTCGGAGCCGGGCTTCGTATAGAAGCCCGGATCTGCGAGCGATGCATTCAGCTGCTTCTGCTCTTCTTCCAGCGCGGCGATGCGACCGGGGAGCTCTGCGTACTCACGCTCTTCTTTGAACGAGCGCTTCTTCTTGCTCTTCCCGCTGCCCGTGGCGTCTTTTGTGAGCCCGGTCGTGTCTTTGGCGTTCCCCGGCGCGTTCCTGGTGTTCCCCGGCCCGCCCTTCGCTCCCCCCGCGGCCTTCTGCCGGAGGTAATCTTCATACCCGCCGACGTACTCCTCCACTCGTCCGCCGCCTTCAAACGCGATCGTGCTCGTGACCACGTTGTCGAGGAAGCGGCGATCGTGGCTCACCAGCAGCAACGTGCCGGGCCATTCCACGAGCTGCTGCTCCAGCAACTCCAGCGTTTCGAGATCGAGATCGTTGGTCGGCTCGTCGAGGACCAGCGTGTTGGCGGGACGCGTCAACAATCTCGCCAGGAGCAGGCGATTGCGCTCGCCGCCCGACAAGGCGCGCACGGGCGACCGCGCGCGTTCGGGTGAAAACAGGAAATCCTGCAGGTAGCCCATCACGTGGCGCGGCTGGCCGTTGATGGTGACGGTATCGCTGCCGTCGCCGATCGTGTCGACAACGGTGCGATCGGGATCGAGCTGCTCGCGCTGCTGATCGTAATAAGCGATCTGCACGTTCGCGCCGCGGCGCACGTTCCCGCTCGTCGGCGCCAACTCGCCCAGCAGCAATCGCAACAGCGTCGTCTTGCCGGCGCCATTGGGGCCGATCAGCCCGATGCGGTCGCCGCGCATGATGCGGGTGGAAAAATTGGCAACTGTCCATCCCTGTGGCGACGAGCCTTCAGGCTCGCTGACGCCATAGCCGAAGCTCACATTCTCCGCTTCGAACACCATCTTCCCGGATGAGTCCGCCGAATCCATCGACAGCTTCACCTGGCCGGCGCGTGACCGGCGCTCCAATCGTTCGGCGCGCATCTGCATCAGCGCCTTGACGCGGCCTTCGTCGCGTGTGCGGCGAGCTTTCACGCCGCGGCGCAACCAGACTTCTTCCTGCGCCATCTTCTTGTCGAAGCGGGCGTTCTGCAGTTCTTCGTTCGCCAGCCATTCCTCTTTCTTGCGCTCGAACGTTGCGTAGTCACCCGGCCACGACGTCAGCCGGCCGCGATCGAGTTCGACGATGCGAGTGGCGAGGCGCTCGAGGAAGGCGCGGTCGTGGGTCACGAATACCACGGCGCCGCGGTACTCCGCGAGGAACGACTCGAGCCAGGCGATGGCCTCGATATCGAGGTGGTTGGTGGGCTCGTCAAGCAGCAGTAGATCCGGCGCGCCCACCAGCGCGCGCGCCAGCAGCACGCGGCGCTTCCAGCCGCCAGACAGCGAGTCGACAATCGCCTCGGGGGGCAGCGAGAGCCGGGTCATCACCATGTCCGCCTGGTGGTGCCGCTGCCATTCGTCGTGCGGATCGAGTTCGCCAAGTCCCTCACCGACAACCGTGGCGACGGTCCGGTCCGCCGACAGCGGCACGTCCTGCACGAGCCGCGCGACCCGCACACCAGGCTGGCGAAGCACCACACCGGAGTCTGGTGGGAGGTCCCCTGACAGGATCTGCAACATCGTGGACTTACCTGTGCCGTTGCGTCCAATCACGGCAACCCGTTCGCCGGGTTCAATTTGAAAGGCGGCGTTATCGAGCAGCGGGAGGTGTCCGAAAGCGATGGACACCTGGTCGAGCGTCACGAGCGGCATGAGCCCTTCAGGCTATCAGGCTTTCAGGCCCACAGGCGAATAGGCCAACAGGCCAACAGGATTTGGTATTCTGCGGGCCTTATGAAACTCGCCGCACGCGCAACGCTCGCCCTGCTCGTCATTTCCCTCACCGAAGTCACCGGCGCGCAACAGGCCGGCAATGCGGCCATCGAGGCGGAGACGATCCAGCATTTCCAGGCGCTGTTGAGGCTCGATACCAGCAGCCCTCCGGGCAACGAGACCCGCGCCGTCGAATACCTGAAGCAGGTGTTCGACAAGGAAGGCATTGCCAACCAGGTGTTCGCGAAGGACAAGACGCGCGCCAACTTCGTCGCCCGCATCAAGGGCAACGGCAAGAAGCGCCCGATCCTGATCATGGGCCACACCGACGTCGTCACGGTCGATCCGGCGAAGTGGACGCATCCCCCGTTCGGCGCGGTGCGTGACGGCGGCTACGTGTATGGACGCGGCGCGGTCGACGACAAGGACAACCTCGTTGCCGGCGTGATGCTGATGCTGATGCTGAAGCGTCAGAACGTGCCGCTCGATCGCGACGTGATCCTGCTGGCCGAGGCCGGCGAAGAAGGCGCGCCTGATGTGGGCGCGCAGTTCATGGCCGACAATCATCTCGACGCCATCAACGCGGAGTACTGCCTCGCCGAAGGCGGCGGCGTGGTGCGTCAAGGTGGGCAGGTGCGCCAGGCGAACATCGGCACGACCGAGAAGGAGCCGCGCTTCGTCGAGATCATCGCGCGCGGTCCGGCGGGTCACGGTTCGGTGCCCTCGCGCAACAATGCGGTCACCAAGCTGTCGGCGGCCGTCGGGAAGATCGCGACCTGGACGCCGCCGCTTCGCATCAACGAAACGACCGGCGCGTACTTCAAGAAGCTCGCGACGATGGTGCCGGCTGATGTCGCCAGGATGTACCGCGACATCCTGAGCCCCGATCCGAAGGTCAACAAGGCGGCAGCGGATTGGCTGCTCGAGAACCAGCCGAATCACTGGTCGATGGTGCACACCTCGCTCGTGCCGACGATCATCGACGGCGGCTTCCGCTATAACGTGATCCCGTCCGAGGCCAAGGCGACGGTCGATGTGCGCCTGCATCCGGATGAGGATCAGAACGCATTCCTCGACCTGGTCCGCAAGGTCGTCAACGATCCGTCGGTGGAAGTACGCTGGGGCCGCGAGCGCTACCGGCCGGCCGGTGGCGCGAAGATCGACACCGAGGCATTCGCGGTCCTCGAGGCGCAGACGAAGAAGCACTACAACACGGTGGTGCTGCCCACCATGGGCACGGGTGCGACGGACATGTCGAACCTGCGCGCGAAGGGCATCCAGTGCTACGGCATTGGGCCGGCGCTTGATTCGGAAGACAGCGGCAAGGGCTTCGGCGCGCACAGCGACCAGGAGCGCATTCTCGAGTCCGAGCTGCACCGTTTCGTCCGGTTTCAATACGACGTAGTGGTCGAGCTGGCTCGCGCGAAGTAAAGTCGGCTACGGAAGAGCTTAAGGGAGGCGGCGGCGGAGCTATCATTCTTCGCCGTGCCTCTTAACCGCGGGTGGTCGTATCGCGAACAGGTCGGGCCTGACAGCGCAGGCCAGACCGTGTTGTCCTACCTCACCGCCACCCGCCTGCATTCCACGGAAACAGAATGGGCCGCGCGCATCGAGCGCGGCGAGGTCGAAGTCGAGAACACGCGCGTGCGTGGCGACTTCGTGCTGCACGCGGGACAGACCGTCGTCTGGAACCGTCCCCCCTGGGACGAGCCGTCGGCGCCGGCGCACTTCGACATCATTCACGAAGACGACGACATCCTCGTCGTCAACAAGCCGAGCGGCCTCCCGACGATGCCGGCGGGCGGCTATCTGGATCAGACGTTGCTGGCGCTGGTACGGCAGCAGTACACCGGCGCGAGCCCGCTGCATCGGCTGGGTCGTCACACCTCAGGACTGGTCCTGTTCGCACGTACACCTGACGCCGCGTCGCGGCTGGCGCGCGCGTGGCGCGAACACCGTGTCAAGAAGACCTATCGCACCATCGGCCTCGGCTCGACGAGGGCGGAGATGTTCGTGATCGACGTGCCGATCGGCCCGGTGGCGCATCCGCTGATCGGCACGGTGCAGGCGGCGTGCGAAGACGGCAAGCCGTCACACAGCGTCGCGATGGTGCTCGAGACGCGGCACGACCAGACGCTGTTCAGCGTCGAGATTGCGACCGGCCGGCCGCATCAGATTCGTATTCACATGGCCTATGCCGGCCATCCGCTGGTTGGCGATCCTATTTACGAAGCGGGCGGCGGATTGAAGCGGCACCCGGGACTACCGGGCGATGGCGGCTACCAACTGCACGCCGAGCGCCTGCAGTTCCTGCATCCGATCAGCGGCCAGCGCATGAGCGTGACCGCCACTCCTCCGCCCGAGTTACAGACGCACAAGGAGCTCGTCGCCGCCGGCAGCGCGATGACGCGCTGAGTAGTCCACAGAATCAATCCACGGATTACACGGATTGCGCGGATAAGAATTCTGCCACCGAGGCACAGAGACTCAGAGCTGCGACGGCGCTGGGCGGCGTAGCCGCCGGCAGCGTCGATGAGCCCGGAATCACAAGCCTGGAAGACTCTCGGCTGGCTTGTGATCCCTGGCTCATCGACGCTGCGAGCGCGCGAGCAACGCTCGCGCTGCGCCGTCCACCATCCGTGTCATCCGTGTAATCCGTGGACCAAGTCCTTACTGTGAGTGACCGCGCGCTGTGATCTCCCACACGGCTTCGACGCGATCGTTGCGAATCGCATACATGTAGTCGTAGAGATTCACGGCCGGATCGCAGTGCGGGACGATCAGCTCCATGCGGTCGCCCATCTTCCACTCCTTGCGGGCTTCCTTGAAGGTGATCGAGCCGAATTCGTCCGAGCCGGCGTTGTAGTCGAACCCCGGCTCGCCAATCACGCCGGCGCGCGGGACGTTGATCGTTAAGGCTTTTGCGCCGGCATCAGTCGTCAGTCGACCGGGGAATCGATTGTTCACAACGGTGGCGAGCACCGTCAGCGACGGCTCGAAGTCGTCATACACCGGCTGCCCGTCGGCGTTGCCGATCGCGATGTACTGCATGTCCATGAAGATGTAGCTGCCGGCCTGCACGTCGGTGAAGCCAGGGACCAGGTGATAGATGTTGTAGGTCCCGGTGCCGCCGCCGCTGAAGATCTCGGTGTTGAGACCGCTCTGCTTCATCTTCTGCTGCGTGCGCGCGTTCTCTTCGATCGCGGCGAGCGCACGCTCCTTTCGCGTCGCGAACCCAGCGATGTGCTGCGCCCCGCCGTCGTAGGACAGCATGCCGCGCAATTTCAGGTTCGGCTGCTTGTCGACGAGCTGCGCGAGCTTGATGGCCTCCTCGCCCGGAGGAATGCCGCTGCGCGTGCCGACCGCCACGTCAATCACCACGTCGGCAATCACGCCGGCTTCTTTCGCCGCGGCATCCAGGTCGAGCGCGTTCTGGTCGTAGTCAACGGCCTGCACGAATCCCGGGAAACGCTTCTTCAGCTGCATGGCCCGGCGGATCTTCACCGGCGGCAGGTTGCTCGTCGTCATCAGCATCTTCTCGATGCCGGCCTCGAGCAGCGCCTCGGCCTCGCTCAGCTTCGCGGCGCACAGACCGAGCGCACCGGCCGCCATTTGCAGCTTGCCGATGGCGGCGCATTTATGGGTCTTGGCGTGCGGGCGCACGCCGATCTTGTTGGCGTTTGCGGTGCGCTGCATCTTGGCGATGTTGCGCTCCAACTTATCGAGGTCGACACACAGAGCCGGCGTCTCGAGTTCCGCCTTCGAGATGCCGGCCTTGTGCGGCGTGACCGGCCCCAAGATCTCTTCAGCGGTGTAGCCCTTCACCGGCTTGGGAATCCACACATGGGCGGCTGCTGCAGCTGACGCTCCGACGAACGCGCGACGGGTTGGCTTCATGCGGCGCAGTATATCGCCGCAGGGCTTAGAGGGTTCGCCACCGAGACACAGAGGCACGGAGACAAGGGCGACGGCGGCTGCGCCGCCTGGCGCCGTCTGACTGCATTTCTCTATGTCTCTGTGCCTCTGTGGCCAATAAACTTTAGAGATGGCCTTAACGAACTACATCACTCTTGGGCGGTCCGGGCTGCGCGTCAGCCCGTTCTGCCTCGGCACCATGACCTTCGGCGAGGACTGGGGATGGGGATCAACAGTCGCCGAATCCGAATCGATCCTCCGGCACTTCCTCGAACGCGGCGGCAACTTCATTGACACTGCGAACGGCTACACGAAAGGTCACTCCGAAGTGATCATCGGTGACTACTTCGCGCGCGAGAAGAACCGCGACCGCATGGTCCTCGCAACCAAGTTCAGCACCAACCTTTACCTGGGCGATCCGAATGGCGGCGGAGCCAGCCGGAAGACGATCGTCGAGTCATGCGAGCAGTCGTTGCGGCGGCTGAAGACGGATTACATCGACCTCTACTGGATGCATTTCTGGGATCCGCATACGCCCATCGACGAGACGATGCGCGCCCTTGATGATCTGGTGCGGGCCGGCAAGGTGCGCTACATCGGCGCGTCGGACACGCCGGCCTGGAAAGTGACGCAAGGCAACATGCTCGCGCAGTTCCAGGGCTGGACGCCGTTTGTCGGCCTGCAGATCGAATACTCGCTGATCGAGCGCACGGTCGAGGGCGAGCTGATGCCAATGGCGCGCGAACTGGGTCTGGGCGTCACGCCGTGGTCACCACTGCGAGGCGGCGTGTTGTCGGGTAAGTACACGCGCGCCAACGCTGCCGAGGCGAAGCCCGATCGCGGCGAACGCGTGAAGACGTTCCTCAATGAACGCAACCTGACGATCATCGACGAGCTGATCCGCATCGGCGACGAGCTCAACGCCTCGCCGGCAAGCATCGCGCTGGCGTGGGTGCAGTCGCGGCCCGGCGTGACGTCCACGATCATCGGCGCGCGCCGGCTGGATCAACTCGAGCAGAATCTCGCCGCGCTCGATGTGGCGCTGAGGCCCGACGACGTCGAGAAACTCAACAAGCTGTCGGAGCCCGCGCTGAACTTCCCGGCGCCGTTCTTCCGCATGATCCCGATGTTTGCCAACGGCGGCACGACCATCAATGGCGCAACGTCGGCGCCGTGGCCGTTGATGCCGAAGACTGACGCCGAGAGGTATTAGGTCCACGGATTACACCGATTGCACGGAATGAGCGACGGCGCCAGCGCGAGCTGCGCTCGCGCGCTCGCGGCGCCGATGAGACCGGAATCGCAAGCCGTCGAGATACTGCATCGGCTTGTGATTCCGGTCTCATCGGCGCTGCAGGCGGCTCCGCCGCCTGCGCCGTCTTGCCGTTTTCTCTGTGCCTCTGTGCCTCTGCGGCCAATCCAATCCGTGGAATCCGCGTAATCCGTGGATGAAATGTTACGCTTGTAGGTTCCCATGATCGCGTTCGCCAACGTCAACAAGCAGTACGGCAAGCAAATCCTCTTCGTCGATGCCTCCTTCCAGCTCAATCCTGGTGAGAAGGCCGGGCTCGTCGGTCCCAACGGCGCCGGCAAGACCACCGTGTTCCGAATGATCACCGGCGAGGAAGCCCCGGATGACGGCGAGGTCACGGTGCCGAAGAAGCTGACGGTTGGCTACTTCCGGCAGGACGTGGAAGAGATGTCTGGCCGCTCGGTTCTCGATGAGGCGATCGCCGGCAGCGGCCGCGTGGGCGACCTGCATCATGAACTCGAAGAGTTGAACCAGGCGATGTCGGATCCGGCGCAGGCCGACGACATGGACAAGATCCTCGCGCGGTTTGGCGAGGTGCAGGAAGAGTACGACCACCTCGGTGGCTACGCGCTCGAAAGCCAGGCGCGCGAAGTGCTCCACGGGCTCGGGTTTGACGACGAGCGGATCGATGGTGATGTCGGCGCGCTGTCAGGCGGCTGGAAGATGCGCGTGGCGATGGCCCGCGTGCTGCTCGGCAAGCCCGACGTCCTGCTGATGGACGAACCGACCAACCACCTCGACATCGAATCGATCATCTGGCTCGAGAGCTTCCTCAAGCAGCACGACGGCGCGCTGCTGATGACGTCACACGACCGCGAGTTCATGAATCGCATCGTGTCGAAGATCTGCGAGATCGACGGCGGCGAGATCACCGTCTACTCGGGCAACTACGACTTCTACGAGCGCGAACGCGCCACGCGCGAAGCGAATCGCGAGGCCGCTTACGCGCGCCAGCAGGCGATGCTCGCCAAGGAACAGCGCTTCATCGAGCGCTTCAAGACCCACGCCGCCAAGGCCGCGCAGGTGCAGAGCCGCATCAAGGCGCTCGACAAGATCGAGAAGATCGAACTGCCGAAGCGCCGCACGGTCGTGAAGTTCGACTTCCGGGACCCGCCGCGCTCGGGCGACCAGGTCGCCGTGATCGAGAACCTGTCGAAGGCCTACGGCAAGCGCGTGATCTACGACGACTTCAGCCTGACGATTCGCCGCGGCGAACGCTGGGCCGTGATGGGCCGCAACGGCGCCGGCAAGACAACGCTGCTGAAGATCCTGTCAGGCAACCTCAAACCGGATGCGGGCGACGTGCGCTTGGGCGCGAGCTTGAAGATGGGCTACTTCGCGCAGCAGTCGCTCGACACGATGGACGCCGACCTCACCATCATCGACCAGCTGCAGAACGACTTCCCGCGCGAGGGGCTCGGCGCGCTGCGCTCGTTGGCCGGCGCGTTCCAGTTTTCCGGCGAAGACATCGACAAGAAGATTCGTTCGCTCTCAGGCGGCGAGAAGTCGCGTCTCGCCATGGCGCGCATGCTGTTCGATCCGCCGAACTTCCTCGTGCTCGACGAGCCGACCAACCACCTCGATCTGGCGACCAAGGAGATGCTCGTCGATTCGCTGAAGGCGTTCGAAGGCACGATGATCTTCGTGTCGCACGATCGCGCGTTCCTGCGCGGGCTGAGCAATCGTGTGCTTGAACTCGGTGGTGAGAGCGGCACCGATTCGACGCCGAACGCCTACCCGGGGACCTACATCGAGTACGTGGATCGCACGGGGCACGAGGCGCCGGGAATTCATTCGTAGCGAGTGAGGGGCGCCCCTCCTCAGGCTGGGCGCTGCTGCGCAGTCTGCTTGCGCATCACCAGCACCTTGTCGATGCGGCGGCCGTCCATGTCCATGACCTCGAAGCGCATGCCGCCCCACTCGAAGACGTCGGCGGCCTTTGGCACCCGGCCGAGGCGCGCCATCACGAAGCCACCGATGGTGTGGTACGCGCCGGCTTCATCTTCGGGCAACGCATCCATCCCGAAATGCGTCGTCACATCCTCCATCGGCGCGGAGCCATCGACCAGCCACGATCCGTCCGCGCGGGACACGAACGCGCCGATCGCTTCGCTCGCGTCGGCGGGCAGGTCGCCGACGATCGCGGTCAGCAAGTCCGTCACCGTCACCAGGCCTTCGACCGCGCCGTACTCATCCATGACCAGCGCGACGTGCTTGTGCGAGCCACGGAATGACTCGAGCAGTTGCACCGCCGGCATTGAGTCGGGCACGAACAGCGCTTCCTTCACCAGAGCACGGAGATCGATCCGCGCGCCCTTGAATGCCAGCGGCAGCAGGTCCGCGGAACGGACGATGCCGAGCACTTCATCGAGGCCGCCGTGGCACACCACGAACTGCGTGTGGGAATGCGACGCGAGGAACTCGCGCAACTCTTCTTCCGACGCGTCGACGTCGATCCATTCGATGTCTGGGCGCGGCGTCATGATCGCGGCCACGCGCTGGTCGCCCAACTGGAACACGCGCTGCACGATGTTCTCTTCGGTGGCGCCGACGGCGCCGGTCTCCGCCCCCTGGCTGATGAGCGCCTTGATTTCGTCTTCCGTCAGGTTCGGTTCGGCGTCGCCCTTGATGCCGAACAAGTGCATCACGACGTTGGTGGATGAGGTCAGTAGCGCAACGATCGGGCCGCCGATCCGCGCGAGCGCCATCATCGGCCTGGCGACCCACGACGCGATCGCTTCGGGGCTGTTCAGGCCGATGCGCTTTGGCACCAGTTCGCCAAAGATCAGCGAGGCGACAGTAATGCCGGTGACCACCAGGCCAAACGCGATGCCCTCTGCGTAGGGCGCCAGCACCGCGATGCGCGCGATCGGTTCGGCAAGCGGTTCCGCGAGCCGGGAACCGCCATACGCGCCGGCCAGCACGCCGACCAGCGTGATGCCGAACTGCACGGTCGACAGGAACCGGTTGGGATCATGCGCCAGCGCCAGCGCCGCCTTCGCCCGGGTGTCACCCTCTTCGGCGCGCTGCTGCAGCCGCACCTTCCGGGCGGCGACCACGGCGATCTCCGACATCGCGAAGACACCGTTTGCAAGAATGAGCAGGAATATGACGAGGAGTTCGGTGCCGATACCGCCATTTTACCCCTTGGCGCCGTCCCGCCGCTCGACGGTCAAAACCCGCCATTCGACGCGTCAACACGAACGGGACCCACCTCAGCCCGTATAGTCAGGTAACCCAAATGTTGACCCTCTCGAACGTCCGGAAAACATTCGGCCGCATCGTGGCCGTTGACGGTCTTTCGCTCTCGGTTCGCAAAGGCGAACTGTTCGGCCTGCTGGGGCCAAACGGCGCCGGCAAGAGCACTTCCGTGAGCATGGCGGTCGGGATGCTGACGCCGGACTCGGGCACCGTCAGCATCGAGGGTCACGGCGATCCCGGTTCGCCCGACGTGCGCAAGGTGATCGGCGTGGCACCGCAGGCTCTGGCGCTGTATGACCTGCTGACCGCCGAAGAGAACCTGCGCTTCTTCGGCGAAGTCTACGGGCTGAGCGGCGCGGTGCTGAATGAGCGCGTCACGTGGTGCCTCGACTTCGTGGGTCTGACTGAGCGCAAGGGCGATCGTGTTGGCGGGTACTCCGGCGGCATGAAGCGGCGGCTCAACCTCGCGGCCGCGGTGATCCACGATCCGCAGTTGCTGCTGCTCGACGAGCCGACGGTCGGTGTCGATCCGCAATCACGCAACAAGATCTTCGACAGCATCGAGGCGCTGCATCGTGACGGCCGCACCATCATCTACACCACGCACTACATGGAGGAAGCCGAGCGGCTCTGCCAACGCATTGCGATCGTCGATGCGGGCAAGCTCCTCGCCCTGGGGACGCTGAGCGAATTGCTCAAGGAACACGGTGGACCGCCGACGCTGATCGTGCGGAGCCACGACACCGAGCAGCGATACCAGGTGGCTGATCCGCTGGCTGAGCTCAATCGCATTGCGGCGCAGACGCCGATTGACGAATTCCAGATGGAACGCCCCACGCTCGAGCAAGTGTTCCTGCGTCTGACGGGGCGGAGCATCAGGGACTAGACGGGCCTACGGGCCTACAGGCGAACAGGCGAATACACATGAAACAAGTCATCGCGCTCGCGCTCAAGGATCTGCGGCTGATGCCGCGCAACAAGGGCGGCATGTTCTTTACGTTTGCCTGGCCGATCATTGTCACCGTGCTGTTCGGGTTTGCCTTTGGCGGCAACACTCGCGATGGCGAGCAGGGCAAGGTGCAGATTGCGCTCGTTGACGAAGACAACACCGACGGTTCGCGCGCGTTTGCGAAGAAGCTCGAGGAGTCATTCGAGCTGACGCCGATGGCGCGCGAGGATGCGGCCAACGCCGTGCGTCGCGGCAATCGTACCGGCTACATCGTGCTGACGAAGGGATTTGGCGCCGCGTCGGACCGGATGTTCTACGGCGATTCGCGCCAGGTGGAGGTCGGCGTCGATCCGGCGCGTCGGGCCGAGGCGGCGATGATCGAAGGAATGCTGATGAAGCACGCCTCGTCTGACATGCAGAAGATGTTCACCGATCCGCAGGCGTCATCGCGCATGGTGGACAAGGCGCTCGGTGACATGCAGGGGGCCGGGCCCGAAGTCGCACCCGTGCAGCGTTTCCTGGGCGAACTGAAGACGTTCACGTCCACGCCTCAGTCGCCGGGCGCTCCGGCGCAGAACGGCCAGTGGCAGCCGTTGAAGATCGTGACCAACGACGTGCGACGCGTGTGGAATGGTCCGGCCAACGCATTCGACATCACGTTTCCGCAGGGCGTGATCTGGGGATTGATCGGCTGCATGATGACCTTCGGCATCAGCATGGTCACCGAACGCACCCACGGCACGCTCGTGCGGCTGCGGATGGCGCCGCTGACGCGCGCGCAGATCCTGGGCGGCAAGGCGCTGTCGTGTTTCCTGTCGATCATGCTGGTCGAACTGGTGCTGCTCGGCGTGGCGTTCAGTCTCGGCGTGCGTCCGGTCTCGATGCCGATCCTGGCACTGGCCGGCGTCTCCGCCGCGATCTGCTTCGTGGGCTTCATGATGCTGGTGGCGAGCCTCGGCAGGACCGAACAGACCGCATCCGGCGCGGCGTGGGCGATCCTGATGCCGCTGTCGATGTTCGGCGGCGCGATGGTGCCCACGTTCGTGATGCCGGCCTGGATGCAGTCGATCGGCCAGATCAGCCCGATCCGCTGGGCGATGCTCGCGATCGAAGGTGGCGTGTGGCGCGACTTCTCGATCGCTGAAATGGCGCTCCCCTGCAGCATCCTGATCAGCGTCGGCCTCATCTGCTTCGCGCTGGGGACGAGGGGATTGAAGGAAGC
Source organism: uncultured Acidobacterium sp. (assembly GCA_964628295.1). Classification (GTDB taxonomy): domain Bacteria; phylum Acidobacteriota; class Vicinamibacteria; order Vicinamibacterales; family UBA2999; genus 12-FULL-67-14b. Next base: position 40,131 of record CAZVLS010000001.1, read on the forward strand.
GTGAAGTAGCAAGATGCAAGTAGCAGGTGGCAGGAAAAGCACTTCTTGATACTTGCTACTTGCTACTTGATACTGTCTGGGCGTGTTCGGACGAAAAACAGAAGGCTCAGTCATTTGCGCCTCGTGCGGCGTGCTGGTGGGCGTCAATGATCCCACCTGCTACAACTGCGGCCGGCGCAACCCGGGCATGTGGGGGTTCGCGCCTGCGCTGCGGAGGCTCGGCACCGATCTCGGCTTCATCCCGTTCGTCACCGGCTTCACCGTCGTCATGTACGTGCTGTCGCTGGTGATGTCGCGCGACGGCGCGTCGATCGGCCTTTCACCCAGCAACTACGCGCTGCGCATCCTCGGCGCCAGCGGCGCCTCGCCCGTCTTCGAGTTCGGCTGGTGGTGGACGGTCATCACCGCCAGCTGGCTGCACGGCGGCATCCTCCACATCTTCTTCAACGTGTTGTGGATTCGCCAGCTGGGTCCGGAGATCGCGAACATGTACGGCGCGGGCCGCATGGTCATCATCTTCACGGTGGCCGGCGTGGCCGGCTTCACGCTCAGCTCCGTGATGGGCCTGTTCGCGATTCCGTTCTTTGGCGCGGGCGTGACCGTGGGCGCGTCGGCGTCGATCTTCGGATTTCTCGGCGCGCTCGTGCACTACGGACGCCGCACCGGCAGCAGTCACGCCAGGCAGGCGGGCCTGCAGTACGCGCTGTTCATGGGGATCATGGGCTTCATCTTTCCCGGCGTCGACAACGCCGCGCACCTTGGCGGCTTCGCCGGCGGCTATCTCGCCTCGCTGATCCTCGATCCCCTGAAACCCGAACGTGTCGATCACATCGCGATCGCCGTCGGCTGCCTCGTCGTGACGCTCGCCGCGGTGGTTTACACCGTCCTCAGCGCCCTTCCGTACCTCTAATACCGACGCCGGCCCGTTCAGCGGCCATTCAGGCGATTGGATTCAGCCTCCGTGCGATTGAAGCGCGGTACGAAATGGGCGGGGAACTTTTTCTGTCGGGTGTGACCGGCGACATGACGCGGGGACGAACCGCACGTCGCCGGGTTCGCGGCCGTCGACGGTCGATCGGTTCGTCCCGATGCCACTGGGCACCTCCTTTGCTCTTTGCAGCACCCGGAGGTTTCCAAGATGAAAGGTTGGAGAAATATCGCGTGGGCTATCGCAGCCACGCTATTGATGGCGACGCCGGCGCTGGTGTCGCCGGCATTCGCACAGGGCGGCGGCGCGTCGTCGACCGGCAGTATCAGCGGTGAAATCAAGGATGCGCAGGGCGGCGTGCTGCCCGGCGTGACCGTGACGGCGACGAGCCCGGCGCAGATCGGACAGCTCTCGGCCGTCAGCAATGAGGCGGGCATCTACCGCTTCCCCGCCGTGCCGCCGGGAGAATACCGGCTCTCGTTCGAGCTGGCCGGATTCCAGACCAGCGTGCGCGAAGGCATCCGCATCACCCTGGGCTTCAACGCGCAGGTGAATGCGAGCCTCAACGTCGCGACGCTGCAGGAAACCGTGACGGTCAGCGGCGCCTCGCCGGTGATCGACACCACGGCTACGCGCATCCAGACCAACTACGACCAGCAGATGCTGTCGTCGATCCCGAACGCGCGCGACATGTGGTCGTTGTTGTCGACGACGCCGTCGGTGACGCTGAACCGCATCGACGTCGGTGGCGCCACGGCCGGCACGCAGACGACCTACTTCGCCTACGGCTACTCGGGCCAGAACCGTCCGTTGATCGAAGGCATCAACACCACGGAAGGCACCGCGGCCGCGGGCTTCTATCTCGACTACGGTTCATTCGAAGAGGTTTTCATCGGCGCAGCCGGCAACTCGGCCGAGATGAACAGCCCCGGCGTGCTGACGCAGTTCGTCGGCAAGAGCGGCGGCAACCGTCCGTCGGTGAGCGTCTACTACGACTACGAGAACGAGGACCTGCAGGGCCGGAACCTCACGTCGGAACAGGCCTTCGCCACCGGCGAAGCGCCCAACGGCCGCAGCATTCGCCAGGACGGCAACCGCCTCTCGAGCTACAAGAACCTGAACCTCGGCATCGGCGGTCCGATCATCAAGGACCGCATCTGGGGCCACTTCTCGTACCTGAACCAGCAGACGTCAGTGGCGGCACCGGCCGGCGGCAGCTTCCTCGACGGTACGCCGTTCAACACCAAGCTGTACAACTACACCGGCAAGGTCACCTACCAGGTGAACCAGTCGAACAAGTTCATCGCCTATCTCCAGCACGGCACGAAGGAACAGCCGAATCGCACCGACTCGACGCGCGTGGCGTCGCCGGTGCACATCACCGCCGATTCGACGGTGTTGCAGGCCTCACCGAGCTGGGTCTACAAGGGTGAATGGAACGGCACGCTGAACCAGAACACCTTTGCCGAGATCCGCGCCGGCCAGTTCGGCTACAACTTCGGCCTCGACAGCAATAACAACAACACCCGCTACGAATCGCTGACGACGCGCGAAGTGCTCGGCGGCGGTCGCGACTGGGAACTCCGTCGTCGCCGCAACCAGGTGACCGGCGCGCTCAGCTTCTTCAAGGATCGCTTCGCCGGCGGCTCGCACAACCTCAAGGTCGGCGGCGAGTGGATGGACGAAAAGGGCGAGACGCTGTGGAACTCGTACTACAAGGACAACGTCGTGCACTTCGTCAACGGCTCGCTGCAGGGTCCCCTGTCGGCGACGACGCCCGTTGAAGTGCGCCTGACGACCAACGGCGACAGCTGGAGCGCGCTTGGCACCATGAGCGCGTTTGTCACCGACACCTGGACGATCGACAAGCTGACGCTCAACATCGGCGCCCGCTACGACCGCTACCGCGTGTATCTGCCGGAACAGAGCGTCGCTGCCGGTCGCTTTGCGCAGGCGGCGTCCTATCCCGCCATCGACAGCATTGTCACCTTCAACCACATCGTGCCGCGCATCGGCGCGACCTACGATCTCACCGGCGACGGCAAGACCGTGCTGAAGGCGAACTGGGGCCGCTTCTACTTCAATCCCGGCATCGCGCTGGCCGACGCGGTCAACGTCAATACCGCCAACCAGTACGCCGATCACGTGTGGAACGATGTCAACGGCGACCGGATCTTCCAGGAAGGCGAGGCCGGCACGCAGGTGCAGAAGTTCGGCGGCACCGCCGGCGCCTCGATCGATCCCAACATCCGCAACTCATATGGCGATGAAACGTCGTTCTTCGTCGAGCGCGCGGTCGTGGCCGACCTCGGCGTCCGCGCCGGCTTCGTCTACAAGACGGACCGCGACGGCTGGCAGCAGGTGAACGCCTCCCGCCCGTACAGCAACTTCAACATCCCGGTGACCGTCGTCGATCCGGGCGTAGACGGCACGTACGGGAATGCGGACGACCGCAACGTCCCGGCGTTCAACCTGAGCGACACGACGACGCCGGCGAGCAACACCACGCGCAACATCGACGGCTACGAGAACGACTTCAAGACGGTGGAGTTCGCGGTCAACAAGCGCTACTCGAACCGCTGGTCGATGAACGCCTCGTTCTCGCACACCTGGACGCACCAGTTCGGCAACCTGTATTTCACCAACCGCTTCGGCACACAGGTCGCCAACTTCTCGCTGTTCGGCAGCTATCCGTCGAACCCGAACGAGAAGACGCGGAACAAGTACACCGACTGGAACGCCAAGATCAGCGGCACGGTTGACGCCGGCTGGGGCATCCGCGTGACGCCGGTGATCAAGATGCAGAGCGGCGCGCCCTACGGCCGCTTCTTCACGACGCGCGTCGGTGAACTGAACTACGGCACGCAGAACATCCTCGCAGAGCCGATCGGCACGCGCCGCCAGGACAACGTCGCCGTGATCGACTTCCGCGTCGAGAAGCAGCTGAAGTTCGCGGCCGACCGCGCGAAGCTCGGGTTGTTCTTCGACCTGTTCAACGCGACCAACAGCAACACCGCGGTGAACATCAACTGGCTGTCGGGCTCCACGTTCCAGAAGGCGACGACGGTCCTCGGACCGCGCATTGCCAAGTTCGGCGTGAAGTTCGACTGGTAAGAGGGTAATAAAGGTTATAAAAAGTTATAAAGGGTTACAGAGGTTACGCGATTCAACCCCTGTAACCCTTGTAACCCTTGTAACCCTTGTAACCCTTGTAACCGTTGTAACCTTCCTCGGTGTCAGTCCTCGACCGCTTCCTTCGTAACGTCACCTACGACACGCAATCCTCTGAGAATTCGGATACGTATCCGAGCACGCCGGGACAACTGACGCTGCTGCGTGACCTGGTCCAGGAACTTCGGGACATGGGTGTCGCGGATGCCGCGATCGACGAGCACGGCTACGTGATGGCCACCGTCCCGGCCTCTACCGCCAAGCAACACGTGCCGGTGATCGGCTTCATTGCCCACGTCGACACGTCTCCCGAAATGAGCGGCGCCGGCGTCAAGCCGATCGTGCATCGCGACTACGACGGGCGGGACATCACCCTGCCCGACGACCCTGCTGCGGTGTTGCGCGTCGCCGACATGCCCTACCTCGGTGAGTGCCTCGGCCACGACATCGTCACGGCGTCGGGCACGACGCTGCTCGGCGCGGACAACAAGGCCGGCGTCGCCGCCATCATGGCGGCCACGGAGCGGTTGCTGCGTACCGAGGCGCCGCACGGACCGATTCGCATCGCGTTCACGCCGGACGAAGAAGTCGGCGAAGGCACGAAGTATTTCGATGTTGCCCGCTTCGGCGCGGCGTGCGCGTACACGATGGACGGCGGCGCGCGCGGTGAACTCGAGTACGAGAGCTTCTCCGCCGATGCGATCACGTTCACGTTCCGTGGCTTCAACACCCATCCCGGTTATGCGAAGGGCCGCATGATCAACGCCATCAAGCTGGCGGCGCGCTTTATCGATCGGCTGCCGGCGGATCGGCTGTCGCCGGAAACCACCGATGGCCGCGACGGGTTCGTGCATCCCTATGTGGTCGATGCGGGCGTTGATCAGACCCGCGTGAAGTTGCTGGTGCGCGACTTCTCGACGCGGGGATTACTGGAAAAGGAAGACTGGCTGCGCGCTCTTGCCGCCGATACGGTACGTGGGGTGGATGGTGCGTCGGTTGAGGCGACGGTCGAAGAGTCGTACCGAAACATGCGCGAGGTCCTCGACCGGCATCCGCAGGTGGTGGATCACGCGCGCACGGCCATCGCGCGCGCCGGCGTCGCAGTGCGCGAGCGGCCGATTCGCGGCGGCACGGACGGATCGCGCCTGTCGTTCATGGGGCTGCCGACACCGAACATCTTCGCGGGCGAACAGAACTTCCACTCACGGCTCGAGTGGGTCTCGGTGCAAGACATGGAAAAGGCGGTCGATGTGATCGTCGAGCTCGCGAAAGTGTGGGAGGAGCAGGCGCCGTAGGCGGCGGCCGCTCCTCTCCTCGATCGCCGCTAGTCGGCTCGCAGCGCGATGACCGGATCGATCCGCGACGCTCGCCATGCCGGAATCGCGGTGGCAACGAGTGCGATCCCCGTAAGCAGGCCGGTCACCACCCACAGGCTCGTCGGATCCGCCGGTGACAACCCGTTGAGCAGGCTGCCCATCGCACTGCCGACGGCCACTCCGCCCCCCAGCCCGATGACCAGTCCAAGCGCAACCAGTGACAGCGACTGGGAGGACACGAGTCGAATCACGTCCCACGCACTCGCGCCAAGCGCCATGCGCGTGCCGAATTCCGCGGTCCGCAAACCGGCGGAGTACGAGACGAGGCCGAACAGGCCTGCGCAGGCGAGCATCAGCGCCACGCCGGCAAACCCGGCGAGCACTGCGATGATGACGTCGTCACTCGAGCGGGCGCGAGCGAAGCCCTGTGAGAACGTTTCCATGCCCTCGATGGGAATGGCGGGAACGGTCGCCGCCATCGCCGTCCGGACCGCGCTCATGATCGCGGCGGCATCGCCCACGGACCGCAGCAAGTAGGTGACGCGGCGCGGTGGCTGCGCCATCGCCACCCAGATCCGGACCCCTGGCCGCGTGAAATCCATGAACAGCACGTCGCTGCTGACACCGATCACGCGCACGGAATGCCGGTTGGCTCCGATCGAGTACGACACGCTGCGTCCGACTGCAGCCTCGACGCCGCCGAAATAACGGACGGCCGCTTCGCGACTCACGACCGCGACGTCGCTCGCCGTGGATGGCCACCAGGTGCCGCTGAGGAGACGCAGTCCCATGGCTGCGGCGCCTTCGGCCGAAACGTGCGAGACAACCGCGGTCGGCGCGGACTCACCTGGCGCGACGGATTGGCCGTCGACGCTAAAGGGGGCGCTCTCTTCGCCTCCGAGAATCGGCATCGCGGAAATCATCGCGGCAGTCTCGACACCGGCGGTGCGAGCCAGCGCCTCGCGCACGGCAGCCGCGGCGGCCGCGGCCTGCCGCGAATCCGGATACAGCGCGTCGTTGAAGTCGAGGCTCAACGCCATCTTGTCTGCGCCATCAATCCCGGTTGGCTTGCCATAGATCGCGCCGACGCTGCGCGCCGCGAGCGAAGCGACCATCAACAGCACGACGGCAAGGGCCACCTGCGCCACCACCAGCCATCCACGGCCGCGCTGTGATGCCGTTGCCCCTCGAACACCACTGGCCGCCAGAAGCTGCCGCACATCGGTGCGAGCCACCGCGCGGGCGGGCGCAATCGAAAACAGGAGCGGGCAGACCAGCGCGAGCACGGCGACGAACGACAGTTCGTGCAGGTCGATCGCCACCTGCTTGATGATCGGTTCGGCGGCGAGCCACTGAATGATCTGCAGGCCGGCGTATGCCAATGGCATGGACAGCACGGCCCCGCCGATCGCGAGCGCCGCCCCTTCGACCACGAACTGGCGAATGACCCGAGCGCGTCTCGCGCCGAGCGCGGCGCGGACCGCGAGCTCTCGCTGCCGTGCCATGGACCGAACCATGACAAGGTTGGACACATTGGCCGTGGCAATGGCCATGATCAACCCGACCGACAGCAGGAACAACGCGATCACGATCCACACGTTGTCGCCACCGGCGAGTTCCTGTACCGGGACGAGCCGCGCCTTCCAGCCCCCATTGGTGTCTGGATACTCGGTCGCCAGGGCGTCGCCGATCGTGGCGACCTCGGCGGCTGCACTCGCAAAGGTCGCGCCCGGCTTCAGGCGCGCCAGGATGCGAAGGTCGCGCACCGTGCTGGGAGAGTCGTCGTTGATGACCATCGGCAGCCAGATGTCGAACGCGGCCATGCTGCCAAACTCGAGCTCGGGCTTCATGACGCCGACAATGCTGTGAAACTCCCGGCCAATCTGCATCGTCTGGCCGATGACGTCAGGACGTCCGGCGTATTCTTCCTGCCAGTATCGATGTGAAAGGACGACAACCTTGGACGACGCCGGGCCATCATCGCCGGGGGATACGGGACGACCAATCAAGGCGGTCTGCCCCAGTGCTGCCATCGCATCGCCGGTCACAAGCGCCACGGACAGGGTGCGCGACTGACCATCCTTGATGAGCGCCGCGCGGGAGGGTGATGGTCGCATCACCGAGACCTTCTCGAGCGATGCGGCGCGATCGCGATAGGCCACGTAGTCGAGCGCTGAGACACGCATCCGGTTGTCCGAGCCCTTTGTGTCACTCGCAAATACGGAGACCACCACCTGCGGGTCATCAGCCGGGATGCCGCGAAACAGGATGAGATCGGCAAACGCAAACCCAATGGTGGCCGCACCAATGGCCAGCGCCAGGGTGCCGACGATGATGCCGGACGTCCCGGGATTGCGGACGAACATGCGACCGGCGTGGCGAACGTCGCTGATGAAGTCATGCATGAAAGGCGATCTCCTGAAATAGTGAAGACGCGGAGTGCGCGACGGTTCCGTCAAGTAGCGCGCGGTCAGCGTCAGGGTTTCCCGCCAGTACCACCACCCCGATGGGTGCTTGCGGTAGTCCTCGCGAAGGTCGCCGAGAATGCTCTCGCCGCGCTTGCCGAGAGGCAGTACCCGCTTCAAGATCCAGTCGGCAAACTGGGGAGGCCTTGCGGCTCCCGGTTCCCGGCTCCCCGCTCCCGTCACGATTCACCTAACACTTCATCCAGACCGCGCCAGAGCTCTAACAGCGTGCGGCGAGAGGCACGAAGAGCCTTCACCCCTTCCGGGGTCACCGTGAATCGCCGCTGCGGAAATCCGTCGCGGCCGGCGTCGCCGCCTTCAGCAGTCCAGCGCACCAGTTGCTTCGCTTCGAGTCGATCGAGGGTGGTGTAGAAGGCACCGCGCGACGGTTCGTGTCCCGACGCGCGCGTGACTTCTTTCCGGATCTCGATCGGATACGCCTTCGCATCGCAGCGCAGGATCGCGAGCAAGACACGCTGCTCGAACTCACCAAGAAAATTGCGACCACCCATATTGAATTTCCTGTTGGCCCGTTCGCCTGTAGGCCTGTTCGCCTGTTCGCCTGTTTGTAGACGAGTCTACTTTGTGAACGGTTCCCCAAAATGCGATGTTTGGGGTCAGGCCCCACTCGCACGGTCCGTCCCAGAGCTGGTCACGGATTTTGGTCGATTCGTCCCTCAAAATTGCTGTATTCGGGCCTGATTTCGTCACATTCGCCGTCACTTTCGCCACCGGTGCAGTGACAAAATATTTGCCGTTGGGTTCTACCCCTCTTTGTTCGGGCTGACCGGCGCCCACACGCTGTCAGCTGTTGTGTTCAAACCCTTGCCGGGAGGTACCCCGGTTGTTTTGGAGGAGCAAGAAATGACCTTTAGTAAGGCGACGCTGCGAAAGACGTTGATCGCGTCGGTGATGATGCTCGTGTTCGGCGTGACGAGCGCCGTCGCGCAGCAGCAGACCGGCGAGATCTTTGGAAGAGCGGCGGACACGTCGGGCGCGGTGTTGCCCGGTGCCACCGTGACGGTCGCCGGTCCCGCGCTGATCACTCCGCGCGTCGCCGTGACCTCGGAAAGCGGCACTTACCGCATCCCCGAACTGCCGATCGGCAGCTACTCGGTGACGTTCGAACTCGCGGGTTTCCGCACCACCGCGATCCAGGACATCCGCATCAACATCGGCTTCCGCGCGCAGGTCAACGCCGCGCTCGAACTGTCGACGGTGCAGGAAACCGTGACGGTCAGCGGCGCCAGCCCGCTCGTCGACACGCGTGAAACCGGCACCAAGGCCAGCTTCGACCTCGAGACGCTGCAGAACATCCCGTCGGCGCGCGACCCGTGGGTCATGCTCGAGCGCACGCCTGGCATCTTCATGGACCGCGCCAACGTGGGCGGCAACCAGTCGGGCCAGCAGTCGGGCTACATCTCACGCGGTTCATCGACCGGCAACAACAAGTGGTCGATCGACGGCGTGGACGTGACCGACATGTCGGCGACCGGCTCGTCGCCGATCTACTACGACTTCGACATGCTCGAAGAAATGCAGGTCACCACTGGTGGCGCGGACGTCACGCAGCAGACCGGCGGCGTCGGCATCAACCTCGTGACCAAGAGCGGCACCGACCGCTTCAAGGGCAACGCCCGCTTCCTGCTGACCGACCAGAAGTTCCAGGGTGACAACATCACCGACGAACTGCGCGCGCAGGGCGCCGGCGCCGGCGCCCCCATCCAGAACATCAAGGACTACGGCTTCGACATCGGCGGCCCGCTCGTCAAGGGCAAGCTGTGGTACTGGGGTTCGTACGGCACGCAGGACGTCAAGGTCGGCGTCGTCGGCTTCTACAAGAACAACTCGACCTGCCGTCCGAACGGCGTCGCGATCAACCCGCGCACGACCAACACCGAGACGCTGCGCGATTGTCTCGAAACGGACCTGACGACGCTGAACAACTACAACGTGAAGCTGACCTGGGTGCCGTTCAAGAACAACCGCTTCAACTTCCAGAACACCTGGGCGGAAAAGGTCCGCAACGCGCGCGACGCGAGCGACCTGCGCCCGATCGAGACTGCGGTCCGCCAGAAGGCGGTCGACAGCCAGTTCGGCCAGTTCGGCTGGCTGACGGGCCCCGGCCCGTTCTGGAAGGCCGCCGATCAGCACGTCATCAGCGACAAGATGCTGGTCGACGTGATGTGGTCGCACATGGGCAACAACTTCGCGCTGGACTTCCAGGAGCCGGGTCTGGCCGACGTGCAGCCCGCGTTCGAAACGACCACCAGCGCCTGGGCGCGTTCGTTCAACGCGTCTTCGTTCATCCGCCCGACCAACAGCCTTGACGTGGTCAGCACCTACTTCGCGCCGGGCGTGCTCGGCGGCGACCACTCGTTCAAGTTCGGCTACCGGTGGCGCAGTGCGCACTCGACCAGCCTCAACCATCGCGGCGGCTTCATCGAAGCGCGCTTCACCAACGGTATCGCCAATTCCGCCGACATCTGGCGCGACAGCAACCAGATCCTGCACCTCGACACGCATGCGCTCTACGTGCAGGACACGTTCACGAAGAACCGCTTCACGCTGAACCTCGGCCTGCGTTTCGACCGCCAGGACGACAGCGCAGAGGCCGGCGAAGTGCCGCAGAACCCGCACTTCCCGACGTTGATGCCCGCCGTGAACTTCCAGGGCGCCGACGCCGGCGTGGTGTGGAACGACCTTTCACCGCGCGTGGGCGCGACCTACGACCTCACCGGCGACGGCAAGACCGTGTTCTCGTCGTCATTCGCCGTCTACTACGGCCAGATGTCGCCCGGCCAGTTGTCTGGCCAGTTGGCGGCCACCAGCGCCGTGTTCGTCCGCTACCCGTGGACGGATACCAACGGTGACCGCTTCGTGCAACCCAACGAGGTGAACACCTCGGTGTCCTTCTTGAACAAGAGCACGGCGTACGATCCGGCGAACCCCACCAACACCGCGTCGCCGACCCGTGTTGATCCCAACGTGAAGAACGACCGTACGAGGGAATTCATCGCCGGCTTCGATCGCCAGCTCGGATCGCAGATGGCGTTCGGCGCCAGCTACATCTGGCGCAAGTACGATCGCTTCCTCTGGAACGATCGCGACAACTTCACCAGCGCGAACTACCGCGCGGTGCAGTTCACGCCGACCTGCACGGTGGCCGGCGCGCGTTGCGAGACGGTGACCTACTACGAACCGACGGTGCTGCTGCCGTCGGCCAACACCTACACGAACGTGCCGGACCGCTACCGTAATTTCAACGGTGTGGAGTTCACCGTCACCAAGCGCATGGCCAACCGCTGGTCCATGAACGGCAGCTTCGCCTACAACAACGCGGTTGACGTGTGGGATTCGCCGAACGCGTACGAAGATCCGACGTGCACGGCCAGCACGGTCGCCGGCGCCAACCCGGTCATCGCCTGCCCGGGCGAAATGATCTACGCGCCTGAATCGGCGGGCAGCGGCATCGGCAACGTGTTCCAGAACGCGAAGTGGCTCGTGAAGATGAACGGCCGCGTGCAGTTGCCCTGGGCGTTCAACCTCGCGGCGAACTATCTCGGCCGCCAGGGCTTCCCGTTCCCGCAGACGATCCAGTCGCCGGCGCGCGCCAACGGCGCGGGCCAGATTCACGTCCACATCGACACGTTGGGCGAGAACCGTTACGACAACCTGCACACGGTTGACCTGCGCCTCGATCGCAGCTTCCGTTTCGGCAACGTCTCGGTCGTCCCCGCGATCGACCTGTTCAACCTGACCAACACCAACACGGTGCAGGCCATGAACAAGAACCAGTCGGCCACCAACGCCAACCAGGTGTCAGGCATCCTGCCGCCGCGCATCGCGCGCTTCGGTGTGGCGGTTCGCTGGTAACAACAGGCCTAAGGGCCATCCGGCCACCAGGCCGTCGGCCAGGCCAGCTCGACACTACGGAAGGCCCGGGTTATCAAGCCCGGGCCTTTCGTTTGTACGATCATTCAGTACGTTGAATCTCGACTATCCAATATCCTGAATTCGTCCCTGAATTCAGCCGTCCGGTCCCAGGCAACCCTGGGTTTATTGGCGCAATTAGACCCATTTTCCATCCCAATCCTTACCGCTTCCGGTGGCACAAATGCTGCTCCGTGGGACGTGCACCTCTTTAGTTGGGCCGAACTGCCGATAAGGCGGGACGGCTTGTGCAATGACCTTCGCCGGGGATGGATTCCGGCGTATTGGAGGATGGGAAATGACGTTGAGAAAGACGCTAATCGCATCAGTGATGATGCTTGTGTTCGGCGTGACGAGCGCCTTCGCACAGCAGAACACCGGTGAGATTTACGGAAGGGCGGCCGATACGTCGGGCGCTGTGTTGCCTGGCGCGACCGTGACGGTTGCTGGCCCCGCGCTGATTACCCCGCGCGTGTCCGTGACCTCGGAAACCGGCACCTACCGGATTCCGGAACTGCCGATCGGCACCTACTCTGTGACCTTCGAACTCGCCGGCTTCAAGACCACGGCGATTCAGGACATCCGCGTGACCATCGGCTTCCGTGCCCAGGTCAACGGCTCCCTGGAGCTGTCGACGGTGCAGGAGACGGTGACGGTCACCGGCGCCAGCCCGCTCGTCGACACGCGCGAAACCGGCACCAAGGCGACCTTCGACCTCGAGACGATGCAAAACATCCCGTCGGCTCGCGACCCCTGGGTCATGCTCGAGCGCACCCCCGGCATCATCATGGACCGCGCCAACGTCGGCGGTAACCAGTCGGGTCAGCAGTCAGGCTACATCTCGCGCGGCGCGAGCACCGGCAACAACAAGTGGTCCATCGACGGTGTCGACATCACCGACATGGCCGCCACCGGCGCTTCCCCGATCTACTACGACTTCGACATGCTCGAAGAAATGCAGGTCACCACGGGTGGCGCGGACGTCACCCAGCAGACCGGCGGCGTCGGCATCAACCTCGTCACCAAGAGCGGCACCGACCGCTTCAAGGGCAGCGCCCGCGCGCTCCTGACCGACGACAAGTTCGTTGACGACAACATCACCCCCGAACTGAAGGCGGCTGGCGCCGGCGCCGGCGCCCCCATCCAGAACATCAAGGACTACGGCTTCGACATCGGCGGCCCGCTCGTCAAGGGCAAGCTGTGGTACTGGGGTTCGTACGGCACGCAGGACGTCAAGGTCGGCGTGGTTGGCTTCTACAAGAACGACTCCACCTGCCGCCCGAACGGCGTCGCCATCAACCCGCGTACGGCCGACACCGACCTGCTGCGCAGCTGCTTGTCGACCGACCTTACGACGCTGAACAACTACAACGTCAAGCTGACCTACGTCCCCTTCAGCAACAACCGCCTGAACTTCCAGAACACCTGGGCGGAGAAGGTGCGTAACGCGCGCGACGCGGGCGACACCCGTCCGATCGAAACCACCTACCGCCAGCGCGCGGTCGATGCCAAGGCCGCCGGCGTTGGCAAGTTCGGCTGGACGACCGGCCCGTCGCCCTTCTGGAAGATCGGCGACCAGCACGTGATCAGCGACCGCATGCTGATCGACATCACCTATGCCCACCTCGGCAACAACTTCGTGCTCGACTTCCACGAAGATGAACTCGCCAGCGTGCAGGCACGCCAGGAAACGACCACCGGCGCGTGGAGCCGTTCGTTCCAGGCATCCACGTTCCTCCGTCCCACCAACAGCGTGGACGTGGTCAGCAGCTACTTCGCTCCCGGTGTGCTCGGCGGCGATCACTCGTTCAAGTTCGGCTACCGCTGGCGCAGCGCGCACTCGGTGAGCCTGAACCACCACGGTGGTTTCATCGATGCGCTCTACACCAACGGCGTCGCGTCGCGCGCGCAGATCTGGCGCGACCAGAACTCGGTGTCGCACCTCAACACCAACGCGGTCTACCTCCAGGACACCTTCACCCGCAACCGCCTGACGGTGAACCTGGGCTTCCGCCTCGACATCCAGGACGACGCGGCGTTGGCCGCTGACGTGCCCCAGAACCCGACGTTCCCGCTGCTGATGCCCGCGATCAAGTTCTCGGGCGCCGACGCCGGCGTGGTGTGGAAGGACTTCTCGCCCCGCATCGGCTTCACCTACGACCTCACCGGCAACGGCAAGAACGTGTTCTCGTCGTCGTTCGCGACCTACTACGGCCAGATGGCGCCCGGCCAGCTCTCGAGCCAGCTCGCGGCGACCGGCGCGGTGCAGGTGCAGTACCCCTGGACCGACACCAACGGCGACGGCTTCGTGCAGTTCGGCGAAGTCAACACCACCGGCACCTTCCTCAGCAAGAGCGCCGCGTATGACCCGGCCAACCCGACGTCGACGACCTCGCCGACGCGCGTTGACCCGAACGTCAAGAACGACCGCACCCGCGAGTTCATCGTCGGCTTCGATCGCCAGCTCGGCAGCGTGATGGCCGTCGGCGCCAGCTACGTGTGGCGCAAGTACGATCAGTTCCTCTGGAACGATCGCGACAACTTCACCAGCGCCAACTATCGTGAAGTCGTGTTCCAGCCGACCTGCTCGGTGGCCGGTGCGCGCTGCAGCTCGGTGAGCTACTTCGAACCGACGACGGTCATCCCGTCGCCGAACGTCTACACCAACCAGCCGGATCGCTACCGCGATTTCAACGGTCTTGAGTTCACGTTCCAGAAGCGCATGGCCAACCGCTGGTCGGCGAACTTCAGCTACGCGTTCAACAACGCGATCGATCACTGGGATGGCCTCGCGGGCGTCGAAGATCCGACCAACCTCGCGCAGACCAACGGCTTCCAGTACGCGCCGGAAGCAGCGGGTTCGGGCATCGGCAACGTGTTCCAGAACTCCAAGTGGGCCGTGAAGGCCAACGCCCGTGTGCAGCTGCCGTGGTCGATCAACTTCGCGGTCAACTACCTCGGACGCCAGGGCTTCCCGTTCCCGCAGGGCATCCTCTCGCCGTCGCGCGCCAATGGCGCCGGCACGGTGACGGTGCTGCTCGATCCGCTGGGCGATGTCCGCCTCGACAACCTGCACACGGTTGACGCGCGCATCGACAAGACCGTGCGCATCGGTTCGTTCACGATCGTCCCCGCGATCGATCTGTTCAACGCCACCAACACGAACACGATCCAGGCGATCAACCGCAACCAGGCGGCCACCAACGCGAACTCGGTGAGCGGCATCATCGCTCCGCGCGTGCTTCGCTTCGGCGTCAGCGCCCGCTGGTAAAGACCGCGAGCGTCTGAAACAACCGGGCCCCGGGGAGAAATCCCCGGGGCCTTTTTTCTGTACGCTCGCGCGAAGGCCGACAGGCGGCCGGGCCTACGGGCCATCAGGAACTGCTTCGTTTTGACGAAATCGTCCGGAGTTCGTAGCATCCGCACATGCCCGTCTCGAAGCACCACACTGGTGAAAGCCGCTCGGACTACGCAGGGAGATCGATCGTGAAGTGGATACTGTGGATGGTGGTCTCGCTGGTGGCGGTGGTCGGAGTGACCGGGCTCATCGGCTTCTTCCTCCCCGTGGGACACGAAGCCTCACGGTCTGCCGAGATCAACGCGCCCCCCGAACGCGTTTTCGCGTTGTTGGCGGACGTGGATCGCTATCAACTCTGGTGGTCCGGTGCGACGGTGAGATCCGAGGTGGTCGAACGTGTGTCCCCGTCGAAGATCGTAACCCGTGTGATCGGCGAGACCCAGTTTGGCGGCACGTGGACCATCGACATTGCACCGTCCGGGACCGGCTCGCGCCTGACGATCACCGAGCGAGGCGAGGTCTACAACGTCGTGTTCAGGACGTTGTCGAAATACGTGTTCGGCCATACCGCGACGATGGAGGGGTGCCTGGCGGCCGCCCGGAATCGGCTGTCCGTATAGACGACGAGCCTGAAGGCTCGTCGCTACAGGTTTACTTCAGGCCGTCCAGCCACTGCGCAATCTGCTCCCGCGACCACTTGTGGTCGTCGTTGAGGTGCACCATGATCGCGGCGAGGCTGAGCGCCTTCTTGCAGCCGTCGCCACCCGGACACTTGCGGACCGATCCTTCGAGGCAGTCGAAGAACCATTCCAGATCCTTCGTCGGGCGGATGTTGCCGGCCTGGTCGGGCAGCCGGTACATCGCTTCGTAGGCGGCGCCGAGCGCGCAGGACGCGCTCCGGCCGCTGTAGTAATCGCCGAATGCCTGGTCAGGCCGCCGCTTGGCGCCCTGGCGGATGAACTCCGCCAGCTCCTTCTCGCCGTGGTGCTGCTTGAGTTCTTCTTCGGTCATCGCGTCACCTCAGGCCATCGGGCTATCAAAATCCCTTACCCAAGCGCTCCTGCAGCTTCTCACGGTAGCCGCGGCTCAGCGTCAGCCGGGTGCCGTTCTGCAGCACCACCACGTATTCACCGTTGAACCACGGCTGCATCTCCTTGATGCGGTCGGTGTTGACGATGCGCGAGCGGTGGATGCGGACGAAGCGCTGGGCGTCGAGGCGGCCTTCCATGTTGTTCATGGTCTCGCGGAACAGGTGCGAGTCCTCGCCGAGGTGCAGCCGCACGTAGTTGCCGGCCGCTTCGATCCAGTCGATCTCCTGCGTCCGCAGGAAGAACACGCGTCCGCCGGACTTGACGACCAGACGATCGAGCCGCTGCGGCTCGGGCTTGATGTCCTGCACCAGCGCCATCAGCCGCTTGCCGAGGTCGCCGGCACGGCGCCGCTCGAGGTGCTCGCGGGCATGCTGCAGCGTCTGCGCAAAGCGATCGCGGCCGAAGGGCTTCAGCAGGTAGTCAATGGCGTGCACTTCGAACGCCTTGAGGGCGTATTCGTCGTACGCGGTCACGAATACCACTGCCGGCACCTGCTCGGCGCCGAGCTGCTGGATCACCCCGAACCCGTCACACGCCGGCATCTGCACGTCGAGGAATACGAGATCGGGGTGCTGCTGTTGGATTGCCGAAACGGCCTGGGTGCCATCCGAATACTCACCCACCATTTCGATATCTTTTTCCTGGCTCAGAAGACCGACAATGCGCTCGCGCGCCATCGGCTCGTCATCCACCACCATTGTGCGAATCTTAGTCACGCCACCCTCGATTGTTGAAGCTGACAAGCCGTTGGCGTCATCGGCATCTGCGCCATCTGCGCCATCTGCGGCCTAGGCAACAGCCTCGCCCTCACGCATCCCTGTCTCACTTGCAAGCTCCGCCATCGGAATGGCGATGCACACGAGCAACCCGCCCTCGGCGGGCTGCCGGAATTCAAACCGGTGCAGCGACCCGTATAAATGATCGAGTCGCGACCGGGTGTTGCTAAGCCCGACGCCGCGATTGAAGTCAGTCAATCGCGCGGCTGAGAGCCCGACGCCGTTGTCCTGGACATCGAGCTCGAGTAACGCGCCGTTGCGGCGGGCCCGCACGGTGACCTGGCCAGGTGTGGGCCTGGGACCAAGGCCGTGCTTGATGGCGTTTTCGACGAGCGGCTGGAGCAAAAGGTTGGGGACCAACGCATCCAGCGTGTCCGCCTGGACGTCGAATACCACTGTCAGACGGTCGCGGAAGCGGGTTTGTTCGATCTCCAAGTACTTGGAGAGGAAATCGAGCTCCTCTTTCAACGACACTTCCTGGACGCCGACCCGCTGCAACGACATGCGCAGTAGGTCACTGAGCCGCGCGATCATCTCGTCCGCCGCTTCGACGTCGCGATGCATGAGCGCGGAAATCGTGTTCAGCGTGTTGAACAGGAAGTGCGGCTGCATCTGCCGCTGCAAGGTGTGCAGGCGCGCTTCAACGAGCCGTGTCTCGAGCTGCGCCGCATTCAGTTCGCGGGCGCGCGCCTCGTGGAGATACTTGAGCGCCGTGCCGACGCCGACGATCGTCCAGTAGGTCATCATCTCCCAGTCGAAGTTCAGGAACAGCATCTCCTGCGCTTCGTGGAGCCACGTATCGAGCGATTCTCCTATGAGCCAGTAGGTGCCCATGCGGAGCGCAACGGTGACGACGACGTGAATCGACGTGGCGATGATGACGCCCGCGATGTGCACCGGAATGGCCATCTTCCAGGTCGCGCGATCGAAAGGAAATCGACGCGTGATCCAGAAGATCGCCGGCGCGACGGCCGCCCACGAATACCAGTACCCGAGATTCAGCGTCAGCAGCAGCCCGAAGGCCGCCGGCTTGTCGGTGAACGTCGAGACGAAATAGAACGCGGCGAACGCTGAGAAGAACCCGAGAGCCGTCGCGACGCCGAAGATGACGCGGGTGGGAACGAGCCCGTGGGAGGGAGCCATAGCGGCAATATCCGTCTGCCGCCACCTGCGGTCAACCGGAAAGGCATTCGTCCCAACACTCGTCCCATGACGAAGCATGCGCTGTCGCTATAGCGAAGAGCATGCCGAACGCAGAAGGCGCGGACAGAGCCGCAGAAAGCACAGAAAGCCCAGAGAATTCTGAAATGCGACAAGCGCGCCGGGTTCCCAAAATCCAGCGCGTTGAAGATCAGGCGGTTTTACTTGTTCGGTTTCAAAAGCAGAAATCCCAAAGGTGGGACGGTCAGGCTGAGCGAAAACGGGTGCCCGTGCGCGGGGACGTCCTCGGCCGGGACCTTCCCCTGGTTGCCCATGTTGCTGCCGCCGTAGACCGCTGCATCGCTGTTCAGGATCTCTTCGTAGTCGCCATCGAGCGGCACGCCAAGTCGATAGCCGCGACGAGGCACCGGCGTGAAGTTGACGACGGCCACGACGAGTTCAGAGTTGAGAGTGGAGAGTGCAGAGTGATCCCCGGCTACCCCCTCTGCACTCTGCACTCCTGACTCTGCACTCTTGCGCGCCAGCGCCACGATGCTGTGCTCATGGTCATTGCAGTCAATCCAGGTGAACCCTGCGGGGTCAAAATCGTCAGTCCACAAAGTGGACTCTCGTTGATACACGACGTTCAGGTCCCGGACCCAGCGTTGCAGACCGGCATGGCGCGGGTCGCCGAGCACTTCCCAATCCAGCTGCCAGTCGTGGTTCCACTCGCGCCACTGGCCGATCTCGCCACCCATGAACAACAGCTTCTTGCCGGGATGCACGAACATGTAACCGTAGAGCGCGCGCAGGTTTGCGTGCTTCTGCCACACGTCGCCAGGCATCTTGTCGAGCATCGACCGCTTGCCGTGCACCACTTCGTCGTGCGAGAACGGCAGCACGAACTTCTCGCTGTAGGCGTACATCATCGAGAACGTGATCTTGTTGTGGTGCCACTTGCGATGGATCGGGTTCTCCTTGGTGTAGTCGAGCATGTCGTGCATCCAGCCCATGTTCCACTTGTAGGTGAAACCCAGGCCGCCAAGGTGCACGGGCCGCGTCACGCCAGGCCATGAGGTCGACTCCTCGGCGGACACGAAGGCGCCGGGACACTCCTTCTCGACCAGCATGTTCAGCTGCTTGATGAATTCGATCGCATCGAGATTCTCGCGGCCGCCGTACTTGTTCGGGATCCACTGCCCCGCATCGCGCGAGTAATCCAGATACAGCATCGACGCGACGGCGTCGACGCGCAGGCCGTCGAGATGAAATTCCGTCAGCCAGAAGCGCGCGTTGCTCAGCAGAAACGAGCGCACTTCGTGACGCCCGTAGTTGAAAACGAGCGTGCCCCAGTCCTGGTGTTCGCCTTGCCGCGGATCGGCGTGCTCGTAGAGCGCGGTGCCGTCGAATCGCGCCAGGCCGTGTTGATCCTTCGGAAAATGACCGGGCACCCAGTCGAGGATCACGCCGATGCCGGCCTGGTGAAAGGCATCGACCAGGAACTTGAAGTCTTCGGGCGTGCCGAACCGGCTCGTCGGCGCGAAGAAGCCGATCACCTGGTAGCCCCACGAGCCGGTGTAGGGATGCTCCATCACCGGCAGCAACTCGACGTGCGTGAAGCCCATGTCCTTCACGTAGGGGACCAGGCGCTCCGCCATGTCGCGATAGGTGTGGAGCTTGCCGTCAGGCGAACGCTGCCAGCTTCCCAGGTGCACCTCGTACACCGACATTGGCTGCTGCTTCCACTGCCCGCGTCCTTCGCGGGCGCGCATCCACTCGTCGTCCTGCCACGCGTAGGCGCTGCTGTCCCACACGATCGACGCGGTCTTCGGTGGCGTCTCGAAATAGCGCGCGCATGGATCGGCCTTCAACACGCGACTGCCGTCGGCGCCGAACACTTCGAACTTATAGGTGGCTCCGGTCGTGAGCCCAGAGACAAACGCTTCCCAGTAGCCGGAGTTTTGAAGCTGGCGCATCGGGTGCCTCGCGCCGTTCCACTGGTTGAAGTCGCCGACAAGATTGATCGACCGGGCATTGGGCGCCCAGACCGCGAACGCCACCCCGCTCACGCCCTCGTGCTCGGTGACTCGGGCCCCGAGCTTGTTGAACGCCTCGAAGTGCGTTCCTTCGCCGAGCAGGTGCAGATCGAATGCGGTTAGCACATGCTCAGGCTAGCAGGCTATCGGGCTGGCGGGCTAGCAGTCTTGCTAGCCTCCTGACCCGCTGGCCTGATAGCCTTCACCCTCATGAACCGACGCCGCTTCTTCTCGACCTTACTGGCCGCTGGCGCAGCTACGCCGGCGTTGGCCCAACAGGCCGCCGCTCCTCAACGGATCGACCGACTGCGCCTCGACGCCGCCGAGAGCATCTTCGGTGTCGATTTCACCGAGGCCGAGGAGCAGATGGCGCTCAACAGCGTCAATCGCAACCTCGCCAGCTTCGAGGAACTGCGCAAGCTCAACGTGCCGCTCGATACCGAGCCGGCGATCACATTCCGGCCATACCTGCCTGGCAAGAAGCCGACCGGACGTTCGACGCCAGGCGCGAAGCTCAAGGTGAGTCGCCCGGTCGTGCCGAATAACCTGACGCCGGAGCAGATTGCGTTCCTGCCGGTGACGTCGCTCGCGGCGCTGATCGAGACGAAGCGCATCACCTCCACCGAACTCACGAAGATCTACCTCGATCGTCTGAAGAAATACGACCCGGTCCTGCACTGTGTCGTCACGCTCACCGAAGAACTCGCGTTGAAACAGGCAGCCGCCGCGGACGCCGAGATCAAGGCCGGTAAGTATCGCGGGCCGCTGCATGGGATTCCGTGGGGCGCAAAGGACCTGCTCGCGACCAAGGGCATCAAGACGACGTGGGGGGCAACGCCTTATAAGGACCAGGTCATCGACATCGACGCCACCGTCGTCGAACGCCTCAACGCGGCCGGCGCGGTGCTGGTCGCCAAGCTGTCGATGGGCGCGCTCGCGCAGGGCGGCGTGTGGTTCGGCGGCTCGACGCGCAATCCGTGGAACACCGAGCGGAGTTCGAGCGGATCGTCCGCGGGTCCTGGCTCCGCTACCGCGGCGGGGCTCGTCGGCTTCTCGATCGGCACCGAGACGCTCGGCTCGATCATCTCTCCTTCGGTGACCAACGGCGTCACCGGCTTGCGCCCCACATACGGCCGCGTCAGCCGTCATGGCGCCATGGCGCTCTCCTGGACGATGGACAAGATCGGTCCGATGTGCCGATCGGTCGAGGATTGCGTGCTGGTGCTGAATGCGATCTACGGCAGTGACGGCAAGGACGACACGTGCACGGATGCGCCGTTCGAGTGGAATCCTGACCGGCCGCTTGCGTCCATGCGTATCGGCTACATCCAGCGCGAATTCGAGAACGCGTCGAACGTCAACAACCCGACCGAAGCGCAGAAGACCACGGCGACGAACCGGCAGGCGATGTATCGCGATGCGCTCGATCAGTTCCGCCAGCTAGGCGCAAAGCTCGAGCCGATCTCGATGCCGGACTTCCCCGCCGGTGCGATCGGTTTCGTGTTGAGCGCGGAAGCGGCGGCGGCGTTTGATGATCTGACAAGAGACAAGGAGAAGCTCGCGACGCTGACCGGTCAGTCACCGGGTGACTGGCCGAACACTTTCCGCAGCTCCCGCTTCATTCCGGCGGTGGAATACATCCGCGCCATGCGCGCGCGCACGCTGCTGATGCGCGAGATGGACAAGGTAATGTCGCAGTACGACGCGTTCCTCAGCCTCGCGCCTGGAACGTCAAGCCTGCAGGTCACCAACCTGACCGGCCATCCCGCGATCGCGATGAAGTGCGGCTTCGTCGACAATATGCCGCAGTCGATCATGGTGACCGGCCGGCTCTACGACGAAGCCACGATTTGCCGCATCGCGCTGGCCTACGAACAGGCTACTGACTGGCACAAGAAACACCCGTCGCTATAGACCGACGACAAACACGAAGGACACGAAGGACACGAAGGCTGCTTTGGAAAATGTCAGTGCTGCTAAGCGGCACTTGTATTTTCCAGACTTGGCTTCGTGCCCTTCGTGTCCTTCGTGTTTATCCTCAGCCGCTGCAAACGAACAGATTCCCAAACTGCCGACACTGTGTCGTCGCTGCTAGTACTTGCTGGTAGTACGGGATTGCAGAAAAATCCGTCACCGCAACGACGTCCGTACCTCGCGCGACGGGGCTGACGCGAATCGACGCGTCGTAGCCTTCGGCCGGGCCGATCTTCCTGAACAGTGTGGCGCCGTAGTTGTCGCACGGCAGGACCAACCGCACTGGGCGCGGCAGCTCAGGGATCTGCCGTCTCACATAGCGAAGCTTCGCTTCGATCGTGCGTGCCTGCTGTTCTGATCGGCGGGCGCTGCTCGACTGATCCGCGTGCACGCGATAGTCATAGAGACGATCGGGCAGCTTGGCGATCCCGTGATCGGGGAGCAATCGCAACCACAGGTCGTAGTCTTCCGCAGGAACGGTGGCCGGATTGTAGCCACCGGCGCGTAGCGCTACCGCCGTGCGCATCATCACCGAGCCGTGCGCGATGCAGCACGTGAGCGGCATCATCGCGAGGATCTGTTCAGGCGTCTGCGCCGGATCCTGCTGCTCGCGGACCGTCTGCGTCCATCCGTCAATCACCTCGATGCCATCGCCGTCGATGAAGCCGACGCACGTGCCGAGGACCGCGATGCCCGGGTTGGCGTCCAGGAACTCGACCTGCCTCGCAAATCGATCCGGCGCCGACCGGTCGTCGGCATCGTGACGGGCCACGTATTGCCCTCTTGCCTGGGCGAGGCCGATGTTCAGTGAGCGCGCGAGGCCAATGCTGCCTGGCGACAACACGCGTAGGCGCGAATCAGCAACCGCCCGCAGGTAGTCGGCCGTGCCATCGGTGCTGCCGTTGTTGATCACAAGCAGCTCGAAGTCGGTGAACGACTGCGTGAGGATGCTCTCCACCGCCTGCGGCAAGTACGGCATGCCGTTGCGAACCGGCAGGAGGACGGAGAGGCGCGTCATGAGCGAATCCCCCTTGCGATTCGTGCGGGCACGAGCAAGAACGTCACGATGGCGGCGCCGATGCCGATTGACACTGCGGCGCGAACGGTCTCGCGACACAGCGCCATGCCCGGCCACTGGTCGGCGAACGTTCCATCCGGCGTGATCGCCGTGAAGCCGAAAGGCGAGACGGTCAGCGCGGTGCGATCGACGTTCGACTGCCCGGTGCCGTCCTGGTCATTCCAGAGCACGCACACGCGATCGAACTTTCGCCGCCGCACTTCGGCGCCGGCGTCACTGCGAAGAAATGTCCACGGCGAAAAGAATGCCCCGTCTTCGAACACGATGCGATGCGCGGCGTCAATGCCGTATCCTTCGAGCGCAGCGACTGCGAACGGCGTCGAGACCACCGTGATGTCGCAATCGGGATAGACGGCCTGGAGCCGCGTCAGCGCGGTGCCTAGATGACGGCCGGATCGGAACAACAAAATGCGCTCAGGCTGCCTTGGCACGATCCGCTCCTCTCACGCCGGCGTCCAGCACCTGGGTCGCCCAGCCTTCCATCACGAACAACGTCCACACCTTCCGCCACGCACCATCGTCACCGCCATAGAAGCGCGCGACGAGGCGGTCGACTTCCACCGGATCAAACAGGCCGCGGCGGCGGATACGGAATGGGTTCAGCAAATCGCGCACCATCGGCTCGAGCGAGCGGCGCATCCACTGCGGATACGGGAGGCCGAAGCCCATCTTCGGGCGGAACAACACGTCTTCGGGCAGCAGCGGCCGGAGCGCTTCCTTCAGCACGGCCTTGCCGACGCCGTTCCCGAACTTCATTTCCCACGGGACCTGCGCGAGCGCAGCGCCGTACTCGGGATCCAGGAACGGGACCCGCACTTCGAGGGAGTGCGCCATCGACATCGCGTCGATGTCGCGCAGCAGCACGTACGAGAGGTAGGCGCGCTGTTCGAGACGCAGCAGCCAGTCACCCGGGCGATCCAGATCGGGATCGACATCGTCGCGGACGAAATCCACGGCCGACGGTCCAGCTTCGGCGAGGCCGCGCACGGACGAGGCCAGCAAGGATTGACTCTGGTCGCGGGTAAAGATGCCCATGATCGATGGCGTCACAAACTGCTCGTCGAGCAGCGCGTGCGCCTTGATGGCATCCACCCACTTGTCGACCGACGGCCACAGCTTGCCTGGCGGCAATCGGCTCATGAGCTGCGCGATCTTGCGCAGGTAGCCGGCCGGCAGGCCTTCGATGGCCTTGCCATCAGCGAAGCGGCGTAGCAGGTGCGCGTCCCTCTGGTAGCCAAGCAGCAATTCATCACCACCGGTGCCGGAGAGAGCCACGGTCACGTGCTTTGCGGCGGCGTGTGAGACCCAGTAGGAGTTGATCCCGTCCGAGGTGGGCATGTCCATGGCCGCGAGCGTGTGCGGCATGGCATTGCGAAACATCGACTCTTCGAGCACGAACTCTTCGTGATCGGTGCCGTAGCGCTCAGCCACCTTGCGCGCCCATGGCCACTCGGTCAGCATCGCCTCGTCTGGACCGCCGACGAAGCCAACCGAGAACGTCTTCAGCGGATGGGACACGCAGTCCGACGCCAGCGCGACGAGCGCGCTTGAATCGACACCACCGGAGAGAAACACGCCGAGGGGCCGTTCGGACATCATCTGGCGCTTCACGGCCGCGCGCAGACCGCCGAGCGCGATCTCCTTCGCTTCGTCTAGCGAAGACACCGTCTCTCTGGCCTGCTTGACTGGTGTCCAGTACTGCTGGACGCGCACATCACCGCGGCGATGCACGAGCACACGGCCCGGCTGCAGCTGCTTCACGTCTTCGAGGATCGAGAGCGGCGCCGGCACAGCCTGGTATTGCAGGAACTGATTCACGGCCTGCGCATCAATGGCGCGTGACACGCGGCCGCTCGCCAGCATCGACTTGATCTCGGACGCAAACGTCAGCCGCCCGGCGCGATTCGAGTAGTAGAGCGGCTTGACGCCGTGATGATCGCGCGCCAGCACCATCTGCTCTTCGCGCGGATTCCACAACGCGAACGCAAAGATGCCGTTGAGATCGTTGACGAGCGCCGCGCCCTTCTCTTCATACAGGTGAAGGATCACCTCACCGTCGGAGCTGGTGCGGAACTGGTGGCCGCGCGCTTGCAGGCCCTTGCGCAGCTCGGCGTGGTTGTAGATCTCGCCGTTGAACACCAGGTGGAGCGACTGATCTTCGTTGGTCAGCGGCTGATGCCCGCCGGCGACGTCGATGATCGACAGGCGTCGAAAGCCCAGACCGGCGGCATGATCAAGGAAGAACCCGTCGTCATCCGGCCCTCGATGCCACATGGCCGTGGCCATCCGGCCCAGGGCCGCACGGTCAGGCTGCCCCACCATTCCGCAGATCCCGCACATGTCAGACCTTCCTTACGACTGCATTTGCGCCACAAGGCGCATCAACGGCGCGAGGGTTTCGACCGCCGCGAGCGACATGAAGTCCTGCCGTTCAACGAGGCCCTCCTCGGTCAATTGCTTCGAAATCGCGGGCAATCCAAATTGCGACGCGATAATCACGCGATCGTAGGTGCCGCGGTCCAGCGTGCTGAATGCGCGCACCTCGTGGCCCTCGAAGATCGTGCCGGCCTTGGCGGGATCGTTATCGACCACCGCGACGACCTGCGCGCGCACACCGAGCGTGTCCAACTGCTCAAAGGCGAGTCGGCCGGCGGCTGATGCGCCGAACACGACGAGGCGCTGTGCGCCGAGGTCCGGCAAGTGCTTCACGAGGGGGTACTGGCGGCCGTCGTCCTTGCGCGCTCGAATCGAAGTCGGGAAGCTGAGGATCTCGACGTTGCGGAGATCAGCGCTGTGGCACCAGCCAATCACGCGCTCCGGCGAGCAGTCCTTGTCCTGGTAGCGCGGCGAGATCCAGTCGAACGTGTCGAGCACGCGCCAGCTCCACTCGTTGTGCGTGTTGACCGGGAGGATGCGGCGGAAGTGGCTCCACGGCTGCTTCTGCATGAACGACATGCGGAACAGGTCCGAGAACAGCGCCACGATCAGCCAACAGAACGCGTAGGTGACGCGATGCGGCATGTGCCGGAACGTCCAGCGCCAGAAGTCGCTGGCGAGGTTATAGACGCGATCCGTGTAGTAGTAGAGCCACACGGCGATCTCACCGTCGGCCTTGAGATGACGCGGCAGCGACAGGAACGCCTCGCGCGTATCGCGCGTGTGGTGCAGCACGCCGAGCGAGAAGATCACGTCGAACACTTCGTCCTTGAACGGCAGGCGGAACACGTCCGCCTGGATGACATCCACGTTCGACCGGTCACCAACGTTGCGCTGTGACGCCTCAACCGCGAACGAGAAGTCGATGCCGATCGTGCGCGCACCCCAGCGTGACGCGACATCGAGGAAGCGGCCGGCGCCGCAGCCGACATCGAGCACGACCTTGCCGCCAAGGTCGGCCTGCGTGAAGCCGGTCTTCTCGATGAACGTATCCTCGGACTCGCGACCGCCGTTGGCGATGTCGAGTTGCACGCGATTCCACTTGTTCCATTCGTACGAAAAGCTGCCAACGTAGCCGTCGTTGCCGACAAACCGCGGCACGCCGCGCGTGATCGCGTAGCTCGCCGCGCATCCCTCGCAGGTCAGGCGGCCTTCGGTGACGACCGTGGCATCACCGAGGGTCGTGGTGAGGGTCAGGTCCTCACGGCAGGACGGGCAGCACAATAGCGGCAGCAGATCGGTCTTCACGCAGCTTTCTCCTTTGAAACGGCTTGCGAACCATAGAACGACATCCAGCGAGCCACCATGTGCTCGGCGGTAAAGTGGCCGTGGGCGCGGCGCATCAGTCGTGATGCTCGGGCGGCACGCTCGTAGGGGCTGGCCAGCATCGCGTCCAGCCCGTCAGCGACCGAGCGGGGGTCCTTGCAGGCACACAGCTCGCCGGCGTTGCCGACGACGTCGATGACGCCACCGGCGGCGGTGGACACCACCGGCACGCCGAGGAGCGCGGCCTCCAGCAACACGTTGGGAAAGCCTTCGATGCGCGAGGTCAGGGCGAGAACATCGAGGCCGGCCATGATCCGGCGGGCGTCTTTACGGGCACCGAGAAAAGTCACGTCGTCCAGCAAGCCCAGCTCCCCCGCCAGCGCGGACAGCTCCGCTCGCATCGGACCGTCTCCGGCCAGCACCGCGCGAAACGGCACCCCTCGCCACTTGAGAAGCGCGAGCGCGCGAATCAACGTGGACTGGTCCTTCTCTTCCGACAGGCGCCCGATGCAGCCGACCAGCGGCAGATCATCAGGAACCGCGAGTTCTTCACGTAGCCAGGTGGTAGCAGCGCTGCGATCCTGCCGGATCGTGCTGACGTCCACGCCGTTGTGCACGATCTCGATGCAGCGCGCGTCCATCCGCGCCCATCGCGCGTGATCGGCGACCAGCGGGCTGGCGTTCACCGTCACGACGTCGGCTATGCGCGCCGACAACGTGTCCCCGATGCGGAACCACCATTGGCAGTCCGCAAAGTTGCCTGGGTTCATGCTGCGAATGGAAGTGACGATCCGGGGCACATCCGCAAGTCGGGCGGCGGCGGCGCCAATCATGTTGGCAACCGGTAGCCACGTATGCACCACGTCGTATCGATTCGCGCGGCAGAACGCCGCGATCGCGTCGATCGCGGTGCCAGGATGCCTGGTGCGAAGATCGCCGAGATACGTGACCGACAGGCCCGGACGCGTCAGCCGCGCGCGCATGATCTCGTCGTCATAGAACAGCAACAGGAGATCAATGCGGTGATCGGCCGGCGTGCGGTTAATCAGCTCGGCGAGCTGCGTTTGCGCGCCGCCAAGGCCAAGACTGTTGATGATGTGGAGCACGCGCAACGATGCGGGATTGGTCGCGCGTGGCACACGGCGATGAAAGACGGCCCGCAGCATCTGCAGCAGGACCGAGAGGTCTTCGTTGAATGAGGCAGCGAGTGCGGCCTGCGGCAACTGGCCGCGCGTCCAGCTCTGGAGGTGGCCGCCGGCAGCCCATACCGAAGTCAGCTTCCCGCCCAGCACCACGGCCAGCCGCAGCAGGTTGCCTGCCGATTGCAGCGACGGTTCCATCAGCGGAATCACGATGCGATCGAACTGCATGCGGCGCAGCCGGTGCTGAAGCGCGATATTGAGTTGCGTGATCGACAGCCTCTTCGCGGAGTGGATGATGGCTTCATTCGCGCCGGCGGCGAGAGTCGCATCTGCAAATGCGGCATTGGTCAGCGCATAGATCTGCGCGGACGGATACTCTGCCCGCACGCGCGAGACCGCCGCCTCGAATTGAGGCATTCGGCAACTACGAAGCACCAGGACACGCACGACCGATCGACCCTCCATGAGTGTCGGCCCGGCGACACCGTTCGGTCGCCGCGTCGACTCTGCGACGGCGTTCTCCGCTGATTTCCGTGAGGAATTCGCCATTCGACGGCCAGTTGAGCAAGACCGGGGCCAAGCTTGACTGGCCGTGCCTTTGCACCATGAGCGGTATGCGCCCGCTTGTCATCATCGGAAACCCAAACACGGTGTTCATCCGCCGCATGGCGGCGCACTGGTTCGCTCGCGGCGTGAACGTCGTGATTGCCACCGCCAACCAGTGGACCAGCGGGTCGTGCAACGAGGACGGGGTGCCGGTTTACTGCGCGGAGCGCGCCATCGAACCGCAATCCAGGGCGTTGCTTGATGTGCTCGTGCCCACCATAGATTCGCTGGAACGCGAGTTACATGCGGCGCAACCACAACGGGTCGCGAACGCCCTGCGCTCCTGGGGCACCGGCGCGCCACCCCCGTCGCTGGTCCCGCCATTGATCGACGGCCTCGCTATCGCTGAGACCGTCAACAAGCTCCGTCCCGCAGCGGTGTTTGGCAATGAAGCCTTTGCGTACGGCCTCGCGACGGCCATGTGCACGGATACGCGGCGGACGATGTTCGTTTGGGGCGGCGACGTGATGCAGTTCTGCGAGACGTCAGAGACGGCACTGCGATTGATGCGCTCGACGTTGAGAGCCATGCATTACATCGTCGCGGGCTCGGAACCGGTGCGGAGCCGCGTGGTGAATCGTCTTGGTGTATCCGACGACCGCGCGCTTCGCTTCTCACTTGGAGTGGACCGGGCGCTCTTCGCGCGCGCCAACGATCGGACGCGTGCCGCAACACTTCAGCGCTACGGCATCCCGGCGACCCGGCAACTCGTCTTGAACTCACGACGTCTCCGCGCGCATTGGGGAGGACCAGTCGCGGTCGAGGCCGGTCTGCGGGTCCTCGCCCGCTGCCCAGACACGCACTTGGTATGCCTGGGAGGCGACGGCACCCAAGCCGAGGTGGCCAGCGCCCGCGCCCGCGCGGCGGCATGCGGCGTGGCGGATCGATTTACGGCGATCGACGGGCATCTCGACGAGGTCAGCGTCGCCGATCTCATGGCAGCCGCGGACGTCTTTCTTTCATTGACGCAAGACGACGAGCCGATGTCGGTCTCGGTCCTGCAAGGCAGCGCCGCCGGCGGCGCACCGGTGATTGGCGATCAGCGAACGTATCGAGAGGCGTGCGGCGAGGGATTGCATGCGTCGCTGGTGCCTCACGACTCACCCGCAGCGATCGCAGATGCCGTCATCCATCTACTCGCGAACCGCCAGCATCGGGACGCGATGGCCGCCGCGAATCGGGACTACATCGAGCGCCACCACGATCTCGACCATCACATGGCCAGGCTGCTGCGGATCGTCCTCGGCAGCGAACTGGCGGCTAGCTTTCAGCGCGAACCACGTGCTCGGGAACTACAAGGCTGTAACGACGGCCGTTGACCCTGGGGTCGCTGCCGTCACTCGAAGAGAACGTCAGGTCGTCGCGCCAGCGCGTCCACGCCCGCAGCACCACGCCGTCTTCCAGCACCTGCAGCGCAGCGGCGTGGTGCGACAGATACCATCGAGCCGCATCGCTCCTGAAGCGGAACACGCGCTGGCCGTTCGGTGAGGGCAACAGCCTGGACACGGGCATCGTCCAGGCCGTCATTGGCGAACGCGGTGCTTCCTGCTTCACGAGCTCGCCTCGTACGTCGTAGGTTTGCATCAACCACCACGCGCGCTGCATCTGCAATTCGTACAGTCTCGCAGTCAACCCTGTCACCCACACCGAGAGCGCGGGATCCTGTGCCTGTGCGGGCGTAAAGAGGCGGCGGAAGACGAACAAGAAATCAAACGCGTTGCGAGGGAAGTCAAACTCGTGCTCGAGTGTTGGCCGAAGCGGGTCATCCACGACGTAGCCGTGCCGCCAGAACTTTTCAGCCCAATGCTGCAGGGGCCGCTCGAATGATGGTCCCGCCTGGCCGCCTGGAGGGCGCGACGAGAACACCACGGTATCGCTCGCGCGCACACAGCGCTGGATCAGCGCGTCCTGCTCACTCCAGGGCACACCGTGCGCGACCTCGATGCACAGGCTGAGGTCGGACCTGCGTTCATCACCGGGATCGAGAAACTCCTGATCGCGTGAGCTGACACCTCGCACGTCGTTTACGCCCAGCGCCTTGAACGCGGTTATCCAGTGCCCTGCGCCGCATCCGACATCGAGCACGCTACGGGGCCTGAAATGGCGATGAATCACGCTCGCCAGACTGTCCGCTGTCGCCTTGTGATCGAGAGACCACTTCGCGGCATCGGCAGCGTGACGCGGGGGCGCGGCCTCGAGTCCACGACGAATCACCGTCGTCCGTGATTGTCGATCGGTGAACCGCCGGTACTGGACCCAAAGGTCGCGCCGCTCGGCCAGCAACAGGTCGACCGCTTGTCGTACCTGGGCGCCGACGGAGCGAAACAGCTCGTCGACCACCACAATCGCTCCGCCGGAAGTGAGCGCTGCCGACGCATCCCTCAGCTCAGCCAGCAGATCCGTCGATGGATCGGTGACCCGAATCATGTGGAGATTCAACGACTGGCTCAACTCGTCGATGTGCCGCTCATCCCGCTGCTCTGGCGTCAAGGGGGCCACCGGAGCCGGCGGAATTGACGCGGAATCCGCGCCGCACGGCCGGGCCTGCCTCGTTTGATCGATCTGCGAATCCGACACGGCCGCGAATGATCGCCACGCGTGTCGCACGTCCTCCGTCGGCAGCGTCGGAGCGGGACCAGGCCTTGCGGACGCGCGATAGCTGTTGCCGATCGTCTCGCCAATCGATTCGATCGCCGGCAACGACGAGAACACCTCATCGAGTGACCGCTGAACGATTCCCGTGCCGTGGAGGATTCCGCCGCGCGTGGCGTTGATGGTCGGCCGGCCACTCGTCGCGGCAGACTCGACGATCCAGTCTCTGAACGATCGCAGGTGCGGCGCCGTGCGAACCGCGCGTCCGTCCACTGCCGGTTCCGACGTCTCAGGCCATTGCGCAAGTTGCGTGGCCCACACGTCGGCGAGGCTTTCTCCCCAGGCTTCCGCTCGCCGCCACTCTTCGTCGTAGGTCGTGCCGCTCGCATAGGGGCGGCCGTCGCTGAATGCGAGATCGGCGCCGGCAAACACGATCGGACCGCAACCGATTCGCAAAGCAAAATCGTACGCGGTGGTCAGCACAGACCCCCAGGCCCTGAGCCTGCCGCGCGCCATCCCGGTGGTCTGCAGCCATGGCCACGGGTGATGATCGGCGACGGTGAACGTGAACGTGCGCCCGCAGAAGTGCCGGAACGCCTCAGGGTCGATGCTGCCCTCAGCAACGAGATACGTCGAGGGGCACGAAGGCAGCTCCACAAGATGGCGGGCGTTGGCCTCGGTAGGATCCGCGGCGACGACGAAATCCGGATACACACTCGCAGACAGCAACGGACGGAGCGCGGTGTCGACCGCAATCACCAGTGCCTTGCCGCGATGGCGAACGATCTCGGTTAAGTTTCGATCGAGCGAGGGACCAGCCGCGACGACGATCGCGGGTGTGCCGCCAAACGCATCGAACAGCGACACGACATCAGCCTCGGCTGCAATCGTGTCGAGATTGCGCAAGGTATTGAGCAGGTAACGGCCGGCGTTCTGGCGTCTTGCCTCCTGGTTGGCTCTGGCGCCGAACCAGGCCTTGCCGATCGCGCGCGCCGCCCGCTTCACCGCGTCGGTGTGTTGCCGGACGACGTCGGGCTCGAGAACGAGAACCGGCCGCTCCGCATCCGCGTCGAGAGACGTCGCTTCTCGGTCGAGGCCGCTGAACGCCGGTGGCGACAACTGGATGATACGCCCATGCCACGCGCGCGCCTGCAAGGCTGCACGCAACGCGCGCCGATCGGTGCCGACAAAGAAGAGCGTTTGCGATGTCTCGAGGGCGACACCGTTCAGCCATCGACTCGCGTTCAGGGTGGCGGCGCCGCTCAAGCAGCAACCTCCGCGCGCATGCGCCAGCCCCAAATGTGCCAGGCCGCAGCGGGACCGGTGTGAAACAACAGGTCAAGAATCGTGACGTGATGAGAGAAGGCACCATGGAGCTGGGGATATTCCGGATAGCCTTCGTAGTTCTTCCACGTCACGTCGATCCCGGCTTCGGCAAACTGCTCGTCGTTGATGTAGGCACGCGCCGATGGACCGGACACGTAGCTGGTCGCGCCGCTGAGGCGCAAGAGCTCGCGGATTCGATCAGCCTTGCTGCCAGTCAGTGGATAGTTCAGGGAGTTCTCGAACTGCGTGGTAATGCCGAGCAGATCGCCCGAAATCCCCACGGCCACCGACTGGTTCATCTCTGAAAGGCTTGTCCACTCCCGACCGAGGTATATCGACTCGAAGTAGCCGCGGTACATCTCGAAGTACGGCGCAGGACGGTATGCGCGCACGATCTTTCGCCAGTGTTCGTCGGCCCATCCTCGATTCGACGGCATCGGCACATCGCAGATCCGGCGGTTTCGATCGTCACCCACCGGCACACTCAACCACTGCAGCCCCGTCTCCGTCTTGATTCGATTGCGATTTCGCCAATCCCTGACCGTGTACTGCACGTCGTCGTAAAAGATGAACGTGTCGACGTCGTGGATGATGTCGAAATAGCCCTTCCATGGAATGTAGTTGGACTGGAGAATCGCAACGCGCTTCACGCAGCGACTTCCTTTAGGCCCGCCACGAGCGTTGCATAGCTCGCACCTTCTCCAGGCCACCGCGTCTCCTGCCAGTCAGGACACTGACCGCAGAAGCTGTGCTGGCTGTACTCGTTCGTGAGGTGCGCGTGGCGAAGGGCGGCGTACTGGCGTCCGTGCCACAACTCGGCGATGGTCGTCGTGTTGTAGTCCACCAGTGAAGAACCACCGGTCCAGTCAGACGGGCAGAAGGCGAGTGTCGCTCGCGGCGTGACGACGACGCGCTCCCATGGGTAGACACACGGGCGGCGGGCCTGGACTGCCGCCTTCTTGCGCATGACCTCTGCGACGCTGATGACGGCGCCGGATGCCGAGTGAAGGCGCCGGATCGCCACTGAGTGCGCGCCCGCGTCATTCCAGTAGCGCTCGAAGTCGGCCGTTTCATGCGCGTTGTTCGGCTGCTCGATGTAGCTCACCGCGATACGCATGCGCGAACCCGACTCGCGGACGCGCCTGATTAGCCGCTCGGTGTTCCCACGGGTGACGTGCAAGTCACCACGGACACGAATCGCGGCATACGTCTCCGGGGAGAACGCGTCGATGCTGATGTCGACCATGTGGACACCGGTGGCGATCAGCTGTTCGATGCGCGCGTCGGTCAACAACGTGCCGTTGGTCGTGAGCGACACGAATGTCCTCGACCGGCGGACCGCGTCGTCCAGCATCGGGTAGATCGACCGGTTGAGCAGCGGTTCTCCGTCGCTCGCGAAGCGGACGTACTGAACGAGGCCCTCGCCGGACGTAGCCACTTCGGTCACCGCCTTCGCGCTGAGTTCGAAGCTCAGCGATCGGCCTGAATAATGAGACGACTGCTTGAACGCCGGGTGCGGACAGTGCGTGCATGACAGGTTGCACAGCTCCGTGACGTCGATGATCACTTGCGAGGGGAAGGCGGCCGACAGACCGCCGCCAAAGCCGTAGTCGGTCATCCCACCCTCCGCATCAGCGCCGCATGATTCGGGCCGGACGAGAGCTCCTGCTCGAGGCCAAACATCACGTCGCGCGCGTCCTTCAGCGTCATCGAGGCGCTGATCGGCAGCGTCAGGATCCGCTCGGCGACGTGTTCGGTCACCGGCAGCGTGGTAGTCCACTCGGTATAGAGCGGCATGCCGTGGATCGGCGAGTAGTGCACGCTCGCGCCGATGTTCCTGGCGCGCAGACCTTTGAGGATGTCGTTACGCGAACGGCCGAGCTCTTCGATCGGCAGTTGGATCAGGAACAGGTGGCGCGCATGGCCAAGATCCGTCGCGCCATGCTGCACCTCGACATCCCAGGGCAGCGCACCTATGGCATCCGCGTAATAGTTGGCGATCGCGAGCCGCCGCTCTGCGAATGCACCCTGGCGACGCAGCTGCACGCGCCCGATCGACGACTGCAGGTCGGTGAAGTTCATCTTGAAGCCGACTTCCGCGACGTCGCCCGCCGACAACTTGCGCGCGTCGGTGAAGCGCTTCCACGCGTCACTGGGCAGCGCGTGCTGACGGAGCGAGCGCAGGCGATCGGCATGCCTCGGCGATGACAGCGCGATCGCGCCGCCATCACCGGTCGAGAGATTCTTGTTCGCGTAAAAGCTGAAACACGTGAGGTTGCCAGACGAGCCCACCGGCGATCCATCCGCATACCGGGACCCGAACGCGTGGGCCGCGTCTTCGATGATCGCGATGTGATTCGGGACCACCCGCCGGATGGCGGCGACGTCGGCGGCCAGCCCGCCGAGATGCACCACCATGATCGCCCGCGTGCGCGGGGTCAGGCGGGCGCGAATCGATTCGGGAGATACGCACAGCGTGACCGGATCGATATCGCAGAACACCGGCGTCGCGCCGAGATGCAGGACAACGTTCGCGGTGCTGATCCACGTCAGGCTCGGCAAGATCACCTCGTCGCCAGGCGCGACGCCGTTGACGAGCAACGCAAGGAACAGCGCCGACGTGCAGGAGTTGACGGTGACAACGTGAGGCGCGCCGCAGGCGTCAGCCAGCTCCTGTTCGAAGGCGATCGTCTCCGGGCCCATGCCGACCCATCCCGATCGCAGCACGCGCGTCACTTCCGCGATCTCTTGATCGCCGAAGTCAGGCCGCCCGAACGGCAGATACTCAGCACGCGCTGTCGGCAAGCCGACACTGGCGTTCCGGCCGGCCGTCATCAACAGGCCGGCTGCCGCCGCGAGATTGCCAGTTTGTTCGAGGAATTGCGCCTCTGGCTCGTTCATCCGCTGTCTCCGGCCGGTGAGACAGCGAACGACGTGCCAATGAGGAAGGTGCCTGGGGTGCCCTCGTGCCTGAAGTGCCTAGGGTCGCAGCTTCTGGGATGGTTTCACAGTTTGGCTCACGGGTGGAGCCGACCTCTTTTCAACCCAGCGGACTAAGTAGTCGAAAGATTCGCGAACGGTTGGGATGTAGGACGGCCCCTCGCCCATGGCATCAGCGACGTCCTTATCCAGCTTCATTCGCGACTCCGCCGCATATTGAAATCCCTGCACGCCGTCGTCATCACCAGACATGTGCCAGACGCCTTCGACTTGATAGAGGCGATGACGATCCTTCGGCTCAACGCGGTCGGCGTAGGCGCGGAGCTCGCGGATCACGAGGTCGTCCCAGGTGCCGACGACTTCGATCACGGACACGGAAGGCTTGGCGGTCGAATTCACGACTTCGCCGGTCGGTCGCGCAGCCGCAGCCACGGAGCTGGCGCCGGTATATGGCCACAGCCGGCGAGCCGCGACCGGAGTGCCGATGGCTTCGGAGTACGACACGATCTTGGTATCGCGATCGGTCAGGCCAAAATGCGCGCGTGGATCAATCAGCGGCCAGAGCGCCGCCATGCGCTGCTGCCGATCCAGCCGCGTGATCACATCGCCTCCGGCTCCCGCGATGATCACCGCGCCGTCAACGGGTGATGATGGCTGTTCGATGATGGTGCGCGTGATCCCGCCACCCGCGGACAGGCCGACCAGATACGTGCGGCTCGGCGGGCGACCTGCCTTCGCCGCGACTTCTGCCTTTGCCTGTGCGATGAAATCCAGCGTGATCCTGACGCCCTCGGCCGAGCTGCCGATGCCGTCACGATCGACGCTCCCGTAGGCGAATCCCTTGTCGAACGCGTACTGCCCGATCACGTCATCGAGCGCGGTCTCGGACGTCGCGTAGACCTTGCCGGAGCGATCGACAGCATTGCCACCGCTCCCGCCATGCGCGCCAATGACCAGCGCCCCGTTCCACGTCGGCGGCACCCTCAGCACATAACGACGCGCAGCCGGCTGTGCCGCTGACGACAGTGGGATGAAGCCACTGGTCCACAGAACCACTCCCACCAGCCCCACCCGCCCTACCTGCCTTAGAATATTCACCATGACAACCGCGACATTTGATACATCGGAAGGTACCTTCAAGGTCAAACTTTACGACGACAAGGCCCCGAAAACCGTGGCCAACTTCGTGGACCTCGCCGAAGGCACCAAGGAATGGACCGACCCCAAGACCGGCGATAAGGTGAAGAAGCCGTTCTACGACGGCCTCATCTTCCACCGCGTCATCGCCGACTTCATGATCCAGGGCGGCTGCCCGATGGGTAACGGCATGGGTGGTCCCGGCTACAAGTTCGCCGACGAGTTCGGCGCCGGTCTGCGCCACGATCGCCCGGGCCTGCTGTCGATGGCCAACGCCGGCCCGAACACCAACGGCAGCCAGTTCTTCATCACGCTGGTGCCCACGCCGTGGCTCGACAACAAGCACGCCATCTTCGGCGAAGTGATCGAAGGCCAGGACGTCATTGGCAAGATCGGCACGACGCGCACCGGCGCGCAGGACCGGCCCGCCAAGGACATCAAGATCAACTCGGTCAAGATCGAGAAGAGCTAACGGGTCCGGGGGCCGGGAACCGGGAGCCACAGGCATGAGCCAGGATCCTGCGTCGCTAATGCCCCTGGTGTACGACGAGCTGCGGCGGCTCGCGGCGAACTACCTCCGGCGTGAACGGCCGGGGCAGACGCTGCAGGCCACCGCGCTCGTGCACGAAGCCTTCCTGCGGCTGAGCCAGGAGAAGAACCAGCCGTGGAAGAACCGCACCCACTTCCTCGCCATTGCCGCCCTGTCGATGCGCCAGATTCTGGTGCAACGCGCGCGAGCGCGTCACGCCGATAAGCGCGGCGGCGAGCATCAGGAGCGGATCACGCTTGATGAATCTGTTCTCCCTGGATCCGGGATCCGGGAGCCGGGAGCCGGCGGGATCGACGTCCTCGAGCTCGATGCGGCCCTCGAGAAACTCGCGGCGCTCGATCCGCAACAAGCCAAGATCGTGGAGCTGCGCTACTTCGGTGGCCTGACCGTTGAAGAAGCCGCCGAGGCGCTCGAGATCTCACCCGCGACGGTGAAGCGCCATTGGACGCTCGCCCGAGCGTTCCTCAAGAAGGAACTTGCCGGTGGATGACGCGTCACGGTGGCAACGCGTCGGCGCGCTGTTCGATCGAGCCCTGGCCACCCCGCCACCAAATCGCCTGGACCTCGTGCGATCGTCTACTGAACCAGCCGACGTGCAGGAAGAGGTCCTCGCACTCCTGAAGTCGCACGACAGCAGCGAAGGATTTCTCGAACCGCCGTCGATCCTCGAGCCAGGCACCACGATCGGCGCCTATCGCATCGAACGGATTCTCGGGCGCGGCGGCATGGGTGTCGTCTATCTGGCGCACGACACGCGCCTCCATCGCCCTGTCGCCTTGAAGGCATTGCCGCCCCACCTGTTTCGCGACGACAAGATGAGGGCGCGGCTGCGCCACGAAGCCCGCGCCGCGGCGGCGCTGTCGCATCCATCGATCGCGACGGTCTATGCGCTTGAAGAGACCGGCGACCAGGTCTTCATCGTGTCCGAATATCTTGACGGGCCGACCCTCCGGGAAGAACTGGGCAAAGGCCCGATGCCGATGGACCGCGCGCTGGAAGTCGCCCGATCGATCGCGTCGGCATTGACCGCCGCGCACGCGCGCGGCATCACCCACCGCGACCTCAAGCCGGAAAACATCATCGTGTGCTCGGGCGGCGTGGTGAAGATCGTGGACTTCGGCCTCGCGCAGTTCGACGTGGCCGCGCAGGACCTCGCCTCCGTCACGCGACTCACCGAAGTGGGGGTGATCGCCGGCACGCCGCCGTACATGGCCCCCGAGCAACTGCTTGGCCAGACCACCAGCACGCGCACCGATCAATTCGCGTTCGGCGTGTTGCTCTACGAAATGCTGACCGGCCGCCATCCGTTCGGCAACGGTACGCTGCCAACCACGATTGCCAGGACCATCGCGACGGAGCCGGATCCCGCTGACGTGCCCCCGCATTTGTGGAACGTGATCAATCGCGCGATCCAGAAGAACCCCGAAGAACGCTTCCCGTCGACCAGCGACCTGGCCGCGGCAATCGCTTCAATCCAGCACCTGGCTCCCGGCACGCCAAGCACCGCACATACCCCAGGCACGGCACGCACCCGTGGCATTTCGAGTGCTTTCCGCTGGTGGCGCATCCATCAACTGATCGTCGCGTGGGTCTACTGGGCGATGGTGTTTGCGTCGTGGCACGTGCACAACTGGATTGGCCGTTGGGGAGTGCTGACCTTCCTCGCCACGCTGGCGATTGTCATCGTCGGCGCCAATACTCGCTTCCACCTGGCCTTCACGGCGAGCACCTATCCCGAACTGCTCGCCAACCAGCGCGCCAGCGTCGGTCGCCTGGTCTACGCCGCTGATGTAGCATTCGCCATGATCATGATCGCCACGGGCATCGCGGTCATCGACAACCACACCGCGTGGGGCGCGGTGATGATGGCGTTTGGCCTGGGGGCCGCGATCGGATTCCTGATGATCGAACCCACCACGGCACGCGCCGCTTTCGACCAATCCGAAGTCCGGAACCAGAGATCTGAAATCTAGCCATGGCCGTCTGGGACAGCGAAACAGCGAAGCAGGAGCCGCCGCAATGGCTACTCACCGGCCACATGCTGCTGTGGAGCGACGGCTCCCCCGCGCACGTCGACATGGCGCCATTCAAGGAAACGCAGGATGGCTGGGAAGCGAACCTGATGATCAGCCGCAGCGCGCTGCAAGGCACGCGCTGGTTGACGATGAAGATGCGGATGACGCGCGAGGTACGGAGAGAGTGGGAGGCTGAGAGCCGCTCGCCACGCCTGCGCGCGCTGCAGATCCTCGCGAACTATCTGCGGCTGACAGAGTGGTACGAAGACGACATCGGAGTGCTGGAGCTGAAGTGAGAAGTGAGAAGTGAGAAGTGAGAAGTGAGAAGCACGGATTTACTTCTCACTTCTCTCTTCCGACTTCTCACTTCCGCCTGGTAGTTGCGGCAGGCCGCTGCTCTTCGACGGCTTCAGCAGGCCGCTCTGCGTGTAGATCATCAGCTTCTCGCGCGTGTCGATGATGTCCAGGTTGCGCATCGTCAACTGGCCGATGCGGTCCTGCGGCGTGAAGAACACCTCGTCGCCCTTCTCCATCGTCAAGCGCTCCGGCTTGTAGGTCAGGTTCGGACTGTCGGTGTTCATGATCAAGTAGTCATTGCCGCGGCGCAGCTGGATGGTGACTTCTCCGGTGACGGCGCGGGCGACCCAGCGCTGCGCGGTCTCACGCAGCATCAGTGACTGCGAGTCAAACCAGCGGCCCTGATACAGCAGCCGGCCAAGACGACGGCCGTTCATGCGGTATTGCTCGATGGTGTCTTCGTTGTGGATGCCGGTGACAAGACGCTCGTAGGCGATGAACAACAGCGCCAGGCCGGGGGCCTCGTAGATGCCGCGGCTCTTCGCCTCGATGATGCGGTTCTCGATCTGGTCGCTCATGCCGAGGCCATGGCGCCCGCCGATCTTGTTGGCCTCGATGAACATGTCGAGCGCGGTCGCGAAGGTCTTGCCGTTGATCGCGACCGGGTGACCTTCTTCGAAGCGGATGCTCACCGTCTCGCTCTTCACCTCGACGTCGTCTTTCCAGAAGGCGACACCCATGATCGGCTGAACGATGGTGATGCCCTTGTTGAGGAACTCGAGGTCCTTGGCTTCGTGCGTGGCGCCGAGGATGTTCGAGTCGGTCGAGTAGGCCTTCTCGACGCTCATCTTGTATTGGAAGCCGTGCCGGATCATGTACTCCGACATTTCCTTGCGGCCGCCGAGTTCGTCGATGAACGTCTGGTCGAGCCACGGCTTGTAAATGCGCAGGCTCGGATTGGCCAGCAGGCCGTAGCGGTAGAAACGCTCGATATCGTTGCCCTTGAAGGTCGAGCCGTCGCCCCAGATGTTGACGTCGTCTTCGCGCATCGCGGCAACGAGCATGGTGCCGGTGACGGCGCGGCCGAGCGGCGTGGTGTTGAAGTAGGTCTGCCCCGCCGTCGAGATGTGAAAGGCACCGCACTGCAGGGCCGCCATGCCTTCGGCGACCAGGGCTTCACGGCACTCGATCAAACGCGCCTTCTCGGCGCCATAGGCCATCGCCTTGCGCGGGATCTCGTCGTAGTCGGCCTCGTCCGGCTGTCCGAGGTTCGCGGTGTAGGCGTACGGCACCGCGCCCTTCTCGCGCATCCAGTGCAGCGCGGCGCTCGTATCAAGGCCGCCTGAAAAGGCGATGCCGACTTTCTCTCCGACGGGCAGGTTCTGCAGGATGTTTGGCACAGCCTGCTATTTTATTTCAGGAAACCTTCGATCGCCGCGATCACTTGCGCCGGCGCTTCCTCGTGCGGCCAGTGGCCGGCCTCCGCGATCTCGACGACGGTGGCGTGTGGCAGCAGCGAGCGCCAGCGCGCGAGCTGGTGTGGCTTGAAGGCGCTGTCTTTCACGCCCCACACGATCAACACCGGCCGATTCGTCAGCGCATCGATGCGATCGAGTAATGACTGGTAGTGCGCAGAGGATCCCAGCAGCGACTTCGCCAGCGCGTGCAACACGAGCACGCGCGATTCGGGCTCGCGAAACACGTCGAGATACCGCGCGTGAATCTCGGGTGTCAGCTTCTTTCGATCGCCGTATGCCGACGGCATGATCATCTTGAGCGATGCGTTCGCGTACTTGTAGAGCAGGCGGCCGATCGGGCCGCCGGCCAGCCTGGCGCCGCTGGCGAGGGGATCGTCATCGAGCGGCCACGCGAAGGTATTGAGAATCACTACCCGCGCCACTCGTGAATCGTTGGCGAGGGCCATCGGCAATCCTATCGGCCCGCCGAAGTCGTGCACGACCAGCGTGAAGCGATCGAGACCCAGGCGATCGACGAACGCCTTCAATACGTCCGCATGCGCCTCCGGGGTGTAGGCGAACGCCTTCGGACGCGACGACAGGCCAAATCCAAGATGATCGGGCGCGACGCAGCGATGACGCTTCGAGAGCGCCTTGATCAGATGACGGTATTCAAACGACCAGGTGGGAGTGCCATGTACGAACAGCACCGTTTCTCCACTGCCCTCGTCAACATAATGCACGTCGCCTGCTGACAGGGCGATCGTCCGGGACTGAAACGGAAACTCGAGATCCATACCTACATTTTTGACGCAAACCGAGCTCGACCGTACTTGGTGATGAGTGCGCAGAGTACGCACCAGCTGGTACGGAAGTTGGATAGTCCCACCCGGCAAGTGCAGGGTGGTGTGCCGGGGTGGGGGAATCACCCCGGCACACCTTGGAATGGGTGAAATAGTTCAGCTTTTGGGGAGTTTCATGCCACGGCAGGGTTCGATTTCCCACAACACGGACCCGGCGGTCATCGCCACCACGGGAATCGCTGGTCTCGACGACATTCTCAGCGGCGGATTGGCGCGTGGCCGACTCTACCTGGTCGAAGGCGTACCCGGCTCCGGCAAGACGACCCTGGCCATGCAGTTTCTCATCGAGGGCGCACGACGTGGTGAACCGGTGCTCTACATCACGTTGTCCGAAACAACCGAAGAGCTGATGTCGGTTGCCAGGTCTCACGGGTGGAATCTTGATGGGGTCACCATCAGGGAGCTGCTACCGGACCAGAATGCGCTCGAGTCAGACGAGCAATACACCATGTACCACCCGTCCGAGGTCGAGCTGGCGACGACGACCAAGCTCATCCTCGACGATGTCCAGCGCCTGAAGCCCACCCGGGTGGTATTCGATTCGCTGTCGGAACTGCGCCTCGTCGCCGGCAACCCACTCCGGTATCGCCGCCAGATCCTGGCGCTGAAACAAGTATTTCGCCGGACGCGGCTGCACCGTGATCCTGCTCGATGACATGACGGCCACCGATCACGACCTGCAAGTGCAGAGCATCGCGCATGGCGTGATCCTGCTGCAGCACTTGAGTCCGGAATACGGCGCCGAACGCCGCCGCGTGCGCGTCATCAAGTACCGCGGCTGCCAGTTCCGCGGCGGCTATCACGACTACTTGATCAAGAAGGGCGGGCTGATGGTCTTCCCTCGCCTCGTGGCCGCGGAGTCGCGCCAGGTCAACAGCTATGAGCGGCTGCCATCCGAGATCCCGGAACTCGACGAGCTGCTCGGCGGCGGAATCGAGGAAGGCACCAGCACCCTGATCGTCGGCAGCGCGGGCACCGGTAAATCGACCATCGCCGCACAATTCTGCGTTGCGGCGGCGAATCGCGGTCAGCGCTCCATCATCTTCATGTTCGATGAGAGCCCGAACACCTTGTTCGCCCGCTGCGCGGGGCTGGGCGTGCGTATCAAGGAGCACGCCGACGCCGGAACCATCACCATCACACAAGTGGATCCCGCCGAGCTGTCGCCTGGGGAATTCACGTTCCTGATTCGCGAAGCGGTCGAAAAGGCCGATGCCAAGATCGTGGTGATCGACAGCCTCAATGGCTATCTGAACGCGATGCCAGAGGAACGCTTCCTCACCATCCAGCTGCATGAAATGCTGATGTACCTGTCCCAGCAGAGTGTGGCCACGCTGCTGGTCGGGGCGCACCAGGGCATCATTGGCTCAACGATGCAGTCGCCCGTCGATGCGAGCTACCTGGCGGATGCCGTGCTGTTGCTGCGCTACTTCGAGTCCAGGGGTGAAGTGCGGCAGGCCATCTCCGTCGTCAAGAAACGCGGGGGAGTCCACGAACGCACGATCCGCGAGTTCGGCTTGCGGGAGGGACGTATTCGCCTGGGTGAGACGTTGGGACACTTCCGCGGAGTCTTGACCGGCGTGCCCATCTATGAAGGCAGCGGCGATCCGCTGTTGGGTACCGAGCGCCGCAATTGAGCGTCACGGCCCGCGATCTTCGCATCCTCGTGATGCCGCCGACTGCGCGAGACGGCGGGATTACCGCCGAACTGCTGGGTGGCGCGGGCATCGAGACGTTGCTCTGCAAGACTTTGCAGCACACCGTCGATGAACTGAACGTGGGAGCGGCGGCGATTCTCGTCGCCGAAGAACACCTTGCCGGGACGCTGAAGGCGCCGATCCAGGCATGGCTGTCGCGCCAGCCTCCGTGGTCGGATTTGCCGATCCTGATCCTGACCAGGCCGGGCGCCGACTCTCCTGACTCGACGGAAGCGTGGCGAACGCTGGGCAATGTCACGCTGCTGGAACGGCCGACGCGCGTCACCACGTTGCTGAGCGCCGCGCAGACGGCGATCCGCGCACGGTCGCGCCAGTACCAGATCCGCGGCCACCTGGCCGAGCGCATCAAGAGCGAACAGGCACTACGCACCGCCGATCGCCGCAAGGATGAGTTCCTGGCCACGCTCGGCCACCAACGCACACACGCCGGGGAAGCTCTCAAAGAACGACTGGTAGTAGTCAGGCGTCATCGCCCGAATTCTACCGGCAACGACTCAAGCATTCACGTGGCCTGTCGATTGCAATACCAGGAAGCAGGAACAGGAAATGAGAGCCCAATTCACCCTCGCCGCCGTCACCGTCATCGGATTACTGGCCGCCTCCGGTGAAACGGGCGCGAACGAAAAGCTGTCGCTGCGCGTGACGCCAAACGTCAGCAGCGCGCCCAGCACCGTGGTCGTCAAGGCCACCGTCGCACGCGATGCCGGCAATCGCTGGCTGCACATCGAAGCGGACTCCGGCGCGTTCTATCGCAGCAGCGACGTGCAGCTCGATGGCGACAAGGCGCCGATGGTCACCGAGATTCGTCTCAAGGGCCTGCCCAGTGGCGAATACACGGTCACCGCGGTGTTGAGGAACGCCGTGGGCGAGCAGACCATGGCCCGCAAGACGGCGGTGGTGTTGTCGCAGTTCGGCGAGCCGCAATAAGCTCGCAGCCGGTGTACGCTACCGGCATGCCACTCGTCGACGTCGCCACCCTTCCCGTTCGCGAGCTCTTCCCGGGCCTGCGGGCCCGCTTGATTCATTCAGAACGCGTGACGCATTCCTGGGTCGACGTCGATCCCGGCGCCACGTTCCCCGAACACCAACATTCGCACGAACAGATCGTCAGCGTCAT
The DNA here is from genome assembly GCA_964628295.1 of uncultured Acidobacterium sp. Taxonomy (GTDB): domain Bacteria; phylum Acidobacteriota; class Vicinamibacteria; order Vicinamibacterales; family UBA2999; genus 12-FULL-67-14b. The sequence continues at coordinate 84,799 of CAZVLS010000001.1, forward strand.
CTCTGGTGAACTCGATCTGGTCGTTGAAGGCGTGTCGCATCGCCTCACGCCGGGCGTGGTCTTTGTCATTCCGCCCAACGCGCGGCACTCCGGCGGCAGCACGACCGGCGCTCGCGTGCTCGACACGTTCGCCCCGGTGCGCGAGGACTACCGGTAGAGGTGGCCGGCGGCATCCGGCCCTTCGGCAACGGATTGCCGACGTTGGGAAACAGTTGTCGCGAACCCTCGTAAGTCGTTGAAAAAGAAACCGGCTGGGCTGGCACCGTTCTTGGATGTTTCGCGAGTACTCTGCTAGTAACGGCTGCCACAAAGACCAATCGGGACGGCAATAGGCCCTTTCGCGACGAACCGCTCAGCTCAGAGCGGCTTGAGGAGAGGGCGCTTGCCCTGGCGGCCCACCTCACCGTCGACCCCAAACAGCGCCACGCGCGTAGCATCTATCCGCGACTGCGTGACAACGCCAACGCGCTCGAGTCCGCGTACCGGCAGCTGGCGCAGGACGTCCGCGAAGGCACGTTCGTCACGCCGGCGACCGAGTGGTTCCTCGACAATTTCCACCTCATCACCTCCGAGTTGGTCGACGTCAGGAAGCACCTGCCGCGGCGCTACTTCCGCGAGCTGCCGTCGGTGTCGACCCGCGAGCACGCCGGCGAAGCGCGCGTCTACGCGATGGCGGTGGCGCTGCTGCGTCACACCGACAGCCGTCTCGACCTGCCGCAGCTGACGTCGTTCCTCAACAGTTACCAGCGTGTCTCGCCGCTCACCCTCGGTGAACTGTGGGCGTGGCCGAGCATGCTGAAGCTCGCGCTGATCGAGAACCTGCGGCGGCTGACCGACGAGATCCTGCAAAGCCGCACGGCGCGCCGCAGCGCCGACGCCTACATCGCCACGCTCGATGCCGGCTCCGCCAACGCTTCGGTCGTGATTCACGAGGACGTGCACGACGCCTACCTGATGCAGATGCTGCATCGCGCCCGCGAGTACGAGGCACGCCGCTCGCCGTTGCGTGCGGCGCTGGACGCGCACCTGATCGGGCGCGGGGTGATGGCGGAAGAGATCGTGCGCAGCGAGCATCAGCGCCAGGCCGCAAGCCAGGCGTCGGTCGCCAACGCGATCACCAGCCTTCGACTGGCGACAACGATCGACTGGCGGACCTACGTGGAGGCGGTCAGCCTCGTCGACAACGTGCTGCGCCGCGATCCGTCAGGCGTGTTTGCCCGGATGGACTTCTTGAGCCGTGACCGGCAGCGCCGCGCGGTTGAGGAACTGGCCGACACCGGCGACGCCCAGATTCGCATCGCTCTGAAGGCGGTGGAACTGGCGCGGCAAGCCGCCACGCAGTCGCGCACCAACGCGGCGGCGCACGTCGGCTACCACTTGATCGGCAAGGGGCGCGCGGCGCTCGAAGACGACATTGGTTTCGTGCCCAAGCTCGGCGCGCGGTGGCGGCGCGGGCTGCGCACCCATGCCACCGCCTGCTATCTCACCGCCATCTCGCTCACCACGCTGGTGGTGCTCGCAGCGGCGCTCGGCTACGCCTGGCTGGGCGGCGCGACACCGGCGACGCTGGTCATCGCGGCACTCTTGCTGATCATTCCGGCCAGCGAGCCGGCGATCGCATTCGTGCAGAAGCTCGTCAGCCGAGTGCTCGGCCCGGTGCCGCTGCCCCGGCTCGAACTGATCGACGGTGTCCCCGAAGAGTCCAAAACCATCGTCGTGATTCCGACCCTGCTGACCAGCGTCGATGGCGTGCACGCGCTGCTCGAGCATCTCGAAGTGGTCGCGATCGCCAACAAGGATCCGCGCGTGCATTTCGCGGTGCTCGGCGACTTCACGGATGCCGCAGAGCAGCATCTGGCGAGCGACACCGCAATCCTCGAAGCCGCCGAAGCCGGCATCGAGAGCCTGAACGCGCGTGCCACTGGCCCCCCAGGCCCCCGCTTCTTCCTGTTCCACCGCGAACGACGATGGAACGCGCGCGAGCGTGTGTGGATGGGATGGGAACGCAAGCGCGGCAAGCTCGAAGAGTTCATGCGCCTGATGCGTGGCGCCACGGATACGAGCTACACCACGAAGGTCGGCCCGTGGGATGTGCTGGCCGGCACGCGCTACTGCATCACGCTTGATTCGGACACGCAATTGCCGCGCGATGCCGCCAGGGAACTGATCGGCATCATCAGTCATCCGCTGAACCGCGCGGTGATCGACCAGCGCACGCGCCGGGTGACGGAGGGCTACGGCATCCTGCAGCCGCGCGTCAGCGTCACCATGGCGAGCGCGGCGGGATCGCTCTTTGCGCGCACCTACGCCGGGCACACGGGCGTCGATCCGTACACGACCGCGGTCTCGGACGTCTACCAGGACCTGTTCGGCGAAGGCATCTTCACCGGCAAGGGCCTGCTCGACATCGACGCGTTCATGACCGCGCTCGAGGGTCGCGTGCCGGAGAATGCGCTGCTTTCGCATGACCTGTTCGAAGGCCTGCATGCGCGGGCCGGCCTGGCGACCGATGTGGAAGTCGTGGATGACTATCCCTCGAACGTGTTGACGCATGCGCGCCGTCAGCACCGGTGGGTGCGCGGCGACTGGCAGATCCTGTGGTGGCTGTTCCCGTGGGTGCCGTCGCAATCAGGCATCGAACGCAATCGCCTGCCGCTGATCTCGCGCTGGAAGATCCTCGACAACCTGCGACGGAGCCTGGTCGCGCCGGCCCAGGTCGCGCTGCTCATCGCCGGGTGGGCATGGCTGCCCGGCAGCCCGATGGCGTGGACCATCGCGGTGCTGCTCTCAATGTCGTTTTCGGTCCTGGATCGCCTCGGCGAACTGGTCCGCGGCCCCCGCAAGGGTCTCGGCGTGCGAGTGTTCCTGCGCGGCTGGATCGAGGATCTCGGCACCGACCTGGCCCGCGTGGCGATTCAGCTCACGTTCGTTGCGCATCAGGCCTGGGACATGCTCGACGCGGTCGGCGTCACGATCGCGCGGCTGGTCACGCGGTCCGGCAGGTTCCTGCAATGGGAGACGGCGGCGGCGGTCGCACAACGCACCGGCCGGCTGAACGTGCGCGGTTACTACGACGCCATGCGCGCCAGCCCGATCATCGGCGCCCTCGCCTTGCTCGCCACCCTGATTCTCAGGCCGTCGGCCATCACCGTCGCAGTGCCGATCATCGCGTTGTGGGCGGTGGCGCCGCTGCTCGCGTACCAGCTCAGCAAGCCCGTTCCCTCATCACGCCCCGAGCTCGAGGAGTCGGACCGTGAGTACCTTCGTGCGGTCGCGAAGGCAACGTGGAAGTATTTCGAGACATTCGTCACCACCGACGACCGGGCGCTGCCTCCGGACAACGTGCAGTTCATTCCAGGCCCACAGGCGAACAGGCCAACGGACCCACAGGACGAGGGCGCGGACGAGACACGCGTGGCGCATCGCACCTCGCCGACGAACATCGCGATGAGCCTTCTGGCAAACTTGTCGGCCTTCGACCTCGGGTTCATCGGCATTGACGAGCTGGTCGCGCGCACTGATGCAACCCTGACAACGGTCGATCGTCTCGAGCATTTTGAAGGTCACCTGCTCAATTGGTACGACACGCAGTCGCTGATGCCGCTACTGCCCAAGTACGTCTCAACGGTGGACAGCGGCAACTACGCGGCGGCGCTGCTGACGCTGGCGGTGGCACTGCGCGAGCTGGCGGCCAACGAGACGCTCGATGCGGCCGGCCGGGCGCGAGCGGCACGCTTGGAGTCGCTCGCGTCGCGCGCCTCCACCTACTTCGACGAGATGCGCTTCGGCTTCCTCTACGACCGCCGGCGTCATCTCTTCTCGATCGGGTATCGCCTCGCCGACCAGATGGGCGGCGCGAAGAGCGATCCCTCCTTCTACGACCTGCTCGCCTCCGAGGCGCGGCTGGCCAGCTTCATTGCCATCGCGAAGGGCGACGTGCCCGAGATGCACTGGTTCCACCTCGGCAGGCAGATCACGAGCGTCCGTGGTTCACCGGTGCTGCTCTCGTGGAGCGCCACCATGTTCGAGTACCTGATGCCACTGCTCGTGATGCGCAGCTATCCAGAGACGCTGCTCGACGAGTCGTGCCGCATGGCCGTGCGCCGTCACATTGATTACGGCGCCGCGCAGGGCGCGCCGTGGGGGATCTCGGAGTCTGCCTACACTGCGGTCGATCGCGCAGGCAACTATCAATACAAGGCCTTCGGTGTGCCCGGTCTTGGATTAAAGCGCGGACTCGGCGACGAGCTCGTGGTGGCGCCGTACGCGACGGCGCTCGCCGTGATGATCGATCCGGCCCGCAGCGCCTGGAACCTTCGGCGGCTTGCGGACGAGGGCCTGTTTGGCGACTACGGGTTCTACGAAGCGGTGGACTACACCGATCGTGCCGGCGGCAAGATCAGCGCCGAAGGCACCGTCGTCAAGGCGTGCTTCGCGCATCACGCCGGCATGTCGCTCGTCGCACTGGCCAACGCGATCACCGGGGACGCGATGATTCGCCGCTTCCACTCCGATCCGCGCGTGCAGGCCACCGAACTGCTCCTGCAGGAACGTGTGCCGAGACGACAGCCGGTGACGGAACCACGCCCGCTCGATGCGACCTTCGTGGCGCCGGAAGGCGCGGGTGTGCCGGTGCGGCGGTATCGCACCACCCGGACCGTGATGCCGCACACCCAGTACTTGTCGAACGGCAAGTTCCACACGGCGGTTACCAATGCCGGCGGCGGCGCCACCTTCTGCGGAACGATGGCGGTGACCCGCTATCGCCGCGATGCCACGCGCGAACCCGGCGGCCAGTTCATCTACCTGCGCGACGTGCGCAGCGGATCGGTGTGGTCGCCGACGTATCAACCGACCCGGCACGAACCCGAGCGCTATCACGTCACCTATCAGCCCGACCTGGCGATCATCGACTCCAAGAGCGAGGACATCGCCACCAAACTGGAAATCGCCGTCTCGCCCGAGCACGACGTCGAAGTGCGCCTGCTGCACCTCGTCAACCATGGCGATCGCGTCCGCGAGATCGACGTCACCAGCTACGTCGAGCTCGCGCTGGCCCAGCCGCGCGACGATTTTGCGCATCCAGCGTTCGGCAAGCTGTTCATCGAGACCGAATACCTGGCGGAACGCGGTGCGCTGATCGCGCATCGACGGCCGCGGGATGCCAGCGATCCCGGAACGTGGGCTGTCCATGTCGTCGCACTCGACGGCCGCGCGCAGGGACCGCTCGAGTGGGAGACGGATCGCGCGGCATTCATCGGCCGCGGCCGGACGCTCGCACGTCCGGCCGCGCTTGATGGACGGCCGCTGTCAGGATCAACCGGATTTGTCCTCGATCCCATCTTCAGCCTCCGTCAGCGAGTGCGCCTCGCTGCGGGAGAGTCCGTGCGCATTTGCTTCTCCACTGGCGTGGCCGGTGATCGCGAAACCGCGCGCGCCCTGGCGCTCAGCTATCGCGACCCCAGCATCGCGCTGCGCACGCTCTCGCTGGCCGCCGCGCATTCACTCAGCCTGCGTCAGCACATGAACATCACCGCAGACGATGCGGTGCTGTATGAGCGGCTGGCGTCGCGGGTCATCGGCAGTGACGATTCGCTGCGTCCACCGCCCGACGTGATCGCCGCCAACACGCTCGGGCAGAACAGCCTGTGGCCGCACGGCATCTCCGGCGATCTGCCGATCCTGCTGGTCAGGGTCATCGATGACGATCTGACCGTTGTGCGGGAGTCGCTCGAGGCGCAGGAATACTGGCGTCTCAAGGGGCTGAAGGCAGACCTCGTGATCCTCAACGAGCACCAGGTCAGCTACCAGGATGAAGTGCAGTCGCGCCTGACCGCGCTGCTCGACGAAGGTCCATGGCGCATGTGGAAGCACCAGCCCGGCGGCGCATTCCTGCTGCGTAGCGATGCCATTGGCCAGGCCGAACGCGGGCTGTTCAATGCGGTCGCGCACGCGGTGCTCGAGACCAATCGCGGCGACCTGCGCGCGCACCTGGCCCGGTTGCCGCAAACACCGTTCGTGGCCACCCCATTGCCGGCATTGGCCGCCAATGACGGCATCCTGCCGCCGGCGCACGCCAGCTTGAACGTGGCGGTACCGCCGCTGACGCTCACGAATGGCCTCGGCGGATTTACGGATGAGGGGCGGACCTACTCGATCGTCCTCGACGGCGATCAGGACACGCCGGCGCCGTGGGCCAACGTCATCTCCAATCCGCGGTTCGGCACGATCCTCAGTCACAGCGGCTCGGCCACCACGTGGTCGGAAAACAGCCGCGAGAATCGCCTCACCCCGTTCGCCAACGATCCGGTGATCGACCAGGGCGGCGAGGCGTTATACGTGCGCGACGACGATACCGGCAGGTCGTGGTGCCCGACGCCAGGCCCCATGCCCCGCGGCGCGAGCAGCGGACGCTGCCTCGTTCGGCACTCGGCGGGCAGCACGCGATTCTCCCGGTCGATCGAGGGGATTCACCACCACCTCGACGTGTTCGTTGACGTCCATGATCCCGTGCGCGTTGCGCGCATCACGCTGGTCAACACCACCAAGACCGTGCGGCACCTCAGCCTGTTTGCCTACAACGACTGGGTCCTGGGGCCGCCTCGCGAACTGGATACGCGTCACGTGCTGACGACCTACGACAGCGTGCATCGCGCGGTGCTGGCGTCGAATCCCTACAACACCACCTTCAAGGGCCGCGTCGGGTTCTCGGCGTGCAGCGACCGCGTGATCTCCGCGACCGGAAACCGCCGCGCCTTCATCGGCCGCAATGGCTCGCTGGCCGCGCCTGCGGCACTGGCCGACGACAGCCTGACCGGCGAGTTCGGCGCCGGGCTCGATCCGTGCGCCGCGCTGCAAGTGCGCTTGATGCTGGCGCCTGGAGCCACGCACAGCGTGGTGTTCGTGCTTGGCGAAGGCCTCACCCAGGAGCACGCGCTGGCGTTGATCGCCAGGCACGCATCGACAGAAGCGGCCGAAGCGGCGTTGACGCGCGTGCGCGAGCACTGGGACCAGTTGCTCGATACCATCCACGTGCGCACGCCGGATGACTCGTTCGACATCCTGCTCAATGGCTGGCTGATCTACCAGTCGCTGTCGTGCCGCATCTGGTCACGCGCCGGCTACTACCAGCCTGGAGGCGCCTTCGGATTCCGCGATCAGCTCCAGGACGTGTTGTCCATGCTCTACGCGGCACCGCACCTGGCGCGCGAACACATCATCCGCGCCGCCGGCCGCCAGTTTGTCGAAGGCGATGTGCAGCACTGGTGGCACGAACCGCTCGGCCGCGGATTGCGCAGCAGATGTTCGGACGATCTGCTCTGGCTCCCCTTCGTCGTCGCCGAATACATGCGCGTGACCGGAGACGTCGGCGTGCTCGACGCCACCGCGCCGTTCCTGGTCGCTCCGCTGCTGGCCGAAGGCGAAGCCGAGGCCTACGAACAACCGTCGATCGCTGAAGAAGCAGGCACGATCTTCGAGCACTGCCGTCGCGCGATCGAGAAAGGTATGACCGCCGGCCCGCATGGTCTCCCGTTGATCGGCGTCGGCGACTGGAACGACGGCATGAACCGCGTCGGCCACGAAGGCCGCGGTGAAAGCGTGTGGCTCGGGTTCTTCATCTACACCGTGCTGCAGGACTTCATCCCGATCTGCGAAGGCCGGCGCGATCATGCCCTTGCCTCTCGCTATCGCGACTTCGCGCGCCACCTGTCGTCGAGACTCGAACAGGCCTGGGATGGCGACTGGTACCGGCGCGGCTACTACGACGATGGGCGGCCGCTGGGATCGGCGCAGAACGATGAATGCCAGATCGACTCGATCTCGCAGTCATGGGCGCTGCTGTCGGGTGCGGTGCCACGTCGCTTTGCCGATCGCGCGCTCGACGCGGTCCGCGCGCGCCTGATCGACCGCCAGTCGCGCTTGCTGATGTTGCTGTCGCCGGCGTTCGACAAGTCCGACCAGGATCCCGGTTACATCAAGGGATATCCTCCTGGCATTCGCGAGAACGGCGGCCAGTACACGCATGCCGCGGTCTGGGCGCTGATGGCAGTGGCCAAGGCCGGCAACGGCGATGAGGCCGCGGAGCTGTTCCACATGCTCAACCCCATCAACCACACGCGCACGCCGGCCGACGTGGCTCGATATCGCACCGAGCCCTACGTGCTCGACGGTGACGTTTACGCGCGGCCGCCTCATGCAGGCCGCGGCGGATGGAGCTGGTATACGGGTTCAGCCGGCTGGCTGTATCGCGCCGGCGTGGAGTCGATCCTTGGCCTGCGCGGACGGGGCGATCACTTCATCGTCGATCCGTGCGTGCCGTCCGCATGGACGGAGTTCAGCATCACGTGGAAGCACGGGGACGCCACCTATGAGATCGGCGTCCGCAATCCGAATCGCGTGTGGAGAGGCGTGATCTCTGCCGAGCTCAATGGCAAGCCGGTAAATCACCTGTCGATCCCGCATGCGGGCGCGGGCACGCACACGGTAACGATCGTGATGGGTCAGAAATAGCGGTTAGCGGAGTGAGGCGCTCAGCGCCGGGTCGCGCTGGATGACGGCTCGCGCGTAGCTGCAGATCGGGACCACCTTCAGGCTGTTGTCGCGGGCAAACGCGACCGCCTTCTCGACGAGCTGCAGGCCAAGGCCGCTCCCGCGCAGGTCGGGATCGACTTCGACGTATTCAATGCGCATCACGCCCGTGTCGGGGCGCGTGAATTCGAGGAACCCGAACCGCTCGCCGTCGAGGCGAAGCACGAACTCATGGACGCCGTTGAGTTCCTCGCGTTCAATAGTGACTTTCCGATCCGTCATAGCTGACCTGCCCGCCCTAATTCGGACACCAGTTTCCCACGGTTCCGGTGGGCCATAACAGGTCATGAAGAAGGCGCCGCAACTTGCGGCGCCATGAAGTGCGAAACATCACCAGGGACGTCATCACGCGCGTCCGATCGGATCGGTCGAGGTGCCCTTCGCGGCCTTGGCCAGGCTCTCGCCGACCAGGTTCTCTGCCGCGACGGCCATCTTTTCAGCGACCGTGTCCTTGATGTTCGACGCGGCCTTGCTGGCTTTCTCCCACGCGCGGTCGCGCATCTCGCCCATCGCGCTGTCTTCCCACGCGGTACGGCGTGCCGCGAGGCCGATGGCGGCGCCAACCGCGAGCGCGACGGCGCCGGCGGCAAGCGGATTCTCGCGGGCGAAATCATCGACGCTCGACGTCGCTGAGCGCGCGGCGCCACCGACCCGGGCCGACGCGCGGCGTGCGGTCGTGCGCGCCGACTGCGCATACTCACCAACGGTCTCGCGGGCACTGGTGGCGTACTCACCAACCGTTTCGCGAGCGCTGCTGGCGTATTCGCCGACCGTCTCGCGAGCCGAAGAGGCATACTCGCCAACCCGGTCGCGCAGCGGACGCGTATCCACGCCGCCGATCGGATCTTCGTCGTCCCAGTGCGTGTCGACGGCGCCGTCCCACACGTTCGAGCGATCGCGGCCGCGCAGCATCCACCAGGTCAGCGCGCCAACGGTGACTGCAATGCGAATCGGATGCGCCATGGCGTAATCCGCGAGGTAGTTGCCGGCGTCGCGCGAACGCGAAGCCACGATGGAAGCCGTTTCACCTGCCGAATGCATGATTGTCCTCACTTTTCCAGCTGCCGCGTTCGTCACGCCGTCCTTGGCCTGCTGAAGCAGGTGATCGGGACGCAGCCGATCTTGAATTTCACCGAGGGTTTCGCTCATCTCGACCCGGGTCCGCGCGATCTCGCTCTTGATCTCCGCGGTCTCATCCGAGGGCGGTGTGTTCAGCGAGTGCTTTTGCTCAGCCACTGGGTCGTCTCCTTGAGGGAATGAATGGTTTGAACGGGAGTGATGCGGGTCTTGCGCAGTGCGGAGAGTCCGGATTGCGCGAGCACATAGGCCGTCACCCCCATCAGGGCGGCCGTAATGGCGGCCGCCAGCCAGGGCTCAACGCCGGCTTCGACCAAGCCGAGGGCAACCGTCGCCGCAACGGCGATGACCGCGACCAGCCCGAAGATCGCCGCCGACGCGATCATCGCGGCGTGCCGGCCAACGCCGGAGAGTTGGGCGCTTAGCTCGGCCTTTGCGAGCCGAGCCTCCTGCTGGATCAGATCACCGAGCTGATGCGACAAGTCCGCGAACAGCTCACCGATCGAACGGTCTACGCGTTGGACGTCCATGATCAGCGGTCCGACTCGTCGACGGCATACGCCGCCGTGCCAGCGGTCATCGGGTCGACGTCGCTGAAGTCACTGTAGTGACGCATCCCGCCGCGATCCGCCGATGCCTTGAGAAAGCGCGCCATTCCGAGTCCGACCAGGAATGCGCCACCGATGAATACCGTGGGATTCCGGCGCGCGAACTGGTGCACGTCATCGAGCATGTCGGCGACGCCGCGCTCGCGAATCTGGTCGGCGAACCGGCGCATCTGGTCGCTGGCCGCGTCGACATACGACGCCAGTGCTTCATTCTCTGAGCGCAACTCACTGCTCGCTGATCGGATGACATCGGCAATGCCGCCAAGCCCATCAGCTGCGCGGTTCTTCTGCTCGTCAACACGAGAGGTAACCCTCTGCTGGATGCTGCCGAACACCCCGGCAGTAGTCCTGTCGCTGGCATCCTTGGCGTGGCCGTTTGCAGCGCCGTTGGGTTTTGATTCGTAATTCGTGGGCATCAACGCTCCTCCAAGGTGATGAAAGAGCAAGAGCCACGCCAAATAACTAGGGGTGCCTGGGGTGCGTAGGGTGCCTGGGTGCCTAAGGAAATACTCAGATCCGGCATGCCGGAGCCTAAGCGGACCTGCCCTGAGCGCCGCAGTAACGCCTGTGCGTTACTGCGGAGTTGAACGGGTGACCGTGATGGTGACTTGGCCGTCTCCGGTCAAGGCGCCGTCGTCCGCGCGGGAGCGCAGCACGTACGTACCCGGCTCGGAGAACGTCGCCCACACGGTGACCTTGCCGTCGGCCGGCATGTCGGGCGCGACCCATACCGGCGCCCAGGGGGAATTGGCACCGGCTCGTGTGTCTTCCCACACCATGATTTGCTCAGGTGAGAACGTCACCGTGTTCTTCCCGCGATAGACGAACCACGACAGGTGCAAGCCGACGTTCTTCCCGACTGTGACACGAGCCGGCGGCTGCATCGCGCGATTGAAAGTGGTGGTCGTCGTCACGTTCCTGGAGCCCGTGTTGTTCACCGCAGCACCGGACAGCCCTGATCCGCGGCGCTTCGGAATCCCGTCGTCGGTGACGATGGCGGTGAGCGGCACGGCTTCGCCGACTTTTGCGGTCAGCGATTTCCTGCCCTGTACTTCCACGTTCGGCGGCTTGTTGGCCCGGATTTCCGGGCTGCTCGAGCCGGCGCCGAGTGCGCCGGTCTCCGAGGCACGCACCACGTCATCGATCTGGTAGTCGATGCGCAAGCTCGCGTAGGCCTTCTCTGTTTTCCCTTGCGTGGTCAGCGTCCAGACCAATTCATCGGTGTCCTTGAAGCCTGCCGGCACCGGTACTCGGAACACGAACCGGTTGCGTCGCGGCAGGAAGTGCGTGGGCTGTCCCTGGTCGGCGCCGCCGATGTTGAAACTGTTGTCGGGACCAACTGGCACGTCGAGCTCTTCGATCCAGTTGCGGTTCATGTAGCCGAACACGAAGTACTTCTGCCCGTCGGTTCCTATTTCCCAGCCCTCGTAGGCCGGCGACACGTTCTGCCCGCTCGAGTAGGACAACGACTGCGCCGCAAGCGCGAGGACGACGAGGAGCTTCATTGCTGCTGCCTCGGCGCCGCGGTTGGCTGCTGCGGCAGGATGTTACAGAGCGGACAGCCAATGACCATGCTGTTGCGCGTCAGCTTCAATTTCTCTCGACGCGCCGCCATCTCCGCCTGGAACTGTTCGTCGGTCAGGAACACCCTGTTGCCAAGGTCGATGAACATGTTCGCTACCGATCGATTGCCGGAGCCCTGCCAGTTGCGGGGATCTGGCACGTTCTTGTTCGACGGCGAGTTGTCCATGTAGCCGACGATGTGCAGGATGGTGTCTTTCGGCAGGAGCGGCGCGGCATCGTCGGCGTAGTCGTAGCCGCGCACCCAGTTGTGGTCGTAGCCAACGCAATTGATGGTCTGGATGTTGTAGCCCCAGATCGCCTCGAGGCACATGCGCTGTCCGGGGGCGTGGAGGTGCGGCTCGAACGACAGGATCTTGGTGTTTTCCTTGAGCAGCGCGTAGGCATGCAGCTGCTGCCCGGGCTCCATGGCCTTGATGTCAATGTCGACGCCATTGCCGAGCGCGTAGGTCGCGCGTCGGTACTCCGGTTTGTAGCCTCGCGGCATGAACTTGAATGCGATCTCGAGATGAGCGGTCGTGTCGCGTCCGTTCGAATGCAGGTGCACTGAGTCGGAGACGATGCTCGAACCGGCCTTCAGCAACCGGGCGGACTTGGCGTCGAAGAAGTCCGCTTCGCGCCCCACTTCGTGCACCGGCCACGACGTGCTGTCATCCGGCACGTTGGGATCGCCCGCCTCTTCGCCGATGACACGCGTGCTCCAGATCATGTGATGGAAGACAAAGCGTCCGCCGACGGTCTCGCGGCCCGTGCTGCCCGAACCGGCGTCGTTCACCTCGCGAACCTCGAGTGCGGAGACGTAGCGGTCTTCGGTCAATCCTGTCGGCACGCGCGGAATCTCGCCCCACCAGTCCGGCGCGGTGCCCTTCACCACGATGTCGGTCGTGCGGACGACGAGATCGGGCTCGCCGATCGACCAGCGATTCTGATCGGTCCACGTGCGGAGCGGTGGCATGTCGGCGACGTTGCCGCGCGGCGCGCCGCTATCGGCCCACTTGGCGATCAGCGCGATCTCGTCGGCACTCAGCGACGGATCGTTCTTGAAATGCTGGATGCCGATGTTCTTTTCGACGTACCACGGTGGCATCACGCCGGCACGTGGTCCCAGCCCGGTGCGCTGTTTGATGGCACGCGCCCACGGCCGGACCTCTTCAAAGGTCCGCAGTGACATCGGCGCCACGCCGTCCGGCCGATGGCAGTTCTCGCAACTGCGCTGCAGGATCGGGGCAATGTGCTTGGTGAAAGTGACTTCGGGCGCCGGAGCGGGCGCTTGCGCCAACGGCAGTGCCGCTCCAACACCAATCAGACAGACGCCGAGGAACATCGTCATGCGTGTCATGGCGTAAATCTACTCCAAATGCGCTCGCAGGAACGCAAGTCCGGCCTGCAGGATTCTTCGGGTTTCCGGCCCGTCCAGGAACAGGTCAAACGAGTGCGGTGCTCCCGGGTAGTTCACGAGAGTGACCGGTTTGTCCGCGGCCACGGCAGCGGCGACGTAGGCATCGAGGGCGACATTCAGTCCAGGTGTCTCATCCTGGCCCGCCCGGGCAATGAAGAGCGGCACCAACGGGCACGCGTCATTCACCATTGGATTGATGATCACGGCGCCGGCAGCGTGATTGGCTGCGCTAAGCGCGACCGGGCCGTGGCCGGACGTCGACCAGATCCCCACCCGGTTGCCGTTCGCGGCCAGGTGATCGAGCAGCGCTCGCGCATCAGGCAGCGGATTGCGATTCGAGTGCGTCACCGCAGTCATGCCGGACGCGGCTATGAGCTGCGCCATCGAGATCGTCCATTCCATGTCCATGAACTTGCAGCCCAGGTGCTGCGAGAAGCCGGGATCCAGATAGCCCTCGAGAATGACCACCGTGGGTCCCTGCGTGCCGTAGATCCGCATCGGCAATCGCTGCCCATCCGATCCCGGGAACGACGCGTCGCGCACGGCCACGGCTTCCATCCCAGGAATTTCGTACAGCACTCGTCGAGTCGTAACTTCGTGGCGCATGTTTTCCTCCAAAAAAAAGGGCCCCGGGAAGGGGGCCACAGGAGGAATCTATCGAAGCGGAGCGGGCGGCCGCAACAGCTATCTGCCGAGGCCGAGGATCTTCGACCAGAAGCCGCGCTTCTCCTCTGGCGGATTGAGTCGCGCGTCCTGCATCACGCCGCGCGGGCGGACGATCCACGACGCGCGCTGCCCCTTGGTCGCCGCTTTCATGAAGCGCGTCCACATCGGGACGGCGAGTTCCCCGGCGTAGCCGTTGCGGCGAATCGTGTGCGGCTGGTCGTAGCCCACCCACACGCCGGTGACGAGTGCCGGTGTGAAGCCGATGAACCACGCATCCTTGTAATCGTTGGTCGTGCCCGTCTTTCCCGCGGCCGGCAGGCTGAATCCAAGCTGGCGCACACCGTAGCCGGTGCCGCCGTCGACCACGCCGCGCAACATGTCGGCCATCAGGTATGCGGTCACCGGACGAATCGCCTGCTGCGGCTTGCGCTGGTCGTCGAACAGCACCGCCCCGTCGCGATCGACGATCCGACGGATCAGCGTGGGGTGAAAGACGGCGCCGGCGTTCGCGAACGCGCCGTAAGCCGCCGTGATCTGGCTGAGCGTCACTTCGCCGGCGCCGAGCGCGATCGACGGCACCACCGGCAGATCCTGGAAGCCGAAGCCCTGTGCCGAACGGATCGTGCGCTTCAGTCCAACTTCACCAAGCAGTCGAACGGCGGCGCGATTGCTCGACATGCGCAGCCCCTCGCGCAGCGTGACCGACTCTTCTTCTTCAAAATGATCATCGTCCGGCGTCCACGCGGCGTTGGCGGCGTCGATGTCTTCCTCGAAGATGTCGATCACATCCTCGGGGCCGTATCCCTGCTCCACCGCGGCGGCGTAGACAAACGGCTTGAAGGCGGAGCCCGGCTGCCGCTTGGCGCGGGTGGCGCGATTGTAGGAGCTGTCCTTGAAGTCGCGACCGCCGACCATGGCGCGCACGTAGCCGGTCTTCGGATCGATCGCGATCAGCGCGCCCTGCAACGTGTCGCCGGCCAGTTGCTTCTTGCCAAGAGTCTTTTCGATCGTCGCGATGCTGTCGCTCACCGCGGCGTCGGCCGCGCGCTGCATCGCCGGATCGATGGTCGTGAAGACCTGGAGGCCGCCTTCGCTCACGCGCTCGGCGCCGAACATCTCGACGAGTTGACGGCGGACTTCATCCTTGAAGTAGCGGCCGTACGGTTCTTCGGCGCGCAGACCGTCGTAGATCTCGACTTGTTGCGTAGCGGCGCGGTCGTACGCGTCCTGCGTGATGACCTTGCTGTCGAGCATCGCCTTCAGCACCACGCCTTGGCGCGCTTCGGCCTTCTCGGGACTCGCGCTCGGGTCATAGCTTGAAGGCGCCTTCAGCAGCCCCGCCAGCAGCGCAGCTTCGCCCAGGTTCAGTTCCGACGCCTTCTTGCCGAAGTAGCCGCGCGACGCCGCTTCAACGCCGTAGAGACCATCGCCGAAATAAACCTTGTTCAGGTACAGCTCGAGGATCTCTTCCTTCGTGAAGTGATGTTCGAGCTGCGCGGCAAACAGCAGCTCCTTCAGCTTGCGGCGCATCGTCTTCTCGCGGCCAACGCTCTGCCGCGCAAGCTGCTGCGTGATGGTGCTGCCGCCCTGGACCGCTTCTCCCGCCCGAGCGCTGGCCACGGCCGAGCCGGCGATGCGGATCAGGTCGAAACCGTCGTGATCCCAGAATCGCCGATCCTCGATGGCGATCACCGCCTTGATCAGGATCGGGGACATCTGGGACAGCGGCACTTCGATGCGCTGCTCCTTGGCGATCGTAAAAACTTCCCTGTCCGCGATGTCATAAAGGACATTCGCGGAAGCCATGGAGCTGAACGCCTTCAGCTCAGCCTTGCGGGGGATGCTGGCCACCAGATCCGTGACAAACCACCCAAATCCGGCCAAAAACACCAGTAACGCGGCGGTTGCCGCGCGGCCCGGCCACGACCGCAGGAGGGAACGGATGGAGATCATGCCCCGTCCAGGTGCAACGCCCGTACCGTCGAATCTGGGCCTGACACCGATTTCCGATTCCGATACCACCCCTGGTCTGACACCATTTTCCGATCGCGATCGGAAATCGGTGTCAGGCACGAATCCGATGTCGATTCGGGCGGCGGCTGTTCGACGTGTCAGTAAGGAGACGAAAAGATGCGGTTCATGATGCTGGTCATTCCGAAGGGCTACGAGAGCGCCGCGCCGGATACGATGCCGGACGCCGAGGGCGTTGCCAAGATGATGAAGTACAACGAGGAGCTCCTGAAATCAGGCGTCCTGCTGAGCCTCGACGGGCTGCATCCACCGGCATCCGGCGTGCGCGTCAGTTACACCGGCGGCAAGCCTCACGTCACCGACGGCCCCTTTCCCGAAGCGAAGGAGTGTGTCGGCGGCTACTGGATGATCCAGGTCAAGTCGAAGGAAGAAGCCATCGAGTGGGCGAAGCGCGCGCCGATGGGCGACAACGAGATCATCGAACTGCGCCAGGTCCAGGAGATGGACGACTTCCCTGCCGACGTGCAGGCCGCGGCGGCGGGCTTTGAAGAGATGATCGGCAAGAAATAAGCTTGGATGGTTGGACCCCGAGGCCATCTCAAAGGCGATCGACGCCGTTTGGAAAATTGAATCGCCGAAGCTGATCGCGGCGCTGGCGCGGATGACGCGCGACGTCGGACTGGCGGAGGATCTTGCGCAGGATGCGCTGGTGTCGGCACTCGAGCAGTGGCCCGCCGAAGGCATCCCGCGCAACCCCGGGGCGTGGCTGATGGCCATCGCCAAACGCCGCGGCATCGATCACTTCCGTCGCAACAAGCTGACCGACCACAAGCACGAGCAAGTCGGCTACGAGATGCAGGCCCGGCAGGAAGATGCCGTGCCGGACTTCGACTCCGCCCTGGACGATGACGTGGGGGATGACTTACTGCGGTTGATCTTCACGGCGTGCCACCCGGTGTTGTCCACCGAGGCGCGCGTGACATTGACGCTCAAGCTGCTGGCCGGATTGACGAACGCGGAGCTCGCGCGCGCGTTCCTGTCCACCGAAACCACGATCCAGCAGCGTATCGTCCGCGCCAAGCGCACGCTCGCTGACAAGAAGATCCCGTACGAAGTACCGACAGGCCCGGAACTCTCGGTCCGGCTCGCGTCGGTGCTCGAAGTGATCTACCTGATCTTCAACGAAGGCTATTCCGCGACGGCCGGTGATGACTGGATGCGTCCCGCGTTGTGTGAAGACGCACAGCGACTGGGTCGCGTGCTCGCGGGTCTGGCACCAAACGAGCCCGAGGTCCACGGACTCCTCGCGCTGATGGAGATCCAGGCGTCGCGGTCGGCCGCGCGCGTCGGTCCGCAAGGCCAGCCGGTCCTGTTGATGGACCAGGATCGCCGGCGATGGAACCAGTTGCTGATCCAACGCGGACTCACGGCGCTGACCCGCGCGGAACGCCTGAGTCGCGCTCATGGGCCGTACACGCTGCAGGCCGCCATCGCGGCATGTCACGCTCGCGCACGGCAGGCCGACGAGACGGACTGGAATCGCATCGCCTCTCTCTACGACGAACTCGCGACGATCATGCCCTCACCGATCGTCGATCTGAATCGCGCCGTCGCGTACGGAATGGCGTTCGGGCCGGAGCGCGGACTCCAGATCGTCGACCCGCTCGTGGAGCACCCCCAGCTGGCCGGTTACCCCTACCTGCCCGGCGTCCGTGCTGATCTCTTGTTCAAGTTGAGGCGCTTTCCCGAAGCGAAAGCGGAATTCGAAAAGGCTGCGGCGCTGACAAAGAACGCCTCGCAGCGGGCACTGCTGCTGGAGAAGGCTCTCCAGTGCAGCACGCCATCCTAACGCTCGACCAGCTGCACTTCGAACACTTCGAGGTCGAACATGTCGTGGCCGAGCGCGTGGACCACGACCCGCTCGCCGACCTTGAGCGTGGCCCGCGCCACCTTCTTGTGGCTCTTGCTGGTGACGGCAGCGTTGTCCGGGAAATCCATCTCGTAGGTCGCGCCGTCAATCGCCTTCACCGCGATCTCGTCGGTCTTCACGGCCGCCACCGTTCCCACGATCTTGAATTTCTCGTGGGTCCTCTCGGCGTGGAGGTGGATCGTGGAACCCACCTGCAGGGTCAGGCCGGCGATCAACAGGGCGGCGACTGCGCGCATGCCCCACTATAATCCCGCACATGCTGCGACGCCTCATCCTCGTGTGCGGACTGATCCTGACAACCGTCGCCGGGCCGTCCGCGCAGGATCGGCACAATAGCCGCTTCGAATCCATCATCCAGCTCACCGAAGCGAAGATGAAGGAGTTCAAGGTCCCAGGCGTGGCGATCGGGATCTTCGACGACGGCGTCATCACGACGCGCGGTCTCGGCGTGACGAACATCGAGGATCCGATCCCGGTGAACGATCACACCGTGTTTCCGGTCGCATCGATCTCGAAGACCTTTGCCGCCACCATGGCCATGCGGCTGGTCGAGCAGGGCAAGCTCGATCTCAAGGCGCCGGTCCGTAAGTATCTGCCCGAGTTCAGGGTGCGAGATGAAACCGTCAGCCGCGACGTCAACGTCTGGAATCTGCTGACACATACCGCCGGATGGGAGGGACAGGTTTCCGGTCCCGAGCGCGGCGACGATACGCTGCGAAACTTCGTCGCGACCGTGATGCCGGACCTGATGCAGGTCGCACCGCCGACTGCGGCCTGGAGTTACAACAACGCCGGCTTCAGCGTCTCGGGCCGCGTGATCGAAGCCGTGACCGGCACGTCCATCAACCGCGCGGTGCGCGACCTCGTGTTCACGCCGCTCGGCCTTGCGCATGCCGGATCAACGGCCGGCGAGTTCATGGTGAATCGGTTCGCGTCCGGTCATGGCGTGCGCGATAACGTCGCGTTCCTGCAGCGTCCGTTCTCTCCCTCCGTGAGCGTGACGGCAGGCGGAGTTGGACTCTGCATTACTGACCTCCTCAGCTACGCGAAGTTCCACCTGGGCGACGGCACCGCGCCGAATGGAGAGCGGATCCTCAGCAAGGCGTCGCTCGAGATGATGCGAACCGCGCAGCTGCACAAGCAGGGCACGGACGAAGACATCGGCATCGCATGGCATTTGCGCGACGTCGGCAACCTGCGTGTCGCGGCACATGGCGGGACCCTGGCGGGCCACATTCTGTTGCTCGAGATCGTTCCGGAGAACAACTTCGCGATCGGGATCCTCACCAACTCCATCAACGGGTGGCGATTGATCCAGGACGTCGAGCGCGAAGTGCTGAAGCAGTATCACGGCGCGACGTTCCCGAGGAATCATGCGATTGCGCATCGCGGCCTCGTCGAGACGTTGCCGAATGTGGAGCCGCTCGCCACGCAGCCAGACTTCGCGCAGTATGTCGGCCGATACGCTCGCCCGATGAACGGCGTGTCCGTGCGCGTTGAAGCTGGCAAGTTGGTGGTCCAGGAGATGCCAAACGCCGGCGATCCGCGTCCGATCATGCCGATCGCGTTCTTCGGCCCCGACCGCGCCGTGATTACCGACGGTAACGACCAGGGCCAGTCGATCGAGTTCATCCGCGATCAAACTGGCAAAGTGAACTGGATCCGCGTCGTCGGTCGGGTCGCAGTACGCACAAACTAACACCCCCACCGTCCCACAACGGCACACGCGACGTTAAGGGGCCGGGGATCTTTTCGACTTAACCCGCGTGGCTACTCACTTTCCGTCGTCTGACCGCGAGTCGGAACCGGCTGTGGAAAGCGCTGAACTCAGCCTGTTTCAACATGTTCGTTGATCGCGACCAGAAAACAGGAGCGATCAAAAGATGCCCGGCCCCTTTCACCACGCCACCATAGCGTCTTCGAAGAGGTGGGCGAGGTCGTCCTGGCTCGCGGGACGTGGTGACAGCTTCGTCACCCGATGCTGCGGCAGGGTGCCTTCCACCAGCGCAGGGATATCCGACGACGAGTAGCCGACGGCTTTCAGTCCGTTCGGCACCCTGAGCTCACGCATGAACCAGGTGATGCGGTCGGCGAGGACCTTGCCCGCATCCGCGTCCTTCACACCACTCACGTTCGCGCCGAGCGCTTCGGCGGCGAGCAGATGACGACCGGGATTCGCCGAGGCGGTGTAGCGGAACACCGCCGGCGCATTCAGGATCACCGACACCCCGTGCGGGACGAGCGGATGATCGGCAGCGTAGCCAGGCGCGCGATAGCTCTTCACCTGACCGGACACTGGATACGACATGCCATGCGGCAGGTGCACTCCCGCATTGCCGAAGCCAACGCCCGCATACGACGCCGCCAGCAACATCTGCGCGCGCGCTTCATCGTCTGCGGTGTCCGCGACCGCACGGACCAAATACTTCGCCACCATCCGCAGCGCCTGGAGCGACCACACGTCGCTGATCGGATTCGAACCCTGGTAGGCCGGCCGCATCTTTGGGCTATCAGGCATCGGGCGCCCGGTAAACGGCATCGCCGTAAACGATTCGATCGCGTGACTGAAAATGTCGAGACCACTCGACGCCGCCACCTCCGGTGGCATCGTCCGCGTATTGTCGGGATCGAGAATGCCGAGCGTCGGCTTCAAGCGGCGATTGGCGATGCCGGTCTTCGCGTGCATCTTCGTCAGATCGAAGATGCTCACGCCCGTCGTCTCGCTCCCCGTTCCCGCGGTCGTCGGAATCGCAAACAGCGGCTTCAACGGACCCGGTACCGGTAGCCCCTTGCCGATCGGCGGATTCACATAAGCAAGAAAATCCGCAGGCGGATAGGTGACGTACAGGTTGACGGCCTTCGCCGTGTCGATGGTCGATCCGCCGCCAATTGCCACAATGGCGTCGAAGTTCGCGGCCTTGCCGAAGTTGATCGCATCGAGAAACGACTCATCGGTCGGCTCAACGCGGACGCGATCGTAGATCGTGTAGCGGATCCTGCTCGAGTCGAGCGAGTCGATCAGCGTCTGCATCGGCGGAAGCCTGCGCACGGTGGGGTCCGTCACGACCAGCACGTGCTTTGCACCAAGGTCCGCCAGGTCCATGCCCACTTCGCGGGTCACGCCCGTTCCGAAGCGGATGGACGAGACGGCCATCTCGAACGCAGTGTCAAACGACATGAGGGGGAGTATAACTACCCCATGGGCGTGACGATCGTCGAACAACCTGACCTTCGTATCGCGGGCATCCGGCGCATCGGGCCGTACATGGATATCGGCAAGGAGTTCGGCCGACTCGGCGGACTGCTGAAAGGAGCACCGCCACCCGGCTCACAGATGATCGCTGTGTATCACGACGACCCGGACGTCACCGCCGCCAGCCAACTACGATCTGACGCGGCGCTCACACTGAGCGTCCACACGCCGGCGCCGATGGGCCTGATCGAACAGCATGTGCCGGCAGGAACATACGCCATGACCGTGCATCACGGCGGCTATGAAGGCCTGCCGGATGCGTGGAAGTCGCTGAAGGCGTGGGCGGTCAGCAACGGTCATCACGTTGCGCAGCCCGGATACGAGATCTACGTGAACAATCCGATGACCACGGAGAAGCCGGATCTGCTCACCGAACTGTACCTGCGGCTCGAATAACAACAGCGTCACCGACAAGCCGGCGGGACGCGACCCGTCGCCCTCGTCTAATATGCGCACGTGAGCTTTCGCCTGTCGGTCGCCCGCCTCGTCGCTTCGCCGATGTTCACCCTCTTCTCGGTGATATCGCTGGCGACCGGTGTCGCCGTCACCACCGCCGTCTACTCGGTGGTCGATACGCTGCTCCTGGCCGACATGGGCGTGCGCGATCCCGATCGCGCCGCGGTCATCGTCGCGCCGTTCGGCGGCCACTTCTCCCAAGGCACGGTGTCGGATCCGGATTTCGCGGACCTGCGTGCGGCGCAGACCTCGTTCAGCAGCATCTCCGCCGCCGCGGGAATCCTGCCTTCCGTGGCCGCGACCGGCCATGCCGAACGACTCAGTGCCGAGGCGGTGGATGGCGCCTACTTTTCAACCCTCGGCATCGGCGCAGCCCTCGGTCGCGTGATCGTGCCGAGCGACGATGCAGCGGGTGTGCGCGTCGCCGTGATCAGCGACAACTACTGGCATAGCCGCTTTGCCGCCGATCCACAGGTCATCGGCCGGACGATCCGAATCAACGGCCAGTCCTTCGAGGTGATCGGCGTGACGGCACCGGGGTTTCAGGGCGTGTTTGGCTCGCTCCGCGCCACGCTCATGTGGATACCGCTCGGCGCCGAAGCGCGGCTGACCACGTCTCGCCCGGCAACTGACCCGCGCGCGCGCGAGCGCTTGATGGTCTTCGGCCGGCTTATCCCGGGGCGCACGATCGCGGCCGCATCCGCGGAAGTCACGAGCATCGGACGACAGCTCGATCGCAACTTCCCTTCTGGCGCGACGAATCAACGCGGCTCCGGTAACGAGCGCATGTGGTCCGCGAAGACTGTCACGGCGTTCGCGACCGAGGATGACAGCCTCAGGAGATTCGGCATGTCGCTCGTCGCGCTGGTCGGCCTGGTCCTGGTGGTCGCCTGCACGAACCTCGCGAACCTGGTCCTCGCGCGCGGGACCGCCCGACAGGGTGAGCTGGCCGTGCGCATGGCCATGGGTGCATCGCGCGGACGGCTGATCTCGGAGCAGTGCACGGAGAGCCTGATCCTCGCGATCGCCGGCGCCGCGGCGTCGTTCGTGATGTTCCAGGCGATCGCGGCGTGGATGACGACGGACTTCGTGATGGGTGTGCCGTTCGGCGGCACGGCGACGCTGTCGATCCGCCCGATGGTGAACGGCCAGGCCCTGACGGTCGCGCTCATGTCGATGTTGCTCGCCCTTGCCGTCTTCGGTCTCGAACCGGCGATCAGCATCGCGCGCTCCATTGACATTCGCAGCGCGCTCGCCGCCGGCGCCTCCGGCATCCGCCCGCGCATCGGCCGTCAGCGGATGGTGATTCGCTGGCAAGTGGCCATCGCTGCGGGCTTCTTCATTGTCGCCACGATGTTCATTCGCTCGACCATCAGCCAGTCACGTCACGATCCCGGCATCGAGATGGACCGCATCGCCGTCGCGGTGATGAGCTTCGAGAACGGGAGCTGGGACGAGGCGCGGATCACGCGCGCGGTCGAGCGCGTGATCGAGGAGGGCCGCAAGCACCAGGTCATCGAGTCGATTGCTGCGTCGACCGGCCTGCCCTTTGGAGTGCCGGCCGCACAGGTCACTGTGGCCGTGCCTGCGGATCTCGACGGCCCCAGGCCCGCCGGGCTTGCGGCGGTCGCGGCCACGCCGTCCATCTTCAAGACGCTGGGCGTGAACATCGTCCGCGGACGGGGCTTCAACGACAGCGACACGCCTGCCGCGCCCGCGGCGGTGATCGTGAGCGAGCTTGCGGCACGCCAGTTGTTCGGCGAGTCAGATGCAGTCGGGAAGCAGGTGGTGATCAGCCGTCCGTCTGGAGGGAGCGCCGAGGCAACGGTTGTGGGCGTGGCCGCTGATACGGACACACGATGGATCTATCGCGATCGACGACCGTTGATCTACATGCCCATGGCGCAGCATTTCACGGGCAGCGTCACGTTCACGGCGCGGGCGTCGGACGGCGAGCGCGCGGTCCCGGTGCTGCGTGAGGCCATCCGCCAGGCCGATCCGGATCTCACCGTGAGTGCGATCGGAGCCGGATCGATGATCCTCGCCGGGCCGTTCGTGCTGATTCGCTCGATGGGGATGGGTGCGCTCTATCTCGGCGGGCTGACGCTGCTGTTGTCGATGGTCGGCCTGTTCGGCGTGCAGTCTCACGTGGTGGCGCATCGCACGCGCGAGATCGGTGTGCGCATGTCGCTCGGCGCCAGCGCGCGGCAGATCAAACTGATGGTCCTGAAAGACGGCTATCGGCCGGTGTTCGAAGGGCTGTTCCTGGGACTGTGGGGCGGGGTGGCCGGCCGACTCATCCTGCGGGCCTACATGCAGCTCGAGGACGTGACGATCGTCGATCCGTGGATGCTGCTGTTCACGCCCATTCCGCTGATCGGGGCGGCGTTCCTGGCGTGCTATCTGCCGGCGTCGCGTGCCGCAAGCGTCGAACCCACGATTGCACTGCGCACCGAGTGAGCCGGCTGATCCCTGATCCCTGATCCCTATTTCTGCCCGTAATAAGCGCTCTGCCCATGCTTCCGGGAAAAGTGCTTGTCGATCAGGAATGGATCCGGCTTCGGCGCATCCGGCGCCATCGTGCGTCCGCGCCATTCGAGGCGGGCGACGAACTCGAGGATCTCAGCGTTCTCAATCGCCTTGTCGCTGTCGGGCCCCCATGTAAATGGCGCATGATTGGCGACGAGCACGGCGGGAATCGCGTCGGGCGAGAGCTTGCCGGCCTTGAACGTCTCGACGATCACCTTGCCAGTGTTAGCCTCGTAATCGCTCTCGACTTCCGGCCTCGTCATCGCCCGCGTAACCGGCACGTCGCCATGAAAGTAATCCGCGTGCGTGGTGCCCATGCAACGGATCGGCGATCGCGTCTGCGCGAACATGGTCGCAAACTCGGAGTGCGTGTGCACGATCGCGCCGCAATCGAACGCGCGATACAGCTCGAGGTGCGTCGGCGTGTCTGAGGACGGCTTCCATTTGCTGTCCACCGGCTGTCCGGTCTCGAGCGACACGACGACGATCTTGTCCGGCTCCAGTTCGCCGTACGGCACGCCACTGGGCTTGATCGCGAACACGCCGGCGGCGCGATCGACGATCGACAGGTTGCCGAACGTGCCGAGGACGAGGCCGGTGGAGGCGAGCTGAAGGTTGGCGCGACAAGCGCGCTCACGCAGGTTCATATCATTCAGGCGCGTCTAGAGCGCCGCATCGGCGCGGATCCTCAGCAGCCGCTTCATCACCGAGCCGAGATCGGCATTCCGGACGCCGCCGAACTCGTCATGCAGCCCGCGATAGATCGCATAGAGCTGATTGTAGACGGCGTGCGCGGCAGGATCCGGGACAAATCGCCTCTCCTTCACCGAGGTCATCGCCTTCTGCGCATCCTGCCAGGACGGGAAGAATCCAGCCGTCACCGCCGCTGAAATCGCCGCACCAAGCGCCGGCGCTTGCGACGACCCTGCGATCAGCATCGGCTGCCCGATGACGTCCGCGTAGATCTGCATGAAGACATCGTTCTTCTCGGCGATGCCGCCACAACAGACCACCCGCTCGATCGGCACACCGTGGTCGCGCATGCGATCGATGATCACGCGCGCGCCAAACGCCGTCGCTTCGATCATGGCGCGGTAAATCTCCGCCGGCGTGGTGTGCAGTGTCATCCCGACAAGCAGGCCCGTCAGTTTCGGGTCGACCAGCACTGTGCGATTCCCGTTATGCCAATCCAGCGCCAGGAGCCCGGATTGCCCCGCACGAAGCTTTGCCGCCTCGCGCGTGAGCCATACGTGTTTTCCCTCTGAGCGGTCCGTGCCTTCCACCTTCGCGCCGGGCGCTACGGTGGACAAGTCTGCGGCTCTGGCATTGGTCGTGTCTGCGGCCCAGTTGAGAATGTCGCCGACCGCAGACTGTCCGGCCTCGATGCCGTGGAAGCCCGGCATGATCGAGCCGTTGACGATGCCGCAGATGCCGGGCACGTTCGCCACAGTACCGGAGGCGATCGCACAGTCACAGGTGGATGTGCCGGTGATCTTGACGAGCGTGCCTTCGGCGATGCCTGAGCCGACCGCGCCGTAGTGCGCGTCGAATCCGCCCATGGCAATGACGATGCCTTCGCGAAGGCCGAGGGCGCGCGACCACTCCTTACATAAATTTCCGGCGGGCATGCCAGCAGCAAACGCGCGATCGTAGAGACGGTCGCGCAGGTCGGCGAGCTTCGGATCGAGACGGGCGAGGAACTCCTTCGAGGGCAGGCCGCCCCACGCCTCGGAGTACATCGCCTTATGTCCAGCCGCGCATACGCACCGCACGATGTCTCTCGGATTGCTGACGCCGGCAAGAACCGCCGGCACGAAATCGGCGAGTTCGACCCAGCTGGCAGCGGCGTCGAACACATCCGGCGCCACCTTCAGGCACTTCCAGATCTTCGACCACCACCACTCCGACGAGTACGTTCCGCCGATCGGCGCGAGATATTCGGGCGCGTGTGCCTTCGCGATCGCCGTAATCGCCGCCGCTTCCTCGGCCGCCGTGTGGTCCTTCCACAACCACGCCTGCGCCGCCAGGTTGCCTTCCCAGTCCGGATCGATCGCGAGCGGACGCGCTCGCGCGTCAATCGGTATCGGTGTCGATCCCGTGGTGTCGACGCCAATGCCGATGACTTGGGCGCGCGAGAATCCCGGGGTGGACTTCTCCGCAGCGCTGAGCGCTTCGGTGATCGCATGTCCGAGCGAGCCGATGTAGTCAGCGGGATTCTGGCGGGCCAGGTGAGGATCGCTGCCGTGTGTCAGCACGCCGTGATCGCCGCTGTGATAGCCGGAGACGCCGGTGCCGGCCGTGGATCCATCCGCGCACGACACGACGATCGCTCGCGCAGAATTGGTCCCGAAGTCGATGCCGATCGCGTAGCTGCCCGACTCCGGCGAATACGCCTGCGGCACTTCCGCCGGCTGCGTCGCCGGCGGAACGGCGACGTCCTTCACGGGCTTGGCGGCCAGGCGGCGAAACAAGTCACGCCGGGTCGTGGTCATCCGACGAGTACCGGTGCCACCACGTCGAGCACGTCCGGCCCCGTACCGGCAGCGCGCGCCTTGTCGAGGCGAGGCTGATCGGCGTAGATCCGCACGGCCTTCAGCGCGAGGTTGGCGAAGTTGATCATGCTGCGTTCCATCGCGCGGGTCGGATCTTCGCGATACGTGAACTGGTCCTGGCTGTAGTAGCCCTGGTAGTTCCGCACGAACGTCGTGTAGAGATACTCGACGGACTCAGGGATCGACAGCGTGCCGAACATCAGATCCTGGTCATTCCTGCCCTGGCGCGCGTCGTTGATATCGAACTTGTGCACCGGCACGCCAACAAACGCCGCCAGGTCGCACGACGTCGAAGCGGTCGTGGCTTCCATCTTCTGGTGGCCGTAGTCGATGGTCAGGCCGCAGTTGTTGCCGCCGCAGGCCTTGTTGACCTGCTGCGCCACGAGAATCGCGGACGCGGCGGTCGGGATGATCATGTAGAGCTCGCGCGGTTCGTAGGGCTTCGGCTCGATCGCCAGCTTGATGCCGTGCTTCAGGCACTCCGTGTTCACCGCGATCAGCGCTTCGGTGAACCACTCGAGCGACTGCTTGTAGTCGATTTGAAAGTGATAGTCGGCGCCATCGGAACCCGGCCAGACGCTCAGCACCGGGATCTTCGCGAGCTTGCAGATCTCCACGCCCTTCAACACTTCCTCGAGCGCGGCCTTGCGCAGCGACTTGTCCGGATTGCAGGGTCCGCCGAGACGAAACTTTGGATTGGTCCACGTATTGATGTTGCACGCGGTCATCGTCATGCCCAGTTCGGCGAGGTAGCCGTGCTGCGCGCGCTCGATCGCCGACGGATCGAGATCACCGTTGAGCGACTTCTCGAACACGCTTTGGTGAATCTCGATCGCATCGATGCCGGCCGCCTTGGTGCGGCGGCATTGCGCTTCGAAGTCGGTGCCGAACCCCGGATCATCCGAGTGATATCCCGGCGGCGCGAACCGGTCACAGAAGTCCCCGGCGGACCAGTGCCCGACGCTGTGCTTGATGTCCATGGTCTTCAGGAATTCGAGCGCGGCAGGACGATCGAGATAGCCCTTCAATCCGGCGGCATACGACAACTGTGCAGATGAGAAGCGAGACATAAGGCCGAATGCTATCAGGCCGATAGGCTTACGGGCCAATAGGCCAATAGGCGAATAGGCGAATAGGCCAATAGGCCAATAGGCCAATAGGCGAATAGGCCAATAGGGCGATAGGCCATGTAGAATTCGCGAATGATTACGCGCGCGCTTGCGGCTACGGCGGTCCTGATTGCGACCGGGCTCACGGTCACGCAGTCTCAGAGTGGCGCCCCAGCCAAGCCCGACTATCCGATCAAGCCTGTGCCCTTCACCGCCGTGCACCTGACTGACGAGTTCTGGGCGCCGCGCATCGAGGTCAACCGCACGGCCAGCATCCCATCGGCGTTTGCGCAGTGCGAGCTGACCGGCCGGGTCGCGTTGTTCGATCGCGCCGCCGCGGTGCTGCGTGGAGAAGCCAACGTCGACAAGCGTCCGCCGGGCTATCCGTTCGACGAGACGGATCTCTACAAGGTGATTGAAGGCGCGTCGTATTCCTTGAGCGTCACGCCGGATCCCAAGCTGGATAAGTACGTCGATGAACTGATCGCCAAGATCGCCGCCGCCCAGGAACCGGACGGCTACATCTACACCACGCGCACGATCGACCCGAAGAATCCACATCGCTGGGCGGGACCCGAGCGCTGGGTCTTTGAGCGGGACGACAGTCACGAGCTCTACGACCTCGGACACTTGTTCGAAGCGGCCGTCGCGCACCACCTCGCCACGGGCAAGCCGACGCTCTTGAACGTCGCCACCAAGGCCGCCGATCTGCTCGTCGCCACGTTTGGTCCCGGCAAGAGAACCACCTGGCCTGGCCACCAGATCACGGAGATGGCGCTGGTGAAGCTGTATCGCGTCACCGGCAAGCAGGCGTATCTCGATCTCGCGAAGTTCCTCCTCGATGAACGCGGTCCAGGCCCACTCCCCGCGGGCGAGCAGGTGAACCCGCGCGGCTTGAACTACAACCAGGCGCACCTGAAGGTGATCGAACAAAGTGAACCGGTTGGACACGCGGTCCGCGCCGTTTACATGTACTCCGGCATGGCGGATGTCGCCGCCGTCACCGGTGATCAGGCGATGCGCGCCGCCGGCAAGCGCATCTGGGATTACCTGATCACCAGCAAGCTGTATCTCACCGGCGGCATAGGCGCGTCGGGCAGCGGTGAGGCGTTCGGCCAGCCGTACGAGCTGCCGAACATGACCGCCTACAACGAGACGTGCGCGTCGGTCGGCATGGACTTCTGGAATCACCGTCTGTTCCTGCTCGAGGGTGACGCGAAGTACATCGACGTAATGGAGCGCACGCTCTTCAACGGCCTGCTCTCCGGCGTATCGCTCGACGGCAAGACGTTCTTCTACCCCAACCCGCTCGAATCCAATGGCCAGCACGCGCGCCAGGAATGGTTCGGCGTGGCCTGCTGCCCCGGCAACATCACGCGATTCATGCCGTCGGTGCCCGGATACCTCTACGCGACGCGCGGTGACTCGGTCTTCGTCAACCTGTTTGCGAAGGGCACGGCGAACATCGATCTGCCCGGCGGAGCCATCACCATCGATCAGGACACACGCTATCCGTGGGACGGCGTGGTGACCATGACGGTCAAGCCGAAACAGTCGCGACGCTTCCAGGTCAACGTGCGCATCCCCGGCTGGGCACGCAACGAACCGGTCCCCAGCCGGTTGTACCGCTTCATCGAAGCCTCCACGCCTTCGCCGACACTGCGTATCAACGGCGAGGCCATGCCGTTCAATACCATCAATGGTTACGCCACGATCGACCGCACCTGGGACGCTGGCGACACCATCACCCTGGACCTGCCGATGCCGGTGCGCCGCATCATGTCGGACGATCAGGTGATGGCCAATCGCAACCGCATCGCGCTGCAACGCGGACCGATCGTCTATGCCGCGGAATGGCCGGACAACCCCAATGGCAAGGTCCGCAACATCGTGTTGCCGGACAGCAACCGCCTCACCAGCGAATTCAGGCCCAACCTGCTCAACGGCGTCCAGGTCATCACCGGCCGCGCGACCGGTCTCTCGTTCGACGCCAGCGGCGCCATCAAGCGCGAGGATCAGCCGTTCACGGCGATCCCCTATGCCGTGTGGGCCAATCGCGGACGGGGGCAAATGGCCGTGTGGCTGGCGCGGACAGACAGCGCCGCGAAGCCGACGCCCTTTCCGACCGTGGTGACGAACGCGACCATCGCCGCGTCGCCGATCCCCAGCGGACGCGGCAAGAACGCCCGCAACATCATCGACGGCGAGGAGCCGGCAAACTCCGCCGACTCGATCGCCTATTTCGACTGGTGGCCGGTGCAGGGCAGCAGGATGGAGTGGGTCGAGCTGACGTTCGAGAAGCCGTCAACGGTCTCGTCGAGCGAGGTCTATTGGTTCGACGACACCGGTCGCGGCGGGGTCCGCGTGCCGGCGTCGTGGCGGCTGCTCTACAAGTCCGGCGACAACTGGGTGACGGTTGAGACGACGAGCGCCTATGGCGTCGCGCGGAACGGCTGGAACGCGGTGAGCTTCAAGCCCGTTACCACCTCAGCGTTGCGCATCGAACTGGCGATGCAGGAAAAATTTTCGGCGGGCCTGCAGGAATGGAAGGTCAAATAGAGAGGTGCCGCTGTATCTGGGCCTCGACTGTTCCACACAGGGCCTGACCGCCGTCATCATCCAGGTTGAAGGCCACATCCGGCGTGTTGTCTTCAACTCGTCGCTGAATTTCGACCGCGACCTTCCCAGCTACGGCACCACCGGCGGCGTTCAACGAGGCGCAATCGACGACGAAGTCCTGGCATCACCCCTGATGTGGGCCGAAGCGCTCGATCGCATGATGTCGCGGATCGCGCGCGCGGCCGAGCTCGACCTCGACAACCTGCGCGCCATCGCAGGCTCCGCACAGCAGCACGGCAGCGTCTACCTCAATCGCAGCGCGCAAGACGCGTGGCGGGCCCTCGATCCGGGAAGGCCGCTCGCACCGCAACTCACCCACACGCTGTCCCGCGACATGTCGCCGGTCTGGATGGATGCCACGACCGCGCTGGAATGCGCTGAAATCGACGAGACGCTCGGCGGGCCGGCGGCAGTCGCGGCGTTGACCGGTTCGCCGGCATGTGCGCGATTCACCGGTCCGCAGATCCGCCGCTTCGCCAGGCATCGACCCGAAGAGTACGCCGCCACCACGCGCGTGCACCTGGTGAGTTCGTACCTTGCCTCGCTGCTGGCGGGCCGCGACGTCGCGATCGATCCGGGTGATGGCTCCGGCATGAACCTGATGGACCTGCAGCACAATCGCTGGTCGCCAGAAGCGCTCGCAGCCACCGCCGCCGGCCTCCAACAACGCTTGCCGGCGATTCAACCCTCGTGGGAGATAGCTGGGACTCTGTCTTCGTACTGGCAGCGGCGATACACGTTACCGGCGACGGCGATTCTGCCGTGGACCGGCGACAACCCGTCGAGCCTGGTCGGCACCGGCATCATTCGTGAGGGTGTCCTGGGCGTGTCGCTCGGTACCAGCGACACGATCTTCAGCTGCACCACCGAACCGGCGCACAACTCATCGCACGTGTTCCGGTCGCCCACCGGCGACTTCATGAACCTGGTGTGCTTCCGCAATGGCTCACTCGCCCGTGAGTGGGTGCGGCTCGAGCATGGCCTCGACTGGGCTGCGGTAGGCACCATGCTCGAAGAATCGCCGGGCAATGACGGCGGCGTGATGTTGCCGTGGATCGAAGGCGAGATCACACCGCTCATTGCGCATGCCGGGCCGCGTCGCTTCGGATTCGATCGCCACAACGCCGCCGCGAACGTGCGCGGGCTGATCGAAGGCCAGATGATGGCGCTCGCCAACCACTCCGCCGCGGTGAGTGCCGCGCCGATTGATCGCATCATCGCCACCGGCGGGGCGGCCGTGAACCGGTCGATCCTGCAGGTCATGGCCAACGTGTTTGGCGTCGAGGTCTATCGGCTCGACGTGGAGAATTCAGCGGCGCTCGGCGCCGCGTTGCGCGCGTATCACGCCGATCGGCTGGCTGCCGGCGAACCTGTATCGTGGAAAACGGTGGTGAGCGGATTCACCGACCCGAGCCCGGGCCATCGCGTCTCCCCGAACCCGAAACATGTCGCGATGTACGCGCAGTTGCGGAGGGATTACGCGATGCTCGAGCAGCTGCACAAGGACCGCGCGCCGATCTGCTGAGGACTTGTAGAGGCGCGTCTTCAGACGCGCCTTTCAGATAGGACTAAAGTCCCGCCGCTACCTGGAGACCCCGAAGGTGAACACGGTGCGGCTCTTGTACTCCGCACCCGGCTGCAGCAGCGTCGTCGGGAAGTTCTTCTGGTTCGGTGTGTCCGGATAGTGCTGGGTCTCGAGGCAGAAGCCGCTGCGCTGCCCATAGGACCTCCCACCTTTGCCAACCAGCTTTCCGTCCAGGAAGTTGCCGGCGTAGAACTGCATGCCGGGCTCGCTGGTGGCCACTTCCAGCGTGCGCCCGGATTTCGGCTCAACGACTCGCGCGGCTCGATGCAGGTCGGTGCGGCTGTTGGCCAGCACCCAGTTATGGTCGTAGCCCGAACCGTTCTTGATTTGCTCGTGCGCGTCGTTGATCCGCGCGCCGATCGGCGTGGACTTACGGAAGTCGAAGGGAGTCCCTTCGACCGGCGCCAGTTCTCCAGTGGGAATCAGCGTGGCATCAACCGGCGTGTAGCGGTCGGCGTCGATCGTGAGCTCATGGCCGAGGATGTCGCCCTCACCAGCGAGATTGAAATACGAGTGCTGCGTGAGGTTGACGTGCGTCGCCTTGTCGGTGTGGGCCAGGTAGTCGACGATCAGTTCGTTGTTGTCGTTGAGGGTGTAGGTCACCTTCACGTCGAGCTTGCCGGGATAGCCTTCCTCTCCGTCGGCACTGGTATAGCTGAACACCACGCCGCGACGGCCCGGCATGTCCGGCAGCACTTCCGCCTTCCACACCACCTTGTCGAAGCCCTTAAGGCCGCCGTGCAGATGGTTCGGCCCATTGTTTGTGGCCAGTTTGTATTCAGTGCCGTCGATCGTAAATCGTCCCTTGGCGATGCGGTTGCCGTAGCGGCCGATGATCGCGCCGAAGAAGGGATGATCGCCGAGGTAGCCGTCGATCGAATCGAACCCGAGAACAATGTCACCGGACTTGCCGTCGCGGTCCGGCGTCTTCAGGGACGTGATGATGCCGCCGTAGGTGATCGCTCGCAACTCGATGCCGTTCTTGTTGACGATCGTGATCTGTTCAACCGGCTGGCCGTTGGCGCTGCCGAAGGGCTCACGTGACTCCATGCCCGCTCCGCTGGGGGTGTTCTCTGCGACTTGTGGCGTGCCACATGCGGCACTGACCACCACGAGAACCGAAGAAATCCATCTCTTCATACGCACGTAGGCTACCATCTGTGCGGTGAGTCTGCAGTTCGATGGCATCCGGAAAACCTTTGGCGCCATTCACGCCCTGCGCGGTGTCAGCTTCGACGTCGCCGAGGGCGAGGCCCACGCACTGGTCGGCGAAAACGGCGCCGGCAAGTCGACGCTGCTGAAGATCCTGGCCGGGCTCGTCCATGCCGATTCGGGCGAGATGCGGTGGCGGGGCCGCCCGTTTGCGCCGAGGAGTCCGCGCGAAGCCATCGAGTACGGCGTCGGCATGGTCTACCAGGAGATGCTGTGCCTGCCGAACCTGAGCGTGGCCGCCAACATCTTCTGCGGCCGTGAGATCTGCCGCGGCGGCATGCTCGACGAAGCCGCGATGCACGAACGCACACGGGCCGTGCTGGCGCGTCTGCAACTGGCGATCGATCCGGCCGCACTGGCCGAAACCCTCTCAACCGCGCATCGACAACTCCTCCAGGTCGCGAGGGCGCTCACCTTCGACTGCAAGATCCTGGTCCTCGACGAGCCGACGACCTCCCTCACGGATGCGGAAGCCGATCACCTGTTCGACGTGTTGCGCGAGCTGCGCCGTGGCGGGACCACGATTCTTTACGTCTCGCATCGCCTGCCCGAAGTCTTCCGGCTGTGCGATCGCATCACGGTCTTGCGCGATGGCGCGTACGTGGGCACGCACACCACGTCCGATGTGGCGCCAACGGACATCGTCAAAGCAATGGTCGGGCGGGACATTCCCGCGCGGGTTTCGGATCGACGGAAGGTCGACGAGCCTGAAGGCTCGTCGCTACAGGTGAACGGCCTGACCAGGCGTGGTGCCTTCCAGGACATCTCATTCGATGTGCGCCGCGGCGAAATCGTGGCGCTGTTCGGACTCGTCGGATCCGGGCGATCGGAGTTGCTGGAGACGCTGATCGGGCTGCACCGGCCGACGACAGGATCGACGCTGCTCGGCGGGCAACCGATCACATTTGGATCACCTCGAGACGCCGCACGGGCAGGCCTCGTGCTGGTGCCCGAGGAGCGGCACCGCCAGGGCCTGTGGTTCAACTTCGACCTGCGGAACAACCTGTCGATTGCCAAAGCGGCACTGTCTGGCGACGCACTCGTCAACGCGGCCGATGAACGCCGCACATCCTCGGGGATGTTGACGGAGTGGCGGATCAAGGCCGCCGGCATCGACGTCGCGCCGGACACGTTGAGCGGCGGCAACCAGCAAAAGGTCGTGGTCGCGAAGTGGATGGCGACCAACCCGATCGTGCTGTTGCTCGATGAACCAACCAAGGGTGTGGATGTTGGCGCCAAGTTCGAGATTCATGAAGCGATCCGCAAGCAGGCGGCCAGCGGACTGTCGGTGCTGATGGCCTCGAGTGACTTGCCCGAAGTGCTGGCGCTCGCCGACCGGATCCTGGTGATGAAGGAAGGACGCATCCAGGGTGAGCTGCGCGGGGCCGAGGCGACCGAGGAATCGGTCATGTACCTCGCGACGCACGCATCGGCGAGTCACTCACCGGACGACGGGTCCGGAATGACAGCGGGGGCGCACGCGTCGTGAAGCATCTGCGGGCGTTCCGCGAGCTCAGCACGGTCGCGATCCTGATCGCCGAAGTGCTGTTCTTTGCCTGGTATCTCTGGCCCGAAGCCGGGCGCGCGCACCCGTTCCTGAACGCCGAGAACGCGTTGCTGATCCTCAAGTACTCGTCGATCTACGGCATTGCCGCCGTCGGCGCGGCGGTCGTGATCATCTCCGGCGGCATCGACCTGGCGCCCGGCGCGGTGATCGCACTGGCCGGCGTCGTCACCGGCTACCACTTCGTCGAGCAGGAATGGGCGCTGTTGCCGAGCGTGATGCTCGGCCTCTCGGTGGGCGTGGTCTCCGGCGTCATCACGTCGATACTGATCGTGACGGTGAAGCTGCCGCCGTTCATCGCGACGCTTGGCGTGATGGGCATCACGCGCGGCATCGCATTCATCGTCACCGAAGGGCAGTATTACGACATCTCGGGCCGGCTGCCGTCAGGATGGCAGCCACTGGGCATAGCCGTCGACTGGCTGGCGCCGATCACGATGTTCGTGATGGCGCTCGTGTTCCAGATATTGATGACGCGATTCCAGTGGGGCCGGTCGGTGTTCTCGATCGGCGGCAATGAAACCGCGGCCCTGTATTCGGGCATCGCCATCGGTCGGGTCAAGGCGTCGGTCTATGTGATCAGCGGCGTGCTGGCGTCGCTGGCCGGCGTGGTACTGGTTCTCGTGCAGGGCCAGGCGAAAGCCGACCTTGCGACCGGCTACGAGTTGGATATCATCGCGTCCGCGGTAGTCGGCGGGGCGAGCCTGGCGGGCGGCCGCGGCTCGGTGATGGGCGCCGTGCTTGGCACATTGATCTTCGGCGTCCTGCGCAATGCCCTGCCGCAGATTCCCGGCGCCACGTTCTACGATCGCTTAATCGTCGGCCTCGTCGTCATCATCATCGTCGTCGCCGACCAACTGCTGTTGAGAAAAAAGTAGGTTCAATGTTGACGAGTGCAAAGGTTCAAGGACTGATCAGGTTCATCGGGTTGGCGTGGCTGCTGGCGGTCGCGGGTTGCAGCGGCTCTTCTCCTGCTCCCGCCGAGACCGCGACACCAAAGAAGCTGCGCTTCGCGGTGATCCCGAAGGCGCTCGACATACCCGTCTTCAACTACGCCAAGCTCGGCGCCGAGCGGCAGGCAAAAGAGTTCGGTGATGTCGAAGTGCTGTGGAACGCACCGGCGTCCGCCGATCAGCTGAAACAGAAAGAGATCCTCGAGTCGTACATCACGCAGCGCGTCGACGGCATTGCGATCTCGTCGCTCAACGGCGAGTTCCTCGCCGAGACGATCAACCGCGCCATCGACGCCGGCATCCCGGTGACGACCTGGGACTCGGATGCGCCGACGTCGAAGCGCATCGCGTTCTACGGCGTCGACGACCTGGCGTCCGGACGCATCCTCGGCGAGCAGGCGATCAAGTTGATCAACGGCAAAGGCAAGGTCGCGCTGATCACCAGCCTCGGCGCCGCCAACCTGCAGAATCGTCTGGACGGCGTAAAGGAGGCGTTGGCCAAGGCGCCGGGTATTGAGATCGTCGAGGTCTACGACATCAAGGAAGACGCGATCCGCTGCGCCGAGATCATTGCCACTGGCTCGCGCCGCTACCCGGATCTCGCCGCCTGGATATCCGTGGGCGGCTGGCCGGTGTTCACGCGCAACGCGCTGGCAAACATCGATCCGGTCAAGACCAAGGTGATCTCGTTCGACACCGTGAGCCCGGCCCTCGACATCCTCCGCGACAACAAGGTCCAGGTCCTGCTCGGCCAGAAGTACTTCGGCTGGGGTAGCGAGTCGATCAAGCTGCTGCGCGACATCAAGAACGGCAAGATGCCGCCGTCAACGATCATCAACTCAGGCGTAGACATCGTGACGAAGGAGAACGTCGACCAGTACGAAGAACAGTGGAAGAAGATGGCTGGTCAGTAAGACCGACGTGAATCCAGTCGCGCTCGTGTAGAAACGTCAGTCATCTATTCCGATGACTGACGTTGGCTGTTTACTGCGCTGCCGTGCAGGTGGCGGCGATCATCTTCAAGCTGGTGCCGCGGAAATCCGGCGTCTTGTCGCTATCGGTGGCCGACGGCTGCGTGATCGTCCCGGTAATTTCGACCTGGTGATTGACGTGCTTCTTCAGTTCGGATCCGGCAATGCCTTCCACTTCATAGCGGCTGGCCAGTGCGATGCCTGAGACCGTACTGGACGAGGCCATCTTGGCATCCGTCAGGATGTAGTCCTCGGTCACACCCGCCCGCTCAGCCACGTTCGGCTTGAGATCCGCCACGTCCTTCTCTTCCTTCAAGCAGCCTACGATGGTGAGGACCTGGGTCGAGTCGGCGGCGGGACGCTGAACGTCGGTGGCCGGTGGTGGCGGACCCGGCCGGGTTGCCGGCGGCGTCTGTGGAATTTGCGCGTTAAGGGTCGCCGCAGTGGCCATCGCTACAAGCGCGGCCGTCATCAAAGTGTTTCGCATCATTCAACTCCTGGTTTCTGTAGCTGCGCCGAAAATCGGCAGCGCACCTCCAGCGATGCAACTCGCCTGCCGCTCTCGATCGCCTCAACCGTGGCGGATCGGCGGCATAATTTGCTGGTCCGGTAAACGGAACAACCAACCCAGCCAGTAACTCCGTCAAACATGTCGAGACGACCAGCTTGATGCGCTCTTTTGCACTCACCATTGCCATCTGTGCCATGGGCCTGGGGGCCCAGCCTGCGTCCGCGCAACCCGCGCGCGATGCCAGGGCCATCGTCACCGTGCTCGACGTCACCGGGTCATTCCTGCCGGGCGCGACGGTCACCGTCACCCCCCTGGAGCCAGCCGGCGCCGCCGGCGTGACCGTCACCGCGAACGACCAGGGCCAGGCGACGATTCCGGGACTCAAGCCCGGGCGCTACACGATCAAGGCGGAGTTCTCCGGCTTCGACGCAGGTGAGCTGACCGATGTTCGCCTGCGCGCCGGCGACAACAAGCAGAACATCGAGCTCGGACTAACTGCGTTTGAAGATGTGGTTGAAGTCGGCGTGGATGCGCAGACCAACGCTGCCGATCCAAACAGCACCTTGGCGACATCGCTGACGCAGGAAGAGATCGACGCGCTGTCGGACGATCCAAATGAATTGATGCGGCAGCTGGTGGAGATGGCCGGCGGCGCGGCGCGCGTGCGCGTGGACGGCTTCAACGGCGGCCAACTGCCGTCGCGCGACGTGATTCGGTCGATCCGCATCGTGCGCGATACCTTCCCAGCCGAGAATCACTCCGCTGAGAACGACGGCATCGACATCGTGACCGCCGCCGGTATCGGTCCAATCCGCGGCGGCTTTTCGACGCGTGTTCGCGACAGCGTGCTAAACGGCAGCAACCCGTTCGTCGATGTGAAGGCGCCGGAACGCACGCAGAACTTCGACGTCAACCTTGGCGGCGCCATCGTCCCGAACAAGAGCTCGTTCTCGTTGTTTGCCGGCGGCCGCAAGCAGTTCGATACGCCGATCGCCACCTACACGACCGATCAGGGCAAGGTGTCGACGCTACTGGGCCGTCGCCCGAACGACGGCTGGAACGTCAACGGCATGCTCGACTACGCGTTGACGAAAGAGCAGATGCTCCGCGTGGGCTATTCGCAGAACTACAGCACGCGCAGCAACCTTGGTGTCGGCGGCTTCGATCTCGAGGAACGGGCCTACTCCAACGAGTCGCGCGGCAACCAGATCCGTCTGCAGGAAACAGGACCGATCGGCAAGAACGCCTTTCTCAACACCCGCCTGCAGCTCCGACTGTATCGCTCCGGCTCGACGTCCAGACTGGAGGCGCCGACCATTCGCGTGCTCGATGGCTTCACGAGCGGCGGCGCGCAGGTGCGTGGTGGTGTCAACCAGAAGGATATCGAGCTGTCGTCCGATCTCAACTATGTGCGCGGCCGGCACACCATGCGCACCGGCATCCAGCTCGAAGGGCGCCACTACCGCACCGACTCCGCGTCGAACTATCTCGGCACCTACATCTTCTCGAGTGACGCCGATTACCAGCGCGGCACGCCGAGAAACTACACGCGGCGGATCGGCGATCCGCTGATCTCGTTCAGTCACCTCGAAGCCGCGGTCTACGTGCAAGACGACATCCGCATCCGGTCGGACCTGACGTTCAGTCCTGGCCTGCGTTACGAGGCGCAGACGCACGTGGACGATCTCACCGGCTTTGCGCCGCGCCTGGGCTTGACGTGGGCGCCGGGTCGCAACGGCCGCACCACGGTCCGTACCTCCTACGGCATCTTCTACAACTGGCTTGGCTCGAACATCTACGAGCAGACTCTGCGCGTCGACGGCATCCGCCAGCAGGAAATCAACATCGTCAATCCCAGCTATCCCGACATTGGTGGTGCGGCGACGGTCAGCGCTACGAACAAGTACGTGCTCGGCGACTTGAAGATGGAGCGGATCCATCGCTTCAGCACCGCGATCGACCGCACCCTGTCCCCCAAGGTGCGCGCGAGCGTGAGCTTCGCGGTCGCACGATTCGGCAACCAGCTGCGCGGCGTCAATCGGAACGCGCCGGTGAACGGCGTGCGGCCGGATCCGTCGTTTGCCAACGTGATCGAAGTGGTGCCGGACGCTGCGTCGGAAACCTACGACCTGGTGCCCGACCTCAGCATCAACTTCGCCGGTGGTGTCCGCAACGCCGACCAGGCGAAATGGAATCCCCGCCGCACCACCGTTCGGTTCAACTATCGTCATCGCCGCGCTTACAACAACACCGACGGCGCCTTTAGCGTCTCGCCCAGCGGATCGCTCGACGATCAGTGGGCGCCGGCCGGCGGCGACACACGGCACCGCCTCCGCGCGTCGGTGTCGTCGCAGGCCTACCGCAACCTCAATGCGCAGGTCAGCTGGGACGCCAACAGCGGCGGGCCGTACACCATCACCACCGGCACCGACGACAACGGCGACTCGATCTTCAACGATCGTCCGGTCAACGTGGCTCGCAACACCGAACGCCTGCCGTGGCGCTCCACCTTCTCCGCCAACGTGTCGTACACGATTCCGATCGGTAGCTCGCGCGCACCTGAAGGACAGCGGCCTGGAGCTGCCGGCGCTGGTCGCGGCGGTCCGGCGGGTGGTGGTGGCGGTCGTCCTGGTGGACCCGGCGGCGGTGGTGGCGGACGGGGTGGCCCACCCGCGGGCCGTGGCGGCGGCCGTCAGAAGGGCATCACGATCAACGTCTCCGCCCAGAACCTGACCAACCGGTCGAACTACTCGGGCTTCAGCGGCGTGATGACGTCGCCGTACTTCCTGCAGGCGACGAGCGTGCAGAATCCGCGTCAGGTCGATCTGTCGATTAGATTCAGTTTCTAGCGCACCGCATAGGTCCGGCGATTGAATAGAATGTGAGGACGATGCGAATCATCGTCCTCGGCGCTGGCGCCATCGGCAGCGTCTATGGCGCGAAGCTCTCGAACTTTCACGATGTCACGCTGATTGGCGGCCAGGCGCACGTCGACGCCATTCAGCGCGATGGGCTGGTGATGCAAGGCAACACCACCGGCACCTTCAGGCTGCCCGCCTTCAGCCAGGTGCCGCGCATCGAACCCGGCACGCTGATCCTGCTGACCACCAAGGTCAACAACAACGCCGCCGCGGTTGCGCCGATCGTCGACAAGCTGACGGATGACGTCACGATCGTCTGCGTGCAGAACGGCCTCTACTCCGAGAACATCGTCAAGGACCTGGTCGGCAATCGCGCGCTGGTGCTGCGGGCGATCACGCAGGTTGGCGGCGTGTTGGTCAAGCCGGGCGTCGTCGATAACACCGTGGTCGGCTACACGCTGC
Source organism: uncultured Acidobacterium sp. (assembly GCA_964628295.1). Lineage (GTDB taxonomy): Bacteria > Acidobacteriota > Vicinamibacteria > Vicinamibacterales > UBA2999 > 12-FULL-67-14b. The sequence goes on from CAZVLS010000001.1 coordinate 125,257, forward strand.
TCGAATCCCACGACCAGTCCCCCGCCATCGCCGCGTTGCTGACGGAAGCCGGTCTCGATGGGCGGATTATTCCCGACATCAAGAAAGAGATGTGGCGGAAGGCGGTCTTCAATTGCGCGATCAACCCGACCACCGCGCTCATCAAGTCGGAAGTCGGCGCCATTGTCGATCCGCGCCTGAACGGATTGAAGCAGCAGATCATCGACGAGTGCCTCGCTGTCGCACAAGCTGACGGCGTCACCTTCGACGAGGATTTCATCGCGCTGATCGACAAGGTCTTCGCGGGCGCGCGGACGATCGCGTCGATGCAGCAGGACCTGATGAAGGGCCGCAAGACCGAGATCGACTTCATGAACGGCGCCGTGGACGACCTCGGCCAGAAGTACGGCATCGCCACGCCGGTGAACGCGGCGATGGCGACGATGATCCGGTATTTGGAATCAGGCCAATAGGCCAATCTTCCTATTCGCCTATTGGCCTATCGGCCTATCGGCCTATTGGCCTATCGGCCTATTGGCCTAGTACGGAACGTCGATCAGGCGATCGCCCGATCTCATATCCTCTTCAAGCAACTGCAGCAGCGCACGGGAGACCGGGCCCGGCTTGCCGTCACCGATGGTGTGATCGTCCCACTGCACGACACCGGTCACCCTGACGGAACTGCCAATGATCAGCATCTCTTTCGACGCCAAGGCTTCCGCTTGCGTGATGTCGGCGACTTTCACATCCTTCAACTGCCCCGCCTTCACCAGCTGCTGCGCCAGCTCGAGAGTGCGTAGCGCCGTGCACCCGGACAGGATGTGATCGAACTTCGGGTGGATCAGCACGTTGTCCTTCGACACGAACGCCACGTTCATGTTCGAGCTTTCGCCGACATGGCCGTCGTGGTCGATGAACACGCCGTTGTCGAAGCCCTTCTCCTTGGCTTCCATCTGCATCAGGACGTTCGGGATGTAGTTGGTGTTCTTGGTGATCGCGTAGAGTGGCGGCTTGATCGGATACGTCGTGGTCATGACCCGCACACCCTCCGTCTTCCATTTCTCCGGGTAGGCGAGACCCGCAAAGATCATGATGAAGAAGCCGGGATCAGCGCCGGCAACGGGCGTGAGATCCAGGTTGCCGGGGCCTGACGACAGCCAGTAGCGGATTGAGCCGTCACGGCGCCCGCTGACCGCTGCGGTCTTGATGATGGTGTCGCGCATCTCCTGGCGCGTGCCCGGCAGCTTCAACTTCGACCGTTCCGCCGACTTCAGGAAGCGATCGAGGTGCGCGTCGAGGTCGTAGATCCTGCCGTTGACGATGCCGGCGGTGTCGAAGATGCCGTGGCCGCGATGCACCATGTGATCGTCGAACGGGATCACCATCAAGGCCGGGTCGGTGACCACTCCACCAAGCTGGCTGGAATAGAACGCGGTGTACTTGACTGGCTGCTTCTCGCGCAGCGCGCGCAACTGCGCCACCACTTCCTGCTCGTTCAGCATTCGCAACGACGAATTCGCAACTGACATAGTCGTATTGTACCTGTAGGGACGAACCTTTAGGTTCGTCCGCCGCTATTTCCTGTCGTACATGTCGATGAACTTCGCGATCACTTCGATGTACTGCTTGTCTGGCGGCGCGCCGGCAGCAATCGCCGTAAGGTGTGTCTTGTTCGGCAGAATGACGTTCTGGAACGTCCTGGCCTCGCGCCAGAAGCGATGCGTCTTGCGATACGGGTTGTCGAACGAGCCGTTGACCGCGAGGATCGGGATATCGAGCTTCGTCAGGTCAGCTGGCGGCGCCGCCGGCGCGGGCGCCGCTGCCGGACTCCCCGCCGGACGGGCGCTCGCGACGCGCGAGCGGAAGCGATCCATCCCCTCGGCATCCGCGCCTGTCGCCTTCGGCAACGCATCATCAAGCGCCTCCGCCTCGGCCCGGTACTTCTCATCGGTCTCGCTCATGCCCGAACCACCAAAGCCTGCGGTGATGAAGCGATTGGGAATCATGCCGAGCAGCGCGGCGACAATGCCGCCGCCCATTGAATAGCCGTGAATGTGCGCGCGCTCGATCTTGAGGTGGTCCATCAGCTCGACCACGTCTTGCGCGCGTCCGGATCCGCCGGGCACCGGCTTGTCGCTCTGCCCGTGGTTACGATTGTCGATCGCGACCACGCGATGGTGCTTTGCGATCTCCGGCGCGATCCCGGTGTTGAACCACATGCGCTGCGCGTTGTCTGAGTAGCCGTGCACCAGGACGACCCACGATCCGCTGTCGCCATGCGTGAGGTAGTGAATCTTGATGCCGTCCCTGGTGGTGAAGGTGCCGTCCTTCTGTCCCACCATCACCGGGGGCGCCGCCGGGCGTGGGGCCGCGGGCTGTTGAGCCGATACCGAAACCTGCGCGGCGGCAAGGGCGACAAGCAGCGTAGCTTTCATGAGCCGAGAGTCTAGCGCAGGAACCGAACGCCGGCCGCGATGTCTGAGGCGAGATCGTCGAAGACAGGGATGCTGTCCCTCGCGCCAACAAACACGAATGTCCCGGTAGACTGGCCGACCCCCCGTTCAGCCATTGGCATTCGGTCTGCAAGGCACTATAGCCATGCGGAAGCCTGTTCTGCGGCGAGGCCCGACAATTTGGCAGGGACGAACGGCGAAGGCAACCCGTTACCCTGCCCTGCGTGGCCACCACGAGACCGGCGTGGCCATTGTCGGTGGTGGATTGACCGGCGCGCTGACGGCGGAGGCATTCGTCCGGGCCGGCGCGAGGGTGACCATTGTCGAAGCGGCGCGGGTGGGGCAAGGCAGCACGGCCGCCAGCACGGCGTTGCTGCTGCAGGAACCTGACTACGATCTTGGTGCGCTGACCAAACGCTACGGAGCGCGCGACGCCCGTCGCATCTGGCAGATGAGTCAGGATGCAGCGCGAGACTTTATCGACACCTTGCGTCGCCTTCGCATCCGTTGCGATCTCCGCGAACGCCATTCCCTGTATTACACGCTCAGCGACGAGCGCGCTGTCACGTTGCAGCGAGAACTGCGCAGACGGCAGCGTGCTGGGTTCGAGGGCGAGTGGCTTGATGCCGTCGCGCTCGAGCAGATCAGCGGCATTCGCGGGGCCGGCGCGATCCGCACGCGCGGCAATGCGCAGCTGAATCCGCTGGCGGCGACGCTGGGCCTGCTCGATGCGGCCGTTGCCAACGGCGCGGACGTGTTCGAGCGCACGTCGATCAATCGCATTCGGCAGTTCCGCGACGGCGTTCGGCTCTACTCCTCGCGCGGACGACTCGATGCGCGGCAGGTCGTGATCGCGACCGGGTATGCGACGCGGTACTTCCGGCCGCTTGCCGGCCGATTCAAGATGCGACACACCTACGTGCTCGCAACATCTCCGACCCCGAAGCGGCTACGCCGTTCCATCGGCATGGGCGACGTGTTGCTGTGGGACACCGAGCGTCCGTATCACTACGTGCGCTGGACCGATGACGATCGGCTGCTGCTCGGCGGCGAGGATCGGCCGGTGAAGCCTGGCGCCCGTCGTGACGCCCAGTTCACCGACCGCGACCAGCGAGCTTCGCGACTACTTCCAAGAGGTGTTCCCGTCATTCGGCGAACTGCCGGTCGACTTCGCATGGGAAGGACTGTTCGCGATGACGCCGGACGGCCTGCCCTATATCGGCCGGCACCGTCGTTATCCGCGGCACGCTTTCGCGCTGGGCTATGGCGGCAACGGCAGGACCTTCGCCGCGCTTGCCGCGCGCATTCTCGTCGAACAGTGGCGCGGCCAGGACTCACCCGACCACGCCTTGTTTGCGTTCAATCGCTCGCGGTCCCGGCGGTTGCCGGTGTGACTGTGCCCCCAAAGCCAGTCTCCCGGCTTGCCGCCAGGACCACGAACTCTCGCGGAGTCTGAGCGCCGCGCTGGATCGCTAGAACTGGTTGCGGAGCTGGATGCTGAACGAGCAGCCACTCTCCGCATACAGGTCGATGCGCCAGCCCCGGCTGAACTCGGGGCCGGTCATCTGCACGAAGTTCCACGCTGACACCGGTTGGAGCGGCGTGATACGCAGCTGTCCCGCGAAAAACTCGCCGTTCTCCTGTCGCACGGGTTCAACCGGCACCTGGATCTGGAACACGGGCACGACGCCGGCGGCGACCGTGCACTGATCGGTCACGCGCAGGTCGTCTCCCGTGAGTTGGATGTCACGCGTCCAGCTCTGCACCAGCGACGAATTGCGCCAATACGCGTTGGTAAGGTTGGCGGACGCGGAGATCGTGCCGCCCGCACTGGTCTCGACCATCGTTGACTGCACGGTGTCGCTCGGGTTTTGCGGAATCACCGTGCCATCCGCGCGCTCGAAGCGAATGACGTTGTGGACCTGCACGCCGTTGTTGATGCCGCTGTGCGACCAGATGTTATTGGTCACCGTGGCCCAGTCATTCTTGAACAGGGTGAAGCTGCCCTGGTCCTGGTGCGCGTGCGACTGGTCGTACTTGCCCGCGACGAACGAAAACCATGACGCGGTGGTGGCCCAGCTCGAACGGCCGAAGAACACGCCGGCACCGCTGGCGTGGTAGGAGAGCGCGGTCGGTGCAACCGGCGCGTCAGGATACGGCAGCATGTCTCCCATCAGGTTGAAGGAGTGCTGCACGCCGTTGACTGAGTTGTTCTGCAGCCACCAAGTGCCGCGCCGGGCTTCGGGGGTGCCGGGATTCAACGCAACCGCACTGTGCACCAGGTTCTCGTGGTAGTCGTACAGCTCGGGCACCGACGAACGCGACTGATCCCCAATGGGCGCAAAGCGATCGCGCGTCGGCACGGTTGCGTGGATCCAGTAGTCGATCGTCTGCCGCGTGTGCGCGGTGACGGCCGACAGATCCTCCCCGGTCGAACTCTTCCAATACAGGTAGTTCTCGAACAGGTTCTTCTGCGCGGTACCGTAACCGGTGCCCTCGCGCGATCCGCCCCCAGGCAGCGCGGCAAAGTAATCGACGAGCGGCGGGAACTTCTGCGACTGCAGGAAGTTGATCAGATCCAGGTCCTGACGCGCCCACGCCCACAGCATCGTGGCGCGCAGGAAGCTGTAGTGGTAGTTGTTGCCCGGATCGCAGATCGACCATCCGGTCCACGTGTGCGGCTGCCCGTTCCACGCCGCCTGCCCCGGATGCCAGACGTTGTAGATCGCCTGGTCGCCGAAGCGCACCCACCGCTCGCGTTGCGCCGGCGTCAGCAGTTCGTGCCCGAAGTCGTACGCGAAGGACAACGCTTCGAGATACCAGCCCACCTCGAGGTACGAGTCGCCGGCAACAGAAGGTGCCTGACCGGCGGCAATCGCCGCTTCCGCTTCCGACACGAACTGATCCACGCGCGCAATGGCATCAGTGAGATAGGCGTTGTCGTGGCTCAACGCATACATCAGCACCGAGTGGGTCGGCGTGTAGGCGTACGGCGGATTGCCGGACAGTGCGGCGTTGGCCGCGGCACGGAAACGAGAGAAGGCCGTGCTCGTTTGGTCGACGAGCGTGTAGGGCGCCATCGACAGATAGGGACGTACTGTTGGCAGCTGGTAGGTATGTCCCGGATACGCCGTGGACGCAGATGGCGCGGGACACGTCGGCCCCCCACCGCCTCCACCAGGGTTACCACCACCACCCGGATCGCCTCCACCGGTATCGCCGCCACCGGCAGGGGGCTCCTCGACGACGTCGAGGCACATGTTGGCCGCGTCGAGCGTGAAGGTCATGGGCTCGCTGCCCTCTTGATACAGGCGGAACCGCACGCTCTCGAGCGGTTTGGCGGAGTCCAGCGGCAGATTTGCCGAGACCACGCCGTGATCAATCGCGGCGCCACCAACGGTCGTGCAGGTGAGCGCAGTCGTGCCATCGCGGTAGTAGGCCATCGCGCAGAACTGCAGTTCGGAGCTGGTCGCCACGTCGACGCGAATGTGTGCCGACACCTTCACGTTTGAGGCGCGGCCACCGCTGAAGCCGTACGTCCACCACACGTTGTTGCCATATCCGTTGATCGAGACGCCCAGGCTCGATGCCCCCTCGAGCGGTGACGTCGTGGTACGCGCAACCAGCGTGCTCGCGTCCTGACCAGTAAAGCCGGATTCTCCAACGTCGAATTGCGGATCCGTCACCCTGTTCTGGCACACGGGAGGGGGCGGCGGAGGTGGAGGTGGCGGCGGTGGCGGTGGCGGCGGGTTGACGGGCGAGCGCGTCACCGTGACCGGCTGCTCGGTGACGAGCCCCGCTCGGTCCGTTGCCGTGAGCGTGAATGCGTTTGGTCCTTCAACGAGCGCCAGTGGCCCAACATTGAAACTGCCATCAGCGGCCACGGCAATCGCGCGCGTTCCCATCGCGAGTCGTCTCACTCCCGAGGTCGCGTCTACGACGCTGCCCGTGATGCGTGTCGTGGCGGTGGTCACCTCGCCCGTTGGCGCCGTGACCGTGATCGAAGGCGGAGTCGTATCGAGCTTCAGCGGCTTCGAGACGCTGGCCGTCAAGCCCGCGTTGTCGGTGGCGCTGCCCGTGACCGTGTGGATGCCATCCGCGCTGACGATGCGATCGCCTGGGCACTGGGCGATCCCGGACCGCCCGTCCGTGCAGGTGAAGTGCACGGTGACGGCGCTCGTGCGCCAGCTGCTGAGACCCACCGCCGACGTCAGCGTCACGCTGATGCGCGGCGCTGTTTGATCGATATTGATGCCGGTCAACGTGAACCTGCCGACGTTGCCGGCAAGATCGGTCGCGCGGCCGGCGGCCGATCCGTTGGTCCGATCTTTCGCGAACACCATCGGCGCGGTGATGCTTGCCGGATCGACGCCCGACAACGCGTCGGTCGCGTCGAAGGCGACCGTCACAGGGGTGGTATTCCAGCCGCTGGCCGGCTGCTCGGGCACGCGCGTGGCGGTCACGGCCGGCGCGGTCTTGTCGATGCTGACAGCGATGCTGGCACTCGCCGTGTTGCCCCGGCGGTCGCGGGCCACGCCGCTGATCAGTTGATTGGCGCCTTCCGTCGACACCGTGACGGCCGGAGGACAGTACGCGACGCCGGATCCCGCATCGGCGCACGTGAACTTGACCTTGACGTTGGAACGATACCAGCCGTTTGCGTTGGGCACGGTGGTGGCCGCCGCGGTAATTGTTGGCGGCGTGGTATCAGGGATTTGCGCAAATGCGGGGGCACACAGACACACCGCGAGCGCGACCAGAAGGCACAGGTGCCCTCGACGAGCCGAACCGAACATGGATCCTCCGACAGAGGGAAGCGGGGGAAGGGTGCTCCCTCACTAGGAGAATCGAAATGCCTGCCCAAAACCCGACATTGCCGCATTTGGGGTCAGACCCCGAATTCAACTATTTCGGAAGGGTGGCCAGTTCGGCGCGGGCAAAGGCCAGGTCTTTTGCCTGCTGCCCGGGAATGTTCTTCAGCATCCGTACGGAATCTTCGAGTAAGGCGCGTGCTTCCGCCCCGCGCCCCTGGCCGGCGATAGCTGCGCCAAGGAACGCCTTGGTCTGTCCGATTCGCCAGTCCCCCGCCGGATAGAGCTTCTCCCGCGCCGGCAGGACTTTTCGCAAATCGGCCTCGGCCTCGGCGAACTCGTGTCGCAGCAGCATCAAGCGAGCGGCGGTCAGTCGATAGGCCAGGACTCGATTGTGGTCCTCGGGCAGCGTCTTTCGGACAATCGCGAGCGATTCTGCAATCGCCGCCTGCGCCTCATCGAGACGCCCTTGTTCCCGCAGGATGTGCGAGAGGTTGTTGAGCGAGTTCGCGTAGCTGGGATGCTGCGTGCCAATGGCCTTGCTGTCGACGCTGATCGATCGCCGCATCAGGACTTCCGCATTCGACAGGTCGTTCTTCGCCAGGAGCACGAGCGCGAGGTTGTGCATCGCCGATGACGTATTCGGGTGTTGTTCGCCAAGAATCTTGCTGTCGGTTTCGATGCATTCGCGAAACAGCGTCTCGGCTTCCTCGAGCTGTCCACGCCGCCATTGCAGCAGCGCCAGCGCCGCTTTGCTGACCGCAGTTTCGCGGTGATGGTGACCGTAGACGCGAGTGCGAATCTCGAGCGCCTCACGCACGTACGGTTCCATCTCGTCATCGCGGCCGCGATCCTCGAGTGCGCGCGCGATCTCCACCAGCGTGATCGCCACGTCGTTGGTGTAGGTCCCGAGCTTCCGGCGGCGAACCTCGAGGCTCTCTTGCAACAGCGGCATGGCCATCTCGGGTTGACCCATGTTTCGCTTGAGCACGCCCAGCGCATTCAGCGTCTGCGCCACCGTCAGCTGGTCGTCCTCCGGCAGGGCGCGGCCAAGGGTCAGCGCCTGTTCGAGCAGCGGCAAAGCCTTGTCGTGCAGCCCCATACGCTCGTAAGTCTGCCCAATCACCGTGAACATCTCGGCCTGCAGATCCGGGCGATCAGCCAGCTCGGTCTTGACCCGCTGCACGCTGCCGTCGAGCAGGGATCGAACGGTCGGTTCGGTTTCCCGCCCGTCAGGCGTGCGGAATGGATCGGCCCCGCGAATCACGCTGGTCAGCAGCTCGTTCATGCGCGCCGACTTCACCGCTTGCGACTCGGCGCGATCGCGCTCGCGCCGCAGCTCGAACGTGTAGTAGCTGACCAGGCCGCCTATCGTCAGCAACACGAGGGCCGCCATCGTCAGTGGGCCGCGTTGGCGGCGTGCGAACTTGCGAGCGCGATAGCGGGCACTGTCGCGCCTGGCGCTGATTGGCTGGTGTTGCAGGTAGCGTCGAATATCGTCCGCGAACTCAACCACCGACGCATAGCGATCGGCCGGGCGCTTGCGCATCGCTTTGCCAATGATCGTCTCGAGATCGCCGCGCAGCGCCGGCCGTACGTCCGGCGGCGCCACGTCCGCCGCGCGTCAACATCATCGGCGTCTCGAAGTCCGAGTCGGTGACCAGCAGCTTGGCGATGCCGAAGTCGAGCAGCTTCACCGCGCCACCAGTGGTGACGAGCACGTTCGACGGCTTGAGATCGCGATGCACGATCAGGTTGGCGTGCGCATGGGCGACAGCGGCCATGACGTCGAGAAACAACAACAGCCGCGCGTTGACGCGAATGCCGTGCGCATCGCAGTAGCGGTCAATCTGCTGGCCATCAACGAGTTCCAGGACGAGGTACGGCTGGTCGTTGGCGGTGAGGCCGGCATCGAGCAACCGCGCGATGTTGGGGTGCGTCAACCTGGCGAGGATCTGCCCTTCGCGCGTAAAGCGATCGCCACTCGACTTGCCGATGAGTTCCGGGTTCAGCAGCTTGACGGCCACCGACCCTTTGAAGCGGCCGTCACTGCGATCGGCGCGCCAGACACTGCCCATCCCGCCATGGCCGATGGATTCGGTGAGCACATAAGGGCCGACCGCCAGGCCGGCCGTCGGGCCGTTCCGGGGCATCGACAGCTCGGTCTCGAGAAAGCCCTCAGACGTCAGCCGCCGATGCGCATCGAGTAGCGTGCGCACATCGTCGGCCGCATCAGGGTCGATCAGGGAGAGATGGTTGAGGGAGGCGTCGCGCTCCGCTTGAGACAGGTCGAGCAGATCATCGAGGTGCTTGACGACCATCGCAAGGTCGGGGTCGACCGTCGCCAGCGCGTCCAGCGCATCGCTGATGCGGGTCAACTCCCGCGTGTCAGGCATCGCGTCAGCGACGTCGGTCTTGATGGACGTGATTTCGAACTGGCCGCCTCGCTTCTGCGCGTGCCGGTTGCGCGCATAGTCGATGATCAGCCCGCGCATCACGCGCGAGGAATACGCCATGAAGCGCGGGCGATCGGGAAACCGCGCGCCCTCTCGACCGGAGATCTCGAGATAGGCCTCGTGCAGCAGGGTCGTCGCGCCGAGGGTAATGCCGTAGCCGCGCTTCGACAGCTCGCGCTTGGCCATGCGGTGCAGCTCGTCGTACAAAATTGTAAACAGACGATCCGCAGAGGCGCGGTCCCCGCGTTCCGCTGACGCGACGAGGTCCGAAATGTTCGGATCCACTGCGCGCTAGGCTACTCCTCTTTCCACGGATTGTTGGCAAAAATCGCGAGCTCCGTCCACAACACACGGCGTGGCATCTCGAGTCCCGCCATGATCGTTGCCGCAATGTCGTCGGCGTAGAGCTTGTTCGGATTGTTGCGGCCCGTCTTGCCCATCCAGTTGGTCTGCACTTCCGATGGGCACACGCAAATCACGCGCACCCCGTGCGGCCGGAGATCAGCCTGCCAGCATTGCGTGATGCCGCGCATCGCCCACTTGCTGCCGGCGTAGACCGTCGCGCCCTTTGCGCCCTTCATGCCGGACGTCGAGGCGATGTTGACGATGTCGCCGTCGCCGCGTTCTTTCATTTGCGGAGCCACGCGATTGGTCATGTCGACCGCGCCAAAGACGTTGGTCGCAAACAGGTCGCGCATCTTCTGCATGTCGAGCGAACCGATCTCGGCGTTGTATCCGAACGCGGCGTTGTTGATCAGCACGTCGATGCCACCCATCTTCGCGCCGCAGGCGTCGACGACGCGCTGGTTGTCGGCGTCGGAGGCCACGTCGGCCCGAATGCCATGCGCGCCCGTCTTGCTCGCGATGTCCTGGATGTGTGCGTCGTTGCGACCGGTGAAGACGACCTGGTGGCCCGCCTTGCGGGCGTGTGAGACGAGGGCGGCGCCGATTCCCTGGCTGCCGCCCGTGATGAGAAAGCGTCGGCTTTGCATGCGGAGATTCTAGCTGGTGGAACGGCGCGAATCCTGCAGATGCAGGGGCAGGAGGCGAAAGTGGCGAAACAGCAACTTATTTGTGCGACGGCGGCGGTCATTGTGGCTCTTACGGGGGGCGCCTGCTCGTCTACTCGTGGCGAAGAGCACGCCGGCGGCGATGCCGCCAAAGGCTCAGGTGACGCGGTCACGATCACCGGATGTCTGACGGCCAGTCCGGATGGCAATTTCGCGTTGACGGCGGCACCGGATGCAGCCGTGGCAGCGGCGGCCCGCGCGATGAACGACGAACGTGAGACGCACACCTACGTTCTCGTCGGCGGCGACAACCTGGCGCAGCACCTTGGTGCACGAGTGGAAGTCATCGGCAAGATCTCCGGCAAGACCCAGGAGATGGAGCAGGATTCAAAGAAGACGACGGAATCCGCGCCAGCCACGACCGGCGGCGATACGCCGACCGTGAAGACGCAGGAAGAAATCGACCTCGAGGTGCGCCAGCTCCACGTCAACAGCGTGCGCAGCGTCGCTCCGACGTGTGTCGTGAATCCGTAAGAGCAATTACTGCCGGCGGGACGTTCCGTGAGCGTCCCCCGGCACGGATCGGCTCTTTTCTCCGTCTAAGAGCCTATGCCGTGGTGGAAGCGAGACCCTAAGCCTCATCCTGACGCCCCAGTCGACCCCAATATGCCGGTCATCCGGCTCGAACACATCAGCCGGATCTTCGAGGGCGACACGGACGAAGAAACCAGGGCCCTCGACGATGTGAGCGTAGACATCCAACGGGGTGAGTACGTCGCGGTGTCTGGGCCGTCTGGCTGCGGCAAGTCGACGTTCCTGTCGATCGTGGGTCTGCTGGACACGCCGACATCCGGCCGCTATTGGTTGAATGGCCGGGCCGTCGACACGCTCTCTGTCACGGAGCGTGCGCGCGTGCGCAACCTCGATGTTGGCCTCGTGTTTCAGAGTTTCAACCTGATCGGCGATATGACGGTCTACGAGAACGTTGAATATCCGCTGACCGTGCGTGGTGTGCCGCAGTCCGAACGCGCGTCGCGAGTTGACGCCGCGCTCGAACGCGTCGGACTCGCGGCCAGGGCAAAACTACGGCCGGGTTCGTTGTCTGGCGGACATCAACAACTCGTCGCCGTTGCACGGGCAATCACCGGTCGCCCCGCGATTCTGCTGGCCGACGAGCCCACGGGCAACCTCGACTCAAAATCCGGCGAAGCCCTGATGCAGATGTTCGGCGAACTCCACGCCGCCGGCGCCACCATCGTCGTCGTCACGCACGATCCGCGGTGGCAGGCGCTGGTCCACCGCCGCATAGAACTCTTCGACGGCAAAGTCGTTTCGGCGTGAAATTTGGAGACACTCGCTCATCCATTCCGAAGTAACCTGACACCCATGCGTAAACGTAATTCGACATCTCGACCTGCGCCTTCTGCCCTGACGCGACGCCGCTTTCTTGAGCAGCTCGGGGCGGTAGGCGGATCGTCGTTGGTGTTCGCCACCATGGCGTCCTGGGACCAGGCCGCCGGCGCGGCTGGCCAGAAACCGTCATTGAGTGGCAAGCCCGCGCGCGCGAAGGTCGCGATTCTCGGCGGCGGTTTGTCGGGCATGGTCGTGGGCTACGAACTCGGCAAGCTTGGCTACGACTACCAGATCTACGAAGCGCGTGAACGCGTCGGCGGCCTGCAGTGGGCCGTGAAGCGCGGCTCAAAGCACACGGAAGTCGGACCGAACGGCGAAGAGCAGATCTGTAACTGGGACGAGGGGCAGTACGTCAACGTCGGCCCATGGCGCATTCCCTATTCGCATGAAGCGGTGTTGAACTACTGCCGTGAGCTGAATGTGCCGCTGCAGGTGTTCCTCAACGATTCCGACAACAATTACTTCTATTACGAGGGCAACAGCGCCGGCCCGCTGTCGAACAAGAAGATCCGCGTCCGCGAGGTGAAGGCGGACATGACCGGCGCGATCAACGAGCTGCTGGTCAAGGCCATCGATCAGAACAAGCTGGATCTGCCGATGACCGCTGAAGACCAGAAGCGGCTCACGAACTATCTGGTCAGCCAGGGCTATCTCAATACCTCGTCGCGCACCTACAAGGCGTTCGAGAATCGGGGTGAAGGCGATCCGTACGCGCTGGTGCAGCTGCTGCAGGGACCGTTTGGCAACCGCATGCGTTCGGTGCCCGCCGTTGAAGGCACGACCGCGGCGCCGATGTTCCAGCCGGTGGGCGGCATGGATCAGATCGCCAAGGGGTTCCAGCGCGCGATGGAGCCGAAGCGCATCACCTTCAATGCCGAGATCCAGTCGGTGCTGCAGGATGCCAACGGCGTGAAGATCACCTATCTCGACACCAGGTCGAACAAGAAGGTGAACGTCAACGCGGACTACGTGGTGGTCTGCCTGCCGCTCAACCTCGTCGCGCGCCTGGAGATCAATCTCTCGCCCGAGATCATGGCCGCGGCGAAGGACGTGAACTACAGCAACAGCGCGAAGATGGGCCTCGCGATGAAGCGCCGCTTCTGGGAAGAGGACGATCACATCTTCGGTGGCCACCTCTACTCGAACCTGCCGCTCGGCGAGTTTTCGTATCCGTCGTACGACTACTTCACCAGGAAGGGCACGTTGCTCGGGCTCTATTCGAACGGGCCGGTCGGCACCCTTCTCGATCAGCCAATCGCCGCTCGTGTCGAGCATGTGTTGATGCACGCCAGCAAAGTGCATCCGCAGATCCGCACGGAATTCGAGAGTGCCTACGCGGTGTGGTGGCGCAAGGTGAAATACAACGAGGGCGGATACGCCAGCGGCCGCAACGCCGAACGCCGCGCGATCCTGTCGCGCGTCGACAACCGCATCGTGCTCGGCTCAGCCGCCAATACGCCGCACTCCGAACCGGACTGGCAGGAGGGCGCCATCTCCGCCGGCTGGCAGGCGCTGAAGTCGATCCACGAGAGGGCGATGAAGGGTTAGCAAAGTAGAGGCGGGTCTTCAGACCCGCCTGCTCTCGCCTAGAACTGGAACAGCCGCGTTACCTTCACGACAAACGCGCGATTGCGAAGACCTGGATACCCGTCCGTCGTCGTATCTCGCTCGTCGGTGTAGACCACGAACAATTCGCTGCCCGGCTGATACTCCCACCGGAACCGCAGGTTGCTGCTGAACAACTTGTCTGCCGACGAATACTGCACCAGCGCGCTCAGGAAGCGGCGCGGCGAAAAGCCGTAGTCCGTCCGCGCGCGATAGACCTGCGAATCAAATCCGCCGCTCGGGCGCGTCACGTGGTTGATCGTAAAGCTCGGTTCGAGTGACCACTGCTTGAGGATCGCCAGTCGCCCACTCGAATACGTGAGCGACGTGATGCGGCCGTCGTAAAACTGCCCTGCCTGCAACGCCAGGCTGCCAGACAGGCGTCGCTGCTGCCCAAATCCGTACGTCGCGACCACGTCGCTGAAGCCGTATCCGCCGCGCGCGATGGTGTTGCCGGGTGCGACCGTGAACGGCCGCGTCAGGAACTCGTAGCGATCCGTGGCCACCAACGAGATCAGGTCGCTGTTCTGCAGTTCCGTCAGAAAGCGGCCGGCAACGTTGCGGGTCTCGAGAAAGCCGCCGCCGTTTTCCAGATACTCAAAGGTGCCCTCCCAGGTGAGCTTGCGCACATACCTGCTGCCCCTCGGACGCGGGCTGAAGCGCGCCGACGCAAACGAGCGGGAGAAGTTCGTGCGGTTGGCAAACCCGACTTCGGGGCTGTAGTTCGCGCCCACCTTCAAGTAGTCGAGGCGCACGCCCCATTTGTCAGGCGCGTAGTCGAATCGGCCGGTGTAGCTGCGATTGTCTTCGTTGCGTCCTTCGGTGTTCGATTGCGCGAAGTAACCGCTGGTCGTCAGGTCGTTGAAGAACGAGAACGTGCCGTCGACGCCGAACGCCATGTTGGATGCGCCCGCCACGAGCGCTGAGTGCGAGCGATTGGTAAGCATCGCGCCAACAACGCTTCGGCGAAGCACGTCGCGCCTGACACGCAGCACGGTGAAGTTCGTGGATGGGGTCAGGCTCGACTCGTGATCGTCGGTCTGCAGGTTCAGGGCGCCGAAGGTGGTGCGCCCGACCTTTCCCGTCAGGCGGCCGCCCAGGTCGATGGGAATGACGACGCCGGAGTTCAGGCCGATGCGGCGGCTGTAGAACAGCTGCGGGGCTCCGACCGATGGATTCGAGTTGCCGCCACTGCCAAACCCCAGCGCCACGCCGCCACCGCCGCCGGTGCTGTTGCGACCAAAGTCGAACGTGCCGCGGCTTTCCAGGAAGAAGTCGCGCTTCTCGGGAAACTGCAATTGAAAGCGCGTCAGGTTCAACTGCTGCTCGTCGACCTCCACCTGCGCAAAGTCCGTGCGCACGGTCACATCCGCCGTGAGATTGGGGGTGATGCCGTACTTGAAGTCACCGCCCCACCCTTCAGAAAAGTCGTTGTTCACTGCCGGACGCTTCAGTCGATCGGAGCTGAGGCTGCCTGACAGATACGGCTTCACCTGGATATTTGCGCCGGTGGATGGCAGGTCCAGGCCGACTAGCGTCGCCGCCTGCGAAATGCGGAACACGCTGTTCGGTCCCCCGTTGGCGGCGGGCAGTGCGGTCAGGTGCGCCCACTCGTTCTTCCGTCGAATCGAGCGCCGGAGTTGCAGGCCCCATTGCTGACCGGTGCCGGGCGTGTAGCGCAGCGACTTGAAGGGAATCGCCATCTCGGTGGTCCAGCCGCCGTCAAACCTGCCGGCACGCACGTTCCACACCGGGTTCCAGTCCGCGTTCGGATTGCCTTCATCGGTGACGAGTTGATCGGTGAAGCCGCCGAGTGGATTGCTATAGAAGTTGTAGCCGTTGCGGCGGTCGTGAAAGGTATCGAGCAGGACACCGAACAGATCGTTCTGACGCAACTGACCGGTGTCACGCCGCAACTCGTTGGCGATCCACTTGTCTGGAGGCGCCGTGTCGTAGAGCTTCGCGGACACGTAGATGTACTCGCTGTCGTACATCACCCACGCTTCGGTCCGTTCCGACACCGGCCTGCCGTTGGCTGGAACGGTCTGGATGAATCCGTCGATGGGCTCGTTCTCGCTGTATGCGGCTTCGTCCAGGCTGCCGTCGATGACCAACGGGGTCGGCAGCCGAATCGCGCGGACGACCACCCGGCCATTGGCGCGAGTGACGGTTGCTGGGGCGACTGGCGCCGGTGGTTCCGTCGTCGACGCCGCATTCTGGCCAAATGCCCACACTGGAGAGAAAGCCAGAACGACGCACACACGCACGGTCCACGACGCGAAACCCATCTGTTCAGTCTACAAGTCCTCGACGTACCGGACGCAACCGCCAGGGCACTTCTCACGTCCAACTACCCGGATGAAAACGTTTCTCGTCGTCGTTGGATGTTGTCTCTGTTTGTCTGCACGCGCGCTCGCGCAAAACCAGGGCGAGCACCGCGTCGCTCGCACCACGACCGCTCCCAAGATCGACGGCGTGCTGGATGATGCGGCGTGGTCGCAGGTGACGCCGATGCCGACCGGGCAATGGAAGTCGTACAACCCCAACCGTGGTGACGACATGCCCGAGGCTTACAGGACCGAGGTCCGGGTGGCCTACGACGATCGCAACGTCTATTTCGCGTTCCACTGCTTCGACGATGAGCCAGACAAGATCCGGTCAACCGTTGCCAAGCGCGACTCATCGTTCAGCGACGACTGGATTGCACTGAGCCTGGACTCGGCCGGCACTGGCCAGGCCGCTTATCACCTGTTCTCGAATCCGAGCGCCAGCCAGATGGATGCGCTCAACACCTCGGCCTCCGGCGAGCAATTCGACGCCGACATGGTGTGGTTCAGCGGCGCCAGGCGCACCGCCGACGGCTACGTCGTCGAAGTGCAGATCCCGCTCCAGACCCTGCGCTTCTCCGCCGCCGACGAAGTGAAGATGAACCTGGTGTTCTTCCGCAAGGTGAGCCGCATCGGCTACTCGTACGCCTGGCCGGAGATGCTGCCGGGCCAGTGGGTGTTCGACCGTCCGTCGCGATTGATTTTCAGCAACCTCAAGCCGCGCCGGCTCGTTGAGCTTCTGCCGAGCGTCACCTACGGCGTGAACCAGGCGCGTGAGAGCGCCAGCACGTGGGGAACGGCCGATGACAAGTACAACATCGGCGCCAGCGGCAAGTTCGGGATCACGTCGGGCATCACGCTCGACGGCACGATCAATCCCGACTTCAGCCAGGTTGAAAGCGATGCCTTCCAGGTCCAGGTGAACCAGCGGTTCCCGGTCTTCTTCTCCGAGAAGCGCCCGTTCTTCATGGAGGGCATGGGCCTGTTCAATATCGCGGGCACCAGTGGCGACAGCAACATGCGGACGGCGGTCCACACGCGGCGGATTGTCGACCCGATTTTTGGCTCGAAGCTGACCGGGACGATCGGCAAGACGGCATTTGGGGTGCTGAACGCCGTGGACGACAGTCCCATCCCGCCATTCGACGTGGAAGGCCGGCCGTTCAATGTCGCCAACAAGGTGACGACCGTGGGCCGCGCCACCTACGGACTTGGCCGCTCAGACTACATCGGCGGCATCTTCACGCACACCTACAACGATGGCCGGCAGAACCTGGTGGCCGGCGGCGATGTTTCGGTGCGGCGTGGCGCGGCGCACCAGTTCTCGGCGACGTTCCTGACGTCTCGCACAACGGATCGCGAGGTCGAGGATGCGACCGGCAACACCGCGCAGGTCAGCTACAACTTCGCCACCCGACGCTATTTCAGCCTCAACCAGTTCGAGCACTACGACGAAGGCTTCGCGATGGACACCGCGTTCTACAACCGCACCGGCTTCACCGGCGTGTGGACGTTCAGCGAGGTGAACTTTTATCCGAAGTCCTCGTGGATGCAGCGTATTCACCCTTGGATCTTCGCGAAATACGGGCGTGACCGCATCGAGGACGGTGATGAGGATTTCATTCACACCGGCCTTCGCTTCAACGTCACGCGCCAGGGCTTCTTCAACGTTTCGCACGGGCGCGGCCACGAGACCTGGATGGGCACGAAGTACCGCACCGGCAGCGACGTCAACGTCTTCGGCAACATGCAGGCGCTGCGGTGGTTGTTCGTGTCAGGCAACTTCCGTTACGGCCCGGCGATCTTCTATAGCGAGACCGATCCGTTCCAGGGCCGCTCACGCAGCTTCGGCGTCGGCACCACGATTCAGCCGAACCAGCACCTGTCGCAGAACATCAACTTCAGCCGCGTCCGCTTCTGGAATCCCGACACCGGCGCCGAGGTCTACGACGTCAACATCGTCAATGCCAAGACTTCCTACCAGTTCGACAAGCATTTCCTGGTGCGCGTCCTGGCGCAGTACGACAGCTCGCGCGAAACGGTGCTGACGGATTTCCTCGCGTCGTACGAGTTCGTGCCCGGCACCGTCGTCCACGCCGGCTACGGGTCGCTATATGAGAAGGGCTTCGGCTCGGACGAGCAGATTCCGGGCGTGGCAAACCCGGTTGATCCGCGTGACAAGTACCTGATGATCAACCGGGGCCTGTTCCTGAAGGCGTCCTACCTGCGACGCTTCTAGGTCGAAGGGGCCGGGGACAATTTCTCCCGGCCCATCTAGTCCGGAAGAGTCACTTCCAACATCGCAATATCTGCGATATCGGCCTTAATCGCTCCTGGGTGGTGCTGGGCGGTTAACCCTTAGCAGCCCGTGGGATTCCGGCGTGGCGATGAATGAAGAGACTCTGACGCGATCTCTGGTCGCCGAAGAATCATGCCCGGCCCCTTCCCTCTATAATCGGCCGCATGGCGGTGATTAACCTGCTGGTCAATGGCGCGAAGCACACGGTGGATGTGGAACCGTCCACGCCCCTGCTCTACGTGCTTCGCAACGATCTCGATCTTTCTGGACCCAAGTTTGGCTGCGGCCTTGGGCAATGCGGCGCCTGCACCGTGCTGATCCGCGGAGAAGCCGTGCGCTCGTGCGTGCGGCCGGTGTCGCAGGCGCAGAACGTCGAGATCACCACGCTCGAAGGCCTGGCGAAGTCCGGGCAGCTCGATCCAATCCAGCAAGCCTGGATCGATGAGCAGGTGCCGGCGTGCGGGTTCTGCCAGAACGGGCAGATCCTCACCGCCAAGGCACTGCTCGACAAGAACCCGAATCCCACCGACGCGCAAATTCGCGACGGCATGAAGAACACGCTCTGTCGCTGCATGACGTATTACCGGATCAACGCGGCCGTCAAGCTTGCGGCGAAGAGGAGGAACGCGTGAACACGACTCCTTCGCGTCGCACCTTCCTGCAGACGGCGGGCATGCTCGTGGCGTCTGCGGCTGCAATTTCGATGGATGGCGTTGAGGCGTTTCTGCAACAAGCCGCAGCGCCCGCGGGGCCATATCCCGATATCGACTTCCTGCAACTCGATTCGTGGATCGCCATCCGTCCCGACAACACCGCGACGTTTTTCGTCGGCAAGACCGATCTCGGCCAGGGCACCGGCACCGCGTTCCGCCAGATCATGGCGGACGAGCTCGACATCAAGTTCGAGAACACCACCTGCATCATGGGCGCGACGGACTCGACGCCCGACCAGGGTGGCTCCGGCGGATCCGATGCGCTACAGACGGACGGCTACCCGATGCGTCGAGTCGCGGCGGAAGCGCGGCGCGTCCTGCTCGAGATGGCAGCCACGCACTTCGCCGTGCCTGTCACGTCCCTCGCCGTCAGCGACGGCATCGTGCGCACCACGATCGGCGACACGGCCGATCGCGAAGTGACCTACGGCGAATTGATCGGCGGCAAGAAGTTCAACGTCACGCTGTCAGGCCGGAACGTCGACGCCGCCACCGGCAAGGCACCATTGAAGTCGGTCCGTGAGATGCGCAACGTCGGCCTGTCACCGCGGCGCGATGACATTCCCGCCAAGGTCAACGGCACCCAGCGCTGGGCCGTGGACATGAAGGCACCCGGGATGCTGCACGCGCGGCATGTGCGGCCGCCGGTCGTTGGCGCCACCCTCAAGGCGATCGACGAAGCGTCGGTGAAGGATGTGCCAGGCCTGGTGCGCGTGGTGAGCCGCGGCAACTACGTCGCGGTCGTGTGTGAGCGCGAAGAGCAGGCGATCCGTGCTGCTCGCCAGCTCAAGGTCGAATGGACACCTCCAGCGACCGCGCCATTCCCCTCGTCCGAGAATCTATTCACATTCATGCGCGCGGCCACACCCTCGTCGGCCAGCGAACCAACCGTCGTGGGCGACATGAACGCTGGATTCGCGGCCGCCACCACGACGATCGAGGCGAAGTACGACGTCCCGTTCCAGGGCCATACGTCGTTCGGCCCGGCGCATGCGATGGCAGACCCCTCGAATGGCCAGCTCACCATCTACTCCAACGACATGAAGTCGTATGGCATGCGCGCGGGCGTGGCGCAGTTCCTGAAGATCCCGAAAGAGAAGATCCGCGTCGTGTGGATGCACGGGCCGCAGGCCTACGGCCGTACCGCGGCTGATGACGCCGGGTTCGAGGCGGCATTCCTCGCGATGGAGCTGGGCAAGCCAGTGCGTGTGCAGTGGTCGCGCCAGGAGGAGACGGCGTGGGATACGAAGGGGCCCGCCTACGCGGTGACCATGAAGGGCGGACTCGACGCCAAGGGCCAGCTCGTAGCGCTCGACTACGATGCGCGCGCCGCCGACTTCAATCACGTTGGCTACAACGAGCACGACACGGTGCTGATCTCGCAGTTGATGGGACAGCGCAAGACGCCGGCACGCGGACGGGCGTCGTATCCGTCAGACAAGTACGGCATTCCCAATCGCCGCATGGCGGGCAGCGTTGTGCCGATGCCACTGGCGTGGGAAACGCCGGTACGCATGGGCAATTTGCGCGATCCCGATGGGCCGCAGGTCACCTTCGCATCCGAGAGCTTCATCGACGAACTCGCCTTCGCGGCAAAGGCCGATCCGCTCGCATTCCGGCTCTCGCTGCTCGAGCGCGCGACCGGCGATGATGCCGGGTTCAAGCGCGCGCGTTCGATTGCGTGCATCAAGGCCGCGGCTGAGAAGTTCGGCTGGGACTCACGTCCGTCGCCAAGGCCTCGCGGCACCGGGGACATCGCAACAGGACGTGGCGTCGCCTACGCATATCGCAGCGAAACCGTCGCGGTCGAGATCGTCGAAGTCGACGTCAATCGTCGCACCGGCCACGTCTGGGTCAAGCGCATCGTCTGCGCGCACGACTGCGGGCTGGTGATCAATCCGGAGGCGGCGACCCGGACGCTCGAGGGCGGCCTGCTCCACTCGGTAAGCCGCGCGCTCCACGAAGAGGCGCGCTTCGATGAGTCGAAGATGTTGACGGTGGACTGGGTGACGTCACCGACGCTGACGCACGCCGACGTGCCCGAGCGCATCGACATCGTGCACGTCAACGGCGACCCGAATCCGGATCGGCCGGACCTGCGCCATTACGGGGCCGGTGAGACGGTCTGCAAGCCGATGCTCGCTGCCGTGGCCAATGCGATCTTCGACGCCACCGGAGTGCGGATGCGGAGGCTGCCCTTTACTGCGGCGAGGGTGTTGGCGGCGTTGAAGGCGTAGGCCGCGAGCCGGCCGGCGAGAGATCGACGGCGATGGCCACGACCCTTGCGATTACCTTCTGTAACTGGGCCAGCGCGAACGGCTTGAACAGTACGCGCTCGGCATGCGCGGCGAGCAACTCCTCGTCGCGCGGATTCGCCGGCCCGCCGGTAATGATCACGGTCCGCAACTCCAGCCACGGGAAGTTCGGGCCGCACTGCTCCAGCCACTCGTGAGCTCCGCCGTCCGGCATCATCAGGTCACAGAGCACAACGTCCGGTTCGTTGCCGCTGTTGACCACCTCGATCGCGTCCTTGACCGAGCCAACCGCCGTCACGTCGAACAGCATGCTGCAGATGTCCTGCAACATCTCGCGCACGTCAGGTTCATCGTCGATGATCAACAGCCTCAGCCCTGCCGGCGTGTCATGCATCGGCGCCATGACCGATGAGGATTGCGGTTGACGGTCAGTCCACGGCAGGTGCAACGCCATGGCCGTGCCGGCCTCTGATGAGCCCAGCAACCTGAGGTCACCATGCTGGCTCCGCATCAAGCCCTTCGAGACCGCGAGCCCGAGGCCGCTGCCCTTGCCGATCGCTTTCGTCGTGACGAACGGCTCGAACAGGTTCGCCTTCACGGCCTCTGGCATGCCGGGGCCGTTGTCGGTGACCACCACGCGTACCAAGTCGCCGGCGCGCTCGGCGCGCACGTGGATACGACCACCATTGGGCTTCGGTTCGAGCGCATGCGCCGCGTTGACGATCAGGTTCTCGAGGACCTGGGACACCGCCCCCGCATCGCCCAACGCGACGAGGCCTTCGTCCGTGTCGACCGAGACGTGCAGGCCTGCCAGATGCCGCTCCACCATGCCGATGGCGTTACGTAACACCGGTCCAACGAAGAACGGCTCGACCCTCGCCGGCTCGTTGCTGCTAACCCGGCCGGCGGCGAGCAGCCTGCGAACGATGCGCACCACGCGATCGGTCGCCGAGAGCGCACCAGCGACATATCGCGGCTGCTCCTGGTAGCGTCCCGACGCACCCAGGTCGCGAATCCGCTCGAGACTGTGTTGGACGACCGCGATCGGATTGTTGATCTCGTGCGCGACGCCGGCAGTCAGCCGGCCCAGGCCCGCAAGACGTTCGCTGGCCGCCAGCGCCGCCTGCGCGTCGAGCATGGCCTGCGTGCGCATTTCGACTTCCTGCTTCAACTCGAGCGACGCCCGCTCGTAGCGATGGACGTTGGCCGAGAAGCGCCGCTCGTGCATCATGCACACCACGACGGCCAGCGTGATGCTGCCGACGTCGAGCAACAACGGCATCTCGATCGCGCCCGACGACGCGAGCGTATCGTTCACGGCAAGCACTGCCAGCGTCATCGCGCCGACAATCGGCAACCCGGCCTGCCAGCCCTCACGCCAGCGATGCAGCGTGTTGCGGCCGACGATGATCATGCCGGCACAGAGGTAGCCGTAGCACGCCATCCCCACAGCGGTGGGTTGCGGCGTGTGGTACGTCACGCCGAGCCAACTCACGGTGAACGTGAACGTCTCACGGGTCAGCAGCAGGTCCGGCACGAATCCGGCCCCGGCAATGAGGACGCCGATCCACACCATGATGCGCTCCGACCGGCGAAGCGGCCGTTCATCAATCGCGGCGAGATACCAGATCCAGGCAGCACAATGCGCGATGGCAAAAGCGAGTGCGATCTGCACCGACGCGGCAACCGTGGCCGGCGGGAGGTCCATGACGAGGACCACGTCAAACGCACAATAACCAGCGGCCGTAGCCGCGACCACGGCAAAGGGCCGACGCTCGGACCAGAAGGGCGAGCGCGACATCCCCAGCGAGAAAGCGGCCATCAACAGGCCGGCGGCGGCCCCAATCAGCCCAAGAATTGCGACGAAATTCAGCATTTACAGAGTCCGACTCTACGTAATCGGCATCCCGTGAAAGAACTTGAACCGAAACTTTTAGATGACAGTTGTCATGAATATATTTATGATGTACGTCATCTATGCCGAGAGTCTCAAAGGCCCAGGCCGAGGCCAACCATCAGGCCATTGAAGACGCCGCCTCGCGATTGTTCCGCGAGCGCGGGCTGGATGGCGTCACCGTCGCCGACGTCATGGCGGCGGCCGGACTCACCCACGGCGGCTTCTATGCGCACTACCCGTCGAAGGACGCGCTCGCCGCATCGGCGTGCGAAGCGGCGTTTACGTTCGCCCGGGAAAAGTGGCGCCGTCGCATCGCCGCGGCCGAGACGGCATCGGCCGCGAAAACGTCGATCGCCGAAGGCTATTTGAAGGCAGCCTACTGCAATCCCGCCGTCGCCACATGCCCCACCGCCACGCTGGTCACCGACGTGGCACGGGCGACGCCCGAGCATCCCATCCGCAAGGCCTACCTCGACGGCGTCCGCGATCAGATCAACACCCTGGCGGCGCTCAACGGGTCCGCCGATCAGCGGGCCAACCGGGCGGAGGCCTGCGTCCAACTGGCGACAATGATGGGAGCGTTGCTGCTGGCGCGAGCCACGCACGGCGATCCGCTGGCAGACGAAATGGCGCAGGCTGCGCGAGCGCATCTGGCGAGGACACGCAGTCCCAGGAAGGGTGGTAGCAAGTGAGCGCGCCGGACACGGGCAAGCTGCATTACGCATGGGTGATCGCCGGCGTGACCTTCGTGATCATGCTGATCACGGCCGGTGTCCGCGCCACGCCTGGCCTGTTCATGGTGCCGCTCGAAACGGAGTTCGGGTGGAGCCGGGCGGTGATCTCCGCGTCGATCGCCGTCAACATCGCGCTGTTCGGATTGATCGGCCCCTTCGCCGCATCGGTGATGGAGAAATGGGGCTTGCGTCGAGTGGTGCTCGGCGCGCTCGCCGTCATGACGGTCGCGGTCGGCGTGTCGACGCGGATGTCCACCGAGTGGCAGTTCTTCCTGCTGTGGGGCGTCCTGGTCGGGGCTTCGACCGGCGTGACCGCGATGGTCCTGGCCGCGGTGATCGCCACGCGCTGGTTCGATCAACGGCGCGGCCTGTTGATGGGACTGCTGTCGGCGGCGAACGCCACTGGCCAGATGATCTTCCTGCCGCAACTGGCATCGGTCACCGAATCTTCCAACTGGCGATCGGCCGCATTGATCGTCGCCGCCGCGGCCGCGATCGTGTTCGTGCTGGTGTGGTTCGTGATGCGCGACCGCCCTGGCGATGTCGGATTGAAGCCGTATGGCCACGACCCATCCGCTCCAGCCAGCACGGTCCGGCCGTTGCCGCCACTCGCGGCGTTGTCGGCCGCGTCGCGCACGCGCGCCTTCTGGATCCTCGCCGGCACTTTTTTCATTTGTGGCGCAAGCACCAACGGATTGATCGGCACACACCTGATCTCGGCCTGCCACGACGTCGGCATCACGCCGATGCGGTCCACGCAACTGCTCGCGATGATGGGCGTGTTCGACATTCTCGGCACCACCGCCTCAGGCTGGCTGACCGATCGCTACTCCGCTCGCCATTTGCTGTTCGCGTATTACTCGCTGCGTGGCCTGTCGCTGCTGTTTCTCCCGGCCACACTGCTTGAAGGTGGCGCGAGCCTCGGCATCTTCGCGGTGTTCTACGGACTCGACTGGATCGCGACGGTCCCACCAACCGTGAAGCTGACGACGGAAGCGTTCGGCAAGGAGAACACCGGCGTGGTCTACGGTTGGATCGGCGCCAGTCACCAACTCGGTGCGTCGATGGCGGCGTTCGGTGCCGGAGCCATCCGCACCGGCACGGGTGACTATCGACTCGCCTTCCTGATCGCGGGCGTGCTGTGCCTGATCGCGGGCGCGTCGTTCATCCTTCTTGGCAGAAAGACCCTCGGCCCACAACCCCTCGAGCGTCCACTTCCAGCATCAGTTGTCGCCTGATCGCGTCAGAATCGGCCCGAAAACGGGCCGATTCGCGCGGCATGTCACTTGCACAATTGGCGGGCAGGACCAATCGTGGTCCCAAAGGAAGGGTCATCGTGAAGATCAGGATGGCAGCAGCCTCAGCAGTTCTCGCGTGTATGGTCGCCGCGCAGCCCGCGCCACTGTTCGCGCAGGGCCGGTGGGATCGCCAGGATCGCTGGGAACAACAGCGCGAACGTGAACGCCGCGAGCGCGAGCGTGAACGACGCGAAGACCGGCGTGAAGCCAGGAAAGACGCGCGTCGCGAGGCGCGTGAAGATCGTCGCGAGGCCTATTGGGACGCGTCGCGCTACTACCGCCGTGACGATCGCCGCTATCGGGCGCAGCGCCTGAACCGCGACGATCGCATCTATCGCGGCTCGGACAACCGCTACTACTGCAAGCGCGATGACGGCACGACTGGCTTGATCATCGGCGGTGTGTCGGGCGCGGTGCTGGGCAACATCATCGCGCCCGGTGGCTCGAAGGTGCTCGGCACCATCATCGGCGGCGGCGCCGGCGCACTAATCGGCCGCGCGATCGACGACGGGGATGTTGTGTGTAGGTAAAGAAGTATCAAGAGACAAGTAGCAGGTAGCAAGAAGAACGCTTCTTGCTACTTGCATCTTGCTACTTGCTACTTCTGCCCGAGAGCTCCCCGCAGCTTTTCGGCCAGCGTGCCCACAGACGATGACGGTGAACCACTCTGGCGAGAGGCATAGTCCTGCACCTCCGCCCGCTCGCGCTGTTCGGCAACCGCCTTCTTGCTGACGCGAATGCGACGACCGGCCGGATCCACTTCGAGCACGACCACTTCCACGTCACTGCCGACAGGAAACGCCTTCTTCAAGTCGGCGTCGCGATCGAGTCCGGTCTCCGCGCCCGGCAGTAGCGCCGTGCGGCCTGGCATCAGGAGCACGAACACGCCAAACTTCTCGTGACGCTCGACCTTGCCGGTGATGATGGCTCCCGGCACGATCGTGTCCTTCGCGGCGCTGTCTTGCGCGGCGGCGCGAGCGCGGTCTTCGACGCGCGCGAGACCGATGCGCTTCTGTGCGGCGTCGATGCTGAGGACCTCGAACTCACTGGTCTCGCCAACCGCGATGGTCTTCGTCCAGCCGCCCGCGGGGCCGCCAGGCGGGAATGTCGACGCGTGCGCAAGGCCTTCGACGCCGGGTTCGAGCTCGACAAACGCACCGAAGTCGGCGATGCGCGACACCTTGCCGGTGCGCACCTGCCCAATCTCATAGGCGCTCGTGACTGCTGACCACGGATCGTCCTGCAGTTGCTTCAATCCCAGCGAGATCTTGCCGGTCGCGTCATCAACGCGCAGCACCTTCACCGTGATCTGATCGCCGGGCGCCACCATCGCCGCGGGGCTGGTGATGCGAGCCCAGCTCATCTCCGACACGTGGAGCAAGCCCTGGATGCCGCCGCCGAAATCCACGAAGGCGCCAAAGTCGAGCACCGACGCCACGCGTCCCTTGAGCACGGCTCCGGGCACGATCGACTTGCGGACCTCTTCGGCGTCGACGGCCTGCTGCTGTTCGAGCAGCTTGCGACGTGACAGGACGATGTCCTTGCCGCCGTTCTTGTATTCGATGACCTTGAAGGCGTAGGTCTGGCCGACGTGCACGTTCGGATCGAGCGTGCGCGCGGTGTCGATCTGCGACAGCGGGCAGAACGCGCGCTCGCGCGCGACGCGGACTTCGTAGCCGCCCTTCACCGCCTGCGCGACCTTGCCTTCGACGGCCATGCCGCTATTGAACGCGTCCTCGAGCTCGCGCAGCGTCGCGGCGTTCCGCACGCCCTTGCGCG
Source organism: uncultured Acidobacterium sp. (assembly GCA_964628295.1). Lineage (GTDB taxonomy): Bacteria > Acidobacteriota > Vicinamibacteria > Vicinamibacterales > UBA2999 > 12-FULL-67-14b. Next base: position 152,286 of record CAZVLS010000001.1, read on the forward strand.
ACAGCGTGATGCCGCCGCTGGTCGACATGACGACCGCGGTGATGCGATCGCCGACATTGACTTCGATGTCGCCTTCGTCGTCTTTCAGCTCGCTGACGTCGATCTCGGCCTCGCCCTTGCCGCCGATGTTGACGAACGCCACCTTCGCGCCAATCGAGACGATCGCGCCATCCACCTGCTGGCCGCGGCTGAACTGGCGCGCCTTGACGGACGCCTCGAACATGGCCGCGAAATCTTCTTCTTGCTCGCTCACGCAGTACTCCTGAGGCCCACCCCTGCCTGACGAGGCTGGGCGAAACATTCATAGTACTGCGTGAGCGGCCCTTCCTTCTAGCGTTCGTAGAACGGGGGCGGCGCAATACCCAGCGATCGCAGGTAGACATAGCCCTGCGCGCGATGGTGGATCTCGTTGTCGATCGCGTAGAGCAGCAGGTCGTAGACCTTGCCCGGATACTGCCCGAACGCCGTCATCGTCGACTCGGCCGAGAGACGCTCCTGCGGGATGCGCGGCCACCACTGCTCAACCGTCGCGGTGCTTTCATCGTGCAACCGGAGCAACTCGCTCTTCGGAATGGTCGCAGCGCGATCGTGACCTTCCATCTTGATCCACTCGTCGGTCGCCACACCGCGCGCCATGGCGCCGGCAATCTCAACCAACTCCATCGCCATCACGCCGAACGGGCGCATCCCGCCGACGGAGTGAGTAAAGAGCTGGTCTTCGGGGAACGCCTCGATGGTCCGGCGGGTCAGGCGGCGGTGGCCCAGCCAGTGGGCGAGAAACGCATCAGCGGGGACGAGGGACAGGGTCAACGGAACGGCAGCAGCAGTCATTGGGACCTCCATGTGAATGAGATGAAGATACGGCCCATTGAGGACAGGTCGTGTCCGCTATAATTATTCTGGCCCACGCTCCGCGTGGGCGGCTACGCCTGAATCTGCCATGCCATCCACATCCGAACGTGTGCTCCGCTTGCTCTCGTTGCTGCAGGTCCGCCGGGAATGGTCCGGGACCGAGTTGTCTTCGCGCCTCGAGGTTGACGTGCGGACGATCCGACGGGACGTGGACCGATTGCGTCAGCTCGGGTACGTGATCGATGCGTCCGCGGGGGTCGGCGGAGGCTACCGGCTCGGCGCCGGCGAGGAGACGCCTCCCCTGCTCCTTGAAGACGACGAGGCCGTCGCCGTGGCGATCGCACTCGGTGCCGCGGCGGGCAGCGTCGGCGAAACGCAGGATGTGGCGCTGCGCGTGCTGGCCAAGCTCGATCAACTGCTGCCGAAACGCCTGCGACGAAAGCTGGCGAGCGTGCCCGAAGTGACCCTGTCGCTCGTGTCGACTGAATCATCCGCGAGCCTGAGCGTGTTGGCGGCCGTCGCCAATGCCTGCCGCGACACCGTGCAGCTGAAGTTTTCGTATCGCGACATGAAGGGCACGGTCACGTCCCGCACGATCGAGCCCATGCGCCTCGTCCACACCGGGAGGCGCTGGTACCTTGCGGCGTTTGACGTGGCGCGCAACGACTGGCGAACGTTCCGCGTCGATCGCATCCAGGCGCAGCCGAGGCTCGCACACGGCTCGCGCTTCACGCCGCGCGAGCCCCCCATGGACTTCGCGACGATGGTGCAGAGATCGATCACGTCATGGCCGCAGCCACTCCGGGCACGAGTGAAGGTGAAGGGATCGCTGGCCGAGCTCCGCCGCCAGATGCCGTCGTGGGTCGGCACGCTCGAAGCGCTGGACGATGAACATTGTGTGTTGACGGTTGGCGGCGACAGTCCCGAAATGCTGACCGGGCTTCTGCTCTACGCGCCCGCGGACTTCACGCTGCTCGACCCGCCGGAAGCGGCGCAACCGATCCGCGCGGTGGCGGAACGGTTGCTGCGAGCCATCGCCTAGCGCGGTATGCCGGCGCTCAGCGAAGGGTGACGTGCAGGTAGACGGAGTGGCGCTCAAATGACTCGTAGAACGGCTTGAACGCAACGCCGTTCACCGCGAACCGCAGCGTCGACGGGTCGCCGGTGATCGATCGAGAGAGATCGCGGGCGTCGAGCGTGATGTTGCGCCAGTCCGTCCGTGGCGCCGACTCCTCGGCCGCCAGCAACACCGGACCGTAGAACACGCTGGCGACGTTGGGCTGATCGACCACGTGATTGAGGCTGAACGAAAAGGGCATGCGCAGCTCGATCGAGTCGTTGGTGCGCCACGTCCGCGACAACGTCAGGTAGCTGCCCGGCGTGGCCTGCACCGCTTCGTCGCGGCCGTTGATCTTCACGAAGAATCCGCTGGTCGCCCAGCGCGGCACGCGGATGCGGACATCGAAACGTCCGCCACCGCCAATCGTCAATCGGGTTGTATCAGCCGACGGGAAGTCGGTTGCCTGCCGAACTACGACGTTGCGTGACTTCCAGTTGAGCGTCGATGGCACGAACAGGTTCACGTAGAGCGTCGCGTTGTCCGCGCTCCTGAAATAGATGGAGTCCTGGAGCTTGGTGTTGCTCTCGAGGGCCGTGCCGTTGCAGCAGGTGAACCCGTTCATCTCGGCGTTGCCGAACCGCTTCTGCGCGCCAGGGTTCAGCGGCACGTGATACGTATTACCGGCGTCTTCCTCGGCCACCGACGCCAGGATGTGGTTGTAGAGCGCCTGCTCGTAGTGGTCCATGTACTTCGCCGTCTGGTCGTACATGAACAACTGGCGGTCGAGCTTCAACAGGTTGTAGGTCGCGCACGTCTCGTTCTGCCCGCCCTGGGCGAAGCCGTTCTCCCATAGCGAATCGGGCTGGATCGGGAAACACTCGGCGTTGTTCGGCGTGCGCGCGCCCGCGACGCCGCCAATGCTGTACATGTAGCTGCGATTGATGATGTCCCAGAAGTTGCTGGCGATCTGGTAGTACGGCATCTCCTTCGTATTCCGGAACGTCTCGAGCGCGCCGGTGATCTGCGGGATGTGCTGGTTGGCGTGCTTGCCGCGGACCGTGTCGACGTTCTTCGCCAGGCCGTGATCGTGCGCCGCGTTGCCGAAGAAGAAGTTGGTGTTGTCGAACAGCCGGGCACCGTCGATGAATCGCTTGTCGCCGGTGAGACGGAACAGGCGCGCCATGACCTCGTTCATGCCGCCGTACTCGCCGGCAATGTAGCGGTTCCACATGCTGATGCGCGTCTCGGGCGGCAGCGCCTTCAGCCTCGCATAAGCCCACGCTCCCATCCCGCTCGCGATGTCGAGCGCCTTCTTGTTCCCCGCCACCTCGTAGCTGTCGAGCAGGCCGGCGAGGATCTTGTGCAGCGTGTAATACGGCGCCCAGATCTGCGTGTCCTGGGTGCCGTAGGTCGCGCCTTTCTCGAGCATGATGAACTGATCCGGCGGATACGCGCTGATAAAGCCCGCGCCCCAGTTCCAGTAGTCGTTGCGCACCGCGCCGCGGCGGAGATTCGAGTCGTATCCAGGCCGTCCTGCACCGGGTGGTACCGCGGTGGGCTCAGACACGGCCGGACCACCCGCCGTCGCCGGACGCCCCGACTTCTGCTGCAAGTCGTAAAGCGTGTCGATCAGGTAGTTCATCTTCTGCAGGAACCTGGCGCGCAATGCCTCGTCGTACGTCGCGCTCGCATACGCTTGGGCGATCGCAGAGAGATAGTGTCCGCTCGCATGCCCGCGCAGGCGCGTCGTCTGGTTGTCCCACCCTTCGAGTTGTGTGGCGCCGGGAGGCTGCGGCTGACCGAAGGCGTCGCGGAAGTTGTAAAGAAAGTTGTCGGGGTTGCTGGCCGCCAGGCCGCGCACGAACTTGTCGCGATTGCGGATGAACGGCGTCTCGCGGCCTCTGGTGTCACGCTCGAGTACCACATCGCTCAGCGCGAACGGCTCGGCGAGCCGGCTTGGCGGCGTGACCGTGCCGACCGGTACCTTCACGATCACGGTCGCCTTCGGCGCAAACGCGGTTCCGGGCACCTTGCCCGTCACCGTGTAGGTGCCAGGCTTGAGCACCTCGCTGTTGTCGGTCGGCGCCGGCCAGATCACGCGCACGTTTGGGCCGCGAGCGTTATCGCGATAGTTGGCGGCGACCTCGACCGGGAAACGGGGCACGAAGCCGACGAGCGTTTCAACCGTGATATCTGGAACACCGGTCATCACCGCCGCCAGCGGCGACTCGAGCGGGATGGCCGCCGTCGAAATCTCCGGCTGTGGCGCGCGGGCCACCGTGGCCGGGCGCGACGCCAGCGCGTTGTTCCGGATGGTGGCCACCTGTTGACCGGTCAGCGCCACACGATAGAGTCGCAGATCGCGGAACCGCGCGTGGATCGCCGGCGCCGCGTCGTCCTGCGAGCGGCCGATGAACAGCCGATTCGCATCGCGCGTCGCCTGGTTGATGACTTGTGCGGCAATGCCGGTCACACCCGTCGCCTGGCCCACGCGGTTGCCATCCAGGTACGTCGTGAGTGTGCGCGCGGCCGGATCGAACACCACCGCGACATGCATCCAGCGATTCTCGGGGTACGGCGCGGCCGTGCTCTCGAATGTCGCACCGTTGAGTACCAACGATGCACGGAAACCGGACTGGTTCGCGACCGCGAAGAACCTGGTCGTCGCGTTCTGCCCAAAGTCAAAGACCGGCCCGGTTGCGCCGGTCGGCAGGTACAGCCACGTCACCACGCTCAATGTGTCTTCGCCGCTCAGCGTGTGGCCCGGCAACTGCAGGTGACTGCCATCGCCCGTGACCAGCAGCACCTGTTTGAACTGTTCATCGTTGACGAACACCCCGCCAACGCCGCGCACGGCGGCGTGAAACTGGTTGCGCGAGCTGTCTTCGGCATTGCCGGTGAGCTGATAGCGCGCAATCAACGCCGTCTCGCCGATGCCGTCGAGAAACTGATCGCCGCCCTGCTGGTCGTAGGGATCACCGGCGAGACCAACGAGGCAAGTCGTGGCAGTGAGCAGCGTGACGAACAGGATGCGGGCGGCCATCCGCACAGCATACGTTAAGAGGACGGTCGCTTGTCCTCTACGCAGTTCACATCCTCCGCTAAACAGGACAACGCGTCTCCGCCGGTGACACTGATCGCGCGCACTTTAACCAAACGTTAACAACGTGAACGAGAGCTTCTTGCGATGATGGGTTCGCCAAGCCCGCCTGAGATTTGAACACGGCCCGTCGCCGCCTGCCGGCGGGTCGTGGGAGGCACGTCGTCCGTGAAACCCATTGCTCGCGTGGTCCACGAAGCGGCCGCGAGGCGGATGTCCATCGACGGCAGGGATCTGCCGTTGACCACCGTCGAATACGAAATCCTGTCTCGCCTCGCTGAGGCCGCAGGCTCGATCATCGATCGTCAACAACTGGTACGCGAGGTCTTCGAGCGGCAGTTCAACCCCGAAGACCGATCGCTCGACGTACATATCTCGCGGCTGCGCAAGAAGCTCGGTGCACACGGATGGTTACTCGTCACCGTCCGCGGATCCGGGCACATGCTGCGCGCCACCGCCCCGTAACAAACGTTCACGTTTCTTAACGCGCGAACCCGCGGCCGCAAGGCGCGCCGGTCGTCTGAGTGTGTGTATGCGCTTTTCGGTAATCGCAGTGGTGTTGACGTTGTTCGGATGGCCAGGCGTCGCGTCGGCACAAGAAGACATCGAGCCTCGCGTGGTCGGGGCTGCGGGCACGACCAGTGCCGGCATTTCCGGGTTCATCGATCACTTCAATTCCAGCGAGGATGCCTATCCATGGCGGGCGTCGTTCTACGTCGATCTCAATCGCTTCGTCACGTCGAAGATCGCCGTCCGTGGCGGCCTCGTCGGCACCACGACCTTCGACGACGAAGACGATGACACCACGGGGTCGGCGGCCGCATCGGTCCACGCGTTGGCCAGCGCGTTGTACTTCTTCACGCCGCAATCGATCGCCAGCTTCTATTCCGGCGTCGAGTATCGCGCGCAGCTGAGCAGGCGAGCCGACCGTGACGCGGGCACCGTGCTGGGCATCGGAGGCGTCCAGGCGATGTTCTCGTCGAGGGCCGGGCTCTTCGTTGAAGGCGGCTATGGCATCCGGCTGACCAGGGGCGACGAGGGCGAGACGCTCACGCGCATCACTGGGCAGATCGGACTGAGGGTCCGGTTTTGATCCGCACGTCGCTGCTCTGCTGGGCGGTGATTGTCACCGGCAGCGCGCTCGCCACCGCGCAATCCAATCCCGAGTCCGTCTGCGGATTGCCGGTGCCCCGTCCGTCGGCGTCGCCCGCTCCGGGCGGGGAGCCAATGACCGTCGCGATGGTGATGTGTTTCGGCAACCCGAGCACCGCGCCGATCGTCGATCCGCAGACTTATCTGTATTACATCCAGTTCCGGCCGAGCGAGCCCGGCAAGCAGCTCTGGGTGCCATTCAACGAGGCGGCTGAGAAGACGCTGCTCGAGGACTTCCGGCGTCTATGGACGACCAACTTCCTCGACAACCTCTCGATCGAGGCATTGGACTACACCTTCGCCAACGGCGCGCCTGGCAAGGTGGTGGTGCTGCACCTCGACGAGCGCCGCCGCGTCCGCATTGTCGACTACGAAGGCGCCCAGCGCATCGACCGCACGGCGATTGATGAGCGGTTCAAGGAGAAGGGCATCGAGCTTCGCCTCGATTCGTTCGTCGATGAAGGCATCCTGCGCCGGGCCGCCGGGGCGATCCGCGAGCTGTATGCCGAGAAGGGCTATCAATACTCGCGTGTCACGCAGGCCGTGGCGCCGATCGAGAACGATCCCAAGCGGGCGCGCATCGTCTTTGCCATCGACGAAGGCCCGCGCGTCGCCATCCGCGACATCGAGTTCACCGGTAATCGCGCGTTCACCGACGACAAGCTCGCCAGCCTGATCAAGACCAACAAGCCGCGCGGCCTGCTTTCGCTCGTCACCGGCCGCGGCGCCTACAACCAGGACAAGTTCGCGGACGATGCCCAGCTCATCGTCAATCACTACCGCAATAACGGCTTCGTGGAGGTGCAGGTGGGACAGCCGGAGTTGCGCGCGCTGGACGACTCCGCGGACGGCAAGACGAGGTGGGTGCAACTGCGCGCGCCGATCACGGAAGGCCGGCGGTTTCGCGTCGGCTCCTTTTCCATCGAGGGCAACACCGTGGTCAAGAGCGAAGCGCTGCGGCCGCTGTTCAAGATCGCTGAGGGCGAGGAATACCGGGAAGACCAGATACGCAAGGGGTTCGAGAAGGCACGTGAACTGTACGGCGCGGGTGGCTACTTCGAGTTCACCGGTTTCCCGGACCTGGCGCCGCGTGACGGAGCCGAACACCCAGTCGTGGACGTGGTGCTTCGCCTGAATGAAGGCAAGCAGTACTTCATCCGCCGGATCGAATTCTCAGGAAACACCACGACGCGTGACAACGTGATCCGGCGCGAGTTGAACATCGTCGAAGGCGGCGTGTTCAACAGCGAGGCGATGAAGTACAGCGTGCGGCGGCTGAACCAGCTCGGATTCTTCAAGCCGCTCGACGACAAGGCACTCGCTGTCGATCGCGTCGCCGGCAGCGACAGCAAGGTTGACGTCAAGATCACCGTCGAGGAGCAGAACCGCAACCAGTTGACGTTTGGCGCCGGCGCGTCGCAGTACGAAGGCTTTTTCGGCAACCTGTCCTACACCACGTCCAACTTCCTGGGCAAAGGCGAGAGCGTTACGGTTTCCGCGCAGGCGGGTTCGCGAAGCCGCAACTACCAGCTGTCGTTCAGCGAACCCTTCCTGTTCGGGCGCAACATCACCGGCGGCGGCAGCGCCTATTCCCGAAAGCTCGACTACAACATCGCCGCTGCGACCACCGACTACAGCGAGGTTCGCAGCGGCTTCAACGTGACGACCGGCATGCCGTTGCGGCGATTCACGCGCGGTTTCTTCACCTACGGCTACGAAGTGGTGGAAACGGCGATGGCCGATGCCTTGCGCACGTCGTTCGACAGCTCGGACACGCCATTCCTCGCCGGCGACGGCCAGTTCCGCGAGAGCAGCATCACCTCGACACTGCAATACAACACCGTCGACAACCCGTTCACGCCTCGCCGTGGTCAACGCTTTGACCTGAGCTATCAGTACGCGGGCGGCATCCTCGGCGGGACGAGCAACTTCATCAAGCCGGAAGCCACCGCCATCGCCTATTTCCCGCTGCCAGGCCGAACCGCGTTCGGGGTCCGCGTCAACGCCGGCAAGATCTGGAACTTCAGCACCACCGACCTGCCGTACTACCAGCGCTACTTCCTTGGCGGCGAGAACACGATCCGCGGCGTCAACGTGCGGACGATCGGACCGCTCAACGACAAGCAGGTCGCGCTCGGCGGCACGTCGTTCGCGCTGTTCAACGCGGAGTACTACCTGGACGTCATCCCGGCGGTGCGGCTGCTTGCATTCCATGATGCGGGCCAGGCGTTTGCGGATTCACAGCGATTCAACTTGCGGCAGCTCAGGACCTCGAGCGGCTTCGAAGCGCGCGTCACCCTGCCGGTCATCAACGTGCCGTTTCGATTGATCTACTTCTGGAACATCTACCGCGATTCATTTCAACCGGCCCGCGGCTTCAAGTTCGCCGTGGGTTCCACCTTCTAACTCTTCTCTGGAGCTGATGATGAGACGTGTGCTGCCTTTGCTGTTGTTGACGATGACCCTGGCCGGTTGCCAGTCGCCGACCGATCCCGACGAGACGCTCGATGTGGATGACATCCTCGATCTGTCGGTAGCCCCCAACCCTGCGGTCGCAACCGCATCGACGGACGGCCGGACCTATCGAGTGGTGCGCGGCAACAACCAGCCCGACGAACTGCTGCCCTTCGACTGGTTCACCTCGTTCGTCGTGACGGCCACGCTCAACTCGAACGCCAACGACAAGGACATCGACCTCGAATTTCCGATTGACCTGACCTCTGTCACCGTCGTGGTGAAGCAGGCATCGGGCGGCATCGTTTCGCCACCATCAGGCGGCGAGGCCGAGCACTACTTTCACGTTACCGAGGCGAGCACCAACCGCTATCCGTCCGCCAACAGCAGCGTCAACATCAAGCTCGACGTCTGGTACGACCTGCCGAGCCTTCGCAAGGAGGCGCTCGTCACCGTCAACATGAATTTCCAGGATGCCGACGGCCAGGCGTTCTCGAAGTCGTATGACGTGCGGATCGCGCCCTAGAGCTTGACCAGCATGGCCAGGGTGACACGGCGTTCCTGCTTGCGCAGGTCCGGCGACCACCCTGGTACCAGCGATCCCGGCGCGCCGACGTTACCTGCGGGTGGCGTCACGCCGCCCGGACCGCCGAAGTACGGCACATTCGCCTCGCGCCAGCTGAACTCGCCACGAAAGGTCGCGAACTGGCTCGGCATGAAGTCGAACGTGACCTGCATGTCCCACGCCTTGAACGGATCACCGGCGCTGTAGCTGAAGTACGGAGTCCCAGACGCCGCGGTTGCGCCATTGATCGGCGGCATGAGCACCAGGTAGCGGCCAGGATTGTCGATCGCTCCTCCACCAATCGTCAGCGCGTATCGATCGCGATCGAACCACAGCCGGTGATACGCCATGAACCCGAGAAAGTACTGCGATGGTGCCGCCGGTGTCCCGCCTCTGCAGCTCACACCGTCACCGGATTCGCAGCCCGCGTCAACGGTCACGGTGAAGGCGGCTTTGCTTACGGGTGCGTCCGGACGATCGTGGTATTTCACCTGGACGCTGTTGTCGCTGTGGAATCGCCTTCGACCAGGGCTGCCGAGCGTGTCGGCGCCCCAGTAGTTGTTGAGCGTGACCGAGAGCGAACCGTTGGGCCGCCAGACAATCTGTCCACCGACGCCGGGGGCATCGTTGAACTTTCCATACGACTGCCAGCCGTTGACCAGCCAGGGTTCAATCTTCAGCGTTTCGCTGGGATAAATCTGCATCCGGACACCGGTGAAGAACCACGGTGTGTTTGACGACACAAACGACGGCTGGTAGGTCCAGTTGTCGAAGTTGTAGTAGCTCCACAGGCCGATGTACGACATGAAGATGCCGGCCTGCAGGTTTACGCCATGCAGCGCATCGAAGTGATAGCCGCCATAGGCCTCCGACAGGTAGCGATACGCCGTGTCCAGCTGCCATTGGCCGCGTGCCGGGCTGGCGTCGTTCCTCGGAGTGGCGGTTGAATACAAGCCAAACTGCGTCATCAGCCGGCCGTGAACGTTCTCCCAGTTGAAGTCCCCGCCGACGCCAAGTTGCGTCAACGTGATCTCGCCCGATCGCAGGACCTCCGAGGATCCGACGATCGTGTTGTCCACCGGATCGTGTCCACCGAACGTGTAGCTCACGTCCGACCGGAACTCACCGGTAAAGGCCTTCGTTTGCAGAGGAGTGTCGCGCGTGCGCGGATTGCCGGATAGCCACGTGAAGTCCGCAAACGTAAACGGTGCGGGTTTCGGCGGCTCGGCTGACGCGGATTCAACCGGAAGGGTCTGCGCGGCTGCGACCGTGGCCCCGCTCACAAGCGCGGCGGCGGCCACCATCATGGCTCGCCGGCCAAAGCTTCCAAGATGGAATGGCACGCTGGTGACGACGACGTTCGGCTTGAAGAGCAGCGCGCCCTTGATCAGCAATGCGTGCTGGTTATGAAGCAGGTGATGCCACCACCGCTCCGGCACAAACTCCGGAAGAACGACGGTGACATATCCGCGCTGGTGATCGGCGCGAACCTCATCGACGTAGGTCAGCAGCGGCTCGACGAGCGAGCGGTACGGCGAAGCCAGGACCGTCAGCGGCACGCCCTGACCCCACACCGCCCATTGCTCGCGGACCGTGGCGGTGGTGGCGGGGTCGACGTCGACATAGATCGCCCTGACGTCATGTGACAGCGACCTCGCGTAGCGGAGCGCCTGCACCACCGCCTTTTGAACCCCGCCGACGGGCACCACCACCACGTGGTCGCCTTCCGCCACCGGCCGCCAGTCGCGAAGGCTCAGGTCGGACGCCACCGCGCCGTAATGCCGGCGGATCGAAACCAGCATCATGACGAGCGCGGGGATCATCACCAACACGATCCACGCGCCATCGGCGGTCTTGGTGACGGCCACGATGAGCAGGACGACTGCCGTGACGACCGCGCCGAATCCGTTGACCAGCGCGCTCGTCCGCCACCCGGCTGAACGCTCGCGATACCAGTGCAGCACCATTCCCGTCTGCGACAGGGTGAACGAGAGAAAGACGCCAATCATGTAGAGCGGAATCAACGCATGCGTGCTCCCGCCAAACGCCACGATGAGCAGTGCGGCCGCGACGCTGAGCAGGAGAATGCCGTTCGAGAACGCCAGGCGGTCACCCTGGTTCATGAACTGGCGCGGCAGGAAGCCGTCCCGCGCGAGGATCGACGCCAGGCGCGGGAAGTCCGCGTAGGCCGTGTTCGCGGCCAGCACCAGGATCATCATGGTCGCGGCCTGGACAGCGAAGTACAGCGCGGATCCATCTCCGAATGTTCCGCGTGCGATCTGCGATACCACCGTCTCGGTCTGGCTGGGCACCACGCCATACGCGTGGGCGAGCAGGGTGATCCCCATGAACATGCCGATCGACAGCGCCGCCATGGTCATCAGCGTAAGCGCCGCATTGCGCGACTCCGGCGGTCGAAATGCGGGCACCCCGTTCGACAGGGCCTCGACGCCCGTCAACGCGGTGCAGCCGTTCGAGAAGGCCATCAGCATCGCAAACGTGCTGAGCGGCAGAAGGCCGTCGCCCATGGGCATCGGGTTGACCGGCGGTCCGACCGTGGACATGGTGCCGGTCAGGTAGCGCCACCCACCAACTGCAAGCAGCACGGCGATGCTGCCGATGAAGAAGTATGTCGGCGCCGCGAAGAGCCGTCCGGATTCGCGCACACCGCGGAGGTTGCCAAGCATCAGCAATGCGATAAACCCGAGGGCGATGGCGACGGCATGCGACTGCAGTGACGGAAACGCCGAGGTGAGCGCCGCCACGCCGGCGGCGATGCTGACCGACACCGTCAGCACGTAGTCGATCAACAACGCGGCCGCCGCCACCAGGCTGGGCGTGGTGCCGAGATTGTGCTTCGCCACGATGTAGGCGCCGCCGCCGTTGGGATAGGCGTGAATCGTCTGGCGGTACGAGAAGGCGACGATCGCGAGGAGTGCGGCGATCACGGCGGCGACGGGAGTCACCAGGCTCAGCGCCGCCAGCCCGCCAAACGTCAACACGCGAAGGATTTCCTCGGTCGCGTAGGCCACTGACGACAGCGCGTCCGACGACAAGACGGCGAGGCCGGTGACGCGGGAGAATCGCTCGCGATGCGCCTGGTCGGAAGGAATCGGCGCGCCGACAATGAGACGCTTGGCCTGGAAGAGCGTAACGGGTCCGGTCATGGATCCGTTGTAAGACCGGATCCCGTAAGAAAACCGTAAGTGGCGACGTGCGGCGGCCGCCGTATGATGCGAAGAGGATGAACGAGACCACGGCCGCCCTGACGTTGCTCCTCGCCGTCCTGGCGGTGGCGGCGGTGGCCTCCCGCACGGTCGCAGTGATCGCGTCGTTGATCGCGTTCGCGTGCTTCAACTTCTTCTTCCTGCCTCCAGTCGGCACGTTCGCCATCGACAAGGGTGATGACCTGGTGGCGCTGATTGTCCTGCTCGCGGTGGCCCTGATTGGCAGCCACCTGTCACAGCAATCCAGGACTCGCGCGAACCAGGCACTCGCACTCGCGCGCGAGCGCGACGAGGCGGAGGTCGCTCGGCGTAGCGCGGAAGCACGATCGGCGTTGGTCGCATCGCTCAGCCATGACCTGAAGACTCCGCTTACGGCCCTGACCGTGGCCACGGGCAATCTCAATGCGGATGCACTCGACAGGAGCGAGCGCGAGGAGCAACTTCAGGTCATTCAAGGCGAACTGCGACGGCTGCGACGGCTCTTCGAAAACGTCGTCGACCTGGCGAGCGTTGAGCTGGACGCCATTCGCGCCGAACGCGAATGGGTGCCAGCCGCCGAAATCGTCGAAGCCGCGCGGCACCAGGTGGCGCCCGCTCTTGCCGGCCGCGCCATCGAGCTGCTGGACTCCACTGACCTCGAACTCGTACAACTCGATCCGCGCCTCACGGCCGCGGCGTTGGCGCATGTGCTCGAGAATGCGGCCGCCTACTCCCCTCCCGGGACCCCCATCTCGATCACCACGCGGCTCGCCGCCGAACGGCTCGTGATCGAGGTGCGTGACCGCGGGCCCGGATTGAGTGCGGCGGACCTGGAGCGAATCTTCGAGCGGTCGTATCGAGGTGCCACAGGTCAGCACGTACCGTTTGGCAGCGGGATGGGACTGTCGATTGCCCGAGGACTGCTGGCGATTGAAGGGGGGCGTATCTCGGCGGCCAATCACCCCGCCGGTGGAGCGCTCTTCACGCTGGACGTTCCTGTCGCCACTCGCGCGCAATCGCAGGACACGCCGGCGTCATGAATCAGCCGCTGGTTCTTCTCGTGGAAGACGAACGCGCGATCCAACTCGCGGTGTCGGCGCTGCTGCGATCTCGCGGCTACGCCACGGTCGTGGCCGGCACCGGCGCCGATGCGGTGACGGCATTCGATCGCGACCGGCCCCATCTCGTGATCCTGGACTTGCGGCTGCCGGACATGGATGGCACGGCCGTGTGCAAGCAGCTGCGCGCGCGCGCCGATGTGCCGATCCTGATCCTGTCTGTGCACGGCGAGGAGCGTCGCAAGGTCGAGGCGCTCGATGCCGGCGCCGACGACTACATCACCAAGCCATTCATGCCAGAGGAGCTGCTGGCGCGCGTGCGCGCCGGATTGCGCCGCGTCAAAGGACGCGCGCAGGATCTGCACGGCCTGCAGCAGGCGGGCGGCCTGTCGATCGACTTCGATCGCCGGCGCGTGCTGCTCGACGATGTCGAGGTGCGGCTCAGCCCGCAGGAGTTCGAGTTGCTGACGCTGCTCGCGTCACACGGCGGCGCGGTGTTGACTCACAGGGTGATTACCAAGGCGATCTGGGGCCAGAGCGGGCCCAGTCAACACGAGCATCTGCGGGTGCTCGTGAATCAGTTGCGACGGAAGCTCGAGCCCAATCCCTCGAGTCCGCGCTACGTGATCACCGAGCCATGGGTGGGATATCGCTTCGGCCTCGCTGACTAGCGTCTTTCTCGGAGGCCGCGCCGGTGGCGCTGGCTGGAACCGAAGGATTGCATGCAGCCATCACATCTATTGCATGAGCGCCAGCGCCCTTGATACCTTGCGCGCCAATGCATCGCGTTCTCCCGGGCGTGACGTCATCGACGATCGTCGAGTCCGGCGTGGTGTGCGTGCAGCGTCCGGCGCAGCTCCAGCAGTTCCAGCAGTCTTCCCAGCAGCAGTTCCAGCAGCAGCAGTTGCAGCAGTAGTCGCCCCTCGCTACCTCAGTCCCCAGTGAACTCCTTCACCCGCTGACGTAGCGGGCGGGCTTCTCTTTGTTTTACTTGGGGGTGGTCGATGAGACGGTGGTTCACATCCGCATTCGTTCTCTTCATCGTGGTGACGGCGGCAGTTCACGAAGCTTCAGCACAGGGCGGCGGTGCCAGCAGCACCGGCGTCATCCAGGGACGTGTCACTGACGCGCAGGGCGCCGTCCTGCCTGGCGTCACGATCGTTGCCGCCAGTGCGGCGATGATCGGGCAACAAACGGCCGTGACCTCTGAAAACGGCAACTATCGTTTCCCCGCGGTGCCGCCGGGGACCTATGCGCTGACCTTCGAGCTGGCCGGATTCAACACCGTCCGGCGTGAAGGCATTCAGATCACGCTCGGCTTCACCGCCAACGTGAACATCGAACTCGCGCTGGCTACGCTGCAGGAGACCGTCACGGTGACGGGCGACTCGCCCATCATCGATACCACGGCGACCCGCACCGTGCAGACGTTCAAGGCCGAGCAGCTCGCGTCGATCCCCAACGGCCGCGACCTGTGGTCGCTGTTGGCCGTCACTCCGGCCGTGCAGCTGTCGCGTATTGACGTCGGCGGCAACCGCGCCGGCACGCAGACCGGCTACACCGCATACGGATTGAGCGGCCAGGTGCGCGTGCTGGTGGAAGGTATCAACACCACCGAAGGCACCGCAGGGCTACCGCGACACCGCGCTCAACTTCGGCGGACCGGCCCTCAAGGACAAGGTGTGGTTCCACGCCGCGTATCGCGTGCAGAAGAACCAGGTATCGCAGCCAAACTTCCGCTTCGACAAGACCTTCGACACCGAGCTGACCAATCCGTCGACGAAGTGGACTTACCAGATGAACCAGTCCCACAAGTTCATCGGCTACTACCAGGTCGGCCTGAAGCTGCAGCCTAATCGCCTGCCAGTCGCTACCTATTTCTATGACAACGAAGGCGAGACATGGAAACAGAAGAACACCGCGTGGGTCTACAAGACGGAGTGGAACGGCACCCTGAGCGACAAGCTCTACGTCGAAGCGCGCTTCGGCGACTTCGGCTACTTCTTTCCGCTGCTGTCGAACGGTGATGCGCAGTATTCGTGGCGTGACACCGCGCTTGGAGAGATCGAGGGCTCGTACTACACGTGGCAGATCGATCGCGATCGCAAGCAGACCAACGGCGCCGCCACCTACTTCCTCGACAGCGGCAAAGGCAGCCACACCCTGAAGTTTGGTGGCGAGTACCTGCGTGAAACCGCGTGGGAGGGCTATCTTGCGCAGGCCGGACAGGATCCGGCCGCGCCGTACGCGCAGATCGACCATCAATATGCCAACGGGCTGCCGACCTCCGTGGTGTTCCGCATCCCGACCGCGATCAACCATCTCGGCGGATTGAAGGACAACGACGATGGCAACATCCTGCCGATGGCGAGGATGAACCAGGTCGGCTTCTTCGTGAATGATTCGTGGGCGCTGGGACGGCTGACCGTCAACGCCGGCGTCCGCTACGATCGCTACACGAGCTTTACGCCTGAGCAGGAACAGCTGGCGTGGACCACGGGCCCCGTGTAGGTGGCTGCGCAGACGTTCCCCGCGAAGACCTACGCGACCTGGAATTCCGTGGTGCCGCGTATCGGCCTGACCTTCGATCTCACCGGTGACGGCCGCACCGTGCTCAAGGCCAACTACGGCCTCTACTATCACAACCCGGGCGTGACCATCGCGAACGACGCCAACCAGAATCAGCCGAGCAAGACCGAGACCTGGAGTTGGAACGACGCCAACGGCGACAAGCGCTGGCAGTCGGGCGAGCAGGTCGCTCGCACCGCGACCAATCTCGCCGGCACCATCGTCGTCGACCCCAGCCTGCAGCAACCGTACTCGCATGACGTCGGCGCGTTCGTCGAGCAGCAGATCGGCAACTCGATCGGCACGCGCCTCGGCTTCGTGATGAAGACCGAAGACGATCTGTATGCGAGCTACCAGGCACAGCGGCCGATCTCGGCATATTCGGTGTCGTTCCCGTTTGTCGATATCGGCGTCGACGGCGTGCGCGGTACGGCGGATGATCGCACGCTGACGCTCTACGGCATGCCCACTGCGCAGGCGGCGAGCTTCCCCGTCAACACCACGGTGATGAACACCGGCCGCTACTCGCGCTACAAGACCGTGGAGGCGTCGGTGAACAAGCGCGCCGGCGGCAGGTGGTCGGTCGCCGCGGGCGCGAGCTACACGATGCTCGAGGATTTCCCGCAGGGCTTCCCGAACAATCCGAACGCGCCGGGCGCGCAGAAGCGTTCCACATGGGATTTCAAGCTGACCGGCAGCTACTCGGCGCCGTTCGGCATCAAGCTGACGCCGTCGTTGCGCCATCAGTCCGGACCGAACTACGCGCGCACCATCTCGGTGGCGCAGTCGGCGGCCACCCCGTTCGGCCTGACCTACAGCGGCACGATCTACGCCGGTGATGAGGGCGGCGACCCGGGGACGTCCGATCAACTGTGGACGTTCCGCCAGGACAACATCACCGTTGCCGACGTGCGCCTCGAACGCACCATCGAATTCTCGAAGCGGGCCAAGGTACGGTTGTTTGCGGACTTCTTCAACCTGCTGAACAGCTCGGCGTACGAGACGATCAACGTCGCCACCGGGACGAGCTTCGGCCGCCCCTCGGCCATCCTGGCGCCGTTCACGACCCGAATCGGTATGCGATTCGTGTTCTGACGCGGCACTGACGATCCGCCTCTCCGCCCTACGCGATCAAATGTCGCGTCCTGGCGGAGAGGCCGGACTCTCTGATCGCGTCCGGCCTACCGTTGTGCAGCAGATCCAGCAGTTGCAGCGGCTCGAGACGGTGGTCTACAGCATGGAGAAGATCGTGACGGGCAGCCAGGAGAGCAAGTACCTGCCGCGCATGCTCGCAGGCGATCGGCTGTTGTTGATCGTGCATGGTGAGGTCACGGCGGGTGTCGACCTTGGCACGCTCGTCGAGTCGCAGATTGTCGTCGACGGCAAGCATGTCACGCTGACGCTGCCGGAGCCGTCGGTGTTCGCGACGCGGCTGGACAACGCGCGCACCAGGGTCTACGCGCGCGAGACGGGACTGTTCACCAGCCCTGATCCGGAAATGGAATCGGAAGTGCGGCGCGAGGCCGAGCGCCAGTTGACCCAGGCCGCCCTGGACGGTGGCATCCTGAAAACGGCCGCCGCCAACGCGCGGTCGACGCTCACGAGCCTGTTACAGGGCCTTGGATTTGAGGCCGTCAGGTTCCAGACGGAAGACTGATATATAATCGACAGTTCCGGCCAGTACCGCGGTCCACTCAGAGCGGAGAGGTACCGAAGTGGTCGTAACGGGGGCGCCTCGAAAGCGTCTTGTCCGAAAGGGCACGTGGGTTCGAATCCCACCCTCTCCGCCAGCCTTCCGGAGCCTCGGGTTCACTCAGGTCAGACTGAACGCGAGCTCGCCCAGTTTCTCCACGCTGCACACAACGCGATCGCCGGCCTTCAGCCACACCTGTTCGCCCTTCGGCTTGCCGAAAATCACGCCGTGCGGCGTGCCGGTGAACATGATGTCGCCCGGCTTGATGGTCATCATCCGCGACGCGAAGCTGATGAGCTGACGGCAGTTGAAGATCATGTCGTTGGTGTTCCAGTCCTGCCGCTGCTCGCCGTTGACCCGGCACTCGAGCCGCAGGTTGTTCGGATCGCCCACCAGGTCGCTGGTCACCAGGTGCGGACCGAGCGGCGCGAACCCATCGAAGGTCTTGCCGATCATGAACTGCGTCGTGAGGTACTGCAGGTCGCGCGCCGAGAAGTCGTTGCCGGTACAGTACCCGGCCACGTAGTCGAGCGCGTCCGCCTCGGAGACGTTGCGGCACTCGCGCCCGAACACGATCACCAGCTCGATCTCGTAATCGAAGTTCCTGGCGACCGCCGTCGGCAGCGCGATCGTGCCGCCGTGGTGGTTGAGCGCGTTGTTGAACTTGTTGAACAACGTCGGATTGGCCGGGATGGGCGTGCCGGTCTCGGCGGCATGCCGGCGGTAATTGAACCCCATCATGATGATCTTTTCGGGACGCGTCACGAGCGGCGCATGTTGCACTGCGCTCTCCTGAAGAAAGAGTCCAGCCGGGCCATCCGCAGCCGCGGCAACGAGCTTCGCGAGCATGTCGCCCTTGCCGTTCTGCAACAGGTCGTCGGTATCGATCGGCGCGGGCAGCTTGTATCTGGCGGCAGCCGCCGACACGTCGAGGATGCCTTTCGCCAGCTTCACGCCGAGGCGGGGGCCGGCGGCCGTGCGCATGTTCAGCAGCGTCATGTTGCGCGGCATGGCAAACGCGCCCGATCGCCCCTGCCCTGCCCGCGCGTCGACCGGTGCCGAGGACGCCAGCGTCGCGGCGGTCGCCGACACGACTCCGGCAGTGGACTTCAAGAACCTGCGGCGGGTTGAGCGCATATATGGTCTCCGACGGAGATTCTAGTGGAGTCGCGACGCAGCTCGAACGCTTCGACGGCATAGTCATCCACGTGTCTTACAGCACTTCGACTATTGCTTTTGTGCTGAACAATGGTGCTGGCCGGAGAACCCGGCCGTGCGCCCCGTGCGAATCAGTCGCGCCGCGAGCGGGATCGAACCACAATACGGAATGAAGGGTCGGAACCGATGATCTTCAGGAACGAGCGTGCGCGATGAAGCGGATTGGGTTTCTCTCGTTCGGGCACTGGGGCGAGTCGCCAGGCTCGCTGGTGCGCGCCGCGTCGGACGCCCTGCTGCAATCCATCGACCTCGCGGTGGCCGCCGAAGAACTCGGCGCCGACGGCGCATACTTCCGAGTCCATCACTTCGCACAGCAGCTCGGCTCGCCGTTTCCACTGCTTGCCGCGGTCGGCGCGCGCACGTCGCGGATCGAAATCGGCACCGCCGTCATCGACATGCGCTACGAGAATCCGCACTACATGGCTGAGGACGCCGGCGCCGCCGACCTGATCGCAAAGGGACGCCTGCAACTCGGCATCAGCCGCGGCTCCCCCGAACAAGTGATCGATGGCTGGCGCTACTTCGGCTATGCACCCGCCGACGGCCAGACCGACGCGGACATGGCGCGGCGTCATGCCGAGACCTTCCTCGACCTGCTGAACGGCGTCGGATTCGCCGAGCCCAATCCGCGGCCGATGTTTCCAAATCCGCCTGGACTGCTCCGCGTGGAACCTCACTCACCGGGACTGCGCGACCGCATCTGGTGGGGATCGAGCTCCAATGCCACGGCGGTGTGGGCGGCAACGCTGGGACTCAACCTGCAGAGTTCGACGTTGAAGGAAGACGAGAGCGGCGAGCCGCTGCACGTGCAACAGCGAAAGCAGATTGACGCGTATCGCGCCGCCTGGAAGGCCGCCGGCCACGCGCGCGAGCCGAGGATTTCCGTAAGCCGCAGTATCTTCGCCCTGGTGGACGCGCAGGATCGCTTCTATTTTGGCGGCGAGACACGCTCGCAGGACTACGTCGCGCACATCGACCCCACGACCCGCGCCATCTTCGGACGGTCCTATGCGGCCGAGCCGGCGGCGCTGGTCAAGCAACTCGCCGCGGATGAGGCGATCGCCGCGGCCGACACGCTACTGTTGACGGTGCCGAATCAACTCGGCGTCGAGTACAACGCGCACGTGATCGAGAGCATCTTGAAATACGTCGCGCCCGAACTCGGCTGGCGCTAAGACGTGCCGGCGGCGCGACGGCTCTCGCGATGGGGCCACGGAAGCCAGAGGTCAATCCGGCTGCGGACTCGGACGCCGATCCCACCGATGCGCACGCGATGCCGCCAGCAGCTCCGGGCTCAACGGGCCCGCGTCGCTCGCCGCGAGATTCGCCGACACATGCGCCGCCTTGCGCATGCCGGGAATGACCACGCTGACCGCGGGATTCGACAGGATCCACCGCAGCGCAAACTCCGGCATCGTCATGCCTGGCGGCAACAGCGCGCGAAGAGCCTCCGCGCGGATCACGCTGTCGCGAAGCTTGTCGCCCGCGAAGTAGGTGTTGCGAAAGTCACCGTCCGCCCAGCGGCTATCCAGCGTCAACATCCCGGTCAGCGTGCCCTCATCGAACGGCACGCGCGCAATCACCGCGATGTCCAATTCCTGGCACAGCGGGAACAACGCATCTTCCGGCGCCTGGTCGAAGACGTTGTAGACGACCTGGACCGCGTCGATCAGCCCGGTGCGCAACGCGCGCACGCCGTTCTCGGGTTCCCAGCGATTGATGCTGATCCCAATGGCCTTGATCAGGCCCTCGTCCTTCAACGACGTCATGGCGCGCTGCCAGCGTGGATCGTCCGCCCACGCGTCGTTCCAGACATGAAACTGCATGAGGTCGAGGGACGAGCGGCCCAGATTGGCCAGCGTCGTTTCCGTGAACGCGCGAATGTGGTCCGCGGGGAAGACTTCGTCGAGCGTATAGTCAGCGCGCGCAGGCCACTTGGAGTTCTTGGGTGGAATCTTCGAAGCGGTGTAGATCCGCTTCTGCCGCGTGGCTCGCAGCAGTTCGCCGAGCAACCGTTCGCTGTGCCCTGCACCGTAGGCCCAGGCCGTGTCGAAGAAGTCACACCCCAGGTCCACGGCCTGCAGCAGTGACCGCCGCGACTCCTCATCGTCGGCGCCGCTCCAGGCCGCCATGCCCCACATCCCGTAGCCCACGTCACCGACCATCCAGCCGGTACGTCCAAATCGTCGCTGTCGCATCACTGCAAGGATAATCCCCTTGCGGTGTTCTGCCGCGAGTCCCGTGGTAGTAGCATGTCGGCATGAAGAGGCTACTCACATACCGCGCCGCCACGGCCCTGCTGTTCGTCATGATGTCGCTGCCCGCAGCGGCGCAGTCCGTCGTCGGCAAGGGCAAGACGGGGGCGGTGCCGGATCCGGTCACCCTCGATATCACCGGGCTCTTCCAGGCGAAGTTCTCGAGCGTCGGCAGCGACCTGTTCATCGGCGGCCAGCCGACCGAACAGGCGTTACGTGACCTGAAGGCCAAGGGCGTCACCACGGTGATCAACCTGCGGATGCCGGAAGAGATGAAGCAGGTGGGGTTTGATGAAGCGGCGCTCGTGAAGGAGCTGGGCATGCGCTACGTGCACATACCCATGCGCGGATCGGCCGAAAACCCCTACGGCCCCAAGCAACTCGACGAGTTTGCCGCCGCCATCGCGGCCGCCGACGGCAAAGTGCTGCTGCACTGCACGGTGGCCTGGCGCGCCAGCCACATCTGGGCGGCGTACTTGATTCGCGATCGCAAGGTTCCGGTCAGCACCGCTCTCGCGCAGACCCGAAGCATCAACCTGCGCGATGAAGCGCCGTTCGGCGGAGTGCAGCCGATCGAGGGGTTCCTCGGCAGGACGATTCCCGAACTCGCCAAACCGAAGTAAGCGGCACCGCCCTGGGTCACCGAAGGCAGGCTGCACCGGCACCGTGTTACTCTCCCCTCGCGCCGCTACTTTCATCTCATCGCCCGGAGGACTTACGTGAACGCCGATCAAGCCAAGACCGCCATGGAGACGCTCACCTCGTTGTGGGAAGGGGAATTTCCTGCCACTTGCCAGGTGCTCGCCGCCGTCAAGGATGACAATCGCACTTTCAAGCCCGACGCCAAGTCACGCTCGGCGTGGGAGCTGGCGACGCACCTGGCCACCGCCGACATCTGGTTCATCGACTGCATCCTGAACGGCAAGTTCGAGTTCAACCCAGAGGCGGCCAACAAGGCCCTGGCGCAGTTCACGAGCGTCAGCGACGTAGTGGCGTTTTACAAGCAGGCGTTCCCGGCCAAGCTGCAGGAATTGCGCGCCCTTCCGGCCGACAAGCTCACGGCCAGCGTAAGTTTTTTCGGGATGATGGAGATGCCGAACGTGAAGTTCATCGGCTTTGCCAACAACCACAGCATCCATCATCGCGGACAGCTGGCGGCCTATCTGCGGGCCATGGGATCGAAGGTGCCGAACATCTACGGACCGAGCGCGGACGCCGAGCGGTAACGGCGAACGAGGCTGACGGCGGTAGCGCTTACGCGAGCGGTCGCGCAGGCTTGTCGCCGGCAGTCGCGCCCGGCTTGGATCTGGCGTCAAACTTCTTGCGCGCGCTCTGGACGGTGCGGACGTGCTTTTCCGCCCAGCGCCAGACATCACAAAACGCGTATGCGAGTTCGAGCCCTGCCGGCGTCAACGCGTAGTCGACGTGCGGGGGAATCACCGGGTGGACGGTGCGGGACACCAGCCCCTCGCGTTCCATGTCGCGCAGCGTCTGCGTCAGCATTTTCTGGCTGATACCCGGAACGTGGCGCGCCAAGGACGAGAATCGCTGCGTGCCGTGCTCTTCCAGCACTTCGAGGACCTCCATCGTCCAGCGATCGGCGATGCGGGCGATCGACTCGCGAACCAGCGCGTCGATTTCTGACGGCGGCGACGGCGCCTTGCCGACCGCGCGATTCTTGGTTACCACACAGTGAGTATGGCACATTAAGGTGCCTACTTACAAAAAGAGAGTGTAACGGCCATGATGGGTGCATGACATCAAGCACCTCACCCATCGCACTCGTCACCGGCGGCTCCCGGGGGCTCGGCCGGAACACCGCATTGAGCCTCGCCCGGCGCGGAGTCGGCGTGGTCCTGACCTACCATCGCAACGAGCGCGACGCCAACGCCGTGGTCAACGAGATCCGTTCGCTGAACGGCACGGCCGTCGCCTTGCAACTCGATGCGTCCGACGTCTCTTCTTTCGACGCCTTCGTCACCAGACTGCGCGCGGTGCTGACCAGCACCTGGCAGCGGGATCGCATCAACTACCTCGTCAACAACGCCGGCACCGGCGCACATGCCAGCATCGCGGAGACCACCGAACAGCAGTTCGACGCCATGGTCAATATCCACCTCAAAGGTGTGTTCTTCCTGACGCAGAAGCTGCTGCCGTTGATCGCCGACGGAGGGCGCATTGTCAACGTGTCGTCGGGGCTGGCGCGATTCGCCATGCCGGGCTATTCGGCGTACGCGGCTATGAAGGGCGGCGTCGAAGTGCTGACGCGCTACCTCGCCAAGGAACTGGGCAGCCGCGGGATCGCCGTCAACACCGTGGCACCCGGCGCGATCGAGACCGACTTTGGCGGCGGCACCGTGCGCGACAACGCGCAAGTGAACCAGATGGTGGCATCAGTGACCGCACTCGGCCGGGTTGGCGTGCCGGACGACATTGGGCCGATGATCGCGTCGCTCGTGAGCGAGGACAATCGCTGGATCAACGCGCAGCGCATCGAGGTGAGCGGCGGCATGAACGTCTGATTATTGGAGCAGCGATTCGTGCGGCCTGCCCACCTTCAGCGCCGCATCGATCGCAATGACGCAGACCAGGAGAGGCGCGTCCGCTACGCCGACGCCGGCCGGCACGCGAGCCAATCAGCGAGGCCGTCCGCGAGGCGGCTGACGTGGTCGCCCAGCTGCTGCGCCGACACCAACGCGTCTTCCGCACTGGTGCCGGCACGCAGGCGGCGTTCAACCTCGCGAGCCTGCGTGGTGATCTGCATGGCGCGCGCCTGCGCGGCCGCGCCGGCGATGGAGTGCGCGGCTCGCGCGGCCTTGTCGCGATCGTCGGCGGCAATTCCCTCTCGCAGCGCGCCCTGGGCCCGGACCAAATCCCTGATCAGGCACTCCGCAAACTTCGCCGCATCGGCCGGCTTGGTGAAGATCTCCGTGATCGAGTCGGGCGAGAACTCCAGCTCCTGTGCCGGGACATCCGGTGCCGCCGCCGAGTGGCCAGGGCTCCGCTTGAGCGCGCGGGCCAGCGCAGCAGCCAGTTCACCCTCCTGCAGCGGCTTCGCCAGGTAATCCGTCATGCCGGCCGCGAGGCAACGCTCGCGGTCGCCCACCATTGCGCTGGCGGTCATGGCAATGATAGGCAGCGCCCCTGTGCCGTGCATCTTCCGGATCTTGCGCGTGGCTTCGTACCCATCCAGGCCCGGCATCTGGCCGTCCATCAGCACGACGTCGTAGCGGGAGTCGATGATCCGTTCCACGGCTTCCTGGCCGTTGTTGACGCATTCCACGTCACACCCGATACCTTCCAGGAAGAGCCGCACCACAAGCTGGTTGGTCAGGTTGTCTTCCGCCACCAGCACGCGAGGCGGAGCGTTGTCGTCGAACTTCGTCACGGCCCGCGGCGCGAGGTTCACCAGCATCTCGGGCGATCCTCGTTCAAGCGCGATCTCGAACCAGAACGTGGAACCCTGGCCGAGCTGACTGTCGACGCCAATCCCACCACCCATCAACTGCGCGAGTTGGCGACAGATCGCGAGCCCAAGCCCTGTGCCGCCGTACTGCCGCGTGGTCGAACTGTCGACCTGGATGAACTTGTCGAAGATCGAGTCCAGCTTGGCGGCGGGAATGCCGACGCCGGTGTCAGACACGCTGACCCGCAGGCGCTCGCCGTCGGTGCGCTTGACGGCGGAGACCGCGACCGTCACCGATCCGGTGCTGGTGAACTTCACCGCGTTGTCGGCCAGGTTCAGCACCAACTGTCGAAGGCGAACCGGGTCGGCAATCATGCACAGGGGCACGTCGTCGGCAAACGTGATGTCGAACTTCAGTCCCTTCTGCAGCGCCTGCGAGCCGGGGCCTTCGAGCGCCTGGGCGAGGACCGACTGCAGGCGCACAGGCACTCGCTCGATCGACAACCTGCCGGCTTCGATCTTCGACAGATCGAGGAGGTCGTTGACGATGGCCAGCAGGATCTGCCCCGACTGGTAGGCGGTGTCCACCAGTTCGCGCTGGTCGCCGGACAATCGCGTGTTCCGCAATGCCGCCATCAGGCCCATCACCCCGTTCAGCGGCGTTCTTACCTCGTGGCTCATGTTGGCGACAAACTCGGACATCTGTCGCGAGGTGTGCTCGGCCGCCTGCCGCGCCTTCTCGCGCAGGTCGGCGGCTTCGTGGTGGCTGGTGACGTCCCGCAGCGTTCCGGCGGTGCCGATGATCTCGTTCTGCGCGTCGACAATCAGGCGCGCATGCACCTCGACCCATTTGAAGCCGCCATCCTTGGTGCGGTAGCGAATCTCGTGCTGGCAGACGTCCTTCTCGCGCCGGATCAACGGCTCGAAGCGCTGCCGGTTGATCTCGATGTCATCGCGGTGCAGAAAGTAAAAGAACGGCCGCCCGATACTCTCCGACAACTCGAAGCCGGTGATTTCCACCCACGCGGGATTCAAGAACGTCCAGAGTCCTTCCGCGTCGGTCTGGAACACCACCTCACGGATATGTTCGATCACCTCGCGGTAGTTGGCGTCCCGCTTCTCCAGCGCGTCTTCGACGCGCTGACGCGCCTCGATCTGCGAGGCCAGTTGCGCGTTGGCTTCGCGAAGTTGCGCGCGCTGTTCCCGAAGGCGCGCGGTGAGCGCTTAGGAATCCGCCAGCGCCGAATCCTTGGCTTGCAACAGAACGAGGAACTCGCCGACCACATCGTGGTTGGGAAAGTCCGACAACGACAAGCCGAGTTCGCTGGTCTGCTCGATGCGCGTGATCCACGGTGAAACGATGAAGATGCCGGTACCGGTGCCTGCTGACGAGACGAACTGCCCACGGAGCAGCAGCTCGCGCGACCGGCACTTGAGGATGAACAGAGATCGGTGCAGTGACTGGAGTTTCTCGAATGTCGGCTGCGCGGGCAGAAACGGGCGGACCGTCGTCAGCAGGCTGTGCCATACCGCACCCGCCTGCAGTTCGGGAGCGATGCGTGACAGTGCACTGCCGACGTGCGCAATCGTCCCGTCGCGATCGATCGCAATGTGAAACGGAAAGACGTCGTCGAGTTGTTCGGGAGTCAGGCCGGCCGCCACGCCTCAGCCCCCCACAGCGAAGCGCACGACAAAACTATCGTGATCGGCGCCGCCCGCCTTGGTCAGGTGCGGCTCAACCGCAACCGGGGTCTTGAACATCTTGCCGAGGCCGCGCACCAAGCCGACCACGAACGGCCCTAGACCTGGTCGATCGGAGTAGTAGTGCAGGATCAGGCTATCGGCACCACGCTCGGTCACCTGAAAAGACGGCGGCCGCATCTCGGGAAACGTCAGAGCCAGGCGCGCGTGGAGATTGTCGAGGCTCTCGAGAAAGTCCGGGAGCGACGCCCCAAAGGCCCGCATCAAGTCGCCGTAGCCGCGCTTGGCCGAGTGACTGATCCAGTACTCCCCAAATGCTTCGAGAATTTCGGTGGCGGATGCGCCGAGGACGCGCGATGCGGCCGACACGAGATCGTAGGTTGAGGCATCCGGATACTGGTGCAACGCGAGGAACTGATCGGCGTCAACGCCGGCCTCCACCTTGATGCGCTCCCACGTCTCGGCGCCGAAGCGTTCGGTCACCATCGTTTCAATGGCACTGTTGACAAGTCCGTACATGGTCGTTTCCTACCGGGACAGCACTTGCTGCAGGCGCTCGAGCAGCGCGTCAGCGGTGAATGGTTTCTGCAGGAATGCGGCGTCGGCGGCCAGCTCCGCGAACTCAAAATCGGTCCGGTCTGAATAGGCCGACATGTAGACCACGCGTAACGCAGGATTCCCGGCGGCGAGGGTTGCATAGAGCTCCGGCCCAAACGCGCCTGGCATGACGATGTCCGAAAGGAGCGCGTCAACCTGGCCATCCACCCGCCTGAAAATCTCCTGCGCCTCGGCAGGATTTGCGGCGAGCAGGACGCGGCAGCCCGCACGCTGCAGCATGGAATGCGCGACGAACCGCACCGCCTCGTCATCCTCGACGACCAGCACCAGCGCATTTTCCACGCGCCGCGGCTGCGACCGCGCGACCGGATCGGCCGCCGCAATCTGACCGCTCGACGCCGGCAGCCAGACTTCGAACTCGGTTCCGCGCCCCAGCGTGGAGTTGACGGCGACCGCGCCTCTCGCCTGCACCACGATCCCCATGACGGTGGCCAGCCCGAGCCCGGTGCCGCGCCCGACCGGCTTGGTGGTGAAGAACGGCTCGAAGAGACGGCGCTTGACCTCCTGCGTCATTCCCGTGCCGTTGTCTCTCACGCCGATCACCACGTAGTCGCCGGCCGCCAACCAGCGATCACCGACAGCGGTCTCGGCCGCCAGCGAATGACGACGCCCGTCGACCGTGATCCGGCCGCCGGCCGGCATCGCATCGCGCGCATTGACCACCAGGTTGGTGAGCAGCTGTTCGAGGTGACCTCGATCAGCCCGGACGATCAGCGTCTGCGGTGGAAGCGTGACCGCCAGCGTCACGTGCTCGCCGAGGAGCCGGTGCAGCATCTTGACCAGGTCATTCGCCACCGCGGCAACATCGACCAGCGTGACGTCGATGACCTGGTGTCGGCTGAACGTCAGCAACTGTCGAGTAAGCGTCCGGGCGCGGTCTCCCGCCTTGAGAATCTGGCACGCGTGATCGAAGTGGCTGCCCTCCAGTTCTTCGGACAACATCTCCGCGTAGCCCATCATCGCCGTCAGCAGGTTGTTGAAATCGTGCGCAACGCCGCCTGCCAACTGGCCAATCGCTTCGAGTTTCTGCGCCTGGCGCAGTTGATCCTCGAGTTGACGCCGGTCGCTCACGTCAACGACCACGCCCGACAGGTGCGTCGGGTCGGCGTCAGATCGACGCCCGGTCGCCTGCAGCCAGCGGTACCCGCCATCCGGCAGCTCGATACGAAAGTCGACGGACATGGCCTGGCCCGCCCGGGCGGCGGCAAGTGCGGCATTCAGAGCCAGCAGATCTTCGGGATGCACGAACGGGAAGCCGGAAGACTGCCGCATCTCAACGGCCGTCCGTGACCATAGTGCTTCGATGTTGTCCGAGCCGTGCAGGCGCCCGCTGAAGTCGTCCAGCTCCCACACGGCCACACGCGCGGCCGCCAGCGCCATTTGAATGCGAGTCCGTTGATCTGCGGCTATCGGGCTAAGATCCCGCCGCTCCGTCACGGTGCCGCGGGACAGGCCGGCGATCACGCCGGCGGCCTCGCCGCACTCACCAATTACAGGACCATTCGTGCTCGTTGGTGACACTCGTCATCCTCCGCAGTTGATGCCCGACGCCGAAAAGCGTGTGCGCGGTTGGCGCACACGTGTTGTGCGCGCACACGTTGCACGCATCTTCTTTTGCCGCGGACCTCGAACGCCCGTCCGCGATAGGCACTCCCTCGAGCAATCCACATGCCACGCCGCCCAGGCACGGGGCCGCGCGGCCCGTGTTACCCTCGCGCAGCGTGACGGATCCGTGGCCCACACTCGTTCGCGTCGAAACCGTGGCCGAGCTGATGCGATTTCACGCCAGGCACAAGCTGCTGCTGATGGCGCATTCGCCGGCCGCGTATCGTGCGTTAGGGCCCCTGGTTGCGGCCGCAACCCCAGTCGACCTGGCGCAGCGCGTGGCGGAATATCGATCGACATTCGAAACCGCTCTCGCGCAGCCGGCAACCAGCGCCCGCCACGTCAACGTGCTGCAACACGTCGTCGGATACTTCAGACGGGTCGCAACGCCGGAGGAAAGAGTGGAGATGGCGACGGCGATCGCCGATTACGAACGGGGTCTGGTCGCGCTGGATGTGCCGGTCACGCTGCTGGCGAGTTATGCGAACCACTACGGCCTTCAGTACCTGATCGACCAGGTTTACCTGGAGAGACCGATCGGCGGCCCGGCACTCCTATCGCAGGGATAGCGTCACGTCGACGGCGCGGCCGCGGCGTTGCCGGATCACTTTCTCGACCAGCTCCCAATCGATGGCGCGGCCAACGCCGGCCCGTTCGGCGGCGTTTCGGATGTTCGACATTGCATCACCTGCCCGCCGGTATTCATCAGGGTGCACCTCGATCCAGATGCGATCATCGATCGCAGCCATGATCACCGGTTGATAGATGAGCACGCCGGTCATGCCGCTCGAGACGCGCTCGAACAGGTCGGCGACGTCATCGGGATGCATGCGGATGCAGCCGTGACTGCTGAACGAGTAGATGCTGGACGGCTGGTTGGTGCCGTGAATGCCAAGACTTGGCAGCGACAATCCGATCCAATGCCGTCCAAGCGGGTTGAGCGGTGACGCTTCCATGCGCGTGATCACCGGCTTGCCCTGCTCCTCCATCTCGCGCTGAATGGACATCGGCACATCCCAGGCCGGATCGACTTCCTTGCTGATGACGGTGAACGCGCCGACGGGAGTGGGCCAGGTCCGCTTTCCCACCGTGATCGGATAGGCGCGCACGCGTTCGCCCTCCGCCAGCACCAGGAATCGCTGCGCGATGTTGACGGTGATGTGCACCATCGGGTTGGCGACCGCGATGTGCGTATTGTCGATGACCAGCTGCTGACCAATCGCCAACGTGTATGGACTCGTCAACTGGTTCATCTCGACCAGCGTCGCGCGCCCCACACCCAGGCGGGCGGCGATCGAACCAAGCGTGTCACCCGCCTTCACTTCGTAGACCGAATGTCCCCCGATCAGCGCTGCCGAGCCCTCAATTGATTGCGCCGCGACAGGCGTCGTAACCCATAGCGCGAGCATGCAAACCACGAGTCGCAAGACGACGGTTTTCACGGCGTAACTCCAATGCACAGGGAGTGCACCGGACGTGCCATGGGATCGACCCTGAATCCGGCTGTTTTGGATGACCTGACGACCGGCATTGGGGAAATCGCACGACGTGGTGCGAAGTTCTTCGCACCACGCAACCCGCACGCACTGGCGGACGTACAATTCATTCGACGTCACGTCGAATGCGCATCGTCCCCCTCTACGACCCCGCTCGCACCCCGCCCGGCTGGATGCAGATCATCCAGCCCTCGGAATTCGCTGTCTTTGTGACCCACGCCGACTCGGGCGCAACGTGCGATGCCGACGGCGAAGCGACCAGCGAAGAGAGCGCGGTCTGCATCATCTTCCCCACCCTCGGTGACGCCGAGGCCTACTGCCGTGAACGCGTGCTGCAACGGCCGAGCCTGCGCTTCGACATTCGGGATGCCGGCGGATTGCTGCGGGCACCGCTGTTCACCATCGTCCATCCGTCTCGCGCCGAACAACTCGACGGCAGCCCGTCGCGACTGCGGCGCAACAGGGTCATCGGCACAGCGCTGCTCGTGATGGGGCCACTGCTGATCTGGTTCGATTGGGCGTTCTACGACAGTCTGATGATCATGCCGACGTTCGTCGGCATCAATGCGCTGCTGATTGCGGCGCGCATGTTCATCATGAATCGTGGGATCCTGTCGGCCGAACGCGCCCGGCTGGATCGGGTCGCGCAGGCACAGCGCGGTGATACTGCCGTATCCTAGCGTCAGCCATGGTGAGTGAAGAAGACCGCGGCGCGCTCGCGGACCTGGATGCGCGCATCAAGGCGATCCTGCCGGAGGAATACCAGGAGTCGTACCAGGACGTGCAACCGGTCTCGATGGGATCAGCCGGTCTGAAGTACAGCAGTGATGGCCGCGTCGCATGGGACCTGATCTGGGGATCGTTTTGCGATCTCGCGATGGCCGGTGGCCCGCCGCACAAGGGGACGCTGCTGGAGCCGGGCTCGCCCGATGAGATCAACGGGGCGCGCGACCGCTACGCGCAGGTCACCGAGGAGATCTGCCGCGGCATCACCATGACCACCAACCTGCCGGCGCATCCGTCGCCCGATGACGGCTGGGTGCGCATCACCTGCGTCAACGAGGCGCAGGCGTCGTGGCTGGTGCGCGCGATCGTGATGGAGAACGTGTCCGCGCGCTGCAGCGGCGTGTCACTCGATCTTCCGGCGGCCCCGGCGTTCCAGCTCCACAAGCAGATCAAGAACGTCGTGACGGTGATCGCCAAGACCTGTCACTACTGGATGGAGCACATGGCTCGCGCGCAACAGCGTCACATCGGCGAGCTGCTGTCCGGCATGTCCGTCGACACGCCATTAATCGCACCCGCATTCGCAACGGCCGCGGCTGACGACGACGCCCGCGCGGCGATGGCCGGCGTCATTCATTCGCGCACGGCGTTGCGGGTCACGGACCGTCGCTACACTGGCTGGCTGGGTGTGGACTGCCCTGATGTTCGCGCCGCGGTGTGGATGATGCGCGCGCTGGTCGTGAACAACATCCTGGCGCGCCGCGAGGGCACCACCCTGTACGTGCCGGTCAACGCCGCAGAGGATCCGGGCGGCGTAGCGGTGGCCAATTGCCTCTCCCGGGTGCACGAATTGGCCCGAGCGGCGGGGATCTTGGGACCTGCTCTTTAAACAGTTGACCGACTAATTGGGTCGGACATACCATCTAAGTGAGACTTAGTCTCAACTTAGGTCACCACCCATGAAAGACGTCCGTTCTCCAGGCTTGCTGTCCCGCGTACCCGTCGGCGCTACTGCCGTGGTGGCTCGTGTTTCCGGTGCCCGTAACACCGTGCGCCGCCTCCTCGAGATGGGACTCGTGCCAGGAACCGCCGTGACCGTGCAACGTGAGGCACCACTCGGCGACCCGATCGAACTGCGCGTGCGCAATTACGCGTTGTCGATCCGCCGCGCCGAAGCGCACGGCATCGAAATCGAGTAGTGACATGAGCGCCCCCGCGCTCAGCCCCCAGGCCCCGGCGCGCCACGCGCTGGTGCTGGTGGCGGGCAATCCGAACTCCGGCAAGTCCACCCTCTTCAACGCGCTCTCCGGATCGCGCACGCGTGTCGCCAACTATCCCGGCGTCACCATCGATCGCCGGTCGGCCACTCTTGAACTCGACGGCGGACCGGTCGAGCTGACCGACCTGCCCGGCACGTATTCACTGTCAGCCCGCTCGGCTGAAGAACAGATCGCCGTCGAGTCATTGCTGGGGCGCGGCGTGAAGCGGCCCGATGCCATCCTCGTGGTGGTCGATGCGACCGCGTTGTCGCGCGCGCTCTACCTCACGCTGGAAATTCTCGAGATCGGCTGCCCCGTCGTCATTGCGCTGAACATGACGGACGAGGCGCGCCGCGGCGGCATCACCGTCAGCCCCGGGCAACTCGCCCGATTGACCGGCGCGCGCGTGGTGCCAACGGTCGCGAGCCAGGGGCAGGGCATCAGCGACGTTCGTGCCGCGCTCTCGGCGGCAATCGCCGATCACCAGGCGCCGCCGATACCTGAGATCGCCCAGCCTGACTTGCTCAAGGCCGACATCGCCGAACTCGAAGGGCTGATCCTTCGGGAGAAGCTCCTGACCGAACCGCGGGAAGCGCGCGCATGGGCCCAGTGGCTGCTGTTGTCGCTCGATCACGAAGGCAGCGACGAGCTCAAGTCGATCCCGGCGTCCGCCCGCAACCTGGTGCGAGAGATTCATCGCCGCGCGGCGGATTCGAAGCGCGATCTCGATCTCGAAATCATTTCCTCGCGCTACCGCGTGGTCGATCGGCTGATCGACCAGGTGTTGGCGGTCGCTCCAGCACAGGGGCGCAGCCTGACCGATCGCATTGACGCGCTGTTGACGCACCGCGTCGGCGGCGCGATCGCCTTCGCCGTGACGATGATGATCGTCTTCCAGGCGCTGTTTTCCTGGTCGGAACCGGCGATTGGGGCGATCGAGGAGGCCGTCGCGGCCATCCAGGGATGGGTCACGGCCACCATGCCGCCCGGCCCGTTGACGAGCCTGCTCGTCGATGGCGTCATCGCCGGCGTCGGCAATGTCGTGGTGTTCGTGCCGCAGATCGCGCTGCTCTTCCTGTTCATCGGGCTGCTGGAAGATCTCGGCTACCTCGCTCGAGCGGCCTTCGTCATCGATCGCGTGATGCGCGCCGTGGGCCTGCATGGCAAGGCCTTCGTGCCGATGCTCTCGGGATTCTCGTGCGCGGTACCGGCGGTGATGGCCACGCGCACGCTCGAAAGCCGCACCGATCGTCTCTTGACGATGATGGTGCTGCCGCTGACGTCGTGCAGTGCCCGCCTGCCGGTCTACGTGTTGATCACGGCAACCGTGTTTGCCGCCGACGCGCGCGTGGGATTTCTGAGCGCCGGCGCGGTGGCGCTGTTCGCGATGTATGCCCTGTCGGTGGTGGCGGCACTCGTCGCGGCGGCCGTGCTTCGTCGCACCGTGCTCAAAGGCCCCGTGCCAACGCTGGTCCTCGAACTGCCGCCCTACCGCATGCCGTCATTCTCGGTGCTGCTGCGCGGCGTGCTGCAGCGCGTGAAGGTGTTCCTGGTCGATGCCGGCACCGTGATCCTCGCGCTCACGATCATCTTGTGGGCGCTGTTGTCGTACCCGAAGGATCCGGCGGTCGCCGCAGAGGCGGAAGCCGGCCGCGCGGCGCTCGCGGCGCAGAACCTCAGCGGCGACGACCTCGAGGCGCGGATCGCCGAGATCGACAGCCGCGAAAACGGAGCGCAGTTGCGCCACAGCGTTGCCGGCCGGCTCGGCCACCTCATCGAGCCTGTCCTCCAGCCGCTGGGCTTTGACTGGCGCATTGGCGTCGGCATACTTGGCGCCTTCGCCGCCCGCGAAGTATTCGTCGGCACGCTGGGAGTCGTCTTCGACATCGGCAATGCCGACGAGACCAACGAACCGCTGCGCGAAACGCTGCGGGCCGCCACGTGGCCCGACGGATCGCCGTTGTTCACGCCGCTGGCCGGCATATCGCTGATGGTATTTTTTGTGCTGGCGTGTCAGTGCATGAGCACCGTCGCAATCGTGAAGCGTGAATCGGGCGGCTGGCGGTGGCCGCTGTTCATGGTCGCCTACATGACCGTGCTGGCCTATGGCGCGTCGCTGCTTGTCTACCAGGTCGGGCACGCCGCGGGCTGGGGTCTGCCGTGACCTGGCAGGACGCCGGCGTCATCCTGATTGTCGGAGCCGCCGTCACGTACGTGGCCCGCAAGTTCCTGTTGCCGGCCAAGCCTCGCACCCAGGCCGCCACTTTCGTCTCACTCCAGCAACTCAAGACGCAATCCAGCGCGAAGCCTGAACGACGGTAGACCGTGTATCAGTCCGGGCTGAAATCCG
Organism: uncultured Acidobacterium sp.; assembly: GCA_964628295.1. Lineage (GTDB taxonomy): Bacteria > Acidobacteriota > Vicinamibacteria > Vicinamibacterales > UBA2999 > 12-FULL-67-14b. The sequence continues at coordinate 186,628 of CAZVLS010000001.1, forward strand.
ACCTGCGCCGCAACCACCCCGAGGAGCGGTCGCGCGGCCGGATTCGCAACGTCCATCGCAACGTCTGGTTCCTCGGCATCACCAGCCTGCTCACCGACATGTCGTCGGAGATGGTCGTGGCCGTGCTGCCGGTCTACGCGCTGTATTTCCTGCATGTCACGCCGGCGACATTCGGCGTGATCGACGGCCTGCAACAAGGTGGCGCGTCGCTGGTGAAGCTGCTGTCGGGCCTCGCCACCGATCGCACCGGCCGGTACAAGACGATCGCGGCCAGCGGTTATGCCGCATCGATGCTGTCGCGCGTGGGCTTGCTGGTCGGCGGACCGTCGGCCGCGTGGCTCACGCCACTCGTCGCTCTCGATCGCATTGGCAAGGGCATTCGCACCGCGCCCAGGGACGCGATCATTTCCCTGAGCGTGGCACGCGCCTCGCTCGGGACGGCCTTCGGCGTCCACCGGACGCTGGACACCATCGGCGCGTTGCTGGGCCCGCTGGTTGGCTTCGCCATCCTGCTGCAGATTCGCGACGGCTATGACGTCGTGTTCGTCGTCAGCGCGGCACTCGCGGCAATTGCGGTCGCAGTGCTCGTCACCTTCGTGAGAGCACCGGGCGACGTCGCGGCGGAACGGCCGGTCGAAGAATTCGAGATTCCACGCGACCGGCGGTTTTCACGCGTGGCCGCCAGCGCCGCAGTCCTTGGGCTCGCGACGGTCAGCGACAGTTTCGTGTACCTGTCGATTCAGCGCCTGCTGCAGTTCCCAGTCGAGTACCTGCCGCTGCTCTACGTCGCAACGCCCGCCGTCTACCTGACCCTGGCCACGCCGGTCGGCCGCATCGCTGACCGGATCGGCAGCGCGCGCGTGGTCACCGTCGGATACGCCTCGCTGCTACTGCTCTACCTTGCGCTCGGCTCCGGTCTCCCCGCGATGGCGGTTGGTATCAGCGCTGTGATTCTGCTGGGTGTGTTCTATGCCGCGACCGACGGCGTGTTTGCCGCCCTGGCCAGCGCGGCACTACCCGCAGAGCGGCGTGCGGCCGGGCTGGCTGCCGTGAGCACCGCGAACGACGTCGGGCGAATGATGGCCAGCGTGCTATTCGGGCTGATGTGGAGTGCCGGCGCAGGCCACGCATTCCAATATTTCCAGATCGGCCTGGTCGTGGCATTGTTGGTGTCGGCGGTGTTGTTGTGGCCAATGCTGAAATCCGATCGGGCATGAGTAGCAGGCTGCGCGTAACCCTGTTCTGGGTGTTTGTCGCAATCTGCGTCAGTGGCGCGATTCTCTATGTGCGCTGGCGCATCGCGGCTGCGGATCGCTCGGCGGCCGCGTCCGTCCCGACCTTTGACCTGAATCAACCCGACGTCATCGCGATGCTCGACGGAATGCGCCAGACACCGCGGCTGTTCTTCCAGAGCGCGAGCGCCTACGGCCGCATCGGCGTCGTGACACTCGACGATCCCGGCGACCAGAAAATCTTCGACACGCTCGAATGCGAGCGCAGCCACTTCGGCAAGCAGGGCGGGCTGTGCCTTGTCCTGAACCGCGACAGCATGCAGCCGCGCGCGTTTGCCTATTTTCTCGATCATCACTTCAAGCAGCTCGGACGGCTGGACCTGGCCGGCCTGCCCATTCGCGCGCGGGTGTCGGCCGATGGCAGGCACGCGGCATCAACGGTGTTCGTGACTGGCGAGAACTACGCGAGCGAAGATTTCACGACGCGAACAACGATCTACGACCTGGCCTCGCGCACGCCGATCGCCGAGCTCGAGCAGTTCACCGTGGAGCGCGACGGCAGGCCATTCAGCAACGTCGATTTCAACTTCTGGGGCGTGACGTTTCGCCAGGACAGCAATCGGTTTCTCGCCACGCTCGGCACCGGCGGCAAGCGCTTCCTCGTGGACGGTGACATCGCCCAACGCAAGTTCCGAGTGATTGCTGAAGACGTCGAGTGCCCTTCGCTCGCGCCCGATGAGCGCCACGTCGTGTTCAAGCGCCAGCGCGTGAGAGCGGCAGGCTGGCAATTGTGGGCGATGCACCTGGAATCTCGCGAGTCCTGGCCCATCACCGAAGACCAGCAGGACATCGACGATCAAGTCGAGTGGCTCGACAACACGCGCGTGCTCTACGGAATGGTGCTCGGCTCGGGCCTGCCCGAACAGGCGCTCAGCCTGTGGTCGACACGGGTGGATCAAGCCGCCGGCAAGAACCGCGAGTTCTTCCTTCGATCAGCGTGGTCACCGGCCGTCATCCGCTAGACGGCTGAGTCGCATCCGGACGGCAGGCGTTATGCAGACGCCGCAGTGTGAAAACGCTGAGATCGCTGCTCGTTGTCGCCCTTTGCGGGACCGGAGTAAGCCAGTCCGCGCTGCGGGCATCATCCAACCATCAAGAGAGCGTCGCAAAACCAGCCGAGGCCGCGGCACTGAAGCAGTTCGACACGGCGATCGCAAAATACATGGCCCTGCGGACGAAACTGGCGACCGAGGTGACGGGCCCGGTCAAGGACTCTTCGGCGGCGCAGGTCAATAACGCGAGCGACGCCCTGGCGGGCGGCATTGAACGCGCGCGTCAAGGCGCGCAGCAGGGCGCGATCTTCAGCCCACCCGTGGCCGCCATGATCAAGAGGCGAATCGCCGACGCCGTGCGCGCCGGTCATCTCGAGTCTGTCCTGGCGGATATTGACGACGAAGCGAAAACCGGACCGGTTCCGAAGGTCCACTTGCGGCTGCCCGTGTCGATGCAGATGGCCACCATGCCGCCATCGCTGTTGAAGGTGTTGCCCGCCTTGCCCAAAGCACTCGAATACCGGATTCTCGGCACCTACCTCGTGATCCGCGATGTCGATGCGTCGCTGATTCTCGATTACATTCCGGCCGCCGTGCCACGGTGATCATGGTCCTGATCCAGCTCCTCCTTCCGATAACGGCCTCCGCCACCCGCGACAGCCTTGCGCACACACAGCGTGAGCTGGCAGACAAGTTCAGCGGCCTCACCGCGTATCTGCGCTCCCCGGCAAAGGGCCTCTGGACGGCGCCGGATGGAGAGGTCGCGCAGGATGAGGTGGTCATGGTGGAAGTCGTCACCGAGATGTTTGACTGGGCGTGGTGGCGGGCATACGCGGCGACGCTACGCGCGCGATTCAACCAGGAGAGCATCCACATCCGCTCGATCACCATCGAGATGCCTGAGGAGTAGCGGCGGCACGTGTCGTGCACTCAGAGTCGTCATGACAAATCACACGAACAGAGGCGGACACCAGCCACCAGCCGAGGTCACCGACCGGCCGGAACAGAACGTCGGCTATGACGAGGCGGTGAAAGGTGCGCCGTTGAACGCAGACGAGAAGCGGCGGTCACAAGACGACAGTCCCGTCGCCGCCGGCGACAATCGCCGCGCTGGAGACGAGGACGGCAACCGTGCCGCCGGCAACCCGAAGGCGAAAGGCCCGAAGAATCCAGAAGTCGAGTGACCGCCTGCGGGCCGGCGCGCGCGGGTCGCCGCGCCGCCGGCTTGCCCATCCCATGACATCGCACAGCTTGCCCTTGGGCTTCGCCTCGAATCGGCGCCTGATGGTCAGGAGCATTTAAATGGAACACATTACGAAGAGCATCACCGTTAAACGTCAGCGGCAGGAAGTATTTGGCTTCTGGCGGAACCTGGAGAACCTGCCCCGCTTCATGTATCACCTGCAAGAGGTCACGACCACCGACAACACACGTTCACACTGGGTCACCAAAGGCCCCGCGGGATCCCAATACGAGTGGGATGCGGAGATCGTCGACGAGCGGCCTGACGAACTGATCTCGTGGAAGACGGTCGAGGGTAGTGACGTCGAGCATGTGGGCGCAATCAGATTCGCCGACGCTCCTGCTGATCGCGGAACCGAGGTCCGGGTCGATCTCGGCTACGACGCGCCAGGTGGCAAGGCTGGAGGGCTGATCGCGAGGCTGTTCGGCGAAGGCGCCGGCAACGAGCGGCCGGCGCAGGCCGAAGCCGATGCGCCGGCAGATAAGGCGGTCGCGCGATGAAGGCCACATGCTGGATGGGCAAGAAGAACGTCGAAGTCGTCGACGTCCCCGAGCCGAAGATCCTCAATCAACGCGATGCGATCGTTCGCATCACCTCGACCGCGATCTGCGGATCCGACCTGCACCTGTTCAACGGCTTCATGCCAAGCATGAAGAAGGGCGACATCCTCGGCCATGAATTCATGGGCGAGGTGATGGAGGTCGGCGCAGGCGTCAAGAACCTGCGTGTCGGCGACCGCGTGGTCGTGCCTTTCACGATCGCGTGCGGCGATTGCTGGCATTGCCAGCACGACATGTGGTCGCTGTGCGAGAACTCGAACCCCAACGCGGCGCTCGCCGAAACGATGATGGGGCATTCGGCCTCGGGTGCGTTCGGCTACTCGCATCTCACCGGCGGCTTCGCCGGCGGGCAGGCGGAGTTCGCGCGTGTGCCGTTTGCCGACATCGGCCCCCTGAAGGTCGATCGCGCGCTCTCGGATGAACAAGTGCTGTTCCTGTCGGACATCCTGCCAACGGGTTACATGGGCGCGGAGATGTGCAACATCAAGCGCGGCGATACGATCGCCGTCTGGGGCTGCGGTCCCGTGGGTTTGTTCGCCATCAAGAGCGCGTTGCTGCTTGGCGCGGAGCGCGTCATCGCCATCGATCGCTTCGACTATCGGCTCGAGATGGCCCGTGACAAGTGCGGCGCCGAGGTCCTGAACTACGAACACGTGTCGAGCGTTCCGGAGACGTTGAAGGAGATGACGGCCGGGCGCGGACCGGACTCGTGTATCGATGCGGTCGGAATGGAAGCGCACGGGCATGGCTTCGACTACCTGTACGACCGAACCAAACAGGCGCTGATGATGGAGACGGATCGACCCATCGCGCTGCGCGAAGCCATCATGGCCTGCAGTAACGGCGGGACGGTCTCGGTGATCGGTGTCTACGGCGGACTGGTCGACAAGTTCCCGCTCGGCTCGATCATGAATCGTTCGCTCACCATCAGGAGCGGCCAATGCCACGTGCACCGTTACATGAAGCCGCTGCTCGAACGGATTCAGAACGGTGACATCGACCCGACGATGGTGATCACGCACCGGATGCCGCTGGCCGACGCGGCGAAAGGCTACGACATCTTCCTGAACAAGGAAGACCGGTGCGAAAAGGTCGTATTGACCGCCGCCTAGCGGGATGGCGACGAGGGCAGGCACAATTCAGCGGCGAGTGCCGGTCCCGGTTGTCGGGACGGCACTCCTCCTGATCGACGTCATCAACGACATGGCGTTCGAAGGATCCAGCGCGCTGATCGCGCAGGCGGAGGTCATGTCCAGGCGCCTCGCCGACCTGAAGCGGCGCGCGACCAGGGCCGGCGTGCCGGTTATCTACATCAACGATAACTTCGGCCAGTGGCGGTCGGACTTCCGCCGGACGGTTGCGCATTGCACCGCCAAGACGTCGCCCGGACACGTCGTGTCACGACGCCTCAAACCAACCGCGCGTGACTACTTCGTCCTGAAACCCAAACACTCCGGCTTCTTCGACACCACGCTCGACACCTTGCTCGAGGAGCTTCGAATCCGGCGATTGATCCTCGCGGGCGTCGCCGGTAACATTTGCGTGCTGTTCACCGCTAACGACGCTCACATGCGCGAATACAAGCTCTTTGCGCCGGAGGACTGCATCGTTTCCAACACACCAGAGGAGAACGCCTTTGCCCTGCGGCAGATCAGGACCGTCCTCAACGGCAAGGTGACTCCGTCCGCTCGGCTGACCTTCCGGTCTGTCGGCAAGCGCCGCAAAGGTCGCGAATGACCAGGTGGATTCATGATCGCGCGCTGACGATCGTCCTGATGGCGATGTTCGCTGCCGGCCTGGTGGGCCAGGTGCTCACCGGGCAGCACACCTACAACGACGAGCAGCGCGCGCACGGGGCAGCGGCGGTGTCACTGTCGGACTACCTGCTGGCCGGCCATCCCTGGTCGGCGCTCTTCGAAAACTGGGAGAGCGAGTTCCTGCAGATGGCGGTGTTCGTGCTGCTGACGACCCGCCTGGTGCAGCGCGGATCGCCCGAATCGCGACGGCCGCACATGAAGGAGCTGGTCGACGCCGATCCTCGCGACTTTGCGTACCTGCCGGACGTGCCGTGGCCGGTCAAGCGCGGCGGGTGGATCCTGTGGATCTACGAGCGCTCGCTGGGCATGGCGCTCAGCATCCTGTTCCTGCTCTCGTGGATCGGCCATGCAATCGCCGGGTGGCGCGCCGCAAGCGCCGAGGCGCTGGCCCACGGCCGCACGCCTGGGTCGTTCGGCGCATTCCTGCATTCATCGACGTTCTGGTTCGAGTCCTTCCAGAACTGGCAGAGCGAATTTCTGTCGATCGCGGCGATGGTCTGGCTCGCCGTCTACCTGCGCCAGCGCGGCTCGCCAGAATCCAAGCCCGTGCACGCGCCGCACCATCAGGCCGACTGACCGGCAGCCGGCTCGGGTGAGCGGCGCGAACGACTCGGTTCCAAAGCTGGACGGTAAGTTGATTGACTTCCGGCCCTGCTGCCCTCATAGTCGCTACGGCGCCGAATCCGCAGCTCGGCGCTGATCGACCGTCGTCACGAGTTGCGTGTCGATGGAGATTGAGTGGGAAATCTGCGGAACCTGAACTTCCTGTCGTTCGAGAACCGCGCCGCCACGGCGTGGGCACCGTTACTCTTCACCATGTTCGTCGCCGCCCAGCTGGTCATGCTGCTGGCGTTCATCCGTTATGTTTTCCGGCCGACGTGGAACCAGCAGGTGGCTTCCGGACCGGCGGCAATGCTGATCACGTTCCTGGTCTGCGCCGCGGTGGTCTGCTTCGGCGAGTACCTGTTTCATCGCTACATCCTGCATATTGATCCCATGCGCTGGCTCGGACGCCTCTGCAGCAGTCACCGCGCGCATCACAAGCTGACGTCCATCCAGTTCGACGAGCGGTCAGGGACCGTGCGGAGCGCGTATCCGATCATGAGCGTCGAGCACGGCGACAAATCCACCTTCCCACCGTGGGCGCTGGTCGCGTTCTTTGCAACCGTGACGCCGCCCTTCGCCGCTCTGGCGTACTTCTTTCCCGGCACGCCCATCCTCATCAGTGGTTATGTGGCCGTCGCGATCGCGCACTGGCTGTATGAAACCATCCATACCGTTCACCACGAGCCATTCGAGACGTTCTGGAAACCCAAGCTCGGGTGCGCCACGTTCGGGCGCGCGTGGAACTGGCTCTACGGATTTCACCAGGCCCATCACGCGAACTATCGCTGCAACCTGAACGTGGCCGGGTTCTTCGGCATCCCGCTCGCGGACATCGTGTTCGGCACCTACCGGCGGCCCGACCCGCTGCTGATCGACGGCGCGATCGCCACCAAGGCATCCGCGCGGAGGCTTGTCACGACACCACGCTGGCCGATCTCCTCGATCGATCGCATGGTCTTCAATCGCCGGCGGAAGTTCGGCAAGCAGTAATTTCGCGCAGAATTTATTGAATTTCGATAATTTGTTTGACGTTAAACAATAAATTGTTTATTGATATTCAATAAACAATGACGACCACCACCCCGACGTCCGCCACACTCCCGCTCGCGCACCTCACGCTTCGCATCCTGATCATCGGCAACTGGGTGATGGCCGCGGGCATCTTCACGCTGCTGTTCATTGCGCCGCATCGTGAGTGGATCCTCAGCTCGCTCAACCTGGCGCCGTCGCCGGAAGCCGAACGCGTCATCTGGGGACTGCGCACGATCGCGCTGCTCGGTCTGGCCGCGGTGCCACTCAACCACAACGGGTTGAAACGGCTGCTCGCAATCGTTGAGACCGTCCGCACGGGCGATCCGTTCGTCGCGATGAATGCCAATCGCCTCCAGGCGATCGGATGGATCCTGCTGACGCTGCAGGTGCTGAGCGTGATCATCGGACTGATCGGGCGGGCGATTTCCAGTCCCGCGCATCCGATCGACATCAATGCCGGCTTCTCGATCAATGGCTGGCTCGCTGTGCTCCTCACCTTCCTGCTGGCACGCGTCTTCGCCGAGGGCGCGCGCATGCGCGACGATCTCGAGGGCACGGTCTAATGCCGGTCATCGTCAAGCTCGACGACCTGCTGCATGATCGCCGGATGACGCTGACCGAGTTGGCGGAACGGCTCGACATGACCCTGGCCAACCTGTCGATCCTGAAGACCGGCAAGGCGCGCGCGATTCGCTTCTCAACGCTCGAGGCGATCTGCGACGCGCTGTCGTGCCAGCCTGGCGACATCCTCGCGTTCGAAGCTGGGAAGCGGAAGCAATCAACTCGCTGACAATCGGTAGCGGCGGGTATCCTAAAGCCGCGTGGTATTCACCAAGCGACGGCTCATCGGCATCGGCTGCATGCGGCTGTCGACCGATCTCGAGCGTGATGACGACCGGTCGGTTGCGGTGCTGCACGCCGCTCTTGATGCAGGCGTCACCCTTCTCGACACCGCCGACGCGTATGCCGCCAGCGAAGATGACACAGGCCACAACGAGCGCCTGATCGCGCGGGCGCTGTCCACGTGGACAGGCGATCGATCGCGCGTCGTGGTCGCGACCAAAGGTGGCATGACGAGGCCCGAGGGCCGGTGGCAGCCGGACGGACGGGCAAGGCACCTGCGCGCGGGGTGCGAAGCGAGTTGCCGCGCCCTTGGCGTCGATCGGATCGCGCTCTATCAACTTCATGCGCCGGATCCGCGCACACCGCTGTCCACGAGCATCAAGGCGCTCGCGGCGCTGAAGCGTGATGGACTCATTGAGCGCATCGGGCTCTGCAACGTCACGGTCGGGCAGATCGAAGAGGCGAGCCGCCTCGCCGACATCGACTCGATACAGGTTGAACTGAGCGTGTGGAATGACGCGGCGATTCTCGGCGGTGTCGTGGCGCATTGCATCGCCAACAAACTCCAGCTGCTGGCTCATCGTCCGCTCGGCGGCCGAAAGTCGCTGGCTCGAGCGAAGAGTCACCCTGTCCTTCAGGGAATCGCCGACGCGCATGGTGTGTCGCCCTTCGACATCGCACTGGCATGGCTCACCCACCTCTCGGAACTGATCGTTCCGCTGCCAGGTGCAACTCGTCTCGAGACCGTCATGGCGTCTGCACGCGCTCAGCGACTCGCGCTCACGACCGAGGAACGCGAGGCGCTGGACGAGGCCTTTCCCTCCGGGCGGCTCGTTCGCGGGCGTCACCGGACCGCCACGCCGGCGCGGCCAAACGCCGAAGTGGTGATCGTGATGGGGCTGCCCGGAGCGGGCAAGACCACGCTGACGTCGCAATTCGTGGCGGACGGCTATCAGCGCATCAATCGCGATGACGCCGGTGGCACGCTACGCGCCCTGGCCGGCAATCTCGATCGCGCGCTGCACGCCGGCGCGGAGCGGCTTGTCATGGACAACACCTACACTTCCAGGAAGTCTCGTGCTGAAGTAGTCCAGACTGCCCTGGCGCACGGTGTGCCGGTTCGTTGTGTATGGCTGTCAACGTCAGTGGATGATGCACAGCTCAATGCCGCGTGGCGGCTCGTCACTCGTTACGGCCGCCTGCCGGCAGACGAAGAACTCACCGCGCTCCGGCGAAATGACGTCGCCGCGTTCCTGCCGACCGTCCAGTTTCGCTATCAGCGGGAACTCGAACCGCCTGATGCGGTTGAGGGTTTCTCCGCCATCGAGACCGTGCCCTTCGTGCGACGGGTTCCTGCCGGACACGACCGCCGGGCGGTCATCGTGTGGGTGGATGACGACGGGATCGACGCAACCCTCGCGGCGTCGCTGCGGACCTACCGCGACACGGGATACCTGGTCCTCGGCCTGTCATGGCAACCGGGCATTGCTGACGGCACTCGAACACGCGACCAGGTGGCCGAGGCTTTCGGCAGGGTCAGCAGCATCCTCGGATTCGACCTGCCGATGGAGTACTGCCCTCACGCCGCGGGGCCGCCACGCTGCTGGTGCCGTAAGCCCCTGCCCGGGCTTGGTGTCCTGCTGATGCATCAGCATCGGCTCGATCCGGCGCAATGCATCTTCGTTGGCAACGCTGCCGTCGATCCGGGCTTCGCTCGCAAGCTCGGGTTCCAGCATTGCATGTCGTCGGAACTCCTCCCGATATAGTGGAACCGTGAACGGTCGCGTGCGTGCGGTGAATCAGGCGCCGGTTCGTCCTGATCGTGAGTTCGTCCTCTACTGGATGATCGCGGCAAGACGATCGACCTGGAACTTCGCGCTCGATCGCGCGATCGAGTTGGCGCGCGAACTGGACAAGCCACTGGTCGTCTTCGAAGCGCTCGAGGCCGACTACCCGTGGGCGTCCGATCGGCTCCACGCATTTGTGATCGACGGAATGGCCGACAACGCCAGGGCGTTCGCGAAGTCGCCAATCACCTACTTTCCCTACGTCGAACCGAAACCTGGCGCCGGCAGCGGCCTGCTGTTGTCGCTGGCGTCGTCGGCATGCGCGGTGGTGACGGACGAGTTCCCCAGCTTCTTCCTGCCACGCATCGTGGCGGCCGCCGGCGCAAGAATCGATGCGCGTCTCGAGGCTGTGGACAGCAACGGCTTAATGCCGCTGTCCGCGACCGATCGAGTGTTTACCGCCGCCGCCTTCTATCGGCGATTCGTGCAGAAAAACCTGCCCGGTCAACTCGACGTGATTCCGAAGGCGACGCCACTTTCCGGACTCGTGCTGCCGACGCTGACGGCGCTACCAGGTTCAATTGTGAAACGCTGGCCCGCGACCGATGCGCGATTGTTGGCCGACAGCGCGGCTGCCGTCGCAAGCGTGCCGATCGATCACCAGGTGCCAATCGCGCCGACGCGCGGCGGATCCGAAGCCGCGCGCAAGACGCTGAGTCACTTCGTGAGTCAGAAGCTCGCCACCTATGGCGACTTGAACAACCAGCCAGAAGCGGATCAGACGAGTCACCTGTCACCCTATCTGCACTTCGGCCACATCTCGGCGCACGAAATCTTCGACAGCGTGATGGGTCACGAAGGCTGGTCGCGGCGGCGCGTCGCCGGCAAGCCGACGATCGGCGCGCGCGAAGGCTGGTGGGGCGTGTCGGCTTCCGCCGAACGCTTTCTCGATCAACTGGTGGTCTGGCGCGAGCTTGGCTACAACATGTGCGCCCGACGGCCGGATGATTACGATCGCTACGAGTCCCTGCCGCAATGGGCGCTCGACTCGCTTGCGAAACACCAACGCGACACGCGTGAGTATCTTTACGACCGGGACGCGTTTGAGCGCGGTGAGACCCACGATCGACTGTGGAACGCCGCGCAGAACCAGCTGGTGCGCGACGGCTGGATGCACAACTACATGCGCATGCTGTGGGGGAAAAAGATCCTCGAGTGGTCGAAGACGCCGAAGGAGGCGCTCGAGCACATGACGGCGATCATGAACCGCTGGGCGCTTGATGGGCGGAACCCGAACTCTTACAGCGGCTACTTCTGGACGCTGGGCCGATACGACCGGCCCTGGCCGGAGCGGGAAATCTTCGGCGTCATCCGCTACATGAGTTCCGCGAACACCGCGAAGAAGTTGCGCGTGAAGAACTACATCGCGGAGTTCGCGCCGGAGGGCAGCCCCGGAGGGAAGCTGCCCTTCGGCGAGTCCGGCTAGCCCGCTGGCCGGCCGGCCTGCTGGCTTTTCTTACTTCACCGAGTACTTCGTGAACGCTCCGCCTGCCTGGCGGATCGAATTGGGTCCCTCGGCGGCGAACACGTTGCCGTCGGCGTCAACGGCAATGCCTTCGCCCGCGGTGCCCTGGTAGAGGCGATCCTCGCGCTCGAACGGCGGGATGAACGCCACGATGCGATCTTCATCGAGCGGACCGATGCGGACGCCGTTGCGCCAGTTGGGATGGTTCAACGGGCTCGACTCCGAGTCGATCGCGTACACCTGGTTGCCCTTGATGAAGAATCCGCTGATGCGCCCATAGGCGTAGCGCGACTCGAGGTACTTGCCGTCCTGGTCGAAGATCTCGAGGCGGTGATTGCCGCGATCGGCGACCCACAATCGGCCCTTCGCATCGAACATCAACGCATGAGGGGTGCGGAACTCACCGTGCTTCATGCCGATGCCGCCCCACGACTTGATGAACTTGCCGTCAGCCGTGAACTTGCTGATGCGTGACGTGGCGCCGCGCTTGATGCCCTCGGCGATCGCCGCGGCCGTCGTCATGCCCTGCGCGTCATGACCGTCGGACACGTAGATGCTGCCGTCAGGACCGACGACGACGTCGTTCGGCTGGTTGAACTGGCCATCGGCGGTGCCGGGCTTGCCGGCGATGCCGATGCTCATCAGCTTCTCGCCCTTCTGGTTGAACTTGTGGACCTGGTGGCCGCGCGTGCCTTCCTTGTTGCCGGCGAAGTCGGCGACCCACACGTTGCCGTCCTTGTCGACGTGAATGCCGTGGGGCGTCACCATGGTGCCCTTGCCGATGTTGGCGAGGACCTTTCCGGTGCGGCGGTCGAACTTGAAGACCGGATCGACGGGGTTGTTCTCGCAGTCAACAGGACCGCCGCCGGCGGTGCCGGCGCCGCAGCGCTCGTACCCCCAGATATGCCCGTCCTTCGGATCGACGTCGAGCCCGGCAGACGTGCCCCACGTGCGGCCCGCGGGCAGCTCACCCCAGTTGCGGGTCACGACGGGGGCCGGGTTGGGCAGCCCTTCACCGGTGATCGGATTGGCGACCTTTGCCTGGGCGAATGCTGCGGGATCAATCCCCCACGATGCGATCAGACCGACTACGCCAACACCGGCGGCAAACACGAAAACGCGCGACAGGGCCATGGCCACTCTCCTTGAAAGTGGCCGTAAGTCTACCCTGCCGCGCGTGATCCTGCTTGCCCGCTTGCCCGCTGGCCCGCTGGCCCGCTAGCCCGCTAGCCCGCTAGCCCGCTGGCCCGCTAGCCCGCTGGCCTGCTGGCCCGTCCTAGCGCGTGCCGGCGACTACCTTCAGGTTGTCCTTCACGCTCTTGACGCCGTCGGTCGTCTTCGCGATCGACACCGCCTTAGTCTTCGCCTGCGCCGACTTGACCGTGCCGCTGAGCGTCACCACGTTGTTACGCACGTCGATATCGATATCGCTGTCGTCAAGCACGGTGTTCCAGTCGGCGAGGTACTGCGTGTAGATCTTCGACTTGATCCAGCCGTCGTCGATCTTGCGGCCGGTCGTCTTCGCCGCGCTTGCGGTCTTGTCGCCGGCGCGGTCCATCTTGTCCTCGGCCTTGTCCATCGTGCGGTCGGCTTTGTCGCCGGCCTTGTCCATGGTGCGTTCGGCCTTGTTGTCCATCGGGCCGGCAATGCGCAGCTGGTCGACGACGTTCTTGACGCCGTCGTTCTTGCGGGCCACTTCGAGCGCGCGCGCGCGGGCGGCTTCGCTCGTCACGGTGCCCTGCAGCGTCACCACGCCGTTCTTCACGTCAACGTCGATGTTGCTGCCGCCGAGCACATCTTCGTTCACGAACTCCGAGTGCACCTTCATCACCAGCCAGCCATCCTTGATGGCACTAACCTGGGCCGTGGCGGCTGAAACGCCGAGCGTGACGACGGTTAGCACCGCAATCGTGAAAGTTCCTAATGCGCGACACAAGTACGACATCTGACTACTCCTTCGACCTCCCCATTGAGGTCCATGGGTCGTAGTGCAAGTCGCAGGCCATCCCACGTTGACGCCGGCACAGCTGGAGAGTACGGTGTAGCCATGCGTCAGCGCCTGTCGATCTCCGCAATCTGCGTCCTGCTCGTCAGCGCCGTGCTTGCCCAACCGGCGCGCCGCGCTGCTCTCACGGGGACCGTCGTCGCCGTCAATCAGCAATCCGACACCGTCACGCTGATCGACTTGAAGACCATGGAGGCGTACCGGCATGTGCAGGTGGTGGCCGGGCCGCACGAGGCCGCGGTTTCGCCTGACGGCCGGATGGTGGTCGTCACCAACTACAACAAGCAGGGGGCCGGGCAGCAGAAGACGCTGAGCCTGATTGCGCTGCCGAGCGGCGACACGATTCGCACCATCGACCTGGGTGAGTATCGAGCACCGCATGACGTGCGGTGGGTCGACGCCACGCGCGTGGTCATTACCGTGGAAGGCAGCCAGGCGCTGTTGCTGGTGAACATCACCAGCGGCGCCGTCGAGCGCGTCTTCAAGACCGACGTCGCCGTGTCGCACATGCTGGCGCTCACCACCGACCGCTCGCGGCTGTATTGCTCGAACATGCGCGACGGCAGCGTCTCGGCGTTCGACTTCAAGACCGGGCAGAAGATCAAGGACATCCCGACCGGCAAGGAATGCGAAGGCGTCGGCGTCACGCCGGATGGCCGATGGGTGTGGGCCGGCAATCGCGCCGAGGATTCGATCTCGATCATCGACACGCAGAAGCTCGAGGTGGTGAAACGAATCGCGTCGAAGGGTTTCCCGTATCGCGTCCAGTTCACGCCCGACGGCAAGCTCGCGCTCATTCCGCACGCGCAAGCGTCATCGCTGGTGGTCGCCGACGTGGCGAAGCAGGAAATCGTGAAATCGATTCCGTTGGGACTGACCAAGGTGCCGCAGCCGTCAACCGCCGGCGTGTTTCCACACCCCGACAACCGTCACGTGTTCGTGACGGTGCGCAACGATAACTCGATGCTGGTGCTGGATCTGGTCAGCGGTGAAACGCTCGGCCGCGTCGAGGTGCAGAACAGCCCGGACGGCGTCACCTACTCACCGGTGCAGCGCTAATGCCAAAGGGCCGTCTCGAAGCGTTCAGCGATGGCGTGATCGCCATCATCATCACGATCATGGTGCTGGAGCTCAAGGTACCGCACGGCGAGTACCTCGACACGCTGGCGCCGCTCTGGCCGGTGTTTCTCAGTTACCTGCTGAGCTTCGTCCACGTCGGGATCTACTGGAACAACCATCACCACACGCTGCACGCCGTGAAGCACATCAGCGGCGGCGCGTTGTGGGCGAACCTGCATTTGCTGTTCTGGCTGTCGCTGACGCCCTTCACGACCGGGTGGATGGGTGAGAACCACTTCGCGCAACTGCCGGTCGCGCTGTACGGATTCGGGTTGCTCATGAACGGCGTGGCCTACGGCATCCTCGTGCGGGTGCTGATTCATGACCACGGCCGCGACTCGGACTTCGCGTCGCGGATCGGCTCCGACGTGAAGGGCAACGTCTCGATCGTGCTCTACGTCGCCGCGATCGGCCTGTCGTTCGTCAGCGTCTGGATCTCGCTGGCGATCTACTTCGTCGTCGCCGCCATCTGGTTCATTCCGGATCGTCGATTCGCGCGCTAGCGCGCCGTTGCTGGAAGAACGCCTGCAACAGCGCGCGGCTTTCCTCGGCGAACACGCCGCCCTGCGCGGTCAGCCGGTGATTCAGGCCCGGCAGTTCGTGGGTCCGCGTCATCGATTCAATGGCGCCGGCCTTCGGCTCGGTCGCGCCGTAGACCACCACACCCACCCGCGCGTGCACCATCGCGCCGACGCACATCAAGCACGGCTCGACGGTGACGTAGACCGTCGCCCCCGTCAGCCGATAGTTGCCGACCGTGATGGCGGCGGCGCGCAACGCCACGATCTCGGCGTGCGCGGTGGGATCCAGGCTGGAAATCGGCTGGTTGAATCCAGTCCCCACCACCGTGCCGTTCACGACGACGATGGCGCCGACCGGCACCTCGCCGGCGTCCGCTGCGCGGCGCGCCTGTTCCAGCGCCAGCAACATGAACTCTTCGTGCGGCACGCTCCGATTGTATGATGTTCACCACTTGGAGGGATCGATGGTTGTAGGTCTGCGCCGCCTCATTGGGCGATATACGCTGTGTTGTCTTTGTTGCGTGATAGCCAGCAGTTCGTTCAGCTGGGCTCAAGAGAGTCACCTCGACGCACCCGGAGAAGTTCCAAAGTACGTTCGCGACCCGATTCCGCTCTACACCACCGGCCTCGGCCCCTTTCACCGGCCGATCTCTTCGAAGAACAAGGAAGCGCAGGCCTTTTTCGACCAGGGCTTCCAGATGATGTACGCCTTCGCGCGTCTCGACGCCGTCCGCTCGTTTCGCGAGGCGTGGAAGCGCGATCCCGAATGCGCGATTTGCTACTGGGGTGAAGGCTGGGCGTGGGGCTCGTACTTGAACGGGCCGATGTCCGCCGACCAGTCACCGTTTGCCTACGCGGCCATGCAGAAGGCCGTGAGCCTCAAAGACAAGGCGTCCGCCAACGAGCGCGCGTTCATCGAGGCGCTCAGCGTTCGCTACGTGAAGGATTTCAAGACCGACAAGCGACGCGAGCAGGACCAGGCCTACGCCGACGCGATGGCCAAGGTCGCCGCGCAGTACCCGAAGGACCTGGAGGCCCTCACGCTCTACGCCGACGCGCTGTTCATCCTCGAGCCGCGACGCGGCACGCGTGATGTCAACGCGCCGAACATCAAGCGGCTGCACGGCGTGCTCGAATCGGCGCTGGCGATCGACAAGAAGCACCCTGGCGCGTGCCATCTCTACGTGCACGCCACGGAATCAACGGTCAAACCCGAACTCGCCGTCGCCTGCGCGGAATACCTGGGCAAGACGATCCCCGGCGCCAGCCATATCAATCACATGCCGTCGCACACCTGGAATGAAGTCGGCCGGTGGGGCGATTCCGTGGAAGCGAACACCGAAGCGTGGCACTCGGATCTGAAGGCCGATGCGGGAGAAGGGTTTGCGATCTATCCCGATCACAACCTGCACATGCTGCTCTATGCCGCCTCCATGGACGGCCAGGGGGCGCGCGCGATCCAGGCCGGCAAGGACTACGCGAAGCGAACCAGCGATTCGATGTACCACGCGCTGACCCTCGTGCGCTTCGGCCGCTTCGACGAAGTGGTGGAGCTCACCAGGCGTCCCGAACGCGCCATCCCGGCCGCGGCCTTCGACTTCTCGATGGGCTACGCGAAGCTGAAACTCGGCGAACCGGAGTTCGCCAAGGCCTTCCTCGCCAAGGTGCAGAAGACGGCGGAGACCGAGAAGGCTGAATTCCGCGGCCACTCGGCCAAGCGCCTCGTCGGCGTGATGGCGGGCATCCTCGATGGCGAGATCACGCGGATGGGTGGAGATCTCAACGGATCGATCGCCAAGTTCGAGGCCGCGGTGAAGCTCGATGACGAGATGGACTACGACGAGCCCGAGCCGCTGCCCTTCCCGGCGCGTCACTGGCTCGGCGCCGCGCTGCTCGAAGCAAAGCGCTACACCGACGCCGAGCAGGTCTATCGCAAGGACCTCGAGCAGCACCCGCACAACGGCTGGTCGCTGATCGGCCTGCAGCAGGCGCTGAAGGGCCAGGGCAAGACGGACGCCGCCGTCGACGAGGACCTGAAGAAGAGCTGGTCACGTTCGGATACCTGGCTTCGCTGGTCGCGCTTCTAAGGATGGCGGATCTCGGATCGAGCGGATTTCAGATTTCCGGAGCATGAAATGCTTTCAGTGAATCCGCATTCCACTCGATCCGCGATCCGCATTCGACTGGCGGCGGGCGCCGTTCTCTCACTGCTCTTCGCCGCCCACCTCGCCGCCCAGCAGTGGCCGCACTACGCCGGCGACCAGGCCGCATCTCACTACTCACCGCTCGATCAGATCACCGCAGCCAATGTGTCGCGGCTGACGGTCGCGTGGGAGTGGAAACCCAACGAGAAGGTGCTGCCTCAATTCGGGACTCGGCCCGGCGCGTTTCAGAACACACCGCTCGTCATCGACGGCGTGATGTACCTCAGCACGCCATACAACCAGGTCGCCGCGCTCGATCCCACTACCGGCAAGGAGCTTTGGCGCTACGATCCGAAGGCCTACGAAGACGGCCAGCCGCCAAACGGCCAAGGCTTTGCGCATCGCGGCGTCGTGGCATGGCGCGACAAGGGCGAGCTGCGCATCTTCCTGAACGCGCGCTACAAGCTGATCCAACTCGATGCGAAGACCGGCCGGCCCGTGTCATCGTTCGGTAAGGACGGCGTCGTCGATCTGAGCGAAGGCCTGGTGTGGGCCATCAACAAGAAGCACTACACCAACACCTCGCCGCCCATCGTCTACAAAGACCTGATCATCGTCGGCAACGGCGTCGGTGATCGCCTCACCTACAAGAACGATCCACCGGGCGATGTGCGCGCGTTCCATGCGCGGACCGGCAAGCTGGTATGGAAGTTCAACACCATCCCCCAGCGCGGTGAGTTCGGCAACAACACGTGGGACGGCGGCTCGTGGCAGTTCACCGGCCACACGAACGTCTGGGCACCGATGAGCGTTGATGAGGCGCGCGGCCTGCTCTACATGCCCGTCAGCACGCCGAGCAACGACTACTACGGGGGGCGTCGGCCCGGCCAGAACCTGTTCGCCGAATCCATCGTCTGCCTCGACGCCAACACCGGTCAGCGCAAGTGGCACTTTCAGATCGTCCATCACGGTCTCTGGGATTACGACCCTGCCTCCGCGCCGAATCTGGTGACGATCACCGTTGATGGCAAACGCATCGACGCCGTCGTGCAGCTCACCAAGCAAGGTTGGGCGTTCGTGTTTGATCGCGTCACCGGCAAGCCCGTGTGGCCGATCGAAGAGCGGCCGGTGCCGCGCAGCGACGTTCCTGGCGAAGCCTCGTGGCCGACGCAGCCGTTTCCCACCAGGCCTCCCGCTTTCGAATCGCAGGGTGTGTCGCTGGACGATGCGTTTGATGCGACGCCGGAGTGGAAGGCGCGGGCTACGGAGGAGTTGAAGAAGTATCGCCTCGGCCCGATCTACACGCCGCCGTCATTACAGGGCACGGTGGTATTGCCCGGCGTGTGGGGCGGCGCCAACTGGGGCGGCGGCGCGTTCGATCCCGCAAGCGGCCGGCTGTTCGTGAAGACATCGCGCAGCCCGGGCATTTTCAAGATGGAGCCGTTCGCGAAGTCGGCGCAACCCGGCGATCGCGTGGATGAAGTCGACGCGGAGTACGTGCAGCGCAGCCCTTCGTCGTTTATCGATGGTGTGCCGATCCTCAAGCCGCCGTATGCGCACCTTGTCGCGATCGACTTGAACCGCGGCGACATTGCCTGGAAAGTCCCGTTCGGCGACGCGCCGGAAATCCGCTCACAACCCGCGTTGAAGGGAGTGCCGCTCCCTGATCGTCTCGGGGCGGTCGGGCCACCGGGGGTCATCGTGACCAAGTCGGGCGTGATCTTCGCCGGCGGCAACGATATGGCGCTGTCGGCCTTCGACGCGAAGGACGGCCGGGAACTGTGGCGATACGTCTTACCGAGGCAGGCCACCGCCACACCAATGACCTATCTCGATGCCAACGGACGACAGGTCGTGGTGATTGCCACTGGACGCGGCGAGGATACGTCGCTCGTTGCCTTCAAGCTGCCTGAATAAGGGGACACCATGACGGACCGTTACACGAAGAGCGTTCTGACCGTGATCGCCGGCGCGTTGATCTATCTGTGCATCGTGATGACACCGTTCCCTGCGGCGCACGCCCAGGCCAATCTTCGCCCTGGCCAAATATCCACGGAGCCGCTGCCGGTCGTGATCACCGGATGGCAGGCCGCCGGACAGGCGATGCCCGTCACGTTCCAGCGGCCTGTGCCGGTGACCGTGAACAACGAAGTGCGGGTGGTGACCGAGCGCTCGTCGGGAGTCGCTGATCGCGTCGTGCTGGTGGGCTGGGAGCAGAACGCGTCGCGCGAGCGGCCGGCACTCGCGGCCGGCTTCAACGCCCTGCGGGCTCCGATTGGCACCAACGGATTGCCGGTGGTGCCTCAACAGCAGCAACCGCGTTGAATTTCAGGGCATGCGGTTTGCTCTCGCAACCGCATGACTACGCGACGGCCAGACTCCACTCACGAAGCCGAACAGACTCAACCGTTTCCGCCGGACGATCCGCGCGGTCGAGCTGAAAGCCCCAGCAAAGACCGGATGCAGGGTGCCAACGGCATTCCTCCGGAGGCCGACGACAACGCGTCGTCTTCTGCAGACCAGGACATCGACACTGCCGGCACGGATGCCGACGATGAGAGCCCGACCAAAGCCATGGGTACCGGTATTGCTCCTGCTCGATCCAGAGGTTGAGCTCATGGCAGACCAAAACCCAATTCCGGACCAGCAAGACCGCAATGTGGAAGAGCCCGGCGACACCAACTCAGCCGACATCGTCGGACGAACCGGCGAGCAAATGCCGAAGCAGAGCCACGATGGTGTCGAGTCAGTTGCGCGCGATGACGGCAGGCGTGCAACGGGCGACGACAAGACGCCTGAGCCGGACGATCGCCGTGACAAGGCGCGCCACAGCAGCGCCGCCGACTCCTAGTAGACTCGTGTCATGAGCGATCGCGTCGTCGTCCATCTGCCGCCCATGCCGCAGCCGAAAGATTTCGGTCTCGATGCGCAAGTCAAGAACGACACACCAGCGGCTGAACGTTACGCCAAGGCCCTGAAGGTGTGGGAGCGCGTTGTCAGCGACATCGCCAAGCGCATCGGCAAGAAGAAGTAACCCTTCGCGCACTCTCAATCGGTACACCTTATGCAATCTCCTCGATCGGAGGAGATTGCTATGTTTGCTCGCACATTGGTGCTGACGTTTGGTTCGCTGGCTCTGGCGTCGATGAGCCTTGTCTCGCCCGTCGTCACCACGGCTGAGGCACAGGTGTCCCGGATGCGCTTCCAGACGATGGATCGCAACAACGATGGACGCGTGACCCGGCAGGAATGGAACGGCTCGGCGCGATCGTTCGAAGTCCATGACTGGAACAATGACGGCGTGTTGTCGGGCGAAGAAGTGCGCGTCGGCGGACGTCGCGCCCAGGAACTGGATGCGGCGGATCACAATCCCAACCGCTGGGAAACCACGCTGAACTGGACGCGCAACGCGTTCACCAACCTCGATCACAACCGTGACGGCCGCCTGACCAGCAACGAGTGGCACTTCGACCTCGAAACGTTCCGCCGCGTCGATCGCAATCGCGACAACGCCGTCGTCTTGAACGAGTTCCTGGGCCAGGGTGTTGAAGACGACCTGCGTGGCGACAACTTCGACGATCTCGACGTCAACAACAACGGCCGGGTGGAGCGCACCGAGTGGTACGGCGGGCTTGCCGATTTCCGCTGGCTGGATCGCAACAACGACGGCGTGTTGAGCCGCTACGAAGTGGTGGGCTCGCAGCCCAGCACGCCAGCCACGTACAACGAGTTCAACAACCTCGATTACGACAAGAACGGTTCGTTGTCGCGCGCCGAGTGGCATTGGTCGAACGTGAGCTTCACGCAGCGTGATACCAATCGCGACGGCATCCTGTCGCCGCGTGAGTTCGACGCCGCTGGCGGCTCGCCGGTGATCGGCGCGCTTGGATCGCAGCCCAACGCGCAGACCATCCGCGTCAACTCACAGGTGCGCTGGACCGACACCGGCATTACCGTTCGCGCCGGCGATGTCATCACCTTCAGCACGCAGGGCCAGGTGCAGTTGAGCGACAACGCGCAGGACGTGGCGAGCTCCGCCGGATCGCTGAGCGGCCGGACGGCTGCGGACGCACCGATTTCCGGTGTGCTGGCCGGCGCGCTGATCGGCCGCATCGGTAACTACAACGCGATTGCCATCGGCAACCAGGGCACCATCACGGCGCCGGTCAGCGGCCGCCTGTATCTGGGCGTCAACGACGACCACCTGCCGGATAACCGTGGCGAGTTCACGGTGCAGGTCGGCACACAGCGCCGCTAGGAGGTAGGGCAGGTAGGGCGGGTCGGGCTGGTGAGGCGGGTAGGGTCTTACGAGCAAAGAGTTTACCTACCCGCCCCACCAGCCTTACCTGCCCCACCTGCCTTGTGTTAACATCAAAACTCTGTCGCGCCCATAGCTCAGCTGGATAGAGCGTCTGGCTACGAACCAGGAGGTCGCATGTTCGAATCATGCTGGGCGCACCACAATTCGTTAGCAATTTCAGCCAACTGGTGCCTGTGAATCCTCCGGGCCGTGAACAATCGTGAACAATTCGCTGCCGACTTTGTCGACGGCAGCCCGTAACGAACCATCCAGGACCTGCGTGTAAACGTTCAGCGTCGTATCGACGTTGGCGTGCCCCATCAACTGAGCGACGACTTTCCCCGGTACGCCCTTATCGTGCGACCACGATGAGTAAGTGCGGCGAAAGGTCAGCCATGTGGCTTTCGGCAGGTTCAGCGCCGCACATGCCGGGAAAATCGAGCGCCTGAGCACGTTGTTCGGCGAGATGGAACTGCCGGTTCGCGTGGCAAACACCAATTCGTCGTCTGCCATGCGGCCAGTGGAGTGTCCAGACTCTAGCGGAGACGCTTTCGTCTGTGCGCCGCCTCAAACTGATCCGGGCTCACCCCGGCTAGATAGCTATGGCGACGCGTGGGATTGTAGAACGTGTCGATGTAGTCCGTCACATCGGCGATCGCCAATTCTCGTGTCTTGTAGATCTGCTTCTTGATTCGCTCCTTCTTCAGGCTCCCGAAGAACGACTCCGCCACGGCGTTGTCCCAACAATTCCCCTTGCGGCTCATGCTCGGTTCCAAACGATTAGAGCGACAGAACCGTCGCCATGCATCACTGCCGAACTGGGAACCTTGGTCGGAGTGAATGATCGTGCCGCGCGGGCGCCGTCGCCGCACCGCTTGCAGTACGGCGTCGAGGATCAATTCGCGATGGATGCTTGAACTTGCGGACCAGCCGACGATCTTCCGCGAAAACAGATCCATGACGACGGCCACATAGAGCCAGCCCTGCCACGTTCGCACGTACGTGATATCGGTAACCCAGGCCTTGTTGGGCCGAGACACTGCGAACTGCCGTTGAAGGAGATTGGGGATGAGAACTGCCGGCTTGCCGACGGACCAACGCCGGATACGGAATCCAGGCAAGGCCCGGAGATTGTCCTCGCGCATGAGACGCGCGACGCGATGCTTACTGCAGGTTTCTCCCGCCTCGCGGAGATCCAGGAAGACCCGACGAGAGCCATAGATGCCGTGGCTGGCGATGAATGAGGCGCGGATCAAACGACGCAATCTGGCGTCTTCCTGATCGTGGTTCGAGATCGGCTGTTTGAGCCATTCGTAATAAGCGCTTTGAGCCACTTCGAGCTCTCGACACATCGATTGCACGCTGTACTGTTTTCGATGAGCTTTGATGAATTCGTACGCGACTCGGACTCTCGTTCCTCGTGGTTTCGTGGACATCGGCTTCGCCTCCCGCAACATTCTCGGATGCTAGCTTCTCTCCACTAAAGCCTGGACACTCCAGATAGCTGCCCGGAGGTCGACATCTTGCTCGTTCGGCATGGTCTCCCTCTGGCAATTTAGAAAAGGGTCTGGCCCCTAGTTCGCCGAACCTTGGAATTCAAGTTGTTGCGTTGAGATCGTCAGAAGGGTTTATCACCCTCACCACTACCTCATCTATAGACGGCCAACGTCAAGGATTCTCTCACTACGAGGCCTAGCTCGCCTCCGCGATCGCCAGAGGCACGTCTCCAAAATGTCTCCACGGCGGGGGGAGAATCTCGCGGACTCGGGTGGATGGCAGCGAACGAAACAATGCGACACTAACTAGCTGTGACTCAAGCGCTTAACCCAGAAGTCGCGCGCCATCACCAACTTAGAAGAACGTCTCGGATCGGGTTCGAGTCGGTGCCATCGCTTCGCTCGGCGCCAGACAGTGCGAGTCCCGTCCGGCCTCGTTCAGACCGCGAAAGCCTTCGGTTTCCGCGAATCAGTGCGAGTCGCGGCCGCAGTGACTCGCGCCCTACGTATGACGGCCATCATGGCTGGAGCTCGCGAACGACCGTAGAGTGAAAGCTCTGAGAAAAGGAGCGACAGGCATGGAGCCCCTCATCGACGCGGCCAAAGACATCGACGTCTTGTGCGATGCAATCGTCGATCGCTACCACGCCTCGCTGCGTGAGCGGCTGCCGCGTATTCGCGAAGAGCTGGCCGCGGTCGGCGCAGCGACTGCTTCCCCCGCATTGGACACGCTGCAGATGGCGTTCAGCGAAGTGGCGGAGCAGATCGCGTCCCACATGGCGAAGGAGGAACTGCTCCTGTTTCCAGCCATCGCTGCGCTGTCGAAGGCCGAACGGGCCGGCGGCCGGCGGCCCGCCCTCTTTTTCGCCACCGTCATGAATCCGATTCGATTGATGGAGGTCGAGCATGGGCGGATTGAAATGGCCATCGCCCGGCTGCGGGAGATGGCGCGGTCACTGCCGGAGACCGATACCGCCTCGCCGGCCTGGCAGCAATGCACGGATGAACTCGCCAAGCTCGATGCGGAGCTGCGTGCGCATCACCGCGCCGAAAACGAAGTCCTGTTTCCCCGGGTTCTCGAACTCGAGCGGCGGTTAATGTAGTCCAGGTTAACCGGCAGCAGCCTCGTCGAGAGCTTCACGATCGAGCAACAGAAAACCATCCTTCTCTGTATGGAGGACGTCTTCTTTCTGCCAACGGCTCATAATCCTGATAGCTGTTTCGATGGTCGTGCCGGTGAGGTCCGCCAGCTCCTGCCGTGACAGCGGCATTGGAACGAATACGCCCTTCTTCTCGGGGCGGCCGATTTGCTCGGTGAGCTTTAGAAAGAGCCTGGCGAAGCGCGCCTCGACGCGCGCTCCGGTGAGTTCCGCAAGTCGTCTGGTCAACTCCGCCAGCCGAATCGTTAACCCGGACAGCAGGCCACGCACGAACGCCGGATACTCCTCCAACAACCGCAGAAAGTCGCGATGATCGATGATCAGCAGTTCCGAAGCTTCGAGGGCCAGCGCCGACGCCATGAAAGGCGCCCCTTCGTAGACAGCCACGGCGCCGAGAGGATCACCATCTCCGAAGATCTCCAGGATGATCTCCTTGCCACCGGGCGTCGATTTGAAGACCTTGATCCGGCCAGTGACGATCGCGATGAAGGCGTGGGCAGGCTCGCCTTCTGAAAAAATCAGATCGCCTTTTTCATATTTCTTGAGACGCGCCACCGACGCGACGCGTGCACGCAACTCCTGGGGAACCCGCCTGAACAACGGCAGGCGGCGCAGCAAATCGTCATCGGGGGCGGACACGCGCCCATCATAGCCGAGGAAAGACAGCGAGGCAGCAGCTGGTCTATGCGTGCTGCCTCGCCGGACGAGGGCCGATGGCACGACTACTTGATCGGAATCAGGTGCGCCTCCTCGTCGCCCGCGAACTGATACTCGGTCATCACCGGCGGCCCGTCGGGTCGGCGGGCGATCGCTCTCGTGAATTTGTCGGGGGCCTTGCCCCACCGCGGCGTGCAGTGGAACGCCACCAGTTCTTCGCCGGCGCCCTTGCCAGGCTCGTAACGATGCACGCTCGTGCACGGCTCGCCGCGCGCCATCCGCTCGTCGTCATGAACGAATACCACCGGTCCTGAGACAAAAGCCCCCGCGATCATGGTGGTGTCAGTGAGATTGATTGCGGCCCACTTCACCGCAGGCGTGGCGAAGGTGCCGGTAACGCTGATGGCGAAGCCGGCTGCTGCGACGAGCAGTGCGATGCGTGTTCGTGCTGTCATGTCTGCCTCCTTCTACTGTCATCCCGGAAGCTACCCGATGACGCCGTTCGCGAATATGACGGGCGTCATGTGGCTCAATTAGTCGTCAGGCGCCGAGGATCCTTGACGACGAGTGTCCCCTTCATGCCCGCCTGGTAGTGGCCGGCGAACGTGCACAGGAACGGGTACTCTCCCGGAGTCTCTGGAACCGTGAACGTGACCTGGACGCGCTCGCCAGGACCGGCCAGCGCCGTCTTCGCGAT
Organism: uncultured Acidobacterium sp.; assembly: GCA_964628295.1. Classification (GTDB taxonomy): domain Bacteria; phylum Acidobacteriota; class Vicinamibacteria; order Vicinamibacterales; family UBA2999; genus 12-FULL-67-14b. The sequence continues at coordinate 212,424 of CAZVLS010000001.1, forward strand.
CACCGCGTTCGCCATCGACGGCGGAATGAAGTCGGTTTCCCGATACGGTCCGCCTTCCTTCAACAGCGTGTCGATGTCCGTGCTGATCTCGAGCACGACCACGTTGTGGGCCATGGCGACTTTCGGGATCACGCCTACCGCCTGGAGTCGAATGCGCAGCCTCTCGCCAGGCTCGGCGGCGATGGTCGTGACGCTGTACTTCATCTCATCGGTCGCAACGATGTCGATCGTCCGGGCCGGGTCTTCGACCGCACGCACTGCATAGCGCGCCTCAGCGAGTTCCTTGATCGTGAGCATCATGCGGCGCTGCATGATGAAGTGCGGGAGTTGGAGGCCAAGAAGACTGGCGGCGGATGCCCAGACGGACCTCTCGCGATCGCCCGTGCGCGACCGAATGATGAACCGCGTGCGTTCATCGGAGATTTGTCGCAGCACGAATGAGCCACGGTTATCGAGCACCAATACGCGTTCGGGCGTAATGTCACTCACTGTCCAGGCGACCTCGTCTACGAGCCCTCCCAGGTAGTTTGCTGGCGTCGCACGGATGACGTCGCCCGCCTGGAGGGTCTGCCATTCAGGGCGCACTTCGGCGACATTGCGAATGCCAAGTCCAATGACTCGCTCGAGCCAGTCGTAACTGTAGAAGCCGGCGCGATCCTGGCCGATCTGTACCAGCCACGCCCACACGTCTTCGGCAGGCGCATTGATGGTGACCGCGTGTTGGAGCTCAAACGCGCGCTCGCGCGGCTCGGCATCTCCCGGCAACGGCATGACCAGCTCTTCGCGAGTGCTGCCCCACGTGCGGTGCGATGGGTAGGAGAACGCTGCGACTCCGACGTAGGTCACGAACGTGAAGCCCGCGGTGACAGCCGCGACGTGCCAAACCCGTCCGTGCGTGGGATGTGACGGCCAGCCGACGAAGGCCCGCCACAGCCCGACCAGCAACAGTGCGACGTCGCATATCGCACCGACCGAAAGACTCGGATCGCCGAGGACGAAGATACCGACAAGCGACAAGCCGGAAGCGAGCACGAGCAGCGGACTGATGAAGTAATCCATCGGCCGCATGCCCAGCAGACCCAACCCCGCGGCCACAAAGCCGACCATGCTGATTGAGTAGATCGCAATCGGCTGCCAGACACCGGCGAGCGTGAACGCCAACAATCCCCGCATCGGCAGCACGGCATGGGACACGCCGTGTGCGATCACGAGCCAACCAAGTATTCGGACCATTTTCAGTGTCATGGCTCACTCCTTCACCCCAACGCGCCCAGGCCGCGGGGGCCCCGGGCTGAGGCTCCGGCGGCGACAGTCGCCGCCTGCTGAGACCGTAACAAGGGCCGGAATCGTCCGGTATGACACACGTCATAGGCGGCGTCCGATCGCCGGGCGATAGTCGACACAGAAGTTGATCGGAGGATGAGATGAAGAGGATTCTGCTCGTGGTGGTGCCCCTGGTGCTGGTCGTAGCGGTGGCGATGGGCGCGTGTAGCACCCGGATGGCTGGAGGCGGTCAGGCCGGCCTGCTCGACCTGGCACAGTCGCGCGGCCTGAGTCCGGAAGACGCGGCTCGGGCCATCAAGACGTTCGTGGCACCCGGAGGGCGCGACGAATACATGCTGTTCGCCTCGGGCGGACATTCGGGACAGGTGCACGTGATCGGCGTTCCGTCGATGCGCCTCCTGAAGACAATTGCCGTCTTCACTCCCGAGCCGTGGCAGGGCTACGGGTACGGCGCCGACTGGTCCGAGGCGGCGCTCGGTGAACGCACCCCCCGTGGGCCACATGCCGGCAACGACGATCGCGGCCGCGATCGTGACCGGGACCGCGGTCGTGATCGCGACCGGGACGGTCGACCGAGCGCAACCGGCGACGACAGCCTGCGGTGGGGCGATTCCCACCATCCAGCGCTCAGCGAAACCGACGGCAAGTACGACGGTCGGTGGCTCTACATCAACGATCGCGCGCACGGACGCATCGGCATGGTGGACCTTGGTGACTTCCGTACGAAGCAGATCCTGCAGGTGCCAAACCTCCAGACTTCGCACGGCGGCATCTTCGCGACACCGGATACCAAGTACGTGCACATCTCCTCGAAGGTGCCGGCCCTGAAAGCGTGGAATGCCAGCAAGGGCCAGACCGTCACACTCGACGATCACCTCAATCGCTACGCGGACATCTATCGAGGTTATTCGACCTTCGTCGCCGTCGATCCGAAGACGGGCCGCATGGATCTGGCGAAGAGCTTCCAGATCGAGCTGCCGCCCTACACGCAGGACCTCGCCGATTCCGGCAAGGGCGCCAGCTACGGCTATGCGTTCATCAATTCCTACAACGTGGAGATGGCCACGGGCGGCATTCAGCAAGGCAAACCGCCGCTGGAAGTCGGCGCGTCACAGCTCGATTTTGATTACCTTCACATCATCGATTGGCTGAAGGCCGAAAAGGTGGTTGCGGCCGGCAAGTTCACGGAGCTCAATGGCATTCGCGTCATTTCTCTGGAGACCGCGATTGCGGAAGGTCTTTTGTTCCTTGCGCCAGAGCCGCGCAGCCCGCACGGTGTCGACATTGCCCCGAAGGGCGACTACATCACCGTCGCCGGCAAACTCGATCCGCATGCCACGGTGTATGGCTTCGATCTCATCAAGAAGGCGATCGAATCGAAGACCTTCGAAGGGAAGGATCGCTACGGGATTCCGATCCTGAAGTTCGATGCGGTCGTAGCCGGCAAGGTCGAGCTCGGCGCCGGCCCGTTGCACACGCAGTACGACAACCAGGGCAACGCCTACACGAGCCTCTATCTCGAGAGCGCCGTCGCCAAGTGGACCCTCGGCCCGCCGTACAACACGGCTGACAAGGCCTTCAAGCTGGTGGACAAGGTATCGATCCACTACAACATCGGCCACCTCGCGACCACGCAGGGCGACACCATGGATCCCCAGGGCAAGTACCTGATTGCGATGAACAAGTGGTCGATCGACCGTCACACCAACGTCGGCCCGCTCCACCCGCAGAACTTCCAGCTGATCGACATCTCCGGCGCGAAGATGGAGCTGATCGCCGACATGCCGATCGGCTTCGGCGAGCCGCACTACGCGCAGCTCGTGAAGGCCGACACCATCAAGGCGCACAACGTCTACGCGCCGGGCACGGCGCCAGGCACGAACGAGAAGAGCCCCAACGCGATCGCCAGCGAAAAAGAGGCGCGCATCGAGCATCGTCCGGGCGTGACAGAGGTCTGGATGAACGTGGTCCGGAGTCACTTCACGCCGGACATCGTGACCGCGAAGGTTGGCGACAAGGTGATCGTCCACTTGACCAACACCGAGCAGACGGCAGATGCCACGCACGGATTTGCCGTGCCGACCAGGAACGTCATGTTGAGCCTCGACCCAGGCGAATCGACCACCGTCGAGTTCGTTGTCGATAGGCCGGGCACCTACAGCTTCTACTGCACCGAGTTCTGCTCAGCACTGCACCTCGAGATGCAGGGCTGGCTGATCGTCGAGAAGTAACGTGTTCCGCGGAGTTGTCACATGTCGACATCTTCAAAGCTGCTGGTGATCGTCGCCTTCGCGCTGTTGGCTCCTGCCTGCAGCGCGAAGGCGATGGGCGCCCCGGAAATCATCGTGGACCGGACCGTCTGCAGCCACTGCAACATGTTGATCAGCGAGCCGGCGTATGCGGCCGCGTATCAGATCGACGGCAACGATCCGCGGGTCTTCGACGAAATCGGCTGCATGCTCGATGGCCTCCGCGGTGAGGGAGCGTCGCCAGTCAACGTTTGGGTGCAGAACGCTGCCGGAGGCGGGTGGCTTGACGCCGGCGACGCGATCTTCGTCGCGTCACCGAATGTCCGGACGCCGATGGGCGGCGGCCTGCTCGCCTACGCCGACGCGAACGAGGCGGCGAAAGCCGCGATGGCGCACCGGGGTTCGGTGCTGAAGACGTTCGAGGACCTGATGACTCTGAGAGGAGTTTCAAGATGACTGCGGTACGCCTTGTCCGCGCGGCAGCCGCTCTGTTCGCCGCCGTCCTCGTGGTCTGGAGCACCCAGCTTCCGCTGTGGAACATGACGATGCGGGCGCCGCAGTACCCGCGTGGCCTGCATCTGTATGCCTACGGCACCGGGCTGGCCGGAGACCTTCACGAGATCAACATTCTGAACCACTACATCGGGATGCCGCCGATCGAAGCTCCTACACTCGAGACGGCGCTGTTCCCATTCGGCATCGGCGCGCTGGCAATGCTCTGCCTGGTATCACCGTTCCACCGCTGGCTGTCGCGACTGGCGATCGCAGCGGTTGTCTCGGCTCCCGTGATGATGTTGGTGGATCTGCAATGGCGGCTCTATGCATTCGGCCACAGCCTCGATCCGAAGGCGCCGATTCGTCTCAAGGCTTTCACGCCGCTGGTCATTGGCGAGACAGCCATGGGCAACTTCGTGTCCACCGGCGTGCCCTCCTGGGGCGTCCTGAGCATTGTTGCGGCGGCGCTGGTGCTGTGGCTGGGCGCATATCTTGGCCACCGATGGATGAGAGGCCCGGCTGCGGCCGTTCGAATTCGTGCCGCCGTCGCTGCGATCTTCGTGTTCACCCTGGCCATTCCGTCGGCGCGGGCATCCGACGTGCCCGCCAGTGTGCTGCAGGCCAGGATCGACAGCGCGACGCCTGGAAGCAGCTTGAACGTGCCGGCGGCCGTGTATCGGGGTCCGATTGTCGTCTCCAAGTCACTGACACTGATCGCTGAGCCAGGGGCCACCATCGACGGCGGCGGGCACGGCAGCGTCGTAACCATCACGGGCGCCAGCGTGGTGTTTCGCGGGTTCACGGTGCGCAATAGCGGCCGTGATGTCACAGCGGAGGCCGCAGGCGTCAAGGTCACCGGCAACGATCAGCGCATCGAGGCCAACGAGATCGTCGACGTGTACTTTGGCATCCATATCGGCGACGGCACCCGGGCCGTGGTCGAGGGGAACCGCATTCGGCCCGGCAAGCAGCACGGCGCCCGCCCCGGCCACGCGATCAGCGCCTGGAACCTGCGCGACAGCCGGATCTCGGGTAACCACATCGCCGAAGCCCGCGACGGGATCTACCTGTCATTTACCGAACGGGTGCAGGTGACGGGTAATACCGTCACGGACTGCCGTTACGGGCTGCACTCGATGTATTCACAGGACGCGCGCTTTGAAAACAATGAGGCGACGCGGAATCTGCTCGGCGCGGCGCTGATGATGTCGGATCGCATGGTGTTCAAGGGCAACCGGATTCGGCAGCACCGCGATGGGGTGGCCGCGTATGGCGTGCTGCTGAAGGACATCGGGGATCTCATCGCGTCAGGCAACGAGATCACCTCGAATCGGATTGGTATCTATGCCGAATCGGTACCGAACAGCCCGCAGCGCGAAGCCGTGTTCAGCGACAACGTGATCGCGGGTAACGAAGTCGGACTGGCGCTGCAGAGCACAGCTCGGTTGACGCTGACGGGTAACCGCATCGCAGAGAATCTCGCGGATGTCCGCGCGCTGGGCCGCACGCTCGCCTCCGGTATGCGCTGGTCGCGTGACGGTCGGGGCAACTCCTGGGGCCAGTATCGGGGATTCGACGCCGATGGCGACGGCATCGGCGATGTGCCGCACCGCGTCGAGGATGCGGCGGACGCGCTCGTCAGAAAGAACCCGCTCATTCAGGCGTTGCTCTACACGCCTGCGCACCTTGCACTCGAATCGGCGGCGCGAATGTTTCCGTTCTTTCGCCAGGCGCCATTGCTCGTCGACGAACGGCCAATGATGTCCATGACGCGCGGAGGCGGGCGATGATCGAAATTCGAAGCGTGACGAAGCGGTACGGCCGGCGCGCGGCGCTGGATGCGGTGTCACTGACATTCGAGGCGGGAGAAGTGACGCTCCTGCTCGGCGCCAACGGCGCCGGTAAGTCGACCCTGCTGCGGTGCCTTCTCGGCATCACCGATTATGACGGACAAATTTCGGTCAACGGTCTTGACCCGATCGAGGACGGGTGCGCCGTCCGGTCAACGATCGGTTACATGCCACAAAGCGGCGGTCTGCACGCCGATCTGACCGTTCGGCAGACGATCGATCTGTATGCCCGGATCCGCCGGGCGTCGGCTCACCGCGCGGCCACACTCCTTCGCGAGGCAGGGCTCGAAGCGCACCTCGACACGCTCGTCGGCGAGTTGTCGGGAGGCATGCGCCAACGTCTCGGCTTCGTCCTCGCGTTATTGCCGGATCCGGCGATTCTCGTTCTCGACGAGCCTAGCTCGAGTCTCGACGCGGCCAGCCGGCTATGGCTGGCAGAGCGGCTCCGCGCGGCCGCCGTTGAGGGGCGCACCGTCATCGTCTCGACTCATGCGGGCCAGGAGTTGCTCGGCGCAGGGGATCGCACCCTCACCCTCGAGGGAGGGCGCGTGATCGATACGGCTCGGATCAACGCACGAGCAGACGCGCTCGCGCCGCCCCCCGCCACAACCGCCTCAATGGGAGGCTGGCGGCGTCGAATTGCACGCGTCCTGCCGATTGCCGAAAAAGAAGTTCGCGACGGGCTTAGCAACCGGTGGCTGATTGGTTACGCAATCCTGCTGGGCGGACTCGGCCTTGCCGCGACGGCCACGGGATTCGACAGCGCATCAGGCCTGGCTATTCAGGCGTTCGGACGCACCACGGCAACGCTCATGAACCTGTGCCTGTTGCTGTCGCCTCTGGTGGCGGTCGTGATGGGCGCTGCGTCGATCGCCGGTGAACAGGAGCGTGGGACGTTGGAGCACTTGCTCGCGCAGCCGTTAACGCGGGGGGAACTGCTGATCGGCAAACACCTGGGATTGCTGACCGCGATGATTGCAGCAACCATCGCCGGATTTGTCCCGGCCGGCCTGGCGATCGCCATCGCTGGCGGGCCGGAGATGCTGCCGCACTACCTGCTGTTCCCGGCGATTGCCATCCTCGCCGGCGCGGCCATGACTGCTGTGGGCGTCCTGCTGTCCGTCTTCAGCCGCTCCGCGGTGCATGCGCAGGGAATGGCGATGGTCACTTGGTTTGCATTCGTGCTGCTCTATGACCTCGCGCTCATGGGTTCGCTGGCCGTCAGCGGCATGCCCGCCGAATGGCTAGCGGCCGCGCTGGTGGGTAATCCGGTCGACGCAGCGCGGGTGCTCGGCGTGCTTGCGCTTGAGCCAGATCTCTACCTACTCGGGCCGGCCGGTGCCTTTCTGACGACGCGGCTGTCCGCGGCGGGAACCGCAAGCCTGCTGATCGCGGCGCTCGCCCTATGGGCGGCGATACCGGTGCTGGCGGCGACAATGAAGTTTTCGATTCGAAGGAGGAAGCGTTCACATGCGGAAAATAGAAGCAGGTCTGTTGCTGGCAGCGGCCAGTCTGGTCACGGCAATCGCGTGCACGTCCAAGACGGAGTCGCCGGGGTCCGGTAATGCCGGCACTGGTTCCGCGGCGGCGACTGCGAAACCGGGGCGAGGCTTGGAGCTGTACAAAGCCAACTGCGTTGCCTGTCACGGCGCCACCGGCAAAGGAGACGGCCCCGGTGCGGGAGTGTTGAAGCCGCCGCCGCGTGATCACACCAACCGCGCGTACATGAGCAAGCTGTCGAACCAGGAAATCGGCGACATCATCAGGATGGGAGGGGCATCGAAGAACATGCCGCAGATGCCAAGTCACCCTCAGATCAATGGCGATGCGCTTGCCGACCTCGTCGGGTACGTCCGTTCGCTCAGCGAGCCCAAGACCGGCGGCTAGTTTGCCTTCGTCGGTTCTGCCGCTCGGGTACTATCTCGTCGCGCACGCGGGATTTAGTGCCGCATTGGTTACGTTGGTGATCGACCCGTCGCTGCCAGGCGGGTCGTTCTACCATCCGCGATTCGTCGCGCTCGTTCACCTGCTCACGCTTGCCTGGTTGACCGGTTCGATTCTCGGGTCGTTATACATCGTCGGTCCGCTTGCTCTGCGAGTGCCGATGCCCGTCACCAAGGGCGACTGGATCGCGTTCGGCTCGTTCGTGTCCGGAGCCAGTGGAATGGTTTCGCACTTCTGGATCAACACCTATGACGGTATGGCCTGGTCAGCGATGTTCGTCGTTGGTACCATCGCCTGGGTGGGCAATCGCGTTATCCGCGGACTAGATTCCGCCAAGATTCCGTGGGGTGTCGGGCTGCATGTGCGCCTGGCATTCTTCAACATCCTTGCCGGCGCCGCGCTCGGGATGTTACTGGGTTTCGATCGCTCGCGCGGATTTCTCACGATCTCGCCGCTCGCTACGATGTTCGCTCATGCACATATCGCGGCCATTGGCTGGGTGATGATGCTGGTGATTGGGTTGTCGTATCGACTGATCCCGATGATATTGCCCGCCGCAATGCCGTCGGGCCGCTCCGTCGCACTCAGCGCGATCCTGCTGGAAACCGGCCTGGTAGCCTTGAGCGCCCTGTTGATTTTGGATTCGCAGTATCTGTGGATTGGTGCGCTACTGATCATCGGTGGGCTGGTGTCTTTCGTCGCGCACGTCCGCTGGACGATTGCGCGCCGCCTGCCGCGCCCACCGGCGTTGCCGGCGCGCGACTGGTCGACCTGGCAGGTACACGCCGCATTTGTGTGGCTGCTCGTCGCCATCGGAGTCGGACTGGCCCTGACGCTTCGCGCGCACGACGACTACCGTCTCTCACTGATGTGGACGTACGGCGTCGCCGGTCTGGTGGGCTTCTTGGCGCAGATGGTGGCGGGGATGCAGGGTCGCCTGGTGCCGATGTACGCGTGGTATCGCGTCTTCGCTGCAACCGGGAAACCTCCTGCTATGGCAGCGCATGCGCTGCCATCCGAGGCATTCGCGCGATTCATCTTTCTGTGCTGGGCGGCGGCGGTGCCGATGCTGACCTATGGTCTGGCCACGGTTGATCATGTGGCCATCCGCGTCGGCGCAGTGCTTCTGCTCGCCGGCGTCACCGTCGGCGGCGCGTATCTGGCGTACATGTTGCGGCGCGCCCGCCTCTGAAGAAAGAAGTGAACGCCGTCAGCTTCTCGCGAGCGATGGCGCCATTCCGAGCAGGTGGGCAATCACATCGGCTGCAGTGTAACGTGTGGTGCCTGGCGGCATGAACTTCGTCAGGTCTGCCAGATCGTCGCCGGACGTGACGATGCCCGGTTCGGGGACACGGCCGCGAAGCTGTCCCAGACCGACGGTGGCCAGCAACGCATTGCAGATGCACTTGCGGCCGATCGTGTCTTCGATCCTGCCGCCCTTGCTGACGTACACGCTCACCGGTTCGGCCGCGCAGCGGTACCCGACCGTCCCATCTTCACGCCGATAGGCCTCTCGCAGATAGCCGAGGTCACACACGCGCGTTCGTGCTTCATAGACGGATCGCTCCGCGATGGTGCCGGCCAGCGGCGCAACTTTGAACGGAAACGAGGTAGGTGACGCGAGCGGATCGGTGAACACACCGGCCGTGCCCTCACGGACCTGCGCGAGCAGCGCCTGCTTGTAGTCGGCGCGCAAGCCGGATTCCTCGCAGAACGCGAACGCGGTGCCCACTTGCACGCCGGCGGCACCACCGCGCCGCGCGGCCTCGAGCTGCTTCGCATCGCCGTACCCGCCCGCCAGCCAGAACGGCTGCCCGAGTAGACGCATCTTCTCGAGGTCGACGACGTCTCGATCGCCGTACACCGGCTCGCCGGCATCGTTCAACTGGAGCTTGCCGCGAGGCGGCGCGTTGTGTCCGCCTGCAGTTGGCCCCTCCACCACGAAACCGTCGACGACACCGTTCGAGCGTTTGAGGAGGGCTGCCGCCAGCACGTGCGACGACACGATGGCGAGAAACGACGGACGCGTCAATGGCGTACGGTCGACGTCGATGAAGTCGGCCGGGACGAAGGTGACGTCGGTGTCATCGGCTTCACCTGCGCCGGTCACTGCGATCGGATAGCTGACGGGCTCGTGCCGCGAAAGACCGTCGAGCACGCCCGGTATGCGGACCGGAATGCCGGCACCCATCAGCACGTAGCGAACCCCTGCCAGCATCGCGCCGTAGATCGACGGCAAATGTGGAAGTTGGATCTTCTCGAGATAGTTGATCCCGACCGGCCGGTCGTGCCCGCGACGGGCCAGGAAGACCTCGACAAAGTTGGCGACGATGCACAGCTCCGCCAGCGCGCGCGGGAGGATCATCTCGTGCAGCGGCAGAGGCACGAACGCCCGGTCAGCGCCCTTGCCACCCGGCACAAAGTATCGCTGCCAGATTCGTTCGGCGATAGCGGGCACGGGGAAACGATCGAGCGCCCACCGCATGTGCCCGCCCGGATCTCCCGCCTGAAGACGACGCGCGAGGATGACGTCGAGAGCGGTGCCGGAAACGACGCCGAGCTCGCCGAGAGAGGACACGGCGTTGGCGAGGCGCCAGTCGGATACGCCGGCGCCCATGCCGCCCTGAATGATGATTGGAGGTGTCTGCATGATGATCGGGACGATCTATGTCGTCGCGGAAAGGTGACGCACGTGGTGCAGCATGCAGACCCACACGCCGACCACGGCCATCGCCAGCAGCTGATGTCCTACTGCCAGGCTGATCGGCACCAGGAGTATCAGCGTGAGGATGCCTGCCGCGTACTGTGCCGCAACCAGCCGCAGCAACGCAGTGCTCCATCGCTGTGAGGCGCGATCCATCTCGGCCCCATGGACCAAAACGGTCAGCGCCACCACCATCAGCAGCAGCAAGGTGCCGAGAAGACGATGCATCCACTGCACACCGGCCGGGTGGTCGACGAGATTGAGCGCGCCCGGTGTCAGCGTCCAGAATGCGCTGGGCACGAGGCTGCTGCCCATCAACGGAAACGTGTTGAACATCGAGCCCGCCTTCAGTCCGGCCACGAATGCACCCCAGACGATTTGCAGCGCGAGCAGCGCTCCGAACCCAAGCAAGGCTCCACTCACGTGCCGGCGCGCTTTGGCCTTGACTGTGTGGCGGACCTTTCCAGGACTCAAATCGCGAATCAGCCAGATGCACATCCCGAAGATGATGAACGCCAGAACCAGGTGCACCGCCAGCCGGTAATGGCTGACGCGCGGGCGATCGATCAAACCGCTCTGCACCATCAACCAGCCGGCCACGGCCTGCGCGACGCCGAGTGCGAAGAGCGCGAGCAGGCGCCGCATGAGCGGTCGAGTGACGGCGCCGGAAAAATAGAAGTACGCAAGCGGCAGCAGGAAGACGACACCAATCGCGCGGGCGAGGGCCCGATGCAGGTATTCCCAGAAGAAAATGCGCTTGTACTCGCTCAGTGTCATGAACGGGTACAACTGTTGATACTCGGGAAACTGTTGATACCGTGAGAAACTCTCGAGCCACTCGGCTTGACTGAGTGGCGGGACGACACCGATTAGCGGACGCCAATCGACGATCGATAGCCCCGAATGCGTGAGGCGGGTCACGCCACCGACCAGGACGACCAGGCACGTCGTCGCCGCAATCGCTCCGATCCAGATCCGCAGCCGCCCCCGTTCTGCTCCCGACAGACTCGTCGCCCAGTCAGACGGCGCGCCGGAATCACGAAAAAAGGGAGCGGTGCCTGCTTGCGGATCCATGTACTGTTCAAGATGGAAAATCGGCACCGCTCCTAACGAGGTAGAGGCACTACAACGCGCACGGTAAGTCAGGAACCTGCGGGCTGGTATGACCGCCGTCATATGGTTCCGCATCCGGTTGGTGTCCGATCGCCGGTGTTGAGTCGCTCAACCGCGTTCAGTCTCGTACTACTGGTGTCGCTGGCTGGTTGTCGCCAACCAGGCCCCGGGCACGTACCAGCCACCGGTATCGTCGCGGCGCCTCCTGGTGATGGAGCAGCGCAATCGAGGATCAGGCCCGAATACCCGTTCGGCGCGACGCAACCCGATGCCTGGCCGCAGGCGTTTCTGATGACGGGCGCGCCTCGAGTCGAGCAGTTGTATGGCACGCTCTGCGCTTCTTGTCACGGCTCAAACGGTCGCGGCGACGGCAGCGCGAGTACGTTCAATCGGGTACCGCCGACAGACTTCACGCGCGCCGAATTCAAGGTTCGATCCACGGCGATGGGCGCGCTGCCGACCGATAGGGATCTCGACGACGTGATTCGGCACGGCGCCGGTGGCGACGGCGCGATGCCGCCCTTCCCGCTCCTCTCGGCCGAAGACCGCCGTGCCCTCGCGCAGAAGGTGAAGTCGTTCTCGGAGCGGTGGAGGAACGAACGGCCGCCGTTACCGGTGGCGCTGCCCCCGCATCGAACTGGGGATGCGAGCCGCGGCGCCGAGATCTACCGCGCGTGGGACTGTGTTGGCTGCCATGGTCCGGGAGGTGCCGGAGATGGTCCCCGTGCGCCCTCGCTTCGTGATGCGAGGGGGAGCCCCGAATCCCCTGCCGACCTGACGCGCCCCTCGCAGTTCAAGCGCGGAGGAACGGAGCCCGAGTTGCTCCGCACGCTCCTCACGGGATTCAACGGCACAAGCATGACCTCGTATGCGACGGCGGATCGCAACGGCGCGGATCTTTGGGATCTGGTGGCATTCGTGAGGTCTCTCCAGCGGCCACAGCTGTCCGATCCGCGACTCACTCCGCAGGACACCGCCACCGTGAACTCGTACTGGCGACCGCCGTTGCGAGCCGGGACGGGACGGATTGCCTCAGCAGGTTGTGGCACGTGTCATCCCCTCCAGTTTGCCGACTGGTCGCGCAGTCGTCATGCGATCGCGATGGGTCCTGGTGTGTGGGCGCAGATGCGAGAGCGAAACGATGGCAGTTGCGCGACGTGCCATGCACCGCTTGTCGAACAGGCGGAGGACGCATTCCTTGAAGCTGACAGCGTGAGCTGCGCCGCCTGTCATGTTCGCGCGGACAGGACGTTCGGGCCGGAGCCGACGGCGAGCACGGTGCTCCCCCTTGTCGCCGGAACGAGAGCGGGCCATGCCGGAGGCGTTCAGACCCGGTCATTCTTCGAACAATCGACCTTCTGCGCCGGGTGCCATCACTTCGCGGCCGGCACGGCGCCGGCCGTTGAAGGCACCACGCTGCAGAACACCTACGAAGAGTGGCGCAATTCACGAGCTGCCAAAGAAGGCCGAACCTGCCAGATATGTCACATGCCGGATCGACGGCACTTCTTTCGAGGGATTCATGATCCGGACACGGTGCGTCGCGCCGTCCGTTGGACGTTCGACGCCGGGTCACCGGGCACGGGAGTCACCGCGCGCATGACGCTCACCAATATCGGCGCCGGACATTTCTTCCCAACCTATGTGGTGCCCGAAGTCTGGATGCGCATCGAGCTGCATGACGATCGGGGCGCCACGCTCGCGTTTGCAGAGCACCGGATCGCCCGCAAGGTGAGATCCGACGGGGGCAGCTGGATCCAGACGAGCGACACCAGGCTTGCTCCCGACCAGACCGCGACGCTCGATTACGCCGGTCCCGTCCCACCCGCCGCCGCGCGTATCGTCGGACGGGTCGTCGTGCTTCCCGATGTGTGGCAGGCTGAGAAATTCCGGGCGCGGCACTCCGAGGCCCAAAGCGACATCATCCGGAACTACTACCTGGCAGCGCTCGCGGACGCCGAGTCCTCTGGATACACGCTGTTTCAGGAGGAGCGCCCGCTCCCACGTTGACTTCGATCCACAGAGTCCGGTCAGGCGGCCTTCGGCTCTCTCAACATGATCAGGAGCATGCGCGTCGGCGCTATGGCGTCGAGGGCATGCGGCACGTTCGCGGGCGTGCGAACGATCGTTCCGGACCCTGCCTCTACCGGCCGGCCGCCAATCGTGATCGCCAGCGATCCTTCCAGCACCAGCACCAGCGCGTCAAACGGCGCCGTATGCTCGCTCAAACCCTCTCCGGCGTCGAACGCGAACAGCGTCACGTTGCCGCCGCCATTCTTCGCCAGAACACGACTGGCAATACCTTGTGGCGTCGGCGCAATCAATTCGATCACACGCAACGCTTCTGCGGCGGGAATTTCACCAGGTTTCGACATGTCACCTTCCTGAATGGACAAACCCACCTTCAAAGATGATGGGTGGACCGCCGAGTCGCGTTTGCCCAGGCGGGGGCACGTTCAACTCGCGCACCGGCAGGATCGGATCCGGTTGGAATCCAACAGCGCTCAATTCATCCAACAACTGCTCACGCGTCAGAAACACTTGCGGTTCACCGGAGAACCGCGTGAACACGAAGGTCTCGCCTGGGACTGGCCGCTCGAGGGCCGGCAGGGTCTGGCGTGAGAACGTGAACACGAACAGTCTCGCGCGTGGTTTGGCAACGCGCGCCGCTTCCCGCAGGGCTCGCCGGAACTCGCCTCCGGAGCGCGCCAGGTTCCAGATGCCGTGCGCGACGATGAGGTCCACGCGGCGATCGGCGATCGGCAGGGCATCCATCGGCGCGACGGCCAATTGCAGCCGGCCTGCCGCGTTTCGCGCCCTCGCGGCCCGAAGCATCGGCCAGGAGAGATCGAGGCCCTTGACGAGAAAACCCGCGCGGGCCAACGGTTCGGCATTGCGCGCCGCCCCGCAACCAATGTCGAGCACCTGTATCGGCACATCGGCGTGACGCAAACGACTGGCGTACTGCAGCAGCGCCAGGTTCGCAGGTGACCTGACGAAGCCCTCGACCACATTCGGTGCGTCCCAAGCCGCGGTGGCTGTGCTGCTCACGGATCCATCATCTCGCGAGCCGCAATTCCTTGCCCATGATCGCGGTCATATCTCTGGCCCACAAGTACATCTAGCGTGATAATCCATTCACACACGCGTGTGGGCGGCTGAGTTGGCGCCCTGCGGAACGTCTATATGAACTGGCGCGCACTGGCCTTGGCCACCGTTTCGTTTGCTGTCTCATTCGCCGCCTGGGGGCTGATCGGCGGACTTGCGCCCGTGTTCTCACAGCTCTACAGCCTGTCCGCGTCACAAACAGCGCTGCTGGTGGCCGTGCCGGTGCTCCTTGGATCGCTGGCGCGTCTGCCGATGGGCATGCTCACCGATCGCTTCGGCGGGCGGATGATGTTCACGATTCTGCTGGTCATCTCTGCCGTCGCGTCGTGGGTAGTGTCGCTGACCACCACGTTCCAGGCGTTGCTCGTGTCCGCATTCCTGATCGGCCTTGCAGGGTCCTCCTTCGCCATTGGCGCCGCGTTCGTGTCGCGATGGACGCCACCGGCGATGCAGGGCACCGCGCTCGGCGTCTTCGGGCTCGGACTGCTTGGCCAGTCAGCCGCCGTGTTCGGCGGCGCGGTGGCCGCGGGCGCATTCGGATGGCAGGTGGTGTTTCAGGGAATCGGCGGCTTGCTTCTGCTCTGGGCGGTGGTCTTCGCGGCATTGGCGCGCAACAATCCCGTCGCGTCGCGTCCGGCCAACGTCGCAGCGATGCTTCGGGTGTTGCGACAAGAGCCGGTGGCCTGGTGGCTGGGCGCGTTCTACTTCCTGACGTTCGGCGGGTTCGTGGCCTTCTCGATCTATCTGCCGACGCTGTTGCGCACGCAGTTCGGCCTGTCACCGGCCGACGCGGGATTCCGCGCGGCCGGGTTCGTGGTCCTGGCGACACTGATGCGCCCGCTGGGTGGGTGGCTCGCGGATCGCATCGGCGGCGCGCAAGTGCTGTCGTGGGTATTTAGTGGCGTGGCCGGCTTCTCGTTGTTACTGGCGTGGCCGTCGATAATTCCGTTCACCGTCGGCGCGCTCGGCTGCGCGGCGCTGCTCGGCCTGGGCAACGGCGCGGTCTTCAAGCTCGTGCCGGAGCGGTTTCCACGCGACACCGGTACCGTGACGGGCCTGGTCGGCGCCCTTGGCGGCCTTGGCGGATTTTTTCCGCCGCTGTTGCTCGGCGTGTTCCGTGACACCTTCGGCGTGTTGTGGCCCGGCTTTGTGCTGCTGTCGCTGACGGCCCTCGCGCTGCGGTTGGCCAACCAGCGCGTGTTCCACTCGGCCGACGTCGCGTGGCGCAATGCACTGCCGTTGCCCGCGAAACAGTCCGTCGATCGCGTCCGTGCGGGCGCATGGGCCGCGACGGTGACGCTGCTGCTGGCCGCCGCGATCGTGGTTGGATCGCGTAACCTCGCGCACTTCGACGCCGCGCTGGTCGGCTACACCTTCGCGACGTTGTTCGCCACGTTCGGCATTGTCTACCGCTATGCGATGTGGATCGAACGTCCACCGACACGCTTGTATTGGCGGCGCGGATGGCAGGCATTCTTCGCTCCCGGCCTGGCGCTGAGCAATGCGGCCACGCTGGCGCGGCGCGCGGCGGTGGACGTCGCCGGCAACCGGTTCATCGTTCAACGCTCGGCACTGCGCGGCCTGGCGCACTGGCTGATCATGTGGGGTTGCATCCTCGCCGGCGCCATTACCTTCCCGCTGGTGTGGGGATGGATTCACTTCGAAACCGTGCCCGGCAACGTCGACTTCTACCGGACGTTCGTGTTCGGCATGCCGGTGCAGGACTTTCCGGTCGATTCGGTGTTCGCGTTCATGATCTTCCACGGCCTGGTGTGGTCGTCCTTCCTTGTCATCGGCGGCGTGATGCTGGCATTCCGGCGCCGGATGATCGATCACGGCGCCGCAGCGACGCAGCAGTTCGCGCAGGATGTGCTGCCGCTGCTGGCCTTGTTTGCCATCAGTGCGACCGGCCTGATGCTGACGGCGAGCTACACCTGGATGCGCGGCTATGCTTACGACTTCCTCGCCGTGCTGCATGCGATCACGGTGATCGTGACGCTGATCTGGCTGCCCTTCGGGAAACTGTTCCACATCTTCCAGCGGCCGGCTCAACTTGGCGTCAGCTTTTACAAGGATGCCGCGGCGCGCGGCGAACAGGCGGCGTGCCGTCGATGCGGCACCGCGTTCGCGTCGTCGATGATGCTCGACGATCTACAGCAGGTCGAGCGTGAGCTGGGCTTCAGCTATCAGCTTCGCGGCGGCGGGCACTATCAGCAGGTGTGCCCAAAGTGCCGGCGCGCATTGTTTGGACTGGCACAAGGAGCGCTGTGGCAACGATCCCCGTAGACGAACGGCAAATCATCGAGCATTTCGGCCCGCACCTGTCGGCGATGACGGGATCGCGGCGGTCGACCAGCGTCGAGCCTGAGCGGCTGGTGAAGACGCATTGCTGTTTCTGCGGACAGCAGTGCGGCATTCAGCTCAAGGTGCGCGACAACGAGGTGATCGGCTTCGAACCGTGGGAGGAGTTCCCGTTCAACCGGGGCATGCTCTGCCCGAAAGGCGTCAAGCGCTATCTCCAGGGTTCGCATCCCGATCGCCTGCTCACCGCGCTCGCTCGGGACCCGGGCACGCCCGGCGGCTTTGCGCCGATGCCGTACAACGACGCCATTGCGCGAACGGCGCGGGAGATCGCGCGACTGCAACAGGCCTACGGCGCGGGCGCGATCGGCGTCCTGGGCGGCGCGAGCCTGACCACCGAGAAGACCTACCTCCTCGGCAAGTTCGCACGGGTGTGCCTCAAGACACCTTTCATCGATTACAACGGCCGGCTGTGCATGGTCAGCGCCGGCGCTGCGAACAAGAAGGCGTTCGGCGTAGACCGCACCACGAACCCCTGGGCCGACATGGTCGGCGCGGGCGTGATTTGGGTCGCGGGTTCGAATGTCGCCGAGTGTTCGCCCATCACCACCAACTACCTGTGGCAGGCCCGTGAGCAGGGCGCGAAGATCATCGTGCAGGACCCGCGCATCACGCCGGTCGCGCGCACCTGCGATCTGTTCCTGCCGGTCAGGCCTGGTCGCGACGCCGCGCTGTTTGCCGGCGTCCTGCAGATCATGATCGAGCGCGGCTGGATCGATCGGGCCTTTATCGACGGCCAGACAGTCGGCTTCGACGCGGTGGCGGCGTACTGCCGTGAGTGGCCGCTGGACAAGACGGCCGCGGTGACCGGCGTGCCGGAGCGTTCGCTGATGCAGGCCGCGGAAATGTGGGGCACCGCGGGCAGTGGATTCCTGCTCCACGCCCGCGGCATCGAGCATCACTCGAACGGCGTGCAGAACGCACTGGGCTCGATCAACCTGGTCCTCGCCACGGGACGGATCGGGCGCCCACATTGCGGCTACGGCACCATCGTCGGTCAAGCGAACGGCCAGGGCGGCCGCGAACACGGACAAAAGTGCGATCAGCTTCCGGGATGGCGCGACATCTCGAATCCGGAACATCGCAAGTACGTCTCGGGCGTCTGGGGCATCGAAGAGCAGGAACTGCCGGGGCCCGGCGTCGACGCCTACGAGATGTTCCGGAAGATCGATGCCGGTGAGACCAAAGGCTTGATCTCGATCTGCTTCAACCCCAAGGTGTCGCTGCCCGACAACAGCTTCGTGACGCGTTGCCTCGACAAGCTGGAGTTCTACGCCGCCATTGATTTCTTCCTCAACGATACCGCGCGGCATGCCGATATCGTTTTGCCCGGCAGCCTGCACGAAGAAGATGAGGGTCTCGTCACCCAGGTCGAGGGCCGCATCATCAAGGTCAACAAGGCGGTGGACTGCCCCGGTGAAGCGCGCCAGGACTGGCGCATCATCCAGGATCTGGCGCGCGCGCTCGATCGGCCGCGCGGCTTCGAGTTCGCCGGCCCGCGCGAGATCTTCGAGGAGTTGCGGATCGCGAGCAAAGGCGGCGTGGCGGACTACTCAGGTGTCACGTACGAAAAGGTCGAACGCCAGATGGGCGTGTTCTGGCCCTGCTATGCCGAGGATCCCAGGACCGGCGAACCGATCGATCACGCCGGCACACCGCGGCTGTTCGAGCCAGGCAGCTACAACCCCATCGCGAAGGGCGCTGGACCGTTCTACTTTCCTGACGGCCGCGCGCGATTCAACGTCGCCGATTACCGGCAGCCGATCGATGACGCCAGCGAGGAGTATCCGTTCTTCCTCACCACCGGACGCGTCGTCAGCCAGTTCCTGTCAGGCACGCAAACGCGTCGCATCGGACCGCTCGTGAACCAATATCCAGAGCCGAGGATCGAGATGCATCCGCGCCTGGCGGCGCAGTTGGGAGTCGCCGACCGCGACTGGACCACCGTCGAAACCAGGCGGGGGGCCATTACACTGCGCGCCCTGGTCGTCACGACGATCCGGCCGGACACCATCTTCATCCCGTATCACTGGGCCGGCAAGAAGAGCGCGAACCAAGTGACCGTGGCGGCACAGGACCCGATCAGCAAGATCCCGCAGTACAAGGTGTGCGGCTGCCGCGTGCGCAAGGCCGACGGGGCGCCTGACTACGACGCCGTGCTGGAGCCGCAGCAGTGAAGCCGGATCATCTCCAGTTCTTCGTCGACCCAAGCCGCTGCATCGGCTGCCAGGCCTGCGTGCAGGCGTGCAGCGAGTGCGACACGCACCGCGGCGAGTCGATGATCCACCTCGAATACGTCAGCCGCGCCGAGAGCGTGCAGACGGTGCCGGTGGTCTGCATGCACTGCGAGCAGCCGACCTGCGCCGAAGTCTGCCCCGCCGATGCCATCAAGCGCACCGGTGACGGCGTGGTGCAATCGGCGCGCAAGCCGCGGTGCATCGCCTGTGGCAATTGCGTCGTGGCCTGTCCGTTCGGCGTGCCCGAAGTCTACGAAGACCGCAAGCTGATGATGAAGTGCGACATGTGTTACGACCGCACCAGCATCGGCAAGAAACCGATGTGTGCGACCGTCTGTCCGAGCCAGGCTCTGTTCTACGGGACGGCTGAGGAGATTGCGAAACTGCGGCCGCAGTCCATGCCGACCAACCGGTTTCAGTTCGGTGAACAGACCATCACCACCCGGGTGTTCGTGATGGCCCCCAGGAGCCTGGTCACGCTGTCGCCGCTCGTGGACGTGACCGCCGCGCTGGATGACATCCCGCGTCCTGCACGACTGACCATGACCACGGCAGACGACGCGTTTGCGGAAGTGGAGATCTGAGAGATGGCAACCCCGATCCCGGAACGTGAAACCATTTCGTTGCCGCCTGATGGCCGGCCGCTCGATCAACAACCGGCGTGGCGGCAGGATTTCCCGATCGATTGGCCGCAGGACGAGTATGTGGAGCGGCGCGATTTCGTGAAGTTCCTCGCCCTCACGAGTTTTGCGTTCGTGGTCGGCCAGCTGTGGATCGCCGGCAAGAGCTGGCTGCGGCAACGCGAGCCGATTCCGGAAGGGCAACGCATCGCCTCGCGGGGCGATCTTGCCGTGGGCGGCTCGCTGGTGTTCGACTATCCGGCCGCGCACGACAGCTGCCTGCTGGTCCGTGTGTCAGAAACCGAGTTTGTCGCGTTCAGCCAGAAGTGCACCCACCTCTCGTGCGCGGTGATTCCGAAGCCGCACGAAGGTATCTTTCATTGCCCATGTCATGAAGGCGCCTTCGATCTGCGGACTGGAGCGGTGCTTGCCGGCCCGCCACCGCGGCCGCTGCCACGCATCCGCCTCGACCTGCGGGGCGAGGAGATCTACGCGACCGGCGTCGAATTGCGGGCGGTATGACGAACCAGCGAACCTTCACGCGGGCACAGCGGACGCCGATCGTCCAGGGCATGCTGGTGTTCGTGTTGATCCTCGTCATCCTGCAGCTGTGGCTGGTGACCGCGACCATGAACGCCTACCTGGGCGGCGATGATGGGGTCGTCGTTCCAGCGACCTTGGCAAGCATTGGTTGTTTCCTGCTGAACCTCGGTCTACTTCGGTACCTGTACCGACTCGATCAACGCTGACGCGCGGGCTCTCACACAATCGTCAGGGCGATTCTTCATCCGAGAGCCCG
Source organism: uncultured Acidobacterium sp. (assembly GCA_964628295.1). Classification (GTDB taxonomy): domain Bacteria; phylum Acidobacteriota; class Vicinamibacteria; order Vicinamibacterales; family UBA2999; genus 12-FULL-67-14b. The sequence continues at coordinate 233,188 of CAZVLS010000001.1, forward strand.
TAAGTCGGCTCGTCGCTCCGAGGCTGATTGTTCTTGAACCTCTGCCGCGATGAATGGCTCAGCCGTGTGAATGGGCGGCCCCCGGCAACCGAGGCAAGATTCGTCTTTTTACGCCTTCCCAACTATCATTTCGATCGAACCGGTTTCGGTGGAGAAACGATGAACAGACCTGAACACTCAAAGTCCTTTTTTGCAGCTGCTACAATCCTGCTGACGTCGGTTGCCGGGCTCGGCGCTCAGGGCGTCGGTCAGCGCCAGCAGGACGGCATGCCGGCGACGATTCCGCCCTCAGTGGTTTCGGCCGCGGAGAAGATCGCCAACGATCCGCAGATCCAGGCGCTGCTCAAGGACCAGAGCACCGATGCGGCCGCCAAGGCGCGCTGGAACAACTTCCTCGAACTGGTTCGCATCCCTTCGCCGTCGCGCGAGGAGCACTTGAAGGCGGCCGAGATTCACCGCCGTCTGATTAGCGACTGGGGATTCAGCCAGGCCGAAATCATGACGCGCGCTGACGGCGTCATTCCCGCCTCCGACACGAACATCGTCGACAACCTTCCGGTCTACAACGCGTGCGTGGTGATCAAGGGCTCCTACTCGAGCCGGCCCGACGCGCAGAACTACAAGGGCCAGTACCCTAAGGTGCTCGTCGAAGGACACATCGACGTCGTGAATCCTGAGACGCTGCCGAAGTCGGGCGATCCCAACATACGCATCAAGCTCCAGCCGTACTCGCAGCCCGTGGTGGCGACGCCTGAAGAACTGGCGGCAATCCCCGTCGAGCTGTCATTCGATGCGCGCGGCCGCGTCATCGAGAACGACAACTACGCGCTGGCCAGCAAGGTCTTCGCGAATGCGAAGGAAGCTGAAACCGGCGGCGGCGTGCGCATCTACGTGCCTGGGTATGGCGACATGATGCCGAGCACCGCCAACGCCTTCATCCTCGCGGCGGCGATGAAGAAGCACAACATCAAGCCCGTCTACGACATCTGGATCTGCGGCACCGCCGGCGAAGAGGGCAAGGGCAACCTGGCGGGCATGAAGCAGCTCTATGGCTTCGACCAGAAGGCCGGAACCGGATCGAATCCGCTGAACTTCGTCGCCAACTTCGGCCTCGAAGGTGGCGGCACCGTGAACTTTCTTGGCAGCTATCGGTTCGAGATGAAGTTCAAGGCGCCATCGCCGCGCGCGGATGGTCCCAGCGCGCCTGCGGCCATGGCCGCGGCGATCGCGATGATCGCCGACGTCAAGACGCCGTCGGAGCTTCGTCCGGGCGCCCCGCGCACGACGTATACCGTCGGCCGCGCGAGCTGCGAGCCGCCGCCGGCCGCCAACGCGGGCGTGCCGAGCTGCTCGCTCGAGGTCGACATGCGCTCGCCGCGCACGGAAACGCTCGATGAGATTCGCAAGAACATCGAACCCATGTTCCAGGCCGGCGTGACGGCTGAAAACGCCAGGCACGGTCGCAAGGACGGCAGCAACGAAGCCATCAGCCTCGAGCTGATGTGGTTCGGGTTGCGGCCGGCATTCGTCGCCAAGAGCGTCGACAACGTCGCGGTTCACGCAGGCCTTCAATCAGGCATTCAGCTGGGAGCCATCACGTCGCCCGTTGTCGGCCTGGGCTCAGGCAGCCTGAACGACAACGTGCCGGCCAACACCGGTATTCCCACGTATCAGTTCACGCTGGCGTCCTCGGCGGCCGGCGCAGGCGGACACGCGTTCTGGGAATGGGGCACGCGCGGTGCGCCGGCAATCGAAGTCGCTCGCATGCATCGAGTGCTGACAGCGGCGCTGATTGTCTCAGGGTTCCACGCGGCGGACGGCACCGTTGTGCAGCCTGCGGTCGGACCGATGGGCGTGCGCACGCGCGAAGTCATTAAGTAACCTGGAGCATCGATAATGAAACGCCTTATTCTTTCGCTCGCAATCGTCCTCAGCGTCGGCGCAGCCGGAACGTCCGTCTTCGCTCAGCAGACCCGGGGATTGAAGGTTGAATTCCAGGGACCGGGCGGCCACAGCTCGGGCTCCTACGGACGCGTGAGCGCGCTGCACGCCGCGGCTCGCGCGGTCATCCTGATTCAGAAGGCACTGCCCGCGGGCAGCTACCAGATCACGAACCTGACCGGTGGCAACTCCGTGAATTCGATCGCGTCGGACGGCCTCATTGAGCTGAAGCTGACCGCTGCCAATGCCGCCGAATACCAGAAGCTCGTGGACGCGGTGACGAAAGCCGCAGCTGAGGGCGCAGCCGCTGAGAATGCGTTCCGGGGTGTGAAACCTGGTGACCTCACGTCGGGAGCGCCGGCCACGGTTCGGGCATCGGTCAAGCCGCTCTGATGCCCACGTCGATCAACAGGTGGCGAACCAGCGTCGCCGTTGTCGCGCTCGCCTTCGCGGCGGCGTGCGGCAGCGATCCATCCGCTGTCGCTCCGCCGCAAGCGGTTCCGAAGGCCGAAAGCAAGACAACGAAGGCGCCCTCCGCCCCAGGCAAGAGTGTCGAAGCAAGAGCCGACGAGATCATTGCCGACCTGAAGAAGCGCCAGAACGAACAGCTCGGGATGCTGGAGAAAGCCACCGACGCCGACACGCAACGGTGGCAGCAGCAGTTGGCGCTCGCCAGCGCGCGGCTGCAGGCCAGCCAGAAACGCCTTGAAGACGCGCGTCGGCTTGTGACCGAAGCGCAGGACGACGCATCGCGCCAGAAAGCGGCGCTGGAGCATTCACAGGCGCAGCAGTCGGTGGACCAGGACCAGGCCGCCGTGAGTCGCGTCCGCGCCGCCGCTCTCAAGGCCGGCGTCCCCGCGTCAGCGCTTCGCTAATCCCAGGCTCGCTTCCTATAGAATCGGCCAACATGCGCCGGTTCCTTCTCGCACTGATCGCCAGCGTCGCAACCGTCGTCTCGCCGGCGGCGCAGACGGCGAGTGCGCGTCCGAACGTCATCCTGATCATCACAGACGATGTGGGGTATGGCGATATTGGCAGCTATGGCGCGCCGGATATCCGCACCCCGAACATCGATCGACTTGCCGCTCGCGGCACACGATTCACCGATTTTTACGCCAACGCGTCGTCGTGCACGCCCACACGAGCGGGCCTGATCAGCGGACGCTATCAGCAGCGCTTCGAACTGGAACGTCCGCTGGGCGCCGCATCAACCGCGGATGGCGAGATGGGACTGCCGGCAACCGGGCGATCGCTGCCGCAGTTGCTGCGCAACCACGGCTACGCCACCGCGCTGATCGGCAAGTGGCATCTCGGCTACCTGCCGCAGTTCAGCCCACTGGTTCATGGCTTCGCGTCGTTCTGGGGTTACAAGAGCGGCTACGTTGATTACTACCAGCATACCGACAGCACGGGGCAGCCGGATCTCTTCGCCGGCGACGAGCGCACCAAGGCGGAGGGCTATCTCACCGACCTGATTACGCAGAAATCCGTGCAGTACATCGCCGATCATGCGCGCGAGCCGTTCTTCCTCGAGGTCGCGTACTCCGCCGCGCACTGGCCGTACCAGGTGCCCGACAAACCATCGACCGCGGAGCGCAACTCCGCGCACATGCTGGCGTTTCACGAGAACACGGGCACGCGGCAGGACTACGTGAAGATGATGGAGCGCGCCGATGCCGGCGTCGGGCAGATCGTCGGCGCGATCGAGAAGGCCGGCATCGCCGCCAACACGCTGGTCATCTTCACCAACGACAACGGCGGTGAATGGCTGTCGCGCAACTCTCCCCTTTTCAATCGCAAGTTCACGCTCTGGGAAGGCGGCATTCGCGTCCCGGCGATCGTGTCGTGGCCGGGTCGTCTGCCGGCCGGGCGTGTCACCTCGCAGGTCGGCATCACCATGGACCTGACGGCAACGATCGTTGCGGTCACCGGGGCGCTGTTACCTGCCGAAGCAAAGCTGGAAGGGATCAACCTGTTGCCCATCCTCGAGGGCAAGGCGCCGGTGACCGAGCGCACGCTGTTCTGGCGGGTGCGCACCGCTGGACTCGATCAACGCGCCGTCCGCAGCGGCAGCTGGAAGTTGCTGCACGAAGGCACTGCGAGACTGTCGCTGTTCGACCTGTCGAAGGACATCTCCGAGAGAAACGACCTGTCGGGCGTCCGCACCGACATCGTGCGGCGGTTGAACGAACAACTCATCGCCTGGGAAAAGGATGTCGACGCAGAAGCCAGGTCGCGTGCACCCCGGAAATGAAACGCGTTCAACTCACGGTCAAGACCGACGGCAAGTACCTCTGCGCCGAAGTGACAAACCTCGGTCCGCCCGCATCATTCTCGGCAATCGTGCAACCGGGGCGCGGCACGGCCAGTGCCGCCCTTGCCAAGACGGCACTCTGGCACGACTCGAACGATGCCGATCGACAGTTGGCCACCGGGGAATCGGCGACGCTGCGTCTCGTGCACCGCGATCGGCCGCCAACCGGCCTGGAAGACGATGACCGCAAGCATGTGCATCCGGAGGGCACGCAGGCGTGGCGGATGTGGTTCCTGAAACGCGGGATCGGCCCTGCGGTGGAGCGTCTCTGCCCGGTGACCGCGCGCGAGGGCTCTGGCGAATACGACGGGATCACCGTGACGGTGATGTGTGATCGCCGCATGACCGTGAAGGCGCTGGTGCTCGAGGGCGAGGTCGCAATCGATCCGGACAGCGGGCAGCAGTTTCGGGTGCCAGACAGCTCGAGGCACTATCACCTCAAGCCGGCCTAGCTCACTTCGCCCTGGAGATCCCGTGGCCGATGGGGAACAATCCCGGCAGCGCGATCGGTAATTTGCCGTTGATCGGGATCTCTCCCGCCAACGCCTTCACCGCTGACACTTCCGCATAGTCAGAGAAGTCGTAGGTCAGCATCATTGCCGGCACTTCCGGCACGAACATCGGCGTGTAGGGATTGCCAAAGAACATCGTCACGAACGGTTGCTTGCGGCGCTCGGTGCCGCGCGACATATCCTGCAGCAGGCGAACGACGGCCGGCGCCAGGTCCAGACGGCCGCTCCCCGATGAGGCGCGCACGAATACGCCGGCGACGATCGCGTCGTAGTTGTCGGCCATCGCGCGCACGAGATCGAGCTCTGACGGCGTGGCGCGATCGGAAATCTCGACCGCCTCGATGTTGGCCCACCGTGCCCTGAGCGCGGGAATCACCGAACGGCTGGGCGCGGCAATGCGCCAGCCTGACGGGTAGTCGAGCACGGAAAGATAGAGCACGCTGCCGGATTTCGGCGTGGGCAGCGGCACGCTGTTGCGGGTGTCCTTGATCAGCGTGATGGAGCGTTCGCTGATCGTGCGGGCCACCGCGTCGTTCTTGCGCCCACCGACCGTCAGCGGCACGGACTCGATGTTGACGGTGCGGGTGCGGTGCAATCCAAGGCGCGCCTTGGCTTCGAGGATGCGGCGCGCGGACTGCTCCACCCGCTCACGAGGAATGTCTCCGCCCTTCACCGCCGCCACGATCGCCGCCGCCGCCGCCGCCGAATCAGGTGAATCAAGAATCACGTCGATGCCCGCCTTGACGGCCCTCACCGCCGCCTCTCCCGGAGACGCCATCTCGGTGATCGCCTGCATCTTCATCGAGTCGGAATAGATCAATCCGTCGAAGCCGGGCCGCAACAACGTCGAAATGACCTTTGGGCTGAACGTCGCGGGAACCTTCTCCGGGTCGATCGCGGGCAATTCAATGTGCGCCACCATCACGCCTGCGGCGCCGGCCGCGATGCCGGCCTTGAATGGCGGCAGCTCGATCGCGTCCAGACGCTCGCGCGGATGCGAGACCATCGGCAAGCCCAGGTGCGAGTCGACATCCGTGTCGCCGTGTCCCGGAAAGTGCTTCAGCGTGGCGAGCATGCCGGCGTCCTGCATGCCGCGGACCCATCCGGCCACCATTTCGCCGGCCTTGACCGGATCCTCGCCGAACGACCGGATGTTGATCACCGGGTTGCGCGGGTTGTTGTTCACGTCGGCAACCGGCCCGTAGTTGACGTGCACGCCGAGGGCGCGCGATTCGGCGCCAACCACCTTGCCGGCTTCATACGCCAGCTGCGGATCTCCAGCCGCGCCAAACGCCATCGCGCGCGGAAACTTCGTGGCGCCGGCGATGCGCATCTGCACGCCCCATTCGAAGTCAGATGATGTGAGCAGGGGCAGGCTCGATACCGACTGCAGGCGATTAAGGATCGACGCCAGCTCCATCGGCTGGCCCAGGATCACGGCGCCATAGGTGTTGTTGAGCATCACCTGTGGGACCGGCTCGCTGCCGCCGAACGCGATCACGCCGCCGATGTGCGCTTCGTGGACCAGCTTGACCAGTTGCTCGTACTGGTCGCTGTCGCTGCTCATGTAGGTGGATTGAAACGGCGCGAAGATCATCTGTCCGACGATCTGCTCGAGCGACAGCTTCTTCAGCGTTGCGTCCACCCACGCGCGCCCCGCCTTGTCGAGTGTTGGCTGCTGCGCGTGGACGGTGAGCGTCAGCGTGATGGCACAGGCCGCAATGGCGAAGCCTCGAAGCATGCGACATCGTAACACTCCGCCTACGCTCGCTCGGAGGCCGGCGAGCTACGGCGCGACCGCGCCGAAGCGGCCGTCGGCCGCGAAGGCGGGCCGCCCTATAATCAACGCGTGAGTAGTGAGAGCCACAAGGCCGTCGCCCCCAAACGGGTCCGGGTCTTCGTGTTGACCGTCTCGGATACGCGCACCGACGACACCGATACCTCGGGTGCGGCGATCATGGAATTGCTCACGGCCGCCGGCCACCAGGTGGCGGGAAAAGCCATCGAGAAGGATGAACCGGCGCGCGTCGCCGAACTCGTTCGGCAACAGGCCACGATCGCCGACGTGGACGTGATCATCACCACCGGCGGCACCGGACTGACCAGCCGCGACAGCACCTACGAAGCCATTGACGCGCTGCTGACCAAGCGTCTGCCCGGCTTCGGTGAGCTGTTTCGCATGCTCAGTTACCAGGACATCGGGTCAGCGGCGATGATGAGCCGCGCGTGCGCAGGCACTATTGGGCATGTCGTCGTGATCTCGCTGCCGGGATCGGAAAAGGCAGTGAGACTGGCAATGGAAAAGTTAATCGTCCCAGAGCTGGCGCATCTGGTACAACAGGCAGCGAAGTGACGAGAGATCTCAGCCTGTTGGCCCGTTGGCCTGTTGGCCCGTTGGCCTGTCTATGAAGCCGATCCGCGAGACGATTCCGCTGGAAGAGGCGCGCCAGTTGATCGCCGAGGCCTGCCCCGTCATGACGCGGTCGGAGCGCGTGCGACTGATCGATGCGAACGGCCGCGTGGCCGCGGCCGACGTGCGGTCGGCTCGTGACGTGCCGCCATTTGCCCGCGCCGGTATGGACGGCTTCGCGGTGCGCGCGGAAGACACCTTCGGCGCCAGCCGCTACGAGCCGAAGACGCTGCGAGTTATCGACAAGGTCTACACGGGGCAGGTGCCGACGAAGTCCGTCGACGCCGGCACCGCGATCGAGATCGCGACCGGCGCACCGATGCCGCAGGGCGCCGATGCGGTCGTCATGGTCGAGGAGACCGAGCTCTCCGGTGAGAGCGTGCGTGTGCTCACCCCCGTGTATCCGCGCCAGAACGTGGGCCGCCAGGGCGCAGACATCGTGGTTGGGCAGACCGTGATCACCACAGGAGATGTCCTGAACCCAAGCCGCATCGGCGCCATCGCCGCCCTCGGCATCGGCGACGTCGAGGTGTATGCCAAGCCGTCAGTGGCCATTCTTTCGACGGGCAACGAGATTGCGGATCCAGGACAGGAACTGCAGCCGGGCCAGATCTACGACATCAACAAGTTCACGTTGAGCACGATCATCCAGGAACACGGCGGCGTGCCGGTCCCGTTCTCAACCGCGCAGGACACGATCGAGGCGCTCGAGAGCGCAATCGATGCGTGCGCGGCGTGCGATGTGCTGGTGTTTTCGGGCGGCAGCTCCGTCGGCGAACGCGACCTGATCCTCGACGTGATTCGCAAGAAGGGCGAGATCGTGTTTCACGGCATTGCGGTGAAACCGGGGAAGCCCACCGTCTTCGGCACGATCAATGGCCGGCCGATGTTCGGCATGCCGGGCTACCCGACATCGTGCTTGTCCAACGCCTACATGCTGGTGGTGCCCGCGCTGCGAGCGATGGCCAGGCTCGCGCCACGCCACACCGCAACCGTGTCACTACCGGTCGGCCAGCGCATCGTCTCGACGACCGGACGGCACCAGTTCTATACCGTCCGGATCGTCGATGGCCAGGCGATGCCGGCGTTCAAGGCCTCGGGCGACATCACGTCGATGTCGCAGGCCGACGGCTACATCGAGATCCCCGCCCAAACCGACATCGTCGAAAAAGGCGAGGTCGTCAGCGTGAAGCTGTTTTGAGACGCTAGACGACCGCGCGCCGGTCGCGCAGGGCCATCCAGCCCTTGGCGATGCGGTAGATCGCCCACACGCCGAGCAGGAAGAAGCCGCCGCCCCAGACCAGGAAGCCGACAAAGACGAGTGTCAGCGGCAGCCCGATCAGGAACACCAACGTCGCCCAGCCGACCGCGATCCAGAACGTGCGGATCTGCCAGGCGAAGTGAGACTCGAGCCAGGTGCCGGTCGCCTGACCGCGCTGCACGTAGTTGATGATCACCGCGATGATCGACGGCCAGCCAAACAGGAACGAGCCCAGCACCGACGCGGCGCCAAATGCGCCGAGGGCAAGGCCCAGCGCGTGCAGCGCGTAGGTAACGTGCAAGGTCGTGACGAGCGATGCATTGGGTTCGCGAACTACCTGTGCGTCAGTCATCGTTTTCTCCCGTTCCCCGTTCATCCGTCAGAACCGCACTACGTTTTCGACCGTCCACACCGTTAACCGCTTGTTCGTGAACTGGGACCTGACGACGTCGCCATCCGACATGACGCCGGCGTAGCCGTTGATCGACCAGAATTTCAGGAGTGGAACCTCTACGGTTCCTTCGACCACGGACCCGAGCGCGGTGCGCCCATCGGCACCGCGACCCGAGAACCCGAAGAAGCGTCCCTTCGACGCGGTGGCGCCGCTGCCGTGGTACCAGAGGTCGGCGCCGCTGGCAAGGTGGACTGCATGTACTTCGATACGCGCCTTGAACCTCCGGGGTTCAATTCGCAACTGCAGGAACGCATCGCGCACGTTCATCTGGGCATACACCGCCGAGAGCGCGAACTTCCGTGACGAAGGCAGCATCGAGAAGAATGTGCCGTGCCGGCCGTCCCCGCCATCGCCGTCACCGGACGACCACAGGTAGCCGGCGCGCAACCACGGCGCGTACGCGGCGCGGTTCCACCGGTGCCCCGCTTCAAGCGCAACGCTTGCCGCCCGGTGCGGCTGTCCGTACCAGTCGCCGGCTTGCGCCGCCACCCAGCCAACGAAATCGTACTCGCCGCTGTCTCGCGGCATGATGCGAATGTACGATCCGCCAAGCGTCGCGATCGTGACGTCAACCGGCCGATCGGCGGACGCGGTGTTGTCGACCACTGCCGCCTCGGTCCTGCGATCGCGATAGAGATACGCGAAGCCCTGCCAGTCGACGTTGCTGCTCTTCAGCGTGAACGAGGACGCGCCGACCTGCACCTTCGGCATCGACAGGTTGGTTGACTCCTCGAATCCGCCCTGCGTCGGCACGAACGCCGACAGGTTGAAGTGCCAGTGCGGCCGGTCGATGTCGAACCGGGCGCCGTCGAAGCGGCGCTGATAGAACGACCACTCGAAGTTGCCGAGCAATCGTGACTGCAGCCGTTCGGAGCGGACCCGCTGCATGGAGAAGCTGCCCGAGCTCACTTCTCCGCCGGATGAGAACGGCATGCGGCCAATGGTGAAGGAGGTCTGCTGGTCCGACGACTTGATGCGAGCGTTGAGCTCACCGAGATACAGCTGGTAGCTGTAGCGAATGCCGGTCGCGGCAAAGTAGAACGCGCCCGCGCCCAATCCCCCGGGACCAATGGCTCGCGTCGGCAGATTCTCGAGGCGCACGTAATTGAAGCGGCCGCTCAGGTCGAAGCGACGGCCATCGACGCGCACGCCGAGCTCCGCCCGGTCACCAATGAATGTGTAGTCGGGATCGCCGATCGGCGCCGGGGGCTGCGTCTCCGAATGAGGTGCCGGCTGGAAGTACGACCACGACTCGACCCGGGTGACGTTCGACAGGGTGCCGGTTACTGCCGGCTGCGCGGCAGCCTGACGCTCAGAAGCAACCACGAAGAGCACGAAGAACACGAAACATGCCTTGGCAATTTCCAAAGAAGTCTTCGTGTCCTTCGTGGTTCGTCTTTAGCCTTTAAGCAGGCGGTTGACTTCGTTCCAGTTGACGACGTTCCACCACGCGCCGAGATAGTCAGGACGACGGTTCTGGTACTTCAGGTAGTAGGCGTGTTCCCACACGTCGATGCCGAGGATCGCCTTCTTGCCTTCCATCAGCGGGTTGTCCTGGTTCGGCGTGCTCATCACTTCGAGCTTGCCGCCGTTGTCGATCACCCACGCCCAGCCGCTGCCGAAGCGCGTGGTGCCGGCCTGGTTGACCGCGGTCTTGAACTTCTCGAAGTCGCCAAACGCACTGTTGATCGCGTCGGCCACCGCGCCGGTCGGCGCGCCGCCGGCGTTGGGCGCCATCAGCGCCCAGAAGAACGAATGGTTCCAGTGCCCGCCGCCGTTGTTGCGAACCGCGGCCTTGATGTCGTCCGGCACGCTGTTGATGTTCTTGACCAGGTCGTCCAGGCTCTTGTTGTGCAGCTCCGGATGCTTGTCGAGCGCCGCGTTCAGGTTGGTAACGTACGCCTGATGATGCTTGCCGTGATGGATCTGCATCGTCTGGCTGTCGATATGTGGTTCGAGCGCCGCGGCGTCGTACGGCAGCGCGGGTAGTGAATGAGCCATGAACTCTCTCTCCTGTTGCTAGCCTGCTGGCCCGCTAGCCTGCTGGCCTGATCGCTAGCATCCGATCTAGTGAAATCTTAGCCCACTTCTTCTGCGCATCCGGCACGACGATTTCATTGACGACCTCGCCGTCGACGAGCGCATCCAGCACCCACAGCAGGTGATTCGGCGACACGCGGAACATCGTCGAGCACAGGCAGCCGAACTGATCGAGCGACACGACGGTCTTATCGGGCGCCACCTCTTCAGCAAGGCGATGGACGAGATGAACCTCGGTGCCGACGGCCCACTTCGAGCCAGGCGCGCTGTCGCGCACCTGCTTCAGGATGTACTCGGTCGAGCCGCTGTCGTCGGCGGCCTGCACCACATCAAACGGCACTTCGGGGTGAACGATCACGCGAATGCCAGGATGCTCGGCACGCACCTTGTCGATCTGCCTGGCCGTGAAGCGCACGTGCACCGAGCAATGGCCCTTCCACAGGATCAACGTCGCGGCGTCGATCTGGTCGCGCGTCAGTCCGCCAAACGGCTCGTTCGGGTCCCACACGGCCATCTGGTCGAGCGGCACGCCCATCGCGTACGCCGTATTGCGGCCGAGATGCTGATCGGGCAGGAAGAGAATTTTCTCCTTCTGCTCCCACCCCCACGTCAACGTCGCCGCGGCATTGGACGAGGTGCAGACGGTGCCGCCGTTCTCGCCAACCAGCGCCTTAATCGACGCAGCAGAGTTGATGTACGTGACCGGCAGCACGCGATCGGCGATGCCGAGTTGCCGAAGCTCCGACCAGCAGATCTCGAGTTGATCCGCCGGCGCCATGTCGGCCATCGAACACCCCGCCGCAAGGTCCGGCAGGATGATGCGCTGGTGCGGCATCGCCAGGATGTCCGCGCTCTCGGCCATGAAGTGCACGCCGCAGAACACGATGTAGTCGGCGTTGGGATGCTGCGCAATCGCGTTGGCGAGCTTGTACGAGTCGCCGGTGTAGTCGGCGAACTTGATCACCTCGTCGCGCTGGTAGTGATGGCCGAGGATGACGAGCCGATCGCCAAGCGCCGCGCGAGCCGCGGCAATGCGCACCGACATTTCTTCGTCGGGCAACCCGAGATAGGCCTCGGGCAGCGGCTGCCGCTCGTGGATCGACGCCTTCTCGACTTCGTTCAGGACCGGTAAGAAGGTGCTCATCGTGTTTGCCTTGCCTGCAATCCGCAGCTCGCGAAGCGAGCGGAGGATTGTGAAAATTTTCTCAATCTCCGGTTATGAAAAAGACCAACCGAAACCCACGCTATTGCTCAGGTTTCGATTGGCCTGTTTTCAGTATATGCGTCTAGAGATTGGATGCCTACTCGACGCTAACGGTACTTCGGCACCGTGCGCGGGATCGGCTGATCGATACCTGGCCGCTCAGCCGCGTCGCCGATCATCCACACGCTCGCCAGCACCGTCTTCGTGATGGCGTGCACCTGGACCGGGTCGAGCACCCGCGCTTCGTCGGCGGGCAGGTGATAGCGATTGTGAATGCCGGTCGTGAAACCGATCGGCAGGATGCCGCGCTCCAGGAACGGGCCGGCGTCGGTGCGCGGGTAGAAGAACTCGCTGTCCGGCGTGTCGTAATTCGGGTTGTAGCGCAGCTTGAGGTACTCGGCGTTGACGCGGTCGAGCAGCACCGACGCCTGACGGCTCAGCGCCTTGGGGCCGATCAGGAAGACCTCGTGGCGTTCCGTCACCAGGTTCGAGAGCGCATCGGCGGATCCCGGACGGCGGCTCGCGCCGATCATGTCGATGTTGAAGTGCGCGACAATGCGGTCGAGCGGCACCGGCGGCGCGTGCACGAACCGGCGTGTGCCCCAGAGCCCCTGCTCTTCACCACTGTCCCACACGAAGATCACGCTCCGCTTCGGCTTCGGCGCCTTCGCCATCTGCTCCGCGATGTTCAGCGTCGCGGCGCTGCCCGACGCGTTGTCGTCCGCGGAGTTGTAGATCCGATCGCCGGCGATCTCTCGCGTGCCGACCGCGCCGTCAAGATGCGAGAACACGGTGACCGCTTCGTCCTTCAACTTCGGATCGCCGCCCTCGAGCATCGCCACCACGTTGTACGGCTTGAGGATGGTCGTCGCTGATGTCGCGATGCGTACCGAGATCGTCTTTTTCAGCTGGAAGGACGCCGGGAAGCTGCCCTGGTCGCCGATCTTCGTTGCCGCCACTCCATCGAGCGCCTCTCCCGCCAGCAGTGCGAGGGTTGCCGGCGGCGCCAGCATCATCGACGTGATGGGAATGGCCGCATAGGCGGACGGCACTGCCGGCTCGATCTCCCGGCGCACCATGTTCGCGTGCTTGATCTCGTCCCATCGCACGAGGTCGGCAGCGCGGGTGATGAACAGGATGCCGGCGGCGCCGCGTTCGGCGGCGGCCTGGAACGGCGTCTGCGCGCCGATCGCGACGCGGCCGAGCTGTTGAATTTCCACGCCGCGCGGCAGCGCGCCGGGTCCGTGCACCAGCACCAGCTTGCCCTTCACATCGAGACCGGCATACGGATCGATCTTGCGATCCGGCACCACCCACCCGTGTCCCGCGTAGATGACCGGCAGTTCGCCTTGCACCGGTCCCGCGAGCGTGCGCATCGCGAAATCGCGGCCGACGATGAAGCTTTGCGCGCCGATCGCGATCGACGTCGCGTTCGCGTCGACCCGCGATTCGTGCAGATCGTAGTGCTGCTTGAAGGTGCCGTTGTCGCCGGCCGGCTTCAGTCCTGCTCTCGACAGTCTCGCAATGATGTAGTCGGCGGCAGCGTCGAAGCCCGGCGAGGGTGTGTTGCGTCCGCCCAGTTCGTCGGACGCGAGGTAGGCCAGGTCCCAGGCGAGCTGCTCTTCGGAAATCGCGTCTGCCGCCGCGCGAACTGCGGAAGGAAGTGAGGGGGCCTGCGCATGTAGCAACGATACGGAAGCTACGGACCAAGCCACAAAAAGGAGGAGTCGAAAATCTCGCATAGTTTGCTCAAGTCACTGATTGGGCCCCATCCCAGCAGGTCGGCATTAAGGTCAACCACTGGGATACAATCGCGCCACTTCGCATGCCGTCTTTCAGTTTTGATCGACATCGAGCCGCGATTGCATTGATGGTGGCAGGAATGATCGGCGCCATCGGATTGCTTGCTTCAGTTGATGGCCTTGCCGTCCGGTTGGAGCAAATCTTACTGAAGAATGTGCGTGTAACAAACGCCAATGAGCTGGCGATTGAACAGTGGGTTCCCTATTCAATTGTGGCATTCCTAGCCATTGCGTCGCTCATGTTGCTGGTGGGCACAGCGTTCACCATCATCGCGATAACCAATCTAAAGTCGAATCTAGAGGCTGCCAAGGAGAACCAACGTCGTGCGCCAGCACAAGACCTGATCAAGGGCCTGCTCAATGCAAACCGAGAGATCGTCGACAAGCTGTATACGGCAGAAGACTATCCCGAGTACTTGTTCGAGGAAGCCGTCTACATCGTGGAAATCGGAGATGCTGGCAACGGCAAGGTGATGCGGCGGGAACGCCTACGCGCTCGCAGCGCGTCGGTGTCCTTCTGGACACAGGGGATGTTCGTTGACCCCGAAGCCGACGGCGTCGACAATTTTGCCGATATTACTTTCACTGCCGTGCAAGTAGGAGGGATCGGAAAGGTGGTGCCATTGCCAGTGGCAGACGACCCTCGGGGTAAGCGCGTCGCCTTGTTCCACTTACCCAAGATTGAAGCCGGGGAGAGTGAGCCGAGAACCGTCGAAACAAAATACGAGTGGCCCGGATTAATGAAGAAACTTGTGCAGACCGGCGCTGCAGACTGGTCGTGGACGCTCTGGTCTGCTGAACCGGTGAAGAGGTTTGAAGCCGGCTTCTACTTCCACCCCAACATTGGGCAAGTGGAATGCAGCCAAACCGGCTTGATTCCCAAAGGCGCCAAGCTCGAACTTGCGAAGAACGCGCAAGGTTGGGTCGGCTGGCGATATACCTGCGACCACGCCAGGGCCGACCGATTCAAATACTCGTTTGAATTCCGTCTGAAGGTGCCGCCGCTCTGACTCGTCAGAGCTTCTTGCCGATATCGCCGCCGCCTTCGTGATGCTCTTTCAAGCCGCCGACGTCGCCACCACCAAATGATTTTGGGCCCATAGGATACCTTTCCTATTGTAACACTACGGCGCTCGGCGAGGCATGTTCCCTGGCGGGTACTCGCACGATGTTGTAAAGAGTATCGCGCTCGATCGGTTCGCGGCCGGCGTCCCAGATCAATTGCTCGATGTCGCCGGTCGACAGCGCTGTCGGCGTGGACGATCCGGCCATGTGGTAGATCGTCTCTTCCTGCACGGTGCCGTCGAGGTCGTCGGCGCCAAACCACAGCGCGGTCTGCGCCACTTCGACGCCGCACGAGATCCAGTACGCCTTGATGTGATCGACGTTGTCGAGCATCAACCTCGCCACCGCGTGGACGCGAAGCGTGTCGTTGGCCGACGGCGCCGGCAGCTTCCGCATCTGGTTGTTGTCGGGATGAAACGCCAGCGGGATGAATGCCTGCAGGCCGCCGGTCTCATCCTGCAGCGCACGCGTCTGCATCAGGTGATCGACGCGCTCCTCCGTCGTCTCGATGTGACCGTAGAGCATCGTCACGTTGGTGCGCATGTTCAGGCTGTGCGCAATGCGGTGGATCGACAGATACCGCGCGCCGTCGCACTTGTCGTGGCTGATCTTCTTGCGCACTCGCGGCGCGAAGATCTCGGCGCCGCCGCCCGGCAGCGAATCCAGGCCCGCGGCCTTGAGTTCCTCGAGCACCTGGCGGTCGGTCTTGCCGTAGTGGTCCGCGAAGAACGCGATCTCCACCGCGGTGAAGCACTTCAGGTGAATGCCTGGCCTGATCTTTTTCAGCCCGGACAGAATGTCGGTGTAATAGCTGAACGGCAATCCCGGATGGAGCCCGTTGACGATGTGCACTTCGGTGAGCGGCTCGCCGTCGCGCGCGCGCAGCTTGTTGAGGATCTGTTCCACCGACATCGTGTGCGAGCCGGGCATCCCTTCCTTGAGGCGGGCAAACGAGCAGAACAGGCACGACGCTTCGCAGACGTTGGTCGCTTCGAGGCGCAGGTTGTGATTGAAGAACGTGCGCGCGCCGTGGCGCCGCTCGCGCTCGCGGTTGGCGATCCAGCCCAGCGCCAGCAGGTCGTCAGACGTGAACAGGGTGACGCCGTCGTCGAACGTCAGGCGCTCACGCGCGTCCATTTTCTCGGCGATGCCGTCGAGGCCGGCCGTCTTCAGTCGTTGCAACATGAGGTGTTCGTTTCTATTGTAACGGTTTCCCGGGCTCTGGCGGACCGGCGTAGCCCGCGGAGACCACGCTCAGACGACGAGGAACGTCGCGACGTCCGTCAGGCGCTCCCAGGCATTGCCGGCCTTCAGATGGGCAGCAACGATCCGGCGGCCCGTCGGGTAGGCCAGGATGCGCGTCCGCTGCCGCTCAATGGTCATCAGCATGCGCTGTCCGTCAAGGATCAAGGCCGACGAAGTGAGTTGCTCGGCAGCCGCGTTGCTGCTGAGTTCGCCGTCGAGGTACGCCCTGGCGACCATCGCGGCGTGCACATCGAGCTCGATCACCGCGCGCTGCACCGCGACCAGCTCCGCGACGCTGTCGGGTGAGATCGCCGCCGGCTCGGACACCTCGCGGCACAACTCTGCGAACGACTCGCCATCAAGCAGCAACGCGGCTCCTGCTTCCGCGGCACCCTCGGCACACAGCAGATGTCCGCCGAATGACGGATAGAGCGCGCGCTCCCGCCAGCCGCGCCGCTGCACGAGATCGGCGTCGGCAAGAACATGCTGCAAGTGATGTCCCGGATAGGTCTCGTGAGCGACGAGCCACACCAGGCGGGCGAGATCCAGACGGCTGGCCTGATCAACGAGGACGCGCGTGCGCAGATCGCCGTCATAAGACGCGAAGGCTTCGACACCGAGTCCGGGCTGCGTGCCGGCGCGGATTGACTCGCCCGATGGCAGCGCGATGTGCGGCGCCAGGCGGCGCCGGCAGGCAGCCATCGCGGATTCAACTGCGGCGGATACGCGTGCCGGCGCGATCGAGTGCCGCTCTCGAAATGCCGCGTAACGTTGTGACAGTGCGCCCGTACCGGGAAGCAGCCGCTCGAGCGCGGCTCGAGCCTCGCCCAAGGATTGTTGTTGCGCTCCCGAAGCCAGCGCGGACATGACACGCGCAACCGGCTGACCGAAAGCCAGCGACGCCTCGTCGGCAAAGGTGAGCGACTCCCCGGCCAGGCGCCGGGCGGCGAGCATCAGCGCGTCGATCTGCTGCCGGAGATACCGTGCCCGTTGATCTTCAGTGGCGGCTGCCTGGATAACACTCGCGGCGCGATGCGCCTCGTCGAGACGACGGCGAATCTGCGCGACGGGTTCGCGCCTTCCCGGTCGCCAGGCGTCGGGGCCGCGCCAGGCTTCCACCAGCGACGGCTGATGCTGCGCCAGTGCCAACGCGGTGCGGACGTAATCCTCCGCCAGGGCATCAAGCGAGCCGTCGCTCTCACGGCTCGCGCCGCAGGCAGTGCCCGCAGCCGCCGCCGCGAATGCGGCGATCGCTGCCCTGCGAGACACGGCACAGACACACGCAGACATCTTCTCGGTGCCATCTTCACACGTAATGCATTGACATACAGCGTCACCTAAGGCTCAATTCCCGTCTACCACGGAGGATTCATGATCAGGTGTTCAGTAGCGCTCGTCATCACGTTGTCGTGCATCGCGGCCTGCTCGCGTTCGACCCCAGCCGGCGAGACCACGCCCACAACGGCGGCGACGCCCAACCTTGGCGTCCGTCCGGCGGGCGACACCGAAATTCAACCCGACATGAGCCAGGTCCCTCCGGACCTCCAGCAGGTCTACGCGCACATCGACACCAACATCGACGCGCACGTCCACAACCTGCAGAAGTGGATTCAGCAGCCCAGCATCTCGAACTCGGGTGAGGGCATCCCTGAGTCGGCCGAGATGGTCAAGGGATTCTTCGACGAACTCGGTTGCCAGCAGACGCAGGTGTTCGACGTGGGCGTGACCGAATACGGCACGCCAGGTAATCCCGTCGTCTACGCGAAATGTGACGAAGGGGCCGAGAAGACGCTGTTGATCTACTGGATGTACGACACCATGCCGATCACGCAGGCCGATGCGTGGCACAACCCGCCGTTCGAGGCGCGCCTCGTTGAGCAGGCGCCCTACAAGAAGGTCCTGATCGGCCGTGGCGCCACGAACTCGAAGGGCCCGCAGATGGCGCAACTCAATGCCTTCCGCGCGATCAAGGCCGTGCACGGCAAGCTCCCCGTCAACCTGATCGTCGTCGCCGAAGGCGATGAGGAGCGCATGGACATCGGCCTGCGCAAGTGGGTCAGGGATCATCCCGAGCTGCTCGAAGGCGCCGACGCGATGTACCTGTTCGGCGGTCAGTCACCCAGCGGTGGCGGCGGCTTCGGCGCCGGCTCCGAAGGGTGTGTCTACGTGGAACTCACGACCAGCGGTAAGTCGTGGGGACGGGGCCCGACCGATTCCGACATCCATGGCAGCAACAAGCGCAGCGTCGACAGCCCGGCGTGGCGCCACATGAAGATGCTGGCATCGCTGGTCTCAGACGATGGCAATACGCCGTTGATCGACGGCTTCTTCGACGACATGCAGCCGCTGACTCCGGAGGAGACCGCGTCGCTCAAGGCCGCGGCCGCGAACACCGACCTCAAGGTCGCAGCGAACAACGTCGGGGTGGCGCGCTTCATCTCGGAAGATCCGTTCACGATGCTGAAGATGCAACGCCATGGCACGTCGTTCAACATCGACGGCATCTGGGGCGGCAACATGTATGCCGGCGGCGCCGGCGCCATCCTGCCGAACAAGATCACGTCGAAGCACAACTTCCGCTACGTGCCGAACATGACCGGCCCCGGTATCGTCAAGAAGCTCCGCGCGCAGCTCGACAAGAACGGCTACAAGGACGTCGAGATCAAGGTGATTGGCGATGTGCCCTGGGCCAAGATGAACTCCGCGACCGCGATCGGCGAAGCCATGAAGCGCACCTACGAGATCATGAACATCCAGCACGGGCAGCTGCGCGCTGACTGGGGCATCGGTGGTGGTGGTGGCGCCGCCGGCGGATACTGGCCGGCGTACATGTTCGGCAACGGCGAGATCGGTGAACGGATCTCCCCGTTCAAGGGTGTGCCGATCATCAGCGGTGGCGCCGGCCTGGGAGGCCGCGCGCACGCGGCCAACGAGTACTACGTCATCGAAGGCGCCGGAAAGGTCTACGGCATGGCCGGAGCCGAAAAGGCCGTTGCCACGCTGCTCTACGCGTTCGGTGGCAAAGTTCCGGCCAAGGCGGCGGCGACACATTGATCGAGGTTCGCGATCTGCAAAAGGAGTATCACGTCGGCGATCACGTGATTCACGCCTTGCGCGGCGTGTCGCTGAGGATCAACGCCGGCGAGTTCGTGACCGTGGTCGGCCCGTCGGGTTCGGGCAAGTCGACGTTCATGCACATTCTGGGCTGCCTCGATCGGCCAACGCGTGGTCAGTACCTGCTCAACGAACGGGATGTGTCGAACCTCCCGGCCGACGAGCTGGCGCGCGTGCGGAACGAAACGATCGGCTTCGTCTTTCAAGGCTTCAACCTGCTGGCACGGACGTCGGCCATCGAGAACGTCGAACTGCCGCTGCTCTACACGCGCGACGGAACACTGCGCGCCTCGGAGCGCCGCGATCGCGCACGGCGCGCGCTCGAGATCGTCGGCCTGTCTGATCGCGAGGAACACCACCCCAACCAGCTCTCCGGCGGACAGCAGCAGCGCGTGGCCATCGCGCGCGCGCTGGTCAACACGCCGCGCCTGCTGCTGGCCGATGAGCCCACCGGCAACCTGGATACGCAGACCAGTCACGAGGTGATGGGCGTGTTCGCACGGCTGCGCGAAGAACATGGCATCACGCTGCTGCTGATCACCCACGAACGTGATATCGCAGCCTGGGGCACGCGCACCATCGATTTCAAGGACGGACGCGTGAGCCTCGACCGCGCGAACGAGCCGGTCGCGCCGGAAACGACATTCGCGTCATGAAACGCCTACGCGCCATGCACCCCGCGGTGGATATTGCGGTCAAGGCGTTGACCCGCAACCGCCTGCAGACAGGACTGACGATGCTCGGCATCAGCGTGGGCGTTGCCACCGTGCTGACCATGCTCGCGGTCGGCGCCGGCGCACAACGCTCCATCGAACAACAGGTCCGCGCCGCCGGCCTGAATCAAATCACCGTGACCGCGGGCAACTGGAAGCCGAAAGTCGATGACGCCGGAGCCGCCGTCGCACACCAGGCTGATGCCGGCGATACCGGGCGATGGCCGCTGCCCTCGGGACGCGTGCCCCTGCCTGAGGTGGCCGACGACATCGCGCTCGCGAGCCATCCGGAAGACGACCCGATGGAAAAGCACGACCACCCGCTCGCCTGGCAGCGCCTGGGCGACCTCGAAGCCGGCCTCGGCGCGGCCGCCACCCTGACCTTCGCCGATGCCGAAGCGATCGGCCGCCTCGACGGCGTCCAGTACGTGGCGTGCGGCGTGCACGCCAACGCGCGGGTGTTTCACGGTGACAAGCGCTGGTTCACCCGCATGCACGGCACCGACCTGCAGTTGCTGGATATCAAGCGCACCTGGACGCTGAAGTACGGCGGGTTCTTCTCGGATGACGAGCAGGACGATGCCGAACAGGTACTGGTGCTCGGACAGGTCGCGGCAGAGAAGCTGTTCGGCGATGCCAACCCGGTCGGCCAGACGATCACGCTCTGGAAGCAGCCATTCCGGGTCGTCGGCGTGGTCACCAGCGCCAGCTGGGTCGTCCGCCCTGCGCCCGGAGACGACGAGTTCGACGCCGTCTACATGCCGTACACCACGACGCATCGCCTGCTGAACCTGACCAAGCTCAATGACATCACCGTGACCGCTGCGTCGACCGGCGATGTCAGTGCACTCTCCAAGCGGATGGCCGCGTTGCTGCGGCAGCGCCATGGCATCGGCGACGCACAGCCCGACGACTTCACCATCGCGACGCAAGCAACCCGCGCGATCACGATGGGCGGATTGCCGCCGAACGTCGCCTCGGCGATCGCCGGCAACGTGCGCGAACTGGAACGAGTGACCCTCGAACAACTGGCGGGAACACTCGAACGCTCCAGCCGAACGATGCGATGGCTGCTCGCCGCCGTGGCCGCGGTGTCGCTGCTGGTCGGCGGGATCGGCATCATGAACATCACCCTGCTGTCGGTCACCGAGCGCACGCGTGAAATCGGCCTGCGGCTCGCGGTCGGCGCGCGCGCGCGCGACGTGATGCGACAGTTCCTGATCGAGGCCACTGCCATCAGCCTGGCCGGCGGAGTCGCCGGAATCGTCGTCGGCGTGATTGCATCACTGACGATTTCCCGCACGCTGCACTGGGCCACGGTGGTCTCGCCGGGTGCCGTGCTGATCGCCTTCGGTGTGGCGGCGGCGGTCGGCGTGTTCTTCGGCTGGTATCCAGCGCGCCGCGCCGCTGCGCTCGATCCAATCACGGCATTGCGCTACGAGTGACGCGCTTCCTCCTGGCCTCGGCGCAGATCGCGTGGCGCGCGCTCGGACGAAACCGGCTGCGCACGCTGCTGACCGCGCTCGGTGTCGTGATTGGCGTCGCGGCGGTGATCGCCATGCTGGCCCTCGGCAAGGGCGCACGCGCGTCGATGGAGCGCACGCTGCGCTCGGCGGGCACGAGCATCGTGCAGGTCACTGCCGGTAACTTCATTCGCGGCGGCGAAAGCGTGAACATCGCGTCTGGGCTCGGCTCCGCCACCACGCTGACGCGTGAAGACGCCGCCGCCGTCGCCGAGATTCCGGACGTGCTGAACGTCGCCGCCGAACTGCGATCGCGGACCTGGGTCACCGCGAGTGCCCAGGCGCGCGCCTTCGTTGTCGTGCTCGGCACCGAGCCTTCGAGCGCTGAGATTCACGGATGGACCTTCCTCAGCGGCCAGCCGTTCTCCCGAGAAGATGTTACGAGCGGCGGGGCGACGGCGGTTATCGGCCGGGTGTTGAGTGCCCAGTTGTTCGGTGACGGCGTCGATCCGGTGGGACGGCGCGTGCAGATCCACGAGCAGTCCTTCGAAATCGTCGGGTGGATCCGCGCGGTGTCACGCGATCACGACGAGGGCATCTTCGTCCCGGTGACGACGCTTGGACGGTTGACTGCGCGCACGCATCTGCAGCAGATCACCGTCGGAGTGGCCGAAGCGGGCGTCGCAACCCGCGTCGCCGATGCGGTCACCGCGCTTCTCCGGACGCGCCACGCGAAGTCCATTGCCACCAGTGCGGCCCGTGCGTCCGGCGCGCTCGGCGGGCTGCAGGGCCCGAACGGCGGCGCGGCACATCCCGACGATTTCGTGGTGCGAACGCTTGCGGCCCAGCAGGTGACAAAGGGGCTGTACACGGAAGTGGCGGCGTTCGCGCTGGCCAACATGCCGAAGCTTGATTCCGTGACCACAGAGGAAATGGCGGGCACCCTGAGCCGCGCCGGGACAACGATGACGGCGCTGCTCGGCAGCATTGCCGGCATCTCGTTGATCGTCGGCGGCATCGGCATCATGAACGTCATGCTGATCTCGGTGACCGAACGCACGCGTGAGATCGGACTGCGGCTTGCGGTGGGAGCGAAGCGCAGCGAAGTGTTGTTGCAGTTCATCGTCGAAGCGATGGTGCTCAGCCTGCTGGGGGGTATTGCCGGGGTGCTCGCCGGCATCGCGGCGGCGCGAGGGCTGACGGCATTTCTCGAGTGGCCGACCGAGATCGCTCCCGATTCCGTGGCGATGGCATTTCTCATTGCCGCGGCCGTCGGCGTGATCTTCGGCTACTACCCGGCGCGGCGAGCCTCGCAGCTCGACCCGATCAACGCGCTACGACACGAGTAGGCGCGTCGCTACTGTGCGCTCGCGCTGTACGGGATCTCGATCTCGTGCGGTTGCCCCTGAAGACGGTAGCGGACCTTCACGGTGATCCCATCGCCCTCGAGCGGCCGTGCGGTCGCGACCCAGGCCTCACCTGCTTCGTCTATCACCAGCGCGACCATTTCAGATGGCGCGCCTGGACGCAACACTTCGAGAGTGACACCACTGGCCACGGATGCCGGCAGTTCGTTGCGCATCGCGTCACTGAACCACACCTGGTGGCGTCCGCTGGCGGCGAGCACGACTTCGTAGTGAACGTCGCCGTTCATCAACACCATGCCACCGTGGTGAGCCGTGTGATCGCCATGCGGGCCGGTGACACCCGGATGCTGCGCGTCGCGTGGCGCGGAGCCCGCAGCAGCGGTCGACTCGGGAGCGCGCTGTTCGCCAGTACAGGCGGCTGACAGGACAGCCAAGAAAGCAACACCTATGATCCGCACAGGTTGATTATGCGGCACAGACTGGGCGGTCGACGCGGTGCCTTAACTCGACGTTATGCCTCGGCCCTGGAGCGCGCAGCGCCTTGATCACGGTTGGCCGGGGCCTTTTGCCTGTCACAGCCGCAGTAGCGTCTCCCGCAGAACTCGGGACTGGATGCGGCTCGCCACGAGCGTCTGACCGTTCGACAGTACCACCTGAAACGTGCCTCCAGGCAGCGGCGTGACCTTCTGAATCAAGTCGACGGCCACCAACGCGCCTCGGCTCAACCTGACGAATCGGCGCGGATCGAGACGCGACTCGAGTACGTGCAGACGGTGCACGATCGTGTATCGCTCCTGATTGATGGTGGTCAGGTGCAACAGCTCACCCTCGGCTTCGATCGAAGCGATCTGCCGCACCGGCAGGATCACGGTTTCGTCACGCCGCCGCACGGGAATGCGCTCCAGGAACTGCCGGCGCGTCACCACATCCAATGTGGTTGATGCGGCGGTCAACCCGGCAACACGTTCCTTCGCAGAGGCGCGACGCGCTCGTGCCCGATCGATCGCCGCTGCCAGGCGATCGCGTTCGACCGGCTTCAGAAGGTAGTCAACCGCGTTCAGTTCGAACGCCTGAACCGCGTACTCGTCATACGCGGTGACGAACACGATGCACGGTGTCGCGCCGGCCTTCAGGAGCTTGGTAACATTCAAGCCGGTGACTTCAGGCATGTTGATGTCGAGCAGCGCCAGATCGGGCTTGAGCTGCTCGATCAACTCGACCGCCTCGCGACCATCGGCGGCCTCGCCGGCAATCTCGAGGTCCGGGAAGGTCTTCAGCAGATTGGCGAGAAACCGGCGCGCCGGCCGCTCGTCATCGGCAATGGCCACCCGCAACAGCATTGACATTCGGCGCCGCCCGCTAGAACTCGAGCGTCGACGTCACGTAAAACGCCCTTCGCTCGCCCGGCGAGTGCAGGACGTCGACGCCGTCAAACCACGCGTACTCGTGAAAGGCGTTCAGCAGATTCTTTCCATGCACACCGAGTGACATCGCACGGTGCACCTTGACGAACGCATCAAGATTCACCAGACGGCGATCGCCGTAGCGATCAAGCGTGTTCGCGGTGGTCAGGTAGTAATCACCTTGCGCCTCGACCCAGGCAGACAGTGTGAGCAGCCGCGACGGCGCCAGGTCGATGCCGGCCTTGGTGGTGAAGCGCGGCGTGTGATTCAACTCATGGCCGCGCAGCTGCGGCTGCGTCGCGCCGGGTTCTTGAATCGTGCCCTTCTGCCGCGTGAACGCGCCCCACACGAAGGCCATCGGATGCGGCTTCGCCGTCACCTCGACGTTCCAGCCGCGACGTTTCGTGCTGCCGACGTTCTCGGAGTCGCCCGAGTTGTCGAACTTGAGCCGCAGTTCATCGCTGGCGTCCTGACCCCACACGCCGACCCGAACGGCGAGCCATGATGCCGGCGCCGTCCGAAGGCCGGCTTCCCAGCCGTCGTTCTTCGAATGGCCAAGCGGCGATCGGCTATAGGCCCCTGCCCCCACGCCAACCTGGAACGACCGGCCGATGTTGCCGTAGAGATTGACGCCTTCGCGCACGGTCGCCAGCGCGCCGATCTTCGGCTGCCAGATCGTGCCGTAGTCGATGATCGGCAGGGTGGCGCCGCTCAGTCGATCGCTGAACGACCCGCCGACCCGATCGCCTCGCACGCCGCCGCTCACCCGCAACCATTTGGCCACCCGCGAATCGACCATCACGTAGGCGCCGCCGTTCGAGAAGTCGAAGTCGTGATCGCGAAGCGTGGCGCCGCGCACCCGCTCGACAGTCCGGAAGCGCCGGGCGATGTTGTCCTGCAGCTGCAGGTCGCCACCCCACGACAGCGTGGTGTCGTGCGACGCCAGGGACACCGGCCGCCACGTCATCGTGACGAGGGCGCCCGACTGCGTCTCGTCTTCTAAGCGTTCCTGCTGCAGGCCAGCCGCCGTGAAGCGCACCCAGCGCTGCTGCTCAAAGGTCTGTCGATAGACCTTGGCGGAGAACGACAGCGCCGGCGTGAAGGTCCGATCGAAGTGCACGCTGGCGTGACGTGTCTTCTGCTGCCCGCCGTCCGTCGCCGAGAACGCCGGTGACTGCCGCGGATCAGCCGCCATCTGCTGCGCCGTGAGGTAGCCGGGCGCCTGCGTGTCGAAGTCGTAGACGCGGGCAATCGCACCGATCCGCCACCGCTCCGACGCCGGCGCATACGTCCATTTGCCGGAAAACGCGTACCGTTCGAGATCGCTGTTGTCCCGGTACCCTTCGCTCCGGCGATACCCGCCGAAATAGACGTGCGACAGTCGTCCGGTGTTGAACGCGGTGACACCCTGCGTGTCAGCGGTCCCGTACGCGCCGCCGAGCAGCTTGATCTTGTTGTAGCGGCCAGGCGCGCTGGTGAACACCTGCACGTTGCCGGCGATGTTGAGCAAGCCATAGCGCGGATCGTTGGTGCCCTTCACCAACTCGATACGGTCGATCTCGAACGGAAAGATCGAGTCGAGCATCGTCGCACCGCTGTTGATATTGCTGGGAATGCCATCAATCAGCAGCTTGGTGTGCATGATGTCGCCTTCGGTGTTGAAGCCGCGCATCGCCACACCGCCAGCGACGACTCCCTGGTTGTAGTCATTGACGTAGACGCCCGGCACCTTCTTCAGCAGTTCGTACGACAAGTCGACGTTCTCGCGCTCCAATTGATCGCCACCGATGACGTCCACCGACCCGATGACGTCGCTTGCCTCCGGATGCAGCGATCGGCGCGCCGTGCTCGTGCCAATCACCACCACCGTCTCCTCGATGCCGGCCGGTGTGAGGACAATCCGCAGACCGTCTCCGGAACCAGGAATGGTTACCTGCTGATCGGCCGGCTGCCACCCTGTCGCCGACGTCGTTACGCGGGCGGAGCCGGGCGCAACACCGTCAAAAGAGAACTCGCCATTGGACGCCGTTGTCATCCGCTGCGACCGGCCATTCGCGTCGGTCACCGAGACGGCGACGTCGGTGACCGTAGCGCCGGTGCTGTCGGCGACCGTGCCACGGAGCATCCCGGTCGTCTGCGCCGCGGCCGGACTTGCAAAAGTCATCACACCCAGCACGGCCGCAATGGCCGCACATCGGACAAACCTGAATCTCTGCATTGCGGCACTGTCGCACTCGATTCAGATCGAGTCACCCGCAACTCAATGAGTGGTCGGTTCCGGACGACGAATGGGAAGTCGCCGCTTCAGCCCGGTCCGGCGACCATTCATTGGCCCAGAACGCCCAACTGTCAGGTCCGAGCTGCGGTCTCGGCCGTGAACAGGCACACTTGGCTGGCATGCCAATTATCGGGCGCATTGCCCGCCACGAACTGCGGACCGCCTGGCGGACCCGCACCACGCTCGCGCTCGCCGTGGTTCTGACGCTGTTGACGGCGGCCGCCGCTGTCGTTGGTCATGCGCGCTTTGACGCGGACGCAACACAACGCGCGCGCTACCAGCAACTCGTTGGTGAACAGTTCGCGTCGCAGCCCGACCGGCATCCTCACCGCGTCTCGCACTACGGGTTCCTGGTATTCAGGCCCCGCGCACCGTTGGGGTTTTTCGACAGCGGAGTCGAAAGCCATGCCGGCACCTCGATCTTCCTCGAAGCACATCGCCAGAACACCGCGAACTTTTCGCCGGCACTTGAAAACGGCGCCGGGGGGCGATTCGGAGATCTGACGCCCGCGATGGTGCTGCAGCTGCTCGTGCCGTTGTTCATCTTCGCGGTCGCCGGCGTGTCGGTGACGCGCGAGCGCGAGTCTGGCACCTTCACGATGCTGCTCTGCCAGGGCGCATCGTGGCGGCAGATTCTGTTCGGCAAGATGCTCGGCTCTCTACTGGTCGTGATGATGGTGCTGCTGCCAGGATGGACGTTGACGCTGGCCTGGCTCGCCACACGCGCCGACATGGTGTGGAGCGCTGAACTGCTCGGAAGATCGGCGCTGCTGGCCGTCGGTCACACGGTATTTCTCACGGGATGTGCAGCGGCCGCGATCGGGGTATCCGCGCGATCGCGCAGTTCGCGCGTAGCGTTGATGACGCTGCTGTCGTTGTGGATCGCGCTGTGGGTCGTGGTGCCGCGGCTGGCGCCGGTCGTGACCGCCGCGCTGTATCCCACTCCCTCCCGGGCCGATTTCGACGCCGCCGTCGAACGGCAGGTCCGGCAGCTTGGCGACTCCCACAATCCCGACGATCCGCATTTTGCCGCGCTCAAGCAGAAAGTCCTGGCCGAGCACAATGTCGCGTCGGTCGACGCCCTGCCCTTCAACTACAGCGGCTATGTGATGCAGGAAGCCGAGCGGGTGACGTCCGAAACCTACCAGGCGCACATGCAGACGCTGCTCGACACGCACCGCCGGCAGGCGCGACTCGTCGGCGCCGTCGGCACGATCAGCCCCTATCTGGCGCTGCGCGTGCTGTCGATGGCGCTGTCAGGATCTGATCCGTCCCATGTCATCGACTTCGACCAGCAAGCCGAGTCCTATCGTTATCGGCTGATTCAGTCCCTCAACCAGCTGCACATGCACGAAGTCGCCTCGGCCAGAGACCGCTACACCAGCACCATCGAAGGAGCACCGTCGCGGCTACGGATCGATCGCACGTTCTTCGACGATCTCCCGGCGTTCGAGTATCAGCGGCCGCAATTGGCCTGGGCATTGGACGCCAACTCCTTCGCCATCGCCAGTTTTGCGATCGTCATGGCCGGCATCGCGGCGTGGTTCGCGCGGACGTCATCGCGAGCCCTTCATCATTAGGATGTTCGACATGTGGCGACTGGTGCGGCTCGAATTGATGATGTTGATGCGCGGATGGACCGCCGCGATCGGCATCGTTGTGACGAGCGTCATGGGCCTGCTGGCGATCGCGCATGGCAGCACGGTGATCGAGCGTCAACAATCCGTTCTCGCGAACAGTCCAGCGCTGCAGGCCGAAGAACATCGCGCGATACTCGATCCGCAACCGGCCGACGCCCTGGCCGGCGATCAGCTCTACTACCTGTTCTTCCACACCGTGCGCGAACCGTCACCGTGGGCGGCCATCGCGCTCGGGCAGCGCGATGAACAACCCTTTAACCTGAAAATCAGAATGCTGGCGCTTCAGGGACAGCTCTACGATGCCGAGCTCGGCAGCCCGCTGCTGGCTGCGCTCGGCAACTTCGACCTGACGTTCGTGTTCGTGGTCCTCGTGCCGTTGCTGGTGATCGCCCTGACGTTCAACGTCTGGTCAGCGGAGCGCGAACAGGGCACGTGGGATCTAGTACGTTCGCAGCCATTCAGATCCTGGCATGTCCTGGCAATCAAGCTCGGCCTCCGAGCGCTTCTCGTCTGGTTGGTCGTACTGCTGTTGCACTCGGCCGCTGCACTGCTGCTGGGCATCGGCATCGACGCCACTTGGTTCGGAATCTTGTGGTGGCTGACGATATACGTGGCGTTCTGGATTGCCGTGGCTGCGCTCGTCGCAGCGGCCGTCCGCAGTAGCGATACCAGCATTGTCGTGCTGCTCGGCTGCTGGCTGATCGCCGTCGTCCTCGGCCCGGCGATGATCGCCACTGCGGCGACGGTCCGGGTGCCATTGCCGGAAGCACTGGAACTCACGGTGGCGCAGCGCCAGGGCTATCACGCCGCGTGGGACGAGCCCCTACCCGAAGTGATGGAGGCGTTCTATCAGCGCTACCCGGAGTGGCGGTCAGTGCCGATTCCGACCGATCGCTATTCGAACGGCTGGTACTACGCGATGCAGCAGCGCGGCGATGATGCGGCCCGCGATGCGGCACAGCGATACCGCCGAGCGCTCATCGACAGGGATCGCTGGATCGGCTCGGTGTCGTGGCTGTTCCCGCCGGCGCTACTCCAGCGGCGCCTGTCTCAGACAGCAGGTACGGACCTGAACGGCTACTTGAGGTACCTTGACTCTGTCAGCGCCTATCACGAGACGCTGAAGCGACACTTCCTTCCGAGCGTGTTCAGCAGCGCGACGGTACGCGACATCGACTGGGCGAACGCGCCGCGGCACCGCCATCGCGACTGACCCTTCGGTCAACGGCCTCGACGGTTAGATCACCGCGAATCGTCCGAGGCGGCGCAGGCCGAAGACCGCGATCGCGACGGCCGGAATGAGCAGTCCTGCCATCGCCATCCCCACTCGTGCGGCGACCGCGCCGGTCGGCTCCTCCCAATATTCGAACCGGGGAATCGCGTCGAAGTCGGCAATCAACGCTTTCGCAAAGATCTTCGGGACGAAGTAGTCGCGCCAGCGTTGATGGTAGGCGTCCACCTGCGCCAGGTAATCGCGATGGCGCTCCGTGCCGGTACCGGCAATGTCGTTCAGTGCCCCCTGCATCAGAATCGCTGGCGACAGAAACCGCAGCGAATCCATCATGCCCTGCTGCTTCGCCAACTGTTCCTCGCAGCGGTCGACCACCGGCCGCACCCGCCGTTCGACATCATCGTTGACCGCCACGCGGACGACATTGAAGTCGTTCATGGCCTGGGCGGGATCGCCGGTCGCCAGCTCGGGGTGATCGTCGTAGAAACGCGCCAGCGCCTGTGCACCGCCTTTATTCGCCTCGTCCTGCGCCACACGTGTCGCCTGCACCATCTCGACGCGCGACGGCACGGGATAGAACACGCTCGCCAGCAGATTGAACAGCGAGGGCGTCATCACGATCAGCACCAGCCACGCGCTGGCAAGGATCGTGGCGTTGGTCGTGGAGTTTCTGCCGAGCGCCGCCACCGCAAGCGACAGCGCAAACCAGAACGCGCCATAGGCCGCGACCACGGCCATCCACAATATGAGCCGCAACGCCGCGCCTGGGGCGCTCAGGTCAGCGCCGGTGACCAGCAGGGCCACGCCCGAAAACGCCACTAGCAACGCGAGCAGCACCATGGCGCGCAACACCACCTTGCCATACACCAGCGTGCGCAGCGATACCGGCTGCGACAACGCCAGCGAGAGCGTGCCCTGCTCCTGCTCCGATGAGAGGATGTTGTAAGTCAGGGCCAGGATCAGGAGCGGGTAGAAGAAGATGATCACAAATGCCAGATCGAATCGTCCGGACAGGAGCCGGTTTGGATTCTCGATCTCGGTCGCCGACACGATGTTCTCGCGGGCGTCGGTGGACACTTTGAAGTAATACGGCAGCAGATCGCTCTGGCCGATCGCCAGCGGCGCCAGCGGCCCGGGCGGCAAGATCGCATACCGCGGCCCGAGACGGCCGCCGACATTCGACGGGCTGCGCGGGTCGGCGAACGGCGACACCTTCGCGCCCGGCGCTGACAGTTCTGCGACCTGGGTTCTGAGGCGATCGTAGCGAGTCGCCTCTTCCGAAGAGGCGGACTGTATCGCGGCGTGCTGGAAGGTCACCCACCGACCGCCGTTCCACACGCCGTAGCCAATGGCGGCAGCGAAAATGGCGGCGATCGTCCACACTGTCGCATCGGCGGACAATGCGCGCCATTCGTGCCTCAGGATCCGGCTGAACATCAGTCGGCCCTCGCCATCGTCGCGCTGCGGATCATGAACACCATCGCCACCGCTGTCCACAACAGCAGGACGGCGATGCTTGCGGTGTAGTGTCCCAGCACCCAGCTCGTGTCAGGGGCGGTGTACTCGAACTCAGGCAACCGCTCCCAGAGCGACTGATCGGCCAGGTAGACCTGGCCCTTCTTCTGGTTCGCGGCGATGTCGCCGTTCATCAGGCGCTGGATGCCGCGACGGTAGGCTTCCGCCGCATTCGTAAAGTGGCGATGCTGCTGGAAGTCTGTGCCCGACAGCCCCATCGACAAGGCGCGCACCGACAACAGGGGCGCGACTACGCCACCAATCTGGTAGACGCGATTCTGGTCCTCGTAGCGATCGAACAACTGGCCGAAGTGTCTATCGAACACTTCGTTGGCGTGCTCTTCACCTTCCTGCATCGAAATCCCGTTGAAGGAAATTGGCAGCGCATCGACATGGTCGACGCTGTACTGCCTGAGCACCTCGCTGCGTCGTTTGTCAAGGCGCACGCGCATTTCCTCTTCGTCATTTAAATCGGTGTCCATCGCCTTCTGGAATTCAACGCCAGAGGGCGTGGGATACAACCAGCCGGCAAGATCGGACGCGGCGCGGCTGGCCACCAGGCTGTTGAAGAACCACAAGCTCAACAGCGCTACGAGTGCCAGGCGGGACGAGCGGGCCCGCGCCGAGACCGCTAGGGAGACCGCGATCACCAGCGCGAAGTAGGCGAGATAGACCACTCCGAGCAGGCCGCCGCGCGCGGGATCTCCGGATACCAACCCGTTCTCCGAGGACAGCGCGAGCGCGATCACGGCGAGCACGGTCGCCGGCACCAGCACGATGGCCAGCGCTGCCGCAACACCCAGGGCCTTACCGAGCGCCAGATCGCGACGGCTGACACCGTTGCTGAGCAACTGCCGGAGCGTACCCTGCTCGCGCTCGCCGGCGAACGAGGCGAAGGTCATCAAGACGATGAATAGGGGCAGCAACACCTGGAGGACCTCGGCGCCGGTCATCTCTCCGAAACGCTGCACGGCGGTCCGATCCTGAGCCGGGCGGAACTTGAACTCGTTCTGCTTGTGCGCTTCGAGCCAGGCCGCCACGCCGACGTACGGATCGATGCCGGTATCAATCATCGCCAGCTGGCTCTTCGGCTTGAAGGCATAGACGCCATAGTGCGCTGCCGAGTGCGGGTTCTTCTTGTCCTGGTTCAGCCACTGCGCGCGGGTCTCGCGCTGCGCGACGGCGTGCTGCCGGCTCAGTTCCGTGTAGTTCTTCCAGCCAGCGCCGAGTGAGAGCACTGAGATCGCCAGCACCATGCCCGCCAGCAGCCGGAAGCGGCCGTCGCGCAGCATCTCAGTAAATTCCTTGCGGGCGATGCGGTTAATCATGCATGTGCTCCAGGTAGAGGCGTTCGAGATCGGCGTGGCTGAACTCATTCGTGCCGTGCACAGCGACCAGCTTGCCGTGTTTCATGATGCCGACCCGCGTGCCCGACTCCTTGGCTCGGAACAGGTCGTGCGTCGCCATAAGAATGGCGACGCCGTTGCTGCTCAAGTGTTTGAGCAGATCGGAGAACTCATTCGAGGCTTTGGGATCCAGGCCCGAGGTTGGCTCGTCGAGCAGCAGCGCCTTGGCGCCCTTGGCCAGCGCGATGGCGATGCCGACCTTCTGGCGCATGCCCTTCGAGTAGGTGCCAACCCGACGGTCGGCAGCGCCGTCAGGCAGGCCGACCCGCTTCATGAACTCGAGGAGCTGGTCGCGCGTGTAGTCCGGGCGCCCCGCCAATGCGGCAAAGTACTCGAGGTTTTCGAGTCCGGTGAGGTTGCGATAGAGCATCACCGTCTCGGGAATGTAGGCGACGTACTTCTTCGTCTCGAGCGGCTCTTTGGTGACGTCGATGCCGTTGATCGTCACCGAGCCCGACGTGGGCTCGATGAAATTCAGGAACAGGTTGATGGTCGTGGTCTTGCCGGCGCCGTTGGCGCCGAGCAAACAGAACACTTCCCCGGGTTGTACGGTCAGGTTAAGCGAGTCGAGCGCGACGACATCGCCCTGGTAGCGTTTCGTGAGATTGGTTGCGTTCAGCATCGATCGACCCACCTTCCTGGAGTGCGAAGATGGTGTGCGATGAGCATCCCGCCGCCAACCCAGACTCAATGAGTGGGCGTTTGCAGCACATGAATGGGTGCCTGGCGGCTAGAAAGGCCGTGGCGAGGGGATCGCGATCGTCACCACGGCGTCGCCGGCTTTGACCGGTGGCCCGGTGACGCCGTACAGCGCGTAGCCGTCGATCGGCGACAGCACGTCTTCGAGCCACTCGCCACGATAGTCGCGAATCACGCCGAGCCGCTCCCCCTTCTTGACCATCCGCGCGGTGATCGAGGCCGGCGTGAAGATGCCGGTCTTGGTGGCGTTGGCCGATGTGGTTGAGTCGAACCACCGTGGCGTGTCCCGCGGCACCGTCACCGCGCCGGGCAGCATCGTCAGTGCCCGCATCGCGTTCAGGACACCATCAACGATTGCCGTCACGAACGTCGAATCACGACGCCCGTTCTCCCCTATCTCCACCAGGATGGTCGGCTTGCGATCGGCCACCGCCTGCCGGTTGAGCGACCGCCCGCTGTCGATCTGCTGCTGGGTGTCCATCGAGTAGCGGACCATGTTGCGGAAGTTGAAGGCCAGTCCCATGGCCCGCGCCCGCGCGTAGTCTGTCGAGAGCGGGCCACCATAGACGCCGACGAACGCTTCGAGCCACTCGGCGCCATCGCCGCTGTGCAGCTCGATGTGCGCGTCCGACCGGCGAATCACCTCCGTTGTGATCGCCCAGGCGATCCGCTCCGTCTGCGTGCCGTCGGCGCGGCCGGGAAACACACGATTCAGGTTCTTGCGATCGACTGGGTTGACGAACGGCGTTCGTTCTTCGAACGCGTTGACATTGGCGAGTCGAACCAGGATCACCGTTCCCTGCAGCCGCCGCGGATCGATGCGATCGAGCAACGCTTGCGAGGCAAGAATCGGCGAGAACTCGTAGCCGTGGACGCCGGCGGTGATCGCGAGCACCGGGCCCGGCGCAGATCCGTGAAACACCGTGATCGGCACCTGCGTGGCCGCATCGACACCGGCGGCGATCGGCACCTCAATATGCTGTCGTGTGCCAGGCGGCACCTGCGTGCCGGCAATAGTGAACGGAGAGGGCTGCGACACCGAATCAGCGCCCAGTGGGGCCAACAGGGCGATCAGACTGACAGCGATTACGACCGTGCGGCTCATCGACACGATGATAACTGCTGCCACACTGTCGACGTCGAATCACCATCCGCGAACGTCAGTTCGCCTGTCGGATCAGCTGCTCAAACTGGCTCAGTCGATCGGGTTCTTCCAAGGCTTCTGCAAACTCGTGGACCAGGCGCCGGACACGATTCAGATCGATGTCATCGCGATACAGGGTCAACAGGCGCTCGATGTCCTGTTGGTCCTGCGGGCGAAACGCCACGGCTTTGTAGACAATGAGGTCTTCGGGGCGGGCAACTCGAATCCGGCAGCCGGCGATATTGACCGGCTGTGCCGCGTCGATCGCATCGCGCTCGAATGGCAACCACGCGATAGACAGGTCGACGTCAACGCCTGATGACTCATGGCGCAGCAGGACAACCTGGTTGGCCTCGGCGAAGCCGATCGGATCGTCGATCCTCGGCTGTAGGCCGAGAGAGCCGAGCGCGACAATCAGCTCGGGCGTCGGCATAACGCCGCCCGCAATCGTCAGGTCGACATCGCGCGTCACGCGCGGCACGCCTCTGGCGATGACGGCCATGCCGCCGATCAGCATCCCTGGCGCAGGCAGGGAGGCCAGGGCGTGGCCGACGGCTGCCAGCGCAGAGCGAAGGCCTGGCTTCAGCGCCGAATTGTCGCCGCCGTCGGCCATGGCAGGTTGGCCCGGAGGGAGCGCCAAGCGGAGCGCGCAGCGACGACCTCACGAGGGCGCAGTGCGTCGCTGGACCGGAACGCATCTGGAAACAGGGCAATGATCTCGACTGCCGCGTCGAGCGACGCCTCTGGAGCCATGGGGCCGTCGGCCGCGCGTTGCTGAATCTCGCGGCGGTTCGCGTTGCGCCAGCCGAGGACTCGCTGCCGCAGATCGGCGGGTGGGGTCATGCTCCTATTGTACATTGCACATCATGGAACGACGGGACTTCATCACCGCCTCACTGGCCACCTTCACCACAACCACTGCCTTCGCGCGCCAGACCGGGCCCGGCGGCGCCAGCGACCTGCCCTCGCAGTGGGACGTCGATCGCTCGATCGCCAACCTCGAGAACGCCTACTGGGGGGCAATGCCGCGCGTGGTGCAGGAGGAATATCTGCGGCACACGTCGTTTCTCAACCACCGCAACGTCGTGTTCGTGCGTGATGCGATTCAGGGCAACACG
Source organism: uncultured Acidobacterium sp. (assembly GCA_964628295.1). Taxonomy (GTDB): domain Bacteria; phylum Acidobacteriota; class Vicinamibacteria; order Vicinamibacterales; family UBA2999; genus 12-FULL-67-14b. Next base: position 268,527 of record CAZVLS010000001.1, read on the forward strand.
CGCTCGGACGCAATCGAGCGCGCCCGTGCCGAGGTCGCGGCGCTGATGGGCGCGCCGAAGGACGAGTTCGCGCTGACCCGAAACGGCACCGAGTCGCTGCGGAACCTGATCATGCAGTACGGCCGATTGAAGCCCGGTGACGCGGTGATGTATGCCGATCTCGACTACGACGAGATGCAGCAGGCGATGTCATCGCTGGCGCACTATCGCGGTGCCAAGGTGCTGACGTTCGCGATCCCGGAGCCGGGAACCACGGCAAACGTGCTCGCGGCTTACGAACGCGAACTGAAGCAGGCGCCAGCGAATTTGAAGTTGTTGTTGGTGACGCATCTGTCCAACCGCACCGGCCTGGTGAGGCCCGTCAAGGAGATCGTGGCCATGGCCCGCGCCCGCGGCGTCGATACCATCGTCGACTCGGCGCAGACCATCGGCCACATCGATTTCACGCTCGACGATCTCGGCGCTGACTTCGTTGGCTTCTCGCTGCACAAGTGGCTGTGTGCGCCGATCGGCACCGGCGCGTTGTGGATCCGCAAGTCACGGCTCGCCGATATCGAGCCGTGCATGGGCAGCACGATGTTCCCGGCCGACGACACGCGCAGCCGCAGCAGCATCGGCACCATCAATTTCGCGGCCACTATGACCGTTCCGGCCGCCATCGCGTTCCATCGCAAGATTGGCGGCGCCCGCAAGCAGCAACTGCTGCAGGGATTGCGCAACTACTGGGTGGAGCGGGTGCGTGACGTGAAGGGACTGCAGATCCTCACACCAGAAGAGCCGGCGCGCTACGGTGCGGTGACGAGCTTCCGCCTGCCGGCGATGAAAGACTATTCCGCCGCGCAGAAGTTCAGCGCGATCTTGCTCGAGAAGCACAAGATCCTGACGGTGGCCCGTCGGGGTATCGCGGCCGGCGCCGCGGTGCGAGTCGCGCCGACGCTGTACAACACGACCAGCGAACTCGATCGACTGGCGGCGGCGATTCGCGCGGAGAGCGCCGCGTTCCTGTAGCTACCAACGCGGCCGCTCAGCGCCTGGTAGCCCGCTGATTCGTCAGGCTGCTTGCCGGATCAGCCCTGAACGTCGCCGGCGCAGACGCGCGGGTGCTGTATGCCGGCGCACAGGTATCGGCGTACGCCGGATTGCGAGTGTCCTTCTAGTCGTTGTCTCGCGGTCGGCTGCGAGAGCAGACCGGCCGCGAGAGTTGTTCTCTGCGCGGTGGGTCCTGACTCCGATGGTCCACAGAAATCATGAGCGCTCGTCAAGCACCTCTCGGATGCCGGTGACAACTTCGCCGACACTGGCCTCATAAGGCAGGAGTTTGCGGACGCGGCCTTGCGCGTCCAGAACGAAGACCGACGTGGTGTGCGAGATGGAGTACTTCGCGGCAGACGACGGCGTCAGCACGATCTCGTATTTGGCGCCGTACTGCTGCACAACCTTGTCGATCTCGGCCTTCGTGCCGGTCAAACCGGTCGCGTCGAGCGTGAAGTTGGCAAGGTCGTCCTTCAGGACCTGTGGCGTATCACGCTCGGGATCCACCGACACGTACAGCGCCTTGACCTTCGACCGATCCTCTCCGAGACGCCGCGACGCTGTCGACAACTTCGACAACGTCGTCGGACACGCGTCGGGACACGAACTGTAGCCGAAGAAGATCAGCACAACCTTGCCGCGCTGCGACGCCAGCGTGAACGGTTGCCCGCCGTCGTCAATGAGCTGAAAGTCCCCGCCGATCGGCAGGATCGGCAACTGCGATGCGGATGCCGCCGGCTGCGACTGGCAGCCGGCAAGCATCGTGACGCCGGCGAGAACGGCGGCCATGGCGGCCTGACAGCGCCGCATCACTTCATCTCGGCCTTGCGAACCTCGGCGTCGGCCGTCACTTTGGAGCCGTCGTCGAACACCAGCGTCACCTTGATCTTGTCGCCGGCCACGGTCTTCTTCTTCAGGTCGAACAGCATCAAGTGATACGACCCTGGCTTGAGTTCCGCCTTGCCCTTGGCCGGCACCGCAATGCTCTTGACGGGCGACATGCTCATCATGCCGTCGGCCATCTTCATTTCATGCAGTTCGACCTTGTCCGACACGTCAGACGTCGCGCTGACGATGGCGAGCGGCTTGGCGCCTGGGTTCTCGACGATCAGAAACGCGCCGGTGGTATTGCGATTGCCCATTGGCTCACGCATCCACGCGTCGTGCACGGTCGGCGACTGCGCGAACGATGCGGACGCGCCGGTCAGCAACAGGGTGAGAGCAAACAAACCTGACGAGACGATTCGATTCATGATCAGCTCCTTCACTGAGGGTCGGTATTCAATGACATGACGTAGCGTGCGAGCGAGCGCCGCTCGAGATCAGACAGGTGTGGGAACGGCGGCATGCCCTGGTTGTGATGCAGATCGGTCATCGTGGCACCGGGTGCATGGTGGTGGGTGGCAATGCCATCCCGGAGCATCTGCGCCAGCGCCGCTTCTTCGAACCTGGTCTTGTAGGTTGAGGCGCGATGCAGGTCGGTGGGTGGCGGATCGAGCGTCGGCGCCACCGGGCCGTCGCCACTCGCGGACGCACCGTGGCAACTGCCGCAGCCGTTTTCGGCATACAGCATCTGCCCTTCTTCGACCGAAGGCCGCGGCCCGCAGGCCGCCAGCGACAACGCCAACATCAATGGCCACGGGGTCAACGACAGCAGCTTCATGACGACCTGGCGATCCGCGCGCACCGCTATTTGAAGATCACAAAGTTCTGGCGCGGCAGGAACTGATGCGTGGCATCAAGCGCGAAGCCGGCCGGCTGCATCTCGGCGACGATCTGACCGCTCGCAAGCAAGCGCCGCGAGCACGGCGGTGGTCATTGTCAGCGAATGGAGTCGCATGACTACTTCTTCCTTTCTGAAGGCCAGGGATTGCTGAAGGCTGGATCGGTCAGGAACTCATCGTCGGTCAGGTTCTTCAAGAACGCGACCAGATCCTTTCTCTCCTGCGGCGTCAGCGTGAAACCCTTGACGAAGCTGCTCTTGAGCGGGCTCTTCGAGCCGTCGCCGGCGTTCGGTCCGCTCGCGATCGTCCGGCCACCCGCTTCGTAATGCGCGATCACCTCTTCGAGTGTGGCGATGCTGCCGTCGTGCATGTAGGGCGCGGTGACGTCGATGTTGCGCAACGTCGGCGCCTTGAAGCGGCCCATGTCCTCTTCGTCGTCAGAAACGGAATGCACACCGGTATTCGGTGCCGGATACGCGCCCGTACCGCCGATGTTGTAGAGGCCGGTGTTGTGGAACTCGATCTCGAGGAAGCCCTTGCCGATGTAGTCCGCCGTCTCGGTCAGGTTGAACCCGCCGTGACAGTGGAAGCACTCGGTGCGTTCGGAGAAGAACAGCTCCTCACCACGCTTGGCCGAGTCCGACATCGCGATCGGATCCAGGCCGGTGCGATAGCGGTCGTACGGCGAGCGGCCCGACAGCAGGCTCCGCTGGAACGAGGCGATGCCGCGGGTCACATTGAGCAGCGTGATGGGATTCGCTTCGCCGGGGAACGCCGCGGCAAACAGGTCCTTGTACTTCGGAACCGCCGACAGGCGTGCGAGCATGTCCTTCTCCTTGCCGGCCAACCCGAGCTCGACGGGATCCTCACCGAACATCGGCACCAGCGCCTGCGTCTCGAGCTTGCGCTGCGTCGGATTCGCCCACGTCAGCACCGGGCTGTACGCAATATTGGCGAGGCTCATGCTGCCGCGCGGATGCACTTCGCCGGTGACACCAACGCCCCGCGGCTTCTCGTCCGCGAACGCCCGCGCCTGTTGATGGCACGACGAGCACGAGAACGTGCCATCCGAAGACAGCCGCGTGTCGTAGAACAAGTGGCGCCCGAGATCGACCTTCGCCTGGCTCATCGGGTTGTCGGCCGGCACCTTCGGCCGCGGAAAGCCTGGCGGCAGATCCCAGAGGTAACTGCCACCCGCTCCTGGCGTCGAGAGCGTCAGCTTGATGCCGGCGAGCGTCCGCACGTAGGCGACGAGCTGCCAGCGTTGCGTCTCATTGAATTGCGACGCCGAAGCGGGCATGCCGCTTTCCCTGATGCCGTTGGTGATGACCCAGTAGATCTCGCCGTCGACGTGTTCGCGCATGCGAGTCTCGGTCAGATCGGACGGCTTCGGGGTGCTCTGCTCCCACTTCGTGGGCCCCTTGCCATCGGCACCGTGACACTGCGCACAGCGGCGGCCGAACGCCGCCTCACCTGCCGTCAGATCAGCCGCTGTCAGTTCCAGCGGGCTGGTCAACATGCGCGACTGCGCGGGCGCGTGATGTACGTGCTGGGGCGTCTGCACTGCGGCCGCGACGGCCGCCGCCCACACCGACGCGGCCACCGTAAGGGCCGCTGCTCCAGCACGAGATGGCGACATCGTTAGCGCTGCGCGGCGGCGACGGTCGCCGTTACAGGTCGAACCGTGAACACTCGCTGTTGTCCCGCGGGTGTGTCGCCAATGGCGAGACCGAACTGCTTGAACAGCGGTACACACTCCGCATCGGTCGGTCCCGACATGCAACCCAGTGCGGTCTTGTCCTGGTTTTGATCGACGTTGCTCTCCGCGAACAGCGACTTCAGGTCGAGCCTGATCTCGTCCTGGCCGTTTCGATACGGGACGTCAACGGTCACCCGATTGCCATTCTTGCAGGAGGTCGCAGGCACCGACGGGCTGTCCGACGGAGTGCAGCCTGTGCTGCCAAGATGCAGCATCCAGCCCTTCGGCTGACCCGTCGAGCGGATATCGAGGCGCATGAATTTGTAACCCGCCGCCCAGCTCCAGAACATCCGCGTCAGGTTGAGAGGCGACGGTTGCAAGGTCGCCTCGCGATGGTTGACGTCGAACGGCAGGCCGACCACAAACTTGACGCCGGTGTAGTTCCCCGCCGGCACCGTCCCGTCAATGACGTGACGGGTTTCCGGTGTTCCGTTGACGCACGTGCCGGTGGCGTCCTCGAAATCCACGAGTGCGACGCCGCCGGTCTGCCAGAGTCCGTCCTGCGTCAAGGCGACGGGCACTTCGGCTCCATCCGCGCGGACCATCCGCACGTTCGACGCATAGAACCTGAAGTCGGTCACTTGCATCGTCGAACCGGTCGTGCCGATGCCGTCGTACTTGTCGGCGCAGGAAAACGTCTTGTCCCCCACCGTCGCAGCGAAGCGGATTGCAACCGGCATGGTGGCGTCCTTGGCAGCGGCCTGTGCTTGCACAGGAATGGCGAACGCGAGCGTAAGCATCAGGGCCGAGCCGCCCGGGAAATTCCGTGTCTTCATGGTGTCCTCTCAGCTGTCAGAGCCGATGTCGCAGATATCCATCTTGGCCGGAGCGCGGCAAGGCAGATGCGTCATTTCGTCGCACCACGCGCGGCTTCGCGTGGATCTCCAGCGTTACGACGATTCAGGATGCTCGGTCTCGGTGAGCTGCGCGGTCAACGCCACGACCAGCACGGCCGCCAGCCACTCGATCGTCATGACCAGGCGATTGGGGGATGAGCCACGACGCACCGCCTGCCAGTTAGTCCAGCCACATAGGGTCACGACGGCAACGGCGCCAAGCTTCCAGAGCAGCGCGACTCCATACGGAGTGGTCGTAAGGGCCGACCATGTGCCAAGGTAGATCCAGGCGGCGATCAGTCCGCTCACAAGTACGAGCGTCGAGCTGGTCAGTGCCAGAGGCGAAAAGCGGCGAACGACCTCGGGCCACGAGTCGAGACGCGCCGGTCGCCAGGCCCAGAGTGCGATCACACCGAGCGTGCCTAACCAAATCGCCGCACCGAGGTTGTGCAGCGCATGAAGCACGTGGCGCGGCGCACTACCGCCAGCGTGCCCGAGCAGCGGCATGATGAGACTCAGCGCGATCGAGCTGAAAGCGAATACAGCCCATAACGCACCGGCGGCACGCAACAGCAGCGCCGTCACCAGCATCGTCGCAGCGGCGTAGACCTGGAGTCGCCAACTGCCGCCCCATCGACTCTCAATCCCGATCAGCTGCAGGTTTTCAGAAAGCGCGGCATCACCGACGCCGAAGGCAATTGCCGATTGCACCCAAAGTCGCCCGGCAAGCCCAGCGAGCAAGCACAGGGACAGCACGATCGCCATACGGCGCTGCAACGCTGTTGCCGATGCGCTCTGCTGCGGCGTCAACCGGCGAACAACCAGCAGGCCAATCGCCAATTGGTTCATCAGGTAGACGACTGCCTTGGGTAGCCAGGCGAGGATCAGCTCCTCTTCCACCGGTGCCAAGCTAGTGCCTCACTTCACCGAGAAGGAATACTGCCCGTTCTGTACGTGACCGTCATCTCCCGCTGCCTGCCAAGAGGCCGTGAACTTGCCCCGGCCGACCGCGCCGTCGATCATGGCGACGATGGACTTGTCGGCGGCGACGACCTTGAAGTCCTTGAGCTTCACCGCGCCATTCGGGCCTGCGAGCTCGAGCCTGCTGACTTTCGGATCCGGCGCCTGCGTGAACCAGATCTGCACTTTCGTCGGTGGCGCGGTCAGGGTGGCATCAGCGGCGGGCTCCATCTTCGCGGCTTTCATATGCGCGAGGACGGTGACGGCGGATGCCGCGATGGTGACGGCGAGCAAGAGAGCGAACAGGGAACGGTGCTTCATGCGAGCGATTCTGGTATCGCTGCAGGGTCCGACGGTGCGTCAGTTTGTCGCAGGGCTATCGTGCGCCAGGGACCTTGGAAAGTTTGCGCTGCAGGGACCGACGGTGCATCCCGAGCTGGCGGGCGGCTTCCGAAACGTTCCCATCGCAGTCGGTCAATACACGATTGAGGTATTCCCACTCGACGCGCGCCAGCGAGGGCGGATCGCTGGGCAGGTCACGCGGACGCGACGCGAGCCCGTGTTGAAAGGCCGCAAGAATGCGATCCGCATCCGTGGGCTTGGTCAGATAGTGCATCGCCCCGAGTCGAACACTTTCCAGCGCGGTTGCGATGCTGCCATACCCGGTCAACACCACGACGGCTGTCGTCGGGTCGATCTCCTTGAGTCGCCGCACTACCTCGAGACCCGAATCGTCAGGAAGCCGGAGGTCGACGACTGCCATTTCAGGGCTGTCGTGTTGGGCGGCCGCAATCGCCGCCGCGGCATCAGGCACACCCTCGGCCTCAAAGCCGCGTTCGCGGAATGCGTCCACGAGCACGCGGCGAAACGCGGTGTCGTCTTCGACGACGAGGATGTTGGAAACGATCCGCGACATCAGAGTTTGCCGGGTAGCTCGAGAATCGCCGCGGTTCCGGCTCCAGGGGTCGAGCGCAGGCGCAGCGTACCGCCCATCTGCTCCGCGAACGCGCGCACCAGGAACAGGCCTAGCCCGGTACCGGCCCCCGCCGGTTTGGTCGTGAAGAACGGCTCCCCGGCACGCGCGGCCACGGCATCGTCCATGCCGTGGCCGTGGTCGACGACCTCGACGCGAAATGAGTCACCGTTCACCACTTTCATGCTCACGCGCTGCTGCGGCGTGGACGCGTCGAACGCGTTTCGCACCAGGGCAATCAGCGCCTGACGGAGGGGTTCGGCCGGCAGTTCAACGACCGCCGATGCTGATTCAACAATGACATCGAGACGGCGCGACAGCGAATCGCCGAGACGGTAGCGCAAATCGTCAACCAGCTGCGCCAGAAGGATGCGCGCGTCGGTAGCGGACGTCGGCGATGCGCGGCCACTGAGTTGGTCGAGCACCGAAGTGCATCGATCGACCTCCTCCCGGATCGCCGTGATATAGCGAAGTCCTGCCTCCGAGACGGCGAACTCCGGCTTCCTGATCATGCGATCCAGTTCACCGGCCGCGGTTCGGATCGTGCTGAGCGGCGTCGCCAGTTCATGTGCAGCGCCGGCACCAAGCGCCAGCAACGCCGCGAGCCGTTCGCTCTTCTCGGCAACGGCGCGGGCGTGCGCCAGCTCGCGTTCGCGCTCAGCGAGAGCTTCGGAGACGCGACCAACGAAGTACGCAATCAAACCTGTGGCGGCCGCAAACGCCACCCACATACCGGACAGGTGCAACGTCATCACCGTGCCGCCCTGGGCTTCCGCGGTGAATTCCAGCGGCAAATGGTTGAACCAGGTAAGCGCGTAGGCGGCGTTCGACAGTACGCCGATGGCGATCGCCCAGCGCAATCCCAGTGACACAGCCGCGACCGTGACGCCGACAAGGTAGACGATGCCGAAGGGATTCAGGGGACCGCCGACGAGATAGAGAATGCCGGTCAGGAGCAGAACGTCAGCGACCAGCGCGCCGCCGATCACATCGCGCTTGGGTTCCGGCGACCGCAACTGCAGCGACAACGCCGCGTTGGTCGCTGCGAGCGCCGCAAGCAGCGCTGACAGCGGGCCGACCGGCAGTACCACATGCCAGAACCGGTCCGCGGCCCAGGCCGCGGCGACCAGTGCGACAACTGAAGCCCAACGCAGACGCACCAGCCACGGCATGACGACGTGCGTCGCCTGATCGGGATGCTTGCGCGGCGGTAAGGCGAGATCCTGCGTCATCCGAGTTCGTGCAGTTCGTCGTCGAGCCGTGACAATAACGCAGAATCCACCTCGACGGGAGCAGGTTCCTGCTCTCGCTCGCGCCGTCGAAACAGGCCGGAGCCGTTGACCAGCATCGCGAGCATCACCGCGCCGAGGATCGCGGGCACGGCCCATAACGCGAGGCCTGTTCCGCGCGGCTCGGGCTCGGCGCGCAGCGTCTCGCCAAAGCGATAGACCAGTGCGTCGCGCACCTCGGCTTCGCTCTCACCGCCGGCGATGCGACGCTCGATCTCACTCCGCAGTTCACCAGCGGCCGAGGATGGGCAGGTGGCCAGTGTCATGCCCGGACAATAGGGACTCATCAGCTGCGAAGACAACGCCGACGCTCGTTGCTGGGGTGAGAGCGGGGAGTTCTCGACGGAGCCTCGAACGAAGATTGCCAGCCCCGCCACCACAAGCGCGACACCTGCCGAGCGCCACATACCTCGATTGTCGTACACGGCAGGGACGCGGCCTGCGACAACATGTCGCAGGTGCCTGTCGTGTAGTAACATCGTGACCTCAACAGACGACCCGGATGAGGGGGGAAGTGGGTGTGAAGCCCACACGGTCCCGCCACTGTAAGCGGTTGCAGGTTCTGCAGCCGCGAGTCAGGAGACCTCTCATCCAGGGGAATGTCCACTTCGAGCGCGTGAGACGCTCGGGAGACGACCATGACAGCCATAGTGCGTCCGCGCGTGCGGGCGTTTGCTCTCTTTCTTTTCACTTCCTTCTTTTCACTTTTCACTTCCGTGCAGGCGAGCGAAGCGAGCCTGCGGGGCCGCGTCACCGATCCTGACGGGCGGCCGGTCGCCGGCGCCGAGGTCTTCATCAGCGGCGCAACAGTGAGTCCACTGCGCGCGCGCACGGATGCGGATGGCCGGTTCACTCTGGCACCCCTCCCGCCGGGCCGCTACACCGTGCTCGCCAGTGCGCCGGGACTGGTGAGTGATTCACAGACGATTGCTATCGCCGCGAACACCACCCTGGACATTTCGCTGCACATCAGCGCGATGACGGAGACCCTCGTGGTGTCGGCAGCGCAGATCGATCAGCCCCTCTCGCGCACGCCAGACAGCGTGACCGTCATCGACGGGCGCGAGATCGACGCGAAGCAGCAATTCACGCTGGCGGCAGCGCTGCGATCGGTGCCGGGCCTCACGTTGCAACAGAACGGCGGACCGGGCACCGTCACGTCGCTGTTCACACGCGGCGGCGAGTCCGACTACACACTGGTGCTCGTCGATGGCATTCGCGCCAATTCGTTCGGCGGCGGCCTCGATCTCTCGCAGGTGCCGTTGCACGATGTCGATCGCATCGAAGTGCTGCGCGGATCGCAGAGCGCGCTCTACGGATCCGACGCGATCGGCGGCGTGATCCAGGTCATCACGCGCAGCGGCGGCCGCCCGTCCGCGCAAGCGCACGTCGAGACCGGTAGCCGCGACATGCGCCGGATCTCCGGGGCGACGACGGGTGAACTGAACGGAATACGCTGGCAGCTTGGCGGCAACTACGTCGAGGACGCCGGCTTCACCGGAGCTGCAGCCAACGGACAGACCGTATCGAACGACGATGCGGCGGAGACGCAGGGATCGGCGGCGCTCGGATGGCGTCATGCAGGACGCGGCTCCGACATCCAGGCCTCCGTGCAGTACGTCGACAGCGATCGCGGATCACCTGGCCCGTTCGGTTCGGATCCGGCGCGCCGCTACTCCGGCGTCGACACGGTGTCGCGCGGCACGACCAGGCGCGTGGGCGGGGGCGTGCGCTACCTGCAGCCATGGTTTGGCGCATCGAGCCGCGTCCGTCAGCGCATCGAGTTCGACACCGCTGACTACGACCTGACGTTCGTCAGCGCATTTGGCACGTCGCACGGCAACACGCGTCGTTCGCACGCTCGGGTGCAAACCGACGTGTCGGCGAACGCTTCACTCGGCTTTTCAGGCGGCGTCGAATGGCTCGGCGAAAGCGGCGGCAGCACCTACATCACCGCCGGCACGGCCGGCGAAGTTCCGGTCGAACGCAGCGTGCTGGGTCTCTTTGCCGAGGGACGGTGGTTCGCGGGTTCGCGCGCGACGGTCACCGCCGGTGTCCGTGCCGAGCGCATCTCCCGCGATGCGCTGCCGGGCGATCCGCTCGCCTTCCAGCCGCGTCCCGACTTCCCCGGCGAAACCATCAATTCGGTCAACCCGAAGCTCGCCGCGTCGTTCGCGGTGCGCGAAGGCACCCGCCTGCGCGGATCATTTGGCACCGGCATTCGTCCGCCCGACGCGTTCGAGATCGCGTTCACGGACAACTCGGGACTCAAGCCGGAACGCAGCCGGAGCGGCGAGATCGGCATCTCGCAATCGGCGGCGCGCGGCGCCGTCCAATTCGATGCCACCGCGTTCTACAACAGCTACACGGACCTGATCATCTCGGTGGGCCGTTCGTTCTCGGGCGTGAGCCGCTGGCGCACGGACAACATCTCCAACGCCCGCGCGCGCGGCGCGGAACTGTCTGGCGCGTGGCGCATTCGCGCCGGCATTGACCTGCGCGCGAACTACACGTTCCTCGACAGCGAGATCCTGGCGGTCAACGGCCTGTCGATCGCGCAGACGCCATTCACCGTCGGCGATGCGCTGCTGCGCCGTCCGCGCCACTCCGGCGCCATCGATGCCGCGTGGACCCAGCCACGCGTGTCGGCGTTCACTCAGATCCAGCTACGGGGCGAGGCCCTCGATGCCGAGCCGGCGTTTGGTCCGAGCGGCGGTCTCTACAACAACCCCGGCCACACGGTCGTGAACCTCGGCGGTTCGTTCCGCCCGGTCAAGGCCGTCGAGATCTTCGCCAGGGCGCTGAACCTGTTCGATCGCGACTACGAAGAAGTGCTCGGCTACCCGGCTCCGGGCCGCACGGCGTACGTGGGTGCGCGATTTGCTGTGGGCAGATAACGTTTCGTTTCGCTATGCGGCGGGCGCACCGCTGGTGGTGGACGGGGTCTCCGTCCGCCTCAGCGAAGGTGCGCTCGCCGGCATCCTTGGCCCGAACGGATCGGGCAAGACGACCTTGCTGCGGCTCTTGAGCGGTACGCAGACGCCCACCGCGGGCCGCGTGCTCCTGAACGACCGCCCCCTCGACCAGCTTTCACGGCGCGATGCCGCCCGTCAGATCGCGGTGGTGCCGCAGGAAACCGACCTGGCGTTCGAGTACACCGCACTGGAGATCGTGCTGATGGGCCGGCATCCGCACCTCGGCGTCTTCACGGTCGAAGGACCAGACGACGTGAGAATTGCGCAGGAAGCGATGTCGGCGACCGGCACCGTGCACCTTGCTGAACGGCCCTTTCATCAACTGAGCGGTGGCGAGAAACAGCGAGTAGGGATCGCCGCCGCGCTCGCGCAATCATCCGGCGTGTTGCTACTGGATGAGCCGACCGCCTCCCTCGACCTCGGATATCAGCTCGAGATCTCCTCGCTCCTGACACGCCTGAACCGCGACCACGGCGTCACGATGGCTGTTTCAACGCACGACTTGAACCTGGCCGCGTCCATTTGTCGCGAATTGATCCTGATGCGCGACGGCAAGGTGCTGGCCGCTGGACCGACGACCGAAGTGCTCACGGCAGACAATGTGCGCCGCTTGTATGACGTCGACGCCGAGGTGCGGGTGCATGAGCAGTCGGGCCACGTCACCGTGGTGCCGGTGCGCAGGCTCAAATGAATATCCGCCGCCGGATGCTGACCGTCGTGAGCGGGTTCGCGCTCGTCACCGTTGCGGTGATGCTGTGGGCGCCGACGGTTGGCAGCACGACGATCTCGCTCAGCCGGGTCTTCGATCGGGCAATCCCCTGGGACTCGAACGTCGACGCGCAGATCTTCTTCGTGGCGCGCCTGCCGCGCGTCCTGGCCGGCGCCCTCGTTGGCGCCACTCTCGCCGCGGCCGGCGTCGTACTGCAGGCCCTGCTCAGGAACCCCCTGGCCACGCCATTCACGCTCGGCGTATCGGCGGGCGCATCCCTTGGCGCAATGCTCGCCGTCACCATGCGTCTCGAGTTGGGACTGCTCGGCGTCACATCGATTCCGCTCGCAAGCTTCGCCGGCTCCATCGTCGCAACTGCCATCGTCTACGCACTTGCCGCGTCTCAGCGACGCGGATTGTCGACCAACGTCTTGCTGCTCGCAGGGGTGACGCTTAACGCGTTCTTCTCAGCGCTGATCCTCTTTGTGCAGTACATCGCCGACTTCGCCGAAGCGTTGCGCGCGATCAGGTGGATGATGGGCGGACTCGATGTGGCCGGCTATACGCCGATCGTGGCTGCTCTACCCTTTGTGCTGGTGGCGTTTGGCGCATTTGCGGTCATGCCGCGGACCCTGAATCTGCTCAGCGTCGGCGCGGAGAGCGCCGCGGCCAAAGGTGTCGACGTGACGTCAGCTCAACGGCTCGCCTTCTTCAGTGCCTCTCTCGCCACCGGCGCTGCCGTTTCACTTGGCGGGCCGATCGGTTTCATCGGCATCATCGTGCCCCACCTCGTCCGCCTGCTCGTCGGATCGGATCATCGCGTCGTACTACCGGCGTCGACACTCTTCGGCGCAGCGTTCCTCGTGCTCTGCGATCTTGCCGCTCGAACAGTGATGGCCCCACTGGAAATTCCGGTGGGCGTCGTCACGGCGCTGATTGGCGGCCCCTTCTTCCTTTGGCTGTTGGTGAAACGCTCATGACCAAGTACGCAACCACGAAGACCACCAAGCGCACCAAGGCAATACCTCGGGCTCTTCGATTTGGCGTCTTCGTGATCTTCGTGAGCTTCGTGGTTGCGTTGTCTGCACAATCGCCGAAGCGTATCGTCTCGCTCGTGCCCAACGTGACGGAGATCCTGTTCGCGATCGGCGCGGGTCCACAGGTCGTGGCCGTCAGCACCTACGACGTCGAACCGCCCGAAGTGCGGTCGCTCCCCACCGTGGGCGCGCTCGTCGACCCGGACACGGAGAAGATCATCTCGCTGCGTCCAGACTTCGTCATCACCTACGGCAGCCAGACCGATCTGCAGTCGCAGCTCAAGTCGGCGAACATCCCGTTCTTCGATTACCGGCACGGCGGCCTGGAACACATCTTCGTGACGATGCGCGCGCTGGGCGCGCGAACGGGCCATGGTGCGGGAGCCGAGAAGGCCGTGCAAACCCTGCAGTCGGCCATCGATTCCGTGAAGAAGCGCGTGGCTGGCACGCGGAGACCGAAAACGCTGCTGGTATTCGGACGCGAGCCCGGCTCACTGCGCAACATTTACGCCAGCGGCGGCCGCGGGTTCCTTCACGACATGCTTGTCGCGGCCGGGGGTGACAACGTCCTCGCCGATATCGACCGTGAATCGGCGCAGGTCAATACGGAGATGATCCTCACTCGCGCCCCCGAGGTGATCCTCGAACTCAACTCCGCCAATCGGCTCAATGACGCCGACCTGAAGAAGGTCATCGACCCGTGGATGACGCTGTCGTCCGTGCCCGCCGTCAAGAACGCGCGCGTGATCGTCGTCATGGGCAGCGGCCTGACCGTGCCGGGCCCGCGCGTGGCAGAAGGCGTTGACAAGCTGGCAAGAGCACTTCATCCATGACCCTTCGGTTACCACTCAGGGTCATGCTGAGCACAGTCGAAGCATGAAGATTCTCGTCTCGTGGTCGACCGGCAAGGACTCGGCGTGGATGCTGCACATGCTGAAGCAGCATTATCCAGGCGCCGCAGCGGGACTATTGACCACGACCAACCAGGCGTTTGATCGCGTCGCCATGCACGCCGTCAGGCGCGAGCTGCTCGAGGCGCAGGCGGCGGCCGCGGGGCTGCCGCTGCACGTCGTGCCGCTGCCGTGGCCTTGCTCGAATGCCGAATACGAGGCGATCATGCGCGAGGCCATCGCCGGCTTTGTCGCGGACGGCTTCACCCACGCCGCATTCGGCGACCTGTTCCTCGAGGACGTGCGCCGCTACCGAGAGGACCGGCTTGCCGGATCCGGACTCGAGCCGCTGTTCCCGATCTGGAAAACCAAGCCGACCGCCGACCTCGCGCGCGACATGATCGAGGCCGGATTGCAGGCGCGTCTTACGTGCGTGGATCCCCGGAAGCTCGATCGTTCTTTCGCCGGTCGCGCATTCGACGAGCAACTGCTCGCGGACCTTCCGAGAGACGTGGATCCCTGTGGCGAAAACGGAGAGTTCCATTCTTTCGCGTTCGCTGGTCCAATGTTCTCAACCCCGATACAGGTGGTTGCCGGCGAAGTTGTGGACCGTGACGGCTTCGTCTTTGCTGATCTAACGCTGGCTCCGTGACCTCCGTTTGCTCCGTGGTGGCATCTTGAGATACCCAAGCCGCATCGTCTGTCTCACCGAAGAGACCACCGAGACGCTCTACCTGCTCGGCGAGGGCGATCGCGTCGTCGGCATCTCCGGCTACACCGTCCGCCCGCCGGAAGCCCGGCAGAAGCCCAAGGTCTCGTCCTTTCTCCACGCCCGTTACGAGAAGATCGAGGCGCTCAAGCCCGACCTCGTGCTCGCCTTCTCCGATCTGCAGGCCGAGATCACCAACGATCTCGTCAAGCGCGGCTACCCGGTCTTCACGTTCAACCAGCGCAGCGTCGCCGAGATCCTGCAGATGATCCGCGTGCTCGCCGGCATCGTCGGCGTCGCCGCAAAGGGCGAAGCGCTGGCGTCGCAGTTCGAGCGCGACCTCGATGCGATCCGTGAACGCGCGGCGATGCGGGCGACACGGCCGAAAGTGTTCTTCGAGGAATGGTATGACCCGCTGATCAGCGGCATTCGCTGGACCGAGGAACTGGTGCAGATTGCCGGCGGCGATCCGATCTTTCCTGAGCTGGCGGGCGCGAGCCTCGCGAAGGATCGCATTGTGACCAGCGACCAAGTGATCGCGCGTGCGCCCGAGGTCATCATCGGGTCCTGGTGTGGGAAGCCGGTGCGCAAGGAACGCATCACGTCCAGGCCTGGGTGGGACCAGGTGCCGGCGGTGCGCAACGGCCAGATTTACGAAGTGAAGTCGACCTACATCCTGCAGCCGGGGCCGGCCGCGCTCACCGAGGGCGTGGCGCAGCTCGAGCGCATCATGCAGCGTGTCAGCGGTGCAGAATCTCAAACGTCTGCGCCGCAGCAGCCGTAATCTCGACTTCGGCGCGCTCGTCACTCATCGCTCCGGTCAGGACCGCCAGCATCTGTTTCCACCGTGTACCCACGTCGGCGCGACCGTCGCTCAGGAATGACGTCGCCTGCTCCATCCCGATCGTCGCGCGGACGTGCCGCGCGATGATCTGGCCACCGAGCGTCGATCCCTCGATTACATAGAAGTAGCCGAGCGCGGCCGGCCACGATTCTACGGGCGGCAGCTGTGCCGGCGATTCGAGCCGATCGAGGGTGGCTGGTGTGTGTCCGAAGTGCGCCAGGTCGTGTCGGAGCAACTCGCTCTTCATGCGGCCTTCGAGATGCAGGGCCGCCGGCGCGGCGAGCACGTCAAAGCGCCGCTCGCATGCCGAAATGAACCCGTAGGAACGTTCCAGGAAGCGCTGATAGCGATCCGCGTTCAATTCCGGTGTCATCAGGTTGACCGCCGCTTCGATGCGATCGTGAAGCGGGCGCATGGCTGCCCGCATCCGTGCCAGCGCGGCTTCTCCGCTCATCATGTCGTTCATGGCTGACCCGCCTCGTGGCCGCGCGGATGGACCGACGCCAGCAGCCGATCCAGCGCGTCCACATTCAGTGGCTTCACGATGTAGTGGTTGAAGCCCGACTCGAGGGCACGCGCGCGGTCCTCCGGACGGCCGTAGCCCGTGATCGCGATCAGGTACATCTCGCGCCCCGGCGAAGTCGCCCTCAGGCTTGCGGCGATCTGATAGCCGTCGATGCCGGGCAGGCCGATATCGATCAGCGCGACATCCGGGCACAGCGTCATCGCCGCATCAAGGCCGCTCGGACCATCATGGGCGACCTGCACGGCGTGCTGACGCTCGAGAATCGAGCGCAGCATCTCGGCCGCATCGCGGTTGTCGTCGATCACCAGGATCGACAGGGCCTCGCCCGTGACACCGGCCTCAGGAGCGATCTCCTGCTGGGCAACGTCGTGCGACGACAGTGGCAGCCGGATCACGACCGTCGTGCCGCGTGACGGTCCGTCGCTGAAAGCGGCGATCGAGCCTTTGTGCAGTTGCACCATGCCGCGGGCCAGCGTCAGGCCCATGCCGATGCCGCCCAGGGTCCTCGCCAGTGATTGATCGACCTGCACGAACGGCTCAAAGATCGCTTCGAGCTGGTGCTTCGGAATACCGACTCCACGATCGACGACCCGCACCTCCGCGCAGTCGCGGACCGCGTCACACTCGACCGTGATCGCGGTACCCGCCTCCGAGTACTTCGAGGCGTTGTTGATCACGTTGACCAGCACCTGCTCGAGGCGAAGGGGGTCGCCCAGCATCATCAACGGCCCCGGCGGCAGTGACGCGTCCACACGCTGCCGCCGCGCATCGGTCGCCGATCTCGACGCTTCCACGGACTGGCGGATGACCCGCACCAGGTCGAGCGGCTGCTCCATCAACTGCACGCGGCCACGATTGAGCCGCGACGCTTCAAGCAGGTCCTCGACCATGCGCGTGAGGTGGGACGACTGGCGCGCGATCGTGGATCGCACCCACGCGTGCTTGTCGTCGCCTGCGGGCAGGCGCTCGCCGAGCGCGTTCGCCGTGGCGATGGCATTGAGCGGGTTGCGCAGCTCGTGCGCCATCATCGCGACGAAGTGGTCCTTGCGTTCGTTGGCGTCGGCCAGCTCACCGGCACGCCGGCGCTCGTGATCGATCAACGCGCGTGGCGCGGTGACGTCGCTCAGGACAATGACAAAGCGCTCCGGCTCTCCGCCGGGTTCATCGGCAATGCCGTCGACGGAGATCTCGTACCACTTGCTGCCGACGGGCATCACCGTGGTCTCGCGGGCGCGGCTTTGACGGGCGCCGGCCAGCCAGTCAACCGGAGAGCCGCCGAGCATCGCGACCGTCGCTGCAGGCAGGTCCATGCCGATGAGGCTGGTTCCCGCGGCCATCGCCATCGCCGCGCGATTCACGCGCGTGACGACACCGTCGCGCCCGGCGACCATCACGGCTTCCACGAGCGCGTCAAAGGTCTGCTGCCACTCAGACGCGGCGTCGCGCACCTGTTGCTCCGCGGCGTTGGCTCGAAGCAGGGCGCGCACGGTGGCCAGCAATTCCGGCGGCTCGATTGGCTGGGCGAGGTAGCCATCGGCGCCGCTTTCCAGCCCTTCGACTTTTCGATCGGCGGTGATGAACGTCGCCGATGTCTGCAGGACCGGTATGCCGGCCGTCTGCGGATCACCCTTGAGACGGCGGCAGACTTCGAGGCCGCTGATGTCCGGCAGCTGGATGTCGAGCACCACCATCGCCGGATGTTCGCGTCGTACGAGCGACAGGGCCTCGAATCCGGCTGCGGCCTCGACCACCGCGTAGCCGGCGCTGCGCAGGATTCGCGACACGACGTAGCGCGAGGCGTCGTCGTCGTTGACGTTGAGAATCGGCCGCGATTCGACCATTTAGGCCGGTCCTCGCCCCAGCCCTGCCTTGTGCAGCGCGTCGCGGATGCGGCCGAGGGCCACTTCCCTCGTCATGCTCTGCTTGGGCAGGATCGACGCGGCCTCGCGGGCGAGCCGCTTCTTGTCGCCGTCCTCGAGTTGCGCCGAGGTGTGGATGATGATCGGTATGCTTCGCGTCGCCGGATCCGACTTCAAGTCGTCGATCACGTCGAACGCGGTGACCCCAGGCATGATGAAGTCCAGGAAGATCACTTGTGGATGACGCTCGCGTGCCAGCTTGACGGCCTGCGCGCCGTCGGATGCCTCGATGACCTGGTACGAGGTCCCTTCGAGGACCTTCCTCACCATGTAGCGCGAGACATCATCGTCATCGACAACGAGCACCGTGGAGATCTGGGTGCCGCGGCGGCTGGCCAACGCGGCCAGCTTGCGAATCACGGCCTGTTCGTCGAGCGGCTTGATCAGGAACTCGTCGGCACCAAGCGCCCGCGCCTGCCGTTCGCGATTGACGACCGTCACCACGAGCACCGGGATGTCCCTGGTTGCCGGATTCGCCTTGAGCTCTGCGAGAAACGGCCATGACGTCTCGCCATCGAGCATCACGTCGAGCACGATCGCGGCCGGAGTGACCCGCGCGAGAGCGGCCCGGGCGTCAGCGGCGGTGCGGGCCGGCAGGATCTGGAAGCCGGAGTTGCGCAGATACGCCTCATACAAGAACAACGTCTGCAGGTCGTCCTCGAGAATCAGGATCGGCGCCTTGGACGGATCGAGGTGCTTGCTGCGATCCTCCATCTCGTGCATCGCGCCGACTTCGTCGTGGACGGCTGGGATCGTCAGCGTGAACGTCGAGCCCTTGCCGGGCTCCGACGTCACATCGAGCGTTCCGCCCAGGATCGTGGCCAGGCTCCTCGACAGTGACAACCCGAGGCCCGTGCCGCGCGTCTTGCGCTGGAGTTCGCTGTCGATCTGCGTGAACTCTTCAAAGACCCGGTGCTGATCGTCGGGAGAGATGCCGATGCCGGTGTCCGTCACACTCAGCGCCACTGAGCGTCCGTTGACACGCTTCGCCGAGATGCGGACCTCGCCGCTCTCGGTGAACTTGAGCGCGTTCGACACCAGGTTGCGCAGCACCTGCGAGACCTTGCCCTCGTCGGTCTCGAACTCGATGTCCGCGCCGGCTTCGTCGAGGACCAGCGCCACGTTCGGGTTGGTCTGCAATGGCCGGAAGATTCCGCGCAGCGCGGCAAACAGCGACCCGACCGTGAACTGTGACGCGCGCAGCGTCGACTTGCCCGCCTCGATGCGCGACAGGTCGAGCATGTCGTTGACCAGTTCGCTCAGCGACTCCGCCGACCGGCGGATGAAGCTCAACTGCTTGCGTTGCTCTTCGTTCAGCTCGCCGTCGGACTGGCTCAACAACAACCCCGTGAGGCTGATGATCGAGTTGAGCGGCGTGCGGAACTCGTGGCTGACGTTCGATACCACCCGGCTCTTGACTTCCGACATGCGCCGCAGCGAGTCCGCCTTCTCCTCGACCTCGGAGTGCAACGCGACCATGCCACGAGCGGAATCGTCCAGCTCGCGATTGAGCAGGACCAACTGGTCGTGGCGACGCTGCAGCTCGCGCTGTTGGCGGTCGGTCTGCCGGTGCAGCGCGGCCAGTTCGCTCAACGTGGCATTGACGTGAGCCACGGTGTCGCTGACCTGCTGGGGTTCGGTGTTGCAGACGATGTAGACCGCGCCCGCGTGCGGGCGCGCGCTGAACGCCACCGTCGCGGCCTTGCCGCTGCAGGCAATCGACGCCTCCCACCGTGTCACCTCGCCGCGCAGTCCTCGCTGGACGAGTTCGGCAAGCTTGGCTTGCGAGCCTTCAGGCGCGCAGTCGTAGAGTGATGCGCCGGCGCGGACGCCGAGCATCAACTCGGCGGCTGGGTCGGCCCACAGCACGCGCCCATCAGGGGCGCAACACAGAGCGGCTTCGCGCCGTAATGCGGCCAGCGCCGCGGCATCAGGCACAAACATGATCGATGAGCTCAGGAGGAAACAGGACGTCGTTCATCAACGTCGTCGCGGTGTCAGGTCCGAACATGTTGGCCAGCATGCTGCGCATGCGCTCGTCCTGCAGATGGCAGTCGCGATAGCGCTCAACCGCCGCATCACGTAGAGCCGTCGATTCAAGGGCCGGCGCGTCGGCCACCAGGCCGGCGAATCGTCCCGCCATGCCGGCGATGCGCGCGAGTGCGTCAGGAGCGGTCTCCGGAGTGACGCGCGCAAAGATGGGGTCGGCTGAAAAGATGATGCGCGCCCAATCAGGCAAGCCGGCGATCTCACATCCAGCACCTGAGAGCGGGGAGAGGTCCGCCACCACAAGCCCGGCATCCGGCCTCGCAGCTACGAGGTCAATGCCGAGGATCGGCGCATCGTACGGACGCGCCGCCACCGCAACAAGGTTCGCGATTTCCAACTCGGATCCTTCGAGCCTCACGGTCCGGGCTACTGCAACCTTCGGGCCGCACCAGAACCGGAAGCTCAGCCTTACGTCGCGCCCTTTCCACGAGCCTGTGTAGGCGGACGCTCGTCCGGCCAGGCTCATCTGTTTCAGGTGGAGGCGGTCCGAAAGGGCGGATTCGATCGAATCGAGGGCAGGGAAATACCTGAACTGGGTCATGAAAACCACAGACGAGTCGGAGCGCTATTGGAGGTAGTCGGGAGGAAGCCCCAGCGCCTGCAGCGCGTCTCGCACCATCGCGACCCATTGCTCGTAGGCTGCGGGTTCTACGCGTGATTCGGTCAGCACGCTCCGGGACCAGACCAGGTGATGAGCCAGCAGCTCCGGCGTGCCGCGCTGCAACGCATCCGCCGCATAGTGACAGAGATATCGCGTCTCAAATGCCGAGTGCCGAACGACTCCATGCGTGGGGCCTTGAATCGCTGTCGCGATTGTCTCGGTCGCATCCTGGATCGCGCGCGGCGCACCGTCGTCGTACAACAGCGCATCGATCGCGCGACTGATGTAGTCACCCTCCTGGCCTTCGCCGGCGCAGTCAACGACGGCGTGGCTGATGTGATCCAGGTGTTCGGCGAGGTGGAGCGTGCACATCCCTCTCGGCACCAGCAGGTCGCGCAGCCAGCGCGCGTACTGCTCCATCACCGTAGGCGAAGAGGCGCGGATCGCGTCGGCGAGGTACCTCACATGAAAGGCGCCGTCTTCATTCGCGAACCGGCGCGCGCGCGCGGCGTATCGCTGTTCCCAGAAGGCGTCGCTCGGCATGTAGAGCAGCGACCGCTCGACGATCGCCGCGGTCGTCGCAACGAGTTGGTTGGCGCGAGCGTCACTTGCGGAAATGGCGTTGGACATCGCTGATCAGGGCGCGCGCGTCTTCGCCAGACGCCGCAAGGTCGAGGGAGTGCTTGAGTTCGGGGCACCACGCGATGGCGCGGCCGCCGGCGGCAATCGGCGGCGCCGGCGACAGCTCGCTGCGCAGCCGGGTCACCGCCTCACGCAGCGCCGCAATGTGAAACGTCATGGTCATCGACAGCACGATCAGATCCGGGCGATCGGCGCGGGCACGCGCCACGAGGCTGTCCACCGGCACGCTGGCGCCAAGAAAGATCACGTCATGGCCTTCGAGATCGAGCATGTCTGCGGCAAGGCGCGCGCCCATGTCGTGCAGTTCACCGTCGACGCAGGCCACGAGGATGCGGCGCTCGGTGTCCGGGCTGCGCCTGGCGTAGGGATAAAGCTGCGCAAGTGCCAGTTGCGAAATAGCCGTGGCCACATGCTCGTCGGCGACGCTGATGGCGTTGTCCTGCCACAGCTGGCCGATCTGCTTTTGCGCGGGACGAATGACATCAAGCATGATGCGCCGCGCATCGACGCCGCGTTGCACGCCGTCCTCGATGACAATGCGCACTGCGGCGTGACGATCCGCCGCGAGCTGCGCATCCAGGAACCGGCGAGTGAGCGTCGTGCAGTAGTCCTCGCTATCTACCTCTACTGTTTCAACATCACTCCGGTGCCGCATCCAGACGAGCATAACAAACCAATATGCTCGAGCTGGTCCTGGCGGTTTACAATGGAGGGATGACCAAGATTGCAGTTGCCTTACTGGGAACCTTTGTCCTCGCGGCGTGCGGCGGAACGAATTCGCCGGCCAGCGCCCCCGCAGCCTCGGCAAACGCCTGGGCCGTGGTGGATGGCAAGGAGATCACCAAGGACGAAGTCGAGAAGGCGTATCGCCGCAGCGCGCCGGCGGCCAACCAGCCGCAGCCCTCCGAAGAGGAAGTGGTGACCGCGAAGCTGAACCTGCTGAACGAGATGATCGTCCAGGAGTTGCTGCTCGCCAAGGCCGCCGCGCTGAAGATCGAGCTGCCGCAGGCGGATCTCGACAAGGCCTACGACGAAGCGAAGAAGGACATCCCGCCGTCAGCATTCGAGGAAGAGCTGAAGTCGCGCAACCTGACCGCCGCCGACATGCGCGAGGACCTGCGCCGCAACCTGCTCGCGCAGAAGGTCGTGGATCAGGAAGTCGTCGCCAAGGCGACACCGACCGACGCCGAGGTCACCGCGTTCTTCGAAAGCAACAAGGCGCAGTTCAATCGCACCGAGGATGCCGTGCGCATCGCGCAGATCGTGATCACGCCCGTCCGCGAGCAGCAGCGCACCAACCGCACGGGCAGCGATGCCTCGTCGCCCCAGGAAGCCACCGCCAAGGCGCAGATGATCATGCAGCGCCTGAAAGACGGCGCGGCGTTTGGCGACCTCGCCGCGGACTATTCCGAAGATCCGGAGTCGGCGCAGCGTGGTGGCGACCTCGGCTTCGTGCCGGTCTCGGCGCTCAACCAGGCGCCGCCGCAGCTTCGCGACGCGGTGATGAAGGCCAACCCGGGCAACGTGCAGCTGGTCAGCAACGGCGGCGCGCACACGATCGTGCTGACAGTAGCGAAGGACAAGGCCGGCCAGAAGGACCTCAGCATGCCCGAGGTCAAGGAAGGCATCACCTCGATGCTGAAGGGCCGCCGCGAACAGCTGCTGCGCGCGTCCTACCTCACCAACCTGCGCAACGACGCGGTGGTGAACAACGTGCTGGCCAAGCAGGTCGTGACGGCCGGCGGCAAGGTGCCCGCGGGCGCGGCGACGCCGGCCGTGGCTCCGGCGGCAGCCGCCGAACCGGCCAAGAAGTAGCTAGACGAACAACGGCAGCGAGGCGTCGATCTTCGGAAAGACGCCCTCGCGCTGTCCCCACTCCAACATCACTCGCACCGCGCGCTCGTCGAGCGCGCGAGTGTAGTCATTCACATACAACTGAATATGACGCCGGGTTACGTCGGGATCCATTTCCTGCGCGTGAGCGGCGACATACGCCTTGCTGGCATCTGGATGCGTGAACGCGTAATCAACGCTCGCCTTCAGAGCCGCGTCAATGCCTTGCGCGAACTCCACGAGGTCGCGTCGAATCGCGATGGCGGCAAGCGGCAGCGGCGATTTCATCCGCTCTTCCCACACGCTGCCAAGATCCTCGAGTAGCGTCAGACCTTTCGACTCGAAGGTGAATCGGCCCTCATGAATGAGCACGCCGCAATCGACGTCACTGCGCAACACCGCATCCTCGATCTGGTCGAAGCGCATTACTACCGTGTCGAACCGGCCCAACTGCCGCAACAACAATGCGGCTGTCGTCCGCTCACCGGGAATCGCGATTCGGCCACCTACAGCGCGCTTCGCCTTAGCCACGACAATGGGCCCCACGCCAAATCCCGCAGCACCACCCGCCCGCAGCAAGACCAGGCGATCCGCCAGGCCGTGGCCATACGCATTGATGGAAACCTTGGTGACCTCCGTCGCTGCCGTCGCCGCGCGAATGTTCAACGCTTCAATGTCGTCGAGGTGCGGCGTGACCACGGGACCAGGCACCAGCCCGTGGACGATCGCGTGAAAGGTAAACGTGTCGTTTGGACACGGCGAGAATGCGAAGTTGAGAGGTCTTTCGTTGCTCACTGTTGATCGATCCAGCGAAGCAGGGCTTCCTGCGCCGCTGCTGACGCGTCCTTGATTCGCCACGACTTCGTATCGCGATTGGTAACCGCGTTACTAATGCCCCGGATCTCACCGACGGGGATTTCATGCAGGTGCGCGACGTGTGCGATCGCCGCACCTTCCATGTTCTCGACCGCTCCACCGGTCCGTGCTTCGAGTTCCCGCGCGACGATCTCTGTGCCGGTGCAGGTCGACACGGTCACGAACTTTGCGCGCCGCTCGACGCCGAACACCTGCATCGGCAACTCGTTGAACAGCGGTGTGGGCCCCGCAACAACCGCAAAGCCCATCGCCTTCATATCTATGAATCCTGATGGACTCTGCGCGCCAAGGTCTCCATAAACCTCCACGTCGGCCCACACGACATCGCCAATCCCGAGACCAGACGAGGGGTAGGCTCCCGCAATGCCGCAACTCACAATCGCACTCGGCCGATGTTGCAGGATCGCGACAGTGACGCCATGAGCGGCGTTCACCGGACCTACGCCAGTCACGATCGTCGCAACGTTGGGACGGCCGGCGAGGCGGTCGCGCAACATCGCGGCCTCGAACTCCGTGGCCGTGCAGACGAGGAGCATCCCGAAAGAATATCCGAAGGAGCGAGCGAAGAGGCTACTGGGTGCAACGCGGCGCCGCGACGTTCACGCCCTGCATGATCATCGCGCGGTAGTTGGCGATCTCTTCTTCGCAGCGCGCCTTCTTGCTCTTCTGCCACACCTGGTTGGCCGCCCAGAACGCGAGGGCGGAGATGGGCAGGCCGGGCGTGCGATAGATCGGCGGCGTCCAGAACTCGATCATCTGGTTGTGCGTGGGGGCGGTGCCGGGCACCGAGCCGTTGAACAGGTCAACGCCTTTCAGCACCTCGATCTTCGGCGCCAGACCATAAACCTGCACGTTGAACTCGAGGCGCATGCCGTCCGGGTTGTTCTTGTCGCGTTCGGTGGCGACGAACAGTCCGCGCTGGATGCGGGACAACGACACGCCCATCTTGGTGGAATCGACCTGGCTGTCCG
This sequence comes from uncultured Acidobacterium sp., assembly GCA_964628295.1. Classification (GTDB taxonomy): domain Bacteria; phylum Acidobacteriota; class Vicinamibacteria; order Vicinamibacterales; family UBA2999; genus 12-FULL-67-14b. The sequence continues at coordinate 293,681 of CAZVLS010000001.1, forward strand.
CCCTCGATTCTGACGGCGGCTGGGCCTGCTGCGGCTCCTGCGCCCCTGCGGGCGCGGCGAGTCCAAGCAACAAGCTGAGCAAGGCGACGCTCCGCATACCTTCATTATGACGCCCGGGCCGCCAATTCGGACGGTGCCGCTGGTCAGCCCTGTTCGCGATATTGAAGGTCGAATTCCACCGTCCACGTCGTTCCCGCGTCGTCAGAGCGCTCGCCGAGCTGGCGTACGCCGCCGTCAATGCGCGACAGCCTGTAGCGCTTCAGCGTCGGGCGGCCCGTCGCATTCGTGATGGTCCATTCGTAGGTCACCGCGCCGTTCGACGAGCGACCCCGCATCTCGGTGACACCGCCACGCGTGTCCGTCCACAACTGCTTCCACGTGCGGCTCTCGCGATCGAAGGCGTGCACCCCGGCGCCGGCATAGCGGACGCCACTGGGATTGGGTTCGCCGGTGTAGCGCTCGAGCACACCGCAGCCATCGGCGAGGGGTTCGATGACACTGCGCGCTGCCATCTGGCCCTTGGCGTTGCGCACCTCCCACGTCCCAAGCCAGAAGTCGAGTGCGCGGGCGTCAGCGACATCGCAGGCCAATGGTGGCGCCGCGGTGCTGGGCTTCTGCGGCGGCGGGCCGGCGAACCGCAGGACATTGCCGTCAGGGTCGGCAAACTCAGCGAGTGCCACCTTGCCGGGAATAATCACCGTCTCTCCCCTGAACGCCAGACCGCGCGCTTCGAGCTGCTTGCGCGTGTTGACGACGTTGGCGACGCTGATGTTGAGCACGATCGAGCCGCTGCCCTTCGGCGCGGGCACCTCGTTGAGGCCGATCTGCAGACCGGGCACGTTCGTGTCGATGTGAGCGAACTTCAGGTCGTTGCGGCGCTCGGTGAGCCTGAATCCGAGCATCTCGGTGTAGAACGCAATCGACCGGTCGAGATTGGCGACGCCGACTTGAACGAGCAGCCCCGGGGTGTACCAGATCTTCGGCGGATCCTGGGCCGCGGCCGGCGCCGCAGTGCCGGCGAGCAGAAGTGTCAGGGCCACGAGATGACGCATGGTGATTCCTCCACTTCCTGAGTGCGGAATCGGGCGTCAATGGTTGCCCGGGTCAGGGTGTGTCAATCGGACGGACGATGATCATCCCTCCGGACTGCACGTGCGGACTGGACCGCGCTACCGTGGCGGCATCCTCGATACTGGCTGCCGACACGACGAAGTAGCCCTGCACATCCGGCGTGACCACAGGACCCGACCCTGCCCTCACGACCGCCAGCCCCGTCGGGGCGAGGCGTTCGCCGGTGATGGCGCGGCCTGCCGAGCGTTGCTCGCTGGCCCAGCTCCGATATCTGGCGGCGCGCTCCACATCATCACCTGACGTGTCGCCATCGGTCAGCATCAGCAGGAAGCGTGGCGTTGACGACTGCGGCGGCACGATCGCGGCGCCACTCGCCGGCGCGGTCAACCGTCCGACAACGATCCCGCCGGTCACGAGCACCAGGGCCGCGGCCGTCCTCCAAGCCCATGACACCGGTTGGGGACGGAGGAGCGATTCTTTGCGCAGCGCCGTCGCGACGCGGTGCTCGAGCTCCGGCGGTGGCGCCATCTCCTTCGCGATGGAGGCCAGTTCGTCCAGGCGGGTCATTTCCCTTCTCCTTCAGTGATCGGACCAAGATGTGCCCGAAGCGTGCGCCGCGCGTGGAACAGCTGGCTCTTTGAGGTGCCAGGCTCGATCTGGAGCAACGTCGCAATCTCGTCGTGTGTGTGTCCCTCGACGTCGTGCAGGACGAGCACGGCGCGATATCCATCAGGCAGTCCCGCGATCGCCCGTTCGAGGTCGACTGTCAGGTGCGGCACGGTCTCCACCGACGGCTCCACCGGATCGGGAACCATCGGGCTGCGCTTGCGGAGGATCTCCAGCGCGCAGCGAATGCCGATGCCGGTCAGCCACGTCCCGAAGGACGACTCTCGCCGGAACGCGTCAAGGCCGCGGACGGCGCGCAGCCATGCTTCCTGTACCGCGTCTTCGGCATCGGTCGAGCGTGAGAGCAAACGCAGGGTCACGGCGAACAGCCGTGGGGTGTGCTGGCGATAGAGCTCGCGAAACGCGGCCTCGTCTCCACGTCGCAGCTGGCGCAGCAGCCGATCGTCGGCAGGGGTCACGACGATTGAGTGACGGAGGGAGGGGAAAAGGTTGGCTGGTCCGCCTAGAGCATCCCCAACTGGAGCTTCGCCGCGTCGGTCATGCGGTCCTTCGTCCAGGGCGGATCCCACACCACTTCGACCTTCGCGTCGGTGACGCCCTCGACCGAGCGCGCCTTGTCACGCACTTCGACCGGCAGCGACTGCGCCGCCGGGCACGCCGGGGCGGTCAGCGTCATCTTGACGCCGACCTGACCGCCGGCGTCCACCACGACGTCGTAGATCAGTCCCATCTCGAAGATGTTCACCGGGATCTCGGGGTCATAGACGGTCTTGAGCGCCTCGATCACCTTGGGCGCAATCTCGTCCATCTTCGCCGGGTCGGGCGTGATGTCGGCGAGAGACTGGCTTAGTTCGTTGGCGGGGCTGTCTTCGGGCAGCCCGCCGGTCGTCATGGTCGGCAAAGTGGTCATTCGGTCGATACCGGTCCGTCGGCTTCATGAGCCACGGCCGCCTTCATGGTGTGCCACGCCAGGCTGGCGCACTTGATGCGCGTTGGAAATTCGCGGACCCCCGCGAGCACCGACAGCTTCCCGAGGTCGGCGGGCGGATGGTCGGGATTCGACGTGATCATGTTGTGAAACTCTTCGAACAGCGCTCGCGCTTCGGGCACGGTCTTGCCCTTGAGCGCGTCGGTCATCAGCGATGCGGACGCCTTTGAGATCGCGCAGCCCGACCCCTGGAACGCGACATCCTTGATCACGTCACCGTCAAGCGCGATGTAGAGGGTCAGGCGATCGCCGCACAGCGGGTTGAACCCCTCCTGCCTCGCCGTCGCATCGTCGATGACGCGAAAGTTGTGCGGGCGGCGATTGTGATCGAGGATGACCTCTTGATACAGGTCGCTCAGTTCAGACATTACGCAAACAGCTCTTTCACCTTGTGAAGTCCACGCACCAGCACGTCGATGTCCTCGCGCGTGTTGTAGATCGCCAGCGAAGCGCGAATGGTGGCGGGAATGCAGAACTTGTCCATCACCGGCTGCGCGCAGTGCTGGCCGGTGCGCACCGCGATGCCCTGCTGATCGAGGATCGTGCCGGCGTCATGCGGATGAATGCCCTCGATCAGGAACGACAGCACGCCGGTCTTGTGCTTTGCTTCGCCGATGATACGGACCCCGGCGATCTCGCGCACCGCCGCCGTCGCATACTCGAGCACATCGTCTTCATGGGCGAGGGCCGCCAGGCGGTCGATCGACATCAGATAGTCGATCGCCGCGCCGAAGCCCGCGACGCCGGCAATGTTCGGCGTGCCCGCCTCGAACTTGTAGGGAATCTGGTTGTAGTGCGTCTTCTCGAACGTGACGCTGGCAATCATGTCGCCGCCACCCTGGTACGGCGGCATGGCCTCGAGCAGCGCCTTGCGGCCATACAGCACGCCGGTGCCGGTCGGGCCGAACATCTTGTGGCTCGACAGCACGTAGAAATCGCAGTCGAGGTCCTGCACGTCGATCGGCAGGTGCGGCGCGGCCTGCGCGCCGTCGATCAGCACCACGGCGCCGGCCGCGTGCGCCTGCGCGGTCATCGCCTTGACGGGATTGATCGTGCCGAGCGCATTGGACACGTGGCCGATCGCGACGATCCGCGTCCGCGGCGACAGCAGCCGGGCGTAGGCGTCCTGGTCGAGCTCACCGGCATCGTTGATCGGTATGACTTTGATGACCGCGCCGGTCTGCTCGGCCACCAGCTGCCACGGCACGATGTTCGAGTGATGCTCGAGCCACGACAGCACGATCTCGTCGCCGGGCTTCAGCACCGAGCGGCCGTAGCTGCTCGCCACCAGGTTGATGCCGTCGGTCGTGCCCTTGGTCAGCACGACGGTGTGCGAATCCGCGGCGTTCAGGAACACCGCCGCCTTCTTGCGCGCGCCTTCATACAGTGCCGTGGCGCGTTCGCTCAACAGGTGGGTGGCGCGATGGATGTTCGCGTTGGCGTGGCGGTAGTAGTCGTCGGTCGCCTTGATGACCGACAACGGCTTCTGGCTGGTATTGGCGCTGTCGAGATAGACCAGCGGCTTGCCATGCACCAGCTCGGACAGGATCGGGAAATCCGCGCGCACGCGCGCAACATCGAACCCGCTGGCCTGCTGGCCCGCCGGCCTGGTGGCCGTGGTGCTCACGCCTTCAACTCCACGTCGCGGGCCAGCGCCGCAAAGAAGTTGCTCTCGATCTGCTCGCGCAGCGCCGGGATCTTCAGGCCCTGCATGACTTCGCCGGCAAACGCGTGCAGCAGCATGTCGCGGGCTTCGACGCGGTTGAGGCCTCGGGCCTGCAGGTAGAACATCGCTTCTTCGTCGAGCTGGCCGACCGCCGCGCCATGCGTGCACTTCACGTCGTCGGCGAAGATCTCGAGCTGCGGGTTGGAATTGATGGTCGCGTCGTCCGACAACAGCAAGGCCCGATTGGTTTGCTTGGCGTCGGTCTTCTGCGCGTCGAGACGCACGATGATGCGGCCGTTGAACACCGCCTTTGCCTTGCCGGCCAGGATGCCCTTGTAGATCTCGTGGCTGGTGCAGTGCGGCATGGCGTGATCGAGGGCCGTGTGCGTATCCATCAGGCGCTCGCCGTCGGCCAGGTAGACGCCGTTCATCGTGCAGTCGGCGCCCTCGCCCTTCAGGGCGATGCCGATGTCGTGGCGCTGGATGCGCGCGCCGGTCGAGAACGCGTGTGAACTGAACACGCCCCTCGCGGCCACGTGCGCCTGGATGTTGGCCACGTGATACGCGCGCTCCGATTCACGCTGATCCGTGTAGTAGTCGACAATCGCGCCTTCGTGGACGACGACCTCGACCACGGCGTTATTGAAATAGACCGTGTCTTTCGCGCCGATGAAGGTCTGGGCGATGCGCACCTGGCTATTGGCGCCGGCCACCACGAGCACGCGCGGGTGCGCCACTACGTCTGTGTCGTCACCTCCGGTGACGACGACGATGTGGATCGGCGTTTCGACGACCGCACCGGCCGTCACGAAGATCGCGACACCATCATCGAGATTGGCGGTGTTCAGCGCCGCCAGCGGGTGCGCGTCGAGGTTGAACACCGTGCCGAGGTGCTGCTCGAGGCCATCCGTACCGTCGCGCGCGCCATCGCGAAGTCCCGCGATGCGAATGCCCTTCGGCATCGCGCTCAAGTCGGACAGTCCCGCGGCGAACTGGCCGTTGACGATCGCCAGACGGAGCGCGCCGGGCACGTTCACGCCGGCAACCAGCGACGGCGCCTGGGCGAACGATCCCGTGGCCGGCGCGAACTTCGCCTCGGCAATCGGCGAAATGTTCGTGAAGCGCCAGTCCTCGCTCTTCGTCGTCGGAAACCCGACTTCCGCGAACCGCTTCGCCGCGGCATCGCGGCGTTCCTTCACCCAGGCGGCCTGGGCCACTGCCTGAGTCACTTGCGCGCTCCCGCCGCGGTTTGTCCCGCGTATCCCTTTTCTTCGAGTTCAAGCGCGAGCTCGCGCCCGCCGGAGCGGACGATGCGGCCCTCGCTCAGCACGTGCACGTAGTCGGGCACGATGTAATTGAGCAGGCGCTGGTAGTGCGTGACGACGATGAATGAGCGATCGGGGCTGCGCATCGCGTTCACGCCTTCCGAGACGACGCGCAGCGCGTCGATGTCGAGGCCCGAGTCGGTTTCATCGAGCAGCGCCAGCGCCGGCTCGAGCACGGCCATGTGGAAGATCTCGTTGCGCTTCTTTTCGCCGCCCGAGAACCCTTCGTTCACCGAGCGCTGCAGCATCGAGTCGTCGATGTGCAGGACCTTCAGTTTCTCCTTCACCACCTTCATGAAGTCGATGGCGTCGAGCTCGTCGAGGCCCTGCTGCTTGCGCTTGGCGTTGAGGGCCGCCTTCAGGAAGTAGGCATTGTTGACGCCGGGAATCTCCACCGGGTATTGGAACGCCATGAACACGCCTTCGCGGGCGCGTTCATCAGGATCCATGTCGAGGAGATCCTTGCCGTTGTAGAGCACCTGGCCGTCCGTCACGTCATAGCCCGGGTGACCCGACAACGCGCGCGCGAACGTGCTCTTGCCCGAGCCGTTCGGACCCATGATGGCGTGCACCTCGCCGGGCTTCACCGTGAGGTTGATGCCCTTGAGGATTTCCTTGTCTTCGACGCGAACCTTGAGATTCTTGACCTCTAGCAACATGTCCTAACCGACCGATCCTTCCAGTGAAATACCCAAGAGTTTCTGTGCTTCGACGGCGAACTCCATCGGCAGCTCGCGGAACACTTCCTTGCAGAAGCCGCTGACGATCATGTTGATCGCGTCTTCCTTGGCAATGCCGCGCGACTCGCAATAGAAGATCTGGTCTTCGCCGATCTTCGACGTCGAGGCTTCGTGCTCCACCTTGGCGGTGGTGTTCTTGATTTCGAGATACGGGAACGTATGCGCGCCGCAGCGATCGCCGATCAACAGCGAATCGCACTGCGAATAGTTGCGGGCGTTGGTGGCGTTCTTGCCGATCTTGACGGCGCCGCGATAGGTGTTCTGTCCACGCCCGGCCGAGATGCCCTTCGACACGATCGTGCTGCGCGTGTTCCGGCCGAGGTGAATCATCTTCGTGCCGGTGTCCGCCTGCTGGAAGTTGTTGGTGACGGCGACCGAATAGAATTCGCCGACCGAATCGTGCCCCTGCAGGATGCAGCTCGGGTACTTCCAGGTCACCGCCGAACCGGTCTCGACCTGCGTCCAGGTGATCTTCGAGCGATCGCCCTTGCAGATGCCGCGCTTGGTGACGAAGTTGTAGATGCCGCCCTTGCCGTTCTTGTCGCCCGGGTACCAGTTCTGGACCGTCGAGTACTTGATCGTCGCGTCGGTGTGCGCGACCAGTTCCACGACCGCCGCATGCAACTGGTTCTCGTCGCGCTTCGGCGCGGTGCAGCCCTCGAGGTAGCTGACCGTCGACCCCTCGTCGGCAATGATCAGCGTGCGCTCGAACTGGCCGGTGTTCTGGGCGTTGATGCGGAAGTAGGTCGACAGCTCCATCGGGCAACGCACGCCCTTCGGGATGTAGACGAAGCTGCCGTCGCTGAACACGGCGGAGTTGAGGGCGGCGAAGTAGTTGTCGGTGTGCGGCACCACCGAACCGATGTACTGCTTCACCAGTTCAGGGTGGTCCTTCACGGCCTCCGAGAAGGAGCAGAAGATGATGCCGAGCTCCGCCAGCTTGCTGCGAAACGTCGTAGCGACCGACACCGAGTCGAACACCGCGTCGACCGCGACGTTCGAGAGCAGCTTCTGCTCTTCCAGGGGAATGCCCAGCTTGTCGAAGGTGGCGCGAATCTCCGGATCAACATCGTCCAGGCTATTGAGCTTCTTCTTCTCAGACGGCGCCGCGTAGTAGCTCACGCCCTGGTAGTTGATCGGCTCGAACGTGACGTTCTGCCAGTGCGGCTCCTCCATCTTGAGCCACGCGCGGAACGCCTTCAGGCGCCATTCGAGCAGCCACTCGGGTTCGCCCTTCTTCGACGAGATGAGGCGCACCACGTCTTCGTTCAGGCCGACCGGGATGATGTCCTGCTCGGTGTTGGTGACGAACCCGTACTTGTATTCGGTGTTCGCCAGTTTTTCGATTTGCTCGGTCGCGGTACTCATGCTGAAATTTCTCTTCTCCGGCTACGCCGAAAAGCTCTCTCCACAACCGCAGGTCGACTTCGCGTGTGGATTCTTCAGGGTGAAACTCGTGGCGAGCAGGTTGTGCTCGTCGAAGTCGAGAACGGTGCCGTCCAGCAGCTTCAGGCTGCGGGGATCAATGAACACCTTCGCGCCATTCGATCCTTCGAACACTTCGTCCGTGTCTTTGGACGCGGCGTCAAACGCGAACACGTAGCTGAAGCCGGAGCAGCCGCCGGCCTTGACCGCGATTCGCAAACCGCCGCCGGGCTTCTGCTGCTTCTCGAGCTGCTTCGCGATCACCCGCGACGCGCTGTCTGTAATCTCAATCATGGTGTCACCGACTCAACCGCTTTTCGTCCCGCTTCCACCGCCAGCGCCGCCACGTGTGCACGCTCTGCCACCAGCTGCAAGTGCTGCACGACGCGTTCCGCCGTCAGCCTTCCTGCCTCGTCTATCGCGGCGCCTTCGAGCCATTCGGCGACGAGGCTTGCGCTCGCGATGGCGGCGCTGCACCCGAAGACCTTGAATCGGGCCTCGGTAATGCGGTCGCCCTCTGTTCTCACCTGGATGCGCACCACGGTGCCCTCATCCAGCGTCCCGGCTTCTCCGCTGCCGACGCGCTCACCGTCGAGCGACCCGACGCGCTCGAGGTGCTGCACGCGCCTAAGCACTTCGTCGGAGTACTTCACGAAGTCTCTTCACCACGCCGGCGACCCGGTCAGCGGCGTAATCGATCTCGTCCGCAGTCGTCGTTCGCCCGATACCAAACCTGAGCGACGCCAGCGCCTGCTCTTTCGACCGCCCCAGCGCCATCAGCACGTGCGAGGGTTCCGCCTGAGTGCACGCCGCACCTGACGACACCGCGATGTCATCCAGGCCGAGCAGCAGCGCCTCGCCGTCAACCCCATCGAAGCTCACGTTCAGGTTGCCCGGCAGCCGCGCGCCGAGGTCACCATTCACGGTGATGCCGTCAGCCTTGGACCGCAGCGCATCAAGCAACCGATCGCGCAACTTCCCGACACGTCCGGCTTCGCCCGGCATTTCCTCGCGGGCAATTTCCACCGCTCGTCCGAACCCAACGATGCCTGGCACGTTCAACGTGCCCGAACGCATGCCGCGCTCGTGCCCACCGCCATCGATCTCGGCGTCGATCGCCACGCGCTTGCGACGCACATACAGCGCGCCAACGCCCTTCGGTCCGTAGACCTTGTGGGCGCTGAACGACGCGAAATCGACGTCCATGGCCTCAACATCGAACGGCACCTTGCCGGCAGCCTGCACGCCATCGGTGTGCAGCCACGCGCCCTTCGCATGCGCGGCATCGGCAATCGCCCGCAGCGGCTGCAGCACGCCGATCTCGTTGTTCGCGGCCATCACGCTCACCAGTGCCGTGCGCCCGGTGATCGCGTTGGCGACTTCGTCCACGTCCACCAGGCCGTCGCACCTCACCGGCACCACGGTCACGCGCCACCCTCGCTTGCCGAGCGCCGCGACCGGATCGAGCACCGCCTTGTGCTCCGTCGCGATCGTGACGATGTGATCGCGCGTCCCATCCGTCGCCCTGGCGACGCCCTTGATCGCGAGGTTGTTGGCCTCGGTGGCGCCGCTCGTGAACACGATCTCCTTGGTGCCGGCGCCGATCAGCGAGGCCACTTGCTTGCGCGCCCGCTCGACCGCGTCACCGGCCTCCCATCCGAATCGGTGCTGCTTGCTCGCCGCGTTCCCGAACTTCTCGGTGAAGAACGGCAGCATGGCCTCGAGCACCCGCGCGTCAACCGGAGTCGTCGCGTGATGATCGAGATAAATCACTAGTTCTCCCCTATGGGCGGGATGAACACCATCCGCGAAATCGTGTGCGTGGGAACCGGCGCCGGCGTATCCGTCTCCGCCGCCATCTCCGCCATGCTCACGGTGTTCAACGCCTCGAGAATCCGGTTCTTGATCTTCCAGAGCGGGTCTCGAATGCTGCACTTCGTGTACTGGTCGCAGTCGTGGTCGTCCGGCGAGCACGCCGTCACCGTCACCGGGCCGTCCACCGCCTGGATGACGTCGGCCACCGAAATCATCGGAGCCGGCCGGCCAAGCCGGTAACCACCGCGGGTGCCCTGGACCGAGACCAACAGCTTGGCGCGCACCAGCCGCTGCAGCACCTTGGCGAGGAGCTCGAGCGGGATGTCGTACGACTCCGAAATCTCGCGCGCGCTTGACGAGGCCCCGCCGTCGGGGCGGGTCGCGAGGTGTTTCATCGCGATCAACGCGTAGTCAGATTTCTTGGAAAGTCTCAGCATTTTGCAGGATCCACGGCAAATACGACCACCGTAGTCCTATATTAGAACTCGAACGGCGACCGAGCAAGTCGCCGTTCCATTCTGAGACACTGTCTCAAGATTGACGGCATCATTCAGCCGCCCGTTGATGTTGGGGTCAGACCCCAATCAATACTTCGGCTGCGACGGATCGACCTGGTCGATCCAGCCGAGCACGCCACCGGTCAGGTTGCGGACCCGGGTGAAGCCCTTGGAGCGCAGGAAGTCCTGCGCCTTTGCCGACCGCATGCCGGACTTGCACTGCGTGACGATGTTCGCGTTGGGATCGAGCTCGACGTAGCGCTTCGGCAGATCACCAAGCGGAATCAGGATCGAGCCGGGCAGCCGGTTGATCTGGAATTCCTGCGGTTCGCGCACGTCGACGATCACGACCGCGTCGCCGCGATCGAGTTCGGTCTTCAATTCGCGTGACGTGAGCGCATCGGCATTCGTCACCGGCGGCGCGGCAGCGGCCAACTGGTGCGGCGCGACGCCGCAGAACTGCTCGTAGTCGATCAGCTTGGTGACGGTCGGATTAGTACCGCACACCGGGCAGTCCGCATCCTTGCGCAGCTTCAACTCACGGAAACGCATGCGCAACGCGTCGTAGATCAGGAAGCGCCCAATCAACGGCTCGCCGGCGCCGAGCACCAGCTTGATGGTCTCGGTCGCCTGGATCACGCCGATGATGCCGGGCAGCACGCCAAACACGCCACCTTCAGCGCAGCTTGGCACGAGTCCCGGTGGTGGCGGCTCGGGATACAGGCAGCGATAGCACGGACCATCCTTGGTCGCGAACACCGAGGCCTGCCCTTCGAATCGGAAGATGCTGCCGTAGGCGTTCGGCTTGCCGGTAATCACGCAGGCGTCGTTGACCAGGTAGCGCGTCGGGAAATTGTCGGTGCCGTCGAGGATCACGTCGTACGGCTCGAACAAGCGCAAGGCGTTGTCGGAGCTCAACGCTTCGTCATACGTCTCGACATGCACGTTCGGATTCATCGCGTTGAGGCGCGTCTTCGCCGACTCGAGCTTCGCGCGCCCGACATCCGGCGTGGTGTGGATGATCTGGCGCTGCAGGTTGCTGAAATCCACCACGTCGAAGTCGACGATGCCGATGGTGCCGACGCCGGCGGCTGCCAGATACATCGCGGCAGGCGACCCCAGTCCGCCGGCGCCGATGCACAGCACCTTCGCCGCCTTGAGCTTGCGCTGCCCTTCGACGCCGACCTCCGGCATGATCAGGTGCCGGCTGTAGCGCTTGATCTCGTCGCCGCTCAGTTCAGGCAACGCGCCCTGCTCGACAGTCACTGCGCACCACCCGCGACCGACGGAATGATGCTGACGGTATCGCCCGCCTTCAGCGGCGTCTGATCCTTCTGCAGGTAGCGGATGTCATCGTCGTTCACGTAAATGTTGACGAAGCTGCGCAACTTGCCGTCGGCGGCGTAGAGATGCTGCTTCAACCCGCCGTACTTCGTCGTCAGGTTCTGCAGCAGTTCACCGATCGTCGCGCCATCGACTTCGACCGCGTCGAGCTTGTCGGTGAACGGACGGAGAGGAGTCGGAATCAGAATTTTGGTAGCCATGCGTCTCGCTTCGTCTTGTAATTCCTGCTACTTGCTACTTGCGACTTCGACAGGTTCTTCATCGAATGCCGAGCGATCGTCCTTCAATCGCCACGACGTCAACAGCTGGTCTTCGCCGGCCATCACCGACACGATCACGTACGAGAAAAACGGCCACGCGTGGTCGAGGTCATACTGCGACGGCCGCGCGGGATGATCCGGATGCGAGTGGTAGAAGCCGAGGAGGTCGAGGCCCGCTTCACGTGCGCGCTTCTCGGCCACGCGATAATCGTCTGGTCTCACCAGGAAGCGCCGGCGGGGGCCTTCCTCCGTGGTATTCGGCAGCTGGAACACTTCGCTGACCACGCCGTCCCTGCCCAGCATGGCGCCGCAGCACTCATGCGGGAACGTTTCGCGGCCGTGCGCACGAATGGCGGCATTCACTGCCGCGGTCAACACGAGGCCCATTAGTTGGTTCCACAGATCGAGGCGCCTTCGGGAGGGTTCTCCCAGAATCGCTCGGAGAGGTATCGTTCGCCGCCGTCGCAAAAGACGACGACCATCACCGCGCCCGGGCGCGCCACCTGCAATGCGCCGGCGAGATTCGCGCCGCTCGAAATGCCGACCAGCAACCCTTCTTCCTGCGCGAGGGACCGCGTCATCTGGTAGGCCTCCTCGGTGCCGACGCGAACGTCTTCGTCGGCGAGTTTCGGGTCGTAGATGCCGGGAACGATCGCCGACTCCATGTGCTTGAGGCCTTCAAGTCCATGCAAGGGGGAATCCGGCTGTACCGATGCCAGGACGATGTTCCGGTTGTATTCACGCAGGCGCCTTCCGGTGCCAACGAAGGTGCCGCTCGTGCCGAGTCCCGCGACAAAATGCGTGAGCCGCGTACCCATTTGCCGGATGATCTCCGGCCCGGTCGTGTCGTAGTGCGAGCGCCAGTTGAAATCGTTGCTGTACTGGTCGGCGTAGAAGTACGTGTCCGGCTGCTCGGCGTGGATCTTCTGCGCCATGCGAATGGCGCCGTCCGATCCCTCGAGCGGATCGGTGAAGATCAGCTTCGCTCCGTAGGCGCGCAAGATGCGCTTGCGCTCCGGCGTCACGTTCTCGGGCACGCACAACGTCACCTGGTAATCCATCGCTGCGCCGATCATGGCGTAGGCAATCCCGGTGTTGCCGGAAGTCGCGTCGAGAATCACCTTGTCGCGAGTCAGGCGCCCGGACGCGATGCCTTCCTGGATCATCCGCAGTGCCGGGCGATCCTTCACCGAGCCGCCCGGGTTCTTCCACTCCGCCTTCGCGTACAACTCGACGTTCGGCACGCTGCGCTCGATCCGCCGCAGGCGAATCAGCGGTGTGTCGCCGACGAGGTCAACAATCGATGGAGTGGTGCCTGTTGCAGATGTGGGAAGCGCCATGTCCGATTACAAGGGTCTTACTTTAACTCCAACGAGGTCGCGCATAGGTTTGATAGCTTTTACGAATCGTGAAACCTGATTACACCAAGGCGCGGCGCTACTTGATGAAGGTCGATCCAAAGCTCAACCGCATCATCAAGCGCGTCGGCCCATGCATGTTGCACGCGTCTGCACCGGGCGATCCCTTTGAGACGCTCTGCATGTCGATCGCGTCACAACAGCTTTCAACCAAGGCGGCCGCCACCATCTTCGGCCGGTTCTGCGACTTGTTCCCCAGGCGCAGGCCGACCCCCGCACGTGTGATGACGCTGAGCGACGAAGAGATACGCGCGGCGGGATTCAGCCGGCCGAAAGTGACGTTCATCAAGGATCTGGCGGCTCGCGTCCTCGACGGACGGCTGGATCTCAAGGGCCTGAAGAAACATCCTGATGACGAAGTGATGCGGCAGCTGGTCGCCGTAAAGGGCATCGGCCGCTGGACGGCGGAGATCTTCCTGATGTTCAGGCTGGGCCGGCCCGACATCCTGCCCGCCGACGATCTTGGGCTGATGAACGCCGCGCAGCGCGCCTACGGCCTGCGCAAACGGCCCGACGCGAAGACGTTGCGGAAGATGAGCGAAGCGTGGAGTCCGTACCGGTCAGTCGCCGCCTGGTATCTCTGGCAGAGCCTGACCCTGAAGGACTGACGCTACTTGATGCCGACGCTGACGCGCACCTGCGCCCTGATCTCGATCTCGCCCGCCGCCACCGGCGTTGACACGTCTGCCTTAGCCATGGCGAACTCGCGCATCATCGGCGCGGGCCCACCGCCGCCGGTGAACTGCTCCTCGATGCGCAACACGCGATCAATCGTCTTCTGGGCGCCCGTCGCAATCGCCTGCGCCCTGGCCATGCCATCCTTCACCGCCGCCTGAAGCGCCGCCGCTTCGACCTGCGCGCGCTCCTTCACGTCGAAGCGCAGGCCGTGGATGTTCGTCGCGCCGGAATTGACGACCGCGTCGATCACATCGCCCAGCTTCGCGAAGTCATCGACGCGCACCTCGACCGTGTTGCGCGCCACGTAGCCGCGCGCAACCTGCTTGCCGTTGGCGTAGTCGAACTCAGGCTGGAGGTCGATCGCGAGGGTCCTGATCGCGTCCTTCGGAATGCCAAGCGCCGCAAGCTTCTGCTGGACCGCCGCCATCGCCTCGGCGTTGCGCTGCTGCGCATCCTTCGACGTCTTCGACCGGTTCTCCGTGCCAATCGTCACGCGTGCTTGATTTGGCGTGGCCTTGATGCTGCCTTCGCCGGTGACGATGATCTGTGGAGGTTCGATCGTCTGCGCGATCGCGGGCGACGAACACAGCAGCAAGCTCAACAACACCATCGGGATCTTCATGATCCCAGTCTACGCGTTGTCGGCGCCGTTCGAGCCGTCGTCCGAATAGACGACCCTGAAACCGATGCTGTAGGCGTAGGTGTCAGGCGGCACCTTGTGGCGATGCGCGCAGCGCAATTGATCCACATCGTGCGTCACCCAGGAGCCACCGCGGACCAGGCGCAGTGTCCCCGAGCCAGGGCCGCGCGGATTGCGGCTCTCGGCGTTCTTGTACGAATCGGGGCGATACCAGTCCGCGACCCACTGCCACACGTTCCCCGCCATGTCGTAGAGCTGCAGATCGTTCGGCGGATAACAGCCGACGGGACGCGTCCCGCGATGCCGCTTCAGCGCCGGGTCCGGCAGGAAGTTCGCGCGCGACGCATCCACGTCGTCGCCCCACGGATACCGTGCGCCGTCGCGTTCGCCGCGTGCCGCCCGTTCCCATTCAGCTTCGGTGGGCAGCCGCACCATCCGGCCGATGCGGCCGCTCAGCCAGCGGCAGTAGGCCGTGGCGTCGGCATGCGTGACCATGGTCACCGGATGACGTCCGCGCTCGCGTGGCGGATCACCACCGCGCCACACGTACGGCATCGCCAGTTCGCGAAATGAGGATTCGTGCGCGGGAGTAACGAACATCGGCAGGTCGCGGATGCCCGGCGCGCCATGACCCGTCTCGCGCGTGAACTCCGCGTACTGCCCCACCGTGATGGGGTGCACGGACGCGTAGAAGGTATCAACCTGCACGCGATGAGACGGCCGCTCGTCGTCCGCGCCATCGTCGGCGCCCATTGCGAATTCCCTCGTGGGCACTCGGACGAATCGCGGGATGGGATCCTCGCGCATCTGAAGTTGCTTAAGCACTGAAAGTATACTGCCGGGCATGAAGCTCGAACAGTTCGCAATGGAGCGGATGCAGTCCACCTACGAGAATCTCGTGGAGTTCAACCTGTCGGAAAGCGGCGTCCGCCCGCTGACGCCCCGTGAATTGATCGAGGACACGGCCGGACTGGAGGGACTGCTCGACCAGCCGCTGGTCTACACGCAGTCGAACGGCACGATCGACCTTCGCCGGGCCATTGCGACGATGTATCCGGGGGCCGGCGTCGAGCATATCGAGGTCACCAACGGCGGCTCCGAGGCGAACTTCATCACCACGTTCAACCTGGTCGAACGGGGCGACGAGGTCGTGATGCTGGTGCCGAACTACATGCAAACATGGGGGTTGTCGCGCGCCTTCGGCGGCACGATCCGCGAATGGAAGCTGGTCGAGGATCACGCGGCCGGGAAGTGGCGGGTCGACCTCGCCGCCCTCGATGCGCTTGTGACGCCCAAGACGAAGCTGATCGTCATCTGCAATCCAAATAACCCGACCGGGGCACGCCTGACCGCGGCCGATCTCGATGGCATCGCGCGCGCCGCCGATCGCGTCGGCGCGTGGATCCTGTCCGACGAGGTCTACCGGGGCGCCGAGATCGACGGTGTCGAGACCGCGTCGATGTGGGGGCGTTCCGCGCGCGCCATCATTACCAGCGGCCTGTCGAAGGCCTACGGGCTGCCCGGGCTGCGCATCGGCTGGATCGTCGCGCCGCCGGAACTGATCGCGTCCTTCTGGTCGTACCACGACTACGTGACGATCGCTCCCGGCGCGTTGAGCGATCGCATGGCGCGCGTCGCGCTGCAGCCGCAGCGGCGGGCGCGGCTGTTCGAACGCACGCAAGGCATCCTGCGCCGAAACCTGCCGCTTATCGAAGAGTGGCTGCGCGAAGTCGGCGGCTTCACGTGGATCAAGCCGGAGGCCGGCGCGATCGTGTACGTCAAGTACGCACATCCGATCAACTCCACCGAACTCGTCACCCGCCTGCGCGTCGAGAAGAGCGTGCTGACCGTCCCCGGCGATCACTTCGGGATGGACGGCTACCTGCGCCTCGGCTTCGGAGAACCCCCTGAGTACAACCGCGCCGGACTCGACCGGCTCAGGGACCTGTTGGCGTCGCTGCCGGCGCCCGTGCGGGGATGAATCAGCCCGAACTGACGCTGGTCCTGATCGGGTTCGGCAACGTCGCGCGGCGATTGGTGTCGCTGCTCGGCGAGACCGCCGACCGGCTCGACTTCACGTGGAAGGTGGTCGGCATCGCGACCCGCCACCATGGCAGCGTCGTCGATCCCGACGGCATCGACATTCAGCGCGCGATCACGATGGTTGAAGGCCGCCAGTCGCTCGATCGCCTCGACCCCGATCCACGCGAGCGCAGCGGCATCGACGTCATTCGCCAGGTCGCCGACGCGTTTGCGGATGATGCGGCAGAAGGACGCCTGGTGTGCGTCGAGACGACGGTGCTCGACATCGATCGCGGCGAACCGGCCGTCTCGCACGTGCGAGCCGCCCTCGAGGGCCAGGCGCACGTCGTCACCGCCAACAAGGGACCGGCGGCGTTTGCGTACCACGAACTCGAAGCGCTGGCCGAGTCGGTCGATCGCGTCTTCATGTTCGAAGGCGCGGTGATGGACGGCGTGCCGGTGTTCAATCTCGTGCGCGAGACGATGCCGGCGATCACCATCGAGGGGTTTCGCGGCGTGATCAACACCACGTGCAACTTCATCCTGTCGGAGCTCGAACGCGGCAAGGAGTTCGAGCGCGCGCTTGCCGACATGCAGGCCCGCGGCATTGCCGAGGCTGATCCGTCACTGGATATCGATGGATGGGACGCCGCGGCCAAGACCGCGGCCCTCGTGAATGTGCTGATGGGCGGCGTCATCACGCCGCATCACGTGCAGCGCACCGGCATCCGGGAGGTCACCGGCCTCGACGTCCGCGAGGCGCGCGGCCGCAACAAGCGCATTCGCCTGGTCGCCTCGGCGTCCCGGCACGGCGGCAAGGTGAAGGCGCGCGTCGAACCCGAGTTGCTCGATCACCAGGACCCCCTGGCCGGCATGGTCGATCTCAACAACGCGCTGTACCTGTCAACCGATCTGCTCGGCGAGATCGGCATCGTGCAACGCGGCGGCGACCTCACGCAGACGGCCTACGCGCTGCTCAGCGATCTGTCGCGCATCTCTCACAGGCTGAAGGAACTCTGATGGCAGGACCGTTAGCGGGATTCACGATTGTCGATCTCACGCGCGTGTTGTCGGGCCCGTATTGCACGATGGTGCTCTCGGACCTCGGCGCCCGCGTCATCAAGGTTGAACAGCCCGGCAAGGGGGACGACACGCGGCACTGGGGGCCGCCGTTCCTCGGCAAGGAGAGCGCGTACTTCCTGAGCATCAATCGCAACAAGGAAAGCGTCACGCTGGACTTCAAGCCGAAGGAAGGTCGCGAAGTCCTCGAGCGGTTGATCGCCAGGGCGGATGTGTTCGTCGAAAACTTCCGTCCGGGCACGATCGAACGGGCCGGCTTCGGGTGGGAGGCGGTGCACGCCCGGCATCCTCGCGTGGTTTACGCCTCGATCTCAGGTTATGGACAAACCGGGCCGCGGCGCGATGAAGCGGGTTACGACGCGGTCATGCAGGCCGAGGGCGGATTGATGAGCGTGACCGGCGATCCTGATCGCCCGGGTTATCGCCTCGGCGTGGCGATCACCGACATGGTGTCGGGCTTGTACTGCGCCCAGGGCATTACGGCGGCGCTGCTGGCGCGCGAACGGTCGGGTATCGGCCAGCGCGTCGACATCGGCATGCTCGACACCACCGCAGCCCTGCTCACCTACCAGGCGGCCAATTGGTTTGCGAACGGCAAGATTCCACCGCGCCAGGGCAATCGCCACGCCACGATTGCGCCGTACGAAACGTTCACGACCCGAGACGGCGACATTGTCATCGCGGTCGGCAACGACCCGACGTGGCAGAAGTTCTGCCCGGCGATTGGCCTGCCTGAACTGGCCTCCGATCCGCGTTTCACCACGAACAAGGATCGGATGGAACACTACGAGGCGATGCGTCCGCCGATCGATGCGGCGTTCCGCACCAAGACCTCGGCCGAATGGATCGCGATTCTCAATGCCGCCGGCGTGGCAAACGGCGAAGTCCGCAACATCGGCCAGATGCTCAGCGATGAGCAGCTCGAGTCCCGCGAGATGATCAAGACGCTGATGCATCCGACCGTCGGCGCCACCCGCGTCATCGGAGCGCCGATCAAGCTGTCGGCGAACGAGGCGACCGTACGCACCCCGCCGCCGGTGCTGGGTCAGCACACGGATGCGGTCTTATCTGAGCTGGGTTACGACGGCGCCGCGATCGCGGCGTTGCGGGAGAAGCGGGTTATCTGAGCCAGGGCCGCAGCTCATCGAGCAACATGTCGATGACGTCTTCCTCGCCCAGCTGCACCAGCGGATTGCTGCCCTTGATGCTGCGATCCGTCTGGATCACGCGGCTGCCCCGCGCGCGCGTCACGGTGACCAGCGGCTGCGGCGGATCCGCAGTCGTATCCAGCTCCATTTCGATCGCGTCGTCGCGCTGCCGTTCCGACTGGAGGCGGACGCCACCGGCGGGCGTCATCACCTCGAAGTTGAGTCCTTCCGACTTGAGGATGTTCGCAAACATCCTGAACACCGGGACTGCCGCGGTCTCGAGGAACAGTTCGTAGTTCTTCTGCGCCTCGGCCGCACGGCCGCGCCGCTCCGCCTGGTCGCGCCGCGCCTGTTCGATCGCGGACTTCACTCGCTTCCGTACGACTGCTACATCTGCCATTGATTCGATTGTAGCCCTATTGGCCCAACGGCTACGCGAGCCGCTCCACGACGCTGGTGTCGACGCCGTCACGCTTGAGGTGCTCGAGGAGGCGATCGCGGTCCGGCGTCTTGCGGAACGCCTCGCGCACGTCGACCGTGCCAGAGCGAACAAACTCCACCAGTGCCTCGGTGAACGACACCATGCCGTGCTTGCGTCCGCTCTCGAGCGCGATCGGCAACTGGGCGAGCTGACCTTCCGAGATGACCCTGGTGACGGGGGCCGTGGCGAGCAGGACCTCACGGGCCGCGATCAGCCCGCCGCCGACCTTCTTCAACAGCACCTGTGCAATCGCGCCGCGGAACGACTCGGCAGTCGCCGACTGCACGGCCTTCCGCATTTCCGGCGGCGCCAACTCGATGAAGCGCTGCACGGCATCGGCCGTCGATGGCGCGTTGATCGACACGAACACCAGCAGGCCTTCGGAAGCGGCGGTCAGCAGGAGCGGCACCATGTGGGGCGAGACCAGGTCGTCAACGACGAGGACATCTGGATTCTCGCGCAGCGCCGCTCGTGCCGCGGCCACCGTTTCGTCGGCACCACCGCGGATTTCGCGCTGGCTGACGAGCGCGCTCTTGTGCTCGTGCACGAGACGAATCTGGCGCTCGAGCGTGATCACGAACTCGGCACGCTGGCGATTGACCAGGTCGACGAGCGCGGACAGCAGCGTCGACTTGCCGTTGGTGCGCGGTCCGGCAACCAGCACCAGTCCCTGTGGCTCGGTGGCCAGTGCCTGCACTTCGCGGGAGAGCCCGAGTTGTTCGGCCGTGGCCGCGCGGGTCGCGATCATGCGGAGCAACATCCCGGGGCCGCGATGATCGGCGAATGTGGTGCAGCGGATGCGGCCAACGCCCTCGAACTCGGCCAGCCATTCGGTGGCCTCACCGCGGCCGATCGATTCGTGTCCGCTCTCGGGTGCGATCTCCATCACCGCGCGCTCGACGTCGGCCTTCGACAAGGCAGGCTCGGACTCCAGCTGGCGGAGGTCGCCATCCACGCGCATCCACGGCCGTGACTCCGACGTCAGGAACAGCGCAGACGCACCGCGGGCGGCCGCCACCCGCATCAGTCGCTCGATATCTGTCGCCGCGCGGCTCGATGCCGCCCGCGGCGGCACCTCGATGCGCACGGTACGCGTCATCGGCAGCACCGTCGCGAGTTCGGGTTCAAGCTCCTGTTCGGGTTCAAGCTGCCGTTCGCGTTCCACCGAGGCCGCAATCGTCAGCGGCGCCGGTTCCGGCGCAGCCGCGGGCTCTTCGAACGGCGCGGGCGCCGGTTCCGCAATCACTTCCAGCTCCGGCGCAGACATGGGCTCCGGCTCGATCGCCGCTAAAGGCGCCGGGGCTTGCTCGGGCTCTGGGGCGACTTCGCGTTCGGGCTCGCGCAGGAACACGGGAAGCGGCAGAGGCTCCTCGACCGGTGGTGCAGAAGGCGCCGGTTCGTCGGGCGCGTCGGCCTGCTGCGGCGCGTCCACGGGCGGCGCGTACTCGATGATCGGTTCCGCCTCGGACAAGAAGTCGGCGAGCACCTGGTGAGAGGTCGCCGCGGTTTCGGCGGGCGTCAGCACATCGCTGGCCGGCGCCGGCATCATCGGCACTTCAATGACCGGAGGCGGGTCGAAGACCGCCGGCTGTTCCTGAGGCGCAACGACTTCCGGCGCTTCAACCACCGCCGGCACTTCCGGTACCGGCATCGGCGCGTCACCCGCCTTCGGCGCCTCGGTCTTCTTCTGCCGGCGCCGAATCTCGATCCACACGTCGTCGCCGCCGCGCGCCGCGACGATCGTGAAGCGGTCGTCGCCGGCCTGCGGGACGCGATACTCGACGGCGCCAAATTCCTCGAGCTGCGACAGCGCATCCGCCGGCAGCAGTTGCGCCAGCATGCCAGTCATCGCATCGAGGTTCAGGCCATGCGTGGAGATGTTGATGGTCTGCGTGCCCACGACGACGTAGGGCCGCTCGCCGACGTGCATGACGAGCGCCTCGCCTTCGGCGCGAACAATCGCGGACAGGAGTGAATCGACTAAAGCCACAGCTATGGGTGCCTAAGGTGCGTACTGTGCCTGAGGTGCCCGGCGCTGTCGTGCGCAAGGCTGGCCACGACTGCGCGCAGTTGCACGCCGACACGACGCTGTCGAAATTTTTATCGGACGGAGCGGCGCGCGACGTGAATCGACATCAGACCCCACAGCACGGGGACGATCGTGATGTGTTCAAAGCCGCGAGCCGCAAGGCGTTCGGCAACGCCGCGAGCGCCGGGATAGCGCTTGATCGATTCGGGAATGTAGCGATAGGTGTCGGGATCGCGATGCAGCACCCAGCCCAGCGTCGCGCCGACCGCCGCAAGGTAGATCAGGTACGCGGATCGAATGATCGGGTTGTCTGGTTGATTGAAATCCAACGACAACAACCGGCCGCCCGGCTTCAACACGCGGGCGATCTCATCAATGGCGGTGTTCAGGTCTGGGACGTTGCGGAGCCCGTAGCTCGTCGTGACGAGATCGAAAGACGACGGCCGAAACGGCAGGCTGGCCATGTCGCCGGTGATGAAATCGACCGGCCCGTTGCGACGCCGGGCAAGTTGCAGCATGCGATGCGTGAGATCGAGACCGATCGTCTTTGCACCATTCGAGGCGACGGCAAATGCGACGTCACCGGTACCGGCCGCGAGATCGAGCGCGCGTTCGCCAGCGCGCACGTTCGCGCGCCTGATCAGCTGGCGCTTCCACTTCGCATCTTGCCCGTATGACAGGAGCTTCGTGATCAGGTCGTAGCGATCGGCGATCGTCGTGAACAGCGCGCGGTTGTGCTGGCGTTTGGATTCTGGGGAAGCAAACGCCCGATCGAGAGACACCGCGACATCTTACGTGGAGCAGCGGCCGAGCCGGCCGGTTTGAATCCCACCCTTTCCGCCAGCATGATCCTTACGTTGAGGTAAGATGGTAATCATAAGTAAGGAGGCTGGATAGTGCCGGAAGCCACACTCACGGTCAAAGGGCAGGTCACGATTCCGAAGGCCGTGCGCAACCACCTGCGGCTCGATACTGGCGCGCGCGTCGACTTTGTCATCGAGCCCGACGGCACGGTGGTGCTACGACCGGTGACGCGGCACGTGCGCGAACTGGCCGGGCTGCTGCACCGTCCGTCGCGGCGGACGGTGTCGATCGCGGGGATGGACGATGGCATCGCCGGTCACATGCGCAAGCGCTACGGACCCCGGCGATGATCGGCCTCGACACCAACTTGCTGGTGCGATACCTGACCAGGGACGATGGCGCTCAGTACGGCAAGGCCCTGCGCGTGATTGAGGACGCCAGCGAGCGCGAGGAGCGCCTGCTCATCAACAGCGTCGTTCTGTGCGAATTGACCTGGGTGCTCGCCTCGGTCTACGAACTCTCGCGGGACGAGGTCGCCGGTGCGCTGGAGCAAATTCTGGAAACTGCGCAGTTCGAGATCGAGCGTGCCGATGAAGCGCGCCTGGCCCTCGAAGATTTTCGATCAAGCAAGGCGGGATTCGCGGATGCGTTCATCGGTCGTATCAACCGCAGTCTCGGTGCGACCTCGACATCCACGTTCGACCGCGGCCTGAAACCTCTCGAGACGTTCACCGTCGTCTGAGGCAGGCTCGGCCGGACCGATCACCGCGCGAGGAACGTCTGAATCAGCAGCCACGCGTTGAGCCCGGCGATGATGATGCCGACCACCCACGCAAGGCGCGTCATCCAGCGCGGGTTGACGAACACGCCCATCAGCTTGGGATCGCTGGTGAAAATGACGAGCGGGATGACTGCGAACGACAACTGCAGGCTCAGCACCACCTGGCTCAACACCAGCAGGCTGCCCGTGCTGTCTTCACCGAACCAGACAATGGTGATCAGTGCGGGAATCAACGCGAGCAACCGGGTGACCAGCCGGCGCAGCCAGGCCGGCAGCCGGATGTGGAGGAAGCCCTCCATCACGATCTGGCCGGCAAGCGTGGCGGTGAGCGTTGAGGCCTGTCCCGAGGCCAGCAGCGCGAGCGCGAACAGTGTGCTGGCCATGCTTGCGCCGAGCAGCGGCGACAGCAGCAGATAGGCGTCGCGAATATCGGCGACGTCGTAGCGACCGGCGCGGTGGAACGCCGCCGCGGCGACGACCATGATCGCGGCGTTGACGAAGAACGCCATCGACAGCGCGACCGTTGAATCGATGGTGGCGAACTTGATCGCCTCGCGCTTTTCAGGCTCGGAGGCGCGCCACGCGCGCGTCTGCACGATCGAGGAGTGCAGGTACAGGTTATGCGGCATCACGGTGGCGCCAAGAATGCCCATCGCGATGTAAAGCATCTCGGGGTTCTGCAACACCTGAGGGGTCGGGACGAGGCCACCGGCCACGCCCAACCAGTCAGGCCGCGACATCACGATCTGGATGCCGAAGCACACGCCGATCGTCGCGACGAGCGTCACGACAATCGCCTCGGTATAACGGAAGCCCTTGTTCTGCAGCCACAGCAACACCAGCACATCAAGCGTCGTGAGACAGACGCCAATCGCCATCGGTATGCCGAACAGCAGGTTGAGTGCGAGCGCGCTGCCGAGAAGTTCGGCGAGATCGCATGCCACGATCGCAATCTCGCAGAGCACCCACAGCGCGAGTGAGACCGGCTTGGAGTAATAGTCGCGACAGGCCTGCGCGAGGTCACGGCCGGTCGCCACGCCGAGCCGCACGCAGAGCGACTGCAGCAGGATGGCCATCAAGTTGGAAATCAGGATGACGGTGAGGAGGGTGTAGCCGAACTTCGATCCGCCGGCGATGTCGGTGGCCCAGTTGCCGGGGTCCATGTAGCCGACCGAGACCAGGTAGCCGGGACCGAGAAACGCGAAGAGCCGTTTCCACCACACGCCCGCTTTCGGAATTTCGATGGTCCTGTACACCTCGGGCAGTGATGGCGCACTGACCGCAGCTGCCGGGGGTGTCGGGGGATTCGTTGTCATGGCCGCCACGATTTTGATTAATCAAAATCATAATCTAGCGCCGTCTAAGAATCAAGCTCTCCCCTTTAGAACCTCTGCTAAGATGTTGCAGCTACTATGCTTCCGTCGAGTACGGTAGAGAACTATCTCAAGGCGATTTACGTCGGCGAGACCCATTTGGTCGGAGACCAGAAACTGGTGCCGATGGGCCAACTGGCCAGCGCACTCGGCATCGCACCGGGTACGGCCACGACCATGGTGAAGGCCCTGGCGGAGTCAGGCCTCGTCAGCTACGAGCCCTACAACGGCGTGCGATTGACCCCCGCTGGAGAGAAGCTGGCAGCGCGGGTCCTGCGCCGCCACCGCTTGATCGAACTCTTCCTGGTCCAGGTCATGGGCATGACCTGGGATGAGGTCCACGACGATGCCGAGCAGATGGAGCATGTCGTCTCGGACAAGCTGATCGAGCGCATGGATGAAATGCTCGGCCGCCCCGAGTTCGATCCGCACGGCGATCCCATTCCAACCGCCGACGGCCAGCTCGCCCACCGTGCGCTCGAGTCGCTGCTCACCTGCCCCATGAACACGCCGGTCACCGTCGCGCGCGTGACCGACCAGGACGCGGCGTTCTTGCGCTTCATCGAGAGCCATCACCTCAAGCCCGGCGAAACGATCCAGGTCGAGGAACGCGATGAGGTTTCCGACAGCGTGAAGCTGAAGGGGCGCAACGATCAACGCATGACGATCGGTGCCCGCGCCGCGTCGAAGCTCCTGGTCTCTACCTGATTCGGTCGATAACCGCGGTCAGCTCGCGCGCGTGGTCGATGACATGCGGCGTCTCCGGCGGCGCGGATCCAAACTTCGGCGCGCCAAATCCATAACGCGCAAACACGAACGGCACTGACGCGGCCTCCGCGGCCTTCCAGTCCGCAGGCGAGTCGCCAATCATCACCAGTTGATCTCCGGGGGCCAGGACCTGCAATGACTGCAGCCCGCGCGGAACCGGTTTGCGGCCCAGTTCCCCATCGCCACCGATCACCTTGCTGAAGAAGCCTCGCAAGCCGAGCGATTCGAGGATGCCGATCGACGGCCCCAGCGGCTTGTTGGTCAGCACGGCGAGAGGGCCGCGCCGCACGGCCAGGGCCAGGGTCTCGGCCACGCCGTCGTAGGGAGCGGTGTGATTCATCAGGCGCCGATCGTAGATCTGCATGTAGCGTTCGAGCGCTTCGCGCGGGGACAAATCGAGCCCGGATTGCTTCAAGGCGCGACGCACCAGCATCGGCGCGCCGTCGCCAACCATCGTCACGACCTCCGCCATCGGCATCGCGGGGGCGCCGTAGCTCTCCAGCATCTCGCTGACCGAGTCGGCAATGTCGCGCGCCGAATCGATCAGCGTACCGTCGAGATCAAAGACTAGAATCACGCCAGACAGTCTACAGTCGGCAGTTACGAGTCTACTCAGCACATGACGATCGTCCTTCTCTCCGGGGGCCTGGATAGCGCTGTCCTGGCGGCACACGAAGCACAGCGCGCGCGGGTGAGCCCGGTCTACGTAAGCGTGGGACTGGCGTGGGAAGACGCTGAGGTCGCCATGGTGGAGCGCCTGTTACAGACCGTTCCGTTTGCGGGAAAGGTTGATCCGTTGTCGCGGGTCTCGTTCACGATGCGCGATGTCTACTCGCCGTCGCACTGGGCCATCCGCGGCGTGCCGCCGGCGTACGACACGCCGGATGAGGACGTGTATCTCGCCGGGCGCAACCTGGTCCTGCTGACGAAGGCCGGGGTGATCGCGTCGAAATTAAAGGCTGACAGGATCGCCCTTGGACCACTGGCCGGCAATCCATTTCCTGATGCGAGACCTGAGTTCTTCGAGGCGATGTCGAGGGCACTGTCGCTCGGCCTTGATCACGCGCTCACGATCGCGACGCCGTTCCTGGCCTGGGCCAAGGAAGATGTGATCAAACGCGGAGTTGAGCTGGGCGTGCCGTTCGACCTCACGCTGTCGTGCATGAACCCGACCCTGGCCGCGACACCCGCCCTGCCTGCCCTGCATTGCGGCTTGTGCAGCAAATGCCGCGAACGGCGTGATGCGTTCGCGGCCGCCGGTGTTTCAGACCCGAGCACCTACACCGGCAAGTCGCCGCGGTAGCAGCCCGGCAAACATCTTCGGATCGCGAAGGATCGCGGCACCGAACAGGCAAATCGCCGCGCCCGCAATCGACACCATTGTCACGTGCTCGTGCCTGATCACGACACCGAGGATCAGCGCGACAACGGGGATGATGAAGGCGCTGACGGAGGCTTTGGTCGCACCCATGCGGCCGGCGGCGGTTGCCGTGAGGATGGTCGCAATCGCGGTCCCTCCCGCGCCGAGACCAAGCATCGCGAGGGCGGGGCGCACGGACCAGGATCCGTTGAGCAAGGCCGGCAACCCTAACGGCGCGGTGAGGATCAACGCAAAGCCAAGCGCGCGCCACACCACCGGGATCGCTCCGTTGCGCTGCTGCAGCGGACGCGCGATGTTGAGCGCCACGCCGTACGACACCAGGGCCGCGATGATCAGCGCCACACCGAACGCGCTGGTCGAACCACCCATCGCGGGCATGGCCATCACGACCGCGCCGCCGAAGCCGACGATCAGCCCTACCAGGGTGCCGCGACCTGGCAATGCACCGGCAAGAAAGCTCGCCACGGCTGCGACGAACAACGGCGTCGCGCCGTTCAACATGCCGGTCAACGCCGACGACACGTGCTGCTCGGCGAACGGAAACATGCTGAGCGGGAACGCGAACCACAGCACGCCAAGCGCCGCTGTGCCTGCCCAATCGGCCCGGGCCACCGGCCGGCGAGCCGACGGGAACAGGGACAGCGTCAGGAACCCGATCGCGATGCGAGTGAACGTCACCCCGTTGGGCGCCGTGGCGGCAAGGCCTTCGGCAATGAACAGGAAGGAGGCGCCCCAGATCACGCCAGGGACCACCACCAGCGCCCAATCCGCAAACGAGTTCTTCATGCTGCTACGTTGGACCCATTAATGGTTAAGGACAAGTGAATAATTCTTGAGTATTTCATTTAGCGCGCCTTAGGTTTAGGATCAGCCTATGCTGAACCTCGATCGCCTGCGCGCGCTCCACGCCGTCTCCGCCCACGGTTCGATCATCGCCGCCGCCGAGACGCTCAACGTGACCACGTCGGCAGTCTCGCAGCAGCTGGCCAAGCTCGAACAGGAGACCGGCCAGCAGCTGCTCGAACGCCACGGGCGCGGAGTCCGGCTGACTGACGCCGCGGCAACGCTGGTGTCGCGCACCCACCGCGTGCTGTCGCTGCTCGAGGAGGCCGAGGCCGAACTCGAATCCGCCGACAACTCGGTCAGCGGGCAGATCACCATCGCCGCGTTTGCGACCGCCGCGCGCGGCCTGGCCCCTCAAGCGATCCGCGCGCTGCGCAAGAACTATCCGCAGTTGTCGATCACCTTCCACGAGCAGGAGCCGGACCAGTCGATTCCGCATCTCGTCCGCCGGGACGTGGACGTCATCATCATCAACGACTGGCAGAATGCGCCGATCGCGTTGCCAGATGGCCTGAGCCGCGCTCCACTGTTCGATGACGTGGCCGACATCGCGTTACCGCCGGGGCACCGGCTGTCGAAGTCGAAGACCATCAAGCTGAGTGATCTGGCCGGCGAGGAGTGGATCGCCTGGCCGTCGGGATCGATCTGTCACGATTTCCTGATGCACACGCTGCGCACGCAGGGCAGCGAACCGAAGATCGCGCACACCGCCGGCGAGTACGAGACGCAGCTGGCGCTTGTCGCGGCCGGCCTGGGGTGCTGCGTGTTGCCGCGCATGGGCCGGGGCGCGGTACCGAAGGGTGTCACGGTCGTGAAGTCCGAGCCGGCGTTGCGCCGCCACGTGTCGGCAGCCTGGCGTACGCACGCCACGCGCAGGACCGCGATTCGCGCGACGGTCGAAGAATTCCAGAAGGCGGGCCAGGACCTGGCCGCGAAGAAGTGAGGCTCTCCGGCTATCGCTCGATGCGGATCGACCCATCCCCCGAGCGAATGCGGAACGTCTTGCCGCCATCGCCGAGCTTGGAGCGCAACATGCGGCGTCGCTCGCGACGCTGATCGCCGTCTTCGCCGTCGCGGCGCCGATCACGATCGTCGCCTTCGAGCAGCGGATGATTGGTGCGAACCGCGCCATCGCTGGTTTCGACATCCAGATCGGCATTGAACACGCCGGGCAGATGAAGGGTCACGGTGCCATCACTCGTCGTCAGTTCCCAGTTGTCGGCCATCACGGTGTCCGGCTCGATGGTGGCGCGAATTGAACCATCTCCGGTGCGCGCCCGCAGCACGGTGGGCTGTGCTTCGATGCCGATGCTGCCATCGGTCGTTTCGAGATCGAGCTTGCCGGTGATGTGATCGAGGCGGATCGAGCCGTCGCCCGAACGAATCTGAATATCGCCGCCAAGGCGAGTGCCGGTCACGCTGCCGTCACTGGTGTTGAGCACCAGGCGGCCTTCGATCGCTTCGGCACGAATCGAGCCGTCGCCGCTCACGGCGTGAATGTTGATGTTGCGGGGCACCGCGACGCGCAGACGCGCGGTCGGAGAAATGTTGACGCCGATCGTGAGGCCGCGATGCTCCATTCGGCTCGGGCCCGTCACCTTGACCGTGATCTTGTCGCCCTGTTGCTGCGCGTCGACCTTGATCTCTTCGAGGAGCACCTGCTCCATCGCGCGCTTTTCGATCTCGACCTCGATCTCGTTCTTGTCCCACGAGTGCAGTTCGATGGCGCCGTCGAAGGTGTCGAGGTTGAGCTCGGCCAGGCCGCCGACCTTGAAGGTCTTGACTTCCCGTGCGGACAGGCCCTCGGAGTTGAGATTGACCTCGCAGCCCGCCAGGAGCATCGACGAAGCAACGACGACAGACGCGAATCGCATACTCACCTCAGGGAATAAGACGGCCCGCCACCCAGGTTTGTTTCACCCGATAGTGGCTGTCCAGGACGACCAGGTCTGCCTGATTGCCGGCGGCAATTGCGCCCATTCCCTGCAGTCCCAATGCCTCACATGGCGTGCCGGCACACATCCGCGAGGCCTCCCAGACGCTGAGACCGATGCCAATCAGCATCCGGAACGCACCGTCCATGGTCAAGGTGCTGCCTGCGAGCGTGCCGTCATCGAGCAGCGCGGTCTTGTCTCCCGCAATGATCTCCTGGCCGCCGAGTCGCGCGCGCGTGCCGACCGGCAGCCCCGCGGCCGCGGTGCCGTCGGTAATCGCCATCACGCGTGAGATGGACTTGGTGCGGACCGCCAGCGCGACCAGCGCGGGATGCACGTGGTACCCGTCGCAAATGATCTCGGCTGATACCTGGTTCGATTCGAGCACCGCCCCGACCACACCGGGTGATCGCGACGTAATCGACGACATGCGGTTGAACAGATGCGTCGCGTGACGCGCTCCAGCAGCAATGGCTGCCTTCGCCTGTTCGTAGGTCGCTCCAGTGTGGCCAAGCGACACGCGGTGTCCGGCCATCGCCAACTCGCGAACCAGCGCGAGTCCGCCGGGTAACTCCGGCGCGAGCGTCACGATGCCGACGCTCGGACGGCGCGCCGCGATGACATCGAGGATGTCTTGCGCGCTGAACGCACCCTGTGCACTCTGCGCACCTTGCGCACCCTGCGGCACCCTTAAGCACCCCGCCGGTTGCGCGCCCTTCCACTCGTCGTTGATGAAGTTGCTCTCAAGGTGCGCCGGCAGGACCCGGGAGGACATCTCCCGCGGCGCGGCCTGTGCCGCGCGGACGGAATCGAGAAACATTGACAGCGTGGTCGGATCGCAGGCGACCGACGTCGGGCAAAACGCCGTCACGCCGTACTTCGGCAGGCGCGCCGCCACCAGGGCGACCGCGTCCGGCGCTTCGAGCACGTCAATGCCCTCGATGCCGTGCACGTGGACATCGACAAAGCCCGGCGCGACCACGTGACCGGTCACGTCAATGACTGTCGCCGCGCCCGGGAGTGCCTCGGCGCCGGGCCGGACATCGTCAATGATGCCGTTGCGGATGATGAGGGATGCGCCGCTGAGGACGCGATCGGACAAGACGATGTCCGCGCCGGTGAGCGCGATCATCACGCCAGCGCCGCGCCGAGCGCCACGGCATCGTCGCCAAGCGTCGACAGCACCACGCGAACCTGGTCGGCCTGTTGCGGCGGCAGGCGGCGCACGGTCTCGGTGCGGATCGCCTCGAGCATGATGTCGCCGGACGAGGCAATGATGCCGCCAAGGACGATCACCTCGGGATCGAGCATGGTCGCCAGGTTCGCCACGGCTATGCCGATGTATTTCGCGGTGTCGCGCACGACGGAGATTGACACGCCGTCACCCGAGCGGGCGCCCTGCAGGATGTCGGCCGCCGTGATCTTGGCGAATTCGCCGTTCACCTGGTCCGCCACGCGCGAGCGATCCCCTGACTTGATGCGCCACACAAAGCGGCGCACGATGCCCGCCGAGGCGACTTCGGCCTCGAGTCCGCCGTAGCGGCGATAGTCTTCGCGCTCCACGGGATTGAGGGCCATCCATCCCACCGACGACGCGAGTCCATGCGCACCGCGCCACGGCCGTCCGTCGATCAACACGCCCGCCGTCACGTGCTCAGCGATCGAGAAGGCAACCATCTGCGCCGCGCCCACTGCCGCGCCCATGCGGTGTTCGGCGAGGGCGGCCGCAGTGCCTGCGGCGATCGCCTTGATGGAAGTGGTCTTCGTTGTCGCGGCGATCAGCGCCTCGGAGAGTTCGTCGGAGACGACGTCGGCGGCCGAGGGCAACGCCACGGACACGGTCGCGACCTGACCGCCGGATAGCGCCTTCTTCGCCGCGTCCTTGATGGCCGAGGGTTTATTGGAGGCCAGGATGCCGCGCGCGACGACGTCCGGGCCGCGCATCACGGCCAGACGCGCGATCACGTCGGATACGTCGACACCAAGCGTCAAGTCACTCATGTGGCTGATTTGTCTGCGCTTCCTGTGCCGTCTGCGCCCCAATCAGAGTGCGCGTGCAGCTTACGTCCGTCAAGTGGTAATGCGGCGCCGGTGAACAATTGCGCGTCAAGCCGTGCAAGCAAGTTGGCGAGGCCGCGTTCGTTCGGCGCCGCCAGGACCAGCACGCCGGCACCGAGCGCCGGCGGGAACTTCCGGTCATCGAGGTAATCGCGATCGAGCGTCACGAGGGTCCGCCGCAGCTGCCGCGCCAGCCGGTAGTGCTCGGCATCCCTCGCCCGGCGCAAGTCCGGGTGCTCCATCACGAACAGCACGTCCCATCCGAGTCGCCCGCGCATGTGAGCGACGATGCCGGCCGGAACGTTGGCGTCCGCGTAGACACGTGGACGGTCGCCGATCGTATCGGCGACGGGCGCAAGTTCCGACCACAACGTTCCCATGTCAGGAGTCCGCAGTCGACTGTCGTCAGTAAAGCGTTACTTCTTCGCCTTCTTCTTGATCGTGCGGCGCGCTTCCTTTTCGAGCTCCGCCACCAGCTGCGTGCGCTTGCTCAACAGGCTCTTGCGCGCGCGCTTGCCGTTCTTGTGTCCGACCGCGTACTCGCAAAACAGCGGGAAGCCGATCGTCGAATCCACGTAGGCCACCGCGGTATCCGGCAGGACGCTCGGGTTCACCTTGCCCCAGCTCACGGCCTCGGCAGGCGTGGCGCCCGACAGCCCGCCCCACACCACGGAGTCGGTGGTGATCTGGATGAAGTAGTCGTTGCCGCCCTTGAGGATGCCGTAGACCTCCCACAGCGTGGGCTGTCCCTGCAGGTAGAAATTCTTTGGCGATCCACCGCCAAGAATGACGCAGCCGTTCTTCTCCGCGGCGCGAATGATGGCGCAGACCTCGTTGACGTCCTTGTTCGGATCGACCTGCAGGGTGCTGCGATTGATCAACTCGTGGTACGCGATGTTCATGCCGATCGAGCTGTCGCCTGGCGAGGAGGTGTAGATCGGGACGCCGTACTTGGCGGCGGCGGCGACGAGTGAGTACTTCGCGCAGCCCGGACGCACCTTCAACAGGTACTTACCCAGTGCTTCGTGCAGTTCCGCCGATGAGACCGGGCCTTCCATGCCGCTCTTCTCGAGGAACTCGCGGATGAAGCTGTCGGTGTCGAGCAGGACCTGCGCGGGAAACAGCACGTCGTAAATGCGAATCACGCCTTCGCTGTAGAGCACGCGGTCGTCCACAAACGGCGAGCCCCGGCGCAGCGTGAAGTTCAGCGCGTAATGCAGGTCGTGGTACAGGTTGGCGCCGGTGCTGATGATGAAGTCGATCAGCCCGCGCTCCATCAGCGAAATCACGCAGCCACCAAGCCCGGCCGGCGTCATCGCGCCCGCGATGGTCAGCGCGATCGTGGTGTCGTGCTGCTTTGACAGCATCTTGTCGCTGAAGATCCGGCAGGCTTCGCCCAGCCGCGCGCCGTTGAAGGCCTGGAAGCCTTCGTCAATCAGGTGGCGCAGCGCCGCGCTACCCTTCGGACGGTAGTAACGGATCGGTTTGCCTTTGAGGAACGATTTCGCACCTTTGGGTGCGCCAGGGGAACGATACGGCATCGCTTTAGGTTAGCATCTTGGGCGTGGCTGACGGCCTCTGGATTCCGGCGGCGGGCGTGTTGGCCGCCGTTCTCGTCGCGCTAACGCTGCTCTTCTGGTGGAAGGGCCAGCCTTTTGCGCAGGGCGAGGTGTTTCGCGCCAGCCGATGGTCGCGGGGCAACCGGTTCTTCCCCACGCAGGTGCTCATCACGCCGTCATCCGTTGTTCACTACACGCCGGAGCTGTTCGGCCGAAAAGAACATTCGATACACATTGTCCACGTGGCCTCCGTCAGCATCGACACCAACCTCCTGTTTTCGGACGTCCTCATCGAGACGACCGGCGGCGCCTCGCCGGTGGTCTGCCATGGACACCGGAAGGCTGACGCTGTGCGCATGAAGCAGCTGGTCGAGCAGTACCAAACACAGATCTATCGCGCGCCGGCCAATGGCCGCGCCGGTGGACCGGGCGCAGAAATGCAGGGACCAGGTCGTGGATGACGTGACGTTCGCCGCGCGCCGTGCCAGTGCCGGGACCCAGCGTGCCGAAGCGCCGGACCTGGAAACCCGCTTCAAGACGCTGGTCCAGTCGCCGCTGCGCGCCGGCATCCTCCGGTTCCTGACCGCCAGGCCCGGAGAATCGTTCGATACCGACGCCATCATGCAGGCCTTCGGCCGCATGCGCCTCGATGTCGAAAACTGCGTCAACGAACTCGTGGAATTCGGCGTCGCCGCCAAGCAGGCGGGCGATCCGCCGACCTACGGGGCGATCAGGCCCCAGCAGGACGCCGTCGCGAAGCTGCTCGAGATCTTCCTCGAAGGCCGCGCCAATCTGGGCATCGAAGAGTCGTCGCCGTCGGTCCAGCGCTTCCGGGAGATGATCGGCCGCGACGAGAAGATGCTCGCCATCTTCGAGTGGATTCGGACGGCTGCCAAGTCCGATATCTCCGTGTTGATTCTCGGTCCGACCGGCGCGGGCAAGGAAGTCGTGGCCCGCATGATCCACGAGCTGTCGCGACGGGGCCCTGAGAACTTCCAGGCCGTGAACTGCGCGGCGCTGCCGGACAGCTTGTTCGAGTCGGAAATCTTCGGCTACGAAAAGGGCGCATTCACGGGCGCCCACGATCGCAAGCCCGGACGCCTCGAACTGGCCAACGGCGGCACGCTGTTCCTCGATGAAGTCGGCGACATGTCGCTGATGGCGCAGGCGAAGTTGTTGCGCGTCCTCGAGGAACGGCGCTTCGAACGCCTCGGCGGCAACCGGTCGATTCATGTCGACTTCCGGCTGATCTCCGCCACCAACCGCCCGCTCGACATGTTCGTGCGTGAGAGCCGGTTCCGCGAGGACCTCTACTACCGCATTAACGCGTTTGCGATCCGGCTGCCCTCGCTGCGCGAACGTGCCGTCGACATTCCCGTCCTCGCCAACCGTTTCCTGGGCCGCTACTGCGCGTCCAACGGCCTGCCCCTCGACGCGAAGCAATTCACGCCCGAAGCGCAGGACCTGCTGACGTCGTATCACTGGCCCGGTAACATCCGCGAGCTCGAAAGCACGGTGTCGCGCGCGGCGTTGTCGGCGCCCGGGCGCGCGATCCGCGCGGCAGACATCGAGTTCCTGCACGGGCACGCGATGCCGCGTCCCGAAGAAAACTCGACGCGACTACCGTCGCTGCGTGATGCCGAGCGCGCGCACATCATCCGCGTACTTGAAGCCACGGAGTGGAACAAGCTCGAGGCCGCGAAGGTGCTGGATATCAGCCGTGGCACGCTCTACCGGAAGATCGAGGAATACGGTCTCGAACCGGCCGCGGGTGGAGCACGCCGCCGCGGACGCCCGGCGTCCTAAGGTTGACCCGATAGGGTCATATTGTCCTTTAAAGTCATATTTTTATTGCCTTGGCGGACGCTTTTGCACACATCTTATAGATGAGATTAGTATCTATAAACTATTGCAAATATTGAACTTGCGTCGCTGATTTCGGCTGGGATAGTCACTACTGTCCAGTTTTTGGTTGTTTATGACTCTTTGGTCATGTATTCTCCGCTCGTCGTGAAGTTGTTACGCGCCCCCCAGCGCCCTTCCAAGTCGAGTCGCGGTCCGAACTGGACGAACGCGGAAACCCCAGTTCGGTCCAAGGCGGTCTGGGGTTCGTAGTCAAATCGACGCGCACATGCGCACCTTGCCGCTGCCAGCACGTTTATACGTTGGCGCCACCATCGCTCTCGGCGCGTTGCTCGTGGTGTCGCTGGGCCCGCGCTCGACGTTCCACAACCTGCTGCTCTTCGTAGCCCTCCTCGTCACCTCTGCTGTCACGTCCGCGTTCAAGGTGAGCCTCCCGCTCGCCAAGAGCGGCTCGACCATGTCGGTGTCGTACGCCGTCGACTTCGCCGCCATGCTGGTGCTCGGGCCGAACGAGACGATGCTCGTCGCCGTGACCAGCGCGTGGAGCCAATGCACGTTCCGGATGAAGACGAAGAATCCGGTCTATCGCACGTTGTTCAGCATGGCCTGCCTGGCCATCACCGTGCAGGCATCGGGATTCGCCTACCTGTTGCTCGGCGGGGTGCCCGGCTCCCTCGCGCACGACGTCGCGGGCATTGCGCGACCATTGGTCGGCGCGGCCACCGTCTACTTTCTCTTCAACACCTGCCTGATCGCGGTGGCCGTCTCGCTCGCCACGCGTCAGTCATTCCTCAGCGTCTGGAACCAGAACTTCCTGTGGAGCGCACCGAGTTACTTCGTCGGCGCCGGCGCGGCCGCCATCTTCACCTGGGGCGTGATGACCTCGGGGTTCTGGTTGCTGGTGCTGGCTTCGGCGCCGCTCTACATCACGTATCGCACGTACAAGGTCTACCTCGGACGCATCGACGATGAACGCCGCCACGTCGAAGAGATGGCCGACCTGCACCTGGCGACGATCGAAGCGCTGGCACTCGCGATCGACGCCAAGGATCAGACCGCGCAATCGCACATCCGCCGCGTGCAGGTGTATGCGACCAGCATTGCGCGCGGCCTCGGCATGTCGGATACCGAGATCCAGGGCGTCAAGACGGCGGCGCTGCTGCACGACATTGGCAAGCTCGCCGTGCCGGAACACATCCTGTCGAAGCCGGGTCCGCTGACGCAGGAAGAGTTCCAGAAGATCCGCGTGCACCCGCAGGTCGGCGCGGAGATCATCAGCGCGGTGCCGTTCCCGTATCCGGTGGCGCCGCTGATCCTCAGCCATCACGAACGTTGGGACGGCAAGGGCTATCCGCAGGGATTGAAGGGCGAAGAGATCCCGCTCGGCGCGCGCATCCTGTCGGTCGTCGACTACTACGACGCGCTCACGTCCGACCGCCCGTACCACAAGGCGATGACGCCCGAAGCGGCGCTCGCGCTGCTCCAGCAGGAAGCGGGGCGCGCGCTCGATCCCGCCGTGGTGCAGATGTTCGTGAAGATGGCCGCTGAAATGGAAGCGGCGGCCGGCACGATCGAGACCGCAACGCCGCGGCGCCTGTCGCTCGAGCCGACCAGCGAGCGCGGCCGTCCCGCGGTTGGCTTCCAGCCGGAAAGCGCAAAGAGCAGCACGGTGTTCGAAGACATCGCGCTCGCGCACCGCGAAATCTACGCGCTCTACGAGATCGCCCAGACCATGGGCACGAGCCTTGGCGTCGCCGACACCATGGCGCTGATCTCGTCGAAGTTGTCGAACCTGGTGCCGTTCTCGACCAGCGCGTTGTTCCTCTTCGACGAGGAAGCGGATTCGCTGCGCTGCCGGTTCGCGACCGGCGTCGAAGCCGATGCCATCAACACGATGACCGTGCCGTCGGGACAGGGCCTCGCCGGCTGGGTGGCGCGCAATCGCCGGCCGCTCGTCAACGCGCGTCCAAGTGCGGAGTTCGAGGCGGCCGGGCTCGCCAAGTCCACCTCGTTGAAGTCGGCGCTGGTCGCCCCTCTCGTGTTCAGCGATCGCTTCATCGGCACCATCGCGGTCTACTCGACGCAGGCGGATTTCTACACCGACGACCATCGCCGATTGCTCGATCGCGTCAGCGAGCAGGCCTCGGCGGTCATTCACAACTCGATCGTGTTCGAGCAGACCCAGGAAGATTCGCTGACCGATCCGCTGACCGGCCTGCCGAACACCCGCTTCATGTTCATGCACCTGACGCGGGAGCTGGCGCGTGCCGAACGCCTCAAGGCCGAGGTCGCCCTGCTCGTGATGGACCTCGACAACTTCAAGGAAATCAACGACAGCCACGGCCACCACGTCGGCGATCGCGCGTTGCGCGAAGTCGCGACCGTACTGCGGTCCGGCATTCGTCCGTACGACATCTGCGTCCGCTACGCCGGCGACGAATTCATCGTCGTGCTCTCGGGGTGTGGCGCGGAAGAAGCCGAACGCAAGCGTCTGGAACTGCAGCGCACGGTGGATGAAGTGTTGTTCGAAGCCCGTCCGGGCCGCAGGCTGCCGCTCGCCATCAGCGTCGGTGCGGCCATCTATCCGCAGGACGGCGATTCATATGAAGCCCTGCTGGCGACGGCCGACAGCCGCATGTATCGCGACAAGAGCCGCCGCAAGCAGCGGGTGCAGATGCAGCCTGCCGCGACGGGTACCGACGGCATGCCGGCTGTCGCCGTTCCGCTGCAGCCGGCGGCGCAGGAAATCACCGAGATCGATCTCCAACGCGCCAGTTTCGGTGTGCTGTAACTAATAGCCTTCGATCAGGATTCGCTCGGCGCTGACGCCGAGCCTCGTCAGCAACTCGCGCGTATCGCTCACCAGCGCGGGTGGACCACAAATCAAGCACAACGCCTCGAGTGATGGCAGCGCCTGTTGCACGAGCGCCGCGTCGATGCGGCCGCGGCGGCCCGTCCAGCTCGCACGATCGTCACGCGTGACGGTGAAGTGCACGGTGATGCGTCCGGCCGCCGACAAGGCGTCGAGCTCGGCGCGAAAGCCAAATTCCTCTGGTGAGCGCGCGCTGTAGATCAGGGAGATCGGCCGGTTCATCGGCCGCGCCAGGCGTTCGATCAACATCGAACGAAGCGGCGCAATTCCGGTTCCGCCGGCGACAAACAGCAACGGAAGATTCGTATCAGCCGGCAACCCGAACGAACCGAACGGCCCTTCGAGGTCGAGGACCGTGCCGGGCTCCGCGAGTTCAAGGTGAGGATCGAGGCCGCCGCTGTCTTCGACCTGCGCCAGCACCTGCAGTGTGCCCGTCTGTGCCAGTTCCCATGGCGCCGAGGCAATTGAGTACGGCTTGCGCAACGGCGAGCCGTGCAGGCCAAGCATCACGGCCTGGCCCGCCGAGAACGACAGTGCCGCCTCGCTCAGGTCGAGATTGATGATTCTGGTACGCGGGGTCGCGCGGTCGACGTGTCGAACGGGAACGCTGATGACGCGCACGGGATTAACGCCGACTTTACCCTAAGCCCCTGGGCCAGCAGGCCCTCGGGACCTTAGATGTTTCTTACATCCCGAGGACGTGGAACCCGGCGTCCACCATCATCACTTCGCCGGTCACGCCGCGTCCCGCGTCGCTCAGCAGGAAGGCCGCCGCGTCGCCAACTTCGGACGTCTCGATCGCCCGGCGCAACGGCGCCTTCTCGCGCACCACCCCGAGGATCGACGAGAAGCCGCCGATACCCGCGGCGGCCAGCGTCTTCACCGGACCCGCTGAGATCGCGTTGACGCGAATGTTCTCCGGACCGAGGTCCGCAGCCAGGTAGCGCACGGACGATTCAAGCGCGGCCTTCGCCACGCCCATCACGTTGTAGTTCGGGAACACGCGATCGCTGCCGAGGAACGACAGGGTCAGCACGCTGCCGCCACCGCGCGCGGCCATCAACGGCTGCGCGCCGCGAGCCATCGCGATCAGCGAGTACGCGCTGATGTCGAGTGCCTGCCTGAAACCATCACGCGACGTATTCACGAAGCGGCCGGTCAGCTCGTCGCGCGATGCGAACGCCGCACCATGCACGATGAAGTCGAGGCCGCCGTAGGTCTCCTGGATCTTCGCGTAGACCGCGGCGAGCTCGTCGTCGTTCGATACGTCGAGCGGCATCACCAGCGGCTTCGGTTCGAGCGTTGCCGCCAGTTCGGCGACATGCTCCTCGAAGCGGCCCTGATAGGTCAGGATCAACTGCGCGCCGCCCTTGGCCGTCGCCTGTGCGATCGCCCACGCCAGCGAACGATGGTTCGCCACGCCGACGATCAATCCAACTTTTCCGGTGAAATCCGCCATTAGCGATTCTTCTTGCCGCCACGACGACGACGTCCACCGCCGCCGCCGTTGCCTTGCCCTTGTGGACGCCCGTCCTGACCCTGCCCTTGTCCCTGGCCGTGGCCATGATCGCGGAAGCGCATCGGGCCGATGTTGTCCTGCATGCCCCCACCACCGCCACCAGGACGCCGGCGTCCGCCGCGGAACTTGTTCTGCCCGCCGGCATTGCGCTGGTTGTTGTTGCGTCGGTTTTGAAGGGATTGGATGGTGAACTCGGGAACGGCGCGCGGTGGAGGTGCCTGCCCTTCAGGGCGTGGGAACGTGGCGCGTATCAATGAACGGCGGAAGCCACCTGCCAGTTCGGGTTCTTCGCGTTCTTCGGATTCGTCGTTGGTTTCCGGTGCCGCAGGCGCGACGGCTGCTGCAGGCGCCGCGTGTGCAACCGGAGCGGCAGGCGCGGGTGCGGTGAAGACTTGCGGCGGTCCACCGCCTGATGCCGCGACCGGCATCGGCTCTTCAATCTCACTCTCTCGAACATCGTCAACGGGAGATGCCGACGGGGGCGGCTGCGGTCGGGGGGTCGAACCATTCAGGTTGTCGAGCACCTGGGTGAACAGGGCCGGCGGCTGCGTCTTGCGACGCGGCGCGGGCACCTTGCCCTCCTTGTATTCGTGCTCGGCGTCGCAAATACCGCAACGCGTTCGTCTGATTTCGTCGTCGATCATCGCAACGATGGCGTGATCGGTAATGCGGCGCTCGCGTGGACAGTAGTCGTCCAACACGTCGCCGGGCCGGTGCCGGCGCTCTTGCATGCAACTCCCCCGAAACCGAACCGGCCTCCCGCCAGGCCATATCGGTACTGGTCTTCTAACTGCTTCGAACCGTAGTCCTGGGGCCGTATCCGTGGTCGCAACCACGCTTCGAAAACGGGCCGAGGTGTTGATTGAG
This sequence comes from uncultured Acidobacterium sp., assembly GCA_964628295.1. Lineage (GTDB taxonomy): Bacteria > Acidobacteriota > Vicinamibacteria > Vicinamibacterales > UBA2999 > 12-FULL-67-14b. Next base: position 333,557 of record CAZVLS010000001.1, read on the forward strand.
TGCGGGAAGCGCCGTTTGGGCCGAAAGACCCAAGGCGCAGGGCAAGGCGGAATATATCAGACACCCCTTGGATGAGCAAGCCACGCCCGCGTATCCGCCAGCGCGGCCTTGACCGCGTCTGGGTTGGTCGATTGCGGGGTTTTTCGCACGCGGACGGACGCCGCAGCGGTCACATGCTGCTTTACGTCGTCACCAAACAGGTCGTGCGCCTGGCGCCATTCGTCGAGCGAGAGCGATTCAAAGTCACGTTTCTGAGCGAGCAGCTGACGCACCATCGCGCCCACGACCTCGTGAGACTGGCGGAACGGCATGCCGCGCGACACGAGGTAGTCGGCGACGTCGGTCGCCAACAACAAGCCGGCCGCAGCGCGTCCGGTGCGCTCCGGGTGGAGGCCAAGGTTGCGAATGACGGACGCGGTGGCGTCGAGCGACACGGCGAGCGTGTCTTCAGCGTCGAACAACGGCTCTTTGTCTTCCTGCAGGTCCTTGTTGTAGCCGGTCGGCAATCCCTTCATCGTCACCAGGAAACCGGTGAGCTGACCGATCGCGCGGCCTGACTTGCCGCGCACCAGCTCGAGCGGATCGGGATTCTTCTTTTGCGGCATCATGCTGCTGCCCGTTGCCGACGAATCTGCCAGCTCGAAGAATCCGAATTCTTCGCCGGTCATCAGGATGAAGTCTTCGGCAATGCGCGACAGGTGGACCATCGACAGCGACACCGCGTGCAGGAAGGTCGCGGCGAAGTCGCGGTCCGAAGACGCGTCCATGCTGTTGAGGACGACGCGGCTGAAGCCAAGCTTGGCGGCAAGGAACTTCGTGTCGATCGCGTAACCGGTGCCGGCGATCGCACCCGATCCCAGCGTCAGGTCGTTGGCTTCCTCGCGCGCGGCCTCGAGACGGGCGTGGTCGCGGCGCAGCGGCGCCGCGTGGCTCAACAGGAAGTGCGAGACCAGCACCGGCATCGCGCGGCGCATGTGCGTGTACGACGGCATCAGCGCATCACCGGCTTTCTCCGCCTGGTCGGCGAGCGCGGCAACCGTGGCGCGCAGTTTCTCCTGCAGCAGCGGAATGCGGCGGCGCAAGTACAGCCGCAGATCGACGGAGACCTGCTCGTTGCGCGAGCGGCCGGTGTGGAGGCGGCGGCCGGCGTCGCCGATGCGTTCAACGAGCTGGCGCTCAACGAAGGAGTGCACGTCCTCGTCGTCGCCGTTGACCCACGACGGATCCTTGCGGCCGCGCTCGAGGATCGACTGCAGGCCGTCGTGAATCGCCTTTGCGTCCTTCGCGTCGAGCACGCCGGCCTTGGCAAGCGCTTCCGCCCACGCCAGGCTGCCGGTCACGTCATCCTCGAACAGGCGGCGATCGAACGGAAACGACACACCGAAATCAAACGCCGCGGGATCCGGCGCCGAATCAAAACGTCCCGACCACAACGGCTTAGACATTCGTTTTTCTACCTACGACCTGTGCGGCGCCCTTGAAGAGACGCACGCGGATTGTGCCGGTCATCTGCTGCGACGTGGCGTCCACGTAGGCATCGACGCCGGTGCGCAGCGGATCGAACCACTCGCCGCGATCGATCGCCTCGACGTAGGCGGCCGACACCGCCATGTCGAAGCGCTGCTGCGATTCCGATGAGACGTAGCGCCACAGTTCGGCGTGCGCGAGGTGCAGCACCACCGCTGCCGGCGCTTCGTACAGCGCGCGCGTGCGCGTGCCGTCCGCGCGCACCTTGATGCGATCGAGCCGCCCCACGCCGTGCTCGCCGGCGATCGTCGACAGGCTGTCGATCAACTCCGGGAACGTCATCGTCACGCCGCTGTGCCCCGACGGCGCGCCACGCTCGAACATGATGTCCACGTAAGCCGGCTGGTTGGGCGTGTCTTCAAGGCGCTTGGTGAGCTTGAACGACGAATCAGGCGGCGGCGACGAGCCGTCATCACCGCGGCGGCCGATCGTGCGTCCCCACATGTTGGCGTCGACTCGCTCGATCGCGTCGTCTCCGGGAACGGTGAAGCCGGGCTCATCCGCGAATGACACGGCCGCGAGCTCGGGCCCGATCGCCTTCAGCGCGCGATTGATGCGGGCCGCGTCCCGACCCGCGCAGCCGTGCGCCACCATCTTCGCCTTCTCGATACGGGCGATCTGCACCAGCTGCCTGGCAATGACCGGGCGGGTGATCGCCGTCGACATCGGATAGCGGCCGTCAGACAGCGCTCCGGCCTTGAGCGACGGCAGCACGGCGTCGCGCACGAACTCGTCACGCGCGTCGATCACATGGGCGCGCACCGCGCCGGCCGAGAGCGCGTGTTCGCGGATCTCGTTGAGATCGACCGGCTGCCCGAGATCGAGCGTCACCGTCACGACGTCGGCGCGATGGTGTTCGGCCAGCCACTGAATGCCCGCCGTGGAGCGGGCGCCACCGGAATAGGCGAGGACGACAATCTTCTTCAACTGGCGAGTTCCCTCAATTGCTTGGCCACCGCCTGCGCCGCTTTCGGATCGCGCGCGATGATCAGGATGGTGTCGTCACCGGCCAGCGTGCCGGCCACCTCGGGCAGCCGCGATCGATCGATCGTCAGCGCAAGCAACTGCGCCTGCCCCGCCCCGGTCTTCAGGACGACAAGCTGCTGGACCGGTTCGATGTTGATCAGGTACTCGGCAAGTGCGCGACCGAGCGCGTCGAGCGAATTCGCGGGCGAGGTACTGCTGTCACCGGCGGGCTGATACGCGCCGTCCGATGATCGCTTCAACAACGCCAGTTCCTTGATGTCGCGCGACAGCGTGGCCTGCGTGACATCAAAGCCACGCGCGGCCAGCCGCTGCCGCAGTTGCTCCTGGCTGCGGACGGCTTCCTGGCCGACGACTTCGAGAATGGCTGACTGCCTCTGGCTCTTCATACTTATACGTCCGAGTGAATCAGTATACACAAGAACAGATGATTTCCATGAAAAATGCTGTTGACATCCGGAAAAATATGCATGTATAAGTATTCTTTGCTCCGAATATTCATTCGGAGCATGACATTCACATAGGGGACGCAGACACGGAAATGGCCACCCAGGCGGTGCAGGAAACGGAAGGCAGGCAGCGGAGCGACAAGGGTCGCATCCGCGTGGCGATTGCTGGTGCAACCGGCTTCGCAGGACAGGAACTGATCCGCCTGCTCGCGCGCCACCCGAACGTCACGATCACGGCGGCGACCGGTTCGCAGGCGACCAGCACGCCGAGACGGCTGCCGTCGCTCGCGAAGATCTGGGACGGCACGGTGGTGCCCCTGAATACCGACGCGCTGGCGGCGGACGCGGTGTTCCTTGCGCTGCCTGAAGCCGCATCGGCGGAGCTCGGGCCGAAGCTGCTGGCCAACGGCCTGCGCGTCATCGATCTCTCTGGCGCGTTTCGACTTCGTGATGACGCGAAGCGGGCAAAGTTCTATCCGGCCACGGCAACGCTGCCGGCGGGTGTTGCGTATGGCCTCACGGAGTTCGAGCTCGAGGCGATCAAGAACGCGCGCCTGCTGTCGAACCCCGGCTGCTACCCCACGGCGTCGCTCCTGGGCCTGCTGCCGTTGCAGCGCGCCGGATTGCTCAAGCCGGGCGCGGACGTGGTGATCGACGCGAAGTCGGGCATCTCCGGCGCCGGCAAGGCCGCGACGGATCGTACGCACTTCTCCGAGAACCATGGCAGTGTGGCCGCGTACAACCCGTTCGGCCATCGCCATACCCCCGAGATGGAACAGGCGCTGGGACAATCGGTGACGTTTGTGCCGCACCTGGTGCCGCTTGATCGCGGCATCCTGTCGAGCATGTATGCGCATCTCGTTCCGGGAACGACGGCAGCGGCCGTCGCGGCCGCCTTCGAAGGCGCGTATGCGGATGCGCCGTTCGTGCGCCTGAGCACGGATGCGCTGCCGGAGATCAAGCACGTCGCGCACACCAACTTCTGCGACATCGGCTGGAAGGTCGATGACGCGTCGGGCCGGGTATTCGTGGTCAGCGTGATCGACAACCTGGTGAAGGGCGCGGCCGGGCAGGCGATCCAGAACTTCAACGTGATGTACGGCTTCGACCAGAAGGCGGGACTGCTGTGAAGCACGTCGCAGTGTTGAAGCTCGGTGGCGAGCTGCTCGAAGGCGAGCAGCGGCTTACCGCAATCGGCAAGGCCATCAAGAACGCCGCCAAGAAAATGCGCCTGGTCGTGGTGCACGGCGGCGGGCGCGAGATCGATGCGGCGCTGGCGCAGGTGGGGATCCCGAAGCGGCAGGTCGATGGCCTGCGCGTGACCGACCCGGACACGCTCAACATCGTGGTCTCGGTGCTCGCAGGATCGATCAACACCAAGTTCGTCGCGGCGATCAATGCTGCCGGCGGCAAGGCGGTGGGCTTGACGGGCGCCGATGCCGGCGTCGCACCGGTGGAGAAAGCGGCGCCGCACAAGGCGACCAGCGGCGAGACCGTCGACCTCGGCATGGTCGGCTCCCCGCTCAACGCGGTGTCACCGGCGCTGATCGAGACCCTCTGCAAGGCCGGCTACGTGCCAGTGGTCGCGTGCGTGAGCGCGTCGAAGAACGGAAAGTTGTTTAACGTCAACGCCGATACGCTGGCCGGCAGCATCGCGGCGAGGCTGAAGGCGAAGCGGCTGGTCATCGCCGGCGCCACGCCAGGCGTGTTCGACAAGCGCAACCAGACGATCCCTCGTCTCAACAAAGAGAAGATCGAAAAGCTGGTGAAGTCCGGCACTGCCAATGCCGGGATGGTGGCAAAGCTGGCCGCGTGCCAGGCCGCCCTCAAGGGTGGCGCGAAGAGCGTGGTGATCGTGGACGGGCGCGCACCGGGCCGGCTGGTGAAGGCGCTCTCGGGTGAGAAGACGTCGGCGACGACCAGGATTACGGATTGACGATGAGCAACGTAACGGCCCTCGAATCGCAACATGTGCTGCAAACCTACAAGCGGCAACCCGTGGTGTTCGTCCGCGGTGAGGGCACGCGCCTGTTCGACGAGAACGGCAAGCGCTACCTCGACTTCATCTCCGGCATCGGCGTGTGCGTGCTCGGTCACGCGCATCCCGGCCTGGCCGCGGTGATTGCCGACCAGGCGAAGACGCTGATCCATACGTCGAATCTCTACTACCACCCGATGCAGGGCCGGCTCGCCGCCAGGCTGGCGGCGATGTCGGGGTTGCAGCGCACGTTCTTCTGCAACAGCGGCACCGAGGCGGTCGAGGCGTGCCTGAAGTTCGCGCGCCGCTACTGGTACTCCAAGGGCGTGAAGAACCGGACGCACTACGTCGCTCTCGAGCACGGCTTCTCGGGCCGCACCATGGGCGCGCTCTCGGTCACCGCCAACCAGGCGTATCGCGATCCGTTCGGTCCGCTGATCCCGGGGGTGACATTTGTGGCGCCCGGCGACATCAAAGGATTAGAGGCGGCCGTTACCGACCAGACCGCGGCGATCATCGCCGAGCCGATCCAGGGTGAAGGTGGCGTGCGGCCGCTCTCTCCGGAGTTCGCCGCCGCGATCGCGCGAGTCACCAAGGCGACGGGCACGCTGCTGATCGCGGATGAAATTCAGTGCGGCCTCGGCCGCACCGGCCGGCCGTTTCACTACCAGTCGTTTGGCTGGACGCCGGATCTCGTGACGGTCGGCAAGGCGATTGGCTCTGGCATTCCAATCGGCGCGGCGCTGGTCAGCGAGCACGTCGCGAAGGAAATCTTCGCCGGCGACCACGGCACCACATACGGCGGCAACGTGCTGTCGACAAGAGCGGCGCTGTTCGTGCTCGAGGAGCTGGATCGGCTGGCGCCGAGCATCAACGAGATGGGCGCCCTGTTCGAGCAGAAGCTCCGCGCGCTGCAGAAGAAATATCCGGTGGTGACCGACGTCAAGGGCGCCGGCCTCATGCAGGGGCTGCACCTGAGCGTTGATGCGCTGCCGGTGGTTGAGGCCTCGCTGAAGGCGGGCCTCCTGGTGAATCGCACCGCCGAGAAGGTGGTGCGCATGCTGCCGCCGCTCATTGTGAGCGCTGCGGACATCGAGGAAGCGATCGGCATCCTCGACGGCGCGTTAGCGTCGATCGCAACCGGCGCTGGAAGCGCCGACAGTAGCAAGGTAGAGGTGAAGGCGTAAAGATGACCATGCGAGTTGTTGTCGACAACGGTCCCGGACGGAAGCGCAAGGCTCCCTCCAGCCGTTCCCTCTCTGCCCGGTCACCGATAAAAGCGGCGAAGCCGCAGATCGTGCTTCGCTCAGCGGTCGCGGCGGATGCGCCGGCGTTGCTGGCGTTGATTGCCGCGCATCTCGAGGAAGGCCGGCTGCTGCCGCGCACGCTCGATGACCTGGTCGTCCACGCGCCACGCTTCGTGGTGGCGGTCGAACCCGCCTCCTCAGGCGATCGCCCCGAGAGGATCCTGGGATGCGCGGAGCTCGCTCCGCTGTCGCAGGCGGTGGCGGAAGTCCGCTCGCTGGTGGTGAGCAGTGAGGCCCGGAACCTCGGACTCGGCGTCAAGATGGTCGAGGCGCTCAGCTCCACCGCGCGCATCCAGGGCTATACCCGCCTGACGGCCTTTGCGCACGACCCGGCGTTCTTCGTGCATCGTGGCTTCTCAATCGTGCCGCACACGTGGGTGCCGGAGAAGATCGCGCACGACTGCACGGCGTGCCCGCTGTTCCGCAACTGCGGTCAGTACGCGGTCGTAATGGACCTCGCACTACCAACCGTACCGAACGTTCATGCGAACGTTCGAACCCGCGTCTGAACGAACGTCGAACCCACAGGTGAACGATCGTCATGAACCTTCGTGTAACTGATGGCGGTGTCACCGCCCCGGCCGGGTTCCGCGCCACCGGCCTGCACTGCGGCATCAAGGCCAGCGGCAAGCCGGACCTCTCGCTGATCGTGAGCGACATGCCGGCCACTGCCGCCGGCCTGTTCACGATCAATCTCGCCAAGGCGGCGCCCGTGTACCTCAGCCAGGACCACCTTGCGTCGAGCAGCGGGCGCGCCATCGCGATCATCACCAACAGCGGTTGCGCCAATGCCTGCACCGGACCACAGGGCGTCGCCGACGCCAACGAGATGGCGCGGTTGACCGCGGCCGCTCTCGGCTGCCGCGAGGATCACGTGCTGGTCGCATCCACCGGCGTGATCGGCGTCAATCTCAAGATGGACAAGATCCGCTCCGGCATTCCGCAGGCCGTCTCGGCGCTCGCCGCTGACGGCGGTGCCGCCGCCGCGCGCGCGATCATGACCACCGACCCGTTTCCCAAGGAATACGCCGTCGAAGTCACGACCGAGTTCGGCAACTTCCGCGTCGGCGGCATGGCCAAGGGCTCGGGCATGATCGAGCCGCGCATGGCGACGATGCTCGGATACCTGACGACGGATGCGGATGTGGACCAGGTGTTGTTGGCGCGCGCATTGAGCGAGGCCTGCCGCTACACGTTCAACGCGATCACGGTGGACGGCGAGCCGTCGACCAACGACTGCGTGTTCGCGCTCGCCAACGGCGCCAGCGGCGTCACGATCAACGAGAACCTCTACCCGGCGCTCGTCGAAGGCCTGCGCGCCGTGGCGCACGAGCTGGCGCTCGGAATCGTTCGCGGCGGCGAGGGGGCGACCAAGCTGATCGCCATCACCGTGACCGGCGCCGCCACCGACGCGGATGCGTGGATGGCCGCGCGCGCGATTGCCAACTCCCCGCTGGTCAAGACCGCGGTGCACGGCGGCGATCCGAACTGGGGTCGCCTCGTCGCGGCCGCCGGCCGCTCGGGCGCGGCATTCGTGCTCGACGGCGCGCGCGTGCAGATCGGCTCGCTGGTGCTGTTCGAGAATGGCCGTCCGTTCGACGAGCTGGCGCCGAAGGCCGCCGAGTACCTGATGGGCAAGGACCTGTCGATTGAAGTGAATCTCGGTGCCGGCGGCTCACACCGCGCGACCGTGTGGACCTGTGATCTCACGGCGGAATACGTGAAGATCAACGCGGAATACCGCACTTAACCGTTCGACATACGTTCGACATACGTTCGACATACGTTCGACATACGTTCGACATACGTTC
>CAZVLS010000001.1:341712-620633 GCA_964628295.1 uncultured Acidobacterium sp.
GACATACGTTCGACATACGTTCGACATACGTTCGACATACGTTCGACATACGTTCGACATACGTTCAACAGCCGTTCGACGCTCGTTCGACGCACGTTCAACGACAATGCAGAATTTTCTTTCGATTCTCGACCTCAATCCCGACTTGATCGCCAAGCTGCTCAAGTCCGCCGCGGACCTGAAGCGCGATCGCGATCGCGGGATGCAGGCGCCTACCGCAACGGTGCTGAACGGCAAGCACGTCGGCATGCTGTTCGAAAAGCCATCACTGCGCACGCGCGTCACTTTCACCATCGGCGCTCGCGAGCTCGGCGGCAACATCGTCGAAATCCCCGCTGATGTGATGCATGCCGATCGTGAGCCGATCAACGATGTCGCGCGCAATCTCGAGCGCTGGGTGGACGCAGTGGTGATCCGCACGTTCGGCCAGGACCGCCTCCACGCGATCGCCGAGATCACGCCGAACCTGCACGTCATCAACGCGCTGAGCAATGAAGAGCACCCGTGCCAGGCGCTGGCCGACATGCAGACGCTGTTCGAGCGATGGGGTTCGGTCGAGGGCAAGCGCATTGCCTACGTGGGCGACGGCAACAACGTCTGCACGTCGCTCGTCCATGCCGCGATGATGCTCGGCATGCACATCCACGTCGCCACGCCGAAGGGCTTCGAACTGCCCGACGAAGTCGTCGATCAGGCGGCGGAAGTGTCGCAGAAGGGCGCGGGGCTGACGGAGTTCACCGATCCGAAGGCCGCGGTTCGAGACGTCGACGCCATCTACACCGACGTGTGGACGTCGATGGGCCAGGAAGTCGAATACGCCGAGCGCAAGAAGACGTTCAAGAAGTACCAGGTGAACGAAGCCATGATGGCGCTCGCCAAACCCGGCGCGCTCTTTATGCACTGCCTCCCCGCTCATCGCGGCGAGGAGGTCAGCGATGAAGTGATCGAGTCGAACGTCTCGGTGGTGTTCGACCAGGCCGAGAACCGTCTGCATGCGCAGAAGGCTCTGCTCGTCGAGATGTTGAAGTAGGCAGGCGGGTCCGAAGACCCGCCGCTACGAAGACTTCCGCGCGCGGATCAGCACCTGGATCTCGTCGTTCCGGTTGTTCTCGAAATACAGACGCTGGCGGCCGTCGGCGTCCTGCGTGATCACCGCGGGCGTCGAGCTCGCCGTGACCGTCCATCCCGCCGGCAGGACCACGCTGTTTCGCGGGCGGCCAAACGCCCGATCCCACACCAATTCGTCACCGTCGAGCATGTATCGCGCGGGATCCGTGTAGGTCTCGGTGATGCGCAGGCGCGCGGACTGTCCCTGCTTGACCGGCGGGAAACTGATGACGACGATCTGCGTCGTGTCGGTCACCGGCTCACCGGGATCCAAACCGCGCTTCTTCAATTCGGCGCCCGTCAGCGTCTCCACCTTCAATGTCTCGCCGGTATCGAGCAAGACCGCCGACGGATTCGACACCGTGCTGCCGGCGCGGACGACGTTGAAGTAGTGGCCGACGCCGGCGCGCGACTCGGTGTAGTCGTGATACAGGTTGAACGAATGCGTGGACGGGTCGTTCGGGAAGTAGACGATCTCGCGGTCCTGGTGCGCGCGATCCGACAGTCGTGACGCCTGCGACGCGAGGGTGACGGTGGACTGCGCGCCTCGGGCAGTGGGCAGCTTCGGGGTGAACGGCGCCAGTCCAGGCCTGGCGCGAATGACAAGCGGCGCCGCGGCAGCGCTGGTATTCAGGAACGTAATCATCACGCGGCCATCCGCAGTTGCCATCACTTGTGATGGCACGTTGCAGCTCACCAGGCGATATCCGAGGGGCAGGACCACCGCGTTCCGGCGGATGCCGAGCGAGCGATCGAACACGATCGTCTCGCCGTCGCGAAAATAGCTCTTGGGATCCTTATAGGTCTTGTCGATCAGGACGCGGCCTTCGCCGCCTTTCGGAACCGGTCGGGCGAGGTGGACCTTGAGCCACTCGGTCTCGAGATCGGCGGTGGGATGCCCCTCCGCGCGCGCTTGCGCGCCGCTCACCACCTCCCACTTCAGCGGCTCGCCGGTCATCATGTCCGACACACGTTCGTCGGTGGCGATGCTTCCCTTGCGGATCGCATTGAAGAAGAACTTCGCTCCCGGAGTGGTCGCGGTGACTTCGTACAGGATGCGGAACTGCGCGGTGTCAGGACCGAGCAGTTCGTATCGCGTGTAGTCGTCTTCCTGGGTTTGCCGCTGGGGTGTCTGGGCCCCAGCGGCGATGGGAACGAACAGAGTCAGGGCGGCGAGCGCCAGTCGAAAACGCATGGGCGCATCATATTTCAGTACGGCGCGCAGGCGATCACGCCGGCTTCTGCTTCACTACACCTCGGCCCACTTGCGGAGCAGGTTGTGGTAAACGCCGGTCAGTGACACGGCTGCCGGGTTACGTGGCAGCAGCTCGTTGAGCGTGCGAATACTCGCGTCGAGGTCGAATAGCAGCGTTCGATCGCCGTCATCTCGGACCATGCTTTGGATCCAGAAGAACGACGAAATGCGGGCGCCGCGGGTGACCGGACGCACGTGGTGGAGGCTGGTCGATGGGTACAACACCATCGAGCCTGCCGGCAGGCGCACGGTATGGACACCGTAGGTGTCTTCGATCACCAGCTCGCCGCCGTCATACTCGCCGGGACTCGAGAAGAACAGCGTCGCCGACAGGTCGGTGCGAATGCGGTGCGCCGTGCCCGGCACCGTGCGGATCGAGTTGTCGACGTGGCTGCCAAACGACTGGCCGCCTGAATAGCGATTGAACAGTGGCGGAAAGACGTGGCGCGGCAGCGCCGCCGTAATGAACAACGGGTTGTGCTGCAGCGCGGCCAGGATCATGCCTCCCACCTGTTGTGCGACGGGATCGCCCTCGGCAATCTGCACGTTGTCCTTCACGGTGGACGACTGGTGGCCGGCGGTGACGCGACCGTCAATCCAGTTCGCCGAATCGAGCAGGCGTCGCGCGTTGGCGACCTGCGCGCCGGTCAATACGTCGGGGATCTGTATCAGCATGACTAACGCCTGATGGTGGCGGTGACGCACAGCTGGCGTCCGGGACCTGGAATGAAGTGCCCGCCGCCGATGCGATCGATGTATTCCTTGCCGCCCAGATTCGTGCCATTCAGCCGCAACGACAGGTGCGTGTTCACGTCGTACGACGCAGTCGCATTCAGCAGCCAGAAGCTCGGCACGCTCGCGGTGTTGGTCGCGTTCCGGAACACGCTGTCCATGTACTGCGCACCGGCGCCGATGCCAACGTGACCCGGCAGCGTCCAGGAGCTCCACAGTGAAAGGGTGTTCTCCGGCGTGAGCGCAAGGTTCTGATCGACCTCCGCGGCCGTATTCGACCGTTGGATTGTGCTGCGCATGTGCGCGTAATTGACGATGGCTGTCCACCAGCGGCGGACGCGGCCGGAGACGCCGGCCTCAATGCCGGCCACGCGCTGCTTGCCGGCCAGCACGGTTGGCGGATCGCCCGCGTTCACGCCGGGAGTGCGGGCGTTGGTCTTCTCGGTCATGAAGACAGCCGCCGTCAACGACAGCTGCTCGCGCCGCAGATCCCACTTCGTGCCGGCTTCGAGGTTGCGCGTCGTCTCCGGCTCGAGGTTGACGTTCGCCGCCGTCAGCGAGAGGCCTTCGGCGGAGGGATTGAACGACGTGCCGAAGCCGGCGTAGATGCTGCCTTCGGGCCGCGGCTTGTAGACCACGCCGGCCCGGCCGCTGAACATGGCGTCGGTGCGATCGAACGTGGTCCTGGCGCCGTCGACCGCTGTCGACTGGTAGTCGACCGCGAATCGATCCCAGCGAACGCCGCCGGTCAGCTCGAGGCGGCTGCCGACGTTCAGCGTGTCAAACGCATACGCCGCAACCGACGCGGCGCGTCCATCAGAGCTGGCGCCGCTGCGGGTGATCGGTCCGGCGTAGGGTTCGAGGGGGTTTGGACGATACAGGTCGGCGGTAGGTGCGGTCTGACCGCTGCGCCCGTAGTTGATCGACCGTTCACTCGAGACCTCGACGCCGGCGGTGATGGCGTGCTGCAGGCCGAAGGCCGCAACGCGGCTGGTGACGTTGGTGTGGTTGGCGACGATCTGATCCGTCATGTCGCGCGATTGCAACTGGCGGTTCAGCGCGGTGCCGGTGTTGACCGCGACAAAGCGCGGCGCGGTGATCACGGAGTCGCGCACGTTGCGGCCCCAGCGAGTCAGGTTGCGGAGACTGAGCCCTCCCGGCCATTCGCGCGCCAGATCCAGGGTCACCAGGTCTGTGTCCGTCTTCTCGTAGTCGCGAGTGACGAGTCCGTAAAAATTGGACCGATCGACGGGCGGAGCCGCATTGGAGTACGCGGCCAGTTCCGGATTGGTATTGACCGGCACCCACGGAAGGCCGTAGTCGGGGAGGTTGTCCTGCGTCAGCTTGAAGTAACTGACGGTGGCGCGCGCTCTCGTGCCGGCGCCGAGGCTCAGCGACGGAGCGACACCCCATCGAGATGAGGAGACGCGATCGCGGCTCGGCACGTCACTATCGGTCCACATGGCGTTGACGCGCAACGCCGTTCCTGGAATGGGCGAGCCTGGCATCGGCTGATTCAGGTCGAGCGTCGCGCGCTGATAGCTTGCGGTCCCCGCGCCAAACGCCGCTTCCGCAGTCGGCGTCAGGTTAGGCGTCTTGCTCACCTGGTTGATCGCACCGCCCGTGGAGCCGCGGCCGGCGATCGACGAGGTCGGCCCCTTGGCGACTTCGACTTGCTCGAGATTGAAGGCGTCGCGTGAATAGCCGCCGAAGTCGCGGACGCCGTCAATGAACATGTCGGTGCGTGCGCTGAAGCCGCGAATCGAAAGTTGGTCCCCGGCGGGCACGCCGCCTTCACCGGCCTGGAAGGTGATGCCGGCGACGTTGCGCAACACATCGCGCAGCGTCGTGGCGCCCTGCTCCTGCATCACCGCCCGCGGAATGACCGTCATCGTCTGCGGAATGTCGCGCAGCGGTTCGGTCAGCTGCGGTGATGACAGTGGCGCGGCCTGGCCGGTGACCTGGACCGCTTCCGTCAGCCGTTGCACCTCGATGGTGATCACCGCTCCGTTCCGGCGGAACGCCAGGCTCGTGCCTTCGAGTGCCCGCGCCAGCGCGGCGTCAACCGCGAAGGAGCCCGACACTCCGGGCGAGTGAATCATCGCGACGGTGTCGGCGGGAACACGGATATCAAGCGTGGTGCTCGTGGCGAGCGCAAATGCACTCAGCACGGCATCGAGCTGCCCGGACGGAATGTTGAAACTCACGACATCAGCAGCTTTGACCGCAGACGCCTGTTGCTGCGAAGCCGTGGCTGGTTTCGTGGCAAGTGCGGTGGTGATAACAAGTGCACTCGTTGCGAACAGCCGGTACTTGCCCTTCTTGCGCTTGCGCGGGAGGACCGCGCGACGACGAACGAACATTGCGAGACCGAAAACCCTTCTGACGCTGTGTTGCTGGTATTACCCTGACGCTGTGTTCTACGCTGCCTCTTGCTGATCGACGCGGCTGCGCGCATGCCGGCGACGCGTCATCCACGCCGCCAGACGGCGGAGGGCGAGCGCAAGGCCGGTATAGGTGAGGACGGCGCCACCGGCCGTGACAAGGCCGGCGATCGTCTGCCCCGTCAATCCGTAGATCTCCCCGGTGTGCGCGAAGCGCAGCCACGAGCGCGCGCGACGGCCGGCGCTCAAGTCCTGAAATGTTTCTTCCTTGCTGACGGTGGAACTGGCGCGATCGAGCGTGAGCGTCGTGCGCTTGTCCGGTTGACCGCCGTACCCTTCGTCAACCGTGATCACAACTGGCGCTCGCTCGGAAGATGCGAGCCGGGTGGTCATGGTGCGCCATTCCGGAATCTGTGACTGTGCAACCGACCAGGCACCATCGACGCCACTGGCCACGAATGTCGCGGGCGTCCGCTCGAGGGGACGCGCGGGCGCCGCGGCCGGAGCGGGGGGCGTGTCACCGGCAATGCGATAGACGAGATTGCTCGCCCACGGATACGAGATCGGCACGGCTCCGGCGATGACGATCGCCAGCGGCACCGCCGACCAGATGCCGATCACGTTGTGCCAGTTGAAGTCGCGAGCCTTCGCGGACAGGCCGCCGCGGAACCACAACACGTGCTTGAACTGGATCCAGGTCCACAGGCGCGGCACCCACAGATACATGCCGCTGAGCACGATGAACAGAAATGCGAGATTCGCTGCGCCGGTGATCGAGCGGCCGGTCGCGCGGCGGTCGCCTTCCATCGCCAGGTAGCGATGCCACAGGGTCATGGTCCTGAAGAACGAGCGAAGCTGGGCCGGTGGCTCACCGATGATGGCGCCAGAGTACGGATCGACCAGCAGCGACTTGTTCCCTTCGAGCAGAACTGTTGCCGGCATCCGTCGGTCGGCGCGGAGCGTCACGCCAATCGGAGCCGCCCCCGCCTGAGCGGCTTGCACCGTCGCCAGCAGCGTCTCCGGCGAAAGTGGTTGCACGTCAGACGAGGACGGCGCCATCCAGGCGCGCCGGTCGGCCCACTCGAGCATTTGCTTCTCGTAGGTGAGCGCCACACCGGTCACGCACATGATCAGCACGACGATTCCCGCGGCGACGCCGCAGGCCAGATGCATCCAAAACAGAACGGTCCGAAAGGTCGTCATATCAATCTTGAGATTACGTCTCAACTTCCGGACCAGCTTATTGCCGACTAAAATGGTCGGTCAAGTACAAAATGAGAATCGATCTCAATTCCGACCTTGGCGAGTCCTTTGGTCCGTGGCCGATGGGCCAGGATGCCGCCCTGATGGACAGCATTTCCTCGGCAAATGTGGCCTGTGGCTTTCACGCCGGCGACCCGGGAACGATGCGCGCGACCGTGCAGTTGGCGCGAGAGAAGGGCGTCGCGGTCGGCGCCCACCCCGGGTTTCCTGACCTGGTCGGCTTCGGTCGCCGGGAGATGAAAGCCTCAGCCGCGGAGGTCGAGGACTTCGTGCTCTACCAGGTGTCAGCGCTGGCAGGGATCGCCGCCGCGCAAGGCGTGCGGCTGCAACACGTCAAGGCGCACGGCGCGCTCTACAACATGGCCTGCAAAGACCGCGCGCTCGCCGACGCCATCGCGAAGGCGGTCGCCGCGTTCGATCGCGGGTTGATTCTCTTTGGTCTCCCCAACTCCGAATTGCTTCGCGCGGGTCAAGCCGCCGGGTTGAACGTCGCGGCCGAAGTGTTCGCCGATCGCGCCTACGATCCGGATGGCTCGTTGACGGCACGCAGCAAGCCGGGCAGCGTGATTCACGATACGCAGCAGGTGGTCGAGCGCGCGGTGATCATTTTGCGGGACAAGAAAGTCGTGGCGATCGACGGATCGACGATCGCATTGCAGGCCGACACGATCTGCCTGCATGGCGATACGCCCGGAGCCGCCGATCATGCACGCGCTGTCCGAAAGGGCCTGGAGTCTGCGGGTATCCAGATCGCGAGCCTGCGGGCCTGATCGCCTGCTGGCCTGCTCTTACTCGTAGCGCATCGCGTCGACGGGCTGCAGTGCGGCGGCCTTCATGGCGGGATACAGGCCGAAGACGAGGCCGACCAGGAACGACACCACGAATCCCAGCAGGATGGCCGTGACCGATACGTGCGTGGACCAGCCGGCATAGGCGGAAATCCCCACCGACACCACGGCGCCAATCGCGATACCTGCGATGCCGCCACCCACGGTCATCAGCAGCGTCTCGATCAGGAACTGCATCGTGACGTCGCGCCGCTTCGCGCCGGCGGTGCGTCGCACCCCGATCTCGCGCGTCCGCTCGACCACCGACGTCAGCATGATGTTCATGATGCCGATGCCGCCGACCAGCAACGCCAGCGCCGCGACGCTTCCGACCACGACACTGAACGTGCGCTGGGTACGATAGCGCTGCGCCAGCAGCTCGCGCGGCACAACGACGTGGAATTCGTCGGCGTCTCGAGTCTGCAGCAACATCCGCCTCAACACGTCGCCGAGCTCCACGGAGCGCTCAGAGTCGCCCACCTGGACCCAGACCTCCTCGACGGGCTGATTCGGCGCCACCTTCAAGGTCTTCCCCGTGATGGATGGCAACGGCGCAAAGGCGGCGCGGTTGATGTTGTGCCACGCCATCGAGGTACCGGCTTCCACCCCATCACGCACACTCCGCGTGGCGGGGGCCCCGGCCTGCGGATCGCCACCCTGCTCGCGCAACACGCCGACCACTTGGTAGTGGTCCTGGCCGATGCGGAGGGTCGCGCCCACCGGATCGTGATAGCCGAAGATCTGTTGCGCCATCAGCGCGCCGATCACGCACACCTTCGCGGATGTATCCGCGTCGCTTTCCGACAGCAGGCGGCCGCGCTCGACGGTGAGCCTGAGGATGCGCTGAAAGTCCGGCGTCGACGCGAGCACCTGGGCCGGATTGATCTGCTCGCCGTTGCCGATGCGGAGATATCTCGACACGACAGGCGCCGACCTGGTGGCCGACGGCACGAGTGCCATTGCGCGCTCGGCATCCTCGGCAACCAGGCTGCGCTTCATGGTGCCCCGCGCGTTCAGCCCACCGGTGCTTTGCGCGACGATGTTGTCGAGGCCGAGCGCATCGACTTGCGCCAGCGCATCGCGTGCCGCGCCTTCGCTTACCGACATCATTGCAATGACCGCGGCCACGCCGAGCACGACGCCGAGCACACTGAGGGCAGTACGAAGACGATAACGGCCGAGGGCCTCGACCGCGATGCGAAGGAACTCGCCGAGCTCAGCGAGGCTGAGGCGCATTGCCAGGGGCCGATGGCGTTGGGGTACCCGGCGCGGTGACGGGAGGCGGTGCGAGCGAGACGCGCTCACCTTCGCGCAAGCCCGCCACGATCTCGACCATGCGGTCGTTCGACTGGCCGAGTTCGACGCGCCGCGGCTCGGTGCCGGTCGGGCTGATCACGTAGACGACCCGGATGCCCTGGTTGTTGAAGACTGCCGTGACCGGCACCATCAACACGTCGCCGCGAGAGCCAACGACCACGTCAACGCGTACGGTCATCTCGGGCCTGAGTTCGGCAGTCGTCGGATCCAGCGCGATCACGAGGTCGAAACGCTTGTCATCGAATGGCCGGCTCGGCGACGCGGTCGCCAGCGTCCCGACACGGGTGACCTGACCGGTCAGTTTCAGATCCGGAAATGCTTCGACGTGAATTTCGGCAGCCTGTCCGGCAGCGACGCGATGCACCTCGCTCTCGCTGACCGAGGCCTCGACCTGCATCCGGCTGACTTCAGGAATCGTGACAATCCCCTGCGTCGCAAACACGCGATCGCCGATGCGCAGCTTGCGACGCGGATTCACCTGCAGGTTCTCTTCGTAGACGATCAATCCGGGTCCGCGCGCGCGAATCGTGCATCCGTCGATCAGGCGCTCGAGCAGGTCGACGCGAATCTGCAGCTCACCGAGCCTGGTGCGGACCAGGCCGAGTTGCGCGGCCTTCTGTGACATGGCCAGCGCGGCGCGCTTCTGCTCGCGCGGGTGGCTCATCTGCACGACGATGTCGGTGCGGCGGCGCGCCAGCGTCATGGCTTCCTCGGCGTCTTCGAGCTGCTCTTCGGTGCGCGCCAGCTCGTCGCGGGTAATGAATCCCTTATCGAGGAGCGGTTTGAGGTGTTCGTACTCCTGGCGCAGACGCTCCGCCTTCTTTTCGGCGCGCATCAACGTGGAACGCGCCTCTTCAACGGTGAGGGCACCTTCACCTTCGGCGACTGCCTTCACTTCGGCGCCCGCTTCTTCGTACTCACCTTCCGCGACCTGCAGATCCATCTGCGCCTGGCGGTGGTCCTGGCGGACCCGCGCGAGTTCGATCTCGAGGTCGGTCGTGTCGAGCCTGACCACCACGTCGCCCGCGTTCACCCGCGAGCCCTCGGGCGCCAGGTCGCGAATCTCGACGTCGCGGCCTGGGATCGGCGAGCGGTAGGTGATCGACTGCATGGGCTTCAGCGTGCCGCTCGACGTCAGCCGCGCCGTCAGCTCGCCTCGGCTCGCCG
Organism: uncultured Acidobacterium sp.; assembly: GCA_964628295.1. Classification (GTDB taxonomy): domain Bacteria; phylum Acidobacteriota; class Vicinamibacteria; order Vicinamibacterales; family UBA2999; genus 12-FULL-67-14b. The sequence continues at coordinate 351,765 of CAZVLS010000001.1, forward strand.
TCGCCACCAATCCATCGTCGGCGCCGGCACGGGTCCAGTAGACCAACACCGTCAGCGCGCACACCGCGACCGCTCCCGCTACGGCCATGCGGGGCGATCTGAGGAGCGGGGAGAGGGTGCGGGCCGTGCTCACTGTCTTATGACTTCGTCAGAGTAACCGGAAACGTCCCGGACGTTGCCTCGTCCACCGGGCCGCCGCCGCCGCCGGTGGAAACGCTGGTGCCCTGCACCTTGATGGTCCCGGTCACGGTGTTGCCGCTCATCGAGGCTTCGAAGGTAAAGGTGCTGGTGGAATTGATGGTTTCGCCGCCGGCCTGCGTGCGTGTGTCCGTGCGCGTCTGGGATCCGCGGAAGGAGGCCTGCGAGCCGGTCACTTGTGCATTTCCTGTAAAGCCTCCGTTGTTGATCGGACCGTTGCAGGTCTGCGAGACCACGGTATCCGTGCCGGTCACGTCGAGGATGCCGTTGACCGAACTCGAAGTGTTGGTGTCGAACTTCAGTCGCGCCGTACCGGAAACCTGGCGGGTAATCGTGCACGTGTTGTTTGCCGGGGCATTCCGGCTGGCGACAACGCTGGTCAGCGTTCCCGAGAACGAGCCGGTGAAGGTGTCGCCACTGCCATCCTCTTTGTCGTCGCCACCAGCGACTTGTGTAGCCGCGAGCGCGCCGCCGGCGACCGCGGCGCCGGCAACCACGAGGGTGGTCGTCGACAATCCGCCCGCAGCGCCGGCACCAGCTCCCGCACCTGATGCACCGCCGGCGCCACCTGCGCCGCCCGCGCCGCCGGCGCCACCGCCCGCGCCACCGCCAGCACCACCACCCGCCGAACCGGCTGACGTTCCGCCACTCGAGGCGGCACCGGCGGCCGCTGCCTGCGCGGCGGTCATCACGTTGGTCTGCGCGATCGTCGCAGTGGCAACCTGGCCCTGGAACGCAGCGGACACCTGGATCTGAAACGCGCCCGCCGCGGAAGGCGTCAGCCCGGTGACCGCCGCCTGACCGGCCGCGTTGGTCGCGAGCGTCAACGTCGATGCGCCGCCGAAGGTCGACGCACCCCCTGGTATTGAGAACGTGACGATGGCGCCAGGCACGGGAAGGTTGTTGCGGTCACGCACTTCGACGATCGGCCGCACCGCGGTCTTCTGCTGGATGATGTTGACGCCATCCTCGCCTTCGATCACGACCACGCGCAGGCCATCCTGCGCCGCCGCATCGGTCGCGAATGCAAAGGCGATCGCACACGCACACTGAATCAGGAAACGGGAGCTTGTCATGACTTGGTGAAGGTAATCGTGAACGTGCCTGTTGCCTGCTGCTGGATGAATCCGCCGCCGCCGCCGACCGATTGGCTCTTCTGCTCGTACCGGAACGTGCCCGTTGCAGTGTTGCCGTTGATCGATCCTTCAAAGGTGTAGATGTGCTCGCCGGTGATCGTGCCCCCGTCGATGCCGGTGCCCTGCGGTGGGGCAAACGCGTTGCGGCCGCTGAAGCGGGATGGCGAGCCCGAGAGTTCGACCTGACCTGTGAACATGGGCGGTGTCGGCGGTGAGCCCGCACAATTCGAACTCGTGATCGTGTCGGTACCCTCGTAACCGAAGCGGCCGCGCGCAGACGAATCACTCAGCTCGTCGAACTTCAAGTCGGCGGTCGCGGAAACCGTGCGGAGGTAGCTGCACGACGGTCCGGCGCTGCCGCTGATGGTGCCGTTGATGGTTCCACTGAAGGTGCCTCGGAAGTTGGCTCCTCCGTCAGCCTTGTCGGCGATCTGCGAAGCAGCCACGGCCGCGCCGCCGGCCACGGCCGCGCCCGCAACCACCAGAGTCGTCGTTGATAAGCCGCCGGCCCCGCCGGCCGCTGCTCCACCGGCCCCCCCGGCACCACCTCCGGCGCCGCCACCAGCACCGCCCGCGGAGCCCGCGGAACTCCCACCGCTCGTGGCACCTGCCGCCGCCGCTGCTTGTGCGGCGGTCAACACGTTGGTTTGCGCGATCGTGGCCGTCGCGACCTGCCCTTGAAACGCCGCCGAGACCTGGATCTGAAACGCGCCCGCTGCGGATGGCGTGAGCCCGGTCACCGCGGCCTGACCCGCGGCGTTGGTGGCGATGGTCAGTGTCGACGCGCCACCAAACGTTGACGCGCCTCCGGGAATCGAAAAGGTCACAACGGCGCCGGCCACCGGCAGGTTGTTGCGATCGCGGACTTCAACGACCGGCCGCACCGCCGTCTTTTGCTGAATGATGTTGACCGCGTCTTCGCCTTCGATCACCACGACGCGGAGCGCGGGCTGCGCCTGCGCGCCTGCCAGCAACAACGCCGTGAGCACTGCCGTCTGCAACATCATGATGCGCACTCTACCCGAAGAAAACGATCACTTGTGTATCAGGTTGAAGCTGGCAGTGACGGCCTTGCCGACCTCCGCCTTGTTGACGACATACGTCGCCCGCTGACCCTTGACCGTCGCGCGATCCTTGGTGAAGACCAGGTCACGCGACTGGACGCTGCTCCGCAGCTCCGCGATCAACACACCGTTGCCGCGCTCCATCGTCCTGACCGGACGATCGAAGCCAGGCAGGGTCTTGAGCGGTTCGCGACTGAGGAACACGAACACCTGCTCGGTGCCGACATTGTTATCGAGCTGGAACCAGTCGTCGCCGGGCACCTCGTATTCTTCGAAGCGCTTCACCGCATTGCGGCCACCGTTGATCTCAGGGTTCGGGAACAACACATCCCAATTGCCGCTGGCGCCTTGCTGTGCCACATACAGGTAGCCGTCGATGTTCGACTCGAAGGCGAAGCGCAGGCGATCGCCGGTCTTGAACTCGCCGGCAGGATCCACATCCATCGGCGCGTCGTTGATGCCGGCCTGGATCAATCGAAAGCGAATTCCGGGTGAGACGTTGCCGGTATCGGTGGACGCGAAGAGCTGCTTGGCGTCCATCACGCGCGCGGCTGCGGGCTCACTTGCCGGCTTGTTCGACGAGGCCGGCTCTGGTGCCACGGGAGGTTTCACAATCGCGGACGACAGGTTCGCTGCGGCGACAGGGACTGCAGCCACCGTTTCAGGAACAGGACTCGAGATGGCCGGCTTGTTCTCGGCCACGATCGGCTCGGGCGTCGCGGGCGCTTCCATCTGGCGATTTGGCGCCGCGATCAGCAGTGCACCGACCACCGCGGCCGCCGCACCACCGCCGACCCACAGCCATCGCCGGGATGGCGGCGTGACCAGCTCCGGAGTGCGCGGTGACGGTGGCACGCCGGAGTCGAGAACGATGGTGGATTGCCCCTGCGTCTCGATCACGGAGAGCTGTGCGCGGGACGATTCGAGGAATCCAGTGAGCGCCTGGCGCATCTCGTCGGCCGTCTGGAAGCGTTCTTCCGGGGCCTTCGCCATCGCCCGCGAGACGATGGCTTCGATGTCGGGCAGCATGCGGCTGACGACCGTGTCCATGGGCGCGGCAGGCTGCTGGATCACCTTCAGGATCACCGACGAGATGCTGTCGTTGTCCGGCTCGAACGGACGGCGGCCCGACAACACTTCATAGGCCATGACGCCGGTGGAATAGATATCGGTGCGGCGATCGACGAGATCGCCCTTGAGCTGTTCGGGTGATGCGTAATGCGGCGTGCCGAGGACGTTACCCGACGCGGTGAGCGTGTCGGCGACGAGCACGCGCGCGAGGCCGAAGTCCATCAACTTGATCGTGCCGTCGCTCGACACGTGGATGTTGCTCGGCTTGATGTCGCGGTGCACGACGTCGAGGCTGTGGGCGTGCTGCAGCGCTTCGAGCACCTTGGCGAGGACGCGAATCTTTTCCTCGAACGTCAGGGCCTTCGCCTCGAGCGCCTCAGACAGGTTCTTGCCCTGCAGGTACTCCATGGCGATGTACACCACGCCGTTGGCCTGGCCGGCCTCGAAGACAGTGACGATGTTGGGGTGAGAGAGGCGCGCACAGGCTTGTGCCTCGCGCATCATGCGATCGAGGTACTCGGGCCGATCGATGTCCGGCCGCACCGTCTTGACCGCCACGATGCGCTGCAGCGTGGGATCGAAGGCCTTGTAGACCTCGCCCATGCCGCCACGGCCGAGCACGTCCTGAATCTGAAATCTACCGATCGACTCTGGCAACGGATTTTGGAGGCGTGCCATGGTTGTTATTCTCTGCGCTATCTGCGCCTTCTGTGGCCATTAGACTCTAACTGCCACCAACACACTTCAAGGGAGATGCCGGGGTCCAGGTCGAGAATCAGGCCGGAATCCTCGACGTGCCCTGTAATATCGATTACGGATTTGTAAGCAGACTAGCTGATCAAGAAAGTGCTTAGAAAATCGCAAGAACGCGATCGCCAGAAATGACTAAGGGCGGCGTCCCTTGCGAGACGCCGCCCAAAAGTTGCCGCCAACCTGGCTCCCCCCAGCTACTGCAGCACTAATGCGACAGTAAACAGACTGGCGACGCGAACCAATAATCCAAGGTCCGTGCCACGAGGAATACCGCCAGTTTCCGCGATTTTTCGATTTGCCGTTTGCACGGCGCATACGAAATTGATCGCTCTGATCACAATCCTTGCGTGGTCCTAGCCCGCGGCACCCTCGGGATACTGCAGAGCGAGTCGCAGTTCCTTGGTGAGGTTGTCGACGGTCGTGCCCTGGCGCTTCCAGGCACCCTCTGTCTCGAAGCGCAGCGCGCCAATGCGGCGGCCCCACGGCGAGATGACCCGGCCAATGGCCCGATAGTCAGTGCGGTCAGCGTGATGCTGGTCGATCTTCTGAATCACGTCCGGTGCAACGCGGATGAACGCGCGCAGTGCCGTCGCCGACTTGATGCTGTACTTGCGGCCGTTCCACGCGGATTCAAAGATCACCGAGATCTGCTTGAAGTAGTTGACGAAGAACTTCTTCGATTCTTCGCGGAACTGTTCGCTCTTGCGCGCGCCGCCGAGGGCCGCTTCATCCGCGAACAGCTTCTTCAGCTCCTGGGCCAGCGGTGCCTGGCCGACGCGACCCTTGCCGACGCCAAGCAGCTTGACCTCGCCCACCAACGGCGATTCCTCGCGATCGTTGATCGCGCGCACCACGTCGTGCGCTGCGGCGAGGGCTTCGTCGCGATACAACTGGCGGCCCGACAGCGACACGAGGTGCGACGCGTTGAGGCGCGTGTGCTTCGCGTTGATCGTGACAAACATCTGCACGATGTGATCTTCCGGCACGCGATCGAAGATGATCGCCGGCACGGTGAACGGCTCGTCACCGAAGCGATCGATGTCGGCGTGCAGCGCGAGCAGACGGTGCTGACCGTCAATCGCGCGCAGGATGCCTTCACGCTCCGGAACCTTGAGCCGTCCGACCCACGAACCGCTTTCCACGGGTTCGAAGCTGAGCTTCTCGTCGCACGAGATGATGACGGCGCCCGGAATCGACGGGAGGTCGCGCGCCTGACGGCACTGCTCGTAGTACTGCACGAGCTCATCAATCTTCTTGCGAATGATCTGGCGCTGATACGCCTTTTCGTTCGAGGCGATGCGCCGCTCGAGCAAATCCCAGTTGATCTTCGACTGCGGCCCGCCCTTCTTCTTGCCGCGCAAACCGGCCTGGGCCTGATCCTGATAGCTCAGGACTTCGAAGCGCACGAGCTTGTCGATGTCACTGGCCGTGAGGGAGGCCTGATAGAATTGCACGCCGAACTGCTGCATCCGGATTGCCGCTACGCTGATCATGGGACTCCGTCCAAAGAGGTGGATTCTATCGTCTGGCGGCGCGGTCCCTCAACGGTTTTCGCCCGAAATCGAAGGGGTCCAGGCGCCGCTCCGGCCCCAATTAATCCCGTAAGTCGTCTAGATAGAAGGACTTATTGCAATGACCAAAAAGATGCGCGTTCGCGGCGGGTTGCTCGCCGTTGCCCTGTTTCTGAGCTCACCCTTCGACTCAGACCTCGGCAGGGCCGAGGTCTTCGCTCAGGGCAGAACCTCGACGGCTGCGGCCGCACAAGATGACGCGGACTTCGCGGAGTTCGTCAAGAAGGCGACGACCAAGCCGGAATTCCTGTCTCCGCTGGTTGATCATTTGCCCAAGAAAGCCGGCGTGCCAACGCCGAAAGACGTGCTCGGCTACCACATCGGCGCGGAGAAGAAGCTGACCTACGTGGCCGATCAGCAGAAGTACTTCAAGGCACTCGAAAAGGCTCTGCCGGGCCGCGTGCGCACCGAGGTGGTCGGCAAGACCGAAGAAGGCCGCGACGTGCTCGTGCTGTTTGTCACCTCCGAGGCGAACCTCAAGAACCTCGAAACCAACCGGCAGAACATGAAGAAGATCGCCGACCCGCGCGGACTTACCGAAGCGCAGGCGCAGCAGCTGATCGCCAGCACCAAGCCGCACTACCACATCAGCGCCGGCCTCCACAGCGGCGAGACCAACCCGCCTGAGTCCGTGATCGAGCTCGCGTATCGACTGGCCGTGAGCGAGGAACCCTACATCAAGCAGATTCGCGACAACGTGATCGTGTCTATCATGGGCGCGACCGATGTGGATGGCCGCGATCGCTACGTCGACTGGTACTACGCCTACAAGGTGGATGAGCAGTACGACGGCGGCGAGAACTACGGTGGCCCGCCGTACTGGGGCAAGTACGTGTTCCACGACAACAACCGCGACATCAACTACGGTGTCGATTCGCTGCGCCTGCACCTGACGTGGTACTTGAACTGGGTGCCGCCGATCTGGCACGACGTGCACGAAGCGCAGACGCTGCTTTACACCTTCAGCGGCCAGCCGCCACAGAACGCGAACCTCGACCCGATTCTCTACACCGAGCTGCCCTTCTTCGCGACGTACGAAGTCAACAAGCTGACGTCGTACGGCATGCCCGGCGTGTGGCACTTCGGGTTCGTGGACATGTGGTCGCCCGGCTATCTTGGCTTCGCGGCAGCCAACCACAACGGCATGCTGCGCATGTATGAAGTGTTCAATCAGGGCGGCGCCAACACCAAGAAGGCCCGCCTCTCGGGTGGACAGACGACGCGGCAGTGGTTCCGTCCGAATCCGGCTCCGGCCGGTGACGTGGACTGGTCGATCCGCAATTCGATCAACTACGCGCAGACCGGCCTGCTGACCGCGCTCGAACTCACGTCGAAGTTCCCGCAGATGGTCGTCGAGAACTACTACAAGAAGTCCGCGAACGCCGTGAAGAAGGGCGCCGACAAGCCGCCCTACGCGTTCGTGCTGCCCGGCGGACAGCGCGATCAGACACAGGTCGACCGCGTCGCCAACCTGCTTCGCCGTCAGGCGATTGAAGTGCAGCGCGCCACCGCGGAGATCAAGGTCAAGGAAGGCACGTTCCCGGCCGGCTCCTACATCGTCAAGCTGAACCAGCCGTATGGGCCGCTGGCCAAGACGCTGATCGAGAAGCAGAACTACCCCGATGCCTCGTTGACGACGTATGACGACAGCGCGTGGTCGATGGGCATGGCCAACAACATCGACATCAAGACGATCGAGGACAAGTCGATCCTTGATGCGGCATCTTCGCTGCTGACCGCGGACGTGATGACGGCCGGTACCGTCACGGGCACGGGTCCGGTCACGATCATCAAGCACAACGGCGCGTTGAACCTGATCACCTTGCGCTATCGCCTCAAGGACGTCGCGATGAAGGGTGCGAAGGCCGCGTTCAAGGTCGGCGACGTCGAGTTCCCCGCCGGTTCGCTGATCATCGAAGCCGCCGCTGATCGCGTGAAGAAGGAAGTGGAATCGCTTGGCCTGATGGCGACCGCCACTACGGCGGCGCCGTCGGTTGCGACAAGCGATGTCGATCTTCCCCGCATTGCGATGTACACCACCTGGGCGAACACCGAGAAGGTCGGCTGGGTGCGGCTGGCATTCGATCGCTGGGAAGTGCCGTTCGACCTGATCCACAAGGATCACGTGCAGGCCGGCGCGAACCTTCGCAACAAGTACGACGTCATCGTGATGCCGCACCAGACGAACAACGGCAAGTCGATCGTCTACGAACAGCCGAAGCTGTCGAAGCCGCTGCCCTACAAGAAGAACGACAAGTTCAAGAGCCTGGGCATGTATGCCGAGACCGACGATGTGCGCGGCGGCATGGGCCTGGCGGGCGCGGCGGAGTTCCAGAAGTTCGTTGATGCCGGCGGCGTACTGGTCACGATGGGCGTTGCCAGCGCGTTCCCCGCGGAATTCGGCATCGCGAAGGGCGTTGAAGCGCAAAACCCGGCGCCTGGCTTTTACGCGCCCGGCCCGTACGTGCAGAGCGAGATCCTGATGCCCGCGCACCCGGTGATGTTTGGCTACAACCAGAAGACGCTGGCGGTCCGCTTCAACGGCGGTCCGCTGCTGCAGGCCGGTGCGCCGCAAGGCTTCGAGCAGTTCGCGGCGTCATCGCCGGAGCGCCCGCAGGTCATTGCGCGCTTCACCGGCGGTGAAGCGGGCGTGTTGAGCGGCTTGATGCGCAATCCTGATCAGATCCGCAACCGCCCGATGGTCGTGGACGCGCCGTCAGGCAAGGGCCGCGTCATCCTGTTCTCGAACAACCCGATCTATCGCTGGCAGACCTTCGGCGAGCACGCGATGATCTTCAACACGCTGATGTTCTGGAACGACATGGGGAGCGCGGCGGAAACAAAGGCGACGTCGGCCGCGCAATAAGATCTCGGATTTGTGATTTCGGATTTCGGATTTCGGAACGGGTGGATTTCAGATCTGAAATCCGCTCGACCCGAGATCCGAAATCAGCCACGGCTCTCGAGGAACTCCCTCATCAGGGCCGCGTTGCGATCGTTGGCCTTCCACCAGATGTCGGCCAGCGGCCCAACCAGTGGAATGGCGCCGAGGATCACGTCGAACAACACGTTCGACAGCATCTTCGAGACCAGCGCAGGCGGCGGCCCGTATTGAAGCGCCCGCACGATCAGCGTCAGCGAGATCGTCGCGCCCGCGAAGTTTCCCACCACCGGTACCAAATCGAGCACCGCGTCGAGGCCGACCCTGCCGATGATCGGCAACGTAATCGCACTGTCCATGATCTTCGCCAGCCGGTCGATCTGGAGGCCGAAGATCCGTTGCGCTTCGTCGATGCCGATGCCCCGCGCTTGCGCGAACCGCGCCACGCCCGTGAGGGCGCGCGCGGCGTGTCCGCCCACACGGCGGTCGATCAGCGTCACGATCCGCTCTGCTGAACGCAGGAACGCCCACCGCAACGCGAAGTAGCCGACAACGGCGCCGACGGTAACGACGACGAACGCGATCGCGAAGAAGAACAGCAGCGACTCGAGCATGTCGCTCGATTATGCTGCACGACTCGTGCCGCACGCAGCGGCGGATCGTCAGGCCCGCCTGGCTGTCAGGATCACGTTCGGATCCGCCAACGTCAGTTGATTCACCTTGGCGCCCTCCCGCAAGAACGCAATCTTCGCCGTCGGCACGCCGGTTGGAAAGAAGATGAGGTTGCCGGTATGCATGAGCAAGCGCCGGGCCGGACCGTTCGGCCGATCGATGCCGAGCCGATCCTGTTGCACGTCGATCGTGAAATAGTCGCGCGGACCTGTGCCGTAGACATACTTGCCGGCAAGTGCATCCCGATCTGCCGGCGCGAGCGGCTGTGTCGGGGTGGGCACGTCCGCGTCTCCGAGCGTCGCGAGATACTGGACCACCGCCGCCGCCTCCGGGCCACCGGCCTTTGCGTGCGACATCAGCGTGATGCCATGCGGTCCCAGCGTCTTCTGGATACCCGGACGTGCCGCGATCATCGCCTTCACCGCATCGAGTTGCCCCATCATCGCCGCCGAGAACAGCGTTGGCCGCGCGCCGTGCGTCAGCAGGAACTCCGCGATCGGCTTATTACCAACATGTGCGGCAGCATCGATGCACGTTTCCCAGTCGCCGAAGCCCCAGTCGATCGAAGCGCGGGCGATCGCCGGCTGCTTCTCGACGAGTTCGCGGATGCGGGCGAAGTTGCCATGCGAGGCGCCAACGGCGTCCTTGACCAGCGACGGATCCTGCTGCGGGAACGCGTCCGCGCCGGCGATCGCGTATGGAAGCGGCGTCGCCTGCCCCCAGGCGCGAGTGGTCAATGCGGTGACACCCAGTGCGGACAACCCTGAGGTGAGAGCGACAAACGAACGGCGAGACAACGACATGAACACGACCTCCTGCGGCGTTATCGCAAGGCTGGCCCGTTCAGGACAATGCAGATCGACTTCAGGACGTAACCCGAAGCGAATCAATCAGTTGGAGGATCGGTTCAGGACGTGCTCGCGGACCGCGCGATCGAATTCCTGTACCACGGCGGCTTCGAGACCAGCCAGCGTCGGGTCCGCCACATCGAGGCGATTCGCCCGCAGGTGTTTCTCGTCCGAGAGGCGGATGAAATGCGTGATGAAACGGAGGCCGGACTCGCCGCGCTGCAATTGCCCGAGCAGCACGTAATCCACTTTGAGGCTCTTCTGTACCGCCTGCAGGTTTCGAATGTTGCGCGGCTGCCGCAGGATTGCGGCGTTGCCGACCACGGCTATGCGGGTCGGATCGAGCTTCGTCAGGTGTTCGACGACGAGATCGGAGAGCCCGGCCACCTGCCGGTCGTAGTCTGCGACACCCGTTTCGTTGTCGAAGATCGACGCGCCAATGACGGCGCTCGGTGACGACGGCCGCTCCGACAGCGGGCCAGTGACGTACTGCGCCCAAATGAGTGCGACCATCAGCACCACGCCGATGATCGCCATCACCGCGGTGGGCCTGGACCGCGGAAGGTAGTTTGGCGAATAGGGTGGCGGAAACTGAAGGACTCCGGCGGCAGGTGTTGAGCGCGGCATGGACGCCGCGGAGACTGGTGCGATGAACTTGAAGCCGCGCTTCGGGATCGTTTGCACGAATCGCGGATTCTCACCACTATCGCCAAGCGCGCTACGGACTTGCGAGATGCAGTACGCGAGACCGCGCTCGAAGTCGACATGTATGTCCTTACCCCACACCGCGTCGCGCAGTTCTTCGCGCGATACCACTGCGTCCGCATCGGCCGCGGCTCGAGACAGCAACAGCCCAAGCGCCCTGGCCGGCTGCGGCTCAATGGCCACCGCCCGGCCACCCTTGCGCAACTCTGAACCCTGGTCGTCGAACTCGAAGGTGCCGAACTTGAAGATCACCGCGTCACTTGATCACGAGCAACCGGTAGTTGGCCGGGTGCAGGAACTGAATCCCTGCGTCCGTGAGAATCGCGTCGTCTTCGATCGGAATGCGCAGCTTCGCGCCGCCCCACTCGGCGATCGGCGTGTAGGCGAAGTACTCGAACGAGAACATGTGCTGATCGTGCATCACGAACGTGGACTGGAAAGGCTGCCAGGTCGTCAGTGACGGACCGATGTCGTGGCCGGTGTTGCCGACCGGATGGAAGCCGTACGTCACGTCGGTCTTGTCGTCCTTGTTCGGACGATTGAACTCGATCACGCCAAAACCGGCAGCACGGAGAGCCGCGTCCATCGCCTTCATTGTCTCGTCGGCACGCACGCCAACTTTGATCGCTTTCTTGACCACGGCACGCACCGAGAGAGCTTTATCGAATGCCGCCTGGATGCTCCTGGGCGGAACCGTCTCACCAGGCTTCAACACGTAGGCGACGCGCTTCACGTCCGTGCCGAAGTTCATCAACTGCACGCCCCAGTCGATCATCATCACGTCGCCGGGCTGGATGATGCGTGCGTTCGACGTCGCCACGATGCCGCTGGGGCCGGTGACATAGACCGAGGGCATGTCGAACTCAGACCCCAGGGCGCGCGCAATCAACTGATCCTGCATCCACCACGCCACGTCTTCGAGCGTGGTCTTGCCGGGCGTGATCACTTCGTTTGAAAGTGCGCGCTCCGTCAGTTGGATCGCAATGCCGGCGGCCTCGCCGAACGCAACAATCTCGGCGGCCACGCGATGCGAGCGGAAGTCCGTCACAAGGCGCTCGGCGGACACAAAGCGCGACGCGAACGTTTCACCAAGCGTCGTCTTGAGATGCGCGAGCATGGTGACGGACAGGCCGTCGGCGGGGCCAATCTGATCGGACATGTTCAGGCCGATGCGACGCGGGTTGCGCGCCTTGACGTGCTCGGCCAGCGTTGCGGCGGGCGCGATGATGTCGTAGGCACCGGACTCGTTGAGCATGTAGCCGCTGGGGCCCAGGGCGGCCCGCTCAATGCGGTCGCCGCCGCGATCCGTGAACACGTAGTAACCGATGCCGGTCACGTAGCCGCGTCCCAGGTCGTTCCACAGCGGGTCGTAGTGGTTCTCCTTCACGGCGACGATCCACATGTCGATGTTGTGATCGCGCATCGCCTTGGGAAGCACCTGCTCGAACTTGTCGAGACGAATCTGGCGTTGCATTTCCCACCGGCGGCGGGCTTCTTGCCCTTGCGCGGGAAGGGCGGAGATCAGGAGGAGGAAGGCGGCAACGAGCAGCGACTTATGCATGTTTACAATCCGTTACATCAGCCCAGTGAATTTCGGGCGACCATACACGGTTCCCAAACTGCGTTTGTAGACAAATCGACCACAGAACATGACCTTGCACATGCTACTCGCCCGTTCAATTCGGAGCGCGATGTTTCTGGCCGCCCTGGCCGCACCCGGCGCCGTCTTCGCGCAAAACGCTGCGCCCAGCACCATTGATTACGAGACGGCCCGCAACAATCGGCGGCTGACAGCCGCCAAGGCACAAGGGCCGATCGCTCTCGACGGCAAGCTGGATGAGGCGTCGTGGGCGACCGCGCCGCTGGCCACCAATTTCGTGCAGAACGACCCGCGCGAAGGTCAACCGGCGACCTACGACACTGAAGTCCGGCTGCTCTACGACGATCGCGCGCTCTACATTGGCGTGTTCGCGAAAGATCCAGAGCCCGCCAAAATCATCGTCAACGAGCTGCGCAAGGACTTCAACACCGGCTCCGCCGACGGCTTCCAGGTCGTCATCGACACGTTCAAGGACGAGCGCAACGGCTACCAGTTTGCGATCAATCCCGCCGGCGCGAAGTGGGACTCGCAGATGTCCAACGAAGGCCGCGAACAGAATTCGAACTGGGACGGCATCTGGGACGTCGGCACGCGCATCGGCGACGATGGGTGGTACGCCGAGATCGAGATTCCGTTCAAGACGTTGAAGTTCGGCCCCGACGAGATGCAGACCTGGGGCATCAACTTCCAGCGCCGGCTTCGCCGCCGCAACGAGAACAGTTACTGGGCGCCGCTGCGGCGCATCCACCAGTTGTCGCGGGTGTCGAAGGCCGGCACCTACGAAGGCCTCGAAGGCCTGCGGCCCGGCGCGAACGTGCGCGTCAAGCCGTTCGTGTCTGCGGGCTTCAACAAGCTCGCGGGCGTGAAGGTTGACCAGGACTACGACGCGGGATTCGACGTGAAGTACGGCGTGACGTCCGGCCTGACGTGGGACTTCACGGTCAACACCGACTTCTCGCAGGTCGAAGCCGACGAGCAGCAGGTGAACCTGACGCGCTTCAGCCTGTTCTTTCCCGAGAAGCGCGACTTCTTCCTGGAGAACTCCGGGGTGTTCCAGTTCGGCTCGGGCAATACCGGTGGCGGTGGCGGTGGTGGTGGCGGCGGTGGCGGACGCCAGAACGCCTCGCAGGACATGATCTTCTTCTTCAGCCGGCAGATCGGCCTGTCGCCAACGGGCGATGCCATTCCACTCCTGGCCGGATCGCGCATCACCGGGCGTGTCGGCGACTGGTCGGTTGGCGCGCTGAACATCCAACAGCGAGAGAAAGACAGTAGCCCGTCGACCAACTTCACGGCCCTGCGTCTGCGCCGAGACATCCTCGCCAATTCCGACGTCGGCGTGATGTTCCTGAACAAGGATCCGAAGGGCGCCGACCACAATCGCGGTTTCGGCGCGGACGCGAACTTCCGATTCCTGGGCGATCTGACGATGAACCTGGCGGTCGCCAAGAGCGACTCACCTGTCTCCCGGGTGCCCGGTAAAGGCGACGATTGGTACTCCAAGAGCGGGATCGGGTATCGCAACAACCGATGGGACGTGCGCGGCATGTACCAGACGATCGGCAGCCGCTTCAACGACGAGATGGGCTTCGTGCCGCGGCGCGGCGTCGACAACTCCGAGTTCTACGTCGGTACGCGCTTTCGTCCTCGCAAGGTGCAGCGCTGGATTCGTGAGACCTTTCCCCACATCCAGTTCGAAAACTTCACCCGCCGCAACGGCGGCGGCCTCGAGTCCCGCTACATGGACTGGCACTGGCCGGTCACGTTTCAGAACAGCACGTTCATCGAAGTCGGCACCAACCCCAACGTCGAAGTGATCGATGATCGGTTCACGATCAACAGCCGCCGTGGCATTTACGTCAATCCGGGGCGCTACGACTTCAAGGAACATTTCATCCTGGCCAACACGAATTCGGCGGCGCCTTTCTCGATCAACTTGCGTGCCGGGACCGGCGAGTTCTATGACGGCTACCGCCGCAACTACACGATCGGCGGCACCTTCCGTCTGAACGAGCACTTCAACGTCTCCCTGAGCGATCAGATCAACGACATCGAGCTGGGCTCAGGGTCCTACGTGACACACCTGCTGACGTCCCGTTTCAACGTTTACCTGACGACCAAAGTTTTCGTGAACGGCCTGGTGCAGTACAACACCGATACCAACCAGTGGAGCTCGAACGTGCGGCTGGACATCATCCACCGGCCGCTGAGCGACATTTACCTGGTCTACAACGAGCGGCGCGATTCGCGCAGCGGCGACCTGATCTCGCGCGCGGTGATCGCGAAGATGACGTACCTGTTCGCGTTCTGACGAAGTGAGAAGTGAGAAGTGAGAAGTGAGAAGTGAGAAGTGAGAAGTGAGAAGTGAGAAGTAGGAAGTGGGAAGCACTCTCGCTTCTCGCTTCTCGCTTCTCACTTTTCACTTCAACACCGGCGCCAGAATCCTCCACGCGCCCGTCAGCTCCACCGTCTGCATCTTCCGATCCTTCCACTTCACAATCGCATAGAGCAGCGCGCACAGCGCCACGGTTGCAAGGAGTGAAAGCTCGAGCGGCAGCGTGCGTTTGATGGGCCTGGCGATGCCGCCGTAGGCCATCTCGACATGAACCCAGTACACGAACAGCGATGATCGGCCCAGCGTGGCGATGACGCGACCGGGAACGTCAGGCTCGGTGAAATAGCCGCTCCACGTGGCGCGCGCGAATCCATGGAAGCGCTCAATCCAGAAGGCAAACGGCAGCATGGCGGTACAGAAGCCGAGGCGCATGAAGAAGAACGTCGGCGAGCTGGTCCAGAAGTTCGCGACCGGATAGATCGACGGGCGGAATGACGCGGCATAGCCGGCCACGATGCCGAAGGCCCCGGCGGCCAGCAGACCGGCCTGCAAACGCCGCTCGGCACGCGCGTCGCGAATGGCGAAGACGAGCTCACCGGCGATGGCGCCGCCGAAGAGGAACGCCATCCACGGGAAGAGGGCAAAGTTGGTGCGACCCGGCAGCGGACGGATATACGCTTCGACGGGATCGGGCACCATCGCGAGCACGCCGGCTTCGCGCACCAGCGGTGTGGTCATCGCCACAATCACGGTCACGATCCCGAAGATGGCGATGCGTGTCGACCGACTCTGGGAGAGGCCCCACAGCAGCGCCGCCGCGATCATCGTCACGCCCATGACGTTGAGGATGTCCACCTTCAGGAAATTGCTGAAGGCACCCCAGCCAAGCACCTGCGACTGAAGGCGGAACAGAAACGCGAGTCCGAGCACCTGCAAGCCGCGCATCCGCGCCATGGAGGCCGCGGCGGCGTGACCGACCTTGAGCGCACGTGACGAAGCGGCCATCGAAAGCGTCAGGCCGGCAAGAAACAGGAACAACGGCGCTGCCAGTCCCGCGATGAACACCGTGTACATGTAGAGCGAGCGCGTGCGATCTTCCTGACGCGTCCACGCGTCGGTGACGTGCGCGCCGACCATGATCACGACGGCAATGCCGCGCAACCAATCGAGATAAACCTTACGCGCCAGGGCTCACCTCGAAGCTGGTCTCGAACGCGATGTCCTGCCGCAGCGAATGCCAGACCGAGCAGTACTTGTCCCGCGACAGATCGATGGCGCGTTGAATCGCGTGTGGCGGCACGTTGCCGCCGACCACGAACGTCAGCGTGAAGTGAACAAAACTGCGCGGCGGATCCTCGCGTCGCTCGCCGACGATCTTGGCTTCGAGCGCGGTGAGGGGGTGCCGGCCCTTGAGCACGATGTCCGCCACGTCAATCGCCATGCAACCGGCCAGTGCCATCGCCACCGCTTCAGGTGGTGACGGGCCGTCGGTGCTGTCGCTGTCGAGAATGATGCTGGTGCGCGGGGTGGACGCCCGGAATTTCAGATCCCCCAGCCAGGTCAGTGTGGCCGTCGTTGGCGGCTTTGCCATCCGTCACAGGGTACTTCCTGGAACTCTTGCATTGCTCCGGTCGTAATGCTAAATATTCAGCAGTTGCTGGTTTTTTAGCATTGCCAACCCCTTATGACGACATCGAACGATCCGCTTTCGCGCCGGGAACGCCAGATTCTCGACATCCTCTACGCCAAGGGCACGGCCACCGCAGCCGAAGTGCGGGAAGCGCTGCCGGATCCGCCGAGCTACTCAGCCGTTCGGGCGCTCCTTCGGATCCTGGAAGAAAAAGGTCACGCCGTTCACGAATCCCAAGGCACGCGCTACGTCTACGGACCGTCTATTCCCAGAGAGAGCGCGCGCACCTCGGCCATGTCCAGGCTGGTGTCGACGTTCTTCGATGGCTCGGCCGCACAGGCCGCAGCGGCGCTGGTCGATTCCGGTTCGCTGTCGGATGAAGACCTCAAGCGGCTGTCGGCCCTGATCGAGCGAGCGAGGAAAGAAGGACGCTAATGGATCTCGACATCATTCTTCGCACGTCGGCGGTGCTGGCAGTGGCGGCGCTTGTGGCGATGAGCCTGCGCCGCGCCGCGCCTTCGACGCGGCATCTCGTTTGGCAGCTCGCAATCATCGCTGTTCTTGCGGCGCCGATTCTTGCGCCGCTTGCGAAGATGGCGGTTCCGAAGATCACGGTTCCAGATGTTCCAGAGGTTTCAGAAGTTCCAAAGGCATTGTTCGCGCGGGGTTCCACAGTTCCAGGCTTCGCGGCGGCGGTCTCTGTTGAACCGATCACTATTGGAACACCAGAGAACGATGCCCTTGGAACCCTTGGAACGATTGGAACCATGGGAACTGCGGCCGTTCTTGTTTGGTTCGTCCTCTGCTGGTTCTTGAGTGGCGTTTCGGTATGGAGAGGGTCAACGGCCGCCCCTGAATCCTGGATCAACGACGCGAGGATGCTGGCCGCTCGAATTGGCCTTAAGGGGCCGGTTTCAGTGCGAAGGCTTCGCCGCGATGCAAGCCCTCACGTCGCCGGTTTCTTCCGGTCCGTGGTGATGATGCCGCCAGCGGCGGCGACGTGGTCGATCGAAGCACGCCATGCGGCGCTCGTGCACGAACTGACGCACATCAAGCGGCGCGACCGGACGACGCAGGCGCTCGCGCAGATCGCATGCGCGATCTACTGGTTCAACCCGCTCGTCTGGCACGCGGCCGCGGGGCTGGCACGCGAGCGCGAGCGCGCGTGTGACGATGCGGTGCTGACATTCGGAGCGAAGCCGTCGGATTACGCAACGCTGTTGCTCGACCTGGCACGATCGAAGAGCGCGTGGACACCGGCGACGGCGCTCAGCATGGCGCGGCCATCCGCGATCGAAGGACGCCTGCTGTCGATCCTCGCCGACGCCGTTCGCACACCGCGGCGATCGACGCGATGGGTCGTTGGCGCCGGCATCATCACGCTCACCACCGCGATCCTCGGCGCCCAGGCCGCGCAACAAGTCGCACCACCAGAGCCGCCGGCGGCGACGCCGAGGCCGCTCGTGGCGCCGCAGATGGTCATGGCGATGGACGCGGGCCAAAGCAACCAGTTGGTGACGAACTCTCTCGTCGAAGCCCTGAAGGACCAGGATCGAGGCGTTCGTGAAGAAGCGGCCATGGGCCTTGCGGTGACGCCTGGATCTGAAGTGATCGATCCGTTGCTGGCGGCACTGAAGGACCCCGACGCGCAGGTGCGCGAGAAAGCCGCCATCGCGCTTGGCGCGAGTGGCGACGCCCGCGCGATTCCCGCGCTCAGCAAAGCGGCCAAGGATCCCGACTCGCAGGTGCGCGAGAAGGCAGTCGCGGGCCTGGTCCTGCTGGGTTTACGCAGATGATGCTCGCGGCCATCCTTGCGGCGCAGGCAACGCTTGCACTGTCACCGTGCAAGATCGACAACGTGCCCGGCGACGCGAAGTGCGGCACCGTCTCCGTACGTGAGAACAGGACGGCCCCGTCAGGCGGTTCAACGCGAATGGTAGGACTGTCGGTAATCGTACTGCCATCGCTCGATGCCGACAAGCGGCCGGATCCGGTATTCATGCTCGCCGGCGGACCCGGCGACGCCCCGTCCTTCAACGCGCGTTTTTTCAACCGGGTGTTCGGCGACATCCGCAAGAAGCGCGACCTCGTCTTGATCGACCTGCGAGGCACGGGCAAGTCGTCACCACTTTTTTGTCCGGAGCTCACCGCGCCGGGTAGCGACGGCATCCTCGACGCCAGCCTCCTGAGCGTGCCGGCGGTGCGCGCGTGCCGTCAGCGCCTCGAGAAGTCGGCAGACCTGACGCAATACACGACGGAGATCGCCGTCGATGATCTCGAGGAAGTGCGACAGGCGCTCGGGTACGGCGCCATCAATCTGTACGGCACATCGTACGGATCGCGGGTAGCGCAGGTCTACATGCGTCGCTATCCGGAGAGCATTCGTGCGGTCGCGATGAAGGGCGTCGTGCCGGCTTCGATGGCAATGCCTGAAGACCACGCACTGGCCGGCGACAACGCCTGGAAGGCGATCGTGTCGCGCTGCGCCAAGGACGCTGCGTGCCACGAGATGTACCCGCTCGTTGATGTGCAATTTCGCGAGCTGTTGAAGCGACTCGAATCGAATCCGGTCATGACGCTTCCGGCATTCGAGAAGCGACCGGAAATCAGGATCCGTGTTTCGCGCGGACTGTTCGGCGAAGCGATCCGCAACGTGTTGTACACCCCGGACGGCGCGGCGCAGGCCCCAAAGCTCATTCATCAACTCGTCAACGGTGACGATCGCGGCATCGTCGAGACGGCGATTGCCGGGCGGCGGGCGCTCGGCGGTGATCGCCTCGCCGCAGGGTTCTTCCTGTCAGTGACTTGCACTGAAGACATCCCGTTCTTGTCGAAGAACGCGGATGCCCTGACGACCGGGACGTTTGGCGGCGCCTACCGCCTCGACCAGCAGAGGGCCGCGTGCAAAGAGTGGCTACGCGGCAGCGTGTCCGCGGCGCATCGGCAACCGACCAGGTCGGCAACGCCAGCGCTGCTGCTGTCCGGCGAGCTTGATCCGGTCACGCCGCCATCAGGCGGCGACGAGGTACTGCGCGACCTGCCGCGCGGACGCCACGTGGTGATTCGTAACAACGGTCATCCGATCGGCAACGGTGAAACGTGCATTGCGCAGATGATCGGGGAGTTCCTCGATGCTGGATCCGCTGATCGCATCAACACACGGTGCGCGGCCGAGATTCCTGCCGTGCCCTTCCAGGTGGCCGGAAAAAGCAAATGAGTCATATCCTTTCGGACCTCAAACACGGGTTGCGCGTGCTGCTGCGCACGCCGCTGTTCACTCTGTGCACGATCGCGGCGCTGGCAATCGGCATTGGTGCCACCACGGCGCTGTTCAGCGTTGTGCACGCGTTGCTGGTCAAGCCCCTCCCCTACCGCAACGCCGACTCGCTCGTCGTCGTGTGGGAGCACAACATCCCGCGCAACCGCGCCCGCAACGTCGTCAGCCCGGCGAACTTTCTCGAGTGGCGGGCGCGGAGCCGGTCATTCGACAGCCTTGCCGCGTTCACGCAGAATCGCGTGACGTTGACCGGCCAGGGCGAGCCGCAGGAACTGGCCACACTGGTCACCTCGGCCAACATGTTCGAGGTGCTCGGCGTGGGGCCAATGCTCGGCCGCGCCTTTGCGGAGGGCGAAGATCGCGAAGGCGCCGCGCAGGTGATGGTGCTGTCGCACGCCGCCTGGCTTCGCCAGTTTGGCGGCGATGCGAGCGCGATTGGCCGGGAGGTCACCATCAATGGGCAGCCGGTATCGATCGTCGGCGTGATGCCGAGGGGTTTTGAGGTCTTTGGTCTTCCTGCCGATGCGTTCATGCCGTTCCGCCTGCTGGCGACCGTGCGCTTCACCGGCCGGAGCCTGGTCGCGATCGGCCGCATGAAGCCGGGCATCACGCGCGACCAGGCACAGGCGGAGATGGAGGGCGTGTTTGCGCAGGTCCGAAGCGAACAGCCGGACTTCAACGGCGGATGGACCGTCAATGTCGTGCCGCTGCGCGAGCAGTTGATCGGCGACGTGCGTCTTGCGGTACTCGCACTGTTCGGCGCCGTGGGCGCGGTACTGCTGATCGCCTGCGGCAACATCGGCAGCCTGATGCTCACGCGCGCATCCGGCCGCCGGCGTGAGCTGGCCATTCGCGCCGCGGTTGGGGCGGGCACTGGAAGGTTGCTGACGCAACTGGTCTGCGAATCACTGATGCTCTCCGTCGCGGGGGGCGCGCTCGGTATCATGCTCGCGGCGTGGCTACTGAGCGGCCTGACGACGTGGGTCGGGTCGCGACTGCCAATTCCGTTACTGTCGCAGGTGTCGATCGATCCCAGCGTGCTGATGTTCGCGGGGGTCGTCACCGTCCTGACGACCCTGGTCTGCGGGCTCGCGCCAGCTCTCGGTGCCACCGGCGGATCGCTCGTCATGGCCCTGCGTGACGGTGCGCCGAGTGTTTCGGCATCGCCGCGCGGGCGCCTGGTCCGCCAGGGCTTCGTGATGGCGGAGATCGCGCTGGCCGTTACCGTGCTCTGCGGCGCCGGATTACTCGGCCGAAGCCTGATGGAATTGCAGGGCGTCAAACCCGGCTTCACCGCCGAGGACGCGCTGACGCTGCGCGTGTCTTTGCCGAGTCGCTCGTATCCGAACTCGGATGCGCAGCACGGGTTCTACGCGCGCGCCATCGAAGGCCTTCGCGCGCTGCCTGGTGTCACGCATGTCGGTGGCACGTCGTTCCTCCCGCTCGCGGGCGTCGGCCCGGCCACATCGTTCTGGCGCGCCGATCAGCCGCAGCCCGGCCCCGACGAGCGGCCGGTCGTCGATGCGCGGCCGGTGACTCCGGGCTACTTCGCGGCGATGCAGATCCCCATGCTCGCGGGCCGAGACGTCAACGACGGCGACACGTCAGACAAAGACCCTGTCGCCGTGATCAACGAGACGTTCGCCAGGCAGATCTATCCGGGCGACAACCCGATCGGCCGCAAGTTCATCCTGAATCTCGGCAACGAGAAGCCGCACGAAATCATCGGAGTGGTCGGCGATGTCAAACTCGCCACGGTTGAGGGCGACATCCGTGCCACCGCATACCTGTCATCGCGCCAGTACGCGTTCGGGTTGATGAACTTTGTGGTCCGCACGTCGAGTGACCCCGCCCGGCTTGGTCCGTCCGCCGTCCAGGTAATTCGCCAGATCGATCCGCTGCTTCCCGTCGCTGCGGTGCGTCCGCTCGCGGACGTGTTTGCGGAGTCGATTGCACGACCACGCCTCACCGCCGCTGCCATGAGCGTGTTCGCCGCCGCGGCCCTGTTGCTGGCGGCGCTTGGGGTCTACGGCATCGTGGCCTACTCGGTGTCGCAGCGCTCGCGGGAGTTTGGCATTCGCGTGGCGCTCGGCGCCAAACCCGGGCAGATCATCCGGATGGTCGTGGGCCAGAACCTGCGCGTCGTCGTGATGGGCCTGGTGCTCGGACTCGTGATCGCGATTCCGGCGACGCGCTTGTTGAGAGGATTGCTCTACCAGGTGGGTCCGAACGATCCTGCCGTATTCATCGGCATCGGCTCGATGCTCGCCGTCGTGGCGATCGTCGCGTCGTATCTTCCTGCGCGGAGAGGCACGCAGGTCGATCCGGTGGTCACGTTGAAGTCCGAATAGCCATTGGCCTATTGGCCTATTGGCCTATGACCCTATCGGCCTACTCTGCGTAGACGACGGTGCGGATGCTGCGGTGCGCGCGCGCGATCTCAGCGGGCAACAGCTTGCTGAGATAGACCTTCGACTCGCCGATGTCCGCGGTGTGCGGTTCGTGCTTGACCACGTTGAACTGCAGCTGCGCCAGCACGGCCCGCATGTCGTAGTAGCGGTTCTTGGTCTTGACGACGACTTCCTGGAAGCCCGCCGACATCGCCCACACTTCGGACTCTTCGGTGAGCGCGCGGAAGTGGCCTTGGCCGCGCCAGTCGCGCCGGGTGCCACCGATCCATTGATACAGGATGCGGCGGCCCTCGAAGTTGACGGTGCCGTCGAGCCGGGCGACCAGGTCGCGAAGCTTGGTGACCGATTCGTCCGCGCGAATTTCGTGAACGATCTTGTAGGAGACCGGGACCGGCGTGCCTGACGGGTCGTCCGGCAGCGGCGCCTCGGCGATCAGGATCAATGACTCGCGGTCGCGGAGACGGGTGATGATTTCATCCGCCGTCTTGCGACGGGGAAACTCACCGAAATACTCCTCGATGTACTGGATCTCCCACGCGCCGGGTTCGAGCGCGTATTGCTTGATCAGGTACTCCACTGGTCCCGACGATTATACGAGAAGCGATAGCCGGGCGGTCAGCCAGCGGTGCTCAGGCGCGGAGCGCGCCAAACCGAGCGCAGCGCGGTAACACTGCACCGCGCGGCCGATGTCGCCGGCCTCGCGCCAGAGCTGGGCTTGGATCGCCGGCAGGAGCGGATAACGGTCCAGGGCCTTCAGGTCCTCGATTGTGTCGAGCGCGGCAAGACCGGAGAGCGCTCCCTCCAGCCGCGAGATGGCCACCGCGCGATTCATCGCCACCACTGGGGAGCGCGTCAGGTCAAACAACTCATCGTAGAGCTCGACGATCTGGGACCAATCGGTTGCTTCCCACGATCCGGCGGCCGCATGAACAGCCGCGATGCCGGCCTCGAGATGGAACGCGCTGATCGCGTCGCCTGCCGACGCTTGCTCGAGCGCGAGCATCCCTTCAGCGATCATGCCGTGGTCCCACTTGCGGCGATCCTGGTCGCGCAGCAGGAACAGCGTCCCTTCGGAGTCAACGCGTGCTGGAAACCGCGCCGCGTGGAACAGCATCAGCGACAACAATGCCCACGCCCGTGGTGTGGTCGTGGCCGGATGCCTTGCGGTCATGCGCGCGAGTCGCATGGCCTCGTTTGCCACATCGTCTCGGATCAACTGATCACCGGCAGTCGCCGCGTAGCCCTCGTTGGACATCAGGTAGAGCGCGTCGAGCACCGAGCCAAGACGTTCGGGCAGATCGTGCGGAGCGGGCATGCCGAACGAGACATCGCCGTCACGAAGTTGGCGCTTGGCGCGCACCATTCGCTGCGCGATCGCCGTCTCCTGCGAAAGCAGCGCCCGCGCGATCTCACCGACGCTGAAGCCGCCAACCAGCTTGAGTGCCAGTGCCACGCGCGCTTCTGCGGTGAGCGTGGGATGGCAGGCCAGGAACAACAATCCCAGTTGATCGTCGTCCACAGCCGGCAACTCGTTTCGCAACAGCGGTGCGTCGATGGGCTCGTCGACGTTGATCGCTTCGCGCGCGATGGCCGGCGTCTTGCCGGTCCTCATCCGCTCGTGACGCAGGCGATCGAGCGCGCGATTGCGGGCGACCTGGAACAGCCACGCTTCTGGATTGTCGGGAACGCCGCGAAATGGCCATTGCTGCATCGCGGTGGTCAGCGCGTCCTGCACGGCGTCCTCGGCCAGCGCGAGGTGCCGCGGCCCCAGCGACCGCGTCAGGGTTGCGACCATCTGTCCCGCTTGCCTGCGGAACAGATGATCAACAAGTGCAATCGGATCGCTGGGTGACATTGCAGAAATTGCCGCAAAAAGCCGGGGTGCGGTGTCAGTCCCCGTTACAACTACGGCTCGCTAGGAGTGGGTTCGACTTCGCGAATTTCGATCGAGCCGAACTCCAGGTGCGGGCAATCCTTGCACAGCTCGACGACCTCGTCGTAGTTGGCAGCCTCGATCACGAACAGGCCGCCCATCACCTCGTTCGCCTCAGCGAATGGGCCGTCGCTCACCTTCAGGCGGCTGCCCTGCCCATTCACCACCCGACCTTCGTTGTCGCGCAGCTTGTGGCCGGTGATGGTCCGGCCATGCTGTACCTTGGCACGCCACGCCACGTAACGCTGGATGATGGCCTGCATTTGCTCGGGTCCCATGTTGGGAAACGCCGCCGTTTGATCACGGAGTAACAAGACGAACTCAGGCATTGGAATCTCTCCTTCTGCCCGTATGACGAACCAGGTCTCGAGGTATCGACATCCTCTCGAAATTAATACTCCATCCCGATCGGGCGACCCTGGTCGTCGATGTCCAACTTCTGCGCCTGCGGCACCTTACCGAGGCCCGGCATCAGCATCATCGCGCCGGCAATCGCGACCACGAAACCGGCACCTGCCGACAACGTCACGTCCGAGATGGTCAGCGTCCACCCCACGGGCGCGCCAACCTGCTTGGGATCGTCGGTGAAGGAATACTGCGTCTTGGCGATGCAGACGGGCAGGCCGGCGTAGCCAAGCGCGCTGAGCTTTTCGAGCCGCGACTTGGCCGCCGGCTTGAACGACACGCTTTCGGCGCCGTAGACCTTCGTCGCGATGGTCGTGATCTTGTCAGCGAGTGACTGATCCTTCGTGTAGATCGGCCTGATGCGGTTCGTATCGGACGCGCCGGCCGCTGCGACAATTTTTGCCGCCATTTCTTCCATGCCGGCGCCGCCCTTCGCATAGCCTTCGCAAACCGCGGCGTCCACACCAAGCGTCCGGCAGAACTTCAGCACCTGATCGAGATCGTCATCCTTGTCACCGGGGAACCGGTTGAGCGCGATCACCGGCGTCACGCCCCACCGCTTCAGGTTGTCGAAGTGACGCGCCAGGTTCGGGAAGCCGAGATCGACCGGACCATCGGGCGAACCACCCTGCGCGCGCAACGCCTTCAACGTCACGATCACCGCGGCCGCCGACGGCACGTGGCCGCACATCGGCATCACGAGATCGAAGAACTTCTCGGCGCCGAGGTCGGCCGCAAAACCGGTTTCGTTGACAACGTAGTCGGCGAGGTGCAGGCCGAGTCGCTGCGCCAGCACGCTGCTGGTGCCGTGCGCGATATTGGCGAACGGACCGCAGTGCACGATCGCCGGCGCGCCTTCTGATGTCTGCACGAGGTTCGGCATCAGCGCGTCGTTGAGCAGCAGCATCATCGGACCGACCGCCTTCAGGTCAGCGGCCGTCACGGGCTTGCCGTCGTAATTGAAACCGACGACGATGCGGCCAAGACGTGTGCGGAGATCGGCGCGGCTCTCTGCGAGCGCGAGAATCGCCATGATCTCGGACGCCGCCGTAATCACGAATCCGGTTTCGCGCGCGGGCCCGCTGTCGCGTCCACCGAGACCGGTGGCAATGCGGCGCAGCGCGCGGTCGTTCATGTCCATGCAGCGCGGCCAGAGAATCTCTTTCGAATCAAGACGGAGATCGTTGCCGAAGTGCAGGTGCGTATCGATCAGCGCCGCCAGCAGGTTGTGCGCGCTGGTGATGGCGTGGAAGTCGCCGGTGAAGTGCAGGTTGATGCGATCGATCGGCTCGAGCGACGCCTTGCCGCCACCGGTCGCGCCGCCCTTCATGCCGAACACGGGTCCCAGCGAAGGCTCGCGCAACGCGGCAACCGCGTTGTGACCGAGCTTCACGAGTCCCTGGGTGAGGCCGATCGTATTGACCGTCTTCCCTTCGCCGCTCGTCGTCGGGGTGATCGCGGTGACGAGGATCAGCTTTCCACGGCGCTCGGGAAAGCGGTCGAGCGCTTCGAGCCGGATCTTGGCAATCGAGTGTCCGTATGGTTCGAGGAGATCGGGAGTCAGTCCAAGGCGGGCGGCAACATCAGCAATCGGCAGCATACGCAAAACGAATCATACCTTCAGCACGCGCGCTGCGTTCGCCTTCCACTGCGCCTCCCAGCGCTCCGGCGGATTGTGCGTCAGCCACTCGCGACTCTTCACCAGCGGTGACGCCGGTGCGATGGATTGGTGCGCCATGTTGATTAGCAACGTCGCCAGGTCGCCCGGATCGCGGAACGTCACGCCCTCGTGCCCACTTGTCATCACTTCGCCAAGCACCGGCGCATAGTCGTAGGTTGCGACCGGCACTTCGGCACCGCGCAGGTCGGCGAGTTTCATGGGCAGGTCGAGACCCGACGATGACTGATGGAGACAGAGGCCGAGGTCGGCCATCCCGATCATGGTCGGATAGTCGCTGGGTTCGAGCCAGATGGTCCTGATGGCGATCGCCTTGAAGTGACGCCGGGCAGCCCTCGCCTCAAATGCCGGACGCAACGCGCCGCGTCCCGTCAGCATCACCGCCAGCATTGGCGACTTCGGGGGCGCTGCGTCCTTCGTCAGCGCGCGCTCCGCTCGCTCGAGTGCTTCGAGCAGCAGGTCGAAGTCCTCATCAGGCGTCCAACTGGTCGGGCACACCACGAGCGGAGGTCGTTCCGACAGTTGCGTTTCGCTTGCGATCTTTCCCCAGAGCGCGGCGGCGGCGGCGGTCGATGGACGCCTGAATGCCTCGCCCGGCCGGTCGTACACCACAGCGGCGGTGATGCCGTAGTGGCGAGAGAGCCACTCCGCCAGGGCCTTCGAAACGGCGAGGTGGGCCGATGCCCGCTTCGCCCAACGACGTTCGCTCCGGGCCAGCGCCTTGACGGCGCGGTGGTGCTCGCCAAGTTTCACCGCGGCGATCGTGTGCGACAGGTTGTGCCAGTCGATCACGAGGCGGGCGCCGCGCAGCCGGCCCGCCAGCCACGCCACCGACATGGTCGGAAACGCCGGCGGGTTCTGCACCAGGATCACGTCGGGCTTGGGAAGAGACATTACCTTCGCGAACAAGCAGCGCGCCTGGTTGAGAGCGCGCAGAGCCGAGCCGAGCACGAAGCGCCGTCCCCCTCCCTTCGCGCGTCCGGCAAACGCGTGATCGGGCAGGCGGTGCACATGAATGCGCGCACTGGAGGCGACCGCAGGCATCACGTCCGCGCCTTCGAGTCCGATCAGGTCGACTTCGCCGCCGGCGGCCGCGAGCGACAGCGCGTGGTACTGCATCCGCGGACTGCGGCCCAGATCTCCGATTACGATTACTGCGGTTCGCATTTGTGACGGTCTACCTGCTGCTGGGACTCACCAGCTTCATCCTGACGCTGATCCTGACCCCGCTGGTTGGACGGGGTTCGACGCGGCTTGGACTGGTAGACGCCCCGGGCGGCCGGAAGGTTCATGCCCAATCGGTGCCGCGGCTTGGCGGCCTGGCCGTCTGCCTCTCGGCCGTGACAGCCCTCGGCGTCGTCTCGGCGTTTCGTCCCGGCACGATTGAAGCATCAAACTGGCTGGCGATGCGCCCCTTTTTGATCGCCGGCGGCGTCATCTTTCTCGTCGGGCTGGTGGACGACATCCGCGGGCTGGGCGCGGCGCCGAAACTGCTGTTCGAGTTCGGCGCGGCGGCACTCTTGATGTCGTCGGGCCTGTTGATCGAACACGTGACGCTGCTCGGGCACACCTGGTCCCTGGGATGGCTGGCCTGGCCAGTCACGTTGACGTGGATCGTTGGCCTGACCAACGCCTTCAATCTGATCGACGGTATTGATGGACTTGCGGCCGGCGTCGCCGTGCTCGCCGGTGCCGCATGCGGTGCGATCCTGGTCTTTCGCGGACACGTTCCAGAGGCGATGTTGCTGGCGGCGCTCGTCGGCAGCGCGCTCGGATTCTTGTTCTTCAACTTCGAGCCGGCGTCGATCTTCCTGGGCGACAGCGGCAGCCTGGTGATCGGCTTCCTGCTCGCCGCGACCGCGCTCACTGGCTGGCAGAAGGGCGCGACGGCAATGGCGGCCGGCGTGCCGTTGATGATCTTCGCGCTGCCCATTGCCGACAGCGCGCTTGCGCTTCTGCGCCGCACCGTCACGCGGCCATCCGACGGGCGCTCCGTGCGCACGATCCTCACGCAGATTGCGCAACCCGATCGTGAACACATCCATCACCGGATGCTCGCCATGGGCTGGTCGGTCCGCCGTACCGTGCTCGTGCTTTACGGCATCACGCTGCTGCTGTCGCTGCTCGCACTGGCGACCGCTGAGGTGAGCGCGCAATGAGGCGTGTGCTCCTGGTGCAGCCATCGTTGCAGCCGCCAGGCGGCAGCAATGGTGTGGCGGCGTGGACGCTGCAAGCACTCGTCTCCACGCATCGCGTCTCGGTGATGTCGTGGTGGCCGGTGGACGTGACGCCTGTCAATCGCTTCTACGGCACGAGCCTCCGGCAGAGTGACTTCGATACCATCACCGTTCCCGCGGCGTGGCGGGCCATGGTCGATCACCTGCCGGTTCCCGCGAGCCTGATCCGGCTCTCGCTGCTGATGCGACGCATGCAGCGCGTCACCGATGCGTTTGATGTGGTGTTCAGCCTCTCGAACGAAACAGACTTCGGACGCCGCGGCATTCAGTACGTGCATTACCCCACGTATCTCCGGCCGCGGCCCAAGGTCGACTTGCGCTGGTATCACCCGCCCCAGGCCGGCCTCGATCTCTATTACGCCGCCGCGGATCGGATCGCCGGGTTCTCGCTGGAGCGGATGCGGGAGAACGTGACGCTCGTGAATTCCGATTGGACCGGGCATCACGTGTCGCGTTTCCTCGGCGTCACCACGCGGACGCTGTATCCGCCGGTCGTAGATCCGGGCGCCGGGCGGGCGTGGGAAGACCGCAGCAACGGATTCCTGGCTCTCGGCCGCATCTCGCCAGAGAAGGAATTCGAGCGGGTGATGAGGATTCTCGCCAAGGTTCGCGAGACCGTGCCCGACGTGACCTTGACGATCGTCGGCACCAAGGATCGCAGCACCGGCGGCTACTTTCGGACGTTGACCGCCCTCGCCCGCTCGCTCGGATCGTGGATTCAATTCCGCGACAACCTGAGTCGAGACGACGTGCGCGCCCTCATGGCGTCGCATCGCTACGGAATCCATGGGATGCGCGAAGAACACTTCGGCATGGCGCCGGCGGAGCTGGCGCGCGCGGGTGCCATCGTGTGGGTGCCGAAGGGTGGCGGCCAGATGGAGATCGTCGCCAACGAGCCGGCGCTGATGTACGACAGCGAAGACGAAGCGGCACGAAAGATCGTGCACACGATCACCCATCCGGACGAGCAGTTTCGCTTGCGTGAAATCCTGCGCCACGGGGGCGAGGATTTCTCCACCGATCGCTTCATGCAGCAGGTGCGCGACATTGTCGGCACCTTCGAGGGCTAGCGTGAAGATCCTGCTGGTGCAAAGATCGCTCGCGCCACCGGGTGGCGGCAACGCCGTCGCGGCGTGGATGGTGCACGCCCTCGCCGGTCAACACGAGATTGCCACGGTAACCGAATCGGAGTGGTCGCCGGGCACGACCAATCGGTTTTACGGAACCGCGATTCCCGGCGACATCCGTCGTTACGTTGCGCCGGCGCCGTGGCGATGGTTGGCGTCGATGGCTGAGGATCGCTTCACGCGGTTGCGCATGTGCAGCGTGCTGCATCACGCGCGAGCGTTGGCGTCGCAGTTCGACCTGCTCATGTCCGCGGACAACTTTGCCGCGTTTCCCGAGCCGGGTTTTCAGTACGTGCACTTTCCGGCGTTGCTACGACCCGAACCGGCCAGGTGGAGTGCGCTCGTGCGGCCATATTTCGCGCTTTGCGATCACCTGCTCGGGGCGCCCTGGAGCGATGCCGCCCGCAACCTCACGATTGCGAACTCCGAGTGGACGGCCGCCGGACTCGAGCGGCTCGGCGAGGTTTCACGGACCGTCGTTCTATATCCGCCGGTCGTGGACCCTGGTGAAGGGCTGCCGTGGGATCAGCGCGACAACACGTTTCTTTGCATCGGCAGGTTTCATCCGACCAAGCGCCTCGAGTTGGCAATGGCGATCATCGAACGCGTCCGCGCCAGCATCATTGCCGATGCGAGGTTGATCTTCGTCGGATCACCCGTCGATGCTGCCTACACGGCTCGAATTCGGGGCATCGCGGCCAAGGTGGGAAGCTGGATCGAGTTCCAGGAGGACCTGCCACGCGATCAGGTCAACGCGCTGATGCGCCGCTCCAGGTACGGCATCCACGCGATGGTCGGTGAACACTTCGGAATGGCCACTGCCGAAATGGCGCGGGCCGGTTGCATCGTCTTCGCGCACAACAGCGGCGGCTCGCCGGAAGTGCTGAATCACGACGCCGCACTCTTGTGGGTCACGCCAGAAGAGGCCGTGGGCAGGATCGCCGCGATCGCGGCTTCAGCCAGGGCGTCGGCCGTCTCGCACGCGTTGCGCAAACATACCGAGCGCTTTTCCACCGACGCTTTCGTCACCCAATGCCGACAGCTCGTCGCAGGTCGTGCCTGACACCACCTTTCGACTCCAGTCGGAAACTGGTGTCAGGCACCAACTAGGTTAGTTGGCGGAAGGTGGGGTCGGAGAGAAGGTCGGAGTAACTGCCAATGCCGGCGATCCTGCCGTCGCGCAGGTAGATCAGCTGGTCGCAATTTTTGACAGTTGAGAGCCGGTGGGCGATCGCGATCACGGTGCGGCCGCCGTTTGGAGCCTGGATACTCGAGCTGTGGCGAAGGTGAGCGATCGCCTCGGTCACTTCCCGTTCGGTCTGCGTATCCAGTGCAGCGGTCGCCTCGTCGAAGAACAGCACTGGGGGATCGTGATACAACGCGCGGGCGATCGCGACTCGCTGGCGCTGTCCGCCGGACAAGCGAATGCCGTTTTCGCCAACCATCGTGTCGAGCTTCAACGGCAGCGACTCGACCACTTCATCCAGCCTCGCCTGTTGCACGGCCGCAGCAAGACGGGGTTCATCGATCGCGCTGTCAGGAATGCCAAAGGCAATATTGCGGCGCAGCGTCTCGTCCAGAAGATAGACGTCCTGCGAGACGTAGCCGATCTGGCGCTGCCACACGCGCTCACGCCCTTCGAGCGGCTGCCCGTCGATCACCACGCGGCCGAGCGTCGGCGGCAGCATGCCCAGCAACACGTCGACGAGCGTGCTCTTGCCCGCGCCCGTGGGCCCGACAATGCCGATGGATTGGCCGCGGCGAATGGTGAACGACACATCATCGAGCGCGTACGGCGGTCCGCCTTCGTACCCGAACGACACGTGCTCGCACGCGAGCGTCTCCTGAAACATCGGGCCGGCGTGTTCGAAGGGACGCGCGGCAGGCACGCGCAGATGCCGCATGTCTTCATCCATCGAGCGCACCCACGAATGCCCCTCGCGCATGTGGCCGACATTGAGCATGATGCGATTGGCTGACGGCACGACCCTGAAGCCCGTGTAGGCAAACAGCGCGAGCACGGAGATGGTGCCCGCACCAGACGTCTCCTGGCGCATGACAAGAAAGACCACGATCAGCATGCTGAGAATCAGCGTGGCCTCGACGCCAAGCCTCGCCACCGCCGCGGCCCACACCCGCCGCTGCTTCGTTGAGGACAGTTCGCGCTTCACATGCCGAAAGCGTTCTTCGAAGAACGGTTGCCGGCCGGTCACCTTGACGTCCTTGATCGCTCCGAGGCTCTGCTGCAGCAGGTGCAGTTGCCGCTGATACAGCTCACGCTCGGTCTCGCCAATCCGCTCCCACGACCGGCGGGTCATCACGATGGGCACGATCACGAGCGCCACGACCAGGCCAATCGTGATCAGCGTGATCGGCGGCGCAGACGCCATCACGACCGCCGCCAGCGCGAGGATGATCACCGATTCCGCGACGATGCTGATCGCGGAACCCGCGACAAGTTCGTATGCAATGTCGGAGGCGCGCGCCATCGGCTCGATCAGCGACGCGGACTGCCGGCGTGCATGAAACAGGTAGTCGGCCGCAAGATAGCGAGACAGCAACCGCTCGGCGGCGATGGCCGCTGATCGATATACCGTGCCTTGTCGCAACCACTCCCACCACGACAGGAACACCGCGCGCGCGACGTAGAACGCGCCGACACCCAGCGCGAGCAGCGCGACCAGCGTGCGCGGCTCGGCGCCGGGCCACAGCCGCGCCACGACCGGCGCACTTCTCACCTGCTCGGGGTCCACGACCAGGCGCAGCAGTCCGAATACGGCGAGCGCGCCTGACGCTTCGATCAACGCGGCGAGGCCGGCCACGGGCAGCAGCAGCGCCCACCGCCAGCGCTCCCTCCCCGGCAGCCAACCCATCACCGCACGTAAGTCTCGGATCAAAAGGGACCTGCCACATTTTTACGCAATCCGTAACTCAATGGCTGATTCTGCCACTTCGTCTCAAAATTGTTCAGCTACACTGCCGTATGCAGGACCTCACCACCGGCTCGCTCACAAGCCATCTCCTGAAAACGACGAGCTTCATGCTGGTGAGCATGATCTTCCAGACCCTGTACATCCTGGTCGATCTGTTCTGGGTCGGACGCCTGGGCACCGATGCTGTCGCGGCGGTGGGCCTGGCCGGCAACCTCTCCTTCATCGTCCTCGCGATCACGCAGATGCTCGGCGTCGGAGCGACCACGCTGGTGTCGCACGCCTCGGGTCGCAAGGACCAGGAGCAGGCGATCTTCCTCTTCAACCAGTCGCAAGTGTTGTCGATGGTCGTGGCGATCCTCTTCCTCGGGGTCGCGATGTTGACGCGCCATCAATACGCCACGAGCCAGGCCGCGAGCGAGGGCATGCGCATCGCGACCGAGGACTACTTGCTGTGGTTCATTCCAGCGATGGCCCTGCAGTTCGCCATGGTCGCGATGGGGGCGGCGCTGCGCGGGACCGGCAACTTCCGGCCCGGCATGATCGTGCAGACGGCGACGGTGATCATCAACATCGTGCTCGCGCCCTTCCTGATCTTCGGCTGGGGACCGTTCCCGGTATGGGGCGTGACCGGAGCGGCCGTCTCGACATTTGTCGCCATTGTGATCGGTGTGGTGTGGCTCGCGTTCTACTTCATCGACGCCAAGGCGTACCTCCAATTCCACTTCGGACACTGGACGCCGCAATATAAGGTGTGGTGGGAAATGTTGAAGATCGGCCTGCCGGCGGGCATGGAGTTCGCGCTGATGGGCGTGTATCTCGCGGTGGTCTACGCGATCACCAAGCCGTTCGGCGCCGCGGCGCAAGGCGGATTCACGATCGGCCTCCGCGTGGTCCAGTCGGCGTTCCTCCCCGTGGTGGCGCTCGGCTTCGCGGTTGCGCCGGTCGCAGGCCAGAACTTCGCGGCCAGTAAGGGCGACCGCGTCCGCGCGGCGTTCAAGGCCGCCGCGTCGATGGCCGGCGGCGCGATGCTGGTGGCCGGAATCGTGCTCCACACCTGGGCGGAGCCGATCATGGGCATCTTCACGACGGATCCCGAGGTCATCAGGGTCGGTGTCGAGTACCTGCGCATCGTCGTCTTCACGTTCGTGGCGTCGGGCGTCACCTACGTCGTGTCGAGCATGTTCCAGGCACTGGGTAACACGGTGCCCTCGCTGCTCACGTCCGGCTTGCGCCTCGTGTTGAGCGTGATTCCGGCCGTCCTGCTCTCGCGCGCATCGGGCTTTCACCTGACCTGGATCTGGTATGTGGGTGTCATTGCCGTGTTTATCCAGATGACGGTGGGCCTGCTGATGCTTCAGCGGGAGTTCCGGCTAAAGCTTGCGTAGCTTTCGCTGAAAGCTGCATATAATCACCCCCGAGTGAAGCTCGCCGTCCCGAGAGAATGCCGCCCCGGTGAACGCCGGGTGGCGGTCACCCCAGAAAACGTCGCGCGCCTGACCAAGATGGGCTTTGCGGTCGCCGTCGAGCACGATGCCGGCGCCGCGGCCGCGTTTGGCGACGATGACTATCACAAGGCCGGCGCGGAGGTCATCGCTGACACGCGCGCCCTGTGGCAGGCCGGCGACATCGTGCTCAAGGTCCAGCCGCCGTCGATGCACCCGGGACTTGGCGTGCACGAAGCCGAGCTATTGCGCGAAGGCGGCACGATCATCTCGTTCCTCCATCCCGCCAAGAACAGCGACATCGTCAGCCTCCTGGCGGCGCGCAAGGCGACGGCGATCGCGATGGATCAGATCCCGCGCATCAGCCGCGCGCAGAAGATGGACGCGCTGTCGTCGATGGCCAACATCGCCGGTTATCGCGCGGTCGTCGAGGCGGCCAGCTTCTTCCCGAGATTCTTCACCGGACAGATGACCGCGGCAGGCAAGGTGCCGCCCGCGAAGATCCTGGTGATCGGCGCCGGCGTGGCCGGTCTTGCGGCGATTGGTGCGGCCCGCGGCATGGGCGCGATCGTGCGGGCGTTCGACACGCGTCCGGCGGTCAAGGATCAGGTCAAGAGCATGGGCGCTGAGTTCATCGAGCTCAACGTGCATGAGGACGGCGAAGGCGCCGGCGGCTACGCCAAGGAAATGAGCCCGGCGTTCATCAAGGCCGAGATGGAGATGTTCGCCGCACAGGCGAAGGATGTCGACATCATCATCACGACGGCGCTGATCCCCAATAAGCCGGCACCGAAGCTGATCACCGAAGAGATGGTCAAGTCGATGAAGAAGGGATCGGTCATCGTCGATCTCGCTTCGGAGAACGGCGGCAACTGCGAGTTGACAGTGCCTGGCGAGGCCGTGCAGCGCTACGGCGTGCACATCCTCGGCTACACCGACCTGCCCAGCCGACTCGCATCGACGGCCAGCTTCCTCTACGGCAACAACCTCGCGCACCTGCTGAGCGACCTGGGTGGCGCGGAGAAGTACAAGCTCGATCTCGCCGACGAGGTCGTGCGCGGATCGCTGGTGCTGCGCGACGGCGAGCTGTTGTGGCCGCCCCCGGCGCCGCCCAAGCCGGCCACACCGCCGCCGGCTCCCGCGGCTGCGAAGCCGGTTCCGGCCGGGC
The DNA here is from genome assembly GCA_964628295.1 of uncultured Acidobacterium sp. GTDB lineage: Bacteria > Acidobacteriota > Vicinamibacteria > Vicinamibacterales > UBA2999 > 12-FULL-67-14b. The sequence goes on from CAZVLS010000001.1 coordinate 386,840, forward strand.
ACGGCGCCAAGGTCGAAAAGAAGAAGTCGTCCACTGGTCCGATCGCGGCGCTCGTCGGGGCGGTGCTGTTCGGATACCTGGGGATGGTGGCGCCGCCGGCGTTCCTGTCCCACCTCACCGTGTTCGCGCTCGCGTGTATCGTCGGGTGGCAGGTGGTGTGGAACGTCACGCCCGCGCTGCACACCCCGCTCATGAGCGTGACCAACGCGATCAGCGGCATCATTGTCATCGGCGGCATGCTGCAAGTCAGCGGTCCGCCGACGTCCGCGATCGTGATCCTCGGCGCCGCCGCCATCCTGCTGGCCACGATCAACATCGCCGGCGGCTTCCTCGTCACGCAGCGCATGCTGCGCATGTTCCGTCGATAGGCCGCAGATGGCGCAGATGACACACACCGGCTTTCTCGATGCCTGAGACACTCGTTACCATCGCCTACCTGTTCGCGGGCCTGCTGTTCATCTTCAGCCTGGGCGGCCTGTCGGCTCAGGAGTCCGCGCGGCGCGGCAACGTATTCGGCATGCTCGGCATGCTGATCGCGGTGCTGTTCACCGCCTTCGGCCCGCGCGTGGAAAGCTACGCGGTACTCTCCGGCGCCCTGGTGATCGGCGGCGCGATCGGCGCGTTGCTCGCGGCTCGCGTGGAAATGACGTCGATGCCGCAGCTGGTCGCGATCCTGCACAGCTTCGTGGGTGCGGCGGCGGTGCTGGTCGGCCTCGCAACGGCCCTCGATCACGGCCAGGTGCTGGACGGTGTCGAGCGGACGATCCATGAGGTTGAGATCTACGTCGGCATCTTCGTCGGCGCGATCACCTTCACCGGTTCCGTCATCGCCTTCGGCAAGCTGCAAGGCGTCATCGGCAGCAAGCCGTTGCTCTTGCCGGGCCGCCACATCCTGAATCTCGTGGCACTGCTCGCGTGCGTGTACTTCGGCTGGGTCTTCATCGGCTACGACGACTACTTCCCGCCGCTGTGGCCGCTGCTGGTCTGCACCGCCATTGCCTGCCTGATCGGCATTCACCTGGTGATGGCGATCGGCGGCGCCGACATGCCGGTCGTCGTGTCGATGCTCAACAGCTATTCGGGCTGGGCGGCCTCTGCGGCCGGCTTCATGCTGTCGAACGACCTGCTGATCATCACGGGCGCGCTGGTCGGCTCGAGCGGCGCGATCCTCAGCTACATCATGTGCGCGGCGATGAACCGGTCGTTCATCAGCGTGATCCTCGGCGGATTCGGCGCTGAAGAGGGCGCCAAGCCCGCGGGCGGCGCGGCGGCGCAGCCAGTGGGCGAAGTGACATCGGTCACGGCTGACGAGTCCGCGGAGCTGCTGCGCGACGCCAAGAGCGTGATCATCGTGCCCGGTTACGGCATGGCGGTCGCACAGGCGCAGTACCCGCTCTACGAGGTCACGAAGATCCTGCGCGACAAGGGCGCGAACGTGCGCTTTGCGATCCATCCGGTCGCCGGCCGCCTGCCCGGGCACATGAACGTGCTGCTGGCCGAAGCCAAAGTGCCGTACGACATCGTGCTCGAGATGGAAGAGATCAACGAAGATTTCCCGGAGACCGACGTCGTCCTCGTCATCGGCGCCAACGACATCGTCAATCCCGGCGCGCTGGATGATCCGTCGAGCCCGATCTTCGGCATGCCGGTCCTCGAATGCTGGAAGTCGAAGACCTGCATCGTGATGAAGCGCGGCATGGCGAGCGGCTACGCCGGCGTGGACAACCCGCTGTTCTACAAGGACAACACCCGCATGCTCTTCGGCGACGCGAAGAAGATGATCGACGCGGTGTTGACCGCCCTCAAGTAAGACACCCGATGATCGACCGCCTCGCAGCATTCATTGTTGGCGAGGGCAACTGGCTGCCGGTGGCGATGATGGTCGCCGCCGGGTGCGCCGCGGCTGTTCTCAAGCACGGTCGTCTCGCTGCCATGAATCTCTTCGTCGGCGTGACGCTCGCGGTGATGGGCGCCGGCCACGTGCTGGCCGTCTCGACGAAGCTGATGCAGGGCTCGCTCAACGGTTCCACCGTGGTGCTCTACATCATCGGCGCGGCGATTCTCGCTCCTGCGTGGTTGCTGATCCGATACGCGCGCAGCACGGAGTCAGCGAAGTACAACTTCTGGATGGCATCGGCGCTCATCGTGCTCGGGCTTATCAACATTCCTCTGGCGATTCCGGCCTTCCTCAACATCGCGTACGCCAGGCATTCACGGCCGCGCACCGGGCAGCTGATCGTCGGCGCGTGGGTGCTGGTCGTCGCCGGCCTGTTTGCCGGCGGCATGATGTTCATGTTGAGCGGCGCCGCCACATTCGAAGAGTTCAGCCGCATGTAACCGGCTGCCGGCGGCCAGGCCGTTGTCGCCCGTGGCGCGTGTACAATCCACGGGTTACCACGCATGCCACACGTCTTTGCCGATCTCGGGCTGGCCCGTCGCCTTGAATCAACGGAAGGTCACGGCAACGCGGCGTTTGTGGACGCGCAGGCGCGTCTCGATCCATCCGCCAGCCCGATCTGGACGTCGATTGGCGGTACGTTTGCGATGTTTGCCGGCGTCGGCTCACCGATCACGCAGACATTCGGCCTCGGGATGCATGCGCCGCTCGTCGAGAAGGATCTCGATGCGATCGAGCGGTTCTTCACGTCGCGCGGGTCGGCGGTGTTTCACGAGATCTGTCCGCTGTCCGGCGTGGACGTCTCGCAGGTACTCGCCGCACGCGGTTATCGGCCGATCGAGATGTCGTCGGTGCTCTATCAGCCGATCGACGCCAACACTCGCGTGCCGTCGAACCCGGATCTGCACGTGCGCCAGGTGGCGCCGAACGAAGCTGAGCTGTACGGCACCGTGGCGTCGCGTGGCTGGAGCGAGCATCCGGACGCGATGCCGTACATCAAGGGGTTCGCCAGGTTGAGCCTGGTCTGCGCCACGTGCTTCGTGGCTGAGAAGGACGGCCGGCCGATCGCCTCGTCCGCGCTGTTCATGCACGGCGGCGTCGCCTTGCTTGCGGGCGCGAGCACCGTGCCCGAGGGCCGTCGCCAGGGCGCGCAGAACGCATTGCTCGACACGCGCCTTCGCACAGCGGCATCCAACGGCTGTGATCTCGCAATGATGGTCGCTGCACCTGGCAGCGCATCCCAGCGCAATGCCGAACGCCAGGGTTTCCGCATCGCCTACACGAGGACCAAGTGGCAACGCGACGCATAAGGCAATCGCTCGCCGTCTTCGTCCTGGTGGCACTCGCGGCGCCGGCGGCCGCGCAGTCGACGCGCGTCGAAGCCATCGAGCGAGAGCAGGCCGAGAAGACCAAGACCATCGGCAAGGAAGGACCATCGGAGGCGGAGATCGTGGTGCGCCGCATCCTGGCGTCACCGCTCCTTAGCGGCGGCGACGGTGTGTATCCATGGTTCGGCAGCCTGTATGGCGGCACCGGGATGGCCGTGGGGGTTGGATTTTCCAAGCGGCTCCAGAGCGCGGCGAGCGTCAACATCCAAACGGGCATCTCCCTGAACAATTCGATGATGGTGCGCGGCAGCGTCGCGGCGCCTGAGTTCTGGCGCGGCATGTTGCAGCTCGACGCGAGCGCGCAGTGGCTCGACGCGCGCGGTGTGTCGTATTACGGCGGGCAGGATTCCGCGCGGGAGGACCGCGAGCGTTTCGACTACTCGCCGCGCGACGTCACCGGCAACGCGACGTTCAAACCCGTGCGCGGGCTGTCGATGACCGGCACCTACAGCTTTCTCGCGCTCTCGACGCAACGCGATGTGCCGCGGCTGACCGAGCAGCAAGCGCCCGGGCTGGATCGCGACCTGAGCTACCACGTGGTGCGTGGATCGGCGATGTTCGACTGGCGTCCGTCACCGGGCTACAGCATGAGGGGCGGTTTTGTCCGCGCCTCGGTCGAACGCAGCACTGAATCCAACGACGAGCCGTACTCGTTCAACTCGCAGGAGTTCGAGGCCGTGCAACTCGTGCCGCTGGTGCGCGAACACTTCGTGCTGGCGGGCCGAGCGCTGATGACGCTCACGCAACCTGGCGAGGGCAGCGTCGTGCCGGTGATGCTGTCGCCGTACCTCGGCAGCGGCAGTGCCTTCCGTGGCTACGCGAACCGGCGCTTCACCGATACCAATCGACTGCTGCTGACCGGCGAGTACCGGTGGCGGCCGTCTCGCTACCTCGACATGGCGCTGTTCGTCGATGCGGGGCAGGTGGCGCCGGATCGTGGCGACTTCGGCATGAGTCGATTCGAAACCGCGTGGGGCCTCGGCGCGCGATTCCATGGTCTCACTTTCAACGCCGTGCGCATTGAAGTGGCGCGAGGGCGTGAGGGCATCCGGTTGATCGTCTCCGGATCGCAGCCGTTCTGATGCGCAACCGTCTCCTGCTGATCGCTCTCGCCGTCGCGGCCTTCTCGCTGGCGTTGACGGCGCAGACCCGTCGATTCTTTCCTGACGATCCCATCTGGCGCGAGCCGATGACGCAGGATGTGAAGAACGCGGCGCGCTACGAGCCGGACCTGGCCTACCAGACGGTCGAGAACCTGTTCTGGCGTCCCGGCGACAAAGTGCTTGGCCAGCGCGCCAAGAACATCAACACGGTGGACGAGGTGCCTGACGGTCCGTACTTCGTGAATCGCGCCGGCAGGATGCCGCTCACCCCGGCGATCGTGGCGCGGGGTGCGAACACGAGCAACGGACCTGCCCCGGGCAAGTGGACCGTGGTCTCGGCGAAGAGCGATGGCGTGACGCCCGGCTTCACGATCCGCGATTCCGCGAACCAGCTGTGGTTCATCAAGTTCGACCCGCCCGGCTGGCGCGGCATGGCCACCGGCAGCGAGATCGTCGCCGCGAAATTGTTCTGGGCCGCGGGCTACCACACGGCCGAGTACCACATCGCGCAGCTCGTGCCATCCAATCTCGTGATCGGCAAGGACACGCGGATCACGCCGCCGCGCGAAATGTCGCGGCCCATGAACCAGGGTGATATCAGCTGGCTGCTGTCGCGTGCCGATCAGGATCCTGACGGCTCGTATCGAGTGATCCTCAGCAAGGCGGCCCCAGGACGCCCGATCGGGCGCATCAAGTTCCACGGCACCCGCGCCGACGATCCCAACGATATCGTCCCGCACGAGCATCGCCGCGAGCTGCGCGGCTATTTCGTGTTCGCGGCGTGGCTGAATCACGTCGACGCCAAGGGCATCAACTCGCTGTCGACGCTGATCACCGAGAACGGCCGCAGCTTTGTCCGCAACTACCTGCTCGATTTCGGATCCGCCCTCGGCAGCGCGGCGATTGGCCCACGCGAAGGTTGGGAAGGCTACGAAGCGCTGCTCGAAGAGCCCGGAACGATCGGCAAGCGCACGCTGGCGCTCGGCTTCAACATCCCGGTCTGGCGCCGCCAGGATTATTTCGAGTCGCCCTCTATCGGCCGGCTGCCGCGCGATCACTCGAAATGGAATCCGGAAACGTGGTGGCCGCACATCACGAACGCGGCTTTCCGTCACATGCGGCCCGACGATACGTTCTGGGCGGCGATGAAGCTGGCGTCGATCACCAACGAGATGATCCGCGCGGCGGTAGCCGAAGGTAAGTTCGGCGATCGTGAGTCCGAGGAGTTCCTCGCGAAGGCGATCGCCGATCGCCGGCTACGGATTCTCCAGGCGTTCCTCCCGAAGGTGAATCCGATCGTCGATCCCGTCCTCGATCGCGAAGGACGTCTCACCTTCCGCAACGCGGCGGAAGAACTGGCGGTAGCGGACCGGGCCCCCGGTTACCGTGCGCTTTGGTACACATTCGACAACGCCACCGACAAGGCGACCCTGGTCGCCACCACCGAAGAAACCCGCAGTCCCATGGTGATGCCGGCCATGCCGGCCTCCGATTTCATCAAGGTCGACCTCGCTGCGGTCGGCGGACCCGAAGCGTGGGCCAAGCCCGTTTCTGCATATTTCCGAAGGAATTCGGGGGGATGGGCCTTGGTGGGCTTTGAGCGCCAACCATGAGATACTGGAACCCGCGCGTTTTCCGGCCGTATTTCATTTAGACGTTCGTTTTCATTAAGCCCAGCAGAGATTTTTGATGCTCCACGTACGCCCTTTCGCGATTGCCTTCTTCGTGTGCTCGCTAGCGGTGCCGGCGTTTGCCCAGGCCCCGACCGAGGGCACCGATACCGCCGTGGCCGCGAGCGCGCCTGATGGTTCATCCGCTGATGCCCAGGCGCCGCTCGTCATTCCGCAGCTGCCGGTAAAGTCCGAGATCGTTGACGGCAACCCGTTCAAGCTGTCAGCCGGCGACTTCAGGAATTTCTTCAGCGGCGACACGGCGCGCACGCTCACCTACGTGAGCCTGTTCGCAATCGCGTCGGCTCCCTGGGATCGCCAGGGCGTCAACAACGGCTTCAATATCCCGACGACCGTCTTCCAGTCGGGCAACTTCATCGGCCAGGTCGCCTTCCAGCTCGGCGCCGGCTTCGCGACCTACGGCGTCGGCAAGGCATCGGGCAACAAGAAACTCGCCTACGCCGGTCGTGACATCGTTCGCGCGCAGATCCTGTCGCAGACCGTGGTGCAGGCGCTCAAGTTCACCGTACGCCGCGAGCGCCCGGACTTCAGCAACAACAAGTCATTCCCGTCCGGCCACTCGGCCAGCATGTTTGCGACCGCCACCGTCCTGCACAAGTACTACGGCTGGAAGGTCGGCGCCCCCGCCTACGCGCTCGGCACCTATGTCGCGATGGCGCGCATGGCGTGGAATCGCCATCACGCAACGGACGTCGTGATGGGCGCGGGCTTCGGCATCGCATCGGCACGCACCGTGACGATGTCGATGGGCAAGACGAGGTTCAACGTGGGCGTGCAGCCGCAACCAGGCGGCGCGTCGGTGAACTTCACGAAGATCTACAACAAGTAGTCCCCTCGAGAACAGGCGGGGCTGCAGTCCCGCCTCTCGAGCCTCGACACTCCTCTACGGCTTTACTGTCGTTGGCGGACGACGATGGCGCGTGGTTCGTTCGTAGGCCGCAGCCAGTTCCAGCAGGCGCTTGTCGTCCCACATCCTGCCCAACAACGAGATGCCGACGGGATAGCGGCCACCCAAGTAGCCGGCGGGCACGCTGACCTGCGGCAGGCCAGTGGCCGCACTCTCTTCGCACGTGCCAGGCTCTGAGCCGTAGCGCTCCAACCCACCTTCGTGCGTATGCGGCCTCGCGTGATTGGCTGGATACAGCAGGGCGTCAAGCGTCTGCTGTTCCATCAGGTCGACGAAGATCTGGCGGAAGGTTTCGCGGCCGCTGATGAATCGACGGGTCGCAGCGTCCAGTTCCGCGCCGGCTGGCACAGGCGCGAGCGCACCTTCAAGACGGCGCGCGCTGACCGGAGCCAGCTTGTTGCTCGCCAGCAGGTCCTGGATCGTCAGAACCTTGTCGCCGCCTTTCGATCCGCGCGACAGATACGCGGTCCATCCGGCGCGAAGCGAGCCAGGCGCGGAGCCGCGCGCCGCCGCATACTTCGCGTCGTAGTCCGGGATCTGCACATCAACCACGACCGCGCCGGCCGCCTGCAGTTCCTTGATCACCCGGTCCATGCTCGCCGCGACTTCGCGTTCGCCGGTGAAACCCACGAATCGCTGTCGCAAGGCGCCGATGCGCTTGCCTTTCAGTGTCGCCGCATCGAGGCCCGCCGCGAAGGATCCATTGATATGCCGCGCGGCATCGCCTGTCACCGCATCTTCGGGATCCGTTCCAGTCACCAGGTCCAGCGCCATCGCGACATCGCGAACGGACTTGGCCATCGGACCGACCGCATCGTTGTAGGTATTGAGCGGCATCACTCCGGCGCGGCTCAAGAGTCCGCGTGTGGCGCGAATGGTGGCGAGCGACGCAAAGGCGGCTGGGTTCGAAAGGGAGTTACAGGTGTCGGTGCCGAACCCAAGCGCAGCGAGGCTCGTCGCCACGCTGGTCGCGCTGCCGCCACTCGACCCGGCCGTACTCAGCGAAGGATCGTAAGCGTTCCCGACGGTGCCACCCACCGTGCTGATGCCAAAGTCGCCGAACGGAAACTCATCGAGATTCGCCTTGCCGAGGACGACGGCACCACCGCGCTTCATGCCCGCAGCCACTCGCGAGTCGATACGCGGACGATGATCGAGGAGCGCGAGGGAACCGCCTGTAGTCGGCAGCTCAGTGGCGTCGATGTTGTCCTTGTAAACGACGGGGATGCCGTGGAAGGGGCTGCGCGCGCCCCCTTGCGCGCGTTCAGCATCTCGCGCTCGCGCATCGGCGATGGCGCGTGGGTTGATCGACAGCACCGACCGGAAGGTCGGCCCATGACGATCGAAACGCGACAAGCGCGAAAGATACTCGCGCGTGATGTCTTCAGAAGTCGTGAGCCCCTTGCCCATCGCCTCCTGAAGCTCCGACACGGTTTTCTCAAAGACCGTGAAGGGAACAGTGCGGCTGAAGCCGGACGCCGCAGGGTCGATGGGCAGGTCCCAATTGGCCACCTGCGATCGCTGGAGCGGCGTCAGTCCGCGCACGTCCGGCTGCTTCGCCAACTGCTCGGCAACAGCCGTCACGCGCTTGATCTCTGATCCGGCGGCGGGGACTCTCGCGTCGGCACCTGAGTACACGGCTTCGCCGGTGACCAGGGCATCTTTGAACGGAAGGGGGTAACCACCGCGAGGATCGTAGACCTCGCTCAGCCCTTTCACGACGAAGGTCATCAGCGCGCGTGTCTCTCCCGGTTTCAAGCGCAGCGTGAACACGTAGCCGATGTGCGCGGGGTCAAAACCCGGCCACGCGTCCACGAACGGATCGCCGTACATGTCGCCGATCGAAGTCAGCACGCCGGGCTTGGTGCCGAGCACGTGTGCCGATGGGCCGTGCCCCGACGGGCCTTGCGACGGATCCGCGGCCCCTTTCGCGTTCTGCATCACGGTCACAAACGCGTCGCCACGATCGGCACGGCGATCGCCGCTCGATGTTGCTGCGATTGCCACGAGGCCGCCATCGGTGTACGCGCCAGCGGCACCGCCCCAGGCGACTTGAACGATCCGCTCTTCGTCGGACGTGTTCATGAACGTGTCGAGATACCGCAGGTAGGCGCTGTCCTTGGTCGTAGTGAGTCCGCGGCCGACGAGGATGCCCTCGGTCAAGACTGGTGTCGTCGAATCGAATCTGCCGGCCCCATCGTGATGGAGGCCAAAACCCTTCAGGTACTGATTGCGGAGGATCACCGAATCGTTCGCGCGCTTGACCTGGAGCTTGAGGTAACCGAACCCGTTAAACGGGTTCGAACGCCCGCCTGTGGCGATGCCGCCACTGTCCTGCGCCCAGGGGCTCGTGTCCTGGATGTCCCAGAACTGGCCATCGGCGGACGGCACGCGAGTGACCGCCGTCAGCTGCACCACGGCAAGTGCCGCCATCAAGGACGCGACAAGGAGACCCTGCAAGATCCGCATGACGGGAATATACTCGCGCGCATGAAGAAATCGCTGCCCCTGTTGACGCTCTCCCTCGTTTGCGCGGTCGCTCTGGTCCCGTCGAGTTCGCTCGGGGCACGTGGACAGGAGCGGCAGGCGCAGGAGGAGACGTCAAAGCCGACGGAAGGCTTCACGCTGAAGACTGCGGAGACGATCACGTTCGACACGGACGAAGTGACGTGGATGCAGGTCGACGTCTCGCCAGACGGGCAAACGATCCTGTTCGACCTGTTGGGTGACCTGTACACCATGCCGATCGGCGGCGGCCAGGCGCGCCGCATCATCGGCGGCCTGTCGTTCGAGAGCCAGCCGACCTGGTCCCCCGACGGCAAGACCATCGCCTTCCTGACGGACAGGAGCGGCGTTGAAAACCTGTGGATCGCGAACGCTGATGGCTCCAGCCCGCGCGCGGTGAGCAAGGACGGCCGCACCAACGACCGGCCGCAGATCATGGTGTCGCCGGCCTGGACGCCAGACGGCAACTACATCGTCGTGTCCAAGTCGCGTCCACCAGAACCCGGCACGTTCGGCTTGTTCATGTATCACCGTGATGGAGGCACAGGTGTCCGCATCGGACCTGCACCGCCGCCACAGCCCGCGCCGGGCGCAGAAGGCCCGCCTGCGGCGCCGCCGACCAACAAGATGGGAGCGGTGGTGTCGCCCGACGGCCGCTTCATCTATTACACGCAGCGCACCGGCACGTTCACCTACAACGCTCGGTTCCCGCTTTGGCAGGTGTACCGCCACGACACCGAGACCGGTGACGTAACGCAGATCACCAACGCACAGGGCAGCGCCATTCGCCCAGCCATTTCGCCGGACGGCAAATCGCTGGTCTTCGGCACGCGTCACAAGACAGGCACGGGCCTTCGAGTGCGCAATCTTGATACCGGCGCAGAGCGGTGGCTCGCGTATCCGGTGACTCGCGACGACCAGGAGTCTCGCGCCAGCAGGGACACACTCCCCCGCTACGACTTCACTCCGGACGGCAAGTCCTTGATCGTCCCCGTGAACGGCAAGCTGCAGCGGATCGATTTCGCGACCGGCGACTCGACGCCAATTCCGTTCACCGCGAAGGTCGAGGCCGAGATCGCGCCACGCGTCTATACGCCGGTTCGCATCGAAGACGGGGACGCGGTTCGCGCTCGCCTGATCCGCTGGCCCACGCTCTCACCTGATGGCACGAAGCTCGTGTTCAGCGCCATGAACCGGCTCTACATCAAGGACTTCCCTGCCGGAACCCCGCGCCTGCTCACCAACCAACCCACCCCGGCCCCAGAGGGTGAGTTCATGCCGTCGTGGTCGCCTGATGGACGTTCGATCGTCTATGTCACGTGGACGACGACGGGAGGGCACATCAAGAGCGTCGCTGCTGCCGGCGGCGCGCCGGTAACGTTGACGCCGCACGAAGGCTATTACCTTGATCCGGCGTTCGCGCCGAATGGAACACGCATCGCGTTCATGGCCGGCGCCGCGTCCGACCAGCTCTATTCGATCCTGATGGATACGCCTCCCGCCGACGAGCGCGATGGCGATGACCATGCCCCCAAAGAGATCACGGGCGTCAGTGCGCCGAACACGATCGAGATCCGGTCGATGCCTGCCGCCGGTGGCGCCTCCACTCTGGTCGGGTCGGCCCAGGGCGGGCGCGGCCTGCAGTTCGCGCGCAACGACGCCTCGCGTGTCTACTTCACCACCGGGCGGGGCCTGCAATCGATCACCATGGATGGCTTCGATCGCCGCACCCTCCTTCGCGTGAACGGCACCGGGCCCGGCAACAATCCTCCGTCAGCTGATGACATTCGCCTCTCACCCGATGGCACACGCGCGTTCGTGAATCTGCAGGGCCGCCACTACGTGGTCACCGTGCCGCGTGCCGGCCGCGAAACCGTTGAGGTCCGCGTCCAGAGCAGCGGCGAGACCAACGTCCCCGTGAAGCGGATGAGCCTCGACGGCGGCGACTACCTGTCGTGGACGCGCGACGGCTCGGCCGTGACGTGGGCGTGGGGCGCGCAGTTCTTCCGCCAGCCGATCGACGCCACCGAGCCGCAGAAAATCGACGTCATCGTCGAGTTGCCGCGTGCGCGGCCCAGCGGTTCGGTGCTGCTGACTGGCGCGCGTGTCATCACGATGAAGGGCACGGAGGTGATTCCAAACGGCGACGTGCTGGTCACCAACAACCGCATCGCCGCCGTCGGCAAACGCGGCTCGCTCAAGGCCCCGGCAGGGACCCGCACCATCAGCGTGACCGGAAAGACGATCATGCCTGGCCTCGTGGACGCACACAGCCACATGTGGGCGCCGCGTGGCCTGCACCAGACCGAGGTCTGGCAGTACCTCGCCAATCTGGCCTACGGTGTCACGACGACGCGCGATCCACAGACGTCAACTCCGGATGTGTTCGCGTATGCCGATCTCGTCGACGCCGGCTTGATGCCGGGCCCACGGGTGTTCGCGACCGGACCGGGCGTGTTTTCCGGATCGGGCATCGACAGCCGCGACGCCGCGTTTCGCTTCATCAAGCGTTACAAGGAGGCGTATCGCACGAATACCCTCAAGCAGTACGTGGCCGGCGACCGCATCGTCCGTCAGTGGATCATCGAAGCGTGCAAGGAGTACGGCATTACGGCGACGATTGAAGGATCGCTCGACCTGAAGTTGAACCTGACGCAGATGGCGGACGGCTATTCGGGCCAGGAGCACAGCCTGCCCATCGCACCTATCTACAAAGACGTGTCGATGTTCGTGGCGAAGACCAAGACGTTCTACACGCCGACGATCCTCGTCGCCTATGGCGCGCCGTGGTCGGAGAACTACTGGTTCGAAACGGAGTCGCCTGACAAGGATCCGAAACTGCGCAAGTGGATTCCGTGGGAGCTGCTCGACGGCATGACGCGGCGTCGTCCGCAGTGGTTCCTGCCGGAAGAGTACGGCCACCAGTTGATCGCCAAAGGCGTGGCCGATGTGGTGCGCGCCGGCGGCAAGGCGGGGCTCGGCAGCCACGGGCAATTGCAGGGCCTTGGTGCGCATTGGGAGACTTGGAATCTCGCGTCGGGCGGGCTGACGCCGCACGAGACGCTGCAGACCATCACCATGTCGAGCGCTGAAGCCATTGGCCTGCACCAGGATGTCGGCTCGCTCGAGCCAGGCAAGCTTGCGGACCTGCTGGTGCTCGATCGCAATCCGCTCGAGAACATCAAGAACACGAACTCGATTCGCTACGTGATGAAGAACGGCGAACTGTATGACGCCGACACCCTCAACATGGTGTGGCCAACCGCCAAACCACTGCCCAAGCAGTTCTGGTGGGGAACGGAGCCGAAGCCGTCTAAAGACTGAGGCGAACGGCCGATGGCGTCTTGCCGAATGACCGGCGGAACGTCTCGGTGAAATGGCTGTGGCTCGAGAATCCGAGGTCGAGCGCAATGGCGGTGAGATCCGTTTGGGGTTCGCGCAGTCTCTCGAGCGCGCTACGCAATCGCAACTGGTTGCGGTAGGCGTGCAGCGAGAAACCTGTGCGAGCCTTGAACAACCGCGCCAGGTGAAACACCGACGCCTGCACTTCCCTGGAAATACCCGATAGCGAGAGGTTCTCCTTGAATCGCCGCGCGATCACATCTCTCGCCGCTTCCACCACATCAACATCGCGCCGCCGTCGCCCGTGTGATGCCGGCGTCTTCCGGTAGGCGTGCGCAGCCACGTCACCAAGTATCGAGACGACGGCTTCCTCGACGAACAGGCGATCGGGATTCGTCTCCTTGGAGACGTGGTGGAATACCAGCCGCTGCTTGAGATAGCTCTCGGGATCGCTTGGGCCGTGCGTGAACGTGAACGGCGCTTCAGGCCGGTCGATCGCCGCCGGGTCGTGGCCGGCCAGGGTTTCGGCGATCGCTTCCGGCGCCATCGCAAACCATTCGCATTGATCACCGCGCGCGCTCAGTTTGGCGCGGCGATAGCACTGGCCGGCGTTGTAGTACGTGACGGTGTTGGCATCGGCCACGAATGGCTCCTGCCCCTCGTGCGCGATCCACACGCTCTCGCGCGGGAACACGAACAGCGACTCGGAGATCGGTCCTGAATCGACAAATTCGGGATGATCGGCCGGGCAGCGCCACCGGCCAATGCGCACCAACGGCGACTCGAACACCACCACGTCGAGATGGTGGCGCGGGCTGCCGGCGTGCACGGTTACTTCGCAGCCGGGCGTCGGGTGTAGAGAAAGTCGTAGCCGGTCGTCCACGTTCCGTCCGAATTCAATTGTTCCGAAGCCTGCCGCATCTTGTCGGGGCCCATCGGCGTAAAGGTAACGCGAATGGTGCGTCGACCCTGCACACGCTGCGCGGGGCCAAGAGGCACCTCACCAATGTAGACCATGCTGCCGTTCTTCAGCTCTCCCCAGTACGAATGCAGGCTGCCGCGATTGTCGACCCACGTCTGGTGCCACTGTTGCTTGACCCGATCGTAGATGTTGTAGCTCTCGGGGGTTGCGCCGGTGCAGTCTGGAGAATGACGGCGAGCAAGGCAAACGTTAACCGCATGCCTGTTTGTCACCCGGGGATGCCCGCGGCCGCTACCAGATTCCTGCGACCCATTGAAGGTAAGCTGTGACCGCGTGAATTCGCACCTGACCTGGTTACTGCTCTACACCATTGGTCTCACCGCCTTCGGCGTCTGGATGGGACGACGCGTCAAGGGCGCGTCGGACTTCTTCGTGGCGGGCCGGAAGCTCAACTGGCTGCTGGTTGGCAGCACAGTGCTTGCCGCCAACATTGGCGCCGGCACCACGGTCAGCGCCGCCGGGCTCGCGTATCGCGACGGCCTGAGCGCGTGGTGGTGGAACGGTGCCGTCGGCATCGGCACGCTGATCCTGGCGTTCTGGGTCGGTCCCAAGCTGTGGGCTATCGCCATCAAGAACGATCACCTCACGGTCGGGGACTTTCTCGAAAACCGCTACAGTGCGCCGGTACGAGGCGTGGTCGCGGGCCTGCTGCTCGTCGGCACGCTTGCCATCCTTGCGGCGCAACTGATCGCCGGCGCCGCCGTTCTGGAGGTGGTCGCGGGGATGCCGCGCTGGCAGGGGGTGGTGGTCGGCGGCATTGCCATGACCATCTACTTCACTGCCGGCGGCCTGCTCAGCTCGGCGTGGGTCAACCTGGTGCAATTGATCGCGCTGCTGGGTGGATTCATCGTCGCCGTCCCAATGGTGCTGTCACGCGTCGGGGGACTCGAGGCGATTGCCGCGGCACCGTCAACGCCTGCGTCGTACTGGGACGTGATGTACTCGTCTGGCGCAACGTCCGGATGGACGATGTTGATCCTGCTGACGCCGAGCTTCATTATCTCGCCGGGGCTTGTCGGCAAGACCTACGGGGCCGAGAGTGCGCGCGCCATCAAGATCGGCGTGGGCATTGCCGGTGTCGCTCAGTTGTTGTTTTCGTTCGTGCCGGTGGTGCTCGGAATGTCGGCCCGGGTCCACTTCCCGGACATTGCCAGCCAGAACCTGGTGCTGCCAACGGTGCTGCTGCACGAGCTGCCGACCCTGGTCGGCGCGCTTGCGCTATCGGCCGTGTTTTCTGCGGAGGTCAGCACCTGCGACGCCATCCTCTACATGCTGTCGACCAGCAGTTCGAAGGATCTCTATCAACGCTTCATCAATCCTTCCGCAAGCTCGACGCAAGTGCTGTCTGTCGCTCGCGCGGCGGCGATGATTGGCGGCGTCTTCGGCATGATCCTCGCCATCCAGTTCGCGACTATTGTCGATGCGCTGCGGATCTTCTACTCGCTGATGGCCACCACGCTGTTCGTGCCGGTACTGGGAGCCCTGCTGTCGCCGCGTGCGACGGCGCGCGACGCGATGGCGTCGATCGTCGTTGGCGTCGCCACGCTGCTCGCGGTGTATTTCGGAACGGACGGCAAGGGCTGGTGGGATCCAAGCTTGTGGGGACTTGTCGGATCGGCGGTCGGCTTCACCACGTCGCGGCTCGCCGCGCGACCCGCTACGGCTTCCTGAACAGGACCAGGAAGAGCGGGTATTTGTCGTCTTCCGGGAATTTCGGCATGGTCTTCACGTGGATGAATCCGGCCGCGGTAAGTTCCTGTTCGACCACCGCGATTGGAATACCGTGACCTCCACGATTCTCTGGTACGCCGGGAAACAGCTTCGATCCAGGTGACGGCACGAAGTCGATGATCGCCAGCCTCCCGCCAGGCTTGAGGGAGTTCATCAGGCTCCTGGTAAACGCCTCGAGCGAGTTGGCCAGGATGTGGTGATACACATGACGCATGAAGATGGCGTCACAGCACGCGTCGGGTAGACAGCCGCTTTCGACGCGGCGTAGTCGACATACTCATTCGGCGATCCGAGCACCGCCGCCCGAGACGACAGGTTGACGATCGACCCGCCGGCGCCGCCCCGTCTTGTCGACATGCGCTTGACCGCCTCGCGGGCGCACATGAAACATCCTGTGACGTTGGTCGCCAGCACTCGCTGCAGCCTCGCTGCAGCCATGGCTTCGACGCGCATTTGGGTCTCCAGGATGCCGGCGTTGTTGACGAGGGCGGTCAGCCTGCCTAATTGAGCATCGCAGGTCTCGAAGAGACGGATCACGTCCTGTTCGATCGCGACGTCCGCCTGCACGGCGATCGCGCGACCGCCGATCCGTTCGATATCGACTACGACGCTCTGCGCGGCTTTGGCGTTCGACCGGTAATTCACGCAGACGGCATAGCCTCTCGATGCGGCGAGCCTGGCTGATGCCGCGCCGATACCGCGGCTGGCCCCGGTGATCAGGACGATCGGTGCGGCCAAGGTCCTACTCCGGAACTTTGACGGTGAGTTCGGCGCCGTACAGGGTCGTGCGATCGTTGTCGCGCGCCGCCCACCGCATCAAGGTGGTGTGGTCCTTGCGCACCATCCCGCTGTGCACCTGTTTGCCGTTGACGGTGACAACGACCGGTTTGGTGAAATCGATCGCATCCGGCGACAGCAGCAGCGTGAATGAGCCGACGTTTCGAGCCACGGCATCGAAGGTGTTGCCGTTGCGGCGAACGTCAACGCGGCCGGACAGTTTCGCGTGCCCGAAGAAACCCAGGTCGGTCAACGGCGTGTCGCGCACCGCCTCGCGACGCAGTTCGTTGATCACGAGCCAGCGATTGCGATTAAAGCGATCGACCCGCTCCGTCTCCCACGACAGCGCCGCTGGATGAGGCGTCCGCGGATGTTCGCGCACGAACTGCTCAAAGGGCGCGCGCTCGGTCGGCCACCACGCAGTGTTGTGCTCGGCGCCGGCCTGCGGACGCCAGGTCACGTTGACGCCCATCTTCTTCAGCCACGTGATGTGTGGCTCGACGGACGCCGCTGGATACAGCTGATCGTTCTCGCCATTGACGATATAGAGCGGGGCGTTGACCAGGTTGTTGCCGTGCATCTCGCCGTCGGCGCCATTGGCGGGATTGCGAAGCACTGCAAGGCTGCCGTTGAGCGGCAAATACGACGACCACGGGTTCGGCTCCTTCAGCGCCAGGTAGTAGACGCCGGTGCCGCCGTCGGAAATACCCGTGACGTAGATCTTCGTCTCGTCGATGTTGTACTTGCGCTTCAACTCATCGACGGCGCGAAGGATGTTGTCGACCTGTTCCTCATCCCACCACTGCGCGGCGATCCAGCCGCTCGGGTGCAGGTAGATCTGCTTCTCGCCTTCGATGCGATTGGTGACGAGCGTTCCCGGAGCTGGCTGGCGTCCAGCGGCCTGCGCCGTCGGAGAGGGGCGTCCGACGCCGCCGTGCAACTGCACGCGCAGCATGTACTTCTGCGCCGGATCGTAGTCGTTCGGCACATCGACGATGTTGTTGAAGAAGGGACCGGACTTCGACTTCCAGCGCAGGGCATACTGCCCGCGCTTCTCATCCAGATACTTCCGCCCTTCTTTCAGGCGGCGATACAGTCCGTCGAAATCCTTCGGCTCGAACTGCAGCGCCAGGGCCTCGGCGGCCTGGCGTGACTCTGCCGAGTAAAACTGGTCGAGCAGCGGATCCGACGGTTGCTGGTTGACAGTGGCGCCGACGGCGAGCGCGCCGATGAGTCCGAGGATCAGGGCTTTCACGGGTTGAGAATAGCGCAGAACTCCGCCAGCACCATGGCGGTCGCTCCCCACACTTTTTCACCGTCAATGTCGTAGTACGGCACCTTCACATCGATCGACTGCCCGTTCACCGTCCGCGTCCGCGTCTCGCGCTTGACGATCGACGGATCGGACAGCATCGAGATCGGGGCCTCGATGATGCGGGCCACTTCCCACTCAGCGCGCTGAAAGGCCGGGCGCATGGACGTGGCCCCGACGATCGGGTAGAGCAGGAACCCGCTCACCGGAATGTGCAAGGGCGTCAGGCGGCCGAGCACTTCGACGCTGGCTGGATCGACCCCGATTTCTTCCTGCGCTTCGCGGAGCGCGGCCCCTTCGAATGTCTCGCCGGCATCAACGCGTCCGCCCGGCAGGGACACCTGGCCCGTGTGATTGCGGAGTTGCGCGCCACGGACCGTCAACACGACGTGCAGATGATCGTCGTGGGGATAGAGCAGCAGCAGAGCCGCACCGTCACGAGCACCTTCAGGGAACTTCAGCGGGTCCCACCCGAGGCGCGGTTCCGGCGCCATCCGCAATTGCGCGTCGAGGCCCGGAAGCGGATCCCTGAGGGCCTCGCGCAGTCGTGCAACCGTCCGTATCAACCTATTGCTGCCGCTTGATTGTTGTGCCCGCGCGCACCGGCGACACGTAAGAGCTCACCATGCTCTCCTGCCCTTCCGCGCTGATCGCCGACACGCCGAACACGAAGTCGTCGATGTTGACGTTCTTCAAGGTGAACTGCGTCACGTTGCCAATCGTCTGGCTGTGCTCCCAGTCGTTGGTCCAGGTATCGCGCCAGTAGATGCGGTACGCCACAGCGCCCGGTGCGGCGTTCCACCGCATCGTGGCATCGTAGCCGGACGGATCGCGCGACAGCAGGTTGCCGCCACGGTCGTTGGTCACCTTCGGCGCCGGAGGAGCGAGGGCCAGCGCCGCGACACCGGCCGCATTCACGCGGGCGTTCTGGGCGAGATAACCAAAGTCCACGCCGTCGATCTTGTCGTTCGCACCGTGCTGACGCTCGAAGTTCTCGTTGGCCTCCCGGAATACGATGGCCGGGAATCCATTCTGAGAGAACGATGACTGGTCGCTGCCGCGGCCGAATCGGTCTTCGCGGGCCATCAGCCGGACGCGATGCGACGGCACATACACCGCCGCTGTCTTCCGGATGTGACGGGCCAACGCGCGCGCCGGCGAGTCCTCCGGACCAATCGCATACACCTTGATCGTCTCCGCGTCACGAATGCCGTTGCCGCCAAGCGAGTTGCCGACGATGTCGTTGTTGAAGACCGCTTCGATCGGCACGTTGGCTTTCTTCAGATCCTCGGCGTGAACGTTCGAGCCCACGAGGCCCTGCTCTTCGCCGGCCCAGGTCACAAACACCAGTGTCGCGTCGAACTGCACGCCGCTCTCGGCGAAGGCGCGCGCCAGCTCCATCGTGAGCACGGTGCCACTGCCATCGTCATTGGCGCCATTCGCCTCAACGTTGGGGTCGAAACCTGGACGCGTTTGCCGATCACCACCCGCCGCGGCGGCACCCGGCGTGGCTGAATTGGAGACGTTCTGGCCGCCGATGTTGACGGTGTCGTAGTGCCCGCTGACGTAGATACGCCGGGGCGACTTGCCCGGAAGAATCGCCACGACGTTGCGCAGGTCAACCGCGCTGGTGATGCGCCCCTGCGGAGCGATCTGGTGAGTATCGAAGCTGACGCGCAGGTTCTCGCTCGAGCGCCGCATCTCTTCGAGGATCCAATTGCGAGCCGCGCCGATGCCCCTGGTCGTCGACGTCTGATCGGACAGGGTGTTGCGCGTGCCGAAGCTCACGAGCTTCTCGAGCAATGATTTCAGGCGTTCTTCAGAGACCGACGCGACGATCTTCTCGATGCGCGGATCGGCGTCCGGGCGTGGCGCCTGGGCCCAGGAGACCGCTGGCAGGGTGAGGACGGCTACAAGCGCAATGATTGATCGCATCCGCGAATATTACTCCGCGGTCACGCGTGGCAGCTAGTCAGCGGAACAAGGCAAGTAGTCCGGCGAGCGCGCCGGTCTGAGCGACGAAGAACAGCAGCAACCACTTCAAGAGCTCGGCATTCCGATCCGCCATCTCGGCGCGCAGCCTGCCGAAGCCTTCGACCATTTCCAGTCGAAGCCTTCCACATTCTTCCGACAATCTCCGCTCGAAGCGCTCAACCGTGACCCATTCCTTGTCTTCGCTGGTCATGATGCTCACCACTTTCAGGGCATGCCTTGCAGCCATGATTCATTCTCACTCCATCTCCGACGACGGTCTCATCGTCGGTCGGGTCGGGCAAGAGAAAAGTGGTGCTTCGGAGAAGATTTCACAAGTCGCAGAATCTGCGACACCGTGGACGAATTAACGGCGCCGGCGCCTGGGACCGTGGATCGCGAGGTCGACGGCATCTCCGGGGCTCGCGATCGTCAGGCCATCTTCCCGGGCATGACGGACGAACATCGCATCGACCTTATGGATGCGCATCCGCACGAGTTGCTCCTCAGAGACATCCTTGAAGCCGACGTCGCGCATGGAGCGGATGTACTCGGGCGTGACCTTGTGGATACGGAACTTCACGAGCTGCTCGATCGCCATGCCGCCAAAGCCAAGCGCTTTGAGCTGGTCGATCTCCTCGGGGGTCACCTTGTGGATCCGCATCTTCACCAAATCCTCGGCGTAGACGTTCTTGTAGCCGCGGGCGTCGAGCGCCTTGATGAACTCGGGCGTGGCTTTATGGATGGACATGCGCACCAAGTCGTCCAGGGCGATGCCCCTGTAGCCGACCGAAGCGAGATCGCGAATGAACTCCGGCGTGACGCGATGCATCCGCGACCGGATCAGATCGTCGATCGGCAGGTTCGCGTAGCCGGCCTGCATGAGACCACGCACGTGCGCCAGCGTAAGGTCGACCATGGCCATCCGAACGATCGTGTCCGTTGCGAGGTTGCGGTATCCCGCGATCCCCAGGTTGTTGACGAACGCCTGGTCGGGCGTGAACGTGTAGGTCCCGGCGCCGCGCCCGTTGTCGAAGGAGCCGCTGAAGCGGAAGGTGCCGGGCTCGCGCGTCCACGAGAACTGGACGTCGGTGGCGATATTGGCCACGGCCGCGGGAGGCAGGCCGACCAGGTCGCGAAGACGAACACCAAAGCCCCAGCGGCTATCACCGGCACCAGTCCGGAGGTTGAACTGCACGCGCGGCTGATCGTCGTCTCCGCGCCACGTGTTGTAGGTATCCGCCGTCCATTCGCCCCTGTGGGCCGGAGCGGCCTGAGCTACGACTCCCACCGGGAGCACGGCAGCTGAGACAACTGGGGCAAACAGGAGCGAGAGGGAGAGCAGGACGGCTTTACGCATACGCATCGCGGTGACCTCGGATGTTTGGATGATCCGAGGTCGCCGGAGGGTTGCAGGCGGGTCGAAAGACCCGCCTCTACTTCAAGATTTCTTCGAAAAACCGGAGGGCGCGGGCGTCCTTGCTCTGGCCCAGCCAGAACATCGCTTGCTTGCGGACGGCCGGGTTCTTGTTGGTGCGGGCCTGCTGAATCAGCAGGGGCACTCCTTCGTCCTTCGGCAACTGGCTAAGAGCGAACACCGCCTTCTCCTTGACCTTGGTGTCCGGATCGTTTTCGATTGCCGCGGTGATCTGGCCGACGGCCCTGGCGCCGGCTCGCTGCGCGAGCCAGAACAAGGCGTTGCCCTTCGTGTTGGCGTTGGCGCCATCGCGCGCCAGCGAGATCAACTCATCGAGCGGCCGCTGGCCTTCGGTCAGGGCGACCACCGTGACAGCGGAGTCGTTGAACTTGCGCGTGGCGTTGGGACCCATGAACGTCTTCATGTACGCGATGCTGTCGTTCACGGCAACGTTGTTGAACCAGTGCACCGCCTTGCCGCCGGCGTCGAGGGGGCAATTCGCCGAGTAAGTGCGAATACGGGTGATCTGCTTTTCTTCGACTCGGAACATTACGAAGAAGAAGTCCGCCGGCTCCAACCGGATCGGATCGGTGGATTGCGACATGCGCCGGCCGTCGTTCCAGTAGTCGCACATCTCGTGGTTGCCGTCGATCATCGGCTGCGCGTAACCGATCCACATCGGTTCGGTGAACGTCGCGGCCAGGGCCGGCACGTCCCTGGCGATGTTCGTCGTCGCGTGGGCCTCGATGCGGCCGTTGGAGAGTCGCGGCGTCTGCGCGGCTGCCGCACTCGCGGCGGAGAGGATCAAGGCAACCCCAAGAAGGGGTTGCCTCCACAGCTGATGGAATCTCATATGAACTCCTGATCCCTGGGCCCTGGGCCCTGATCCCTGATCCCTACTTATTGAGGATCTCCATCAGGTAGTCCATTGCCACCTTCGACTTCGTCATGATCGACAGCTTCGAGACGATGTCGCGCTTGAGGGCGGGATCGGTCTCCTTGCGGGCGATCGCCACCAGCGATTCGGCGTTGTTCTGCACGTGGAGCGCGTTCACCACCGAGCGCTTGATGTCGTATTCCTTCTCTTTGGCGTAAATGCCCACCAGCGCGTCACCCGTCGCCGTGCGGCTCATCGTGCCGAGGTGCTGCACCGCGCGGCGGCGGAGCTCGACGTTCTGTTCGGTGTTGGCCACCTCGATCAGGTGCGGCGCATCGCTGGCGACGAACAGCGAGCTCAGGATCTGCCGCTTCACCTCCGGCGTGCTTTCCTTCTGATACATCTGCCAGAGTTCGTCCTTCGCGCCCATCGGGCCCAGCTGACGGACTGCTTCCTGGCGCAACTCCGGCACCTTCTCGTTGAGGGCGGCGTTCAGCACGCGCGTCTTGTCGCCGGCAACCATGAACGAGCGCAGGATGGCGCGCTTGACGTCCACATCGCTCGAGCCGCTGTAGATCTCGGCGAGAATGGCGCGGTTCTCAACCGATCCGTGCACGCCGAGATACTGGATCGCACGTCGCTGCACGTCGGGGTTCGATGCGCCCTTGGCGGCGCCGGTCAACACCTGACGGGCCCGCGGCGAGTTGCTCTGCGCGAGGACGAACAGCGCGCGCGCCTTCAGTTGCGGCGACGCGGTGCCGGCGATGATCTTCTCGAGCATCGGCACGGCCTGTTCGGGATCGGAGTGCTGCAGGCCCTGGATCGCCAGGAGCTTCAACTCTTCATCCGACTCGGCGCCGGGGTTCGGCGCCTGGCCGGCGTTCTGCCGCACCTGTAGTTCAAGGGCCTTGGCGTCGCTGATCCAGCGGCTCTGCGGAAAGCGCTTGATCAGGTCCTGCACGGCGGCCAGCGCATCGGCTTGCTGGCTCAACTTGTCGAGGGCGTAGGCCTTCCAATAGAGCGCGGCGTCGACCCGCGAGGAACCCTGTGCGTCGATCACGCGCGTGAACGAGTCGGCGGCACGCGCCCACGAGCGGCGCTCGAGGTATTCCTGGCCGCGCTGATACGACTCATCGATGCGCTGGCGGCGCTCCGCTTCACGCTGCTTGGCTTCTTCTTCGCGCTGGCGCGATTCATCAGCCCGCTGACGTTCCTCGTCTTCTCGCGAGCGTTGCTCGTCGGAGAAGGCGAAGCTGAACGAGCCATTCGCGCGCATCGCATCCAACGCGCCACGCGCGATCACGGCGCTCCGTTCGGCTGTGGCCAGCATCGCGCTGACGTCAGGCAGCTCCGGCATCTCGAACATGGCCGGCATTCCCGGCACCATTGGCACCATTGGCACCGCCGGCATCGCCGGCACCGCCGGCATCGCCGGCATCGCCGGCACCACTGGCACCCCAGGCACCATCGGCACCTTGGGAGCCACCTGGGCGGCGACCATCGCCGGCGCGAGAAGGATCGCGCCCATCATCAGCGCGCGCCCTGCGTTACTCACAACACTCATCGTCGTTCTCCTCATCGTCGACGAACCTGAAGGTTCGTCGCTACAAGTTGCCTACGACCGCGGCGTTCGCCGCAGGGCCGGATCGCCAGTCGCGCGATCGTTCAAGGTTCGTTGCCGCATCTCCGAAGCGATCACGCGGAGCCTGAAGAGCAGGTCCTCACGAGTGATGCGCGATTGCAAGTCAGTCAAATCGTTAGACGTGGCATTGGCCGGAGCGTTAGCGACCTCCAGCAGCACCCGTTCAAGATCTTCGAGAATGTCGACGATCTGTCCATCGCCCGACTGCATCGCCGACTGGCGAATCAGGCGATTGGCCGCCACGAGATCAACGGCGCGCTCCTGTTCACCGGCGAGCACATCCGCGCCATCCGTGTCGGCGTTGGCAAGTTCGACCAGCATGATCTGCGTGCGATCGAGATGATCGCCAACCGTGGCCTGAAGCACCCGCGCGGGCTCGATCTCACCGACTGCGGCCACCGGAACCGGCGCCACCACATCTCCACCGGAGATGCGGCCGGCCCAGAACGCGGCGACCAGCAGCGCGGCGACGCCACCGGCAAGCGCCCACTGCGGGAACCATCCGCCTTCGCGCGCAGTCCTTCCAAGGACCATGTCGTAGAGCAAGTGAGCGCTACGGCGGACCGGGCTGACGCCCTGGACCTCAAGACGCGGCTCGAGTCGCGCCCACGCCATGCGTTCAAAGCCCTCGGGCGCCTCCACGGGAGCAGCGGTGTCGACCATCGCCATCACGCGGGCGATTTTTTCTTTGGCGCCCTGGCACTCCGCGCACGCGGCCAGGTGCGCATCGACACGCGCCTGGTCGGCGCGTTCGACTTCGCCGTAGCAGTGCAGAATCAGTTCGTCGTCTGTTAGGTGCAGTTCGTTCATATCGTTCTACGTTCGTTCGACGTTCGTTCGACGGTCGTTCGACGGTCGTTCGACGGTCGTCAGGTCTGCGCGTACGGCTCCAGTGCCGCTCTCATTTTTTTCACCGCGCGGAAGATGCTGTGCTTCGTCGCGCTGGTCTTCATGCCGAGTTTCTCGCCGACCTCTTCGATCGACATGCCTTCAACGTGGCGGAGCGTGAAGGCGGCGCGCTCCAGCGCGGTCAGTAACCCGAGCGCCTGGTTCACGCGATCTGAAATCTGCGTGCTGGCGGCGACCCGCTCGGGCGTCGGTTGCGCGTCGGCGCCGACGTCGCTCAGCGGTCCCTGTTCGAGGTCCGCCTGATCGTGCGCGTCCTCGCGATGACGCCGCGCTCGAATCAAGTCGATCGAGCAGTTCACCGTGATGCGATGCAGCCAGGTGCGAAAGTCCGCCCTCGCCTCGAAACGGCTCAACTGCTTGTGGGCCTTGAGCCAGGCTTCCTGCACCACGTCCTCCGCGTCCTGCGCATTCCCAGTCATCCGGTGCGCCAGCGAATAGATGTAGCGGGAGTGCGTCTCGACAAGCAGTCGAAACGCGTCGCGGTCGCCGTCACGGGCCCTGGCGACTACTGACGGGTCGCGCTCGTCCATCCCTAATGCTTTGACGGCCTTGCGGCCGTCTGGTTAGGTGCCTGAGGTGCCTTTTGTGCCTGGGGTGCCCGGGTGCAATACGGGTGCTTAATAATGGTGTTTAGCAAGTCTTAAGCTTTTAGGATCAACAAGTTACGGTAGTATCCAGCCATGGATCCGAGATTTCCGACCGGCAGGTTTGCCTTCAACCCGGCCCCCACGGCCGCCGATCGCCAGGCCAGCATTGCCGCGATTGGCAGTTTCCCGGCCGAGCTGAAGGCCGCTCTGGCTTCGGCCCGGCTCGAACAGCCCTACCGTGAGGGCGGGTGGACGGCCCGCCAGGTCGTGCATCACGTGGCCGACAGCCACATGAATGCGTTCATCCGTTTCCGGCTTGCGCTGACCGAAGACAAACCGACGATCAAGCCGTACGACGAAGCCGCCTGGGCAAAGCTCCCAGACGCGACCCTCGATCCGCAGGTCTCCATCCAGATTCTTGACGGACTGCATCAGCGCTGGCACGTGATGCTGAATGCCATGAGCGACGCGGACTTCTTACGCGAGGCCGTGCATCCGGATCACGGCCCGCGTTCGATCGACTGGTTCCTCCAGCTCTATGCGTGGCACGGGCGCCATCACATCGGGCACATCAAGCTGACTGCCGCCTGATTCGGTTCACGGCCTTCACCATCAGGAAGACGACCCAGGCCAGGATCAGGAACTGCAGGATCTGCGTTACGAAGGAGCCGTAGGCGATCACCGTCGCGCCTGCGGCTTTCGCTTCCGCCAGCGACGCGTACGGTGCCGGCGCCTTCATGCCGTCGCGAAGCAGAATGAACATGTTGCTGAAGTCGGTGCCACCGGTCGCAAGACCGACCACCGGCATCACCACATCGTTGACCAGTGAATCGACAATCTTCTGAAACGCCGCGCCGATGATCACGCCGACGGCGAGATCCATGACGTTGCCCTTAGCGATGAATTCGCGGAACTCACTGAACATGGCTGCCCCCGCGGCGAATTCTAACGCCGTTCACGAACGTTGGCCACCGAGGACGCCGAGAACGCCGAGACATTTGTTCCGAAACACGAGGCCGCTAACAGGCATCGCATTTACCAGCTATGCTCGGTGTCCTCGGCGTCCTCGGCGGCGAACGTACGTCAACGATATGATTGCGAGATGGCAATTGAACTGACCGCCAAGGAACGCAGCCGCCTCAAAGCGAAGGCGCACGCGTTGGAACCCAATGTTTCGGTAGGTCACGCGGGTGCCACAAAGGCCGTCATCACCGAGGTGGACCGCGCCCTGGCGCGGCACGAGCTGATCAAGGTGAAGGTGCAGCTCGACGATCGTGACGAGCGCAAGCAGGTCGGCGACGAACTCGCCGCCGGAGCGGACGCGGCAGTGGTGCACCGCGTCGGCAAGATCGTGATCCTCTTCCGGCCGAAACCTGAAGAATCAGAGCCTGAATAGATAGCTGAGCTTCAGGAAGAACCCGTCGGCCGTGCGCTGCAGCTTGCGCGTTCGGTAGTCGTCATCCAGGTCCGCTTGGGTGTTGCCGTAGCCGGCGAACAGCACGGTACCCGGCGTCGGCTGATACGAGAACAGGAAGTCGGCGCGGAATGACTTGATGTAGGTCTTCGCCGCGCGATCGTAATGGCCGGTCGATCGATTCAGGATGTAGATCGGCAAATTGGTGCGCGAGTCATCGCGCAGATCGTCCTGCCAGTCGCTGTTGTATTCCCCAATCACACGGACGAAGATCGGCCGCGAGATCTGGTACTCCGCTTTGACGCGCGGGATGCGGCGAATGCCGACGATGGAGTCGTCGGACCGGCGGCGGAAGGACTGCAGCTGATAGCGCGCATCGACTCGTAGCTTGTCGGTTGGCTTCCACGCAGCGCCGACGTTCAGGAAGATGATGTCGGCCGACGACCACTCGTAGAAGTTCTCGTCCTTGCCCCACAGCACCAACGCATCGAACTCGACGCCGGCGCGCTGCGGTGTCGTCGCGGAGAACACGTAGTCAAGGTTCGGCAGGCGTGGCCCTTCAGGAAAGGGCACGAACTCGAGACCGTTCGCGCCCTGGCGGCCCAGGTAATAGTCACGATAGAGCGGCTTGTCGAAACCGAACGTTTCGAACAGCACCGACCCGCCAACGCGCCATCCGCCGCGGAAAGTGAAGTTGTTATTGAAGTGCAGCTTGCGATCCTGCGACGCGCGGCCGGCCATCAGCTCGTCGTACTGCCACGTGCCGTCGAGCACCACGTCGCTCGACCAGCGATCCATGACGCTGCCCTTCCTGCCGTAGGTGATCCACGTGTGATTCAGGTTCGCGGACGCGACACCGGTTCGATTGATGAAGCCCGCGGCGGCGCGGAAATCCGGGTCGACGCCGCGCACCGTGTAGCGCATGGCGAACCTGCGTCCGGCGCGGCCAAACACACCCTGCCACAGCGGAGCGCTGACCACCGCATTGCCGTTGTCGGTGCGGCTCAACGCGCCCTGCAGCGTGAGACTGTAGATGTCTTTCCAGACCAGCCGCGCGTCTGATCCAATCACGCGGTTCGACCGGTTGCCGTCGATGCGATCGGTGTAGACCAGCGCCGCACGCGACCGGGCGCCGACATCGCGCTGCACGCGCATGATGTTGAAGATCGGATGGTCTTCTCCACTCGCTGACAACGTCTCGTCGTCTACTGCTGCGAGATAAGCCAGCGTGGTGCGTCCCCCGACCTTGCCGGTGATCTTGGTGGCCGCAATCGGCGACGCGACGCGGCGGGTGTAGATCAAGTTGTTCGGCGTGGCGAACTGCTCGATGCCATCAAGGAAGAACGGCCGCTTTTCCGGGAAGAACAAGGCCAGGCGCGGATCGAACGAGAACTGGCTGGCGTCGGACTCCACCTGCGAGAAGTCCGGATTCACCGTCCCGTTCATCGTCAGGTTCGGCGTGATGCCCCAGCGGACGTTCATGCCAAGCTCAGGCCGCGAAGCGTCGTAGCTCCAGCCATCACCATCCGCCTGGCCGTCGAGCTTCGTGGTTGCGATCGGATTGAGATCGAGCACCAGCCCGCGACGAAGCTCGCTCAAGTTCTTCAGCCGACCGGACTGTCCGAGGAAGGACGCTTCGTCGCGCTTCGCCGGAGCCCAGCTGTCTTCCGTGCCCTGGTGCGGCACCACGCGCGTGACGTGAATGCCCCAATCCTGCTTGTCCTGCGACTGATAGCGCACGCTCTTGAACGGAATGCGGATCTCGACCTCGTAACCGGTGTCGGTCACGCGGCCTTTCGACTGGAACACGTAGTCGGGACTGAGATCGGGCGACTCGCGTCCGGACGCCAACCCCGTGAATCCGCCCCCGCCGCCGCGCGTGCCCTCAGCGAGCGCCCCATCGAGCTGCACGCCAAGCGGATTGACCCCAAACACCATCGCCTGCCGGCCGTCGTTGTAGGTGCTCAGGAAAATGATGACGTGATCGTCAGACTGGATGCGATCGCGGTCGGCGAGCGTGGCTCGCACCGATCCCGCGGGCGCCGTCGCGCGAATACCGAAATGGATCGCCGATGGCGAGTACCACACGAGCACATCAGTCGGATTGTCCGCCGGCGCGCCATCGACCGGCGCATAGCGCGAGAATCCGGCGAGCACCGCCGCCTGCGACCACACTGCCTCATCGAGCTTGCCGTCGATCTCCACGGACTGATCGATCCGCGGCGGTTCTACTTCAAGAGCCCCCGACCGCCCGTCATACGTCCGTGCCGACGCCGGCGCGGTGATGCCCGCCGACGGCTGTGCCAGGACTCCCAGTACCAAAGCTGCAAACTTCATCAGCCGTCTAAGTTACTAGCAAATGGCCGGGCTGGGATGAATGGTGCCGCGAATGGCAGAAGGCGAGTAGCAGGTAGCAAGTAGCAGGTAGCAAGTAGCAAGTAGCAAGTAGCAAGGAATTTCTTGCATCTTGCATCTTGCTACTTGCTACTCCTCAAGACCACGCCTTGAATGACCCGTGCTTCGCGTCGAGGATCTCGCCGATCGTGATCGCGGCGTGGATGAGGCCGACATGGGTGTAGGCCTGCGGGAAATTGCCGAGCAGTGCACCGGTCGCCGGATCGATGTCTTCGGAAAACAGGCCGAGCGGGTTGGCGTATTGCTCCAGCCGGCGAAACAGCGCGACGGCTTCGTCGACTTCGCCCATCATCGCCAACGCCTCGACCCACCAGAACGAGCAGATCGAGAACGCGCTCGTGGTGTGACCAAAGTCGTCCAGATGCTTGTAGCGCAGCATCAACCCTTCGGGCGCGAGCTCGCGTTCATAGGCGCGCACGGTTGAGCGAAATCGCGGATCCGTTGGGTCGATCAGGCCCAGCGATGGCAGCAGCAGATTCGACGCATCGGGAAACTCGCCGTCGAACGCCTGTGTGAAGAAGCCGCGCTCCTCGTTATAGGCACGTTGCAGGATCTGCGGCCGTACTTCGTCGGCCCACGCCTGCCATCGAGCGGCGTTGTTGTGATCGCCAAGAAACATTGCCAGCTCGGCGCCCCGGTGTGCCGCCACCCAGCACATCGCCTTCGAGAAGGTGTAGTGCCTCGGCTGCGTCCGGTACTCCCACAGTCCGGTATCGACGACCTCGTACGACTCCATCGCCTCCTCGACCAGACGTTCGAGCAGCGGCGACAGCGACGGATCCTCCCAGACGATGCGTGGATCGGTGAGGATGGTTTCGAGGCAGAGCACCATCTCGCCATCGACGTCGTGCTGGCGCTGCACGTAGGCCGCATTGCCAATGCGGACGGGGCCGATGCCTTCATACCCGCGCAAGGTGTCGACGATCTCTTCGTGCAGGTCTCGCTTGCCGGTGATGCCGTAGATCGGTTGCACCGGTCCCGAGTCCGCCATGTCGCGCAGGAAGCGAACGAAAGCCTCGCCTTCGGACAGATGGCTCAACCGGCGCAAGGCTTCAACCACGAACGCGGCGTCGCGCAGCCAGCAGAAGCGATAGTCCCAGGACCGCCCGGAGCCCAGCGCCTCCGGGATGCTGGTGGTCGCCGCGGCAATGATCGCGCCGGTGTCACTGAACGCGTGGAGCTTGAGACAGAGCGCGGATCGCAGCACGGCGTCGGCAGCGAATGATGGCAGCGCCGTGGCCTTGGCCCAGGCGCGCCATCCGCGGATGGTCTCCTCGAGTGCGGTCTCAGCGTCTGGCGCGGAGCCGATCGCCGGCGGCTTGCCTGAACTCAGCGAGAAGAACGTGGGCCGGTCGATCCTGATCGCGGAGCCGTCCAGCAGGTATGGCGCCGGCACGTTGCTCGACAGGTAGAGTCGCGTCGGACCGCCCACCACCTCGATGCCCTGGCCGGACGCCACCATTTCGAACTGTGAGCGCGCGTAGTCAGGCTTGGGATCAAAGTGGACGCGCAGACGCGGCGTGCCATCGAGCGGGCGCACCAGCCGGCACACTTCAATCGGCGCATCGACCTTCAGTCCCTGCATCCGGCGCGGCGCAAAGTCGAGGATCTCGACCCTGCCGTCACCGGTCTCGATTTCCGTCCGCAGCACATTGGTGTTGCGCACGTAGCTGGTGGATGCCCGCCAGTCACCCTGGGCCTTGAAGGCCCATGAGCCGCCGCGCTCCTGGTCGAGCAGGCGCGCGAACACCGATGGACTGTCGAATCGCGGCAAGCACAACCAGTCGATGCTGGTATCCGGCCCGACCAGCGCGATCACCCTGCCGTTGCCGATCGCGCCGTGATGGAGCGGCAGCGGAGTGATCACGCAACGGTCTCCATCCGCCGGCTGGCCGCCGCCAGCAGTGCTCCGGCCCAGTCGAATACCGTATGCGAATGCACCCGCTCCCGTAGCGCGCGCATGCGCCGACGCTGTTCGTCGGCGGGCATCAGCAAGGCGGTGTGCAGGGAATCGGCAAATGCATCCACGGCAAATGGGTTCACGTGCACCGCGTGGCTCAACTCCCTGGCCGCGCCGGTGAACTCCGACAACACCAGCACACCGTGATCGTCGTTCCTCGACGCGATGAACTCCTTGGCGACCAGGTTCATGCCGTCATGCAGCGATGACACGACGCAGACGTCCGCCGCGCGATAGATGTGCGCGACGGCTTCAGGTTGATGATGCTGCGGCCGATAGATGATCGGCAGCCAGTCGTCGGCGCGGTACTTCGCGTTGATCTGCGACACGCACGCCTCGACTTCGTGCATCAGCGACTGGTAACGGCCCAGGTGTTCGCGGCTGGGCGCGCCGACCTGCACCATGGAGACCTTGCCACGCCATT
Organism: uncultured Acidobacterium sp.; assembly: GCA_964628295.1. GTDB lineage: Bacteria > Acidobacteriota > Vicinamibacteria > Vicinamibacterales > UBA2999 > 12-FULL-67-14b. Next base: position 418,091 of record CAZVLS010000001.1, read on the forward strand.
CGGGGTGCCGCTCGAGCATGCGCGCAAACGCCTTCAAGCGATCGGGGATGCCCTTCGTGTAGTCCAGCCGATCGATGCCGAAGATGATCCGCTCGTTGTTCAGGCCCAGCGCCTTGCGCACGCCGCGATGCTCCGCGGACAAATCGCTCGGTTTCGTCGGTCCCTTCCACAACGTCGGATCGATGCTGATCGGGAACGGACGCACATAGGTCGGCCGGCCGCCGCGCCACGCGGCAAAGTGCTCGTAGTCAACGCGCGATTCGAGCGCGCGATCGACCGTATCCAGGAAGTTGTTGCAGTGATACTGGATATGAAAGCCGAGCAGGTCGTTGCCGAGCAACCCGTGCAGGATGTCCTCTCCCCACGGGCAGACGCGGAACGCCTCGCGATTCGGCCACGGAATGTGCCAGAACTGGCAGACCGTGACGTCGGGCCTCGCCTCTTTCACAAACCGCGGCAACAGCGCAAAGTGGTAGTCCTGCACGAACACCACGGCCCGATCGTCACCCACTTCTTCGATCACCGCGTCTGCGAAGCGCCGATTCACGTTCACATACTGGTGCCAGTCCGCGTCATCGAACTCCGGCCGGGCATAGGCGATGTGACACAACGGCCAGAGCGCGTTGTTGGCGCACCCGTAGTAGTAGCCCTGCTCTTCTTCAGGCGTGAGCCAGACACGTCGCAACGTGTACGACGGACGATCCGGCGGCACGCGCACACGGCCGCGCGCATCGGCAGTCTCTCGATCCGCATTGCCGCTGCCATGGGCGATCCACGTTCCGCCACAGGCGCGCATCACCGGGTCGAGCGCCGTGACAAGACCACTCGCCGGTCGCGTCCATTCAATCGCTTCCGTCTCTTTGCGTCCGCGCAGCCAATTGAAAATGCCGCGAGCGGAACGCGTCCGCTTGATGTGAATGTACGGCTCTCGATTGGCCACGACGATCAGTCGAGTGCCGCGGAGGGATTCGCCGAGCGTCGACGCCAGCTGAGCAGCATTCATTTGGTTCTTCCGACCTTACCTTCTGCCGCCAGCCATCTCAATAACCGATCCACATCAGAGATACCGTCGAGCTTGTGAGTGGCTGAGGTTGGACGAAGACCCACGAGCACGCCGATTCCATGATCGATCGCGCGGAACGCATCCTCATCCGTAATGTCGTCGCCGATGTACGCCACCCACGCTCGCCTTGCAAATGTCGCTTCAACTCTTCCGGTGATCCACCTGGTCGCCTCACCCTTATGTCCGTTGATGTTCGGCAGGTACTCAACCACCTCATTGCCTTCGAGCCGGCGCGCGTGCCCCTCGACGATCCACGGCACCGCGAGAATGTCGGCGCGGGCAAAGAGCTTTTCATGAAGGCTGTAGGGCAACGGGCGCGCATGCACGGCCACGCTCACGCCCTTGTCTTCAATCAGCACGCCTGGGAATTCGATGATCAGGCGACGCAGGCAGTCGGCAAGCCCGTCCATTCGCTCTTCGGCAGCCGCGAGATCGGGGTGCGTCGTGCGGTCGCCATCCACCTCGATCTCGAGGCCGTGCAGGCCGGCGTGATAGACGTGATCGGGAAGCCGCGTGCGAAGGCGAAGGTCGTCCAGCCGGCGGCCGCTGACGATGCCGAGGGACAGGTTGGGCTCGCTGGCGATCTGATTGAGCAGGTGCCAGCGCTCGGGCGTCAGCTCGGGCGCTGCAGGATCGGGATTGAATTCCGCCAGCGTGCCGTCGAAGTCGAGCAGCAGAACAAACGCAGACTCGGCCGGGCGGCCAACTACCTCGGCCTGTACTTCCGCCAGCATGTACTGCTTATTGTGATGGGAAGATCACTCCACTTGCGAGTGAGCCATTCGGATCAAGGCTCAGCTTGAGAGCGCGCATCGCGCGAATGCCGTCATCACCGTAGAGCTGGCGAAGCAGTTGCTGCTTGATGGGATTGCGCCCGACGCCATGTTCGGCGAGTGGGCAGCCACCCATCGCGATCACCGCGGAGCCGAGCTGCAGGATCGCGTCCCTGCCCTTCTGCACGTCGCCGACGCTGTGCGGAATCACGTTCGGATGCACGTTGCCGTCGGAGATGTGTCCCCACACCGCAAGGTCGAGTTCACGCTCGTCGAACAGCCGCCGGCATTCGCGCATCATGTCGCCGAAGCGGTCGAACGGCACGATCATGTCGGCCGCGGTCTTCGAAATCGCCGCGTCCTGTTGCTTGGCGAGAGCCACACGGCGATTCACGCCGGCGGGCACGGCCTCGCGCAGTTCAGCAAATGCTGCGGCGCGGGCACGATCTTTCGGCAGCGCAATCTCGGTATCGTCGAGCACACCCCTTGAATCCAGCAACCGGCAGAAGCGCACCAGCGGCGCATCCTGGGTGGAATCGTCGCGCGCATTCTCAAGTTGTGACCAGAGGTCGGCGTTGCTCGCGGTCGCGGACAACTCGAGGTCGATCAACAGGACGACACCAGTGCCAGACGGCAGCGAAATATCCAGCTTGCGGTCAACACCGTCGTCTCGCACCACCTGGATCGAACGCGCGTCGATGTGCTCGATCGCGGCGAGGTCGATGCCGTTTGGATCACCGCTGCGCCAAGTTGCTTGCGCGGCGCTCCGCAGTTCAACGGTCAGCGCGATGGCGGCTTCTTCGGTTGGCACTGGGACTATCGCCCTACAGATCCCGCCGGGAACGGTGGCCGTGCGGAAGGTGGCGTCAACGATCACGCCGAGCGTGCCTTCCGATCCGATGAAGAGGTCGACCAGGTCCATCCCTGGCGCAAGAAAGTAGCCCGCCGATCGCTTCGGCACATCCGGCATCCGAAGGTCTGGAATCTGAATCCGACGAACGCCAGTCGATGTGGCGATCTCGAATATGCCGTCAGGCCCGGCGATGCACTCGCCTCTCGACAATGGGAGGACGTCGCCGCCTGCCAGCACGATCGTGAGCCCCTCGACCCACTCGCGCACGGTGCCGTACTTAAACGTCGCGGCGCCGGCCGCGCAAGTGGCCACCGCACCACCGGCGAACGCCCCGAGGTAAGTCGGCACCGGTGGAAACCACCGGCCGATCTTCGAGAGTTGGTCCTGGAGTGACTGAAGAGGCACGCCGGCGCCGACGCGAACGCGATCGCCTGCGATCGATATTGACGGCAGGCGATCGGTGCTCAGCACGAGGCCGCCAAACGGCGTCGCCCCTCCGGTCAGCGATGACTGCGCGCCAACGGGCAGTATCGTCTCGTTCCCCCGCAGGCAGGCCGACACTTCGTCTATCGAACTTGGCCTGACAACGGCGTCGGCGCGACCATCTGGAAAGTGGGCCGCATCGTCCAGGAACGACTCGACGGCGGTGATTTCAGCAACAGGCGGCGGGACTGCTGACGGTGGCTTCGCAACAACGCGGCGGTGCACGCCTCATCTTAAGCCGCGTCATGGCACTCTTTTGATCAGCGCCAGTTTCTTCGCGATCGCGGCCGGACCTGTCACCCTCCTTCACCTCTTGGCGGCCTGCGTGCCGGCAGGTGGGCGTTCTCGAAAGCGCCCAGGGCCGCAGATGGCACAGACGGCTCAGAACCGGGCGGGCTGATACAAAGGCGAATGGACAGTACGAAGATGGCCACCCGACTCATGGCAGACGACACTCCGAGATTCCCGGTCCGATTTGTGGCGGTGGCTGCTGTCGGACGCGGGCCGCAGGATTCAGGGACAGTCAGCCTAGCGACCGGCGGGCGCCCCGGCAGCACGATGCAGGCAGTCGCGCGTTCGCAGGTGATGGGCGAAATCGTCGGCCCGATAGCGCGCGACGCAGTATTGCTGTTTGGCTTGAGCGGCGCGCGGCACCGCTGCTCGGATGGGATTGTGACGTTTTTCCCAGGGCCGCAGAAGGCGCAGAGGACACAGAACTTCCGGCCAAGTCGAGGGGATACTCAAATAGCCAGGCGCCGTGGCACAGGATCCGAGGACAGCCGTATCAGCATCGGGGTCGCTAACGTCTGGCTCACGCGAACAATCCTCCGATATTTCCGGTCCGGTTCAGCACTCATCGCGAGGCCAAACGTCGCAGACAGCGGCGCGGCCCGGACACCGATCGCGCCGTGCTCCGGGCTGCGCCCGGTCACGATCAGCGGCAAGGCCGGATCGACAGGGCGCGTCTGCTCGTCGGTGAGCTCGGCGAGCGTGAGCGCCCGGTCGTAGATTCGTACTTCGTCGAGGTCGCCCCGAAACCACGCATAGCCCGCGCCGATCTGCAGGTCGGCCGTGCTCGGTACGACGGCACCGCTCGCGGTCGCACTCGCGGCCAATTCGCCGTCAATGTATAGGCGCATCGTCGCGCCGTCATACGTGCCCGCCAGGTGCACCCATCGACTGAGCGGCAGCCGCGTGGTCGAGTACACCTCCCGCAAGCCGCCGGGTAAATTCAGTGACAGGATCGGCCATCCCAATGCGTTGAACTGCAGGCCATAGCCCGATCGGCCGACGAGGGTGGTGGATTGGGTGACGTCGGCCGGTAATTTGACCCACGTCGAGAGCGTCAGCGCGCCCGACAGGTCGAGCGTCGCTGCGTAAGGAATGACGACTTTGTCGTCCGTTCCGTCAAACTCAGCCCCCCCCCAATGCGTCCTGTCACGCGGGACACGCCACCGGTCAAGGCGCCGGTATTGGCGCTGCCGCTGCTGTCGGTCACAGCGGTGCCGGAGCCTTCTTCAAATCCCCACGCGCCTCTCGGGCCGGATTGCGCCAGCACAGCCGTAGATGTGAAGACAGAGAAACACAACGCGAGAACGGCGGGGGGCAAACGTCTCATGTAATGGCATAGACAGCCATTGCACACAAAATTCTCATGTACGCAAAAAATGCGTACTTGCGAGGGGATTGAGCACCATTGTCAGTCCCGCGTTTCGTCACATCAGACGACATGTCGGCTGCGACCAGAATCACCGTTCGCGCCGACAATACCGCCCATGCTGCACGACGCTATTCGAGACCTTCGCCACGCCATCCGACTCCTGACCGCATCGCGGACGTTCACCGTGGTCGCGGTTCTGACGTTGTCTCTCGGCATTGGCGCCAACACCGCAATCTTCAGCGTCGTCCAGGGACTGCTCCTGCGGCCGCTGCCGTACACCGAGCCCGATCGGCTGCTGTTCGTTGATGGCGTGCTGTCTCGGCCGGATGGCGACACGAGTTTTCAGATCGCGTATACCGACGTCGAGGCGATTCGCCGCCAATCCCGATCGATTGCGGCAATCACCCCCTGGAACACGGCGTGGGGCCTGGCGCTCGAGGGCGGCGATGGCGCGCGACGGCTCGAAGCGAACTTCGTCGGGCAGGACTACTTTGCGATTCTTGGCGCCTCGCCGCTCCTCGGCCGGACCTTCTCGGCTGACGATCACGCGATCGGCGGCGACACGCCGCTCGTGGTGATGCTGAGCGAAGCCACCTGGCGGCAGGATTTCGGCAGCGATCCCGCGATCATCGGCAAGGAGGTTCGCCTCCAGAACCGCATCTTCAGCGTGGTCGGCGTCATGCCGTCGTCGTTTAGCGATGTGGCGGTCAGCCAGGGCTCACGCATTGATGCATGGTCACCCATCGAACGTGTTCCCGAGGTCTTCAACGGATTGAGCCTGACCGATCGCGCCAGCCGCCAGGTCTGGGCCGTGGCACGGCTCGCACCCGGCGCGTCGCACGCCGGCGCGGCCGCCGAACTCAACACGATCGGCGCGCAGATCGCCGCGGCGTTTCCCGCCACCAACGCCAACTTCTCGATTCGAGCGGCGCGGCTCGACACGCAGTATTTCGAAGATGCGCGGCGCCCGCTGTGGTTTCTGCTGGGCGGATCCATCTTCGTGTTGCTGATCGCCTGCGCCAACGTCGCCAATCTCTTGCTCGTTCGAGCCTCAGATCGCTCACGCGAGTTCGCGGTGCGTCTGGCGATTGGCGCGTCGACGGGCCGCATCATCCGGCAACTGCTCGCGGAGAGCCTGGTGCTCGCCGCGCTCGGCGCCACCGGCGGGCTGATGCTCGCCTCCTGGATGACGCCGGCCCTGGTGGCCCTCAGCAAGATCGACATTCCAGCCCACGCGACAATCTCGTTCAACGGCGTCGTGCTCGCGCAGACGGTCCTCACGTCGCTCGTGTGCGGATTGCTGTTCGGACTCGCGCCGGTGTGGCGCGCGCTGAGAACCAGCGTTCGTGACGCGATTGGCTCAACCAAGGTCGCAAGAACCGGCATTGCCGGCCGCGTGCTTGCTGGTGTCGAGATCACCGCCGCCTTCGTGCTCGCGGCGGCGGCGCTGCTCATGCTGCAAAGCTTCTCGGCGTTGACCAGGACCGACCTGCTCTTCCGGACCGACCACATGATGACGGCGCGTCTCGAACTCCCGCAGGATCGCTATGCGACGCCGGCGGCGAGGGCACGCGCCGGACAGCAGATGCTCGAGCGATTGCGCGCGCTCCCTGGGGTCGAGCACGCCACCATTTGGGGACCGAGCATGTTCGGCCGCTCGACGTGGATCGCGTTCCTCGCGCCCTCGGATCGTGTCACCGCCGACGGCGATCGCCTGATGGTCTGGCGGCACAACACCAATCCTGGCGCGCTGTCGGATCTGGGCATCCGCCTGGTGAGCGGCCGGGATTTTGCCGACACGGACACCCTGGACAATCCGCATGTGGCAATCCTGAGCGAAGCGGCGGCGGCCCGGCTGTGGCCGGGACAGGATGCTCTTGGCCGTCAGATGCGGGTCGGCGCTCCGACGACACCGCTCGTGACCGTCATCGGCGTCGCCGCGGATGCACGTCATCGCGGCCGCTTCCGTTTCAGCCAGGGCGCATCCGCGTACGAGTCGCAGCTGGATATCTATCTTCCCTACGCTCAACGCCCGGGGACGCTCATCACGTTTGGCGTTCGCACGACCAACGATCCCGATCAGCACACCAGCGCCGTCCGCGCCGCGATCGCGGGCTTCGACCCGGCGGTGCCGATCTTTGACGTGGCCTCGCTCGACAGCCGGCTGCGAAGCGAAGAAGCGCCGCTCGCGTTTGCCGCGGTGTTGTTGAACCTCTATGGAGGACTCGCGCTGGTTCTCGCCGCGATCGGCGTCTACGGCGTACTGGCCGCGGCTGTGGCCGGACGCAACCGAGAACTCGGCATCCGCGCTGCGCTCGGAGCCGACCCGCGGACACTGGTCGCCGGCGTCGTTCGCGAGGGCCTGGCGATTGCCGTTGCCGCAATCGCGGTCGGCTCGATTGCTTCGTGGCTACTGGCCCGCTCCTTCGGCGGCCTGTTGTTTGGGGTCGCGGGCAACACCGGGATCACGCTGGCGGGGGCGGCGGCCATCCTGGTGGCGATGTCCGCGTGCGCGAGCTTGATTCCGGCACGACGCGCATCGCGCATCGACCCGATCACCGCATTGAGGACCGACTAGACGCGAATCACTTCATATCGTGCGAGCGCAAGCGCGCCAGCGTCGCGCCCCAAAGCACGAAGCGCTCGGCATCAGCGACTGAAGTGAGCGAGAGCGGGCGGGAGGAGGACCGGCGTGGCAATAGGCTGCCGGGGCGTAAGGACAGTCGGTCCGACGGTCGTGCACTTACCGCAACTCGCGGTGAGCCGCTCTGCGAAGTCAGGCGCGAACTGCGAGTTGCTAGCCCTCTCGAGCGAACGGAAGGCGCTGATGCTGAGCGATCGTGCTCTCGCGCGATCATGCGCGCGAACAGATCACTCAGCTGGTGAGAATGCGCGCCGCAAGGCCGATTAGCGCGAGACCGGTTGCGGCCTGTAACGTCCGTCGCGTCCAAGGTGGCACGAACCAGCGGCGCATCGCGTCGAGCCCTGTGGCCCACAACGAGTGACAGGCGAGCGCCAGGCTCACGTGGGTGGCGGCAAGGCCCGAGTAATAGAAGCGGGATGCGGTTGCGGGAATGAACGTCGGCACCACCGACAGGTAGTAGCTGATGATCACCGGGCTCAGCAGGTTGATCGCGAGACCATCACCGAGATAAGCGCCGGTGTGCGACGGGGCTGCCGCGTTGTTCTCGTCGAGCGACAACTGAATCCCGCCATCAGCGTAGCGAACCGCGCGGTACAGGCACGTCACGCCAAGCCACGCGAGAAACAGCGCGCCGCCGAACTTGATCGCGTTCAGCGATCCGGGCCACACCGCCACCAGGAGCGACAGACCCATGCCGCAGGCGATGGCAATCGTGGTGTTGGCGAGTGCGGCGCCGAGCGCGGTGACGTAACCGGCCCGGCGGCCGCCAATGAGGGTGTTCCTGACGACGACTGCGGTCGTCGAGCCCGGAGTGGCGACGAGAACGACCGTAAACGAAACGAAGGCGAGGTAGCTTGAACTGAAGCCGCTCTCGCCCACTTCCTGAGGTTACTTTCTGACTGCGGCGTTCGACGTCGCTTCCGCGTGGTACCGCTTCTCGCCCGCTTCAATCCGCACCGCGAGCTTGTTGGACGAAGGCGGCAGCGGGCACGTGGTCCACGGGTTGTAGGCGCACGGCGGATTCTGCGCGCGGTTGAAATCCATCACGACCTTGCCGCTGGCATCGGGCGCGTCCGTGTAGAGAAACCGCGCCGATGGATAAGTGGTGTCTGCGCTGGTGAGGTCCCGAAACACGAACCAGAGCCGATCACCAGACTTCCACGCTTCCATGTTGGCGGTCTTGCCGCCGATCGTCACCGACACGGTTCCTGGAACCGTGAACGGTTCGAGGTCGCCGAGGATGGTCGGCGCCTGCACGACTTTCGGCTTCTCGAGCGGCGTGAACTGACCGGTCACCTTGTAGGCGGGGTTGGCCGCGTACCACTTCAGGCCCGAGAAATTCTTGCGCAGCGGCGCGTTCTGATCGCGCACGCGAATCGCGAGACGCGGTCCACTGAAGTGCAGGAAGAAGGACGTCGACTTGTAGGTGATGAGGTCCGCGGGGCGGCCCTGGCCGGCAAGGCGCAGCGGGCCATCCTTCGCGGGCTTGCCGTTATACACAAGCGTCTGGCCGTCAGCCGCCTTGATGGTGACCTCGCTGCTGTTCATCGTGATGACACCGGCCTGCTTCGGCACGTCGGCGAACTCCAGCACGATGTCGTTCAGGGGATCCGAGCCGAACTTGTTCTCGCCCGGGTTCAGGAAGTGCAAGCCGGCGACCGTGAACCAGCCGTTGTCAGCCAACAGGATCTTCTCGCGCTCCGCGCGGAACGCGGTGAGGCCGGCAATGTCGTAGGCGCCTTGCGCGGACGCGAAAGTCGAAAACATCGCGACGATCAGTGTCAACGCCGGCAGGCTGAGTCGTTTCATGGGTTCCCCTAAAGAATGACGATCGGGCGGATTCTATCAGCCCGTCCGGCTCTTCAGCCACAGAACGGTCTCCGCCCCGAGCAACAGGCTCGACAGGGTTAGATGCGCCACCTGGGCCGCCGGTAACAGGTAGCCGTAGGCCATGTAGAGACCCACGCCAATCTGCGCAATCGCCAGAGCCAGGACCACGAACGACCAGGAAACATGGGACGAACGTTTGGACAGGAGCCACAGCGTCAACAGCGTGGACGCCATCAGCAGGACGAACGCAAGATCGCGATGCAGGTAGTCCAGCCGCCCCACGGTACCCACCGCAAGCTCACGCGCGATCCCGGAGTCGAGCGCATGATCCACGGCTCCCCGTACCTGCGTACCCAAACCGGCTTGAATGAGCGTCAGACCGATCAAAGAAGCAACGACCAGAGAGACCTTGCCTGCCCCACCGGCCTCACCCGCCCTACCCGCCTCGCCTGACATATACGTCGCATAAAGCAGCAACTGCACGATGATGATCGCGACGATCAAGTGCGCGGTGACGATCCACGCCGCCAGCTCGTGGGCGACGACGCGGCCGCCGAGCCACCCTTCAAAGCCAACCAGCAGGAACGCCGCGATGGTCGTCCAGAGAATGTGCGGATCGCGGCGATGGTGACGCCATGCCGAGATCGCGGTGGCGAAGATCAGGAAACCGACCGTGACGCCGAGCAGGCGGTTCACGTACTCGGTCCACATCAATGTGGGATTGAACTGCGAAGGATCGAACGGCGGCGGCAGGCTGTCCACCGATGCGGGCGGAATCCACGAACCGAAGCATCTCGGCCAGTCAGGACAACCAAGACCTGCCCCGGACGCGCGCACGAGCCCGCCCACGAGAATCAGGAAGTAAGTGGTGGCAGTCGTCCAGAGGGCGAGCCGTTGAAATGACGTCAGGCGCACCCTTCAATTATGGCCGAGCCGGCCTTCTCACTTCTCACTTCTCACTTCTCACCTCTCACTTCTCACCTCTCACTTCTCACTTCTCTCTCCTCCCTTCCTTCAGCGTCGCCAGGAACCACGCCGCCGCGTAGTCGGCAACCTGCGCCAGCGCCCCCGGTTCCTCGAACAGATGCGTCGCGCGCGGCACGATCTTCAGCGACACCTCGCCCGTCATCTTCGCCTTCGCCTGCTCGTTCAACACCAGCACCGCATCGTCATAGCCGCCCACGATCAGCATCGTCGGCGCCTTCTGGGCCTTCAGATGCTGGCCGGCAAGATCGGGGCGACCGCCTCGCGACACGATCGACTTCACCAGCGTCGGCTGCTTCACGGACGCTACGATCGCGGCGGCGCCGCCGGTGCTGGCACCGAACAAACCGACGGGCAATGCCTTCAGCGTGTCTTGTTTCGACGTCCAGACGACGGCAGAAGCCAGCCGCTCCGAGAGCAGATCGATGTTGAAGCGGTGCTCGCGGGTCTGGTTGTCGATGCGCTCTTCGTCAGACGTCAGTAGATCCATGAGCAGGGTGCCGAAGCCGGCTTCCTGCAGGACGCGCGCGACGAATTGGTTTCGATGACTGTGGCGACTGCTACCGCTGCCGTGCGAGAACAACACGATGCCTGATGCACTCATTGGGACGACGAGGTCCGCACTGAGTGTGGCGCCAGCGGCAGGAATTCGGAGTATTTGCGCTTGAGCTAGTGATCCCATCCCCAGGTCCGTACGAAAGGCAATAAGTAGAGACCTGAGGGATAAGTCTCTGGAACCCCCTCATGATAGCAGCCGATGACGACCCCAGGATTGGCGCTGGGACTTTCTCGTGAAACAAAACTCTGCCGTTTGCTGTCTAGTGCTCCATGGCCTTGACCACCGACCTGCGTCATTCCGTGCGTTTGCTGGGGCGAAGCCCGATCTTCACCCTCACGTCCATCGTTTCCCTCGCACTCGGGATTGGCGCAGCAGCCGCCATCTTCAGCCTGACGGACGCCTTGTTGTTCGAGCCAACGATCGGGGTCAGGAACCCATCCGAAGTCATTGATATCGGGCGGGCCAATGAGGGGAGCGGCTTCGACAACATGTCGCATCCGGTCTACCGGTACCTTCGCGACCACAGCCAGACCACCGAGGTGGCCGCGGTCGACTTCGGCGGCGGGCCGATGAGTCTTGGGACGAACGGGACGAGCGAGCGCGTCATCGGGACGATGGTGTCTGGGAATTACTTTGATGTGCTCGGGACGCGAGCCGCGCTGGGCCGCTTCTTCCGATCGGATGAGGATCAGGTGCCCAACGAACGAGCGGTGGTCGTCCTGAGTCACCATCTCTGGTCGCAGCGGTTCAACAGCGATCCGGAGATTCTCAACAAGCCGATCCGCCTCAACAACCGGGAGTTCGCGGTGATCGGTGTGGCGGAGCCTGGCTTCCAGGGTTCATCAATGGTCGGCACCGATCTGTGGGCGCCGTTCGCGATGGTCCAGGTGGTGCGCGGCGAGTCGAGCTCCGATCGGCTGAACGAACCGGGCGGAGCGTGGCACATGGCGATCGGCCGCCTGAAGCCTGGTGTTGAGATGAGCCAGGCTCATGCGGAACTCAACACGCTGATCGAGGCGTTCAAGAAAGCCGAGCCTCGAGCAAACCCGAGACACACCATCAACGTCGCCGCGATGGGACGCATTCCCGGCCCGGTGCGGACGCCGTTCCTCGCCTTCATCGGTTTCCTGTTCGCGCTCACCGGTGCCTTGCTCGCCATTGCGTGCAGCAACGTCGCCGGCATGTTGCTGGCGCGCGCGGCCGTGCGGCGCCGGGAAATGGCGACGCGCCTGGCTGTTGGTGCGGGCCGGGGCCGTTTGATCTGGCAATTGCTGACGGAAACCGTCGTGCTGTTCATGGCCGCGGCCATCGTGTCGGTGCCGCTGACCTACTGGCTGGTGTCGCTGCTCGAGGGGTCCCTTCCGGCATTGCCGATCACGCTCAACCTTCACTTCTCGGTGAACGTCCGCGTGATGGCGTTTGCGTTTGGCATCGCCCTGCTGACCGGATTGGTCTTCGGTGTCGCACCGGCGAAGCATGCTCTCGGCGCCGACCTTGCGCCGATGTTGCACGGCGCCAACTCGACGCCTGACCGTCGACGCTTCCGCCTCCGCAACTCGCTCGTCGCTGCGCAGGTCGCCCTCTCGCTCATGCTCGTTGTCACGGCACTGCTCTTCCTGCGATCGCTGAGCCAGGCGGCACAAACGGACCCGGGATTCCAGACCGCCAACATCCAGATCGCGTCGGTCGATGTTTCGATCTCGGGGTACCGCGAGCAGCAGGCCGTGGAACTCGGCAACCGGTTCAAGGAGCGGCTGGGCGCAATTCCCGGAGTGGAGTCGGTCGCCACGGCGCGGATGATCCCGCTCCAGGGCAGCGGCTTCGGCATGGGTCGACTCACCGTGCCCGGCGTGGAAGGGCCGGTCAACGGCGCTTTCGATGCAGACTGGGACGTCGTCTCACCCGAGTACTTCAGCACGATCGACATGAGCATCGTCGAGGGGCGCCCATTCCGTGACTCGGATCGCGTCGGCAGCCAGTGGGTCGCGATCATCAACGAGACGTTCGCGCAGCAAGCGTGGCCTGGCCAGTCGGCAATCGGCCGCACCGTGCTCCAGAACCTGGGCGACAACGAGACGCGGCCGCTGCAAGTGGTTGGTGTCGCGCGCGATGCGAAGTACCGCTATATCAGCTCCAACAAAGAGCCCTTCATCTACGTGCCGCAGTCGCAGCAGCCGCAGCCTTCAATCGAGTTCTATATACGCCATGCACCAGGACGCCAGGTGGCCGCTGACGTGAGGACGGCGATGGCGCAGGTCGAGCCGAACGTGCCGATCGTCATGCTGCAGTCCTTCGAGGATGCGGCGGCGATTGGCCTGCTGCCGCAGAAGCTCGCGGCGTGGATCGCCGGCAGCGTTGGCACGATCGGCATCTTCCTCGCCGCGCTTGGACTCTATGGGTTGATGGCGTTCCTGGTAGCCCAGCGCACGCGCGAGATCGCGATCCGCATGGCACTGGGCGCGTCAAGCGAGGACATGCGCTTAATGGTGTTGCGCCAGGCCGGCAAGCTCGGTGCGATCGGCGGCGTGATCGGTCTCGCACTCGCCGCAGGCATCGGTACGCTCGCGCAGGCCATCCTGGTCGGCGTTGCGCCCGTGGATCCGCTGTCGTTCGGCGGCACTGCCCTGCTGTTTGTGGTCGTGCTCGCCGTCGCGGCGTGGATGCCCGCGAACCGCGCTGCCGCGACGGACCCAGCGGTCGCGCTACGCGCGGAGTAAGTAGCAAGTAGCAGGTAGCAAGAGCAGTTTCTTCGTACTAGATTCAGTTGCTGCTTACATAGGACTCTCCATCTCTGTACGCGAAGTCGGTCTGATCGATCTCGGTTGAATCAGCAATGCCGAGTGCCGATAATGCGCGCGTGGATTATCGCAATCTAATGGTCTGGCAAAAGGCGATGGTGCTCGCTGAGCAGGTTTACCAGCGGACGGCGACCTATCCATCGCAGGAACGCTTTGGGCTGACGAGCCAGATGCGTCGGGCAGCCATATCCATTGCCTCCAACATTGCTGAAGGCCAGGGGCGACGATCGACCGATCATGAGTTCGTTCGATTCTTACAGATGGCGCATGGCTCGCTCTGCGAGCTGCAAACGCAACTTGAACTCTCTGTTCGACTGAAGCTGATCTCGTCAGATCGCGCGGACGCGATCAGATCGAGTGGAGACGAAGTCGGCAGACTTCTCGGTGGTCTGATCCGCTCGAAGAACCCGTAATTTCTTGCTACCTGCTACCTGCTACTTGCTACTTCCTACTCGCTACTTCAAAGATCCTGATCATCGGCGACTCGCCAGCCTTCTGAGCGGGATCGCGGAACTCGGCGGCAATCCTCAGTCCGGTCACAGGCGGGAGGCTGAAGGCCGGCTGCCAGGGTGTGAGACCCACGGCTTCAAACCCCTGGCCGCGCTGGGCCGCGCTGGTCTTGGCCTCATCCGATCGTTCGTACTGCCAGCGATTCGCGACCTCGCAGAACCGCCGGCCGCTGACATCGGTGCGCTCGCGCACTTGTACCACCCACGTGTTGTTGGATGGATTGATGCCTTCGCCGCCGAGCACCATCAGGCGATAGGCCATCGATTGGTAGTACGCCTCCCGGTAAATCCACGTCGGCTGCCACGGGTCCGCTTCACTGCGGCGCGAAAAGCACAGCGAGTAAAAGCGGGACGTCGGGATGCCGGCCCAATCCGCCAGGTTCTGAAAGCGTCCCTGCAGTGATCCCGCCGCGCCATCACGGAAGGGCAATTCGAAATCCAGAAGTGCGTACTTCGAACGGTTGCGCGCCATCAGACCGAGGGCGGTCGCTTCGTCCGTCGCGGTCAGGAACTTCGCGGCGTCGGGAGCGCCGCTCTGTGTCGGGTTGCTGACGGGCACGCGATGCGCGGTCTGCGTGATCCAGTAGCCCTGGTCCCACCAGTTCATGATGGTGAACAAAGCCTTGGGCTCCGTGTTGGTGTACCGAGCCAGGTAGTGATCGGGCGAGGTGAACGGTTCCGGCGTCTTCGTCTTGAGCCACTGCATGGCATCAAACCACTGCTGTGGCATGCCGCCGGCGCGAGTCGTCGTCAGCGCCGCCGGCATGATGTTCGGCGCGATCAGCAGGCCCGCGACCGCGATGACCGCGATCTCTCTTTGAAACGGCAACGCCAGCAGCGGCTTCGGCGCTGGATTGTCTGCGTGCGGCACGCCTCCGATATCGAGGATGCGGATGGCCATCCACGAGATCACGACCGCGGTGGCCGGAACCAGGTAGTAGCCGAAGCGGTTCTGGCCGATCGTCGCCGCATAGTTCGCGATGGTGAAGCACAGGATCAGAATGTGGTCGACCCGTTTTGATTGCCAGGTCACCACTGCGAGGCCGAGGACGGCGACGATGCCGGCGTAGAAGCCGCTGCGGAAAAAGATCCACGGCTGCGCCCAGGACCAGTTCCCTTGATACAGAAACAACGGCCTCGCTTCGAGTACCGCCATGCGTGTCGGGTCGGGACTGAAGCGGCTGACGTCGGACACCACCTGCGTGACAAGCGCTGGCGCCAGCAACCAGGTCGCGGCAAGAACAATGGCCGCGGCGGCCGCGCCAATGCCAAGCACCTTGGCAAGTTGATCGGCGAAATAGAAGATCGTCGCCGACACAAGCAGCAGCCCGATCAGCGCGGCCAGCTGGGTGTTGTAGCGGTAGAGTTCCGGATCCTGGAACGCGACAACGATCCCCAGCGCGATGACCGTCATCGCCGCCGTGAACTGCGCCGCGGCAGCGCGGCGCTTCGGCGCGACGATCGCGGTGACGATCATCCACACCGCCAGGATGGCGACGAAGTACGAACCGCTCGCCCAGGCCAACAAGTACAGACCAAGTGCGATCCCGGCTCCGATGGGCGAGCCGTAGGCGACGCACGCCAGCGTGGCAAACGACAGCAGCACCTCGAGGGCATGGTGGTCAACAAAACCCACCAGCGATCGATCGAGAAAATGTCCAGGAAGGATGGCGGCCAGCAATCCGGCGATGAACCCGGCGCGGCGATCAAATGCCACCGTCGCGAGCGCCCACACCGCACCGACTGCAAGCACGCCGACGACGGCAGGGATGATCGCGGCAACGCGTTCAATGTATTCGGTCGAGGCGTTGCGGCCGCCGGTGACGAACGCGGTCGTGGCCACAATGGTGTCGAGCAGCGGCGCGACGGCGACGTACTGCCCGTCTGGAGATGCGTAGGGATCGACCGTGACGCGATGCGGGAAGTTGCGGACCTGGCTTTCAGCGAGCCGCACGTGGTACCACGCGTCGGTCTCGAGAAAATTAACGCGCGATCCTCCCAGCACATCGTCCCAAGGCGCCCACACGCGGAGCCCTGCCGCAACCGTCAGGATGACGGCCAGCATTACGACGTCGAACTTTCGCAAGCGAGATGATTTTACCGCGTTGGCCCGGCTTTGGCCGGACCTAGGGCAGACGGATTGTGCTCAGGTGCTCACCGCGCAGGAATCGCTCACGGTCGCTCAACTTCCACAGGCGCGTGCGATGGGACGTCCCCGCATCGAGGATCGGCGGCCAGTCGAGCGCCCCCGCGGGAACACCGGAGAACCGCGCGCGGAACTGACTCTCTTCCCACTGGTCCAGGACGATGTAGACCGGCCGGCGCGAGACTTCGAGAGTCGTCGTCACCTCGGCGAGGGAGGCGGGGGCCGCGGCCTCCCAGCGGATGATCGGCCGATCGGTGTAATAGCGCATCGATCCGCTCTGCTCGCCGGCCACGAGAACCGCCGCAGGCGGCACATCCTCATTGATTAGATCGGCCACTCGCTCAACCCGCCGCAGTTGGTCGGCCAGCTTAAACGTTCCCGTGGACCGGGACACCGACAGGGCGTGCGCGGCAATGCCAAGCACTATCGCGCACAGCAGGACGGGGCGCGCCGCCGCAGGCCATCGATCGAGCCAGGCAGCGAGTTCCGACGCCGTCAGGACGGCCATGACAGCCAACGCCGGCAGCAGGAAGCGGAGGTAGGACCACTCCTCGAACACCGCGTAGACGAGGTATGCCGCAACGACCCCGATCGCAAACGCGGCCAGGCCTCGCACCATCCGGTCGCGATGACGACGAACCACGCCGAGGATTGAGAGCAGAAACACCGGGCCGGTGGCGATCAGCCAATTGAAGTAGCGGGAGGCGTTGGGAGCAACGTTCGACACCGCAAACAGTTCTTCGGCAGATCCGTATCCAGATCGCAGCGGCGATCCGTACCAGGTCCACTGCAGCAGCGCGAGCGTCGCGCCCGCAACGGCCACTGGCGCTGCGAAGACGACCCGCCGCGGCGCCAGCATCAGCGGCACCAGGGCGAGGGGCGCCAGGTTCGGACGAATGAGCACAGCGACGGCACACGCAAGTCCGGCAGCAAGGTCCCAGGACCCGCCTCGACGCGCCAGCATCGCAAAGCACACCATCCAGGCCGCGGTGACTGGCACGTCACTCATCGGCTGGATCCACTGGTAGAGGAACACCGGCGTAAACGCGAGCAACGAGGCCGCAAGCAGTGCCGCGATGCTGCCGCCAAGTTGAAACGCGAGCGATCCCGTCGCGATCACGGCGACCGCGCCGCTCGCAATGACGACGAGTGCCGCTCCGGTCGTGCCACCAAGCACGTGCGGCACGGCCATCAGCAGTGGCAATCCCGGCGGATACGTCGGAGCTTGCAGACCCTCCGCGGCCGGCCGCCATCCGAGCGGTGAGGTGAGATACGGATAGCGGCCGCTGGCGACATCCGCCAACTCATCGCGATGAAACAGCTGGCCGCGGGCCAATGCGGCCGACTCGCTCACGTATCCAGACGCATCCGCGCCTGCAGCCGAGTTCGTCGCGAACGCCATCGCGAGCATCGTTGACGCCACCGTGAGTCCGGCAACGAAATGCGTGTGTCGATGGCAGGCGCGCCACGCGGCCTCGAGATCGGAGGTGACTGCGGATTGCCGGCGTGCGGTGAGATACCAGGCGCCGAGTGCGGTGCCGGCGAGTGCGACGGCCGGCCATGGGGACCGAGCCGAAATACGAAGACCGCCAACGGTGGTCCGAAAACCACCGCTGACGGCCAAGACGATCGATCCGGCAGCGAGTGCTGCGGCGATACCGAGTAAGAGGCGTCTATTCAGTGACGATCCCCTGCTGGCCTGCTAGCCTGCTGGCCCGTCAGCCTATCTTTTTGGAATCGTCCAGTAGTAGACCTTGCGGCCGTCGACGTCGAGTTCCTTCTCGGGCTTCCAGTCGCCCATGTCGAAGGAGTGCG
Organism: uncultured Acidobacterium sp.; assembly: GCA_964628295.1. Classification (GTDB taxonomy): domain Bacteria; phylum Acidobacteriota; class Vicinamibacteria; order Vicinamibacterales; family UBA2999; genus 12-FULL-67-14b. The sequence continues at coordinate 436,208 of CAZVLS010000001.1, forward strand.
ACACGATGCGGGTGCCCGGCTTGCACTCCTTCATCAACTTCGGCATCAACTTCACGTTGAGGGACGGCAGCAGATAGAGGGTGATCACCGACGCGCCGCTCAGATCCTGTTCGAAAAGATCGGCATGCACCACGCGGACCTTGTCGCCGACGTTGTTCTTCGCCACGTTCTCGTTCGCTTCCTTGATGCGATCGGGATCGATGTCGAAGCAGACGCCGCGTGCACCGTACTTCTTCGCGGCGGTCACAGGAATGCGGCCGTCGCCGCAGCCGAGGTCGTACACCACGTCGTTCTTGGTGACGGCCGCCACCTGCAGCATGGCCTCCACGACCGCTTCCGGCGTGGGAACATAGATCACGTCCGGACGCCGTGTCGGCGCTGCGGCCTGTGCCCACGCCGACGTGGCGCCCGGCAGGCCCGCGACGACGAACGTGACGGCCAGGGCGAGAAGACGATTACGCATTCGAAGTAACCTCCTTAGGTTCGAGGGCCCAAGTATATCTAAACAAACGTTCTTCGCCGTTGCCGCCGCAATCGCCGCGGTGATCTTTGCCGTTCCGGCGATTCGTCACTGGCGCGAGCGGCCTCCTGCACCACCGCCTCCACCTCAGCCGGTGCGAGCGGCGTGGGTGCCTCCGGCCGGATTGGACGTCGGCGCGGGCGGCGACTACCCATTTGGACTCTCGCTCGCCCCCGATGGCCGCCGGCTGGTCTACCCAGCCGCCAAGGCTGGGGTGGTCTCGCTGTGGTTGCACGATCTGAGCAACGGCGAGTCGCGCGCGTTGCCGGGCACTGACGGCGCCGCGATGCCGTTCTGGTCGAATGACGGCACGACGGTGGGTTTCGTCGCCGGCGGACACTTTCGTTCGCTCAACCTCGAGAGCGGCACGACGACGGTGCTCGATCCTGCTGGATCCGCCCGCGGTGGGTCGTGGGGCCAGGCCGGCGATTTTGTGTTCGCGCCGACTGCATCGAGCGGCTTGATGCGGCGAGATGCCGCGGGATTCGTCGCGCCGTTCACGACGCTGGACGCGGCGTCCGGAGAGACGTCGCACTCGTGGCCGGCCTTCCTCGCGGATGGGCGCCACGTCGTGTTCCTGGTGTCCGCTTCGCAGTCATCACGCGCGGGGATATGGATCGCAGCGCTCGATTCGCCGTCGGAGCGCAAGCGCTTGTTCGCCTCAGACGCGCAGGCGATCGTCGCGAACAATCACCTGCTCTATCTGCGAGATCTCACGCTGATGGCGCAACCGATCGATCCGAACACATTCGAACCCACCGGAACCGCGGCGGTGGTGGCGATCAACGTCGGGCGCGGGCCGATCGGACAGTTGTTCGCCACGGCGTCGCCGGATGTGCTGATGCACGGCGCGCCCGGATCGACGCTCCGCGAATTGCGATGGGTGGGAAGGGACGGCGCCGCGGCGGGCCCGACCAGCGAACCTGTCGATGCGTGGGATCTGCGGATTGCGCCGGATGGACGCCGGTTCGTGATCACCGAGGTCGATCGGCAACTACGCACGCTCGACGTCTTCGTCCGAACCGGGTCACAACCTGCGCCGCAGCGACTGTCGCTCTCGACTGACGTGGACGAAAGCGGCGTGTGGTCGCCAGACGGACTGCGCGTGGCGTGGGCCGGTCAGCGCCGCAAGGTCATGCTGCGAGGTGCGGGCGCCGTGCTGCCCGAGCAGACGATCGCGACGTTTGACTCAGCTGTCCAGGTCTGGGACTGGTCTCGTGATGGCAAGTCGCTACTGATCGGCCGGAAGAACATGGACACCGGTGACGATCTCATGGTGCTGCCGCCGGTTGAAGGCTCCACCGCGCAGCCGTACGTGATCGCGCCATTCGACCAGGCCTACGGCGCATTCTCACCAGATGGGCGCTCGATCGCGTATGCCTCGAACGAGTCAGGCCAATTCGACATCTACCTGGATTCGTATCCCAAGCCGGGCACGCGCGTGAGGATCACAACTGCCGGCGGCACCGAACCGCGCTGGAGTGCCGATGGCCGTGAACTCTACTTCAGGCGCGGTTCGGAAATGCTGGCCGCTACGCTTGCGCGCTCCGAGGTCACGTCAATCACGCGACTGTTCGATGCCGGCGCACCGATCCGCTCATTCGATGTCACTCGTAGCGGACGTTTCCTGCTGAACGTACCTGCGGCCAGCAACGACTCCGCGCCACTCACCCTCATTCATTCGTGGAGTCGCTGACCGCTGGCCTGCTGGCCCGCTAGCCCGCTAGCCTGCTGGCCTGCTGGCCCGCTAGCCTGCCGGCCTGATAGCCTGTTGGCCTGTTCATGAAAATCGCCACCTGGAACGTCAACGGCATCCGCGCTCGTCAGGGACAGCTCCTCGACTGGCTTGCCGCCGAAAAGCCCGACATCGTCTGCCTGCAGGAGATCAAGGCATCGCTCGACCAGCTCCCGTTCGAGTTGCGCGACATGGAGCACTACTGGAGCTATTGGCACGGCGAGAAGGGCTACTCCGGTGTCGCCATGCTGGTGGCAAAGTCGCTGGCCGTGGCGCTCCCGGCATGCTCGCATCCAGGATTCGATTTCGAGCAGCGCATCACCTGCACCACCGTACCGACGCCAGCCGGCGACGTGATGATCGCGTCGATCTATGTGCCGAACGGCGGCAAGGACTTTGAGGCAAAGATGCGCTTCCTGGAGGATCTCGACGCATTTGTCGCGAACGCTGAGCGCAACCAGAAATCGATCGTGTTGTGCGGGGATCTCAACGTGGCGCTGGCCGAGCGCGATATTCATCCGAAGCTGCACAAGCCGAATCAGATCGGCGCCAGGCCCGAGGAACGGGCGTTGTTACAGCGCATCATTTCGCGCGGACTCGTTGACGTGCATCGGTCGTTCGAACCCGACAACGACAACCTCTTCACGTGGTGGGCGCCGTGGCGCAATCAGAAGGAGCGCAACATCGGCTGGCGCATCGACTACGTGCTGGCCTCGAAGGCGATCGCCGAACGCGCCAAATCGGCCGTTGTGCAGAGGGAAGTCGGCAGCAGCGACCACGGGCCCGTCATGGTCGACTTCTCGCTGTAGCGGAAGCTACTGCGGAAGTTTTTCGATCGCCGCCTTCATTGCGACCGCCTTCTCCTTCATCAGCGGGTGGTCGATCGCCACGTCGATGAGATTCATCGCGAGACTCTTGTTGCCGGTGCGCGCATAACACTGCGCGCCGTTATAGGCCGATTGCGCGGATTTTTCTTCCGCGTTCTTCGCGTCTCGCTCCAGCCGGTCCAGCTGCCGCTGCTCGCGGGCGGTCGCTGGACTGCCACGCTGCTCGATCGAATCGGCCACGCGAACCCTGTCCTGACGCAGGGCCGCGGCTGAACTCACAAAGCAGGTCATCGACCGCGTGAATTTCGGCGCCGCGACGGTCAGCTCGTTCTGGTCAATGCTGACCAGCCCAGACATCCACACCGCGTCGCAAGCCGTCGGATCGGCCTTGAACGTGTTATCGAAGTGCACGATCGCCGACGCCAGGTCCTTGCGGGCGTACGCGATCAGGCCCGCCAGCATGGTCACTCGCGTGTTCGAGAGGCCCTTCAGCGCATTCTCGACGTCGACCCACGCCGACTCGTAGTCCTTCAGGTGATACCGGTTCCAGGCGCGCCAGTAGTTCGCATCGGCTATGTTCCAGGTTCCGAGCTCGAGGATACGCGTCGCCGTGGCGATCGCATCGTCATGACGCAACAAATAACTCTGCGCCTGCATCTTGCCGTTGAGCGCGTCACGATGCTCGGGAAGCCTGGTCACTACATCGTCAAAACCGGTGAAGGCGGCTTCGTACTCTTCGGCCATCAGGTTGGTGTTCGCCCACGCCAGGGTGAACAGCAGCGACGATGGAAATGCGGAGCGGCCCTGTGCGTACAGCGACAGCACCTTCGGAAAGTCGATGGCGCGCCCGGCGGAGGATGCGAGTTCGCGACGGGCTTCTGCGGCGAGGGTGTCCGTCCATCTCGGGTCGCCTTCGCGCAGCTGGCCGACGTTGGACGAGGCGAGCCGTCCGCATGTGGCGAGCTTATAGCGCATCAGCGGCACGCCGGAATAATTGGACGTCATCGCGCGCATGTCGATGCTCTCGATCAGCTTCTGCTGTTCACAGTCGATCGAGAGCGCAACATAGCGCGCCGCCAGGTCCATTTCTGGAGAGGCGTCGAGTGCGCGGCGAACGGGGTGGTCCATCTCCAGCGGCGGCCGGCTGCGTCCTGTCAGGCGCGCTCGCATTTCTGGATCAAGCCCGGTCGTATCGCCGATGACGAGTTGTGCTGCGTCAAACACCTGCTGGCGCGAAGCGACGAGCAGCCTGCGCGCCCGTGATGCGGATTCGTCGCTGGGGATGCCCAGTTCTCTTTCGCGGAGCCAGATCAGCAATGCCGCGTCAAACGCCTTCTCCGCGGCGCCGGCCGGTGGCGATTTGAGCGTGAGTGCCCTCTCGAACAGGGCCAGCGATTGCTGAAGACAGGTGTAGCAGCCGTCGCTCAGTAGGGCTTCGCCCTTGAGCATTTCGGCGATGTACAGCGGCTGAACCGGCGCCTTGGCGGCGCATCCAATCAGGCCGGCAGTCCAGCAGGCCAGCAGGCTGGCAGCGATGAGCGCGCGAAAACTCATGACCGGATGCTTAGACACCGGAGTTGAGACTTTGGCCTGCTCGCCCGCTGACCCGCCAGCCTGCTAGCCCGCTAGCCTGCTAGCCCGCTAGCCCGCTAGCCCGCTAGCCTGCTAGCCCGCTAGCCCGCTAGCCCGCTAGCCCGCTGGCCCGCTGGCCCGCGAGCCTTTATGGCAGCGTCAAGACAACGAGCTCTGGAATATCCGTCGGCGTCCGGCCCTGCACGGTGACCGCGATGTATTGCTTCCCTGCCAACGCATAGGTCATCGGCGTGCCGACCGCGGCGCCGGGCAAGTCCACTGAGGCGACTTCCTTGCCTGATGCCTTGTCGTACGCGACCAGCCGGGCGCCACCGGTCGATCCGCCCGTCGTGAGCGGATAGATCAGCAGCGTCTTCGTCAGCAGCGGCCCGGCGAGCGTGATGTCGCCGCCCACCGGCCCAAGATTCAACGGCTTCAGCCGCGGGTTGTTGCGAATGCGATCGCCGGCGCCGGTCGGCGTCATCCACTTGTGGTCGCCGGAGTTCATGTCGATCGCCGTCATGCGCGAGTACGGAGGCTTGAACAGCGGCAGACCTTCAGGCATCTGCGGATTGCGACCAGGCGTTTGCATGTAGAGCAGGTTGCTGTTCAGTCCCGCCTCTGGTGGGCTCAACTTGCTGACCGCGTAGGCGTTCCGTGACGGGATGTACATCATTCCGGTCGCGGGATCGACTGCTGCGCCGGACCAATTCGCACCACCCGTCGTGCCCGGACGCACGAGCGTGCCCTCGATCGATGGCGGCGTGAACAGCGGACCCGTGCGGAAACCCTGGATCGCCTTCTCCGCCATGGCGCGGATTTCGGGAGTGAAATCTGCAAGGTCGTTGACTGTCACGCCCTGGTATTCAAACGGTGCCGGTTTCGTCGGAATCGGCTGCGTCGGGGAGGCCTTCTCACCGGGCACGTCCGATGGCGGAACGGGGCGTTCGTCAATCGGCCAGATCGGCTTGCCGGTGGCACGATCGAACGTGTAGACGTAGCCCTGCTTCGTGATCTGCGCCAGGGCCTTGACGCGCGTGCCGTTCACCGTGACGTCGAGCAGGTTCGGCGCCGCCGGGTTGTCGTAGTCCCACAGGCCATGATGCACCGTCTGGAAGTGCCACACGCGCTTGCCGCTATTGATGTCGACCGCGACCACACTTTCGGCGAACAGGTTGTTGCCGAGTCGATGCGCGCCGTAGAAGTCAGGCGCGGTGGTGTTGGTCGGCAGGTACAGGAGGCCGAGCTCTTCGTCGGCGCTCATGATCGTCCACACCGTCACCTTGCCGGCGTACTCGTTTGAACCGTCCTGCCAGGTATCAGCGCCGACTTCGCCCTTTTGCGGAATCGCGTTGAACGTCCAGCGCACCTTGCCGGTGCGTGCGTCGAACGCGCGGATCCAACCGGGGATCTGTTCCTTGGTCTTGATCAGTGACGAGATCGCCGCCGGCGTAATCACCAGGTCTTTGACGACGATTGGCGGAGACTGCACCGAGTATGTCAGCGCGTTCAGATAGTCGCGCGTTCCCCGCTTCGCTCTCGGGAGGCCGTCCATCAGGTCGACCTTGCCGTTGACGCCGAAATCCCTGACCGGCCGTCCCGTCTTCGCATCGACGGCGATCAGGTAGCCGTCACCAGTGCCCCAATAGATCCGCTCATCGTTCCCACTGCGCCAGTACGCAACACCACGCTGGTTCCACCGCAACGACATGGTCGTTGTGCCGGACTCGTAGCTCTTGGGGTTGTAAACCCACTTCAGCGCGCCAGTGCGCGCATCGTAGGCCGCGCCGACCGATGAGGGCGTGTTCACGTACAGCGTTCCGCCCACCATCAGCGGCGTCGCCTTGTAATTCTGGACGAACGGCGGCTGGTTGTCGCGCCACCGCTTGGGATCGGTCTTGCTCAACTCTTCGAAGATCAGTTTCGAATCGGCCGCCCATTCAGATCCATCGGGCAGCGTCATGCTCAGGAAACCATCCGGCGACTTCGCACGCCACGCGATCTTCAGTTGAGCGAAGTTCGATGCGGCGACCTGGTCCAGCGGCGAGTACTTGGAGTTGGCGAGGTCGCCTCCGTAGGTCGGCCACTCGCCGGCCGCGGTCGACGAAGGCGCTGGCTGCTGGGCACCGGTCGTGGTGGACAACAGGATCAACACGACGACAACACGCAGGACGTTCGAAGTGATCATTCCGTGTGCTCTTTCAGCTGGCCATAGAGTCGAGCGTCGCAATCAGGACAAATGCCGTGCGTGAACTCGACGGCCGCGCGGTTGCGAAGATAGACGTCGATCTGGCTCCAGTAGCCCTTGTCGTCACGCACCTTCTTGCAGCTCGCGCAGATCGGCAACAAGTCCTCGAGGGTGTGCACTTCCTGGAGGGCGCGCTTCAGTTCACCGATCAGCCGCTCGCGTTCTTCCTCGAGCACCTTGCGCACCGTGATGTCGCGCGTCACCACCAGCCGTCCGGCCACATCACCCCATCGGTCGGCGACCGGATCGACGCGGACATCGACCCATCGTGTCGCGTTGCCGTTGCGAATCGCCATCTCGCCGAGCCACGGCGCCGAGGACCGGTTGCGTTCCGGGATCTTCACCGCGGCTGGCACGTGCACCGCGTCTGGTGACATGCCAAGGTGCTCCTGCGCGGCGGTGTTGGCATAGATCACCCGATCGGACCTGTCGAGGATGATCACGCCATCTGCGATCGTTTCGATCAGCGCTTCGCGCGCGCGCGGCAGCAGATCGAGCAACCCTTCGCTGACCACGGCCCACGCCAGCACCGCGCCGCTCAACCCGAGCGACATCGTCAGGTAATTCAGGCCGGGCCAGGGACCGAGCTTGAAGATGTAGAGGCAGTTGCCGACCCACGAGATCGCGACGGCGATCACGACCGCGAGCATCGGCGCGCGAAACGCCCGGGTCACGCGGCGGCGGGCCGACAGCAATACGAGCGTGCTCACCAGCGTGAGCACGTAGTGCTGGGCGGCCAGCACCCAGAACCACCAGCCATAGTTGTAGGTCGACAAGACCGCGCCCGGCTTGGGCAGCTCGATGCTCGTCCACAGCAGCTGGTGGAAGTTGCTCGTCCACGCCATGCCGAGCGTGATCAGTGGGATGCTCCACACCGCGAACAACACGGGACGCGTCAACATCCCTTCGAGCCGCGCCAGTTCCATGGCGGCGTGGAAGAAGAACGGCGCGCACGACACGACGCCAAAATACTGAACCTGTGAAATGAACAGGCGGCCTTCGACGGTCGGCAAGTGCACCTCGATCGCATCGCACGCCGCCCACAACGCCGCGGCAAGCAGCATCAGGCCGAGCGCGCGCCCACCGCGCACTTCGCGACGGCGGATTACGGCCAGCGCAGCGCCAAGACTGATCAGCGCCGACGCCGTGTACGCGACGGTGAGACCGAAGGGAGAAAGCATGGATGGTCCGGGCCGTGGGGGCGTCCGGAGGCGGATATTCTACCTAGAGATGCGGAATGCGACCCACTGTTCAGCGGATTGATCGCCCGCGGTGGCCTGCACGCGGAGCACATAGGTGCTATTCGCAAGACTGCTGACTGGCAACGGCAAACGGAGCCTTCCGTTGGTCAGAGGCGGACTGTCGAGCGTGCGAAGCAAGTCGCCCTTTGCGTTGAGGAGATCGACCTTTATCTGCGGGGTGGTGCCCGAGTCTGACTGGCATTCAACTTCCACCAGCACTCGATCCGTCGGTCCAAAGCGGGTGGCCGCCGTGGGCGAGGCCCAGGGGTTCGCCTCGATCGCGCGGAATTCGATCAGGTTCCGGCCTCGCAGTACTCGTGGCGTTGCCAGCACGAGTGACTGCGTGCTGAAGTCCGGGATCGGCTGCGCCTGGACCCATCGATCAAGCACCTCCCCGGTCGCCGACAGCGCCGTGAAACGAAGACGCTGGCGTCCCGGAGCAAAGTCGAAGCGCGCCATCAGCGGCAACTCACCTGGCGCGCCGCCGATCACTTGCGCGGGCATTGATTCCTTGCCGGCGTCGTCGACCGGCTGGATCTCGAGCCGCGCGGGCCTCGACGCAAACGCCGTGGCGTTGGCTTCCCACGCAAACAGCGCGCGGGTGCGGCCGCCGTCACCCTTGGCAAAACCGCTCCACACCGACACCTCGCGGGTGTTGGCCGAATCGGAAAGCGCCGACAAGGCTGTGGTCAACGCCGTGTTCGCCGGCGTGGCCGCGGCCTCGGCCGCCGCCGTCAGTTCCTTCTCGCTCACCGACCAGTAGCCGCGTCGCGCGGTGACGTCAACGCCGCGGCGTTTCACGCGGACCTTGATCTCGTGGAACTTGCCGTCATTCGTGCGGCGCGTCGGCGTGTAGCCGATCAGGTAGTACGCGCTCGCATCGGCCATCACCTCTTTGAGCTGATCGGTGGCGTTGTTGGTATTGACGATCGCGCGGCCGCTGGTGCCTTCGGCCAGCCGCCGCAGCACGGAGTCGCCACCGAACCCGACGCTGCCAAGGGGACGCGGATCGATCACGTGAATCGAGACATTGCCACGGTTGGCGGCCTCGTCGATCTCGCGCATCAGCAGATCGTTCGGGCTGCCAGGCCGGACACCGGGTCCCTGGCTGAAAAACAGGATCGACTTGCGGCCGTCGCGGAGCCCGCCCATCTGCGTGGCGAGCGCCTTCAGTGCCGAGAGCGTCACGCCGCTGCGCAGCTCCATCCAGTTGCGCTGCGACAATTGCGCCTCCTCGATGGCGCTCTTCACGGGGTAGCTTTCGCCGTAGCGGCCCTCGAAGTTGCGGACGCGATTGAGCAGCTCGGTCTTGTTGCGCGTGTACTTCAGGTCGTACAACGTGGTCAGGGGCTCCATCAGCGCCACGAGGTCGTTGGGCCCAAGCTGGTTGATGAACCTGGTGAGCACGTCGCGCAGCGGCAAGGTGATCTCCGGCCGCTTGGCGATGTGGTAGTCGTCGAGAAAAATCGCAAACAGGCGGACGTCTTCGCGCGCCGCCTCGAGGAGCGCGTGCTCCTTTGAGCGAATCTCGAGCGGCTCATCGAGGTTGGATGTGCGGGTGCCATCCACCTTGATGAACTTCAACGTCTCGACCGACTGGGGCACCCCGTCTTCCGTCACCTCGAAGTCTTCGACCTTCAAGTCGGCAACCGGTTCGTTGCGTGCGGTGACGGTCACGTCGACGCGAACGAGGTCGGTCGCAGCCCGGAAGATCGGTTGCTGAGGGGGCGGTTCGGTCGGCGCAGGCTTCTGCTCTTGCGCCGCGACGCCGACGGTCAGGAGCAAAGCAAAGACAAGCCGCATACACGCATCCTATACTGACCGTGGATGTCCGATCCCAAATGGGACGTGCTCGGCGTGGGGTGCAACTCCGTCGACTACGTCTACCGTCTTCCCGCGTCTCCACGCCCCGACAGCGCCACCGCAAAGCTGCGGATCACCAGCCACCACGTGATGTGCGGCGGTCAGACCGCCACCGCCATGGCGGCCTGCGCAAGGTTTGGACTCCGCGCGGCGTATTTCGGTTGCATTGGCAACGATGCCAACGGACGGCTGATCACCGGCGAGCTGCAGCAGCGTGGCGTCGACGTTTCGGCCGTGCTGACCCGCGACTGCGCGAATCGCTTTGCGGTCATCACCGTGGACGAGACCTCGGGCGAGCGCATCGTGCTGTGGGACCGTGACGAACGCCTCAACCTGTCCGCCGGAGACATCGATCCTGCGCTCATCCGGGCCGCGCGTCTCGTTCACGTCGACGATGAAGATCAGGACGCGGCGATCACTGTCGCCCGCATGGCGCGGCAGGCAGATGTTCCAGTCACCAGCGACATCGATCGCGTGACCAGCCGCACCAGGGATCTGATTGAAGCGGTCAGCATTCCGATGTTCGCCGAGCATGTGCTGCCGGCCGTCACCGGCGAATCGGATCCCGAGCGATGCCTGCGAGCCGTTCGCCGCTGGCATGACGGCATCCTCTGCGTCACGCTCGGCGCCCGCGGCGCGATGCTCCTGATCAACGACGACCTCAGCTACCTGCCGGCACTGCCCGTGAATCCGGTCGACACGACCGCGGCCGGCGACATCTTCCGCGCGGGCTTCATCTTCGGATTGTTACGAGGGCGCCAGGCGAACGCGTTGCTGGAGTTTGCCAACGCGGCCGCGGCGCTGAGCTGCACGAAGGCCGGCGCCATGGCCAGCGCGCCGGATCTGCGCGAAGTGGAATCGGCTATTGCCGAACGAGCGCTTCGTTGAGCACGCGGCCCATCGCGTCCGCCAGCGTCACGCCGGCGAGGTGCGCCAGCGTCGGCGCCACGTCGATCGGCGCGGACGGCGCATTGTATTCGCCCTTCTGGATGCCATAGCCGTAGAGCACCACCGGCACGCGGGTGTCATAGCGGTGGCCGGTGCCATGGGTGGTCGTGCTCGATGACGTGATCCAGTAGGCGCGGCCCAGCATCTTGATGTCTCCGCTGCGGCCTTCGTAGTGGCTCAGCGCGGGGGCGCGCGTCAGCGGATCGGTCGCCGACAGCTCCTCCTTGCGATAGACACGCCACACGCCCACGGTCTTGCGGACGCTGTCGAGCACAGCCTCCATCGCCTTGGGATTCTGCTGCAGCTTCAGGTACACGCCTTCGTTGAAATAAATGTCGTTGTAGATCACGCGCGTGCGGTACGCGCCGGGGCCGAGCTCGCGGGCCAGGATCACGTCGATGGCGCGGCCGACGCCGCCGGTGTCGATGCGCCCGGCGTCGAAGCCCATCGCCTTCACGCGTTCCGGCACCGGCGCCACGCCGTGATCCGCGGTCAGCCCGATCACGTAGTTACCCTTGCCGATATCGCGGTCAAGCTTGTCGAGCAGCAATCCCAACTCGGCATCCAGATGAATCAACACGTCCTGCGATTCGTGGGAGTCCGGACCGAAGTCGTGACCGACCTTGTCGAGGGCCGAATAGCTGATGCCAAGGAAATCAGTGGCGGGGCCGCGGCCAAGCTTCATGCCGTCAATCGCCGACATCGCCAGGCCATTCAGGTACGCGTCAGAAAAAGGGCTCGACTCCCATGCATCAGTGAACGCACCACCCACCTCGTTGCCCTTGCCTTGCACGATGTGCGGAAACTCCGTCGTCCGCAGCGCCACCCCGCGGCGATTCTCGGAGGAATAGTCGTAGAGATAGCGCTCCTTCGGCAGCGAGCGATCCCACGTCCGGCCCATCTCGTTCTTCAGCGGGTGCTTCGCGATGTAGTCGGCAAACACTGGTGTCGTCGTCTTGGTGAACGCCGTGGAGGTCACCCACTCACCATCGACTTCATCCAGCCAGATCACCGCGTCCGGACGATGGCCCCCGAGCATGATCGCGGAGCGGGCCTTGAGCGACAGGCTGACGACCTTTGGCGCGGGCGAACCCTGCAGGCGCATTTCGTCGGACAGCGTGTTCGACATCAAGTACTTCGCACTGTTGCCGATGCTCTTGACCGGTCCGCCGTAGGTGATCAGCCGCGCATCGTCATCATCCGTGCACGCCACCAGCCGGCTGTTGTTCCGCTCCCACCACTGGTTCAGCACCATGCCGTGGACGGCCGGCACCGTTCCGGTGCTCATGCTGGCGTGGCCGGCGCACGTCACGGTGTTGTAGTACGGATAGTCGGCCTGGCGAAACCACGCGCCTTCAGTAATGAGGCGATGCAGGCCCTTCGTCCATTGATGCCGGAATCGATCGACGTAATCACCGCGCATCTGGTCCACGGAAATCAGGACCACGAGCCTGGGTTTGACCGGCCCGGCCTGGGCGGCGGCAGTGCGCGGCGCCTGCGCGCTCGGACCGGTGGCGGCCAGGACAACCAGGGCAAGAATGGCGACGTACTTCATCCGGCGAATCATACAATCAGCACGTGTCGAAACGGCTACTAGCCTTTGCCGTAGTTCTCGGCGTCCCTGGTCGGCGGAGGATCCTCAGCCCAGGAGCCAACGCTCGACGAGGTGCTGAGACGGTCGGCGGCCTACGTCGCCGGCTTCCGCAGGCAGTTGTCGGGCATTGTCGCCGAGGAGATCTACGAACAGACGGTTGTCGAGATCAGCCGCATCCCGCAGGGCTATGTTCGAAATCCGTACCGCAAGTTGAGATCGGATTTGCTTCTGGTCAGACCCAGCGGCTCGGACCGGTATGTCGAACTGCGCGACGTCTTCGAAATCGACTCGACGCCGGTGCACAAGGAACAGGGGCGCCTCGAGGTGCTGTTGCGCGACGGCTCGCAGTCCGCCGACGCAAAGATCGGCGAGATCATTCAGACCAGCGCGAGGCACAACATCGGCAGCATCACTCGCAACGTCAACACGCCGCTGATGTCGTTGCAATTCCTGGACGCCGCAAATCAATCCCGCTTTCGCTTCAGGCACGTCCCGAAGCCCTCTCCAGTTTTTGGTGAGCAGGGCGACCGGGCCGCCAACGACGCACCGGTGTTCCGGGTCTCGACCGAGATGTGGACGATTGCCTATGAAGAACGCGCGCGCCCGACCATCATCCGCCGGCCTGGCGGACGTGACCAGCCGGCAAAAGGGCGATTCTGGATTAATCCGGCAGACGGCAGCGTGCTGATCAGCGAACTGGTCGTCGACGGCGGCGGCGTGCTGGCAACGATCACCGTCAGCTATCAGTCCGAGCCGTTGATGGGATTTCTGGTGCCGGTCGAAATGCGGGAGACTTACATTCGCAATCCAGAGCGCATCTCCGGGCACGCCAGGTATGGCAAGTTCCGGCAGTTGCAGTAGGCGATCAATTCGTTCGAACCGTGATCGTCCTGCCGGGTGCGACACCGCGTTGCCACACGGCGACCCGCTTGCCACCACCCGGCATGATCACCTGGACATCGACGCGGCTGACGCCTGCGGGCACGCCGATGTGCACGGGCAGATCGTTCTGAGAGTCGTAGCCTGATCCTGCATCGACCAGCCTGGTCACGATCACGCGCGAACTCCCGGCGGCGAAGGCACGGACTTCCGCGCCCGCGCGCGTGGCCCTGCCCTTCCCATCGACGACACGCACGTGGAGGCCGCGGGCCGCATCGGCGGCAGCCAGCATGTTGCGCATCACCACATGGGTGCCATCGGTGCGCGACCCAGTGAGCGCGAGATCCATGTCTCCGTCACCATCAACGTCGGCCCACTGCACGCCGTGATCAGCCTGCAATCGGCGAATCCCGGGCGGCGTCACGTCCTCGAACGCGGAGCCGGTGTTGCGGAACAGCGAGTCCTGCCAGCTCGCGCCGCCGGTGACAGTGCCGTTGACATAGAAGTCGAGGCGGCCGTCATTGTCGAAGTCCGCGAAGGCGCACGCGTCGTAGCGTGAATCGATGGCGATGTTCCAGGCCACGGCGCGATCGTCGAACACGCCCTTGCCGCGATTGCTGAAGAAACCGAGCGGTCCATAGTTCGCGGCGAACAGGTCGATCTTGCCGTCTGCGTCGATGTCTTCCGCGCAGACACGCACGGTGCCGTTGCCCGCCGATTTCGGGGCGCGACCGCCCCACGCGACACCTGCAGCATCGGCCGCGTCGGTGAACGTCCCCCCGTCATTGCGGAACAACCCGTTGGCATCGCCATCCATGTTGGCCACTGCGACGTCAAGATCGCCGTCTTCGTCGTAGTCGAACCACACCGCGCCGACGGTGCGCCGCGCATCCGCCAATCCGATCGCCGGTGCGACGTCCGTCAGCTTGCCGCCATCGTTGCGATAGAGTGCGTTGCCGCGATCGCGAAATGCGATGAACAGATCCAGGTCGCCGTCAGCATCGAAGTCCACGAACGCCGGCTGGCGAACAGCGCCTGTGGGCACCATCAGTCCTGATTCGCTGGTGATGTCGGCAAACCTGCCGCCGGTGTTGCGATACAGCTTCAACACCGACTGGTTGGGTGACGGAGTGAAGCCCACGAGCAGATCGGGATCACCGTCCGCATCAATGTCGCCCCACGCCGACGCGCGGGTGGGCCGGCTGTCGGCGACGCCGGCTGTCGACGCGACATCAGTGAATACGCCTTTGTCGTTCCGGTACAACCGGTTCGGCTTGCCGTCGAATCCCACGAACAGGTCTGCATCGCCGTCACCGTCGTAATCCGCAAACGCATTCGAGAAGTTGGCGCCGGCCCCCAGGCTGTCCGGTTGCATCGGCTCGAACACCGGCAGTGACTGTTGCGCCGTAACGGCGGTGATCGACAGGACCAGCAGCAATCTGAGCATGAACTATTGAGCCTTCCCGGCTTCCAGCACGAGTAACAGTGTCGCACCAGTGGCGGAGACCTGCACGTCCGGCGAACCTGGCGCAATCACCAGCAGCGTCCCTGCCGGCGCCACGTGCCGCTCGCCGCCAACCGCAGCGGTCACGTTTCCCTCGAGCACGTAGACAAACGACTCGGCGCCGGCCACTTGGGCACGGATCGCGACGGGATCCTTGGTCGGGGATGGAAACTGCCACGCGGAAGCGGCGACCCCCTTGCCGCGCTTGATGTTCATGCGGGCACCGCTCGCGTGGCGCTGCCATCCCGGCGACTCCGGGCGAAAATCCAGATCCATGTCGGCGGGCGCCGGCGTCGGCGCGTCGGCCGTCTTGAACGCCACTTTCTCGCGCTCGGGAGGAAAGTCGACGCGTCTCACCGGCTGAAACTCGATCAACAACGGATCCTGCGTCTCGCCGGTGACGTCATTGCCATGCATCACGTCGGGCGGAATGATCAGCCCCTGCAGGCGAGACACCTTGTGCGGGGTGCTCGGCGTCACGATGTTGAAGGCACCCGTCACGCCAATGTTGATCTGCTCGTGGGTGTGATGGTGCGGAGTGTTCTTCCATCCGGCCTTGAAGGTGCCGAACATGAAGGTCCCGACTTCGCCCATGATCTTCTTGATGCGGAGGTTGGCGCCGATCTCTACCGTCGGTGATGCCGCCAGGTCGTAACGTGTCACGCGACTTTGACTGTGACCAATTACCGACGAACCGACAATGACGATTGCCGCGACGACTACGCTGGCCCTCATCTGATCCTCCTGCGACGGTGTTGAAATGCTGTAATTGGGGTCAGACCCCAACTACTGCCGGTAGAGTCTAACGCCGATGGCGGTATGATTCCGGCGTGATTCGAACGCTCACGCTCCTCCTCATCTCGCTGGCGATCGTTGCGCCGTCGGCCCAGACGCAGCTGCCCTTCGACGTCCACGAAGCCTCGATCGCGCAGATTCATGGCGCGATGAAGGCCGGCCGCATCACCTGCCGCGCCGTGGTCGAGCAATACCTGCGGCGTATCGACACGTTCGACAAGAACGGACCGGCCATTAATGCCATCGTTGTGACAAACGCCGATGCATTGAAGCAGGCCGATGCCCTCGACGCGCGATTCAAGCAGTCGGGCATCACCGGCCCGCTGCACTGCATCCCGATGCTGGTGAAGGACAACATGGAGACCATCGGCATGCAGAGCGCGAACGGTTCGCTCGCGCTGGCCGGTTTCATCTCCAGCAAGGACGCGTTCCAGGTCAAAAAGATCAAGGACGCCGGCGCGATCGTCATCGCGAAGACCAACATGGCGGAGTGGGCGTTCTCCCCGGTCGAAACGATCAGCTCCATCCTGCCCGGCTACACGCGCAACCCCTACGCGCTTGATCGCGTGACCGCGGGCTCGAGCGGCGGCACCGCGGCCGGTGTGGCGGCGAGTTTCGCGACCGCGGGTCTCGGCAGCGACACCGGCAACTCGATTCGAGGCCCGTCATCACACCAGTCGCTGGTGGGTATTCGGTCTACGATGGGATTGACCAGCCGATCGGGGATCATGCCGCTGAACTTGCTGGCGGACATCGCCGGGCCGATCGCCCGTACCGTTGAAGATGCGGCGACGATCTTCCAGGTCGTCGTCGGCACCGACCTCACGGACGCCGTGACCGCTGCCGCCGCGTCGCATCTCCCGCAGAACTACGCGGCGTCGCTCGTTCGCGATGGACTGAAAGGCGCGCGCATTGGCGTGCTGCGCTTCGCCTACGAGCGCGACTCCACGGATCCGGAGATCGTGCAGATCTTCATGCGCGCCGTGGACGATCTGCGCCGCGAAGGCGCGACGATCATCGATCCGGGTGTGATCGACGGCCTGGGCGAGATTCGCCGCCAGCCCGGTGTCGGTTCCTGCATGGGATTCAAGTACGACATTAACCAGTACCTCGCGAGCCACGGCGATCGCGTGCCGGTGAAGAGCCTGGCCGAGATCGTCAAGTCGCGTCGCTTCCATCCGTCGGTGCAGGTACGTCTCGAGCAGGCCGAAGCCGGAACCGCGAATGGTCCGGAGACCGAGGCGTGCAAGGCGGAGATGACGTATCGCGAACAGGTCCGCGCCGCAGTCACGAAGACCATGGACGCGCAAAAGATCGACGCGTGGGTCTACCCGACCTGGAGCAACCCACCACGCCTGATCGGCGACCTGAACACGCCCGGCGGCGACAACAGCCAGTTCTTCTCGCCGACCACGGGCTTTCCAGCGATTCAAGTGCCGATGGGCTATTCGCGCGGCGGCCGCCTGCCGGCCGGCATCACCTTCTTCGGACGCGCGTGGTCGGAGCCCGCGCTGATCAAGTACGCATACGCCTACGAGCAGGCGACGCATCATCGCCGCTCGCCCGACTCCACGCCTGCATTGCGCTAGCTGGAGCGCAACAGGCGGCGAGGTTCTCCCGGCGACTACGTTGCCGCGCTGTCGGCGAGTGACGCGAGTTGGCCGGCGTCGGTAAACGCCAGCGATTCGGAGTTCACGCAGTGGCGCTGCCCGGTGGGCGCCGGGCCGTCCGGGAAGACGTGACCCAGGTGGCAATCGCACCGCGCGCAGAGGATCTCGACGCGACGCATCCCGTAGCTGTTGTCCACCTTGACCGCCACGTTCTCGTCAGCGATCGGCTGGAAGAAGCTCGGCCATCCCGTGCCTGAATCAAACTTGGCGTTCGACGCAAATAGCGGCAGGCCGCAGCAGATGCACGAATAGACGCCCGACTTCTTGTTGTCGAGCAGCGTGCCGCAGAACGGCCGCTCCGTTCCGTGCGCGCGCGCGACGGCAAATTGCGCAGGCGTGAGCTGGGCCTTCCACTCAGCTTCGGATTTCTCAACGCGCGGCAGATCGAGCGGCCCGACCAACTGCCCGTCGCGATTGAACACCTTGACCTTCACTGTCATAGACCGATCTTCCCGTACGCGCCGCACTGCCGCAACGGGCCAGCCAAGAAATTGGCGGCTTGAAGTCGGGCCGACCATCAGGGCGTTGACAGCACAAACCGGTTGCCGTCGGCGTCCTTGAAGATCGCCGCCGTGCCCCAGTCGGCCTTCTCGGGCTCCTGCACGAATTCAACGCCTTTGTCCTTCATTTCCTTCGCCGTCGCGAACACATCATCGGCGCAGAAGGTGACGTTCATGAATCCGCCGATCATCTTGTCGAACCCTTCGCCGGTCCACAGCACCAGCTTCGTCTCCGCACGCGGGATTGCCAACTCAATCCACCGCTGCTTCTCGTCGAACGGCGCATCGGTCACGACCTTCAACCCGAGCTTCTTGGTGTAAAACTCCAACGCCTTGTCCTGGTCCCGCACCGGGATACTTACGAACTTCACTGCCTTGATCATCAAATTGCCTCCGAGACTCACTATGCGGTGAACGCGATTGCCGTTCAAGGCGTGCAAGCCTTACCATGGCAACGGATGCCACAGCCGCCGGAGACCGTCCAGATCGATCGCTACGTCGTCGACACGCTGATGCGCGATCTCGTCGGGCACGACCGGCAGCCGTCTGCGTATCTCGTCTACGTCTTCCTCTGGCACGAAACGCACGGCAGGAAGCTGGCAACGACGCAAATGGCGTTGATTGATATTGCGGAGAATGTGGGGTTGTCGAAGCGAGGCGTGCAGGACGCCCTTGGGCATCTCAACAAGCGCAAGCTGATCGCCGTCGAGCGCAAAAGCATCACGGCCGTACCGGTCTACACCGTGCTACGGCCGTGGCGTCGCTAGCCTGCTCGCCCGCTGGCCCGCTGGCCCGCTGGCCTGATTCGGCCTACTGAATCACCATGTAGCGCCAGAAGCGGCGCACTTCCTTGGCGTCGACGTACTTGCCGATTTCCTTCTCGAACTGCGCCTGCGTCTTCCACGGCCGGTATTCCTCGAACTCGTGGGCGAAGCGCTTGCCGGCGCCGGGAATCGTCATGAAGTCCGCCTCGGTGGCCGTGTTGAGGTTCAGCGGAATGAAGGTGTACTGCGCGAGGCGCGCCACTTCCTTCGCGTCAACGTACTTGCCGATCTCTTTCTCGAACTGCGCGTACGACTTCCACGGGCGGTACTCGGCGAACTCGCGCGCCATGCGCTTGCCGGCGCCGGGGACCAGCATGATCTCCGTCGCGGTCGCGGTGTTCAGGTTGATGTTGACGAAGACACTGCGGTAGAGCGCGTCGGCCTGCTCCTGCGTCAGCTTCTGCGCGAGCAGGAATGCATTGAAGGCCGTGATGCCATCAAATGGCCGAGCGGCAATCAGCGCTTTCGCGATCGCCGGCGTCATGCCCGGCAACTTGGTGAGATCGGCCTCGCTGATGGTGTTGGCATCAACAACGCCCTGCGACTTACCGACCTGCGCGGCTGCGGGCACGGCGAACAACAATGCGATAACAAGGACTCGGAGCGTGCGAATCATGGGATTCTCCCGGCGCGAACATTTACAACTGTCACCCGCGTCGCGCACTCGCCGGATGGCGGAACGTATAGGCTAGCCCAATCAACCCCAATTGCACCATCGCGCCAGGCGCGAGCGCCGGCGGGGCCTTGGCCACGATCGACTTGCGAAACAGCGCCAGGCCGGACAACTGTGGATCCATTTCGAGCTGGAACTCGGTATTGACCTGGTAATGCAGCCAGACACCGACCGCGCCGCTGATCAGCATCAGGATCATGACGCCGCGAAACAGCCGGATCAACGCCGCTGACGGGCGCACGGTGACGAGCGCGGCCACGAGCACGGCGGCGGCGTTGAGACCCAGTGGGATCAACTGGTAGGCATCCTCAACGTGATCGAGGAGCCACAGCTCGACCGAGATGCCGGCAATGCCGACCATCAGGATCGCCATCAGGATTCTGCGCGCGGTGTCGTTCATCGCCTGTTGAACAGAAACTCTTCGATCTTACCGTCCGGGGAACGATACATCAGCGTGCGAATCGGCGTCGTGCCCACGGTCACGCGCAGCGTCGAGACCTCCAGTCCGCCACGCTCGCTGATCCCACCGGGTTCAACGCTGCCGATCTCGCCTGCTTCGACCAGCGACTTCGACATCGCCTGCAATCGCGCCGGTGTCAGGAACGCGTCGTACTCGGCCCCGAGCTTCGAGCGATCAACCGTGCCCGAGCGGATTTCCCGCAACAGTGCGATCGCCGCATCCTTCGCGGGTGGACCAGCGATCTTCGGCGCGTCGGCAACCGGCAGCAACTTCGCGAGCACCGCGTCCTGGATCGTGTCGAGCACCCCGGCCGCCCAATCGGAGTTCGCAATGACGACCACCGCCGACCGGGTTTCAGGGATCATCGCGTTGCGCGATCCGAATCCGCTGACGCCGCCGCCGTGAGTGAGCACCAGCATCGGTCCGCGATCGCGAATCGCTTGACCGCATCCGTAGGCACTGCTCCGTCCGCCCGTCAGCTCTCTCGGCGTCGTCATCGTCTTCCACGACGCCGGCTTGAGGACCTTGCCCTCCATCAACGCGAGATCCCACGTCAGCAAATCGGCCGGTGTCGTCCAGAGTCCGCCGGCGGCGCCGATCCAGCCCACGCCCTCAGGAACGGACAGCTCGGCGGGACCCAGCCCCATCGGCGTGTAGCCGTCGGCGAGCCCGGCTTCTCCGCGCACCGGATCGAAGCGGGTGTTCTTCATCCCCAGCGGCGTCAGGATCCGTTCCTGCAGCAATTGCGCAAACGGCTTGCGCGCGACACGTTCGGCCACGTGGCCGAGCATCAGGTAGCCCGTGTTGCTGTAGGAGTAGCGGCTGCCCGGAGTGAAATCGAGCGGCATATTCGTGAACGTCTTGAGGATCTGTTCGGGTGGCGTGTCCTTTGCCATCGGCCGATCGACGAAGTCCAGCGGGTAGTAATCGCGATAGCCGGAGACGTGATTGCCGAGATCGCGCAACGTGATCTCGTTGACGTGGCCGAAGGTGTCGGCGCGATACCGCGACACCCGGTCGCTGAACGACAGCTTCCCTTCTTCTTCCAGTTGCAGCGCGATCGCACACGTGAATTGCTTCGTCACCGATCCGATCGCGAAGATCGTGTCAGTGGTCACCGGCGTCTTACGCTCGATGTTCGCAAGGCCGTAGCCCTTGTTGAAGATCACCTTGCCGTCCTGCATCACGCCAACGGTGACGCCGATCGCCTTTTGATCGATGACGGTGCGAGAGATGAAGGCGTCGAGATCAGCAGGTGCCAGAGTTTGCAACACCGCCGGCGCAGGAGCTGATACTGCAGAGGGCGTTGCGGGTGTCGCCGCTGCCGGCGGCGTGGATGGCTGCGCACAAGCTGCGAAGGCGGCGACCATCGCAATCGCAGGAACTGCAGCAAATTGCCATGTTAACGGGTCAGACCCTTTAACAAATCTCATTTGAGCTCCACTGTACGCAGAGGTTGCGTGCCGCGCACGACCGTCTTGCCGTCGAGAGTGAACTCGATCACTGCTCTGCCCGGCGCAGACGGGTCGCGCAGGTCGGCAGTAAATGAGAACACGTTGAGCGGCGTGTTCGCGGAAAGCGCCGCACCTCCAGATGTTAAGGTGCCAGACCCCGTGACATTTGCCCAGCCCTCGGTGACCTGGATGGTGCCGAGTTTCAGCACCGGACCGAGGCCCTGGACGCGGACGGTGCCGGTCGCCTCGCGCGCGCTGGCGCGTTGCGTGACGTTGACCTCGATCAGCCGATCGTCGATCGTGCCCTTGAACTTCAGTGAGCGGTCGCCGCTCCGAGCCGGACGGCTCGGCATGTTCGGCGATCGCAACAGCGCGCGCCCGCCGCGGCGGCCGGTGGCCGCGCCGTCCCGCAGCGCGATGACGCCGTTCACGATCGCGAATTTCACGCCTTCTGACGGCTGCGCGGGATTCTCATACGTCGCGTGATCGATGATCGTGCTGGCATCGAACACCACGACATCACCGGCCATGCCTGCGGCGATCAATCCGCGATCGTTCATGCCGATCGTACTCGCAGGCAGCCACGACGACTTCCGGATTGCCTCTTCGAGCGACATGATCTTCTGCTCGCGGACATAGCGGCCCAGCACCCGTGGATACGAGCCGTAGAATCGCGGATGCACCCTCGTCGCCGTCGACGCACCGCAATCGCACGCCATTGACGTCACGGGATCCTGCAGGATCTTGATCAGATCCTCCTCCGCGCCGAAGCGCAAGATCGCCCCCGGGTCGCCGGTCTGCTCGAGGATGCGGACGATCGTCTCGCCGGCTCCGGCGTTCATCTCCTTCATGACCGCGGTGAGTTCCTGCTGCGTGCGCGGCAGGTACACACCTTGCGGACCACTAAACCGCGCGGCCATGGCCTCTTCCGCTTCGCGAACGATGCGCGCCCGCGTCTCGGGCTCCTTAAAGCGCTTCAACATCGCGTCGCGGCCACCTTCTTGCGCCCAGCCCGGGATGATCAGCGAACCGAGCCCGGACTGGCCCGCGAGGTATGGATACGCGTCTGCCGCCGTGTAATGCCCGCGACGTGTTGCCTGCGCCATCGACGCCAGCACCGGGGTCGCCGTGCCTTGTTCACGGCCCTGCACCTTCATGTGCGTCACGACCGGCACCATGCCCGCCTTTTCGCCGATTGCGAGCGTCTCCGAAATGCCGACCTTCGAGCTGAAGTTGGACTCGGGGGTAATCCGATCGTGATTGGTGAAGTTGGTGCGCGCCGGGCGCGCGACGTCGACAATGCGGATCACTTCCTCGGTCCTGGCGAAGTAACCCGGCTTGTAGTCGAGGCCCGCCGACACGCCCCACGCGCCTTGTTCGAGTCCGGCGGTGATCATGGCGCGCATGCGCTGAATCTCGTCGGGCGAGGGCCGGCGGTCGGCGTTACCAACCACCTGCTGCCAGATGGCATTGAAGCCGATGTAGCCGCCGATGTTCAGCGCGAGACCCGGCGCCGACAGCCGCTTCATCTGCTCCGCAACATCGAGCGGACCATTCCCATCCGCATTGAAGATCTCCGTCGTCACGCCCTGCGTCAGCATGTTCACGGCCGTCGGCAGCGCGTCCGGTGATGCGTGACTGTGAATGTTGATAAAGCCCGGAGCCACGACCTGGCCTGTCGCGTCGATCGAATCGGTGGCGATTCCGCTGGCCAGATCGCCGACAGAGACGATGAATCCGTTGCGGAGACCAACGTCGGCGACGAAGCGGGGGCGCCCACTGCCGTCGATCACCGTGCCGCCGCGAATAATGACGTCGAACGCCGGCGCCTGGGCCTGGAGGCCCACGCCGATCAGCACGGCCAACAAGAGTGCTCGTCTCATCCCAGCTCCTGAGGTGCGGCGGCCAACAGCGACTGGTCCGCGTAGTGGACCAGCAACAAGTCGCTTTGCCGGATGGCTTCGGTGATCAGTTCGCGATCGAGCGGACGGCCGAACATCCGGCACTGCCGCGCCGCTTCGATGCGCACCACCGCGTGCGCGATGCGCGCGGTGTGCGCCGCCGCCTCAACGCCCTTCCCGAGGTACAACGACCACGAGGCGTACGCCTTTGCGGCGGCGTACCTGGTCAGCGCATCTTCAAACTTGAACCATCCAGGAGCAACCAGCGAATACCAGCTGTCTTCGAGATGATCCGGGGCCTCGGGCCAGGACCAGGGCGGCGGCACCGCCGCGCGGGCCTGCTCGAACAGCACACGATCGTCGCTCACCAGTTCGATCATCCGCGCGCTGGCGACGGCATCGCGCTGCCACTGGTCGAGCTCGTCAAGCGTCAACAGGCGCTGGCCATCAGACGATGCAGGAGGCAGCGACTCACGCGCGTCGAGGCCTTCGAGGTCGCCGGCCACTGGCGCCGGTCCCTCGATGATGGCGATCGGCGCGTCGTGCTCGAACAGCATCGACGCGGCGGTCGGGCAGAAATGCGACAGGGCGACGTGTACGCCGCGCTGATCGATCAGGCACACGTACGGAAAGTGCACGCAGCCGGCGGGCTTGACCTCGTGAATGGCGCAACCGGGGCGTCCTGCTTCAAAGAACACGCAGTGTCCGTTCGAACGGAGGGCAAGAGTGCCGGCGACATCATCCGGCGAGTTGTCCTCGGGAGCCAGCCACGGCACGACTCTCAATGGAATGGTGTCGCGCGCAATCGCGGACTCGATGGCCGCGACTCGCGACGACTCGACCGGGATCGGCCAGCCTGACGAGCAGCACATGCCGCTGTCGCGACAGGCGTAACCGGCGTGGAAGTTGAGCCAGAAGTATTTCACGCGCGTGTGTGAAGCTTACGGTGTCCGGAGACTGATAGTCATTCTTTCACGAGTTTGCTTCATGCTAGTCTCCGTCGCGGATGACGCAGCCCTTCAAGCGCGCGCTCGGCCTGTTCGACGCCACCATGATCGTGATCGGTGGCATCATCGGCTCGGGCATCTTCATCAACCCTTACATCGTCGCGCAACGGCTCGAGTCGTCTGAACTGGTCATCGGCGCCTGGGTCGCGGGTGCGGCCATCGCCCTGATCGGCGCACTGGCCTACGCCGAACTGGGCGCGATGTCACCCGCAGCGGGAGGTCAGTACGTCTACCTGCGCGATGCCTATCACCCGCTGGTCGCGTTTCTTTACGGGTGGGCACTCCTCTTCATGATCGAGAGCGGTGCCATGGCCGCCGTCGCCATGACGTTTGCGGAATACGCGGTGCGGCTGGTCACCGATCAGCCGCAGGCGTCGGCGTTGATCGGCGCCGCGGGGATCCGTGCCGTCGCGATCGGCGCAATCGTCTTCCTCTCGATCATCAACTACCTCGGCGTGATCCCTGGCAGCCGGCTGCTCAACGTGTTCGTCGTGCTGAAGGTCGCGGCCCTGGCCGTGTTGATCGCGGCGGGACTGCTGTTCAGCGGCGTCATTGATGCCACGCAACAGGCCGCCGCACTCGGGTCGGAGGGATCGTTGACGGCCTTCGGCGCGGCGCTCATCCCGATCGTGTTCGCGTATGGCGGCTGGCAGAACGCCAACTACGTCGCGGAAGAGATCAAGGACCCCAAGCGAATCCTCCCGATCTGCCTGCTGGTCGGCACCGCGATCGTGGCGCTGGTGTATGTGACGATCAACGTCGCCTACCTGAAGGCCCTCGGGCTCGGTGGATTGGCGGCGACGACCACGCCGGCGTCGGATGCGGCGCGATTGATGTTCGGCGCGTTCGGCGATCGCTTCGTCACGGCGGCGATCGCGATCTCGACCTTTGGCTTTCTCAACCTCTGCGTGCTGGCGCCAACCCGCGTGTACTACGCGATGGCGGCGGATGGCGCGTTCTTCCCGCAGGTCGCCAGGCTGCATCCGAAATATCAAACGCCGTCGCTGGCGATCATCCTCCAGTCGACGTGGGCGGTGGCGCTGACGCTGACCGGCACCTACGGGCAGTTGCTCGATTACGTCGTGTTTGCCGACTGGATCTTCTTCGGCCTCACGGTCGCCTCGGTGTTCGTGTTCCGGCGCACGATGCCGGATGCGCCGCGTCCGTTCCGCACGTGGGGTTACCCGGTGACGCCCGCGCTGTTCGTCGGCGCTGCCATCGCGATCGTGTTCAGCGTGATCCGCGTCAGTCCCGTGCAGTCCGCCGTCGGCGCGGCGCTGATGGCGGCCGGCGTCCCGGCGTTCTACTATTGGAAGCGACGTTCGTGAGTTACAACCCGGCTCCCTATCTGCGATGGGCCAAGGTCCGCCCTCGCGTCACCCATGATCTTGCGTCGAGCGGCTTGTTGCCGGTCTCCACCGCGGAGTTGCTCGGCGACGCTCGCGCGCGAGATGCGTTCGCGATCACGGG
Source organism: uncultured Acidobacterium sp. (assembly GCA_964628295.1). Classification (GTDB taxonomy): domain Bacteria; phylum Acidobacteriota; class Vicinamibacteria; order Vicinamibacterales; family UBA2999; genus 12-FULL-67-14b. Next base: position 461,893 of record CAZVLS010000001.1, read on the forward strand.
CCCGAGTGATGAAGGCTATATCCCGCTGCGCGAAGCGATTGGCGCGCGTTACGGGCTGACGGCCGATCACATCACCATCGCACCGGGCGCGGCCGGCGCGAACTTCCAGTCGTTTCTTGCGCTGGTGAAGGCGGGCGACGAGGTGCTGGTCGAGACGCCTGGCTACGATCCGCTGATCGCCGCGGTGCGTGCGCTTGGTGCGCGCGTGGTGCTGTTCGAACGCACGTGGGCCAATGGTTTCGCCCTCGAACCCGCTGCGGTTCGCGCGGCCATCACACCAGCGACGCGGCTGATCGTCGTTTCGAATGCCCACAACCCGAGCGGCGCGATGGCCGGCGCAGACACGCTGCGCGAGATCGGCGCGATGGCGAAGAAGACCGGCGCCCTGGTGCTGGTCGACGAGGTCTATGCCGAAGCGCAGCACGACGACCGCCCGATGCCGATGCCGGCGGCCTGTCTCGGTGCCGAGTTCGTCACCACGTCGAGCCTGACGAAGGCGTACGGACTTGCGGGGCTGCGATGCGGGTGGATTGTCGCGTCACCGGAGATCTCCGAGCGGATCCGCATCACGCGGGACGTGATCGATGGATCGGGCGCGTTCATCGCGGAGAGCCTCGCGTACACGGCTGTGCGCGACATCGATCGCCTGCGCGCGCGAGCGCAGAAGATCCTCGCTGAGAACTTCGCCGCGCTGAAGGCCATGGCTGGGTCGCACCCAAGACTCGAATGGCTCGAGCCCGTCGCCGGCACGACGGCATTTCCGCGAGTTCGCGGCGTTGATGACACCACGGGGTTTGTCGACACGCTGATCCGCGATTACGACACTGTCGTGGTGCCCGGTCACTTCTTCCAGGCGCCTGCGCACATCCGCATTGCCTTCGGCGGCGACCATGAAAACTTCACAGCCGCGCTCGCCCAGCTGGATCAGGCCCTTCGTGAACTGAAATAGCCGGCCGACGTCAAAGACAGTGAGTGCTGAAGCGAATCGGCATCGGCATCGCGGTTGTCGTTGGGCTCTTGTTGCTCGGCCTGGGGCTGCTTGCCACCCAACTGCCTGGCATCGGTGCCGGCGCACTGCTCTTCCCATCACGTCGCGTGAATACACACGCGACACCAGCAGCGTGCGCTGATCATGATTTTTCCGCTGATGGGGTCACTCTGCGTGGTTGGCAGTGCAAGACCAGCGTCGAACGCAAGGGCACCGTCGTCTACCTTCACGGCATCGCGGACAATCGCGGCAGCTCGATTGGCGCCATCGACAGGCTGTTGCCTCTCGGGTTTGACGTCGTCGCCTACGACGCGCGGGCGCACGGCGACTCCGGCGGTGAGCACTCAACCTACGGGTTCTATGAGAAGCACGACTTGCAGCGCGCGCTCGACGAGGCAGGCATCGAGCACGCCATCGTGATCGGCCATTCTCTTGGAGCCGCCATCGCGCTGCAGGCCGCCGCGATCGATCCCCGCATCCGCGCGGTGGTCGCGGCCTCGACATTCTCCGACCTGAGGACCGTTGCGACCGAGCGCGCGTTCCACTTCCCAGCGTGGTCGATCGAGCCGGCCTTCAGGCGCGCTGAGAGCATCGGGAAATTCGCAGTGGACGAAGTAAGCCCGGTACTCGCCGCCGCGCGCATCACGGTTCCGGTGCTGCTGATTCACGGCGAGAAAGACCAAGACACCAACAAGGCTCACTCAGACCGCGTGTTCGCAGCGTTGCGCGGCCCCAAAGAGCTCCTGATCGTCAAGGACGCCGGCCACAACGACGTATTGCCGTCACGGGTCTGGAGAGATGTCGAACGCTGGTTGACCACCTTGCCGTGACCCTGATCAGATTGCTAGGACGGTGATTGGTTTTGCCACAGAGGCGCAGAGACACAGAGAGCCCCGGTCGCTGGCGGCGCTTCGCGCCGCGCGGTCAGATGAAGAGCCGCGCAAATGAGTCGGCGGATAAGGCCTGCCTGGCCGATTCATTTGCGCGGCTCTTTATCTGACCCACCGCCGGCCGAAGGCCGGCGGCCAGCGACCCTCCCTCAGCCCTGCACGAATCGCTGGATGCCGTCCCGCATCAATGGCCGACCGAAATTCAGCAGCAATCCCCTACGGAGCTTCGCAACGCGCAAGTAGGTCAGCACCTGCGCTTCGAACACCCGATCAAACGCTGACGCGCTCTTGATCTCCACCACAATCTGGTCTTCGACGATGAAGTCCGGATAGAACTCGCCGATCAATCGAGCCCTGTGAAACACGCCGAATCGCGGTCGGTCCGTAAAGCGCAGGCCGTTGAACTCTAGTTCGATGGCAAGGCCGCGCTGATACACCTGCTCGGAGAGTCCTGGGCCGACCGATCGGTGTAGAGCAATCGCGCAGCCAATGATTCGTTCAGTGAGCGGATCGTTGTTGTTCATGCCATGCAAGGTGCATGGTCTGTACCCTGAGTATTCCGGCCGTTTGGGCCCAAACACCGCGTTGAACTCGGCAGGAACTGCGATAGCAATTGCATTTGGAGATAGAAGAATTTTCTCTGTGTCTCTGTGCCTCTGTGGCAAAGTTCCGTCTCATGAATCTCGACACTCTGCTCTCTCAATACGAATCAGGCACCCTCTCCCGTCGCGAGCTGCTCGCGGCGCTCGCCATGATCGTTGCGGCATCACCCGCGTCAGCGGCGCAAAGCGCGGCAAAGCCCGTGGGCACCGTGAAGTCGATGAACCACGTCAGCATCTTCGTGCCCAACGTGCAGAAGTCGGTGGAGTTCTACCAGGGGCTCTTCGGCATGCCGCTGCTGACGCGGCAGGATCCCGGGATCAATCTGTCGACCGGCGAAGGGTTCCTCGGCATCTATCCGAACCAGGCCGGCGCGACGGGCGGATCGATCAACCACATCTGCTTCGGCATCGAGAACTTTGACGCGGACGCCACGCTCAAGCAGCTCGTCGACCGCGGCATCAAGGGCAACATCAGGCTCCGCGGCGAGACCAAAGAGCTGTATTTCAACGATCCAGATGGCATTCGCGTGCAATTGCAGGACGTGAAATACGTCGGCGGCACCGGCGTTCTCGGCGACAAACCGCCAAAGTGAGTGGTAAGCGGGACAGTCCCTCCAACCCCTGTTTTTGTGGCAGAATTCGCGTCTTAGGGGGAAGCCTATGCGTCGTGTTCTTACGGCAGCAAGTTTCGGCGGCGTCATCCTGATCGCGGCTTCGGCCAGCGCCCAGACACCTACTTTCTCGAAAGACATCGCGCCGATCTTCCAGGCCAAGTGCCAGGAGTGTCATCAGCCCAACTCCATTGCACCCATGTCGCTCGTCACGTTCCAGGACGCGCGGCCGTGGGCGCGATCGATCAAGCAGCGCGTGGCGCAGCGGCAGATGCCGCCGTGGCACATCGACCAGAGCGTCGGGGTCACGAAGTTCAAGAACGACATGTCGCTCTCGCAGAAGCAGATCGACACGATCGTGGCCTGGGTGGATGCGGGCGCGCCACAAGGCGATCCGAAGGATCTGCCGCCGGCCCGGAAGGTCAACGCCGACAACGAGTGGAAGGGCGTGCAGGACGGCTATGGTCCGCCCGATCTCGTGATCAAGAGCTCCGAATACAAGATGCCCGCGTCCGGCCAGGATGTCTGGTATCGCCCGATGAGCGAAGTGCCGATCACCGAACCGCGCTGGGTGAAGATGGTCGAAATTCGGCCCACCAACCTCAAGGCGCGCAAGGGCCTGCATCACTCCATCGCCTACCAAGTGCTCAGCCCCGACAACGTTCAAGCCGTGAACACGGGCACCGCCACCGGTCCGGCCGCCGCCACGCCGGATGACCTCGTCAACCGCCGTCCGCAGTTGATGGAGTGGGCGATCGGCAAGGGCTACGACCTGTTCCCGCCGGGCACCGGCAAGCTGATCATGCCGGGCGAGAAGCTGTCGTGGGACCAGCACCTCCACGCCTCAGGCGAGGAAGTGAACATCGGCTCCGAGATCGCGCTGTGGCTCTATCCGAAAGGCCAGGAGCCAACCAAGCGCAGCTACCTGATTGGCTTCACCGGGTTGAAGAAGCGCGGCTTCGTCGACATCCCGCCCAACTCGATGGCCTACACCGAAGGCTTCACCGTGTTGAAGGAGAACACGCTGATCACCAACTTCCAGCCGCACTTCCACCTGCGTGGCAAGGCGATGGAAGTGAAGGCGATCCTGCCGGACGGCAGCACGCAGGTCGTGAGCTACGTCGGACGCTTCAACTTCAACTGGATGACCAATTACATCTACGCAGACGACGCGGCGCCGGCGTTCCCCAAGGGCACCGTGATCCAGGTCAGCGCGTGGTACGACAACACCAAGAACAACCCGTCGAATCCCGATCCGGAACAGTGGGTCGGCTACGGCGATCGCACCGTGGACGAGATGGCGCACGCCTGGATGAACGTCGTCTACCTGACCGACGCCGAGTACAAGGATTGGCTGGAGAAGAAGAAGGCTCGCCAGACCAACGAAGCCCCGCAGCAGTAACGACAATGATGCGGCGACTCGTCATGGCCCTCGCGCTCATCTCGGGCGCGGGGGTTTTCGTATCTGCTCCCCTGCCGCTGTCCGCGGCCCAGCAAATCAGCGAACCGTTGCGCGGCTTCGGCGCCAGCGTCACACCCGCCTACGAAGGCTGGTTCGACAACGCCGATGGCTCGCACAACTTCCTGATCGGCTATCTCAATCGCAACTACAACCAGGCCGTCGACGTGCCGATTGGCCCGAACAACACCATGGGTCCCAATGGGCCTGACATGGGTCAGCCCACGCACTTCCTCCCCGGCCGCATTACTGGCGCGTTCATCGTGACGGTGCCAAAAGAGTTCGGGCCGAAGGAGCGCGTCACCTGGTCGATCACCGTCAACGGCCAGACGACGAGCATTCCGTTCTGGATGAATCCGGACTACAACGTCAGCCCGTTCGCCGACGTTGCCGTCGGCAACAAGCCGCCGGTGATCCGGTTCGATCCGACCGGCCCGGCGATCCAGGGTCCGCTCGGCATGGTCGCCAAGTCGGTCGCACGTACGGCCACGATGGCAGCGGGACTCACGCTGCCAGTGTGGGCCTCGGACGACGCGAAGTACTCGAGCGGATCGAACGCGCCGCAGCGCAACCCTCCACCACCGGTGATCCTGCACTGGTCGAAGTATCGGGGGCCGGGAAACGTCACCTTCGACAAGGCGAATCCGATGTTCGAGAAGACCGACGGCGCAGCCGCGTTCAACGGCAAGGCGACGGTCACGGCAAAGTTCAGCGCACCGGGCGAATACACGCTGCACCTGCTCGCTGAGGACTACTCCGGCGCGGGCGGCGGCGGTGAAGTGTGCTGCTGGACGACGTCGATGGTGAAAGTGGTTGTGACGCAATAAGAAGGACTCGTGGTCGTGAAGTCCTGAGGAGAGTCATGGTTCGTCGAGCGCTGGCTGTTGCCGTCGTCATCCTTTCAACTACTCTGACGGCGCAACAATCGGGGGCCCCCGACGCGCGGAGTTTGCGCGTTGGGGTCGAGCCGCGGGCGCCGATGATCGAGTCGATCACACAGGCCGACTTGCGGTCCGATCTGTTCTTCGTCGCCGGCGACGCCATGCGCGGCCGTCTGACGGACACCAACGAGAATCGCGCCACGGCCGACTACATCCGCGCGCGATTCGAGCGCGCAGGGCTGAAGCCCGCCGCGGGCAATTCGCTGTTCCACAACTACAACCTCATGACGGCCACCCTCGGCGAGGGGAACAGCCTGAACGTGGTCACCAACGTGACAGGCGGCGACGTCACCGGCACGCGCGACTACAAGAGCGGCCAGGAGTTCTATCCACAACGGTTCAGCGCCAGCGGCAGCGTGACCGCGCGCGTCGTGTTCGCCGGTTTCGGCATCGTCGCGCCAAAGTGGACGCATGACGACTACAAGGACGCCGTGCGCGGTGCCATTGTCATGGTGCTCGACCACGAGCCTGGCGAGCGCGACCCGAAGAGCGCTTTCGAGGGCGTCGTGACCGCCGAGCCCGCCGCGGCGTGGCGCAAGGCGCTGGCCGCCCAGGAAAAGGGCGCGGTCGGCGTCATGTTCGTCAGCGATGTGCACAATCATCCTGAGCCGGTGAATTTTGAACAGGCCGCCAGGAACTTCTGGCCCGCCACGCCGGCCCACCTGCCGAACTACACGCTGGCGACATGGGCCGATCGGATTCGCATTCCGGCCGTACAGATCTCGCCGGCGCTGGCCGCTTCCCTGCTGTCTGCCAACGGCCCCAGTCTCGAGGAACTCGCCAAGCGTGCAGAGGTCGCCGGCGGGATCGCGCCGATCCCTCTTGGCCGTGACGTCACCATCAAGACTGCCGTTGATCGGCACACCGTGCCCGACCGTAACGTGCTCGGCCTGCTTGAAGGCAGCGACCCGAAGTTGAAGGACGAATGGGTCCTCGTCACGGCGCACTTCGATCACGACGGCATGAACGGCGCGCAGGTCCTCAACGGCGCCGATGACAACGGCTCCGGCACGGTGGCGCTGATGGAGATCGCCGATGCGTATGCGCTCGCGGCCGCCCAGGGACAGCGGCCGAAGCGCAGCATCCTGTTTTGCGCGTGGAATTCCGAGGAACGTGGTCTGCTTGGCGCCTGGGCGTACACCGAATTTCCACCGGCGCCGCTCGCCAATATTGCCGGCGTACTCAACATGGACATGATCGGCCGCAACGAAGAAGTGGAAGTTGGGGGCGGCCCTCGCTTCAACGGCCTCGAGGTACAGACCGCTGAGTCCAACGCCAACGCCGTGAACATGATGGGCTTTGCACGCGCGCCGGAACTGGCGGCGGTGGTGGATGCCGCCAACGGCGCCATCGGGCTCGAGATCAAGAAGCGCTACGACAACAACACGTCGAACCTGGTGCGGCGCAGCGACCAGTGGCCATTCCTGCAGCGCGGCGTGCCGGCCCTGGGATTCATGACCGGGCTGCACCCGGACTACCACACGCAGTACGACCGGCCCGAAAAGATCAACTACGCAAAGATGGAGAAGATCGCGCGGCTGATCTATCAGGCGAGCTGGAACCTTGCACAGGGGCCAGGGATCAAGGATCGGGGATCAGTCAAACACTGATCCTTGCTCCCTGATCCCTGATCCCTGATCCCTATTTGGGCCGCGACACCGGCGGCACGACGCCGTTGACGCGATACGCCGTCACCAGCTTGCCGTAGTGCTCGCCCTGGTGTTCGAGCCAGCCAATCAGCGTCGGCGACGGTTTCGCCTCAATCACCGGGTACGACGCGGCGATCGCCGCCTCCATCTCTTTCACCACTCGGGCCCGCGTCTTCGGACGGGTGGCCTCGTCCTTCTCGCGCGCCTCGAAATCGAACTTCTCGCCCTTCGCCACGGCCGTCGTCATCTCCAGGCCGATGGTGACGTGCGCCAGCTCCTCGAGAACACTCCGAGAATCCGGATGCGGCTTCCATCCGAGCTTGGCATCCGGAAACACGGTGTCCTTCGCCATGACCAGGAGCTTGTCGTGCGTCGCCTTCCAACTCCGAACGATCACCTGCTCGAACGTCGGTGGTGGTTTCGGCGTCGTCGTCTGTGCCAGCGCCGGGGCGCCGAGCACCAACACCGCCAGCAGAGTCATCGTTACGGTAGCAATTCGCTTCATTCCCAGACCTCCATGAGGGTATATGCCGGATTGCCGTGAAAGTATTCCCAGCCATCGCAGGTCGCCCCGGAGCATCGGAGGTCTACTGGATGCGGAGTTCCGTGAGGGCGAATGAGGCCGAACCGCCGCGGACATTGACGCCGTGACCAAACGAGCAGCCGCCGCCGAATGTCACGCCGATGCGCGTGACGTTCAGCAGCGCGCGTTCGAATTGATAGTTGGTATCGAGGTCCACGTTGCCGATCCGGCCGTTGACGCTGGACCAGTTCTCGGACTTCAGGGGCACCGTCAGCGTGCCGGTCCCACCCACGAGGGTAAAGGTGCGCGGGTTCGACCACCAGCGATCGTAGGGGCCTTCGCCGTTGCCGTTGGCCCAGAAGAACGGGCGCACCGACACGGGCAGTGAGCACTGCGCGGATTGCGGGTCGAGCGAGTTGAAGATCACCGGGCCGCTGGTGGTCACGGCGAACGACACCACCAACGTGCCATGCACCGAGGCTTGCGGGCTCGCAGTGAACAAGTAATGCATCGACCCAGAAGTCGGGAAATCAAAGGTCAGCGCGGTCCGTTGATTTGACAGCGGGTACGGCTGTGGGTCGCTGATGGTTTCCCAGGACGACGACAGCAACGAAAACGTAATCGGCGTGGGGGATGGCGCAGCCGGCGAGCCCGAACAGGCCACCGAAAGCCCAAGCGTGAGAATCGCTCCCATTCGCCGCAACATTGGGGATCCGACAAAAGCGTAGCATGCGGTCGCATGGGTTGTGGCCACTGGCGGCCAACGTATAATCCGCGCACCATGAAGCTCCCACCTGCAAGCGCGGCGCTGTATGGAGGCCTTACGGCCGGCGCGCTCGACCTGTTGGACGCGTTCGTCTTCTTCTGGTTCTACAGCGGCGCCACGCCGGTGGGCATCCTGCAGAGCATTGCCGCGGGATGGATGGGACGAAGTCCCGCCCGCGCAGGCGGCGCGCCAACCGCGCTGCTCGGGTTGGTCAGTCACTTCCTGATCGCCATCATCTTCGCGGCGGCGTACGTCTGGGCCAGCGGCCACATCGCCGTCCTTCGCAAGCGCTGGATCATCTGCGGACTGCTCTACGGCGTCGCGGCCTACTTCGTGATGACGTGGGTGGTGGTGCCGGTCTCAAATGCCGGTGGCGGCATCTCGATGACGCTGGCACTGCCGGCAAGGCCGGTGTTGATCAACGGTCTGCTGATTCACGCCGTCGGCGTCGGATTGCCGATCGCGTACTTTGCGTCGAAGACCCCGATCGCCGACTAGAACGTCGCGAGTGTATTGAGCGGCGACCCGGTGCCACCGGTGACCGGCATCGGGTTGATCGTGATCATGAACTCCCAGCGCTTCAACCTGGCGGCGGTTTGCGCGAGCGCTTCGAGATCCTGGTTGTCCAGGATGTTCACGCCGAGCGCGGTGATCAACAGCGTGTGCACGGGCAGGCTGACACCGGTCACCATCGTCGGTGTCACCTCCGACGCGGCATCGCTGCCAACGATCGCGATCCCGCGCGCCTTGATGAACGGGATGATCGACGCGTGGAAACCGGCGGCGTTGCGGCCCACTGGCCACGGCCCCACCTTGTCGCGTCTCGCCCAGCGGCCCGTGCGCAGGAGAATCGCGTCGCCAGGCGCGATCTTGATGCCGGCCATCTTCTCCCACGCTTCGACATCTTCCTGGTAGATCGCGGTGCCGGGCTCGAGATACGGCACGCCCTTCAGCCGGGGAATGTCGATCAACACCCCGCGCGTCACGATGCCTTGCTTGAGGTTATGGATGCCGAGCTTCGTGCAGCCCTTGTCGGTGTTCACCACCGCGCGCGCGTAGCCGTTGTAGGTTTGATCCTTGTAGAGGATGTGGCACAACGCATCCAGGTGACTGTGCGAATAGCCGTGATACGACACGCGATACGTGTCGGTCGTGAACCCCGCGTTCATCGTGTGTTCGAACGGACTCGCGTTATCGTCCGCCTTGTCGGTCAGCGGGTTGTGCACCAGGGAAACGGTCTGGCCCGTTTTTGCCAGTGCCAACGCCTGCTTCCGCTTTGCCGCGGTGATCAAGTTCACCGAACCGAGCTCATCCTCAGCGCCCCATCGGCCCCAGTTCTTCACCTGGTGAAACAGCCGATCAAACTCCTCGGCGTTCACCGGTGAACGATTCCCCGGCGGCGAAGCCGGCGCCTGGGACGACGCTGTGAAAGTAGATGCAAAACTGGCGACGACGATGAGTGTGGCCGATAGGACGTGTCGCATGGCGAGGCATCATACAATGCGGCCATGGCCACTCTCACCGCCACCGACCTGCGTCCGCGGCGGCTGGTGATCGATCATCTTTCACTCACGATCGAAGGACGGAAGCTCGAAGACGTGCAACTCGGCGGCTGGGTCTACGGTCCAGAGCTCGGCACCGCGCCTGTCGTGTTGATTGTTGGCGGCATCACCGCCTCACCATTTCCCTTCGGCGACGGACAAGCCGGCGGCGAGGACGCGCGCGCGGCCTGGTGGCCGGCGCTGTGCGCGCCGGACCTGATTGACCCCGCGAAGTACACCGTGCTGTGCCCGTCGTGGCCCGGCAACGGATCGACGTGGAAAGGCTTCGACGATCCCAGCTCGCACGAATTTATTTCGGTCGCCGGTCTCGCCGATCTTGTCGCGGCGTGGCTGGATGGCTGCGGCTGCAAGATCCCCGTCACCTGGGTCGGCGCGAGTCTCGGCGGAATGGTCGGCGTGGTGTTTGCCGCCAGGCATCCGGAGCGCTGCGCGAAGCTGATCACCATCTCCGCCGGCATGCGCCCTGACGGGTGGGGCACCGCAACCCGGCATCTTCAGCGCGAACTGGTGCGCGATGGCCTGCGCAATGGCGACGTCGCCACCGGCATGATGCGCGCGCGTCAGCTCGGCATGCTGACCTACCGTGGCCGCGACGAACTCGACACCCGGTTCGGGAAGCTCCTGCCTCATCTCGAACGTCCCCCGGTTGCCGAGTATCTCGATCACCACGGCCGTCGCTTTGCGGAGCGCTTTCCGGTCAAGACCTTCCTGCTGTTGAGCGAGGCGATCGATCGCGAGTCGATGGGCGACGCGCAGGCGGTACGCGATGCGTGCGCGCGGATCAGTGCCGAAACGATCGTCGTCGGTGTGCCCGGCGACATGCTGTTCCCGTGGGCGCTGCAGGTTGAACTGCACCGCTCGCTGCAGGCCGCCGGCGCCGATTCGTCGCTGTGGAAGCTCGAATCGCTCTACGGTCACGACGCCTTCCTCGCCGATCAGGGCCGGCTCGCCGATCTGTTGCGCGGCGCGGGCGCGTTCGGTGGGCCGTTGAAGACCGCGGTTAGGCCGAAGTTCGAGGGCGTAGGTGTTGAGCCGGTCCGCGAGATCAGGATCGGACTCGTGGGGTGCGGCACGGTGGGCCGCGGCCTGCTGGAGATGATCGACCGCCAGAACGGCGCGGTCGCGGATCGCTACGGCGTGAGGTTCAGGGTGTCGCGCATCGCGGTCCGCGATGTCGCGAAGGATCGCGGTCCGCGCGCAACGGGCATCCCCATCACCGATCGCGCGCTGGAACTCGTCAGCGATCCTGAAGTGGACGTGGTCGTCGAAGCCGCCGGCGGCAAGGCCGTGGAGCCGATCCTCGTCGCGGCACTCGCCGCGGGTAAACCCGTTGTCACCGCCAACAAGGAGCTGCTCGCGTCGAAGCTCGCCGAGCTTGGCGTGTTGGCGCAACGCACGGAGACACCTCTCTACTGTGAAGCTGCGGCCGCGGCGGCAATTCCGATCGTCCGCCATTTGAGCCACCGGGCGGACGAGATCGACAGCCTGTGGGGGATTATCAACGCCACCTGCAACTTCGTGATGACGCGCCTCGAACAGGGCGATCTCACGCTCGATGATGCGATTGGCGAGGCCCAGCGGCTTGGGTTTGCGGAAGCGGACCCGAGCGCCGATCTTGACGGTCTCGATGCCGCCGCGAAGTTGTCCATCCTTGCCTACCGCGCCTTCGGCGCGTGGGTGCGTCCGGACGGGTTCCTGGTGCGCGGCATTCGCGAGATCGATCCGGCTGATTGCGACCTCGCGGAGTCGATGGGTTTCCGCATTCGCCAGATTGCACGCGCGGGACGCATCAACGGCGCGCTCGACATGGCCGTTGAGCCACTACTGCTGCCGACGTGGCACCTGCTCGCATCCGTCGAGGAGGAATACAACGCTGTCTATCTGCGCTGCGTGTCATCAGGTGACCTGAGCCTGTTCGGCAAAGGTGCGGGTTCACTGCCGACCGCCACGGCGATGCTCGGCGACCTGATCGATCTGGCGCAGGACAATTCGGCGCGATGGCCGGTACCGATCGCACTCCCGGTCGCCAGGGATGGCGGCGCCGTCGCGCCGGCGCCCCGGCGCCATTACCTCCGCATTACCGGACAGCCGCACCCTGGCCTCGAACGCAAGTTCGAGGGCCTGGTCCGCCGCCTCGGCCTCGTCGTGCAGAATCGCGCCACGCGAGGCGACAAGGATCGCGTGGACATCGCCTTCATGATTTCGCCGAGCACGGATGCCCAGATCGCCGAAGTGACGGCGGCAGTCGAGCGGCTCGCGCGGGTGGAACAGCGGCTCTGTCTCGGAGTGCTGGACTGATGACGCCAGTCGGGAGCCGGGAGCCGGGAACCGGGAGGCGGATCACCGATTGGCTCAACCCGGTGTCGTGTCCGGCGGAGCGGCCGCCGTTTGACGCGATGGCGCCGACGACGCGCAACTTGCACAACGCGATCGACGCGCACGCTCGACGAACCGGTGTTCCGTATCTGCACCCGGACGAGCCGACCGTCCAGCTCGACCTGCTTGGCTCGAGGAACGTGATCGCCTGGCAGGAAGGCAAAGCCGCGTTCCTGTTCGCCAGCGAAGGCTGCTGGTCCGAGCTTCCACACCTCTACGCCCGCTACGGCACCACCGCGACGGCGCAACTGATCACCAGGCTGAAGGCGCTCGAGCACGCATCGGCTGCGCTGGTCTGTGACTCGGGTATGCAGGCCACGGCCCTGGCCTTCGATGTCTTGATGGAACCAGGCAGCCACGCCGTGTTGATGCGGCAGGTCTACAACAAGACGCGCAGCTACCTGGAGTGGATGGCCGCGCGCATCGGCGGATCCATCACCATCGTCGACGATGGGGACATGGAAGCGTTGCGGAACGCGATCACGCCCAGGACGCGCTTCGTATTCGCCGAGACGTTCACCAACCCGCTGGTGCGCGCCCAGGATTTCGACGCGCTCAAGCGCGTTCTCGAACCGGCGCGGACCGTCGCGCCGGCGCTGCGGTTCGTGCTCGACACGACAATTGCGTCGCCGTGGGCATTCACGGTACCGCCGCTCCAGAACGGCGTTGATATCGTTCTCGCCAGCGGCACGAAGTCGCTCGGTGGCAACGACCGCGACATGTGGGGTTACATCGCCACGAACGACACCCAGTTCGGCAACGCCGTGATGGACCTGATGGCGATGCGTGGCGGCATCCTCGACTGGCGGCGTGCCTCGGCCATCGTCGATGCCTTCGATGGCGCCTCGGCCTCTCACGCTCGTCGATCGGAAACGGCGGCGCAGGTCGCCGCGTTCCTGGCCGCGCATCCGCGCGTCAGCGAAGTGTTTCATCCCTCGCTGGCGACGCACGTGGATCGCGATGCCGTAGCACGGCACTACGTCCGGCACGGTTCGATGCTCTCGTTCAGGATCAAGGATGCGGACGAAGAGCGCACCCGCCATTACGCCGATGTGCTGGCCACCACCACGATCGTGCGCTACGCTTTATCGTTTGATGGGCTCGCGACGAAGGTCAATCATCACAAGACGGTGTCGGAGTACTTCACGCGCGAGGACCAGTTGAAGCGCAATGGTTTCGACCGGCTGATCCGCCTGGCGATCGGACTCGAGGACGCCGCCGACCTGATCGCGGCGTTGAACTGGACTTTGCATCACGGCGATCGGGTCGCCACTGCCGACATCGATCAGTGGCAAGCATCCCGCGCGGGGTTGGGGTCAGGCGCCGGTAGATAACCAAAAACGCTATTTTGGGGTCAGACCCCAACTTCAACAAAACTTATGAGCGCAACCACGCATCTCGGCATCAAGCCTGGCGAATACGACAAGATGATCGCCACGCTGATCCCTCACTACAAGGAACTGCTGGAGGCGGCGGCCTCGGCTGTCGACATCCTCGCCCGCAACGCACCGGCCGTCGTCGACCTGGGCACGGGTTCCGGCGCGCTCGCGCAGCAGATCCTCAAGGTCCGGCCCAAGGCGCGCATGATCGGCATCGATGCGGATGCGTCGATGCTCGAGGCCGCCACGCGCCGGCTGCGCGGCAACATCCAGACCATCGAAGAGAACTTCGAGCAGATTCGCATTCCTCGCTGTGACGTCGTCTCGGCCTCGTTCGCGCTGCATCACGTGCCGACCGGACGCCGCAAGGCCGCGCTCTACAAGCGCTGCTTCGCCGGACTCCGGCCCAACGGCATGTTCGTGTCGGCCGACTGCTGCATCGCCGCCACGTCGCAGATGCAGCGTCGCCACCGCGAAGCCTGGCTTGCCCACCTGTCGAAGACCTACACGCCGAAAAAGGCCGACGGCTTTCTCCGCACCTGGGCGAAGGAAGACGTCTACTTCACGCTCGATCGAGAAATTGAGTTGCTGAAGGAAGCCGGCTTCACGGTCGAAGTGCCGTGGAGGAAAGACAGCTTCGCAGTGCTGGTCGGACTCAGATAGCGAGCCGGGCGGGCCGAAAGACCCGCCTCTATTACGAGAACTGAACGACGACGATGTCGATGTGGCGTTCCTGCTTTTCAGCGGGCTGCCACTGTACAAGGATCGGGCTCTGGTAAGTGCCGCGCAGCAACACCGGCACATTGGATTCGCGATCCGCACCGGCCAGGAAGCTCACGCGGCGCGAGCGCAGGAAGCGGCGCGCCGGCAGCGACATCACCTTCGCCACCAGCCGTTCGAACGATCCCTGGTCCAGCCGCAGCGCTTCCATCAGCGAATTGAGGACGTGCACGACGTCGTACTTCGCGTAGTTGAGCGTCTTGCCCGGGATGGCGCGCGGGTCGTTGATCATGTTGCCCGCCTTGAGACGCGCGAAGCGCAGCGGGTTGCTCAGGACCTCAACGAGGTCGTGCTGCATCAGCAGCGTTTCGTACTCGTTGACGGTCAGGCCGACGTTGCGTTCGGTCGGATCGATGACGAGGTCGACCCTGGCGCGCTCGACGCCGGAGCGGGCGACGATCTCGTTGATGCGCTCGAGCAGCCCGAGCTTCGGGTCGGCGAGGTTGATCGAGTCGATCGGGTGCTTCGAGACCGGGATCGTGACCGACGTGCGGGCCACGACTTCATCGTGGTCGTAGGCCACGACCGTGGTCTTGCGCTGGCGGCAGAGCGCTTCGCTCTTGCCATCGAGCTCGATGAAATAGACCGGCGCATCCGGGCGCGTGCGATACGTGACGCAGTTGCGCATGCCGGCGCCGATGAAGGTCAGGTGCGAATCGCCGTTGCGCGGCTCGACCACCTTCTGTGCCTCGCTCAGTTCGCTGCGCAGTTCCATCTGGTCGTGGCGGTACTCGCCACCCTGCGGGAACAGCGCATGAAACGCCCGGAAGAACTGCGACACCAGGTCGTGTTCGTGGTTCAGGCGCGCCGTCAGGCTCTGATCGAGATAGCCCGCCGTGGTGTGGAACGACGTGTAGAGGGCGCGGCGATGGCGGCGCAGCACGTCACCGTGCTCGTCCGCGATGCGCCGGTTCACATCAATCGCCTCGAAGCGGCGTTGTGGCGCCAGGGTCAGCGTCAGTTCCGTGGGACGAGTGGCAATCATGCGTAGCTCTGCTTGTCCGCCGTAGCCCCGGCGGAGGTGGACGAACCTTGTCCGATATGCACCGGCTGCGTCAACTCTGCCGCCGTGAGGCCCCGCAGGGCCAGGATGCGCTCAATCGTCTCGCCGACCACGCTGTCGGGCGTGGAAGCGCCGGCCGTGATGCCGACGCGAACCTGGCCGCCCGCCAGCCAGTCCGGCGTCGCCGTTTCCACCGACGCGCCGACCGCGCGGTGGCGAATGCTATCACCATCCACGCAGCCCGGGCTGTCGATGTAATAAGTGGTGACGCGCGGCGCGCACATCCGCGCCAGGGCCTGCGTGTTGCTGCTGTTGTAGCCGCCGATGACGATCATCACGTCGAGGCCGCCATCCTTCAGCATGTCGAGCACGGCGTCCTGCCGTTCCTGCGTGGCCGAACAGATCGTGTCGAAGGCGCGGAAGCGCGACTCCAGGCCTTCGACGCCGTGGCGATCAACCATCGCCTGCCGCAGCGTCTCCTGCACCTTCAGCGTCTCGCTCATCAGCATCGTCGTCTGGTTGGCGAGGCCGATCTTCTGCAGGTGCAGTTCGGGATCGAAGCCCGGGCTGGCCGCTTCGGCAAAGCTCTTCATCAGTTCGGCGCCGCTGATGGCGCCGCGAATGAAGTCGCACACCAACTGCGTTTCGGCGACGTCGCGGACGCACAGGTAGTGGCCGCCCTCGTGCGTCAACGCCTGCGACGCGGTGGCGCGGGTTTCTTCGTGATAGTGCTTGCCGTGAATGATGACGGTGTAGCCATCCTTCGCGTAGTAGTGGACCTTCTTCCAGACGTTCAGCACGCTGCCGCAGGTCGTGTCGACCATGACGCACCCTTTGGACGAAAGGTGCTTCAGCTCCGGCACGCTGACGCCGAACGCCGGCAGGATCACGACGTCGCCGGCACCGACCTCGCTGAAGCGTTCGACCGGATCCTTCGACTCGCTGAGGATCTCGATGCCCATGTCGCGCAGGCGCTGGTTGACGTCCGGGTTGTGGATGATTTCGCCTGACAGGAACACGCGGCGATCGGGAAACTGGCGGCGCGTCTGGTAGGCGTAGTCGACGGCGCGGTCGACGCCGTAACAGAAGCCGAATTCCCTTGCGAGCTTGATGTGGAGGTCACCCGCACTCGCCTCATACCCGAGGGTCTTGAGGCGTTCGACGGTGGTGCTCTGGTAAGTACGCGCCAGAACTGGTCCGACCTCGGATTTCAGGCCGAAACCCTTCTGGAAATACGTTTGTCCCACGTCCCCTAAGTATAGCCCGGTCTGTAGGTTGGCCCAAAACTTGGATTCGCCCATGGCTGCACAAACTCGCAGCTAACTTTATATCACAAAGTTATTTGCGCCGTGCCGCAAAACGGGTCAGGAATGGGCTGGTTCTGGCGGTTTTGCCGGGACGGGCGGCGGCGTGCGGCCGCCCTCATGGCGGACACCCCATTCGACCATGGCGCGCATGATCGGCCGGAGGTCCTCCCCTTTCGCGGTCAGCTCGTATTCCAGTCGCGGCGGGTGCTGGCTGTAGCGGTGCGACTTGATGACGCCCTTGGCGGCCAGGCGCTTGAGCCGGTCGGCCAGGATGTTGGTGGGGATGCCTTCCGGCGATTCGAGGAACTCCGCATAGCGGCGCTTGCCGCGCATCACGTCGCGGACCACGAGCAGCGACCATCGGTCGCCGAGCACGTCCAGCGTGCAGGCGACCGGACAGAACGAGCGGCGCGCGCGTGATGCACTGCGGGCTGGCATGCGGGAAGTGTACGAATGTAACTTGCACAATGCAAGTGACTCCGCCTAGCATGCCGCATGCCTCAGATAGCGACCGGCGCACGCCGGGCTGTTCTCTTGGTGATGGCTGTCGCGGCCGCGACGCCGGTCGTGGCGCAGACGCAGGCCAGGCCCGCACCGACCGTTCGCGCGCATCACGTCACTAAGCCGCTTCGCATTGACGGCAGGCTCGACGAGGACGTCTACAAGACCACTCCGGCGATCACGGACTTCGTGCAACAGGAGCCGGACGAATTCAAGCCGGCGACCGAGAAGACCGAGGCGTGGATCTTCTTCGACGACGACAACGTTTACGTGTCGGCGAAGAACTACGAGACGCATCCCGAGCGTCGAGTCGCCAACGAGATGCGGCGCGACACCGGCCAGTTGCGGCAGAACGACACGTTTGGCGTCATGTTCGACACCTTCCTGGATCGCCGCAACGGCTACATCTTCTACGCCAACGCGATCGGCGGACTCGCGGACAGCCAGGTGACCGACGAGGGACCTCCCAACGCGGATTGGAACACCGTGTGGGACGTGCGCACCGGAGTGTTCGACGGCGGGTGGACGATCGAGATGGCGATCCCCTTCAAGTCGCTCCGCTACCAACCCGGCACCGACCAGAAGTGGGGCATCAATCTTCGCCGCGTCGTCCGATGGAAGAACGAGTGGTCGTACCTCGCGCAAGTGCCGCGCGCGTTGACGACGTTCCGCGGGCTGCTGAAGATCTCGTCGGCTGGAACACTCGAAGGCCTGCAGGTGCCGTCCGGCAGTGCCAATCTGGAATTGAAACCGTTCGCGCTGGCGGGCCTCTCGACCGACAACACGGTCAACCCGGTCATCGACAACGACGCCAACGGCCGCATCGGCGGTGACCTGAAATACGGCATCACACAGAACATCACGGCCGATCTCACGGTGAACACCGACTTCGCGCAGGTCGAAGTCGATGAGCAACAGGTCAACCTCACCCGCTTCAACCTGTTCTTCCCGGAGAAGCGCGACTTCTTCCTCGAGGGACTTGGCACCTTCGCCTTCGCAGGCCGCGCCAGCGCAGGTCTCGCGGCCGGATCCGGCGATACGCCGTATCTGTTCTTCAGCCGCCGCATCGGCCTGGATCAGGGCCGGGTGATTCCCCTCCGCGTCGGCGGGCGCGTCACGGGCAAGGCCGGCCGCGTGACGTTTGGCGCGCTCAACGTGCAGACCGGCGATGACGATGCGGCAAGGATCGAGGGCGCGAACTTTACGGTGCTGCGAGCCAAGAGCGACATCCTGCGCCGCAGCAGCATCGGAGCGATGTTCACGCATCGCACGGCGACGCCCGGCCGCACCGGCGCTAACGACGGCCTCGGCGTCGACGCAAACTTCTCCTTCTTCCAGAACCTGCGCTTCGACGCCTACCTCGCCGGCACGCGCACCGAGGGACGCGAGGGCGACAACCTCAGCTACCGCGGTTTCGTCGACTACAACGCGGACAAGTTCGGCGTGCAGGCCGAGCGCCTGGTGGTCGAGCCGAATTTCCTCCCGGAGATCGGCTTCGTGCGACGCACCGACATGCGACGCAACTTTGGATTGCTGCGCTTCAGCCCGCGACCGCGGAGCATTCCACGACTGCGGCGGCTGACGCTGCAGTCCAGTCTCAACTACCTGACGAACAACCAGGACCGTCTCGACACGCGCGAAGCGGTCGGACGCGCCGAGGCCGAGTTCACCAACAGCGACCTGTTCAGCGTGTCGTATACCGACAACTACGAACGCCTCGTTCGTCCGTTCGCCATCGCCACCGGCGTGACGCTACCGGTTGGCAGCTACGACTTCCATACAACGCGCGTGGGATACATCGGCGGCCAGCAGCGCCGCATCTCCGGCGAAGTCGTGCTCGAAACCGGCACCTTCTATAACGGCGATCGCACCACGCTGTCCGTCAACACCGGCCGCATGCAGGTCACGCCGCAGGTCTCGCTCGAGCCGAGCATGTCGATCAACTGGGTCGACGTGGTGCAGGGTTCGTTCACCGCCAGGGTGGCCCGCACGCGCGCGACGTACACCATCACACCGCGCATGTTCGTCAGCGGCATCGTCCAATACAACTCCGCAGGCTCCTCGTTCGGCAGCAACGTCAGGTTCCGTTGGGAATACCGGCCCGGCAGCGAGCTGTTCGTGGTCTATACGGACGACTACAACACGGAGGAAGTCCGTCCAGACGTCACGTCCCTCCGCAACCGCGCCCTGGTGATCAAATTCAATCGCCTGTTCAGGCTGTAAATTACACTGATCGTTGAAGACGGGGTCTGACCCCAAATTCAACCAAATGAATGTAATTTTCGCGACCTGTGATCACCAGCCGCTGCCCACTGAAGACGACCAGCTTCTCGCCGATGCGCTGAAGGCGCGCGGCGTCACGGTAACGCCGGTCCCGTGGACCGAGCTCGACCCGTTCGCGGTCGTCGACTCCCCTCCCATCCTGCTGCGGTCATCGTGGGACTATCACCGCGTGCCGACCATGTTCATCGCGTGGCTAGAGGCGTTGCAGGACGGTGGACGCACGTCGTGGAACGCGCCGAAGACTGCCATTGGCAACATCGACAAGATCTACCTGCAGAAACTCGAAGCCTCCGGCATCACCGTTCCTCGGACGCGGTGGCTCGAGCAGATTGATAACGACGTCA
The DNA here is from genome assembly GCA_964628295.1 of uncultured Acidobacterium sp. Classification (GTDB taxonomy): domain Bacteria; phylum Acidobacteriota; class Vicinamibacteria; order Vicinamibacterales; family UBA2999; genus 12-FULL-67-14b. Next base: position 481,857 of record CAZVLS010000001.1, read on the forward strand.
TCGGCCAGGTGATGTCGGAGGAAGACTGGCCGCGCGCGGTCCTCAAGCCGCGAATTGCGGCGACGGCGTACGGCACCTTCATGGTGGATCGCAGCACTGCGCTGTCTGACGATGACCTGATGCCGGCGCGCCGGGCCGGCGCGATGCTCCAGGAAGTCATTCCTGAAGTGGTCGAGCGCGGCGAGGTGTCGCTGGTCTTCTTCGATGGTGTGTTCAGCCATGCGGTGCTGAAACGCGCGAAAGCAGGAGACTTTCGCGTGCAGAAGGACTTCGGTGGCCGCGTCGAACGCGTGACCCCGTCAACGGATGTGCTTGCCTTCGCACAGCGCGTGATCGACCAGACTGATGGATGTTTGTACGCGCGGGTTGACCTGGTGGAGTCCGCCCGAGGCCCGTTGCTCATGGAACTGGAATTGATCGAGCCGGAGCTGTATTTTCTAAACGCTCCTGAGGCAGCCACCCACATGGCGCAACTCGTGCTCGATCGGATTCACCCGTGATTCTCTCCATAGCACTGCTGTTGTCGCTCGCCACGCAGGACGTGCGCGCGATCATGAATCGCGCCAGCGACGATTTCCGCGCCGGCCGTGTGACCGAGGCACTGCGCGGTTTCGATCGCGTCGCGACGCTCTCTCGTTCCGATGCGCCGTACCTGTGGCAAAGAGGCATCGCGCAGTACTACGCCGGACAGTTCCGCGAATGCCGGGACATGTTCATCTCGCATCGCACCGTGAATCCGGACGACGTGGAGAATGCGGTGTGGCATTTCCTGTGTGTGGCGAGGAACGAATCGCCGGAAGCGGCGAGAAAGCAGATGCTGCCTGTTGGTCCGGACGCGCGCGTGCCAATGCGCGAGGTCTACCAGATGTTCCAGGGCCGCACGACCGAAGCACAGGTCATGAAAGCCGCCGGCAACGATCCCACGGCGCAGTTCTTTGCACGGCTGTACGTCGGACTATTCCTCGAAGCGACCGGTAACGCCGAGCGCGGACGCGCGCAGATTGAAATCGCCGCTGAAGAGCGCTTCGCGCGCTACGGCGGCTACATGCACGACGTCGCGCGCGTGCATCTCATGAAGCGCTGATCAGCGCTTCGTGAACCGCAAGTCCCACACGCGCTCCTGGTTCACGCTGAGCGCCTGAACCGTGCCGGCAGCGCTCCTCAAGAACGTGACCGTTCCAATCGGCCCGCGGAACTTGTCCGGACCAATCGAGACCAGGCGCATCACGGTGTCGGGACGACGCTTCAATACCAGCCGGTCCTCCTCTATCGCAGCGGTCAGCATGGTCTCTGCTTCATCGCTCCAGTAGACGCCGGTGAACGCGGCCAGCGCCTGACCGGTCGGCTGCGGATTCAGCGCCGGCACCGGAGGGGGTGCGGGAGCAGGAGTGGCCGACGGCTTCATCCGACCGGCGAGGAAGACTTCTGAGACCCTATTGGCCGCGCGGGTGGCATCACCCGACGACACGTTGCAGAGCACGGCCACGGACGTCATCGCCTCCGGAAAGCGATTGAGGTGCGCGCGGTAGCCGGCGGTCGATCCGCTATGGTTGATGTTCTTCACGCCTCGCAGTTCGCCAACCATCAGCCCAAGTGCGTAGTCTTGTGGCTTGCCGTCGTTGAACAGGCCGGTCTTCTGCATCTCGGTCACCAGCGCCATGTCCCCAACGACCGGCGTGACGAAGTTCTCGTTCCACTTCAGCAGGTCGCCGACCGTCGTCAGGAGCCCGCCGTTACCGTGCACGTTCTCGAACGGCATTTCGGTGCTGAACGTTCCATTGGTGTCTGAATACGCCATGGCCCGGCCCTTGACGATGCGGGTGTGATCGTCGCGCCAGGATGTCCTGGTGAGACCGAGCGGTGTGAAGATGCGTTGCTGAGAGAAGTCCGCAAACGACATCCCGCTGACCCGGGACACGATCACCGCTGACAGGTTGTAACCGGTGTTGCTGTACGAATAGTGGTCGCCGGGCTTGAAGTTGAGCGATCTCTGCCGCGACACGATATCGAGGACATGTCCGTGCGTGTAGGCACGCGTGGTTCGCGGCGCGCCGGCAATGCTCGCCACGCTACCCCAGTCGCGCAGGCCGCTGGTGTGCGTGAGCATGTGCCTGATCGTCAACGGCACCTTGTAGTCAGGCAGTTCGGGGATGTATTTGCGGACCGGATCGTCGAGCGAGATCTTGCCGTCCTTCACCAGCAGCATGACCGCCATGGCGGTGAACTGTTTGGAAACCGAACCGGCCTCGAAGATCGTGTCGGGCGTGTTCCGGATGTCGTGCTCGAGGTCGGCCATGCCGTATGCCTTGAGCAGCGTCGGTTTCCCACCCACCGACACGCCGACCGCGCAGCCGGGTGTGCTGGTCGACCACTTCGCGAAGATCTGATCGACATCCTGATCGACGGCGGCGACGGCCTGGGCCGCCGGAGTCACAGACAGGCCGACGCTAATGAGGACCGCAAGCAGCAATGCGCGAATCATGCGGCATCCTACATCGGTCAGGCCCGAGCCGGACGCACAAGACGAATCTGATGCACAATCCCGTCATGCGACGGCTACCCATCCTTCTCGCTTTGCTCGTCAGCGGTCCGCTCCTCGCGCAGCAGAATCGCATCGACACGGTGACCCCCTCGGCGCCGGAGTTGGCCGCGTTCGGGCCGCACGACATTGGCGTGCGAACGCTGACCGCAACCGACAAGAACCGGCCTGACGTCCTCAATACCAGAGAAGGCGTTCCGATCGCGCGGTACGATCGCACCCTGACGCTCGAGGCCTGGTACCCGGCGACGCTGGCGCCGGGACAGAAGGCCGGCGGAGAGTATCGCGTCGTCACGCGCGATGGCACCACGATGGCGACCCTGCACGGCAAGGCCGTCCGGGACGCGGCCGTCACGAAGGGCACCTACCCTCTCGTGATCATTTCGCACGGCTACCCGGGCAACCGTTTCCTGATGAGCCACATCGGCGAGAACCTGGCGAGCAAGGGCTTTGTCGCTGTCTCGATCGATCACAAGGACAGCACGTACGACGACCAAAAGGCCTTCGCGAGCACGCTCTACAACCGCACGTTCGACCAGGTCTTCGTGCTGAACGAGATCGACCGGTTAAGCAAGGCAGGCTCGGGCAGTTTCCTCTCGGGTCTCGTCGATGCGAATCGCACCGCGATCATCGGCTACTCCATGGGCGGCTACGGCGTCGTCAACACCATCGGCGGCGGCTACAGCGCGGCCAGCGTGTCGTTCAGCTCATCGCCGCCGAACAAGATGCTCGCGGAGCGCGGCGCTGCGAATCCCGAGTATCAGAAGGCGCGCGATTCGCGGATCAAGGCCGCGATCGCGATCGGTCCGTGGGGCATGCAGGCTGGCTACTGGGATGCCGAGGGATTGAAGGGCATTCGCACCCCGCTGATGGTCGTCGCCGGCAGTGCAGACGAGACATCTGGATACGAGAAGGGTCCGCGCGCGATCTACCAGGCTGCGACCAATGCCGACCGCTACCTGCTGACGTTCATCAACGCCAACCACAACGCCGCGGCGCCGATGCCAGCGCCCGCCGAAGTCTTCGGCACGCCGAATTCGTTCTCTCACTACGCGGACGCGGTGTGGGACACCGCGCGCATGAACAACATCTTCAATCACTTCGCGACTGCGTTTCTGTCTGTGCAACTCAAGGGCGAACACGACAAGCAGGCGTACCTCGACGTCGTGCCCAACGGCAAGGACGGCGTATGGGGCATGGACCGCGATGGCAAGGCGGGGCCGAATCACACCTACTGGAAGGGCTTCAAGCGGTCCACCGCCGTCGGCCTGATGCTCGAACACGCGGCGCCCGCAAAGTAGCGCGTCCATGTTCATCGGCCATTACGCCCTCGCGCTCGGCGCCAAGAAGGTCGCGCCATCGGTCTCGCTCGGGACCACGTTCATCGCCTGCCAGTTTGCCGACATGCTCTGGCCGGTCTTCCTCGGGCTTGGTCTCGAACAGGTGGCCATCGAGCCGGGCAACACGCTCGTCACGCCACTCAATTTCATCAGCTACCCGTACTCACACAGCCTGGTGATGCTGCTGATGTGGGCCGCGCTGTTCGCGCTCACCTACCTGCTGGTTTCGAAGGCATCCGTCAACAGGCGAACGGCCGCGATCACGCTCGGCGTGCTGGTGTTCAGCCACTTCATCCTCGACGTGATCACGCATCGGCCGGATATGCCCATCACCATCAGTGGTGCGACCAGGATCGGACTCGGGCTGTGGAACCACCCCGGCGCGACGCTCGCCGTTGAATCGCTCCTCTTCATCGCCGGCGCCACCATCTACAACAGCGCCACCCGTGCCACGGATCGCGTTGGCACGTACGGACTGTGGGCGTTGATTGCGTTGCTGGTCGCGATCTACTTCGCCGCGCTCTACGGCCCACCGCCGCCCAGCGTCTCGGCGATCGCCACAGCGGGGCACATGTCGTGGCTGTTCGTGATCTGGGCGTACTGGGTCGATCGGCATCGCATCGCGCGCTGAACTTGCTACCATCGGGATATGGCTCTCGTTCGCCATATCCTGGTCGCCGTCGTCGCGTCGGCCGCGCTCGCCGCTGCGCAAGCTCGACCGGTGCCATCCGCCCTTCCCGGCACAAGCCTCATCGACACGACGACCGTGAGCGGGCCGCTGGAACTTCGAACCGCCACGGCCGATGACGAGGCTGTGCTGGCAGGACGGTCCTACACCAGGCACCGCTACAGTTCGCGGCCAGAAATCCTGTTGCCGGTGTTCGTCGCGACGTATCGAGACGCGCTGTTCGCCACTGGCTGGAAGCTGATCGAGGTCCCCAGGATCGACGGCCCACGGCCAGACGGCACCGTCCACATCGCCGCGCACTACGTGGAGAACGGCAGAAACATCTACACGCGCGTCACTCGCACGCCCGATGGCGGGTATGAGATTGCCGTGGCGGACGTCGGCGAAGAAGACTGGGTATCCGCGCTCGCAAAGGAGTGCAGGGTTCCCATCGCCAGCCTTCACTTCGACAAGGATCGACCGACACTGCGGCTCTTCGAGTCGGCACCAACGCTGCGGAAACTTGCCGACACCTTGAAGCGGCCGAATGCACCCGCGGTCGAGATCCAGGGACACGCCGACAACATCGGCGAAGGCGGTGTGGCCGAACGGCAGGCGCTGTCGGAAGCGCGCGCCAAGACCGTCGCCGCGTGGCTGATCGCGCACGGCGTACCGACGTCGAAGCTGTCGGCGAAGGGTTACGGGAAGTTGAAGCCGATCGCCACCAACGACAGCGATCTTGGCAGGGCGCTCAATCGCCGGATCGAAGTCGTTCGATCCGGCTGTTCGAACCAGTGCTGAATCAGGCGAGGCTCGCCTGGTACTCTTCGTACGCGCCCTTGAAGTCGGCGATCTTGCCGTGATCGAAATGCCACACGCGCGTGCCGACTTCTTCCATCAGGTCCTGGTCGTGGGTAACCAGCAGCACCGTGCCTTCGAACTTCTGCAACGCGATGTTCAGCGCGTTGATCGCTTCGAGGTCGAGGTGGTTGGTCGGCTCGTCGAGGATCAGCACGTTCGGCTTCTGCAGCATGATCCGGCAGAACAGCAGACGCGCCGTCTCGCCGCCCGATAGTGCCTCGGTCGGCTTGAGACCTTCTTCACCGCTGAACAACATCTGTCCGAGCAGGCCGTGAATGTCCTGGCGCGACGCATCGGGATCGAACTGGTGCAGCCACGCCGCCGCCGTCAGGCCCTTCTGGATCAATCCGGTGTGATCCTGGGGGAAGTAGCCGATCGAAATCTCGTGGCCCCACTTCAACTTGCCGGCGTCGATGTCGCCCTTCGATTCGGGGAACCCCGGCGCGTCCGACAGCAACGCCTTGAGCATGGTGGTCTTGCCCATGCCGTTGCGGCCGACGAGCACGATCTTCTCGCCGCGGCTGATGATGCCGCCAAAGTTCGAGAACACTTCGTGTCCGCCGAACGACTTCGACACGCCCTCGAACTCGAGCGCGGTGCGGCCCGACGGGCGGTTCATCGTGAACTTGATGTACGGGCGCTGGATGTTCGACCGCGCCAGTTCGGTGGTCTGCAGGCGCTCCACTTCCTTGCGGCGTGACTGCACCTGGCTCGACCGCGTGCCGGCCGAGAAGCGCTGGATGAAGTCGTTCAACTGCGCGATCTTCTTGTCGCGCTGTTCGTTCTGCGCCTCGAGCCGCGCGCGGATCTGCGTCTTGGCCATCACCATGTCGTCGTAGCCGCCGCTGTAGGTGATGATGGTCTGGTAATCGATGTCCGCGGTGTGCGTGCACACCGAGTTCAGGAAGTGGCGATCGTGCGAGATCACGATCAGCGTGCCTTCGTAGCGGATCAGGAAATCCTCGAGCCAGTGAATCGAGTCGAGGTCGAGGTGGTTGGTCGGTTCGTCGAGCAGGAGCGCCTGCGGACTGCCGAACAGCGCCTGCGCGAGCAGCACGCGCACCTTCTGGCCGCCCTGGATCTCGCCCATCTGGCGATGATGCAGTTCATCGGGAATGTCGAGCCCCTGCAGCAGGATCGCGGCGTTGCTCTCGGCTTCATAGCCGTCTTCTTCACCGACGATGCCTTCGAGCTCGCCGAGGCGCATGCCGTCGGCGTCGGTCATCTCGGGCTTCTCGTAGAGCACGTCGCGTTCTTCGAGCGCACCCCACAGGCGCGCGTTGCCCATGATCACGGTGTCGATGACGCGGAACTTGTCGTACGCGAACTGGTCCTGCTTGAGCACGCCAAGCTTCTTCGGCCGCGTGACGTCGCCCTTCTGCGGCGGCTGTTCACCCGTCAGCAGCTTCATGAAGGTGGATTTGCCCGATCCGTTCGGTCCGGTCAGGCCGTAGCGGCGGCCGGGCAGGAAACTGGTGGTTACTTCGTCGAACAGCAGTTTCGACCCGAAGCGCATGGAGACGTTATCGACGCTAATCACAACCCTTTATTGTAGCATCGGGCCGGCTGATTACCCCCGCGTGGCCGAACTGAGCCGTGACCGCTACGCGCGAGCGGATTTCATCCGGCAATAGGCGTAAATCAGCGATGGCGTAGCGTCGGCCTTCGGCTGTGATCCAGGGGGCCATGGCCGCGCGCGGGTCATACCGGTCAATTTCCTGCATGCGTGCCGAGGCGCGCGGATTGCCAAGCACCGCGAGATGCAGCCAGTACGCCGTCTCGGCGTCACTGACCAAATAGTCAACGCACGTGGTGATGTTCTGGGCGCGCAGCGATTTCGCCGCCGCGTACAGATCCAGGTCAACGACCGGCACCACCCGCGGCGCGATGAAGGCCGGCCGTACCGCGATCAGCACTACCGCCGCCAGCGCCCAACCGATCGTGTCGGACACGCGCGATCGCCCAAGGTGGCGGACCAGCGCGAGCGCGCCAAGGACCGCCATTGGGTAGACGGCGAGATACACCATCTTCAGCGCCATATACGGCGTGTCCGCGCCTTGCGCGGTCGCGACCGCAAACAGCGTCAGCGCCTGCAGGGCGATCACGAACAACAGGATGACGGTCAGCCGCGCGCGTGCGTCTGCGAACGCCGCGATCGCGCCGATCGTGGCGAGCACAGGCAACGCCCAACCCATCGTCTCCGCCGAGGGATGCATGACCGCTCCACTCGTGCGAACAATCGCCATCCAGCCCCAGCGATCCCAGGAGTGCAGCAGGAAGAGCGCAAGTAGCGGCACCAGGACGATCCCGAACTGGCGCTGTTTCGCCGGCGTCGAAAGACTGCTGCTCAACAGCATCGCCACGGACACCACGAGCGGCGGACCAAGGAAGACCGGCCACGACAGGAAGATCGCCGCCAGGAACACTGCAATGGCCCACGCGGCGACGTCGGTTGGGCGTTCGTGCCACACCGTGAGCGCCCACCACATGGCGACCGCGAACAGCGTCGACACCGTCTGCGCAAGGAACGCGTCATGGGTGAAGGCGCCGAGGAAATAGGGCGCCGGCAGGAACAGCAGCAGCGCGCCACACAGCGCGAACGGCAACGGCATCAACAGGCGCCGCGCGATCAGAAAGACGAAGCCTGCTGCCAGCGCCGCGCACATCGTCACGACCGGGAAGAACGCGCGAACGCCGTCGACGCCGGACACATCGCCCGCCATCACCGCGAGCAAGTGCGATGCCGGGGTGTAGTGCGCCATCTCGCCCATCGCCCCATCGAGCGAGCGATCGTGCACCAGGTGGCCGTACTGTTCGATGTAGTCCACCAGCAGCAGATGGTGCGTGAGGTCTGGACCGCGTCCGGGCGGCACGAGCGCTGGCCACGACAGCCGCAGGACCATCGCCGCCACGAACAGGACGATGCCGGACCAGGCCGCGAGATCGGGGAGGGATGACCGGGAATTGTCGGAGTGACGCCGAACCAGCAATGCGCTGATGATCAGCGCCGCCGCCAACGACGCCAACGGCATGACGCCTGCACCGGCCGCATCAATCACATACGCCGCCAGCGGCCACACCGCAAGAACCACAGTGACCGCCACGGCGATCAGTTCAGCAACGCTCATCAGGTCGTGCGAGCGATAATAGCCGCGATGCCGCGGTTGTTGATCGTCTTCGTGCTGCTCGCGTCCAGCGCGGCCGCGCAGTCGTCCGCCCAGGCGCCGCAGCCGCGATTCCGTTCCGGCGCGGAGGTCATCGCGATCGACGTCACGGTGATTGGCCGGGACGGCACGCCCGTCGCGGGCCTGACCGCCGAGGACTTCGAGGTGACGGTCGAAGGCAAGCCACGCGCGATCCAGTCCGCGCAATTCCTTCGCTCGGATCCCTCGCCGCGGATCGCGCTCGCGGATGAATCGTCCAACGCAGATCAATCATCCGGACGACTGCTCCTCATCGTCACGGATGATGCGTCGCTGCGCACGAGTTCGTATGCGGTGGTCCAGTCCGCAAAGGCGATGCTCAAGCATCTGGGTCCGGGTGACCTGGTGGGCGTGACGCACATTCCCGAAGGCGGCGGCGTGGCCTTCACCGCCGATCGCTCCCGCGTCATCGCGGAGCTGTCGCGCCTGCGTCCGCCGACGCCGCAGGTGAACAGGTCGGAGACGCAGGTCTTCATCAGCGAAGCACTCGACTTCGACGGACCGAGACGGCTGCAGTGGCCGGCGGCAGTCGCGCGCGAGTGCGCGGCGGAAGCCGACACATCCACCTGGCGGCTGTGCATGCTGAATCTCGAACACACGGCTCGCCAGGTGCTCGTGGACACATCGCAGCGCACCAACGACACCATCCGCGGCCTCGAACGGTTGATGAAATCGCTCGAGCCGTCAGGACAGCCCGTGACGGTGGTGTTGATCTCGGAAAGCCTCGTGCTCGCGCGCGATCCCGCGGCGCTTTCAGGACTGGCGGAAGCGTGCGCCGAAGCGCGCGTGACGCTGCACGTGGTGCAGCCGGCGCCGGCCAGCTCGGAGATGACGGCGCGCGGCTTCCCGTCCGATCCGGTCAGCGATGCGGCCTACAACATCGAAGGGCTCGAACAGATGGCGGCGCGGACCCGCGGCGCATTCCATCGCGCAGTGTCGACCGGCGAATCGATCTTCGAACAGATCGGGCGCGAAGTCTCCGGCTATTACCTGCTGGGCATCGAGCCCGCCGCGGAAGACCGCCAGAAGCCACGCCGCCGCGTGGATGTGAAAGTGCGACGGCCCAACCTGACCGTGAGGGCGCGCTCGATGTTCGCGCTCGATCCCCGGCCCAACGAGTCGGCGATCGATCCACCCGCGCGGCTCAAGCAACTGCTCGAAGCGCCGGTGCCGACGAAGGGCGTGCCGATCCGGATCACCGCGCGCACGATCAGCGGCGACAAGGACAACGTTCGCGTGCTGATTGCCGGCGAAGTGGGCGACCCCATCGACCAGCGCACGCGGTTTCACGTGGGCCTCGTGGCCACGGACAATGGTGGCGCGGTGCAGTCCCGCTCCGCCGCCTCTCTGGTGCTTGATCCCGCGCGGCGCGGAGTGCAGTCGCCGGCCCTTTTCACCACATCGCTGGTGGTGCCGCCCGGTGACTACGCAGTTCGATTGGCGGTGATCGATGACAGCGGCCGATCCGGCAGCGTGCATCACGCGGTGAACGCGCGGCTGCGCGAGTGGCCGCGCGGATGGCGCACGTCAGATCTCATCGTCGCGAATCAGCCCGTGGCGAATGAGTTCCCGCCGTTCAACGCCTCGTCTATCGTCGACTCGCCCAACGTCGCTGTGGTGATCGATGTCTTGCACGACAACGTCGCGGCCGTCGACGCCGCGCAGGTGCGATTCGAAGTTGCAGGCGAGTCGATTGCGGCAACCGCTGGACCTGCGACGCGCCGCGATGGGCGCCTGGTGCGATCGTTCGCTGCGCTGATCGCGCCCCGCAAGACCGGCGTGCTGCAGTTGAGGGGTGTCGTGACGGCGCCGAACATGGACCCGATCACGCTCGAACGCACGTTCGCATTCGAGCCGCCTGCCGAGGACCCGCTGCACCCCGCCGTCATGCGTGGGTATATCGAGATGCTCGAGCGTCGGCACCAGGTCTCACCCTCGCTCGCCGGATTCGTCGCGGGGGCCAAGGCCGGAGCATTTGGCCCAGCCCCCGAGGCGGAATCACGTCCGGACGGTGACATCGCCATGGTGACGTTCATCGGCGGCCTGGCCGCGATGCGCGACAACAAACCGGCGCTGGCGCGCGCGCTGTTTCAGCAAACGCTGCGCACTGCGCCCGGGTTCGAAGGCGCCACGTTCTACCTGGCGCTCATTCCGTCGCGCTGATCCGGCGCGATCCCTGCCTCAGCCGTGCGAGACGTCCTTCGTCCTCGTCCGCGACACGCCCATCACAATCCCGAGACCAGCCAGCACAATGGCGCCGACGCCGATCCACTGCGCGCTCAGGCCGGCGAGGCTCGCACCGTAGGCCAGTCCGCCGATCAACACCATGAATCCGATGATCCAAATCGCAAGAGACGACATGACTCCTCCTGCGTCTCTCCTATTGCAACAACCCGGCCATGTTGCGAGGATTAGCACATGCTGAAAATGCGAGTGACAGTAACGGCGGCGCTCATGGCAGTGCTGGGGACGGGGCTGCTGGCAACCGAGAATTGGTCGCGGTTTCGTGGCCCCAATGGCACAGGTGTGTCGGACGCTACCAACCTTCCGGTTGAGTTCAGCCCAACCAGCCACGTGAAATGGAAAGTCGCCGTACCGCCGGGCCACTCGTCGCCGGTGTTCACGAACTCGCACATCTTCCTGACGTCGCACTCGCCGATCGACAGCAAGGATCCCCAGAACTACAAGTTGTTCGTGCACGGCCTCGATCGCAAGACCGGCAAGCAACTGTGGCAGCACGAAGTGCCGCGCCCGCAGAAAGGCCGTCGCGAGAACGTGAATGGCCCGGCGTCGCCGAGCCCGGTGACCGACGGCAACAACGTGTTCGCCTTCTTCCAGGACTTCGGCCTGATTAGCTACACCGCCGACGGCAAGGAGCGCTGGCGGATGCCGATGGGGCCGTTCACCATGTTCTACGGCTTCGGCGCCTCACCCATTCTCGAGGACGGGATGTTGATCCTCCCCGTCGACCAGGATCTCACCGCCTACATCGTCGCCGTCGATGCGCGCACCGGCAAGGAGCGCTGGCGCGTGCAGCGCCCGCACGTGATCTCTGGCTATTCAACGCCCACGATCTGGCGTCCGAAGAACGGCGGCCCCGCGCAGATCCTCGTGCCCGAGTCGTTCCAGTTGACGTCCTACTCTCTCGAGACCGGCAAGCAGCTGTGGTACGTGCGCGGCCTCGCGTGCGAGATGAAATCCGTCGCAAGCATTGACGACGACACGCTCTATATCAACGGGTGGGGCTTCGGTGCCAACCAGGCCGGCACGCAGATTCCGACGGTCGACTTCGCCGAAGGTCTGAAGCGCTTCGACACCAACAAGGACGGCAAGGTCAGCCGGCAGGAGACGATCGACCACCAGCCGATCGATCGCATGGAGCGCATGTTGAAGCCTGAAGCCGGCTTCGATGCGTTCGACGGCAACCGCGACGGGGAGCTGGACGCGAAGGATTGGGAGATCTTCCGCGCGATGCTGGCCGCTGAGAACGGGTTGATGGCGATCAAGCTTGGCGGCTCAGGCGATATGACCGCCACGGCGGTCAAGTGGAAGTACCTGCGCCCGGTGCCGCAGGTTCCGTCAACCGTGCTCTACAAGGGCGTGCTCTACATGGTCAACGACAGCGGCATCCTGATCTCGTTCGATCCGGCGACCGGCAATGTAATCAAGCAGGGACGCCTGAAGGGGGCGATCGACAAGTACTTCGCTTCGCCGATCGGCGCGGACGACAAGATCTGGCTCGTCAGCCAGGACGGCACGGTGTCCGTCGTCACCGCCAAGGGCGACTGGGAAGTGTTGCAGGTCAATACGCTTGATGACGAAGTGTTTGCCACGCCGGTGCCGGCGGATGGCGAGCTGTTCATCCGGACGCGCAGCGCGCTCTACAACTTTGCGAAATAGGATCGCGCTGGTCGTCGGCCTGGCTCTTGTCCTGGTCGGGCAGCCCTTTGCCGCAAGCAAAGGAGTGCGCGTTGCAGGACAGCAGGCCATTGACGCACGCAAGACCGAAACCTTCCGCGCCGGCTCCGAACTGGTGACGACCGCCGTCACCGTCCGGGATGCGGAAGGACGGCTGATCACCAACCTCGAACAGAAAGACTTCATCGTCGAGGAAGACGGCGTTCCTCAGACGATCACGCAGTTCACGAAGGAACGGGTTCCGGTCAGCCTGTCGTTGACGCTCGACATCAGCGATTCGATGCGCGGCCAGCGCATGGCCGACGCGCGTTCGGCACTGGCGCATTTCCTCGACAAGTTGCTCGCGACAGACGACGAAGCGTCGCTGCTCGGCTTCAATCACGAGACCAGGCTGTTCGGCCAGTGGACGACCGCGCGGACGGACATGCGCGGCAAGCTCGAAGCCATTCGTCCGACCGGCGGCACGGCGATGTACGACGCGATTGACGCGGTGCTGCCGCTGTTCGAGTCCCGCCAGCATCAGCGCGCCGCCATCCTGCTCGTCTCGGATGGCGCCGACACGGCCAGCGATACCACGCCGACGCTGCTCAAGCAGAAGCTGGTGCGCAGCGATGTATTTCTGTATGCGATCGGCATCAACTCGATCGACGCGAAGAATTCCACCCGCATCAATCCCTTCACGCTCCAGGAGTTGACCAGCCAGGGCGGCGGCTACACCGAGATCGTCGCCAGCGCCGCGGAACTGGGTCCTGCCACCGAGCGGATTGCCGAAGAATTGAACAACCAGTACATGATCGGCTACACGCCTTCGAAGCGTGCTGATGGCCAGTACCACAGCATCCGCGTGCGCGTGACCAACGACGCCTATCGCGTCCGCGCACGCCGCGGCGTCGTCCGCTAGCCTTCCCCAGTGGGGAATGAGGTAGTCTTACCGCCTATGAAGAAATCCGCCTTGCTGTTCCTGCTCGTGGCGTCGTCCATGTCCTTGTCGGCGCAATCTGCCCAGCCAGACTGGCCGGCCATTGAGGCGGAGACTCTCAAACATTTCCAGGCCATCATCCAGATGGACACGACCGATCCCCCGGGTGGTGAGCAGCCGGTCGCCGACTACCTGAAGAAGGTGCTCGAAGCCGAAGGCATCCCGGTTCAGGTCTTCACAAAAGAAGCGAAGCGGCCGAACATCGTCGCCAGGATCAAGGGCAGCGGCAAGCAGCGGCCACTGTTGCTGATGGCGCACACCGACACCGTCAATGTGGACCCGAAGAAATGGTCGCATCCGCCGTTTTCGGCCGCGCGCGCGGACGGTTATATCTACGGCCGCGGCACTGTCGACGACAAGGACAACGTCGTCGCGACCCTGATGACGATGCTGATGCTGAAGCGGCAGAACGTGGCGCTCGATCGCGATGTGATCGCGCTGTTCGAAGCCGGCGAAGAGGGCAGCTCGAGCCTCGGCATCCAGTTCGTCGCCAACGAACACTACGACGCGATCGACGCCGAGTTCTGCTACGCCGAAGGCGGCAGCGTGGTGCGGACCGGCGGGGTGGTGAAGTTCGCCTCCATCCAGACGGTTGAGAAGATCCCTCGCGCGATCAGCGTCACGTCGCGTGGTGTGGCGGGCCATGGCTCGGTGCCGCTCGAGAACAACGCGCTCGCGCATCTCGGTGAGGCGGTCGGCAAGATCGCCGCCTGGTCGCCGCCGATGCGCATCAACGAAACCACGGCCGCGTACTTCAAGCGGCTGGCCTCGGTATCGTCGCCCGAGGAGGCCAAGCGGTACCAGGATCTCCTTAGCCCGGATCCGAAGGTCTCGAAGCCTGCGGACGACTACATGCGCAAGAACGAGCCGCGCCACTGGTCGATGCTGCGCACCTCGTTGTCGCCGACGATGATCACCGGTGGCTACCGGACAAATGTCATCCCGTCCGAGGGCACGGCCACCATCGATACGCGGCTGGCTCCGGATGAAGATCCGGCAAAGTTCCTCGAGCTCGTGAAGGAAGTGGTCAACGATCCGCAAGTCGAGGTGAGCTACGGCGCTCGCGACACGCGGCCGTCCACCCCGACCGCGAAGCTCGACTCGGACGCGTTCAAGGCGCTCGAAGCGAACATCACCAAGCATTACAAGGCAATCACGCTGCCGACCATGAGCACCGGCGCGACCGACATGGCGTTCCTGCGGCGCAAGGGCATGCAGTGCTACGGCATTGGTCCTGCGACCGACAGTGAAGACGGTCCCAAGGGCTTCGGTGCGCACAGCGACCAGGAACGCATCCTGGAGAGCGAGTTGTACCGCTTCGTCCGCTTCAACTGGGATGCTGTGGTCGACCTCGCGCGCGCCAAGTAATCGCCGGCGTGAACTATCCGGTCACGCGGGTTTCCGACGCCGTCGATCTGTACGGCCACACCAGCGTGGCCGATCCGTATCGCTGGCTGGAAGACCTCGACTCGCCTGAAGTTGCCGCATGGGTGGCCGCGCAAAACGCGGTCACTTTCTCGCATCTCGAGTCACTTCCCCATCGGCGCTTCTTCAGCGAGCGGCTGACCGAACTCTGGGACTATCCACGCACCAGCCTGCCGGTGATCGAGGGCCGTCGCCTCTTTTACTCTCGCAACACCGGGCTGCAGCGGCAAGCGCCGGTCTACGTGCGGAGCGGCATGTACGATCCACCGTCGCTCGTGCTCGATCCGAATGCGCTGTCGCCTGATGGATCGGTGTCGCTGGCGCAGTACATGCCGTCGCCGGATGCAAAGCTGCTCGCGTATGCGGTTTCCGAAGGCGGCGCGGACTGGCAGACCGTGCGCGTGCGCACGGTCGCGACTGGCGATGATCTGCAGGACAGCGTGTCGTGGGTCCGTTTCTCGGACCTCTCGTGGACGCACGACTCACGGGGATTCTTCTACTCGCGATATCCCGAGCCGCCGAAGAACAAGGTCCTCGAGGCGCAGCTATCCGGCCAGGCGATCTACTACCACCGGCTCGGCACGCCGCAATCTGACGACCAACTGATCTACCAGCGGCAGGACCATCCATCGTGGATCGTCAACGCGACGGTGAGCGACGACGGCCGATATGTGTTCATCCGCACCTATCGGGGCGCGGATAACAACAACCAGCTGCACTTCATCGACCTCGAGTACGCCGCGGAGCCGAACATCGGCGCGAGCATCCAGCCGATCGTCGAAACGCTCGACGCCGAGTTTGCGCCGATCGGCAACTATCAATCGCGGCTCTACCTGCGATCAGACAAGGACGCGCCCAGGCGTCGCATCATCGCGATCGATCTCGAGAATCCAGACGCAACAGCGTGGAAGGTGGTGGTACCGGAACTGCCGCTCGCCATCGAACACGCCGCTCTCGTGGGCGGGCGCATTGTCGTGCACTGCCTCGTTGATGTGCAGAGCCGCCTGCAGGTCTTCGCGCTCGACGGCAGCACCATGGGCGAGATCGCCCTGCCGGCCATTGGCGCCGTGTCAGAGCTTCGCGGCCGCGCCGATGAATACGACGTGTGGTTCTTGTTCAGCTCGCCGCTGACGCCGGCGACGGCGTACTGCTACGACCTCGAAGCGGGCCGTCGCATTCCGTTTGAGGCTGCCGATCCGCCGTTCGATGGCTCGAGGTTCGAGACACGGGCGATGTTCGCCACCTCGAATGACGGCACGCGTGTGCCGTTCTTCCTCACCTGTCGCAGGGGCCTGGTGCTCGACGGACGCAATCCGGCGATGCTGTATGGCTATGGCGGCTTTTCGATCAGCGTGCTGCCCGGTTATCGATCGGACGTACCGGCATGGCTCGAGATGGGCGGAGTGTTCGTCTCGGTGAACATGCGCGGCGGCGCCGAGTACGGCGAGCAGTGGCACAAGGACGGCAGCCTCGAGAAGAAGCAGAATGTCTTCGACGACTTCATTGCGGTCGCCGAACAGCTCATCGCCAGCAGGTTCACCTCGCCCGACCGGCTCGGCATCATGGGCGGATCGAACGGTGGGTTACTGGTTGGGGCGGTGATGGAACAACGGCCGGACTTGTTCAGCGTCGCGCTGCCGGCCGTCGGCGTGATGGATATGCTCCGTTACGATCGGTTTACCGGGGGCAAGCTGTGGGCGACCGAGTACGGATCGTCATCCGATCCGCGTCACTTCGCCTTCCTGATCAAGTACTCGCCGCTGCACAACGTGAAGCCTGGCACATGCTATCCGGCGACGCTGGTCACGACCGCCGATCACGACGATCGAGTCGTGCCGAGCCACTCCTTCAAGTTCACCGCTGCACTACAGGCCGCACAGGGCTGCGATCGTCCCGCCCTTATTCGCGTGGAGACCCAGGGGTCTCACGCGTATCGTCCGACGGACCGCTTGATTGCTGAACGGGCTGATCAGTGGGCATTTGCCGCGGCGCATCTTGGCGTCGGGAAATTGCCTTAGTTTTTTCAAAGGATTCGGCGACGCGAGCGGCCAATTCCTGGTCCACTTGCCCGTCTTTGCCCGCGGGCAACATCACGATCACTGTCTCCCCGAGAGTGCGGATGGGTGTTGCAACGAGGACAGTTGGCGTCGGCTCAGGCGCCGGGGCCGCGGGTAACTGGCGGCCGCCCAACACGATGGCGCCGAGGGTCACAGTCGCTACGGCACCAATGAGTTGGGCCGCAATTCGACCGGCAAAGGAAATCCAGGCTGAGCGAATCTTGTCTCGCTTTGGCGGCTTAAGCGGGGAATAGTCCATGTCCATCAACACACCTTCGCCGCGCCTTTGAGCAAGGCTCATGCCAGCAATCGACGAGCTGGCGTAAACCTTTAGCGGCCAGGTAACTGGACGGACGGAATCAGGATTTTCTCGCGCCCACCATTTCGCCGAACAGCTCCATGTGGGCTTCGATGACCCGCTTACGATCGGCCTCTTCGATATCGAGCGACCAGTTGTCGCGAATCGACGTGCCGCCGAGGATGATGCCGTCCGAGCGCGGCATCATGTGGACGAAGCCTGCGTCCGGAGTGGCGGGTGGGCGCGCACCACCGGTCGTGCCGTAGTTGATTTCAGGCTGCGGCGTTAGGACGACGAGCTGCCCCTTCAGCGGCACCAGCTCCGGATCGTCGAAGAGCGCCTTGGCACCGAGGCCGGTGCAGTTGACGATCACATTCTCCGGCAGGGACGCGACATCGCGCGGCGTCTCGAACTTTCGAATCACCACCCTGCCGCCCCAGTTCAGGAAGTCGTTCATCAGCGCGTCGAGATAGATCGACGGCTCGATGCGCATCTCCGGCCGCTCGATCGCGTACTTCATCGGGAACGGATGTTCGCCGGGCTGCAGGATGATTCGCGAACCCTGCACGTCTTCAGGCAGCAACGCGTTGGTGCCACGGCCGGCCTGCTCGTTGTTGGTCGGCGCGTATTGATTGATCCAGGTGATGCCGTATTTCGGGCCGACCAGTAGTTGCAGACGGCGGTAGGCGATGCGCACGGCCTTCTGGAACTGCGCGTCCCACTCGGGCGTCCGCCTCTGGAAATCGACAAGACCAGAGGTCGGTGTAAAGCCCGCCAGCGACATGTTCGAGGTCGTATCAGGCGGGACGGTGGCCGCGTAGATGGTGACGTCGAAGCCGTGGCGCTGCAGTTCGCGAGCGGAGGTGAGACCGACGACGCCGGAACCCATGACCGCGGCCTTGCGCTCGGTGTGCGCCATGGCGAGCTCGGTCGCCATCTGCGCGGTGCCCCACGACAGCGACATGCCGGCGCCGCCGTGACCGAAGTTGTGGATGATCGTCTTGCCGTCAAGCTTGTCGGCCTTCAGCACGAAGCCTGACGGGCGATGCGGCCGGAGACCGATCGTGGTTCGGATGACGCGATCCCACGACACATTGACCACCGGGAGGCGCAACATCGGGCGCGACGGAGTAAGTGCCGGCTTCGCCATTCGCGGCGCGCACGCCTCGAGGCTGAAGCCCAACGCCGCCATCCCACCAAGCCGCAGAAGATTCCGTCGATCCATTTGCGGCGATTCTACACTGACACGTACGTGGGCCACAGAGGCCAACGCCCGTGATCAGCGTTAGTCGTCCCGAAGCACGACGTTGGGATCGACACGGGACGCACGCCACGCCGGGAGCAGGCACGCGACGGCGGCGACGAGGGTGATCGTGGCGACGACGCCGACGAGCGTTGTCGTGTCGGTCGGCTGCACGCCGAACAGCAGCGACGAAATCAGGCGATTGAGCGCAAAGGCCCCGGCCAGGCCCACCACGATGCCGATCGACGTCAGCGTGAGCCCCTGCTTCATCACGTTCGACAGCACGCTGGTCTGATCCGCGCCGAGTGCCATGCGGATGCCGATCTCGCGCCGGCGTTCGGCCACCATGTACGACAGCACGCCATACGTGCCGATTGCCGCCAGGAGCAGTGCAAGGCCGGCGAATCCACCGAGCAGCTGCGCGAGCAGCCGTGGGCGATTGATCGACTCCATGAACACGCCATTCATGTCGCGGAACCTGACCATGGGCACCGAGGCGTCTGCTTCGCGCACTGCCGCTTCAACTGAGGTCCTGAGCGATGACGGCGGCAGCGTGGTGCGCAACGCGATGTTCATCGTGCCGGGCGCATTGGCAAGAGGTGGCGGCATCGCCGCAACCTGGTCGACCAGCAGGTACAACTCGGTGCCGGTCTTCTTGTCGACGCCGCCTTGCTTGACGTCCTTGGCGACGCCGATGACGCGGAAGTCCGGCACGTCCTGGAAGCGGGTCAGTCCCGGCTTGAGGGTCTGCCCGATCGGATCCACGTCCTTCCAGAACGTGTTGACGAGCGTTTCGTTGACGATCACGACCGGACCCGAGCCGATGTCGGTGGCTTCGAAGCCGCGCCCCTTCACGATCGGAATGCCCATCGTCTCGAAATAGTCCGTCATCACCGACTGGTAGTAGTCGACGTTCTCGAACGGTCCTTCGGGCGGTGCCACGTAGTTGCCGATGTCGGTGTCGTTGGCGTTCAGCGGACGGTTGGGCGGCAGGCCCGACATGGCGCTTGCGCCCTGGATGCCGGCAACACCGCGCAGCTTCTCGAGCAGCCGCTGATAGAGCTGGGCGCGCTGCTGCGGCTGCGGATAGTCGGCCGTCGCCAGCGACATCTGGAACGTCACCAGGCGTGAACGATCAAAGCCGGCGTCAACCGCCGACAGGTTGTAGACCGTGCGGATCATCAAGCCGGCGCCGATCACCAGCATCACGGCAAGCGCGACTTCGGCCATCACGAGACCGCGACGAACATGGTGACGTGCCGCGCCGGTCGCGCCTTTTGCGCCACCCTCCTTCAATGCGGTGACAAGCCCCTTGACGCGCGTGTGCATGATGGGCGCGAGGCCGAAGATCAACCCGGTCGCGATCGAGATGCCGAACGTGAACAGCAGCACCACCGGATCCACGGCGACTTCCGCGGTCCGCGGCAGGCTCGACGGGTAAACGCGCAACAGCGCGTCTACGCCGACGCGAGCCAGGACCAGGCCAAGCACGCCGCCGATCAGCGACAGCATGACGCCCTCGGTCATGAACTGGCGGATCAGGCGTCCGCGACCGGCGCCAAGTGCGGTGCGTACCGCGAACTCGCGGTGGCGGCTCTCGGCGCGTGCCAGCATCAGGTTGGCAAGGTTCGCGCATGCGATCAGCAGGACGAACCCAACGGCGGCCTGCAGCACCCAGATCGCGCGGCTCGCGCCGCCAACGATCTGCTCCTGGACCGCCGACATCTGCAGGATGTGGCCCGGATTGGTCTTGGCTTCCTCGGCATTCTTCGGCAACGGCCGGAAGATGTGGTTCTTCTGCCCGGTCCGATCGCCCCACGATGCGATCAACGATTGCAGCTCGCTGTTCGCCATCTCCGGCGTGACGCCATCCTTCAATCGGCCCAGCAGGTACAGGAAGTGGCTGCCGCGATTGAGGCGGTTGTTGGGATTGAGCGCAATCGGCAGCCAGATCTCGGTGCGGTTGTCCATGACGTCCGCGCCCTTGGGCATGATGCCGATCACCTCGCGCCGGAAGCCGTTGATCTCGACCATCTGGCCGACGGCGTCCGCGCGGCCGCCGAATGCGGACTGCCACAGCTCGTACGACAGGATGCAAATCGCCGGCGGCGGGATCGGACCGGTCGGGTTCGGCGGGGGCACCACGTCGGTCTCACCCTGCGAGAACAAACGGCCGTACAGCGGCTGGATCCCCAGCGTCGTCAACAGGGCGTCGTCCACGTTGGCCGCGCGAACACGCATCGGGCGGTCGCCGGCTGACAGGTTCGCCTCCCCGGTGCTGTAGGCGCCGACCGACGAGAACGACTGGTTGAGCTCGCGGAATTCGAAGTATTCAGGCGGCGAGACCCAGAATTGATCGAACTTCAGGGCCAGGAACTGCGTGGTGAGATACATCAATTGCTCGGGCTTGGGATAGCCAAGAGGGCGGAGGATCACGCCGTTGACGATCGAAAAGATCGCGGTATTGGCTCCAATTCCCAGCGCCAGCGTCAGGATGGTGACCGCGGCAAACACCGGAGCGCGAAGCAGGCTGCGGATGGCGAGGCGAAGATCCTGGCGAAGGGTGTCAAAGCTCATAGCGCCTTTGACGGGGTGGATTCGAGAAAGGTTTGAAGTATAAGTGGGGCCTTGATTCGCGTCCTGATTGCGACGCTGGCCGCGCTGCTATTCGTCACCGATGAGCGGACAGCCGTCACAGGCTTTTTTGACTTACCCGTGACCGGCGGCACCGCGACGTTCGAGATGCTCGGACTCCGTCCCGAAGAGCGCGGCCACGCGCTCGTCCTGCTCACGCGCGAGATGTTTTCGCAGAGCTCGGGTGCGGTCGAACGCGCTGCGGCGGTTCGCAACTTCGTCGGCCAGCTCGCCGTCGCCGGCGCCGACAGGAACATCGCCTCCGACACGCAACCGCTGAGCATTGCCGCACCGCTGACCGCCAATCACTGGCGTGACGTGATGCAACTGAACGATCGCGCGGATCTGTTTGGCGCGCTGATCAACAACCGGCCGGCCATGCTGGTGTGCGCCGCAACGGCGGCCACCGATCCGTCCATGCGCGCGCTGCTCGACCGGGATCGCGGGTTGCTGCGCTGGATCGTGCGCACGGCACCATCGGCATTCTGGGTCGCCGCTCGCGGACTCAAGGTCGAGAAGGATCGCGTGGTTGTTCCGGGCGGGGCGGATGCGGAGCCGATCTGGGAATCACTGGCCGGGATGAAGGTGACGCGCCCGGCGGACTTCATCCGCGCGCTGCTCACGATCGATGCGGGCCGGCTCGCCTGGTTCTATGACGCCATCGGCACCATGTCGGCGGAGCGTCTCGCCGTTGCGATGGGGCCGCTGCCCGTCAGCTCACAAACCCAGGCCATGCGTGCGCTCTACAGCGCCTTCAAGAACGCCGACTCGAACTGGAAGCTCGAGGAACATCCCTTCCTGCGCGGCACGACGGATCCGTGGATCGTGGCCTCGCACGTCGACGTCGCCAACGGCACGATTGCTCCGCCGGCGCAGCAGTGGTTCTGGGAAGCACTGTTCGATCGATCGGATCTGCCACGACGCGCGGTGAACACCATCGAACGCCAGCCGGCAACGCCGGTCACCTTTGCATGGCTCACGCAGCAGATCGCCACGTCGTCTGCCAGGGAACGCAGGGACCGCTTCGAGATGGTGCGCTTCGCCCAAGGCGTGTTCGCCGGCGCGGACGGTGATCGCCTCACCGACGCGATGGTGGCCCTGGGCGGATACCGCCGCTATCGCGCCATCCTCTTGACCCTCGATCGGATGGAGGTCGCAACACCGCGGGTGTACGCGCGTGTTATTGAAGCGGCGCGACGCATCGACGACGACTTGTCGGGACGCGATGAGCGAAACGCCGTGGTCGCCTTTCAGTTCGCAATCGCGGTCCTCGAACGGGCGCGTTACACGGACGCGATCGATCTGGCGACCGTGGAGCGACTGCTGACGTCACTCGCGGATGCCATCGATCCGCCGGCAGACGCGGCCAAGCCGAAGGACGGACGCCCGTTCACGGTCATCACGCAGTGGATGCTTGGCCCCATGCTCGAAGGGCTGCCGCCGCTCGTCCAGCCGGATCAATGGACCGCTGCCAGGACCGCCTACGAGTCACGATTGCTGCAAGCTCTGGCGGGTCAGCCGGAGGTCACCAACGCCCCCGAAGTCACGTGGGAAGGTCTCGACTATCGCGTCGATTTCTTCTCAGGCGAGCACGCGCGGTTGAAGCGCATTCGCGAACAGATCGAATCGCCCGGCCTTGATGCGGCGCTCGAAGCCAACGACCAGGACAAGATCGCCAGCGCGCTCCTGGCGTTGATCTACACGCCGGCGCTTGGTGATCCGGAAGGCCCGGCGCTCCTGGGCGGCGACATCGCGCAACGTCACAACTTCGGCCTGACCGGACCCGCCGGCATGCGACGCGAGTCCATGGCGTGGTCGCTGCCGCGCGAACAGGTGGGCGATGGCTCGCCCTGGCATATCGAAGGATCGATCCTGGGTCTCGACATCGCGCTTGCCCGCCTCGCACTACGCCGCATCGCGGACAACGAGATGCCGGTCGCGCCGACGATCAATCTCAACGACCAGCTCACTTTTGCGCGCACGGTGATGACGCTGAACCCGCGGGCGCTGAAAGACGCCGACCGCGATCGCATCGTCGCCAGCATCGCGCGTGGTCGAGCGCGAGTGGCTGACGCCGGTTCAGATCTCGCGCAGGTGACCGCGCTGGCGCAAGAAGCGCGGCTGCCCGCGGCGGTCCTGCAGGCGCTTCCCTGGACGCTCACGCGCATGCCGGACGCGGCGCCATCGCTCTTCGCGTTGCGCGATCTGTTCTGGCTCGGCCGGCCCGACCTGCCGGCGGCCACCCTCGATCATTGGGGTGTGTATTCAGAGAGTCTGGACAACAGGTTGCGAACCGCGATGCCACCTCCGGCTCCCTGGGACAACTATGGCGGCCGCGCCGACGGCGGCCTGATCGCCACACAGGCGCCCGATCTCATCCTCCGCATGGCGCAAGAGACGGCGGCGTTGAAACTACCCGCCCAGCTCGTCCCCAGTCTGCTGATGTACGCGGCCCAGGATTACTGGCACGACGTCGAATCCCGCTTCCCGGACGACTGGCCTGGGATGACCAGACAAGCACTGGCACTTTCGTCCTCGCGGGTAGAAGATTACGTGGCGGCGCTCGCCGGCGGCGGCCCGCTAAGGCCGCGCTAACTGCGATGTTTGGGGGCAGGTCCCAAACGTCGCAAATCCGGATCGGATCGAATGGGGGCTGACCCCAATCGTTCATTTGTGTTGCTGTTTATGCGATTAGTCGGCGTTTTCTTCATCCTCTCAGCGGCGCTAGCGACGGCGCAGCAGGCTCCGCCGCCGCAGCCACCGGCGGAACTCGCGATCCGGATGGTCTATCCGGAACCCGACACGTACGTCAGCGGTGTCACCAGGCTCAAGGCCGAGATTCTTCCGAAGATGCTCGCCTCGCGTGTGGGGCAGATCCTGTTCTTTGCCGACGGCAAGCAGGTCTGCAACGTCCTGGACCCGGTGGCAGCGGAGTGCGAGTGGGATGCCGGCGCCGAAGTGCGGCCGCACGTGTTTCGTGTGGTCGCCAACCTGATCGGCGGCGGGCGCATCATCGCCAGCTCGCGCACCAAGGGCCTCGATCAGGTTGAGAAGGTGTCCGTGGACGTCGTGCAGGTGACAGCGGTGGTCACCGATCGCGGACGCTTCGTCTCGGGCTTGCAGCAGTCGCAATTCAAGCTGCTCGAAGATGGCGTGACCCAGACGATCGGCCACTTCTCGTCCGAAGGATCGGCGCTCGAAATCGTCGTGGCGATCGACGTCAGTGAAAGCATGACGCTGGCAATGCCGCAGCTGAAGAACTCCGTGAAGAAGTTCCTCGGCGCGCTGAGCGCGAAGGACCAGGTCACGATCACGGCGTTCAACGACAACATGTTCACGCTGACGCGACGCGAGACCAACGCGCAGCAACGCGCCCGCGCGGTCGATCGCCTCTCGGCGTGGGGTGGGACCGCCCTCTATGACGTGATCATTCGCGGCGTGCAGCAGTTGTCGCGCCAGGCGGGACGCCGGGTGCTGGTGGTCTTCAGCGACGGCGACGACCGCACCAGTCACGCCACAATTCACGCGGTCGAACAGGCCGTGCGGTCCAACGATGCCACGCTGTTCATGGTGGCGCTGGGCCGCGGCGTCAAGGAAGCAGCGCTCAAGTCGGGCATCGAGGAACTCGTCGAGCTGAGCGGCGGCCGTTCGTTGTTCGTCGAACGCAGCGATCAACTCGACGAGCCGTTCGCCGAGATTCTCGAAGAACTGTCGAACCAGTACATCCTCGGCTACGAGTCGAAGAACACGGCGCGCAATGGCGCGTGGCGTGAAGTGAAGCTCGAAGTCCCTGGCACCGGCTACGAAGTGCGCACCCGCCAGGGCTATCGCGCACCAGGATCCTAGTCATGCGCCCGCTCCCGCTCGGCTTTGCCGCCACGCTGCTCTGCACACTCGCGCTCTCGGCGCAGCAAACGACGACGCCCGCGGCACCGCAGATCCCGCGCCCCTCGTTCGAGACCAGGGCGGAGATCGTACTCGTCGACGTCAACGTCGTGGACCGCGATTCGCGCCCCGTCGCCACGCTGACGGAGGCTGATTTCGAACTCGAGGTCAACGGCCAGCCACGCAAGCTGCAGTCCGTGCAGTTCATTTCCACGGCGCCCACCAACGTCACCCCGGCGACGCCGCGTGAATCGGCTTACACCTCGAACGAAAGCCAGACCACCGGGCGACTGCTGCTATTTGTCGTCGATGAGGGCAGCCTGCGCGCCGGCGCGAACCGCAGCCTGCTGCGCGCGGCACAGATCCTGTTCGATCGCCTGGCTCCCGGAGACCTCGTCGGCCTGGCGCGCGTGCCCAACGGCGCAGGCGGAGTGGAATTCACCGCCGACCGTCAGCGCATTACCGATGCGTTGATGAAGGTCACCGGCGCGCCGAGCACGCGCGGCATGAACCAGGTGTTCATCAGCGAAGCCTGGGGCCTCGAAAACAATGACGAGGGCGCGTTCCAGAACGCGGTCACCCGCGAATGCTCCGGCATGAGCGGACCGGATCTCGAGGCGTGTCGCACCTCGCTCGAGAGCGATGCCAGGAACCTGCTGCTCGAAGCCAGCTCACGGGCCCGCGCGACCCTCGCCTCACTCGAAGCACTGCTCAGGAACATGCGGCAGTTGAAGATGCCCGTCAACATCGTGCTGATGTCCGAGGGCATGTTCGTCGCGCGCGATCGCACCAGCATGACCTCGCTCGGACGGCTGGCCGCTGAAGCCCGCGCGACCATTCACGTGATCCGGCCCTCGCAGCAGTTCTACGACGTCGAGAATCGAGGCTTGTCGAGTGCATCGAGCCGATTTTTCGATGACGGCCTGATGTCGGAAGGCCTCGAGCAAGTGGCCGGCCAGACACGCGGTTCCATGAGCACCGTCAACGGCGACGGCAAGATCGCGTTTGATCGCCTCGGCCGTGAACTCTCGGGCTACTACCTCCTCGGCTTCGAACCCACCGAGTCGGATCGCACCGGCCGCGAGCGCCGCATCAAGGTGGACGTCAAAACGCGCGGGCTCTCGGTGCGCGCGCGCCCCACGTTCGTGCTGCCCACCGCCGAGGTCGAAAAGTCAGCGAGGACGCCGATGCAGGAGCTGGGCGAAGTCCTGAAATCGCCGCTGCCGGTGCGCGGACTGCCGATGCGCGTTGCCACCTACATGGCGCCCGAAACCGGCACCAACAAAGTGCGCGTGGTCATCTCCGCCGAGGTGGGCGATCCCGCCAACGCCGCCGCCGAGTGGCCGGTCGGCGTGATCGTCCTCGACAAGAACGACAAGATCGTCGTCAATCGCGGCGGCATGTCGACGTTGCAACCGGCGAGTTCGCGGGGACCAGACACGCCTCGGCTCTTGCTGACGTCGGTCGCACTCGACCCCGGTGAATACACGCTGCGCCTCGCGGCTGTTGACGACACGGGCCGCGGAGGCAGCGTCCACGCGTCGATCAACGCGCGGCTCAACAAGGGCCCCGCGGGCATCGGCATCTCGGACCTGATGCTCGTGCCGCAGCCTCCGGTGTCGGGCGAACTGCCGCGACCCAGGCCGACGACCGTGATCGACAACGAAACCATGTCGGCGATGCTGGAACTCACCGGCACCGATCAAGGCCTGCTCGGGAAGACAAAGGTCACGCTGCAGATCTCAGACGCGGAAAATGGCAATCCGCTGGTGAACGTCGAAGCGCGACAGGTGCAGCGCGGCAACGTGCGCGCCTTCGCGGCACAGATGCGACTCGGCGTCCTGCCGCCAGGCGAATACATCGCGCGAGCAGTGGTTGCTCCGCCCGGCCAGCCCGAGATGCGCGTGACACGCGCCTTCATGCTGTCGCCGGTGCCCGATGCTCCGGAGCCTGTGCCGGACGTCCGCGTGCCGCTCGATCCGGATGCGCCGCCGGCACCGATCGCCGCCTCGAAGATCCTTGCGCCGATTCCTCGCTTCGCCGCCCGCACCGTGCTGGTCCCCGAGGTCGTGCAGCCGTTCCTCGAAGGCCTGGCAGACATGCATCCGCCTTCACCCGACGTCGAGGCGGTGATTGAAAAGGCCAAGAACGGCGACTACGACGCGCCGGCCGAACGTGGCTCCAGCCCGGATGACGAGTTGAACCTCTCATTCGTGCGAGGTCTGAGCTCGCTCAGCAAGGGAGAGGTGGCGCAGGCCGCCGCGTGGTTCCAGCAGACCTTGAAGGGCGCCTCGGATTTCCTCGGCGCCGCCTTCTACCTCGGCGCGACGCACGCCGTCAGCGGCCGCGATCGCGAAGCGATCGGCGCCTGGCAGATGGCGCTGCTCAGCGAGAATCCCGGCGCGGTCTACCCCGCCCTCGTCGACGCGCTCTTGCGCACCGGCGACGGCCGGCAGGCGCTCGACGTGCTCGAAGAAGCCCCATCCGCCTGGGAGAGCGACGATGAGCGATTGAAGCGCGAGGCGATGGCGCTGGCGATGATCGGCGACTTCAGCGGCGCGCTGCCGAAGCTGAAGGATCAACTCGACAACACGAAGAACGACGATCAGCCGCTGTTGTTTGTCGCGATCCAGGTGCTCTACCGGATGCATCAGCAGGACAAGAGCCTGAGCCCTGACAATCTCCAGCGCTTCCGCTCATACGTCGAGCGGCACCAAAAGCTTGGCGGGCCTGATCGCGCGATCGTAGAGACCTGGCGACGGGCCGTACTCGGAAGGTGATGATCTTGTGATCGCATGATCTGGCGATCGATCGGCAGATCCGAGATCTCAAGACCTCGAGATCGATCTTCAGATCACCACGTCACGAGATCTCAAGATTCCCGTAACACCACCACCGGATCCGTCTGCGCGACCCTCCGCGCCGGCATCACGCACGCGATCGCACCGACGACCAGCATCACCACCGGCGCCACGCCGAAACTCAACCAATCTGTCGTCGACACGCCGTAGATAAACGGCGCCAGGTTGTTTGAGAGCGCGGCCGACGCAGCCAGTCCAAGCGCAAGACCCGCGAGGGTCGCGACCGCCATCTGCTGCAACGCCGTTCGAATCACCGCGCCGCGGCTGGCGCCGAGCGCCGTCCGCACCGCGAGCTCACGCGACCGCTGCGACACTGACTGCGACAGGACGCCGAACAGTCCCGCACCGGCAATCACGAGGCCGAAGATCGCGAAGCCAAGAAACAACGCAGCATAGAGCCGCGGTCTCGACAGCGAATCACCAACCCGCTGATCCATCGTCATCACCGCATCCAGCGCAATGGCCGGATCCTCTTCACGCAACGCGGTCCGCAACGTCTCGACGAAAGCAGCAGGATCGCCGGCCGTCCTCACCACCACGTAGGCCTGCGATCCAAAACTGACTCCAGGCAGCTGCGCAAACGACACGTAGACCTCCGATTGCGGCGGTTCGTCGGGCCGATCCTGCTTCATGTCGTCAACGACGCCAATGATGAAGGCTTCAACCTTCCCGGTGGCCGCACGAACGGCGTTTGTGCCTAGTGAGAGGCCGATGGCCTGCTCGATCGGTATGTTCTCGAGATACTTCGCCACGAAGGTGCGGTTGACCACGACCGCCCGCGGCGCCGTTGCCGAGTCGCTCTCTGCCAGGATGCGGCCGGCCCGCAGACGAATGCCGAGCGCATCGAAGTATCCGGACGTCACGACGCGGCGATAGGTTTCCACGTCGACTTCCGCGCCGCCGCGAATCGGCGACGGAAACTGGAACACCGCGAAGCCGCCGGCCGAGCCGAGCGGCAGGCCGGTGCTCAAGGCCGCGTGCGTGATCCCCGGCCGGGCGCGCAACCGTTCGAGGATGCGCGCGATCGCCTGCTCTTTTCTTTCGGTTGAGTGCGTCGCCGGGAATGGAATGCTCGCGGTAAGGAGGCCGTCTGGATCGTAGCCACGATCGGCGGTGATCTGTGCGTTGAAACTGCGCGCCAGCAACACGCCACCGATCACCAGCACGCACGTCACCGCGACCTGGCTGGTGACGATCAACGCGCGCATGCCCGCCAGTCTTCCGCGGCCCGCTCCGGCGGATGCGGCGCTACTGTCACCCAGCGAACGCGCGATCTCGAGCTTGCGCACATGCAGCAGCGGCAAGACGCCGCACGCGATGGTGGTGAGGGCCGACAGCAGCAATGTGAACGCCAGGACGCGGCCGTCGATCTCGATCGCATCAACACGCGGGAAGCCGGCCGGCAGCAGCGAGGGCAACGCCTGGACCAGGACCGCGGTCAGTGCGAGTCCGGCGAGGCTGCCAAGCACGCCAACGATCGCGTTCTCGATCAGCAGTTGCCGCGCGAGCCGGCCAGTGGCCGCACCAAGCGCTGCGCGAATCGTCATCTCCCGGTGGCGCGCGGTCGCTCGTGCCAGCTGCATGTTGGCGACGTTGGCGATCGCGGTCAGGAACAACAGCACCGAGGCAATCAGCAGGACGAGGATGGCCGGACGCACATCGGCGGCCGCCGCTTCAGTGGCATCGCGCGCGGTGATCTGAATGGGGTCGCGGGCGCCAAACAGCGCCATCGCAACGGGGCCGGCATCCGGCGCCGCAATCGCCCGGGCGGTTCCTTCCGCCGACGCCTGCGCCGGCGTCACACCAGGCTTGAGGCGGCCAATCGCGCGCATGATCGTTCCGGTCTTCGTCCCGCCCGGGTTGTCGACCGGCGGAGCCTGCCACGCCAGCCACGCCTGCACGCTGGCGCTCGGAAACCTGAACTCGCGCGGCATGACGCCGACGATGGTGTGCTGCACGCCATCGAGCACGAGCGGCTGACCGATGATGTTTTCACGAAGCCCGAGACGCTGTTCCCAGAGTGCGTACGAGATCAGCACGACCGACGGCTCGTTGTTGAGCCGCGCACCATCCGTGGACGCAAACACGCGACCGCGAACAGGCGTGACGCCGAGCAGTTGCAGCGTGGACGGCGTCGTGCGCGACATCGGGATGCGCGCTGCGTCGCCGACGCCGGTCAGCGTGACCTGGTTCTCGCCGCTGTAGTAGCCGATGCCCTCGAGCGTCTGCGGCGCGTCCGCCCAGGCGAGGTAACTGCCGTTCATCATCGTGCCGGGGACGCGCCCCTCCTTGCCGCCGCGCGATTCGCTCAGGCGGACCAGCCGCTCGGTGTTGCCCCACGGCAACGGACGGAGCAACACGCCATAGGCCACGCTGAACAGCGTCGTCACCGCGCCAACGCCGAGCGCGATAGTCAGGATCGTGACCGCAGCGTAGCCAGGCCTGGCGCGCAGTAAACGAAGGCCGTAGAGCGCATCAGCACCTGCGCCAGAGAGCCAGGACGACGATTCAGAGGGAGGAACCACGGCGACGGCACGTTTGATCACGCGACGCAGCGCAATTGGATCAGTGCGCCAGGCGTCGATCAACTGATCGATCTTCGCGCCCGCATCCGCCTCGCTGGCGCCGTCGGCGCGCAGCGATTCGTACGTCGCCTCCGCGTGTTGCGCGAGCTCTTCGAGGACATCCGTGTCGACGGACGACCCCGCGAACGCGGTGCGGATTCTTTCAAGCATGTTTGACTCCCGCGATCCTGTTTACGGCCTTCGCGAAGTTCTCCCAGATCGAACGCTGTCGCACTAGCGTTCCGCGACCGCCCGGCGTCAGACGGTAATAGCGACGCCGGCGCTGACCGGCCTTCTCGACCCACCGGCCTTCGATCAGCCCCTTCGCTTCAAGGCGATAGAGCGTTGGATAGAGGGAAGTGATGTGGAAGGCGATGGTGCCGTCTGAGCGCTCCTCGATCTGCTTGCCGATGTCGTATCCGTGGCGTTCGCGGTCCTCGAGCAGCGCAAGAATGAGCAATTCTGCGCTACCACGCTTCAATTCCCGCTCCAGCATCGTTGAGGCCATATATTGGCTGCAACAATATCATTACCAACGCGGTGCTTCAAAAAATTCACAATTGTAAGAATCAGGCCCAAAACCACCTCTGACACAACTCTTACAATCTCGTCACTCGCGTCCTGATAGCCTCTTCATCGACATGGTTCCCATCACTGAGATTTACGGAAAGAAGGCGTCGGACGGGAAGATCAACTGGATCACCGCCATCGCCATGACGATTTTTCACATCGGCGCGGTGGTCGCGCTCTTCTACGCCAGCTGGGGTCCGATCATCGCGGCCGCACTGCTGTGGTGGGTGGCCGGCTCGCTGGGCATCGGGATGGCGTATCACCGCCTGCTGACGCACCGCGGTTACAAGACGCCGAAGTGGATGGAGTACTTCCTCACCGTGTGCGGCACGCTCGCTCTCGAGGGCGGACCGATCTTCTGGGTCGCCACGCACCGCATCCATCACCAGCACTCGGATCACGAAGGCGATCCGCACACCCCGCGTGAAGGCACCTACTGGGCGCACATGGGCTGGATCATGACCGGCAAGGCGATGCATCACGACACCGAGATCCTCGCCCGCTACACGCCCGACCTGAGCAAGGACAAGTTCCACGTCGCGCTGACCACCTGGCACTGGGTGCCGCAGGTGATCCTCGGCCTCGCGCTGCTCGCGTTCGGCGGCCTGCCGTACCTGCTGTGGGGCACGTTCTTCCGCACCACCTTTGGCCTGCACGCGACCTGGCTCGTGAACTCGGCGACGCACCTCTTCGGATCGCGCCGCTTCCAGACCAAAGACGACTCGCGCAACAGCTTCTGGGTGGCCATGCTGACCTTCGGCGAAGGCTGGCACAACAACCACCACGCGCACCCGGTGTCGGCGCGCCACGGCCTGGCGTGGTACGAGTTCGACATGAACTGGATCGGCATCAGCGTCCTGAAGATGCTGGGCCTGGCCTGGGACGTGAAAGTCGCGAAGATCCGCCAGCCGCTCGAAGACGAAGCAGCTGCTTAGGCCAATAGGGTCATAGGCCGATGGGCCAATAGGTATTTTTGCCTATTAGCCTATTGGCCTATTAGCCTATAGGCCTGACATGACACGCAGACAAATCGCGTCGATCGTCTTCGTCGTCCTCTGCGTTGTCCTCGTTGCCGCCGCTGTTACGCTCAACATCGGCTGGATCCTGGTCAACGGGCGGCGCGTCGCGCCGCTCGTTCTTGGTGTCATCACCTTCGCCCTGATCATCGCGGGGCTCATCGTCTACACGGTGTTCCTGGTCCGCGAAATGGGCATCACCGAACAGCAAGACAGCTTTCTCAACTCCGTGACGCACGAGCTGAAGACGCCGATCGCGTCGATCCGGCTGTACCTCGAGACGCTGCAGTCGCGCGAGGTCGGGGACGCGCAGCGCAAGGAGTTCTACCGCATCATGCTGCAGGACGCCGATCGTCTTCAGCACACCGTCGAACAGGTGCTGCGCGCCGGCGTGGCGAGGCAGCGGCGCAAGCTGGAACATCGCGGGCCGGTGGATCTGGGCTGGCTGGTGCAGGAGTGCGTCGATACGGCGCGCACGCGCCACCATCTGGCCGAAGACGCGATCACCGTTGTGGCGACGGACCTGCAGCAGCCGCTGGTGGTGTCTGGCGATATTGATGACCTGCGCACCGCCATCTCGAACCTGCTCGACAACGCGGTGAAGTATTCGAATGGCACGCCGCAGATCAGCGTGCAGGCGGCCGGCGCGTCACCGGACACCGCCTGGGTGCGCGTCAAGGACGCCGGCATCGGCATTCCGAAGGCGCAGCTCGGACGCATCTTCAATCGCTTCTATCGATTCCAGCCGCGTGGCTCGAAGGTCAAGGGCACCGGGCTCGGCCTCTACATCGTGCGCTCGATCGCCAAGCGGCACAGCGGCCGCGTCTTCGCCGAGAGCGCTGGCGAAAACAAGGGCTCGACCTTCACCCTCGAGTTGCCGCGCGTGACGACATGAGCAGGATCCTGATCGTCGAGGACGAGGCGCACCTTGCGCAGGGACTTCGCTTCAATCTCGAGGCTGAGGGCCACGAGGTGGATATCGATGGCGACGGCCAACAGGCGCTCGCGCGCCTGCTCGAGAACCGCTCACGCTACGACGCGGTCGTGCTCGACGTGATGCTGCCCGGCAAGGATGGCTTCTCGGTCGTCAAGCAGCTCCGCACCGAAGGCCATTACGTTCCGGTGTTGATGCTGACGGCCCGCAGCCGTCCAGAAGATGTGCTGCAGGGATTCGAGGCGGGCGCCGATGACTACCTGCCGAAGCCGTTCGAGCTGCAGATCCTGCTGGCGCGGTTACGGGGATTGCTGCGGCGACGGGAGTGGCTCGCGCAGGAACACGAGCACGATACGCTGGCGTTTGCGGGGAAGAAGCTCGACCTCGAGGCCCTCGAACTTCACGTCGGCGACAAGAAGTATCAGCTGACGCAGATGGAAAGCGACCTGCTGCAATATCTCGTGAAGAACACCGGCCGCCCCGTTTCCCGCAAGGCGATCCTCGAAGAGGTGTGGGACCTGCACGAAGACACTGACACGCGCGCGATCGACAACTTCATCGTGCGGCTGCGCAGGTACCTGGAAGAGGATCCGACAAAGCCGAAACACCTCGTGACGGTCAGAGGTGTGGGCTACAAATTTGTAGAGTAGTAGCAAGTAGCAAGTAGCAAGTAGCAAGAAAACACAACAGCATTTCTTGCATCTTGCTTCTTGATTCTTGCTACTTCATGCCGAACAAAAGAAACGACGTCTTCTGTGAGGCTCTGAAGTTGTCGTCCGATCCGATCAACAGTGTCTTCATCCCGTTGATGATCGGGCCAAACGTCAGCGCCTCGAAGTTCTCCAGGCGCGAGAGCGATGGCGACAGTCGCGGAATGATCGACTGAAAGTCCAGCAACAGCCGCTTCCGGGCTTCGCCCGGCGTCAATTCCACGGAGAACAACTGGATCGTGTTGGCGGTGAATCCCTTGTCCCTGGTCGTCAGGCACGAGCGCTCCATGGAGATGAGGACGGTCTCGCTGAACGCCAGCAACTCGACGAGTCCGTTTTCACCGTCGTTGCAGATCTGCTCGAAGTTCTCGAGATAGGGCGTCGGCGAAATCACGTAGCGCCACTGGCGGCCCGGCTTGAACGTCGTGCCCGACGGCACGAACTCGACGAGCCGTCCCGGTGCGCCGCGCTCGAAGCTGACGAGTCCGTCCTGGATCAGCGGCTGCTCGAGTCCCGCAATCAGTCTTCCGCCGGGCGTCACCGCGAGCGCTTCGAATCCCTGGTTGTCGCGCAGGCCAGTCACGTCATCGGTGGTGATCTGAAACGCCGGCGGAAACTGGATCACGTTCGTCACCACCGCGTCGCGATTCACCTGCAACAGTGCCGGCTGCCAGACTTCCCCGGTCTCCGCTACGCGATGGCCCTCTTCCGCCATCACGAACGTGCCGTTGGCGAGCGCGACCACCGCTTCAAGATCTGAGTTCGCGGCAATGCGTTCGGGAACGCCGGGACCTGCGCGCAGCGACTGCATCCTGGTCGGCGTCACTTCAAGGCCGTTAGGTCCAACCGTCACGCTGAGCCACGCGACACGACTCGGATCGCGATCGTCGATGACACCAAGCCACTGCCCGCTTGCGGCATCCGGCGCCAAGCCGGAAATGCTGCCGAACCTGGGCTGGGCCGGAATGCCTGGGTAGGCCGTCCCTGAGGGCCGCGTCGACTCCCCCAGCCACAGCAGTAAAGGCAGCGGATTGTCGACAAAGGCCACCGGCGCTTTGGGGGCGCAGGCCGAACCGGCAACTGCCAGGCAACAGAGCGCCAGAATTCTCAGCAAGCGCCTCATTTTAAAGGAGTTTTTGCCTAACCCGTCCGGGGCTTCTTTTTCGAGGCAAACGCGAGTACCAGTACCTACGAAGTTCCTAGTAGTGGGACCAACGGTTGGGCTAGGCTGAGGCGCCTTTTGAAGGTGAAACAACCTCTTGCAAGTCCCCCCGAAGCCCCTGGTTAACGTCCGTTCGTAGTCAGTTTGGAGGCGGTTGTCATGCGCCGGTTACCCCCCGTGCCGCGTCGTGCGTCGTTCGTTCGTCTGCTTTCCGGAATCATCGTGGCCGCCGCGCTGGCGTTCACGACCATCTCGGCGCAAATACCAGGCCGCAACGTCAACATGGTTGCCGGCAATACGTGGCCAGATGGCGATCCCTTCCTGCAACGCCAGAACGAGCCATCGATCGCAGCGTCGACGCGTAATCCGCTTCACCTGATCGCGGGGTCAAACGACTACCGTACCGTCGACCTGCCTGGCCTGGCGAACGACGAAACGGGCGACGCCTGGCTCGGCCTCTACAAGTCTTTCGATGGCGGTCAGCGCTGGATCAGCACGTTGCTGCCCGGTTACCCGCAGGATCACAGCGCCATCGGCCTTGCCTCGCCGATCCATGGTTACGCGGCCGGCGCCGATCCGGTGCTGCGCTCCGGAACCAACGGCCTGGTGTATTACGCGGGCCTCGCCTTCGACCGCTCGAATCCCGCGACGCCGGATGTTCCCGGCAAGAGCGCCATTTTCGTCGCGCGCTTCATCGACAACAACAACAAGGAAGCCGGCGACACGTTCGAGTACCTGGGCACCCGCGCGCTGCAAACCGATCCCGGCGGCGCCACCGGCAACTTTCTCGACAAGCCATGGATGGTCGTCGACATCCCGCGCGACAACACGCGCTGCACCATCGTCACGCCCGGCGAGAAAGGACCGATCACGCAAAGCGTTCCAGCCGGTCCGGTGTACGTCGCCTACACGTTGCGCTCGACGGACAAGCAAGGCCCGCGCTACGACGTGATGTTCACGCGCTCGGTCGATTGCGGCAATACGTGGACGACCCCTGTTCGCCTCAATGCCGGCAGCGAACGCACCAACCAGGGCGCCACGATGGCGGTCGATCCTCGCAACGGCAATGTCTTCATCGCCTGGCGCCAGTTCGATCTCGACGGCAAAGGCGACGATGCGATCATGACCGCGAAGTTCACGCTGGCGGGCAAGAAGCACGATCCGCCGGGCTTTGCCAAGAAGTTCGCGAAGCCGAAGAAGGGCAAGGGCAAGGGACTCGATCCGCAGCACTTCTTCAAGAAGGGCGGCGTCAACCGCGCGCTCGAAGCGGCTGGACTCTCGCCGCTCGACCAGGCGACCGACGTCGGGACGGTGCGGTTCCGCACCAACGCGTATCCGTCGATGGTCCTCGACGAGACGGGGCGCATCTACCTGGCATGGGCGGAACGCGGCTACGACCCGCTCAACCCGGATCCGGAAACCGGATCGGCGCGCGTGTTGGTCGCCACCAGCGCGGACGGCAAGACCTGGACGAACCCGCGGCCGGTCGCGTCGGAAAATCAGAAGGGCCATCAGCTGATGCCGACGATCACCTACGCCGGCGGCAAGCTGATGCTCGTCTACTACGACATCCGCGAATCGCGCGCGCAGTCGTTCACGAAGTACGTCGACGACCAGAGCTCGTTCCAGCGCAGCACGCCCGATGCGACGGGCCTGCGCCACACGATCGACCTGCGCGCGTCAATGGCGGCCGCAGGTGCGGTGCCGCAGTTTGCGCCCTCGGTGCGCGTCTCCGACTACCTGGAAGGACCACGCTATCCCGGCGGCCCGAACGTGCCGTGGCAGGTCAACCCGCCAAACCTGCCGATGTTTGCCAAGGGCACGTCGCCGTTCATTGGCGACTACGTGGACGTCACGGCCGCGCCGAACTTCGTGCTCGATGCGACCGGCAAATGGGTCTACAACTCGACCGCGGGCGCGACGCCGCCGATCTTCCACGCCACGTGGACCGACAACCGCGACGTGCGGCTCCCGCTCGAAGACCGCAACGGCGACGGCAATCCGTGGAACGACTACACGCCGCCGGGGTTCACGGCGGAGACGCCGAGCATCTTCGATCCCACCAAGACGGTGCCCGTGTGTATTCCGGGCAACGCCGGCTCGCGCAACCAGAACATCTACACCGCCCGCATCACCGGCGGCCTGCTCGCCGGTTCGCCGGGCAATACCAAGCGGCTCGGCTATCGCGTTGATGACGCCGGCAATCCAACAACAGAGCTGCTGCAGCGCAGCTTCGTCGTGTTCGTCCAGAACACGAGCGACGAGGCGAAGCGGTTCCGGCTGACCATCACGAACCAGCCGGCCGGCGGCCAGGCGTCATTCGAACAGTTCGCGGCGCTCACCTCGATCGAGGCCGAGCTCAATTCGCGCTCGACTGCATCACGCACCGTCTACGCCACGTCGACGGATCCGCACGCGATGATCACCGTGCAGGTACAGGAGCTGGTGCCTGGCGCGAACGGCACCTGGACCGTGAAGCAGGGCGGCCTCGGCAGCGCCATCGTGTTGAACCCGGATATCGACAACCCGGACATCGACAATCCCGATATCGACAACCCCGACATCGACAATCCGGACATCGACAATGCCGAGGTCTACAACCCGGATATCGATAACCCCGATATCGACAATCCGGACATCGACAATCCGGATATCGACAATCCCGATATCGATAATCCGGACATCGACAACGTGCGCGTGATGAATCCGGACATCGACAATCCGGACATCGACAACCCCGGTATCGATAATCCCGACATCGACAATCCGGATATCGACAACCCGGACATCGACAACCCCGACATCGACAACGCGTCGTTGATGACGGACGTCAGCTGGTCGATCACCAATACCGGCAACACGACCGCCGCCTACAACGTCAACCTGTTCTTCGCGCAGACGACATTCAAGCCTGAGATCAGCACGCAGTTGATCCTGTATCGCACCTACAAGACGCCGGTCGTGCAGAACTGTGTGCTGAAGACCGAGACGCGCAACGTGCTGGTCGCCAACGTGCCGAACCCGCAGCTCGTGAAGTCGAGCACGGGCACGGTGAGCAATCCGAACGATCCCGCCGCGACCAACGCGACGATCTATCTCGCCCCCGGCGAGTCCGCGAAGATCACGCTGCGCGTGTTCGATCCCAATCCTGATCCGGCGCAGGTCGTCACCGTCACGAATGACGATGGCAGCACCGCGAAGATCTCGACGATGTTCGTGCCGAACGAGGACGTGACGCCGGTGGTGCAGCAGCAGAGCGTCGACACCGAAGATGTGGATGACGGCGTTACGGAGCCGCCGGTGGTGGTGCAGTTCCCCGCGCCCCAGACCACGGTGGATGCCGCGTCGACCGCCGCCAACACACCGGTCAAGCTGAACGTGCTGGCCAACGACAGCACCGCGTTTGGTTCGACGAAGATCATTTCGTTCCACCCGGCGGGCATGGCGGCGCACTCCGGCGCGACTGCCGGAGACATCGTCTATCAACCGTCGACGGGCTACCTCTACACCGCCCGCGGCGCGGTTGATCCGGCGAGCAATACGCTGGTCGGCCGATTTGCGCTCCCGCTGACCGGCTTTGCCCCCGTCTCGCAGAAGGCTGACGCGGTCCACGGTGTGCTCTACGGCCGCGCCGGCGATGCCAACGCGTCGTTGACGGCGCTCGACACCAGGCCTGGCAGCCCGAACTTCCACAAGTGGCTGCCGATGCCGGCGCTGTCGGATGCGGTGCTCGCATTCGCGCTCGATCCGTCGCACAACAAGCTTTACGCCGTGCACGGACCGCAGACTCCGTCGGCGGTGACACCCACGACACTGACCGAGATCGACATCTCGGAAGACGATGATGAGTTCACGCACACCATCGGCCGCAGCATCTCGTTGCCGCCCGGCGTGCGCGCGCAGCAAGTGGCGGTCAATCGCCGCACGCAGAAGGTCTACATCGCGGCCACGGGTAGCACGAGCGTCCCTGGCAGCGTGTTCGTGGTCGACATGACCGTGCCCGCTCCGGTGGCCACGCGTATCCCGAACACCACCGCCGGATCCTGGGGCGTCGTCGTCAACGAAGCTTCAAACATGGTGTTCGCCTCGGCCAGCGTGGGCAACGGTGCGGTCGTGCTCGCCATCGACGGCGGCACCAATGCCGTCGCGGTCATCCCGGTGGGCGCGCCGATGCGTTTCAGCTCGAACGACGAGCGGCTCGCGGTGCATGAAGCCAGCGGCAAGGTGTACTTCCGTCTCGAGAACATTGTGGCGATCATCGACGGTCAGCGCGGCAGCCCGACGCGCAACAGCCTGCTGGCAACAGTCGGCGTCGGCCGCGAGAACGGCGTCACGGATATCGCCGTTGATGAAGAGCGCGGCGTGGTCGTGACGGTTGGATCGTTCGACTTCCAGGTTGACCTCATCGACGTGGCGACCAACGCGCTTCGTGGCAGCCACACGCTCAGCACCTTTGGGCAGGACGTGGCGATCGATCCGATCAACCATCGCGCCTACCTCGGCGTGTTCACGTACGTGCAGCAGCTCGACCTGCCGCCGGCGCCGGCGCCCACGGTGCTCGGCAACAAGATTCCGGTGTTCATCGAGAGCGGGAGCATCCTGCTCGATCCGACGCGGAACAAGGGCTACATGGGCCTGTTCACGACCGGCGCCAACATCGAGAAACTGTCCGGCGCGGGCTTCGAAGGTGCGCTCTCGGGCATCAACACCGAAGGCCGGTATCTCTACAGCGCCTGGCACCGGAACAGCGACCGTGGCTTCATGGTCAACCAGTCCAACGACACGGGCACGTCTGCGAATGCCGGCACGGTGCTCGGCATCGACGGCGCCACCGGTGCCGCACTGGGCTACGTCGACGTGCTGCCGATGCCGTTCGGCATCGGTATCGATCAGGATGGCGACAGGGTCTACGTCGGGTCGCTGCAGGCGCCGAACGCCCACGGCGGCGTGTCGATCCTCGACGTCAGCGGACCGGGCGAACCGCCGGTGACATTCGCGTCATTCACGGCCACCGCGCCCTCGACGAATCCGGTGGTGGTGCCGGCGTATCCGGCATTCCCGCTGAACAACTCGAGCGCGCTGCTCGCCTTCGGCCGGCACATGGTGGTCAACACCAATCCGTATACGGGCAACGTGCGCAAGATGTACGTGATGCAGATCGGCGGATCGGCAACGTCCGTCGCGGTCTACGACCCCGCGACGAACACGCTGAAACCACTCGATGGCATTGCCGGATCGCCGATCTTCGACGCCCAGGCCGGCGCAAACTGGGGACGCGCGCAGGTCATCGCGATCAACCAGACCGCCAACCGGATCTACATCGGGTATCTCGACAGCTCGAATGTCGGGCGCATCGTCGAACTCAATGGCGCCAACGACAGCTTCGTGCGGTCGTGGGTCGGCGGCAGCCACAGCAACCGCCACACCGCGAGCTTCATCGCCGTCAACGAGGCGCTGCAGCGCATCTACGTCACTGACTACACCAACAGCACGGTGACGATGCTCGATGCGGCGACGTTGACGCCGATCGGCACGCCGCGCGCGTTGCCGCAGGGGCCGAGCGCGACCGCGTTCAACGCCGCCGCGAATCGCTTGTATGTCAGCAGCATCGACAGCAAGACGATCACCGCCCTCGACGGAGCGACATTGCAGCCCATCTCCAGCGTGCGGCTGCCGCTGACCGCGTATTTCCTCTGGGTCGACGAAGTCGAAAGCCGCATCTACGCATCGGGCGGCGACTCCGCCGATGAATCCGGTGCCATGGTCGTCACCGACGTGCTCGGACAACTGGGCACGAACGTCAGCGTGACATCGGTCGGCAACGCGCAGCACGGCATCGCGGTGCTGGATCCGATGGACTTCAGCGTGACCTATACGCCGGATCCGGGATATTCAGGACCGGACTCGTTCAGCTACAACATCAGCGCGCCAACCGGCACCGCCGTCGGCACCGTGAACATCAACGTCGTGCCATCGGCGCCGTCGGCGATCGCGTTTGGCGACGCCTACTCCGTGACGCAGGGGCAACCGTTGAGCGTGCCGGTGGCCGGCGTGCTCGCCAATGACTCCGGCCGCAACGACCTGTCGGCGGTGCTTGACCAGACCACGCCAAACGGTGTGCTGAACCTCGCGTCCGATGGTTCGTTCACTTACCAGCCGAACGCGAACTTCACGGGCGTGGATCAATTCACGTATCACGCGGTCGACGACAGCCTCGGCGCCAGCAACACGGTGACGGTCACGATCAGCGTGACATCGCCCGCCAGCCTGGTCGTGACGACGATCGCCAACAGCGGCGCGGGCTCGCTGCGGCAGGCGATCAACAGCGCGAATTCGGAACCTGGCTCGGTCATCACGTTCAATATCGCGGGCGCCGGTCCGCACACGATTGCACCGACGGAAGCACTGCCGACGATCCTGTCGCCAATGACGATCGACGGCTACTCGCCCACGCAGGCCGGCGCCTCGATGAACACCGGCACGAGCCCGACCGGCGGCACTGACGCGGTCATCAAGGTGCGGATCTCCGGGTCGGCGATCGCGGCGGCAAACACGCATGGCCTCAACATCACCGGCGGCGGCACCACGGTCAAGGGCCTGGCGATCGGCAACTTCACCGGCTCGGGCATCTTCATCGACGTCGCCGGCGGCAATGTCATCGCCGGCAACTTCATCGGCACGCTCGACGGCAGCACGGCCGCCCCGAATGGCGGAACGGGCATCAGCGTCATGACCGGCGGCAACGTCATCGGCGGCAACACCGCCGGCGCGCGCAACGTCATTTCGGGCAACACCGGCCGCACTGGCGTAAGCCTGTTCCCGCGCACGTCCGGCACCACCCTGCTCTATGGGCCGTCGGGAACGGTCGTCAACGGCAACCTGATCGGCCTCAACGCCGCTGGTACCGCCGCCCTGCCCAACCAGACGGGCATCGGATTGAATGCGTCCGGCATCGTGATCGGCGGAGATCTTGCGGACGAGCGCAACGTAATCTCCGGCAACTCCGGCACGGGCATCGTCACGAACGCGACGACGGTGGATCCGGATGGCAGCGGCGGTCCGGCGCCCCTGACCCTCGTGGCCACACCCGATCACACGACGATTCGAGGCAACTACATCGGCGTGAACGCGCTGGGCAACGGCGCGGTCGCGAACGGGAACGGCGGCGTATTCCTGAACGGCGAGCTGTCGGAAGTCCGGAACAACGTCATCTCCGGCAATACCGGCACGGGCCTCACGGTGAACGCGCAGGTCGACACTAACACCTCGTCATCAACCTTCAGCACGGTGTGGACCCGCGCCAGCAATACCGTGATCACCGGCAACACGATCGGCCTCAACGCCGCGGGCAACGCGGCGATCGCCAACACCACGAACGGCATGCAGATTTCAGCGCCGGGAGTCACGGTGGGCGGACCGCTGGCGACCGACCGCAACTTCGTGTCGGGCAACGGCCAGGTCGGCATTTCGTTGAACAACCTGACGGTCACGCCGACGGGCGGCGTACCAACGCTGACCAGCGCCGCGGACGGCGCCGTCGTTCGCAATAACTACATCGGTCTCGACCGGCTTGGCACCGCGCGCTTCGGCAACGGGGGCAATGCCATCACCGTCGCGGTCGCCAATGCCGTCGTCGGCGGCCCGAATCCGGGCGACGGCAACTACGTCGCGCTCGGCAATACCGGTTCGGCAAACGGCATCAACCTCACCCGCGGCCTTGCCGGCGGCACACAGGTCAACGCCGGCGGCAACACGCTGGTCCAGGGCAACGTGGTCGGCTTGTTCGTCAACGGTACCCGCACCAACGGCGGGGCCAACTTCACGATCGCGGTGAACGTGCAGACCGCGGGCAACCAGGTGCTCGACAACGTGGTCGCCGGCAACGGCGCCGTCGGCACGACAAGTGTCACCGGCATCAGCCTGTTCTCGTCGTTCGCCACCAACAACATGGTGAAGCGCAATTTGGTCGGCACCAACAGCGGCGGCGCCGATCTTCGCAACACCAACCACGGCATCTCCATCCAGGATGCCGCGAACAACACCGTTGGCGGCACCGCGGCTGAGGGCAACACTGTCGCCTTCAACACCCAGACTGGCATTGCCGTCACGGGTGCCACTGCAACCGGCAACGCGCTGCTCGGCAACAGGATCTACTCGAACGGCCAGCTGGGCATCAATCTCGGCAACGACTTCGTCACCGGCAACGATGCGGGTGATGGCGACTCGGGTTCGAATAACCTGCAGAACTTCCCGGTCCTGACCGGCTTCACGCAGGCCGCGGCAACGCAGGTCACGATCAACACCAGCAGCTTCACCAACGTGCCTGGTGGCTACACGATCCAGTTCTTTGCGAACTCGACGTGTGATGCCAGCGGTAGCGGCGAAGGCCAGCGTCTCGTCGGGCACCGCACCGGTATCGGCGTCGGCGGCGCGATTGCCCTCACCCTCGACGAGCTCGTGCCCGATGGCGAGTTCGTCACGGCAACGGCCACCGATCCGAACAACAACACGTCGGAATTCTCGGCGTGCCTGCAGATCGGTAACCCGTCGGTGGTGGTCAACACGAACGACAGCGGCGTGGGGTCGCTGCGGGAAGCGATCAATCACTCGAACAACACCGCCGGCACCCAGACCATCACGTTCAACATTCCGGGCGTGACGCCGGCGTCGTGGGCGGTGATTTCGCTGCAATCGGCACTGCCGGTCATCACCGGACCGGTGACGATCAACGGCTTCTCGCAGCCCGGACAGGACGGGACGCCGGTGATCGAACTGAGCACTGCCGTCAACATCCCCAACGGCCTCGAAACCGCCCCTGACGTCACCGGCGTGACGATCCAGGGCCTGATGATCACGCGCTTCACCAACGCCGGCATCATGCTGATGCAGAACGACAGCGCCGCCGTCGGGAACCTGGTGTCGCAGAACATCGTCGGCACCGATCGCAACGGCGCCATCGGCAAGGGCAACGCCACCGGCATCGTGGTGCGCAGCGATCATTCCAACATCGGCACCAACAAGATCGCCGGCAACACCGGCACGGGCCTCAGGCTCGAAAACGATGCCGACAACGTCACCGTGGTGTCGAACACGATCGGCATGATCAACGGCGTGGCGGTCCCCAACGGCGGCTCGGGCGTCACGATGTATCACTCGTTGAACAACAACACGTTCAACGGCAACGTCATCTCCGGCAACCTCGGCTGGGGCGTCGACATCCAGGATTCGGTGCCCGGACAGGTGACCGGCACGCAGTTCTACGGCAACAAGATCGGCGTGGACGGCAACGGCGGCACCTTCGGCAACGCGCTCGGAGGCATCCGGCTGGAGAATGCGCCTTCAACGCTGGTCGGCGTGCCCGGACAGGCCATCAACGTGATCGGCGGCAACGGCGGCGCCGGCATCCGCGTGTTTCCCACCACGGCGGGCACGGTGCCGAACATCCGCAACAACTACATCGGCCTCGACCACACCGGAGCGGTGGCGCGGCCGAACAACAACAAGGGCATTTACCTCGACGGTCCGGCGTTCATTGGCGGGTCGGCCGTCAATGAAGGTAACTTCATTTCCGGCCAGTCGGATCCGATCGCGGGTGCGGGCATCCTGGTGGGCGTCAACGCCGGCGGCACGATCATCCGCGGCAACACGATCGGCCTGAACGCCGCGGGTAATGTCACGGC
This sequence comes from uncultured Acidobacterium sp., assembly GCA_964628295.1. GTDB lineage: Bacteria > Acidobacteriota > Vicinamibacteria > Vicinamibacterales > UBA2999 > 12-FULL-67-14b. The sequence goes on from CAZVLS010000001.1 coordinate 526,403, forward strand.
CAACGGCTACGCCGGCATCACCGTGGCCGCGTCCGCGGCCGTCACGATCGGCGGCAACAGCGGCGCGGGCGAAGGCAACGTGATCTCCGGCAACGGCGTCTACGGCATCAGCGTGATTCGCGTGGTCGGGGCCGATCCGCTGCCGAACGGCACGATCATCCGCGGCAACCGCATCGGCACCGATGTGGGAGGCACGCTCGGCCGGAGCAACGGCACCGCCGGTATCAACGCCGCCGGCACCAACATCCAGATCGGCGGCACCGGCGCGGGTGAAGGCAACATCATCGCCTTCAACGGCACCACCGTGCAGCGCGGCGGCATCGTGGTCGATACCGTCGCGAGTGGCGTTCGCATCGAACGCAACTCGATCTACGGCAACAACGGTCTTGGCATCGACCTGCTGCCGGTTGGCAACACGGCCAACGACGCCGGTGACGGCGACGCCGGCGCCAACAACCTGCAGAACTACGCGCTGGTCACCGACGCGGCCGAGGGCAACCCGACGCAGGTGTCGTTCAGCACGGTGGGCTTCGCCTCAGGCAGCTACGCGTTGAACTTCTACTCGTCGAGCGCGTGCGGCAACAACGGCCAGACCTGGCAGGGCACGACCAACGCCAATGACGGCGTGACCGGCACGTTCAACTTGCTGAGCAACGTGCCCACCGGACACTTCATTACCGCGACGGCCACTGACGCCAGTGGCAACACGTCGGAGTTCTCACCGTGCACGGCGGTGGTGGGCTCGACCGTCGTGACGAACACCAGCTCCAGCGGTCCTGGGTCGTTGCGAAATGCGATCGACGCCGCGAACCTCACTCCCGGACCCGACACGATCACGTTCGCGATCAACGGCGCGACGCCCGGACAACCGGCGGTGATCGCGCTGGCCTCCACGCTGCCGGCGCTGACCAGCAACAACACGGTGATTGACGGGACGTCGATGCCGGGCTACGCCGGCGTGCCGCTCGTTGTCATTGACGGGCAGAACACCGCGTCATACGGATTGTTCGTGTCGTCGGCCGCCGTCACGATCAAGGGTCTGTCGATCGTGCGTTTCCCGACCGACGGCATCTGGATCACCTCGAACAACACGACGCTGACCGGCAACTACATCGGCGTGCTGCCCAACGGCACTGCTGCCGGCAACCAGCTTGACGGAGTCAGGGTCAACGCCGGACCGAATAACATCGGCACGTCGCTCGCGATCAAGAACGTGATTTCGGGCAACGGCCGCTACGGCATCCTCGTCAACCAGAGCGCCGGACAGAACTCCATCCTCGGCAACTACATCGGCGTGGATCCGAGCGGTGCCAACGCCATGGCCAACGGTGCCGGCGGTATCGAGGTCGGCGACTCGGCGGCGGTGACGATCGGTGGTGCCGGCAACGGCGTCAACGTAATCTCCGGCAACAACGGCAACGGTGTCCACCTGAGAACCTGCACGGGCGGGCCATGCAGCGATCACGTCATCCAGTCGAATCGCATCGGCACCAATGCCGCCGGCACGGCTGGGCTGCCCAATGCGGCCCACGGCGTGCAGTTGGCGGGCCAGACGAACGCGACGGTCCGCAACAACCTGATCGCGAACAACACGATCAACGGCATCCTGGTCGACAATTCGTCCTCGGCCATGATCGGCGGCTGGAGCAACGGCAATACGATCTCCAGCAACGGCGGTGCGGGCGTGCGCGTCATCGGCAGCCAGGCAGGTATCCGCATCGAGACCAACGTCATCGACGGAAACGCGGGGCTCGGCATTGACGGCGGCGGCGTGGGTGTCACGGCCAATGACTATCCCGACACCAACGGCATCCCGAACTATCCGGTGATTTCCAACGCCAACAACACCCTTGGCAACACGCACGTCACGCTGGACACGACGGTGATGACAGCGGGCACGTATCTCGTCGAGTTCTTCAAGAGCCAGAGCTGCGATGCCAGCGGCTACGGTGAAGGCACGACGTCGGTGATGCGTTTCGGCATCACTGCGCAGACCGGCGTGATCAACCTGGATCTCAACCAGGTGGTGACGCCGAATTGGTACGTGACGGCGTTGGCGACCTCCGACGCCACCGGGGCGACGTCCGAGTTCTCGCAGTGCGTGCAGGTGGCGGCGGCGGCGCCGCCGGCGCCGGTGATCGCGTCGGTGTCGCCGTCGTCGATCGGCGCGCTGCAGATGCTGACCATTGACGGCACCAACCTGCCAACCGCGCCGTCGACGTCAGATATCGTCTTCGTGCAGGGACCGTCGGAACTGGCCGCGCATTACGTGTGGTCGGCGTCCTCGACGCGCATTGTCTTGCGAGCGAACCCGTCAATTACTCCAGGCGTCGCGCAAATTCGCATCAACGCCATCGGCGGAGCTCCTGCCTCGGCCCCGTACAACGTGGTGATCGCCGGCGGACCAACCCAACCGGTGTTCCACCATCTCTTCAAGGGCAGCTGCGGCTCGTACGGCTACGGAGGGACGCCTGAGAATCCATCGAGCATCACCGGCGCGTATGGCGGACTTGGCATCGTCGTGGTTGGCGACGGCATCGACACATCGGGAGTTACCGTCAGATTCACGCCCACCAGCCAGGCAGGCCCAACATTGACCGCGTCCGGTGTCGCTGCATGCGCCGGTCCGGCCGGCCGCGTGGCGGTGCAGGCTGTTGTGCCCGTCGGCGTGATCGCCGGCGCGGCGTATGACATCACGCTCACCCAGACGATCGGCGCGCAAACCAGCGGGGACAGCAACGCGAAGTCGGTGCTCATGGGCATTGAGGTGACCGTCAACGGCACTGCGGGTGGACAAGTGAATCCGAACTGCGGATCGTGCGGCGGTCCAACCGGTACGATTCCGCTGGATGCGTTCAACGTTCAGCCCGGTCAGAACGTGATGATCGAGGCCTCGGGCGCAGCATTCTGGACTCCGGGTCAGTCCCTCGGACCAGACGGTATGGCAGGCGTCCCCGGCGGATTCGAAGCGCTGGCTCCGGCCCTGACCTACGGGTCACTCATTGGCCGGGTGGGATTGGGCCCCTGGCAGCAACTGGGCTCTGGCCCGGTCTTCGTGAATGGCGGTGCTGGTGGTGGAACGTTGCAGTTGGCATTCAACGACGCCAACTACAACGACAACAGCGGCTCGTGGCTGGTAAAGATCACACCGCAGTAATCAGTGAGTAAGTCTCTTGAGGACATCGGCGACGAGCGGACTCTGCTCGTCGCCGCCGTTCTTGAATCCCAGGAACGTTTTGAAGTCGTCAGCGGCGCCGCTCGTGCTCTTGAGCGCCGTGCGTGACACGCCGCGGTAGTAGTAGACCGGCGCAATCAGCCGCCACGTCGGCACATCGTCCAGGTAGACCGCTGTCGCTTCGCCTTTGCGATTCACGCACGCATCGAACTCGGCATCGGCTTCGGTGAACAATCCACCGGCCAGGTAGGCGCGACCGAGCAAATAGCGTGTTTGCCACGCGTCAGCCAGCTTCAGCGACTGCTGGAACGAACCGATCGCGCTGCGCGCATCAGCGGCGATCAATTGGATCTCCCCAGCCAGCGTGAGACCGAGCGCCTGCGTTTCCGGCAACAGCGACTTGTCGAGTTCGTCCGCCACTTCCTTCGCCCGCGGCGCCCTGCCCGCGGCCAGTAACACGCGCGCCGCTTCGAAGCGGATCGCCGCGTCCGGCGACAACGACAGCGCCGTCTCCGCGAGCTTGATCGCGTCGGGAGCGCGATTCTGCGACAACCGCACCGACGCCAGCGTGGTGTGGACACGCGCCATCTGCAACGCCGGCAATTTCTCCGTCAACATCGGCTCGAGCGCGGCCGCCGCTTCAGAGGTGCGTCCCCGCAACATCGCCAGGTCCGCGATCCCCAGCGCCGCGCGAGCCTGCCACCCCTGGATCGCCGCCAGTTGCTTGTAGGCCGCCAACGCCTCGTCGTAATTGCCGAGCGCCGCGGCGCCCAGGCCTTGAGACACGTAAGCCAGCGCGTAGCTGCTGTTGAGACCCGCGGCCTTCTTGCCGCCCGCGACCGTCTCATCGAACTTACCCGCATACATCGCGTACAACGCGACGTTGTTCTGGCGCAACGGGTTGTTCGGGAACATGGTCGCCACACGGGTGCCGATGGCGACGGCCTGGTCGAACTGGCGCAGCTGCGAGTGCGCGTTGGCGAGGTTGCTCAACCCGACGACATCCGCGGGATACCGCTCCGTCATCGCGGTGAACTCCTCCACCGCTTTCGGCGCGTTCCGCGAGAACAGGTAGTACTGGCCGCGCGTCCGGAACTTCTCGCGATCGGTCATGCGATCGATGTTCTCGAGCGCCTTCTTGTAGTACTCCTCCGCCTGGTCGCGCAAGCCAAGGTTATTGGCGGCGGTCGCGGCACTGGAGTATCCGCGCGCGAAGTCCGGGTCGAGCTTGATCGACTCCATGAAGGCGGGAATGGCCTCGGCCGCCTTCCCGGCCGCGAACAGTTCCTGCCCGCGGGCGTAGGCGCGGACGGCTTCAAGATTCGCCGCGGTAAACGCGTCGGTCGGCGCCGGGGCAACGGTGTCGCCGAGAGCGGTGCGCACCGACGCGGCCATCGCGCCAACCGTCTGCAGCACTTCCGCTTTGCTCGACGCATCATCTTCAAGCGTGAACTTGGTCTCGCCGTCGGGACCGGGGGCCACGCCCCTGATCGTGATGTGGTAGCCGGAGCCTCGCGGTTCAACGGCGCCGACGATCGCGAGGCCGAGGCCTTCGCGGAACGCGACCAGGCGCGACGTCGGCTCGTCGAGCTTTGATCCGGGCTTGATCGCCTCAGCCGCGCGCAAGGCGTCACGGCGCGAGAACGAGCTGATGAACGACGCGCCCTCGATGCCGAGACTTAACGCCTGCTCCACAACGCCGTCGAACATCTGGTCGCCGGTGCGATTCTCGAAATCGCCGATCAGCACGGATATCGGATCGTGCGACGCGGACACGACGCTGCCGGCCGATTGCTGCGACACGACCCAGCCCGCCACGCCGCCGACCATCACGATCAGCAGCGCCGCGATCGCCAGCTTCGATCGCGCGGGAGCGTCATGCACGATGACCTCGTGGATGTCGGAGCGGATCGATCCGTCCGGCGCGAGCCGATCGAGGGCCGCGACCATCTCCCGCGTCGACGCAAATCGATTCGCGGGATTCGGATCGAGCAGCTTGACGACGATGTCGTTGACGCTTTCGGGGATGGTCGGATCGATCGAGCGCGGAGCGGGCGGCGCCTTGGCCATGCGCGCCAGCAGCTCGGTCATCGGGTTCTCGGTCTGGGCGAGCCGCTGCCGCCCGACCAGCATGTCGTACATGATCAAGCCGAACGCGTACTGATCCGCGCGCTGGTCGACCTTCAAGCCCTGGGCCTGCTCGGGCGCCATGTATTCCAGGGTGCCGATCACCGAGCCGGCGGCGGTCTGCGTCTGTCCGTGTTCGACCGATCGCGCGATGCCGAAATCCATGATCAGCGCATCGCCGCTGTTAGGCACCGGATCTTCGGCCGCCTTTTCGATCATGATGTTTTCGGGCTTCAGGTCGCGGTGCACCACGCCCTTTTCGTGCGCGGCCGCCAGCCCCTCCGCGATCTGCTGCGAGATCCTGATCGCGCGATCGAGTGGCAGCTTGTTCGTCTTGCGCAGCACCTGCGCCAGCGTCTCGCCTTCAACGAACGGCATCGTCAGGTACTTGATGCCGTCAATCTCGCCGAGATCGTGAATGCGAACGACGTACTTGTGCGTGACCTGGCGCGCCAGCACCAGCTCGCGCTTGAAGCGCGTCTCGAGCTCCTTGGCCGCCGTCGCATCCGATTGCGCCGACGGCCTGATCACCTTGATCGCCACCGCCACGCCGAGTTCGTGATCGAACGCCTGGTAGACGGCGCCCATGCCGCCGGTGCCGAGCAACTTCAGGATCGTGTAGCGAGGTCCAACTTGCTGGCCGGCCTGGAACGGACCATCGACGTATTTCGAGACCGGACGCGGCGAGGGGCTATCGAGCGACGTGACGGCGCCCGTGGGCCCAATAGTGGCCGCGTCGGTCGAGGGTATCTGGATCGTTTCAACGGGCGCTGCGGGCAGATTGGTCGGCAGCGCGGTAACCGGGTCCTGGCGTACGGGAGTCCTGCCGAGAGCGGTCGGCGTGCCGCAATTCGAGCAGAATCCCGCTGTTGAGGGCACGGGATTCCCACACTTTTCGCAGAACGACTTGGGGGCGTCCGTCATTGAAACGTTGTGCCGCCATTATGCCTGATGGCCCGATGGCCCGATGGCCTGCTAGCCTGCTAGCCCGCTAGCCTGCTAGCCCGCTAGCCTGCTAGCCCGCCAGCCTGCTAGCCCGCTAGCCCGCTAGCCCGTCTCATATCTTGACGTTGTACGCATACACAGCGTCCTGATCGCGAATGATCAACAGCCCGGACGCGATGATCGGGTGGCTCCATGTCGGCGAGCCGCTCTGCTGCGCAAGCGTGAAACGTCCGTGCTCGCGATACCCGGCCGGGTTCGCCTCTGCGAGGCCAATGACGCCGTTCTCGCTATAGAGATACAGCCGGTTGTCCGCGAAGATCAGCGACCCCTTGCCCACGCTGCGATCGCGCCAGGCCATGGCGCCGGTGTCGAAGCGCAGCGCGGTGAGGATGCTGCTCGAGAACCCGTAGAGATGATCGCCGATCAGCACAGATGAGGCGTGGTGGTTGCGCATGTCGCGGGTGAAGTAGACCTCGTTGGCCGCCGCGCCACGCACGTCGATCAAGGCGCCGCCGGTGCCGTAGTCCGAGGAGACAAACACCCGCGTGCCGCGAACGATCGGCGTCGCGACATTCGCCGTGCCGTTGTTGGCCTTGCTGTACGACCACAGCATCCGGCCATCGGCCGGATCAATGCCCATCGTGCGGCTCTCGGTGAAGAACACGACCTGGTTCGCGTTGCCGTTGCGCATCAGCACCGGCGACGAGTATCCGGCGCCGTCGTTGTGTTGCTGCCAGAGCGTGGAGCCGTCTGACTTGGCAAGCGCGACAATCGACGCGCGACGTCCCCCCGCGTTGACCACAATGCGATCGCCGATGATCAACGGTGATTCGCTGTAGCCCCAATACGGATTGACACCGCCGAACTTGGAGACCAGGTTGATCGACCAGATCTTCTTGCCCGTCGCGGCCTCGAGGGCGGTCAGGTCGCCGCTGCCGCCGAAGGCATAGATGCGGTCGCCATCCACCGTAGGCGTGCTGCGCGGACCATCGCCCCGATCGTTCTGGTAACGCCGGCCATTCGCGGTTTCCCAGAGCTTCTTGCCGGTGGCGCGATCGAGCGCGATCACGTACTCGGTGCCGGCGCGCGCGCCGAGTGTGTAGAGGCGGCCGCCCGACGTGGAAAACGAGGAGTAGCCATTGCCGACCCCGTTGATGCGCCACACCTGCGGGGGGCCGGCCTTCGGCCAGGCCTGGAGCAGCGCGGTTTCCGCGGAAATTCCGTCGCGATTCGGCCCCCGCCACTGGAACCATTCCGGAACGGCGGGTTGCGCGAGGGCCGTCGCCACGTAACAGGCGAAGGTGAGTGCAGCGGCAAGAAGGCGCATGGCCATGAAGGATAATAGTGCCGAATGAATAAGGGAGTCCTGATTGCGGTCATCGCGGCCGTTGTAGTAATTGGCGGCCTCGCGCTCTACCTCCACAGTCCGCGGCCCGAACCGGCCGAGGTCTCAACGCCACCGGCCGCCGCGCCACGCGTGGTGCCCAAGAAGGTGGAGCCGCCTTCACCCGTTGTCGCTGCGCCTTCAGCCGCCGAGCCTCGCAAGACCGCCCCGAAGGCCGCGCCGGTTGCACCGGCCGCACCCGCCGCTCCTGCCGCACCTACCCTCGCGTCGTTGACGCTCGAGACGGATGTGCCTGGCGCGTCGGTGTTCATTGATCGCCAGTTCGTCGGCAACACCCCGCTCTCGCTCGACAAGCTCGAGCCGGGCACCAAGCGCATCCAGGTCACGGCAACCGGATTCGACAGCGTGCAGAAGAGCGTCGACCTTGTCGCCGGACCGAACGCCGTGACCATCCGCGTCAAGGAAGTCTCGCTGAACGCGAAGACGACCGTGACCCACAAGCACGCGATGGGTTCATGTGAAGGCACGCTGACCGCCACCCTTGACGGCCTGCGCTACGAGACCAGCAACAAGGGCGACGCGTTCAACCTCGCCTACGCGCAGCTCGAGACGTTCGTTGTGGATTACCTGCAGAAAAATCTGCGCGTCAAGCAGCGCGGCGGCAAGACCTGGAACTTCACCGACAAGAACGACAACGCGGATACGCTGTTCGTGTTCCACCGCGAAGTGGAAGCAGCACGGAAGAAGCTCGCCGACGGCTACGCGAAGGCCCAGTAATCGTTCGTTTTTCTCGACACGTTGGGTCCAAAATTCTTATTTTTTCGCTCGTTTGGCCCTTTGCTATCCTAAAGGCCTATGAAACGCATCTTCCTGTTCCTCGCCACCAACGTCGCGATCATGATCATGCTCTCGATCGTGCTGAGCATGCTGGGGGTCACCGGCTACATCACGAGCGACGGTCTCAACTACGGCGCCCTGATGGTCTTCTCGCTGGTCTGGGGCTTCGGCGGCGCGATGATTTCGCTCCTGATGTCGCGCTGGATGGCCAAGACCGCCATGGGCGTGCAGCTCGTCGATGGCCGCACCGGCCATGCCGAGCTTGATTGGCTCTACACCACCGTCGAGCAGCTCTCGCGTAAGGCCGGACTGCCGATGCCGGAAGTCGGCATCTACGACTCACCTGAAGTGAATGCCTTCGCGACCGGGCCGAGCAAGCGCTCGAGCCTGGTCGCCGTGTCGAGCGGCCTGATGCGCTCGATGCGCCGCGAAGAAGTTGAAGGCGTCCTCGCCCACGAGGTCGCGCACATCCAGAACGGCGACATGGTCACCATGACGCTGATCCAGGGCGTGGTCAACGCGTTCTCGATCTTCTTCTCGCGCGTCATCGCCAACATCATCCGGCAGATGGTCGACGAGAAGATCTCGCACCTGGTGTTCATGGTGGCGACGATCGTGTTCGACATCGCCTTCAGCATCCTCGGCATGTTCGTCGTCGCCTGGTTCTCGCGCGCGCGTGAGTTCCGTGCCGACGCCGGCGCCGCCACGCTGTCGAGCCGCGGCAACATGATCGCGGCGCTGCAGCGCCTGATGCAGAACAAGGGCATGGTGGACGACTCGCAGCCCCAGCTGGCGACGATGAAAATCAACGGCGGCAAGGGCTTCATGTCGCTGATCTCGACCCACCCGCCGCTCGAGGATCGCATCGCCGCTCTTCAAAACCTGACGATTAAGTAGCTCTTCCTCCGGGGCAGATCTGCAGGGGCAGATATGTAGGGGCGCACATGTAGGGGCGAACCTTTAGGTTCGCCCTTTCCTTCTATAATTCCCCGTGGTTTCTGAAACAGTCGAAGCGGAAGGACACTTGATCGACTCGGGCAATTTCCAGTCGATCCTCACGACCATCGTCGAGCACGGATCCGAATACGAGATCCTCCGCTTCGACGTCGGCCGCACCAACGCACAAGGCTCGCATCTCACGCTGAAGCTGACCGCCGCCACCGACGATCGGTTGCAGGATCTGTTGTCGCGCCTGTCGGTCTTCGGCTGCTTCGTGAAGGGCACGCCGGCGGCGCTGCTGCGCGCGGCGGACATGGACGGCGCGGCGCCGGAAGACTTCTACTCCACGACCAATCACCGCACCTCCGTGTTTCTCGATGATGAGTGGATCACGGTCGACAATCAGCGCATGGATGCCGCGCTCGTCGTCTCCGGCTCGCGGCTCCCGGCGCCCGGTTCCCGGCGCGTCGAATGCCGAAAGATCAGAGACATTCGACAAGGCGACATGATCGTGTGCGGGATGCAGGGCATTCGCGTCTCGCCCGACGTGCAGCAGCGCGACAAGCCGTCGTTCGGCTTCATGAGCAACGAAGTGTCGTCCGAGCGTCGCGTCGAGACATCCGTCTCGCGCGTCGCAGAGTTGATGCGACGCGTCAAGCAGGACGGCGGTAAGATCGCCTTCGTCGCCGGCCCCGTCGTCGTGCACACCGGCGGATCGCAGTATTTCTGCGAGTTGATCGGCAACGGCTACGTCAACGTGTTGCTGTCGGGCAACGCGCTTGCGGTACACGACATCGAAGTCGCCATGTCAGGCACCTCGCTCGGTATCGATCTCAACAGCGGACATCCCGTCGAGCACGGGCATCGCAATCACATGCGCGCGATTAACGCGGTGCGCCGCGCCGGCGGCATTGGCCGCGCGGTGGAGACCGGCGTGCTCACCACCGGCATCATGCACGCCTGTCACACGCACGGCGTGAGGTACATCCTTGCGGGATCCATTCGAGACGATGGTCCGCTGCCCGAGACCATGATGGATCTCGTCGAGGCGCAGGATGCGTACGGCAAGGCGCTTGCCGGCGTCGACGTGGTCGTGATGCTCTCATCCATGCTGCACAGCATCGGCGTCGGCAACATGCTGCCCTCGTGGGTGAAGGTGATCTGCGTCGACATTAACCCGGCCGTAGTGACGAAACTGTCCGATCGCGGATCGACGCAGACCATCGGCATCGTGACGGATGTAGGATTGTTCCTGCACCAATTGGCTGAACAGCTGAAGACCTGAGACATGCACAAGACGCTGATCGATCCCTCGACGCTCGCGACGAAGCTCAACGACCAGAACTGGATCGTCATCGACTGCCGGTTCGACCTGACGAATCCGGAAAAGGGCGAAGCCGACTACCGCGAAGCGCACATCCCAGGCGCGCGCTACGCGCATCTCGATCGTCACTTGTCCGGCGCGAAGAACGGGCGCAACGGACGCCACCCCCTGCCGGACATCGACGTCATCGTCCGCAACTTCAGCGACCTCGGTATTTCACCGGGCATGCAGGTCGTGGCCTACGACGCAGACAGTGGGATGTACGCGAGCCGCTTGTGGTGGATGCTGCGATGGATGGGGCACGATGCGGCTGCGGTGCTCGATGGCGGCCTGGCACGATGGCAGCGCGAAGGGCATGCGGTGCGCGGCGGCGTGGAAACGTCGACGCCGGGCAACTTCAAGGGATCACCGCGCCCGGGATGGCGCCTCACCGTCGATGAAGTGCAGAAGGACCTGGGCAACCCGGTCAGGCTCCTGGTCGACTCGAGGACACCGGAGCGATATCGCGGCATCAACGAGACGCTCGATCCCGTCGGCGGTCACATCCCCGGTGCGGCCAACTACTTTTTTCAGCAGAACCTGACGACCGAGAAGACCTTCAAGTCCCCGGACGACCTCAAGACCCAGTGGAACGCGGTCATCAAGGGCCACGACTCCAGGGACGTCGTCGTGTACTGCGGCTCGGGGGTCACCGCCTGCCATAACCTTCTGTCTCTAGAACATGCGGGGATCCAGGGGGTCAAGATTTATCCCGGTTCCTGGTCGGAATGGAGCTCGGACCCCGCCCGCCCGACGGCTACAGACGAAGACTAACAAACGTTTTTCAGCGTCTTCCCGTCCAAGAAGGGCATGAAGACGACGACTACCCTTCGCATCCTCTTCACCCTCGCGATCCTCGTGGGCCTGGCCGCCGCGCCATCCGCCCAGACCTTCCGATGGGAAGCAGGCCGGACCTACGACGCCCAGCGCCGGGCCGAGCGCGCACTCGAACAGGCCCGCCGCAATGTGGAGCGGCAGCTGCGCAGCGTGCAGCGCCGCGCCGAATCCATTCAGCGCCAGGTGGAGCGCCGCGTTGAAGCGCAAGTGCGCCGGCAGATCCAGAACGACATCCGCCTCAAGACCCGCATCAACAACCGCGTCTACAGCAGCCACTACAGCCGCCCACGCGCCTTCAACTACGGCGCTAACGCCGGCGCACAAATCGGCACCAGCGACGATCCCTGCAGCAATCGCTACAACGATCGCGACGATGACTATCGCCAGCACTGCGAAGTGCGTGAGTCGACCATGCCGGCCGGTCCGTTGAACGTGGATGCCGGCACCAATGGCGGCATCGTGATCGAGGGATGGGACCGCAACGAGATCCGCGTCCGCGCCGTCGTGCAGGGTTCGGCCCGTTCGGAATCACGTGCCCGCGAGATCGCCGGCCAGGTGCAGGTGCAGTCGGGCGGCGGTCGCGTCTACTCGACCGGCCCCGAATTCGAGCGTCGCGAATGGTGGTCGGTCAGCTATCGCATCAACGTGCCGCGCAAGAATGATCTCGACCTGCGCGCATCGAACGGCGGCATCACCATTGCCGGCGTCACCGGCAACATGCGCTTCGACACCACCAACGGCGGCGTGCGCCTGCAGGATGTGGGCGGCCGCGTCAACGGCGGCACGCGCAACGGCGGCCTCAATGTGATGTTGAGCGGCAGCAAGTGGGACGGCGACGGCCTGGATGTCGAGACCAGCAACGGCGGCGTCACCGTGCAGATCCCCGATGGCTACAACGCCGAGTTCGAGACGCGCACCGTGAACGGCAGCCTGCGCATCGACTTCCCGATCACGGTGCAGGGCGAGCTGACGTCACGCCGTGGCATCAGCACCACGCTCGGCGCCGGCGGTCCCCTGGTTCGCGCGCGGACGACCAATGGAGGCGTTAAAGTAGTGAGACGGTGAGCTCACTTAAACAGATCTGGATCAAGCGCGCGAAAGGCGGGCCGATGGATCCCGCCGATCGCGCGCGTGTCATTTCCGGCAAGGGCATCGTCGGCAACGCCAACCAGGGCGGCAAGCGGCAGGTCACGATCCTGTCGGATCAGCACTGGAAATCGGTCACATCGCCGCTCGGCGAGACGCCGGATGCCAGTATCCGCCGCTGCAATCTGCTGGTGTCGGACATCAACTTCGAAAACTCGCGCGGCAAGATCCTGACGATCGGCAAGGTGCGCGTGCGCATCTTCGGCGAGACGCGGCCGTGTGAGCAGATGGAAGAGGCCGTGCCGGGCCTGAGAGCCGCGATGAGCGTGGCCTGGGGTGGCGGGGCGTTCGGTGAAGTCCTTGATGACGGCGAGATCGCCGTCGGCGACGCCGTGACGCTATCAGACGGCGTGGGGTAGCACCCGGCGCTCTCCGGGCAGCGCCCGGCGCATGTCTTCGTAGTGCTTCATCGCCATCAGATCCAGCTTCGCCAGCACGTCGTCGTTCACGCCCGCCTCGAGCATCGTCGGATCGGTCAGCATGTTCGATCGATCGAGCTCTCCGCCAAAACCATAACGATGCGCCAGGCGATTGGCGGCGTAGATGATGATGACCTTGTCGCGATCGGCGGCCCACTCGGGGTCGTGGTGCCAGATGATGCACTCGGTGATCGCCTGCGGAATCTGCCAGCGCACCGCGAGCCATCCGCCCAGCTGTGCGTGGCGCTTGCGGGAGATTTCTTCGACCTCGTCTTCGGACGGGCGGATGCCAGTCTCCTGCTCGTATTCGTAGGCGAGCTTCAACACGAGCAGCTTGCCAATGTCGTGCAGCAGGCCCGCCAAGAACAACTCACCTGACAGATCCAATCGCTCTGAAAGCTTGCCGGCAATGATGGCCGTGCCCAGGCTGTGGTCCGCAATCTGCCGGCCGCGTGGGCCGTAGATGCGCGGATCGGCCATCTGCGTGCTCAGGCAGCCGGCGAGCACGACGTTGCGTACCGCCTGGCTACCCAGCCGGCGGACTGCTTCATCGATCGTGGCGACTTCGCAACCGGGAGCGACGCCGAAGGTATTGGCCATGCGCATCACTTGCGCGGCCAGCACGGGGTCCTTGCCGACGGCGCCGGCCACCTTCCACAACGGGACTTCGGGGTTCACGGCAAGAACCACCAGTTCCTGCACGTTGGCGGGAAGCATCGGAACAGCGGCCTTGTCGTCGGTCGCCCAATTGCCCGAGCGAATCCACTCGGTCCATGAGATGGCTGAAGTTGCCGCTGTCACAACGAGACAATCGGCAATCGACGCCTGAACTTCAGAGCCCCAGGACGGCCATCGGGATCCAGTCCTTGGCCTTCGCGGCGTGCGGCTTGACGAGCTTGATGTTGGCCTCGGGCACTTCGGGCAGCGGAATTTCGGGCAGCCTGGTGTTGGCGCGCTGCGAGCCTTCGCGGGCCAGGTCTTCGATCGCCGACATGTCGATACCGCTCGCCATCTCGACCCCGGCCGCTTCGTAGACGCGGCGACGCACCCACGCGTACTCCGCATCGGAGAACTTGTGGATGTTGAGCGCGTTCACCTGCACGCGCCTGGCTTCGACGTAGATGTTGGCGAAGTCCTTGAAGATGCTGGTGACTTCGGCAAGCGACAGTTCCTGGTTGCCGGTGGTCTTCTGCCGGATTTCCGCCGACTTCGTTTCGATCTCGGTCCATCGGTCGCCGAGCTCATCGCGAACGCGTCCCTGGACGGCGACGAAGCGCTCGACCTGTTGTTGCGTCAGCTCACCCGTGGCCGGCGGCACGTAAGGCGCCTTGTTGGCGATGCGATCGGCCTGTTGCGCGACCTGCCGCGCCTTCGACAGGTAGTCGCCGGCGGAGTCGATCATCGGCTTCGCGTAGCGATACGCGTAGAACGCGGCGACTCCAAAGCCGATCATCGCGACGACGACAACGATCAGGCAGCCGGTGAGGATCTTCTTCACTTCGCTAGTCTAACAGCAGCGCGGACGGCGACGTGGCGCCGCAGCTGCTTGCACATCACGTCGCACAACTGGAACACGCTCTCGTCGGCGATCGAGTAGTAGACGTACAGCTTGTCGCGCTGTCGAGAGACAAAGCCGTACGTGTACAGCATCTGCAGGTGCTTCGAGAGGTTGGCCTGGTTGAGGCCGGTCTCATCGATCAGCGCGGTCACTGTCATCGGACCATCCTGGAGCGCGTTCAGGATGGCGAGCCGCGCCGGCTCTGCCAGGACCTTGAATCGATCCGCCACCCCTTCAAGCGTGTCAGGCTCGAGTCGTTTGTGCTTCATGTGCGCCGCCTTCAATGGGCTGGCCGGCAGCGGCCCAGGCCGTGATGCCGCCGGACAGGTTCGCGATGTTCTGAACGCCGATGCGCGCCAGCACAGACGCCGCAATCGCGGAACGCCCTCCCGACTGGCACTGCACCACGATTGACTTGTCCCTGGGAATGTCCGACGCTCGTTCGGCCAGGTAGCCGAGCGGAATATGCAGCGCTCCCGGAATGTGGCCTGTTGACCATTCGTTTGCGCTTCGCACGTCAACGATGGTGACCGCGTCGAGCCGCGCACCGGCATCCTTCGCCGAGAGCTGAGCGATCTCGCCGCCGCCTCGCGCGGCGAATGTCGGCATCACGCCGCCAATGCGGTGCAGGCCGATCAGCGACAGCAGTTTGCGGACCTCGTCTTCGCGATCGGTGAAGAGATAGAAGTCGCGGTCGTACGGAATCAGCCACCCGGCCCAGGTCAGGAACGATCCGTTGAGCGGAATGTTGATCGCGCCGTGGCGATGGCTTTCCGCAAATTCATGCGCCGGGCGCGTGTCGATCACCAGGCTGCCGGTCGCGAACAACTCTTCCGGCGTCGGCCGGCCCGGGATCACGGGTCCGCCCGGAGCCGGCTCCGGGCCACCGAGGTCGCGATTGAGCCGCTTCATCGTCGCGAAGTACTTCGGCGGTTCGGGCTGGCCGGCAAGGACGCGGGTGACGAACTCGTCTTCGGTCTTGCAGCCGTACGCCCAGTTGAAGCGAAGCTCGTAGCCGAGCGTCGACGAAGGAATGGCGCTGATGCCCTTGCCGCAGGCGGAGCCGGCGCCATGGCCAGGCCAGATCTGCAGCCACTCGTCCTGTGAGGCAAATTTCTGCAGGCTGTGCCAGAGCACGCGCGCACCCTTTTCCATGGTGCCCTTGATGTTGGCCGCGCGCTCGAGCAGGTCGGGGCGGCCGACATCGCCGACAAACACGAAGTCGCCGGTGAGCGCGGCAATCGGGCGATCCGCCGCCGCGCCGTCGGTCACCAGGAAGCTGAGATGTTCCGGGGTGTGGCCGGGAGTGTGCGCCACTTCGAGCGAGACGTTGCCGATGGTGATGCGGTCACCGTCCTTCAGCTTGCGGTCGTGCGGAAACTGGTACTTCCAGTCCGCATCGCCTTCGTCGGAGAGACAAAGACTGGCGCCCGTCCGCTGCGCCAGTTCGCGGGATCCCGACAGGTAGTCCGCATGGATGTGCGTTTCGGTGACGTAGGCGATGCGCAGGCCTTCCTGCGCGGCGACTGAGAGGTACTGATCGACGTCACGATTGGCGTCCACGACCACGGCTTCGCCAGTGCGTTGACAACCAATCATGTAACTGGCCTGGGCAATCGACGGCTCGAAGAATCGTTTTACGAACATGGCTATGACCTGAGAAGGAGGTAGGTTGCGAGGATAACAAGAGTTACGGCGAAGGCGTGTTGCAGCAATCGTTGCGGCACCCGGGGCGCGAGCGGACCAACCGCCAGGACCGCTACGGCAGATGTGACGGCGATCGGTGCAACGAAGCTCCATTGCGGATGCGTCTGCGCCACGTAGCCAGGCAGCGCCGCCGCTGTGGACAGCGCCATCACGAACAACGACACACCACCCGCCTGCGCCATCGTCAGACCCGCCGCGATTACCAGGGCCGGGACCATCAGGAAGCCGCCGCCGACGCCCACCAGCCCCGTCACCGCGCCGACGCAGACACCAGTAGCGCCAAGCAGCGGCACGTTCATCGCCGTGGGCGCGCGCGCGGGCACGTCGGGCCGCACCCACATGACCAACGCGGCGAGCAGCATGACCAGCGCCAGGATCGTGAACTGCGCGTGGTCCGTGAGCCGCGCTCCGGCCATGCCCCCTGCCGCCGCACCAATCATCGCTGACGCCCCAACCACACCGGCGGTCGCGAGCGGCACCAGTCCGCGCCACCATGCACTCACCGCGCCGGCCGCTGCCGCAATACCCACGACCAGCAGGCTCGCCACGACGGCGTCCTTCGCCGGCAAGTCCAGGATCATCGTCAACGCCGGCACGGCCACAATCGAGCCGCCGCCCCCCAGCAGGCCCATCAAGGCACCTATCACCAGCGCGAGGGCGAAGGCCGCCGGTGTCATGACCGCGACTCGGCTCC
This sequence comes from uncultured Acidobacterium sp., assembly GCA_964628295.1. Lineage (GTDB taxonomy): Bacteria > Acidobacteriota > Vicinamibacteria > Vicinamibacterales > UBA2999 > 12-FULL-67-14b. Next base: position 543,495 of record CAZVLS010000001.1, read on the forward strand.
ATCAAGAAACTGGCGAACGATCGTTTCGGTGTCGCAGGTTGCGGTACCGCGGTTGTACGGCAGGCGCGCGAGCAGCATGCCCATAGCGCAGGTGTCGGAGAGGCCGGCAAACACCAGGCCACCGCCGATCAGCAGCGGCACCGCGGCCAGGAGCGGCGAGACAGTCAGCGCCCCCACCGCGCCGATCGCTACCACGGCGCCGGCGGTGATCCGCACCTGCCGTTCGAGCGACATCCGGGCGCGCACGCGCCGCACGTCGTAGCCGCGGTTCAGCCATGCATTCATGCCGCCGTCGAGCACGTGCACGTTGGCCATGCCGGCTCGCTGCAGCAATTGCTCCGCCTGCTGGGCACGCCTGCCGGACTGGCAGATCAACACCACCGGTCCGCTGGCGGCGCGGAGTTCCTGTGCGTGCTCGTGCAGCTGGTCCAGCGGCACGTTATAGGCGCCATGAATGTGGCCGTTCTCGAACTCGCTGCGAGTCCGGACGTCGAGCAACCGCACGAGGGCGGTACTCTTCAAGCGTGTGGCGAGTTCGAGCACTGTCATATTGCTATATTACTATATAGCAATATAGTTAAGCAACCGGGTCAGCCGATGGCGAACACCTCGCGGTAGAACGCCAGCTCTTCCTCCAACGCGCGGATGATGTTCTCCGCCTTGCGGAAGCCGTGCTGCTCGCCTTCAAAGGCCACGTACTTCACCTTCAATCCCTTCTTGCGAACGGCGTCGGCCATCATCTCCGACTGGTTGGGCGGCACCACTTTGTCTTCGAGGCCCTGGAACAGGATGATCGGGCACGACAGCCGGTCGGTGAAATGGATCGGCGAGCGCGCGATGTAAGTGTCTTTCGCCTCCGGATACGGCCCGATCAGCGTGTCGTTATAGCGCGACTCGAACTTGTGCGTGTCGAGCTGCAGCACCTCGAGATCGCTGATGCCGTAGTAACTCGCACCGGCCTTGAAGGTGTTGTGGAAGGTGAGCGCAGCCAGCGTGGTGTATCCACCGGCGCTGCCACCGCGGATGATCAGCCGATTCGAGTCCGCCTTGCCCGCCGCAACCATCGCCTGCGCACCGGCAACAGCGTCTTCCACATCAACGATGCCCCACTGCCCTTTCAGTCGATCGCGGTACGGACGTCCGTACCCGGTGCTGCCGCTGTAATTCACATCCAGCACCGCAAATCCACGCGTCGTCCAGAACTGCAGCTTCGGATCGAGCACATCACTCGTTGCACCCGTGGGCCCGCCGTGCGTGATCACGATCAGCGGCGGACGCTCGCCTTCCGGCGACTGCACATCCGGATTCCTTGGCGCGTAGTAGAACGCGTGCACATCTCGATCGCCGGCGAGGTAGGTGACGGCTTCCGCAACGGAAATCCATTCGGGCGACAGAGTGTCTGTGGTTGACGACCGCAGGACGGTCCGGCTAAGACCGGCACCAATCCTCATGATTGCGGAACTCTGCGTTGGTGAACCCCCGATAAAAAATAACTCTGAGCTTTCTGTGCCTGCTGTGGCCCTGGCCTTGATCCCTTCAATCGGCTGCACGCCAACATCAACCGGACGAAACTCTTTCGTCTCGATGTTGATCAGCGCGAGATGCCATCGCCCGTGCTGCGTGTACGTCGCCGCGATGCGCGCCTTATCGACGAACGCATATGTGACCATGCTGAAGGTCCACTGCGGCTTGCCAAACTCTGCGTCCATCGGGCACAGCGCATCAACCGTCGCGCCATCCCAGCGATAGAGATTCCACCAACCCGTTCGATCCGACACGAAGTACAAGCGCCCGTCCGGCGCCCACTCGGGTTGGAAGATCGATTCGCTGCGTCCACCGGCGACATGTTCGCGCGCGCCGATCGTGCCATCCGACTTCAACAGCGCCACCCACAGCTCGGTGCCGTCCCACGGCATGTTGGGGTGCCGCCATTCGAGCCACGCGAGGAATCGTCCGTCGGGACTGACGATCGGATCCGAGTAGAAGTCCGCGCCCTCGACGAGCACGTCACCAGGCCTGCCCACCGTAGCCTTGGCGAAGGTGGGAATCGCGACGATCGCGTTCTCGCCCTTGTGTTCGCGGACGCCGATCAGTCGCGAGCGCACCACATCCATCCGGTAGTCGGCGTAGCAGGGGCCCGCTTCGGTGATCGGCACGGGACTGTGTCCGCGCTCCTGCTGATACACACGCTGATCGGAGTAGTTTGAAAAGAAGATCGTCCCGTTGTGGACGGTATACGCGGCGCCGCCGTACTCATGCACCCGCGAGCGGACGTTGAAGCCGGCGGGCGTGGCATCGGCAATCACACCGTCGGGCGTGCGGCGAACCACGACGTTGCGGCCGCCTTCCGACGCGCGACCTTCGAGCCAATACAGATCGTCGCCGTCGAGCTGAATCTGATCGAGTCGCAACGCCCCTGCAGTTGCGCGCGCGGCGGACAGGGGCGACGGCCACGCACCATACGGGATCGCAGAAATTGCCACGTTTTCGATAGTAACCGGGTCTGTCCCTTTTACAATTGGCACAAATGCGTCGTCGGGAAGCCATGGCCAGCCTCCTCGCGGGACCAATCGCGTTCGCGAGGGCGATACACGGACAGGCCGCCGATCTCACCGCGCTGACGATCGCCGATGCCGCCCGCAAGCTCGCCGCTCGCGAGATCACGCCGCTGCAACTCACCAACGCCTATCTCGCGCGCATCGCGAAGCTCAACCCGTCGCTGAACGCCTACGTCACGGTCACCGCGGATCTTGCGCGAGCTGAGGCCAAGGCTGCCGGCGATCATCGCCCAGCACGATTGCCCGGCATGGCCGGCATTCCGATCGCGCACAAGGATCTGTTCGAAACCAAGGGCGTGCGCACGACTGCCGGATCGAGACTGTTCGAGTCCAATATCCCGGCGGCCAACGCGGCGATCGTGCAGCAGTTCCAGGATGCCGGCGCGGTGCTGCTCGGCAAGACCAACACGCACGAACTCGGCGGCGGCGTCACCACCATCAATCCGTTCTTCGGCACCACGCGCAATCCCGCCGATCAAACGCGTATCCCGGGCGGATCCAGCGGCGGCTCCGCAGCAGCCGTCGTCGCCCAACTCTGCGCTGCCGCTACTGGCAGCGACACCGGCGGCAGCGTGCGCATTCCCGCGGCGTTCTGCGGATGCGTGGGCTTCAAGCCGACGCACGGGCGCTTCAGTACGCAGGGACTGATCGCCGCATCGCCGACGTTTGATCACGTCGGCTTTCTCACGCGCACCGTCGAGGACATGCAGATCATGTGCGGAACCTCCGGCCTGAGCCGGACGGTTCCCAGGATTGCGGTTGCAAGAAACTACTTCTTCAACGGTCTTGACCCAGCCGTCCTCGCTGCGATCAACCCGATCGCCACGAAGTATCCCGAGATCGATTTCCCAGTCGACGACAAGACGATGCCGCGAATCTTCGATCCGGTGTTTTCGTTCGAGATGTGGGGACGCTTCGGCGTCGACTGGCGCACCGACCCCGGACTGTTCTCGAAAGACATGGCCGCGTTCTTCGCGAGCCCTCGGCCAAGCGTCAGCGAATATGAAGATGGTCTCGCTGCGCTCAAGAAATACCAAGCCGCCGTCGACAAGCTCTTCGACTCCGTCGACGTCATCGTCACGCCAACGGTCCCGGTTGTCGCTCCGCCAATTGCCGGACCGGTCGACGGGATGAAGATCCTGCGGAATACGTGGCCCTTGAACGCCGCCGGCACGCCTGCCGTGTCTATCCCCGCCAGGTCTACAGGTTTGCCAGTAGGAATTCAGCTGATTGCCAGGCGCGGAGACGACGACAAACTCTTACAAATCGCGCGCCTGTTTTCGTAGGCACCGAACGCACCTGTACGCACCCCACGCACCTGTACGCCTCTATACTGTCTGGCTATGCAATTGAAACTGCGTTCGTTTGCCTTCGTCATCATCGCCTTGACGTTGTCGACGGCTGCGCCGTACGCGCAGACCCCGGCCGCGCCGAAGGTGACTTCTCCAAAGACATTCTTCGGACACGACATCGGCGCCGACTACGTGCTGCCGAACTACACCAAGTTCATCGAGTACGTGAAGAAGCTCGACGCGGAATCGGACCGCATGATCGTGCAGTCGATCGGCAAGACGGCCGAGGGCCGCGACCAGCTGATGGCGATCATCACCGCGCCCGAGAACTTCAAGAAGCTCGATCGTTACAAGGAGATCTCGCGGCGTCTCTCGCACGCCGAAGGGCTCACCGACGATCAGGCGCGGGCGCGGGCCAGGGAAGGCAAGGCAGTGATCTGGATCGACGGCGGATTGCACGCCAACGAAGTGCTGGGCGCGCAGCAGTTGATCGAAACCATCTGGCAGTTCGCGAGCAAGACCGATGAAGAGACGCTGCGGATCCTGCGCGATGTCATCATCCTCGCCGCGCACGCCAATCCGGACGGCATGGAACTGGTCAGCGACTGGTACATGCGCAAGCCGAACGAAAAGGAACGCAGCACCGGTCAGTTGCCGCGCCTCTACCAGAAGTACGTCGGTCACGACAACAACCGAGACTTCTACATGATGAACCAGCCGGAATCCGTGAACATGAACCGGATCCTCTACCGCGAGTGGTTCCCACAGATCATGTACAACCATCACCAGACCGGCCCGACCGGCACGGTGATGTTCTCGCCGCCCTTCCGCGATCCCTTCAACTACGTCTACGACCCGATCGTCGTCAACACGCTCGACCAGGTCGGCTCGGCCATGCACACGCGCTTCGACGTTGAAGGCAAGCCGGGTGTGACGACCCGCTCGGGTTCGAATTATTCGACGTGGTGGAACGGCGGCCTGCGCACGATGGCCTACTTCCACAACCAGGTGGGCCTGCTGACGGAGACGATCGGCAACCCCACGCCGGAGACGATCGGCTTCGTGCCGGATCGCGTGATCGCGCGCGGCGACTTGCCGTTCCCGATCATGCCGCAGGTGTGGCACTTCCGGAACTCGATCGACTACTCGATCACCGCCAACTACGCCGTGCTCGACTTCGCGCAGCGCTATCGCGAGAGCCTGCTGTTCAACATCTACAAGGCCGGCAAGAACGCGATCGCCCGCGGCAACAGCGACAACTGGACGATCTACCCGCGTCGCGTTGCCGAAGTGAAGGACGCGATCGCCAAGGACACGCGCGCCGCTGATGGCGGCGCCGATTCGCGCATGTCAATGGGCGGCCGCGTCGCGACCGTGCCCGCGAAGTACTACGAGATCATCAAGAAGCCCGAGTATCGCGATCCGCGCGGCTACATCCTGTCGGCCGACGAGGGCGACTTCCTGACGGCCACCAAGTTCGTCAACATCATGATCAAGAGCGGTCTCACCGCGCACCGCGCGACCGCGCCGTTCACAGTGGCCGGCAAGCAGTATCCCGCCGGCTCGTACGTGTTCAAGGCGGCGCAGGCGTTCCGTCCGCACCTGCTCGACATGTTCGAACCGCAGGATCATCCCAACGACTTCCAGTACCCCGGTGGTCCGCCGATTCCGCCGTACGACAGCGCCGGCTGGACGCTCGCCTACCAGATGGGCCTGAAGTTCGATCGCGTGCTCGATGCGTTTGATGGCCCGTTCGAGAAGATCGCCGACGTGATCAAGCCCACGCCCGGCAAGGTCACCGAGGCCGCGGGCACCTCAGCAGGAAGCACCGTTGGCTACGTCGTCAATCACAAGAACAACGACGCCATCATCGCCGTCAACCGCCTGCTGAAGGCGAGCGAAGAAGCGTTCTTCCTCGGCGACCGCAAGTACCAGAGCACCGACGGCACGGGCGTGATCTTCATCACCGCCAAGCCGACGACCAAGGCGATCCTCGACAAAGCGGCGATGGATCTTGGTCTCAACTTCACCGCGGTCACGGCGCGTCCGACCGGCGCGATGTACAAGCTGACCAGGCCGCGCATTGGCCTCTGGGATCAGTACGGCGGATCCATGCCGTCGGGTCACCTCCGCTGGTTGCTCGAGCAGTTCGAATTCGAATTCGAGCGCGTGTTCCCGGCTACGCTCGATGCCGGCAACCTCAAGACGAAGTTCGACGTGATCCTCTTCCCGGACGGCGGCATCCCTGAGCGTGATGGCGGCGGTCCTGGCGGCGGTGGCGGCTTCGGCGGCGGTCAGCCGCGCGCCGAAGACATCCCCGCGGAGTATCGCGGACACCTCGGCCGCGTGACGATCAAGAGCACGATCCCGAAGCTGAAAGAATTTGCTGAAGCCGGTGGCGTCGTGATCGCAATGGGCGGATCGGCCGTCCTCGGTCATCACCTGGGATTGCCGGTGAGCGATCACCTCGTGGAAGTGCAGCAGGACGGCACTGAGCGTCCGTTGCCGGGCACGAAGTACTACATCCCTGGCGGCGTGCTGCAGGTGGCGGTCGACAACACCAACCCCACCGCGTTCGGCCTCGACAAGAAGGTCGACGTGTTCTTCGACAACAGCCCGGTGATGGAGCTCGCGCCGGATGCGGCCATGCGAGGCGTGAAGACAGTTGCCTGGTTCGACAACAAGGCGCCGCTGCGTTCAGGCTGGGCCTGGGGTCAGCACTACCTCGAAGGCGGCACGGCGGGCCTGGAAGCGGCCGTCGGCAAGGGCAAGGTGTTCCTGTTCGGACCGGAAATCACCTTCCGCGCCCAGCCGCACGGGACCTTCAAGTTCCTGTTCAACTCGATCTACTACGGCACGTCGACGGTTGCGGGTGGCTCGGCCACGACCACGATGGCCTCGCAGCAGTAACTCGTCGGGGGCCGGGAACCGGGAACGGGGAACCGTAAGAGCTTCCCGGCTCCCGGCTCCCAGTTCCCGCCTACAATCTGGTCGATGTCCCTAGACCAGGTCTTCTCTCTCGCGAGCACGCTCGCGGCCGTCGGCTGGCTTTTCCTCATCCTCATTCCCAGGCGACCGCTCGCCGTGCACTTCTCGGGCGTCTTCATCCCGATGGTGCTGTCGGCCATGTATCTCTTCTTCATCGCGCGGCACCTGCAGGGTGCCGAGGGCGGCTTCGGATCGCTGAACGACGTGGCGCTGCTGTTCCAGAAGCGCGAGCTGCTGCTGGCGGGCTGGATTCACTACCTCGCCTTCGATCTGTTCATCGGCGCGTGGGAAGTGCGCGACGCTCAACGCCTCGAGATCCCGCACCTCGTCGTCATCCCCTGCCTGATCATGACCTTCATGCTCGGGCCAATCGGCCTGCTCTTCTACATCGCGATCCGCAGCGCGAAGACGAAGAGCGTGGCCGTCTAGGCGGTGTTGTCGTGATCACTGAGCTCCGACACCGCGATCCCTTCCTGTTCTGGATCGGCGCCGCGAACCTGCTGGCGCTGATCGTCTGCGCGCTGCTGTCCATCGGCGATCAGCGGCTGGTCCTCGGCATCAACGTGTGGATCAAGCCGATGAAGTTCCTGGTGTCCGTCGCGATCTTCCTATGGACGATCGCCTGGTTCATGCCGGAAACCTCGTCCCCGAACTTGCGGCGGACGCTCAGCCGCGTGATCGGGACCGCGATGGTGTTCGAGAACTCCTCGATCATCCTGCAGGCGTTCCGGGGTACGACCTCGCACTACAACAACAGCACGCCGTTCGACGCGATTGTGTTCGCGCTGATAGGGATCGGCATCATGACGGTGACCATCGCCGTCGGCGTGTTGCTGGCCATCGTGCGCCGCGACACCCCTCCGCAACGCGCCGGATACCTCTGGGGTGTGCGGATGGGCCTCTTCATCTTCATACTCGCGTGTCTGCAGGGCGGCATTCTCGTCGCCAATAATGCCCACACCGTCGGAGCGCCGGACGGCGGTCCAGGCCTGCCGTTCCTCAACTGGTCCACGCAGTTCGGCGACCTGCGCATCGCCCACTTCGTGGGCCTGCACGCCCTGCAAGCCCTTCCATTGCTGGGATTCTTCCTGGACCGCTTCCCCGCCGTAGCGCGAAGCGCGAAGGCGGGTAACCTCGTGATCGCCGCGAGCATCCTATGGGTCGCGGTGATGGGCGGCCTGCTCGTCCTCGCGTTGCAAGGAAGACCCTTACTGGCGTTATAACGCAACCACGAAGAACACGAAACTCACGAAGTCTTAACGGTTTATTGCTTCGTGGCCTTCGTGACTTCGTGGTTGCCACTAGGAGACCTCTATGAACTACTACGGCGGCAAACAGCTCGCAGAATCGTTTCGCACGGTCCGCAAGAACACCATCCAGGTGGCAGAGGACATTCCGGAGGACAAGTACTCCTTCAAGGCCGCGCCCGACACGATGAGCGTGCAGGAAATGCTGTCGCACCTCGCGGTGACGCCGCACTGGGCGCAGCAGTGCCTGTTCGTCGAGAAGAAGACCGCCGTGACGATGGAAGATTTCGGCCGGTGGATGGGCGAACTCAACGCGCAGAGCAAGACGCTGACCTCGAAGGCGCTGATCATCGAGGCGCTCAAGGCCAACGGCGAGACCTTCGCCAGGCAGCTCGAGTCGATGACGGAAGCGGATCTCGCGCAGATGATCGGCGCCCCGAACGGCAGCCGCTCGGCGTTCGAGATGCTCCTCGGCGTCAAGGAACACGAGATGCACCACCGCGCCCAGCTCTTCCTGATCGAGCGCATCGTCGGCATCGTGCCGCACCTCACGCGCGCCCGCCAGGAACGGATGGCCGCACCGAAGAATTGAGGATTGGGTGATTGAGGGATTGGTAATTGTTTGGCGATCTCTCAATCGGCCATCCTCAATTGGGCGATCTAATGTAAGATTTGCACTCAAATGCGCACTATTGCCGTCGTCAACATGAAGGGCGGCGTGGGAAAGACGACCACTGCCGTGCAGATTGCAGCCGGCTTCGTGGCGCGTGGGCGCCGCGTCCTGCTCGTGGATGCCGACCCGCAAGGCAACGTTGGGCACATGCTCGGCGTCAGCGCTGACAAGACCATCAAGGACCTGATGCTCGGCACGGCGACACCAACCGAGGTGATCGTGCGCTCGGACACGCGTCCGGGACTCGGCATCATCACCGCGACGCCAGCGGCGTTTTCGCTCGAGACCCAGCTCGCGGGAACCGTGCAGCGCGAAACGCTGCTGTCGCGTCGACTCAAGGACGTAACCGGCTTCGACCTGATGGTGATCGATTGCTCGCCGGCCATGAACCTCCTCACCTACAACGCGCTGCTTTGTGCCAGCGAGCTCGTGATGCCGATCGGCATGGACACCATGGCCATGGCCGGCGCGCGGCAGACGCTTGATGGCGTCAACGAGATCCGTTCACTCTGGCCGCAACGTCAGCTCGTGCTGAAGGCGGTGGTACCGACGGCGGTCAACATCAACACGCACGCCAGCAAGTCCACGCTGCAGGCGCTCACCGGCGATGCCGAAATGGGTCCGGTGCTCTTCACGCGCGGCATTCGCCAGTGCATCGACCTGACGTATGCGGCCGCGGCGCGTCAGACGATTTGGGAATACGCGCCGGCAAGCCGTGCCGCTGAAGACTACGCGGCACTGATCGACGTGCTCGACGGCAAGCCCGCAACCGAAACAAGGACTTATGGCGAAGCGACCGCAGTTCAACCTTCCGTCCACTAAGCCTGACGGCGGTGCAGCAAAGACCGAGTGGGTCTACCGCACGGATGCGGCGGCCGAGGCCGCGACTTCGTCGACGGAAGCTGTGGCTGAACCTGCCCCACCCGCCCGACCCACCAAACCTGCTTTACCCGCCGAAGGCGATCCGTACCGCATCGTCGCGAAGTACAGCCAGTACGCCGCAGCTGTGGGTTTCATCCCGCTGCCTGGCTTTGATGTCGTGGCGTTTGGTGGCTTGCAGCTGCGCATGATCGCGGAGCTGTGCACGCATTACGCCGTGCCGTTCAGCTCGCAGCTTGGCCGCTCGATCGTCGCGGCATTGATCGGCACCGTCGCGCCCGCGCGCATCGCCATGTCGATCATGCCTGTGCTTGGATTCGTGACCGGCCCGAGCCTCGGCTACGCCGCAACGTGGGCGATCGGCCGCGTGTTCATGCGCCACTTCGAGTCGGGCGGCACGCTGTCGGACTTCAATCCTGCTGAGAAGAGCGGTGAGCTGCAGCAGGAAATGAATCAGTCTGCAAAAGCCGAGTCTTAACCCTAAGCCCCTGGGCCGCTACGCCCTTAGCGCCTGATCGAGTCGACGCTGAGCTTTCCCGATCCCACCGTGCAGAAATACAAAAAGATAAAGCAGTAAAGCACCGCGAGTTCGCCGCCATTCTGGATCGGCCAGAAGTTGCGCGGCGCGTGAGCCTGGAAGTACGCCCACGCCATTTGCCCGCTCGCTAGAAAGGCGACGGGACTGGTAAACAGCCCGATGGCGATCATGAGCCCGCCGACGAATTCGATGATGCCGGCGAGCCCCATCTGCGACGTCAGTTCCGCCGCCTGCTTTGCGCCAAGCGCACCGAACAACTTCTGGGCGCCATGTTGCGCGAACGCCAGCCCGGCAACGATTCGAAGCAGGCCATAGACATACGGAGACATGCGCTGGAGGGACTTCTGCATAAGAGCGACTACGGCCGCCCGATGACCGGTGCTTACCGGATCGAGCGGCCGTAGTCAGGAATCGTAAGGAACTATCGATTAGTAGGTGCGGCGGCAGGCGTTCGAGTTGCCGGACACGCGCCAGCAACGGAACTGGTACTGATCCTGCGTCGCTTCGTCGAACACGTTCACTTCGGTGAAGCTGCCCTCACCACAGAACGTGCCGGTCAGCGTCTGGCCGGTCGCGAACGTGATGTTGTTCACCTGCGCCTGGCCGGCCGAGGCCGTGCCGGTGAGCGGGTTGCCTGTGCAGCCGGTCGGGTGGGTGATGCCGAACATCACCGCCGTGCCGTCGAAGCCGGTGCGGCGCAGCCGGATGTTGTTCGCTGCCGTGGTTTCGAGCACCCACGCGATCGATTCGAAGTGCGTGAACGGCCCGGCGCCGAACGCAAACTGCGAGAACGCAGGCGCGATGAACGAACCCTGGGGACCCTGAGGACCTTCGGGACCTTCCGGACCTTCGGGACCCTGTTCACCTTGCGGCCCCTGTTCACCCTGAGGACCCTGAGGACCTGTCGGACCTGCCGGCCCCTGATTTCCAGGTGCGCCATCAGCGCCATTCAGGCCAGGCGCCCCGGGCACACCCTGCGGCCCCTGCGGACCTGCCGGACCCTGTTCGCCCTGCGGCCCCTGCGCGCCAGGAGCGCCATCAGCGCCGTTCGCGCCTGCAGGCCCCTGCGGACCGGCGGGACCTTGGGCGCCAGGAGCGCCATCGGCGCCGTTTGCACCCGCGGGGCCCTGCGGACCCTGCGCTCCGGGAGCACCATCCGCGCCGTTCGCACCCGCGGGACCCTGCGGACCTGCCGGGCCCTGCGGACCCTGCGCTCCGGGGGCACCATCAGCGCCGTTCGCGCCGGCGGGACCCTGCGGACCGGCGGGACCCTGTTCGCCTTGCGGTCCCTGCGCGCCTGTCGCGCCCGTATCACCCTTCGGGCCCTGCGGACCGGCAGGCCCCTGCGGACCAGCAGGTCCCTGCGGACCGACAGGCCCCTGCGGACCAGCGGGTCCCTGTGCACCGGCGGGACCAGCCGGTCCCTGTGCACCGGTGTTTCCGGTGTTGCCCTTCGGACCCTGCGGACCCATCGGGCCGGCAGGTCCCATCGGACCGGCAGGACCCTGCGGACCAGCGGGGCCCTGCGGTCCCGGAGGTCCTTGCGTGCCGCCACCACCACCGGTACCGCCGCCGCCGTGATTGCTGCTGCCGCAGTTGTCGCCGTCCCAGTGGAAGCGCCAGCCGGAATTGCCGTAATTCCACCAGCCCCAGTTGTTATTGGTCGTGGTGCGCGCGTCGGCCGGAATCGCCGTTGCGAGCGCGAAGAAGAAGAGCGCGAGCGTGGTGTGTGAGCGGAATCGTTTCATGATCGTGTCCCTCACTGCACGCGCAGCGTCGACATGGCGCTGCCGCCTTCGCCACTGTCACGCGTCACCTTCACGAGATGCGTGCCGGCCGCGAGCGCCGGTGTCTCCGCCACGATCTCGGTGTCGGAGTTGCTCGTGATCGAGGCCGTCGACTGGCCAACGAGCACCGTCGGCGCAGACGCGCCGAAGTTCTTGCCCTTGATCGTCAGTGTGTTACCGACGATGGCGAGCGTATCGATCTGAACGTTCGTGGTCGCCTGGGCGTACGCAATACCAGCGCCGATCGCGACCGCGAACATGAGAGAAAGCAGGGGTATAGCTCTGAGTCTCATCGTTGACTATCCTCACAATGAAAAAGCACGTTACCGAGCGCGGTAGGCTCAGCACAGCGTGTGCCATGAAGGTAAAGACGCTAGCACAGCAGGAAATACGCGGAATGACGTCTTTGGGGACAGCACGCGTCGAACGTGCAACAACAACGCGGTGACACGTTCGTAATCACAATCACAATCGTGACTACGAACGTGGGCGTTGTAGAGCTTAAAACTTACGTGGTCGTAGATTGCGTTTCAGTTTTCGCGCAGCGCGATGATCGGATCAACGCGGGTCGTTCGCAACGCCGGCAGCAGGCTTGCGACGACCCCGGCGATCAGTAACGTTACGAGCGCAAGACTGAAGGCGACGAGATCGAACGGGCCGACGCCGTAGAGGATGCCGGCCATCGAACGCGCAAGCAAGGTGGCGGCGAGTAATCCAATCACGCCGCCGATCGCGACCATCCCCACGCTGCTGCGCACGATCATCACTACGGTGTTGCCGCCCGATGCGCCGAGTGCCATACGAAGGCCGATCTCTTTCGTGCGCTGCGTCACTGAATACGACAGCACGCCGTAGATGCCGAGCGCGGCGAGCAGCAGTGCGGCGAGTGCGAACATGCCGAGCAAGGTGGTGCTGAGTCGCGGCAGGAACACCGCGCGCGCGAGGATCTGATCCATCGTGCTCAGCTCGTAGATCGGCTGGCCCGGATCGACCGCCCAGATCGCGCGCTGGAAGGCGTTGCCGAACGTCGCCGCGTCACGCTCGGTGCGGGCGACGAGCGCCATGCCCGCCGTCGGGCTCTGCTTCAGCGGCAGGTAGACCTGCTTGCGCGGTTCGCGATCGAGCCCCTGGTTGTGCACGTCGCCGACCACGCCTACCACTTCGCTCTTGCCGTGCGGATTCTGGATCGTCCGGCCGATCGGGCTCTCGTTCGGGAAATACCGCCGCGCCATGGTCTCGTTGATGACGCTGGTGCGCGGTCCCACTTCGGCATCGCGCTCGTCGAGGAAGCGGCCGGTGAGCAGCCGGATCTTCATCGTCTCGAAGTAGCCGGGCGCAACAATGCGGACGTCGGCAAGTGGATCTTCGGTGGGTGGCGGCTGCTGCCCTTCCACGTTGAACGGCAACGCGCCGGCGCCGCCGACATCGTGGAGCGGCATCGCCGACACGGCGGATGCGCTCATCACTCCGGGTTCGCGGCGCACGCGCTCGATCACATCCTCATAGAAGCGCACCTGGTTCGCGCGCTGATACTTCGTCGTCGGCAGCAACACGCGTGCGGCGACGAGGTTGGATGAATCAAAGCCCGGGCTCACCTGCAGCAGCTTGGTGAAGCTGCGCGTCATCAATCCGGCACCGACCAGCAACACGAGCGCGAGCGCGACTTCAACAACGACAAGCGCGCTCAGCACCCGACGTGCGTATGGACTGCCGGTGCTGCCGGATGATTCATGCATCACATCGCGCAGCTCCTGCTGTCGTGTTGCATGGAGCGCGGGAAAGAGGCCAAACGCCAGCGCGACGCCAATCGACACGACGAGCGTGAACAGCATCACGCCGCCGTCGATCGAGATCAATTCGATTCTTGGCAATCTGCCTTCGGGCATCGACGTGATCAATCGCAGCAGGCCGAAGGCTCCCGCAATCCCCAGCAGGCCGCCTGTGCAGGAAAGGATCAGGCTCTCAGCCACAATGGGCCGAGCCACCTCCCAGCGTGTCGCACCAAGCGAGGCCCTGACGGCCATTTCGCGGCGACGGCTCGACAGACGCGCGAGCAGCAGGTTGGCCATGTTGGCGCAGACGATCAGCAGCAGGAAGCCGACGGCGCCCATCAGCACCATCAACGCCGGGCGTGACGCGCCGACGAGTTGATCGTGCGCGGCGACGACGCGGGCCGTCCATCCGTTGTTGCTGTCCGGGAAGTCCTTTGCAATTCGCGCGGAGATCACGTCGAGTTCGCGCTGGGCTTCTGCAGGACTTCCCGGTCGCGCCGTAGCCGTCGCGGAGGCGGCCATTCGTCCCACCACCGTCAGCGATCGCGCGCGGCGTGATCTGCCGTGCATATCCTTTGGATCGAATGCGAGTGGCGTCCACACTTCGACGTTGGTTGACGTCGGGAACTCGAACACCGGCGGCATCACGCCGACCACGACGTATGGAACGGAGTCGAGTTGAATCGGCCGGCCGATCACGTTGGGATCCGAGGCGAGTGCGCGCGTCCAGAAGCCGTGGCTCAGCACCACGACGCGATCGGCGCCGACGACGGCCTCATCCGCCGTAAATGTGCGGCCGAGGACCGCGTTGCTCTTGAGGACGTTGAACAGATCCGGCGTCGCCTTCAGGCCGGGCACGTTCTGCGGATCGCCCTGGCCCTTGAAGGAGAAGTCGACGTGGCGATACGCGGCGAGGGATTCGAACCCTTTCGCGTCGCGCTTCCAGTCCTCGTAGGTCGGAATCGAGACCGGCCCCTGGTTGCCGTCCGGGTTTACTTCCCACAGGATCGCGATCTTCTCCGGCGCGTCGTATGGCAGCGGGTTGAGGACCACCGTCTTGATGACGCTGAAGATCGCCGTGTTGGCGCCGATCCCGAGCGCGAGGGTGACGATGGCCACCAGCGCGAAGGTTGGCTGCCGCAGCAGCGTGCGAAACGCGTACTTGAACGAGGCGGCCCAATCACTCATGGGGCGGATTCTAGCCGCTTACGCCCGCCTGCGCGCGCTGATTCTCGGCGGTATCTCGTGCCGCGGGCTCTCGGCTCGCGGTGCCCGAGCCGCTCGGCATCAGCGCCTTCCGTTCGCTCGCATTCGCGCAGAGTCTCGGCGGTGTCTCGTGCCGCGAGCTCTCCGTTCGCCGGTCAAACGTCGCTCGGCGGATCAAGCGCCCGGCGAACTCGCGTGTTGCCCGGCTCAGACAGCGCCAGTCCTGGCCTCCGCTCCGTTTGTCGGTCTAAAAACCTGAGTCGGCTCAGTCGAACGCTCGCGGCACGAGACACCACCGAGACTCGAACGCGCCTTCGCGAGCTCACCGCAAGAGCGGATCGGCATCAGCGCCTGAAGTGAGCGAGAGCGGGCGGGAGGAGGACCGGCGTGGCAATAGGCTTGCCGGGGCGTCAGGACAGCGGTCCGACGGGTGCGTTTTCATTCAGACAACCTCGCTGTGAGCCGCCGGGCGCATGCATGCGCGAACAGCGAGTTGATAGCCCTCTCGAGCGAACGGAAGGCGCTGATGCCGAGCGGCTCGTTCTCAGCGAGCCGAAGAGCTCGCGGCACGAGGCACCGCCGAGACTCTGCGCGAATGCGAGCGAAGAGACCGCTACACATCAGCCGTTGCAGTACGCAGAAAATGCGCTGTTGTCGCCGCGTGCACACAAGATTGCTGAGAATCCCGCAAGATTGACGCTGGCTCAACCTTCGCAGGTTCCAGGTCCGGAGGACGATGCTACGATGGCCAACGAAGACGAGATGAAGGAAATCGATAAGGTTGACAGGCGTCTCGCCCGTCTGGAAGTGACGGTCGCGACAGAGTTCCAGAAGATCGGACAGTCCTTCAGCGAGGTGCACGTGCGGTTTGACCGCGTGGACCAACGCCTGGATCGAGTCGACCAGCGTCTGGATCGAGTCGACCAGCGTCTGGAGCGGGTCGATCAGCGCTTCGGTCGACTCGAAGCGGCCTTCAAGACGCAGGACGTCCGGATCTCCGAAGGCTTCCGCGACATCGCCATGCGAATCGACCGGCTGGCGTCGCCACGCACTCGGCGCGGGAAGCGTCAGTAAGCCCCACCCAACGCGCTGCAATGTAACTCATCGCCGGACCGGCACGGCCGTTGCTACGGATGGTCGCGATGGTCGTCCTGCGTACATTCAAGGATGCTTTGGCGGCGTGGTGGGCAGATGACTGCTTACGGATGGGTGCGTCGATTGCCTACTACACTCTCTTCGCGCTCGCGCCGGTGTTGCTGATCACGATCGCCATTGCCGGGTTTGTGTTTGGCGAGGAAGCGGTTCGCGGGCAGATCGCCGGCCAGATCGATCAGCTCGTGGGTCGTGATGGCGCATTGGCGGTGCAAAGTCTCCTCGAAGGGGCGGCGAAGCGCGGCTCCGGCATTCTCGCGACGACCATTGGAGTTGTGACGTTGCTGCTCGCATCGACCGGTGCGTTCATGGAGTTGCAGACGGCGCTCAACACCGTGTGGCGCGTGAAGCCGAAGGAGAACAGCAGCGCGTGGAAGTCGTTGCTGATCAATCGCCTCCAATCCTTCGGCATCGTCGTGGGAATTGGTTTCCTGTTACTTGTCTCGCTCGCCGTCAGCGCTGCACTGGCGGCGCTCAACACCTGGCTGTCGAGTATTTCACCCGCCAACACCACGCTGTGGCGCATCGTGAATCTGTTGATTTCGATGACGGTGACGACCGGGCTGTTTGCGATGTTGTTCAAGTTCCTGCCCGACGTGCGCCTCAAGTGGCGCGACGTGGCGATCGGCGCGGCGGTGACGGCGGTGTTGTTCACGATTGGTCAGCAGGTGATTGGCTGGTATCTCGGCCAGAGCTCGGTGGCGTCGAGTTACGGCGCGGCCGGATCGGTGATGGTGTTGCTGCTGTGGGTGTATTACTCGTCGCAGATCGTGTTGTTCGGCGCCGAGTTCACCCGCGTGTGGGCGGATCGGCACGGAGAGGTCGTGCCGCCTGAGCCGTTTGCGAAGCCGGATCCTGAAGCGGCGGGGGCGGAGCGGTCGTCGGTGATCCCGGTCGGCGGGGAGTGCTCCGCGGATCACCGGCTGCGGCCTCCAAAACTCGGGACGCGGGAAACCGCATCTCCTTCGCCCGATTGCGCGCCTACGCCCCGAGGCCAGGTCGAGGGGCTTCGCTGAGACGCACGATTCCGATACGGCTGGCGCGGCGGGGGCGGAATCGTGCGTGCAATCGGTCTCACTCGACACGGTTTCGCAGATGCTTGTCCGCGTCCCTCGAAGTCGGCCGCAGCCGGTGATCCGCTCGCATCTCTGCGCCTCCCTGGTCCCTATCCGCCCGGCTGGCACTGGTTTCGCATTCCGTTATGGCCGTGCTCGTCCGCCATAGCGCGCGGGCTGCAGGAGCGCGGAGGCGGAATGGCAAAGGGAGCGGAAGCGGGTAGGCGGAGGGCTAAGTCGGGTAAGCCACGGGCCAGTGGACGGAACTGGAGAAGTAGGTCGATGATCCGCACCACCATTGCGTCGCTGCTCATTGTCTCGATCTCGGCGTGCGCGAGCGGCCGTTACGGCCCGCCGAAGGATACGGAGGCGCCGAAGGGCAAGCACACGCTCAAGAAGTTGAGCGTGGAGGAGCGTCAGCAGGTGATGGAGCGCGCGAAGGTGTGGGAGCCGATCAACACTGGCTCGGTGGACATCATCAGGGGCCCTGTCCTGGCGCCATCGCAGCGCATTCCCGCCGAGACGACGTGCACGTTTGTGTTTCCTGAGAAGCCGCTGACCGGCATGACGCCGAAGTTCAACTGCGATATTTCCAAGCGCAGCTCACGCGGCGAGAGCGACGTCGTCAAGGTGAAATACGGCGAGAAGAACGGCGAGGTCTATGCGGAGGTCGCGGGCAGTCGCCTGCTGTGGGCCTTGGGCTTCAAGGCCGACGTGATGTATCCGACGCGCGTGACGTGCTTGGGGTGTCCGCCGGATCCGTTTGCGACGAGTGGTGAGAACTGGCAGCGCGGCAGCCCGGCCGATGGCTCGACGCGGGTGTATGAACCGGCGGTGATCGAGCGCGAAGGCGGCAGCAAGGTGGAAGTGCCTGGCTATGAAGGATGGGCGTGGCCCGAGCTCGACAAGCTCGCTACATCTCCGGGTGGCGCCACGCGCGCGCACTTAGATGCGCTGAAGCTGCTGGCGGTATTCATCCAGCATTCGGATTCGAAGCCTGGCCAGCAGGAACTTGTGTGCGAAGACGGCGCAAAGCGCACGGACGCCAAGGGCAACGAGACGTGTGCGTCGGCGTTCCTGGTGATCAAGGATCTTGGCGGCTCGTTTGGCAAGGCGACGCGTTTCAACACCAGCAAGATGAGCCTGGAGGATTGGAGCAGCGTAAGCGTCTGGAAGGATGCGAAGCAGTGCATCGGCAACATGCCGCGCTCGCTGACGGGCACGCTGGAGGATCCGAAGATCAGCGAAGCCGGCCGCCGCTTCCTTGCGGATCGCCTGATGCGCCTCCGCGATCGCCAGATCCGCGATCTATTCACCGTGTCGAACGTCGTGAAGCGCGGCGAGATGATCGAGGTGGATGGGAAGAAACGTCCGGTCACCGTCGATGACTGGGTGAGGGTGTTCAAGCAGAAGCGCGAGGCGATCATCCGCGCGCGCTGCCGATGACGGGGTTGATGCCGTAGATTTGGAGCCTCTAACCTCAATGTGCTCGTCCTCGGCGCTTCGCTGCGCGTCACGCTCGCGCCGTTCGGGTTGACCCAGTGACGACGTGGCCTGGTCGCACAATCTTCCAGGTCGATTGCGACACTCGTACTCAAGATCTGCCACACATGAACGCGCGCACCTCCAGATCATTAGGCAAATCCCCAATTTGCTAATGGCTCATCGATAGCAGGATCGCCTCGGTGAGGACGATGCTACGATGGCGAACCCGACGTTCGAAACCATGGAAGACCGACTCGACCGGCTGGAGCGCACGCTCACGGATGTGAGCACTAAGGTTGACAGCCTGTCCGGCAGGCTGTCGGTCATCGACGACCGGATGGGCCGAGTCGAAGAACGTATGTACGGCGTCGAAGACCGCATGGACGCTATGGGCATCAAGCTCGACGTGAGTGTCGAGTCACTCCGCTCGGACTTCAAGCTGGCGTTCGATCGGATCGACGGCCTGCGTGAATTCATGGAGCGCTCGCGAGAAGAGGACCGTCGGGACCGTGCCGCCGACCGCGGTGTATTCGAGGCCATCCTCCGGGATCACAACCGCCGATTGCGGGCGATTGAACGGCTCGAGCGGCGCCGCTCCGGGAGCGCTCCGTAACTGTGTGCCAGTAATTCGATCAGCGGCGGGATCTGATCTCTCCACGCGAGTTGCTCCTGAATGTCTCTGCGCTCCTTCGCGAGCCAGGCGAGTATCTGGCTGATATCGAACAGGCTTGTCGATTCCTGCGGAGATCCAGGAACAGCATCGCCTTCCCATCCTGAAACGGTCGACGGCGATCGTCCTTTCGCCTTGAATTCCCACCACTTCCTCACATGCGTGTCGACCCAGATACGCCAGGTCACGGCGGATCCTGCGACCAGTCCTCTGGCTGCGATCGCGTGTTCTGGACTTCGATGATCGACATTGCGCCTGGGCCACGGGCTTGCTCAGGAGCAACAGTGTCTCGGGATGCGCGGTGCGTCCGCGTAGATTCTGCGACCTCGATCGAATCGTCGAGTAGCACATCTTGCGTACCTCCAGCCGGTTGATCGCTAGAACGCTCGGCATCTCACCAATTACGTGACGGCTTCGTCTTCGCAGGATCACTTGGCGGAGGACGATGCTACGATGGCGAACTCAGCGACGGAACCGATGGAAGAGCGAATCGGCAGGTTGGAAACAACAGTTGAGCGATTGTGCGGGGAAGTCTCCGAAGTTCGGGGCGAAGTCTCCGAAGTTCGGGGCGAACTCTCCGAAGTTCGGGGCGAACTCTCCGAGGTTCGCGGAGAACTGTCCGAGTTCAGGACCGGCCTCGAGGACGTACGTGAGGGCTTGTCGGAGGTCAGGACGGATATCTCCGTGCTCTCTGAACGTGTCTACGGTATGGAAGACAGGTTGGACGCGTTCGGCCGTCGATTCGACGTTGGCGTGGAATTGCTGCGCGCGGATTTCCGGCTGGCGTTTGAACGCATCGACGGGCTGCAACAGTACATGGAGCGCTCGTTCGAGGAGTCCCGGAAGGAGCGCGCAGCCGAGCGCCAGGACCTGCAGGCGCTCGTGCGCGATCACAATCGGCGTTTGCGGGCCATCGAGCGGCTCGAGAGCCGTCGTCTCCGGCACTCAGCTAACTGAGATCGCTTCGGCCATTTCCGCGTAGCGGCACAGCGCATTCGCCAACTTCATCTGCCTCGGCGTTCGACAATCCGGCTCAAACAATCGTGGCGACGCAACGATGAACACGGCGCATCGAGCTCTTGAGGTCGCCACGTTCAGTCGGTTGAGGCTGTAGAGGAACTCCAACCCTCTGGGCGCATCCTCGGGCCGCGAAGTGGCCATTGAATAAATCACGACGGCGCAGGTCTGGCCCTGAAACTTATCGACGGTGCCGACCTGGACGCCGAGAGGGCTGAGTCGCTCGCTAAGCCGATTCACCTGAGCGTTGAAAGGCGCGACGACGCGCAGGTCGGCCGCCGTGAGTGGCTGCGGTGCACCTTTCTCATCGATCCACGTCGAGCCGGTAGCTAGCAGCCGATCGACCAAGTTAGCGACTGCTGCTACTTCCTCGTCAGATGCGCTTTGGTTGCCCTCGTGCTCGACTGGGACAATCCACAGGCGCGAGCCGGACACACCGTCCACTCCGGCGAGTACTTGGCGATCCAATCCATCTTTCGCGGCCAGTTTCCCTTCATAGAACAGTTCCGACGTGAAGGACGTCAGCGTCGGCGACATGCGCCACGTTACGGGGAGGAAGATGCCGCGATCGACGGGCATCGTCGCGTGACCGCCAAGTACATGCTCCAATGCGGACACGCCAACGCCATCCGGGTGTGTGCCCTTCCCAGGCTGATCGAGTTGTTGCGGGTCGCCGAGCAGCACCAGGCTGTTCGCCGCGGGTGATACTGCGAGCACGTTTGCCAACGACATCTGCCCAGCTTCATCCACGAACAGCACGTCAACGGCATTGGCCGCGTCCGGATCTGCCCACAGCCACGCCGTGCCGCCAAGGATCTTGATCTCGCCGGCTGCGAGTGCATTTAACGCGTCTTCGTTCTCATCGAACGCTACTATCGGCCCACCGGAATCCTCATCATCGTCACCGCGCGTTTTCGCGCCGATCGTGACTGTTTCGCCAGCCTTCTTCGCCTGCGCTACGACTTCGTCGAGAAGATTCTGAATGACCTTGTGGCTGTTGGCGGTGACACCGACCTTCCTGCCGGCGCGCGCCAGCTCTCGAATCATCTGGGCACCGATAAACGTTTTGCCGGCGCCAGGAGGTCCCTGGATCGGCAGGACGGTGCGATCCAAATCAACGCTGATGCGTACGGCGTACTCTTGTGCTGATTCACCATCTGGAATCGCGAATGCGCCAGTGCGCAACCGCGGTGGACGTGACTGCAGGAGCTGAATGCCGCATAGATCGCCCGTCGCCTCCGACGGAGATTCGGCGAGCCGCACAATCGATTCCTGCAGGGTCGAATTGCCCACGACGTCAGCTGTGTACAGTGCGGTTGGGTGAATGTCTGCGATCTTCTGGCCTTTCTTAATGTCGATGGTCCGAGCGGTCCTATCGTGCGCCTCCATCGTCCCGAACTGCTTCCCAGTTGGCAGAAAGAGCTTCCCCTTCAGCTCGATGTCCTGAGATGGATAGGTGTAGCGGTCGATTACTGAACCCGTGGGTCTTCCCGTCTTGACGTTCGTGACGACCTGCACTGTTTTCTGCCACTGCAGTCCCGCAACGGCCTTGCGCTCGTCGAACAGATCCTCCTCAGGCAAATCTCGCAGCCTGAAGAACTCCCACCACTCCGCGTTGATCTCACGCTTGTGCCAGTCGACCAGATAGGCGAGCAGCCAGCGCGCATGGGATGGATGGCTCGGGGTCGCGGCCTCGGCGGGCAGGTCTTCGAGCAGCCGCGCCCTCGCGACTTGCGCGCGGATCTGCAGCTCCTTCTGATCCTGCCTGCGCTCCTTCTCTTCGATGGTCGGCCGTGGCACGTCGACGCCGGTAGCGATCGATCCGGCTCTCAGTTCTTCTAACCAGTTGCGCAGGGCCAAGGTGGACTTGCAGTCGTCTTCGTTGTAGCCCTGCACCACATCTCGGATTTCTTTAGTGATGGCATCCGGCGCTTTGGCGTCGAGCGCGTTTTCGATCGCCATCAGCGGGAGGTGCACATTGGCAAGGGCGACCGCGCGGGTGAACGAGTAGTACTGTTCGAGCTTCTTGATCGAGTAGCTTTCAACGCCGGCGCGCACGGCCTGGCGGACGATCGGGTAAAGATCAACGAACCGTTCGGCGCTGAGCAGCTCGTCGAGCTCGTCGACGCGTGTCACATAGCGGCTCGCGAGCTTTTTGAACGCGGTCGTCTCATAGTGATTGAAGTGGTAGATGTGCATCGCCGGATCGTCCTTGGCCGCCGCGGTGAGCGTGTCCATCACTTCCTCAAACGCGCGCCTCTCCTGTTCATCGTCAAACGCCCACTTGGCGGTGTAAGCGCCTTTGGTGTTGGAGAAGCCAATCAGATACTCACGCCCGCCCTCGCGCGCGAATGCGGCACCTTCCAGATCGAGAAAGATGTCGCCTGTTGAGGGAGCCGGCAGCCGGCACAGACCCTTGTTCTTTTCAATCGGCAATTGTTCAACGATGGGACGGCGTTCGGTGTGCTGCTGATGCTGGACCCGCGCCTGGTTGCCGAGACGATCGTATGTTTCGCGCGCACCACGGGTCGGCCTAAACGCGACCGGCACCGCCATCTGCGCCGCGGCCGTCAGCGTCGGCACACCCTGCGCGATCAACTCGATGCGATGCGTTCGCGACGAACCGGCAATGTAAGAGAGGTGATCATCCTGGCGTCGCCGAGCGTCGCATCGCGCCTCCCACGCGCACATCTGACACCCATCGACCGGCTCGGGATAGTGGTCAGCGATGATCTGCTCATGCCCCTTGGTCAGTTCGGCATCCAGCATCCGGCGAACGAGCCGGTAGTAGGCGGCGAACTCCGCAACAAGATACCGTTCCGCTGTGACCGGTGTGACCACGTGAAATGCGTCAGGCAGCACGCCTTGCATGCCCTCGAGCATGTGCGAGTACGCCGATAGCTGAAGGATGGTACCGCCCTTCGTTTCGTGCGAGAGCTTCGTGTCGTGGGCTTCGTACGACCAGGCGCCGAGATCGCTAGGCTTGTCGACCTTTCGGAGGATGTCTGCGTAGCCAACAACACCGCCGTCTTCGAGCCGCGCCTGGACGATCACATCTACGCCTGCGCGCATCGCCTCCAGAGTCAGACGGAGAGATTCTTCCGATGGAGTCCGGTCGGCCGGTTTGGCGTTGGCGGTCGTGAATCCTCCTGCCTTGAGCGACGCGACGTAGCGCTCCTCGTGCTCTGTCCCGTGACGAGCGAGGATGGCGGCGTAGGGATCTTCGAATCGTGGTTTGTCGAGCACCTTATGAGCGGCTGCGAGTTCGAGTCCGGTGCGATGACGACAGGCAAGGAAGCTAGAGATATCGGTAGGCGAAAGCAACAACGTGCCATCAACGAGGCGCATGAGAGGCTCAGGGTATCAGGAGTCAGCTGACTGACGGTCAGACGCCGAGAATCCAACCTTCGATAGCGGCTGCGACACGATCCGCCGGTGGTTCTGGTCCTCGAAGCGCTTCGCGAAGGCGGCCATCGAAGTCTGCTGAACGCATCCACTCCGCGACAACCCATGCGTCATGTTGGTCCGGTGTCCGGCCGCCAGCCGGGTAGTCACGATTCCATCGGCGTGGATAGACCTCTACGATCGCCGATGAGCCCTCCGGAATTTTCCAACCGTCGAACGGCCAGAAGTGCACGGGCTTCGAAGAATGCCGACGAATGAAGCGCAGCCAAGGCAGACCTGCGTGGGTGGACTTTGCGACGGAGCCCTGGACGTCGAAATGAAACAGGGACTTGGCCGCCTTTGACCGCACTTCGGTTACGCGCCGCCATTTTGTCTGTCCGAGTCTTGCTGCTCCGTTTCCACACGCGCCGTCTCTCACGAAGTCGACGTACACGTGCTCGTCATCGGTTGGCCAATGGGCGCAGAAGTCGTCCAGGAAGCTATTCCAGTCTCGAGATACGCCGAACCGATCGAAGTACGCGATCGGAAACGAGAATCCGTGGTCGATGCCCACGATTGTTGGGGGCCCACTGGATAACTGCTCGACCAGCCAGTGCGCGATTCCCTTTCGGGTCCAGTAGCGCTTGGGGCTAACGGGAGGCGGCACCTCTCGCGGAGCGCTATCCTTGTCTGCAGAATAGACACGCAGTCCCTTGAGGCTGGCGTCAGGTACTTCGGCACCGGAATAATCAACGCCGATATACCGATTGAATAGCGGACCGGTATGACGGATCGGCGAGCCGCGCAAGTGACGCTCGCGACGATTCGTCCGGATCTTCCCAACCCACAACGTGCCGCCTTCGGGAAAGAGCTCGCTGCTAGGCAGGACGAAGGGCCCGAGCAACTGAGATGTGTCCGCCAGCGGTAACGCCTGACCCGAGAGCCGCTCAAGGAATGCTTTGAGATCATCGGAATTCCTGCGGTGAAGTTCGTCTTTGGTTTCGTCGGTGACGAATTCGTGCACGACGAACACAGCGATCGATGCGTTCCTCTGCTTTGCAAACGCGACTGTGGCTGCGGCTGCGGTCAAGAGCTGATAGCGAAGGTCCGATACCTTGGGCTCGCGCCCTTGGCGAGCCCTGAACAGTGCTCGAGCGAGGCCATCGATGCGCTGAACGGCTCCGCTGCGATGGTTCTCCACACCTCGCTCGATGGCAAGGCTTAGCGCATCGCCGACCAGCTCGCCGAACGGCTCGTCGGCTTTGGCCTCGATGGTGATCGCGATCTTCTTGCCACCTGCGGTGCCCACCAAGGCGAGATTGGCATTTCGTGGCTCGCCGCGCAGTTCATCGAAACGAATCTGGCACTCGGCAATCGCCTCATCGATAACGACTCCCTCAGTCAAATTACAGGAGTCCAGCAGCGTCTTGAGCTCGCTCGGCATCATTGGGGTTCCGGACGAGCACCAGGCATTGGCCAACTCCCAAGCACTGCGACCTTGCTGCCAGTGGATGTTTCGCTTGGGCGGGGCGCAACGATGCCAGTCGTCAATCGTGAGAATCTGATCGCCCGCCTGACTTCTGAGGGTCACCTGGTCACCCACTCGCTCACGACGCCATCGCAACTGGCGGCGTTGGATTGATTTCCCTCAGGATCAGGGAGGTGATCGCGCCTGAACTGCCCGTCACGGTCTCGTCAATCGCCCCTGCGATTGGAACGCCGATGACTGCTACGACAACTGCCTCGCCCGCAGCCGATGGACGCTTAACTTGCAGCCTTGTCACGGTCACGTCGGTGGAGTCAACGGGATGAATGATCAATGCCTTACGCTGACTACCCAGGGCAGGATTACTCAGTGCCCATGCATACAGGAATGCTTGATAGATGTCGGACTCGTTCACACCGTGGTCATATCGTTTGTACTTGGCGTCCAACGGAACGGCGAGACGTTGCGAGACTGCATCGACGATAAAGTCCGGGATTATGCTCGAGTACGAGACGTCGGAAGTTAGATCCCAGACAACCGATTTGTTCCTAACCTGTTTACGGACACGGTAGAGCGCCTGCGGAAGAATCTTGACCAGCCATGCCTCAACAAACGCCTGGAAGAGCGTATTCATGTCCAGAAAAAAAGATGAGCCGCCATGCTGTCCTGCGTAGAGGTCGTCGACGCCAAGGCCATCCAACAGCAGGGCACCCAATGTGTGTGCGGGCAGGTAGTAGGCGTTCAGCCGGCTGTACGCGATACTCCGTCCCGCATAGGACGGCTCGAATCCGCTTGTGCTGCATGCTGACTCGAAGACGTGCCGCAAGCGCTCGAGGCGATGACGCACGGCGGCGGACACGACCGACCGCGACGCTTGACGAATCGCCGCCAAGATCAGTTGATTCTCGGGCACGTTCGGCTGGTAGTCGTCGTAGCGACATACCACCTTATCGAACAGGCCGAACCGGCGGAGAACTTGCTGGTCCACGAGAATCCGGCCCCGCACGACGGGGAGATCTGCCTCGTCGCTCTTATAGTCGGAGATCAGACCTCTGCGAACTACCGATTCCGAGGCTTCGACAAACAGCAAGGCGATTAAATCGAACAGGCTCTCTCCCGCAGCCTCGAAACTTGCGCGGGCCGTCTCCCTCTGCACAATCGATGCGCCCGTAGCGAAGTCGATCATTTGCGCCAGGTGAAGATTGTCGCCGACTAGTTTCGGGCGGACGCGAATCTCGACGGTAGGCAGGCGCATCACTCCGACCCACGATGTGGCACACACCACGATCCTTTGGAGCTCTTCTCGGATCTCTACTCGTTTGTGGCTGACTGAGGTCCATGCAGCACGATCGGCATCAGTGAGAACGACGCCCGCGCAGGGCTGCTCGTCCCACTCTGACAACTCGATGATTCGAAGTTCAGGCAAGTTTAGGCGTCCGGACCAACTGCGAACCGGCTGGCCAACGCCGCTACCAGCTCGGCGTCGTCTTCTATGACATCGACCTTCAGGCCAGTCGTAGGATCGACTAACTGAGGGCCAAGTATTTCCAGGAGCACTTTCGACTCGTCGTAGCTGTATTCCTGAAGAAGTGGCAGCAGTTCCTCTCGGAACCTGACTCCAAACTCCTCAATTGAGGACACCGGCCGCCCGTCCTCCCTCAAGAAATACGAGTGACCCACCTGTTTTTCTCGGCCTTCGATGCGCTCGATTGCCTGGTTCAGTCCGAGCAGGAAATCGTCCAACGCCAGGTCCGCCACGGCCGCGCCAGCGAACAACTGAACATTGGGCATCATCTCCAAGAACGCGAATCTGCGTCGCAATGCGGTGTCGAGCAATTTGATGCTGCGATCAGCGGTATTCATGGTGCCCAACAGGAATACGTTCTTTGGAATGCTGAACGATTCCTTGCTTTGCGGCAGTGTGACGCTTAGACCGCGCTTATCGGCTTCGAGAAGCGTCAATAGCTCGCCCATCACCTTGGCGACATTGGCGCGGTTGATTTCATCAACCAGCACGAGATAGTCCCGATCAGGGTTCGCGGCCGCTGCTAAACACACCCTCTTGAAGATGCCGTCTTCCAAGCGCAGGGCGATGCCAGCTTGCCCGGAATCGACTGGCCGAAAGCCCTCGATGAAGTCCTCGTAGGCGTATGAGCCGTGAAAGCTGACTCTAGTCAATAGACCGAGACGATTGCCGCTCGCGGCCTCTATCTCTTCCCAGCACTTCAAACCTGGATTGCGTTCCCTCAGGAGACTGACGGCAACACCGGCCTCCTGTTCGTTCAGAGCGAAGAGCGTACCTCGATTTCCGAACCGAATTGGCTCTGAGACCGAAAGAACTGGGTCTGACGCGATCTCGTCGAACGAAAGGCCATTCGAAAGTTTGGCGACGGCCTCGATACCGATGTTCGGTTCACGACCACCTACCGAGGAGAGTTCACGCACGACTCGCGCAACGGCAACGAGTCGCTTCGCCGGCGTACTTTGGTATCCCAGAACCCTATCACCTTTCTTAACTTGGTGATAGTTCCTTTGCAGCCTTCCCTGACGAAAATCGACAGCCCCGCTCTTGAAGAGCTCATCCCAGTTCCACTCTCCTGGGTTGGCAACGATCCACCAGACTCGTCCGCCACCACTTGGCGTCGCAAGTCTCCGCTCTTCGGTCTCGAACATTGCACTGTCGACCAAGACTCGAGCGGCGTCTGGTCTGCCTTGGCGCTTAAGAAGCCACCACACGGCGAACCTTCTGGCATGGTAAGTCTTCCCGGTTCCGGGAGGACCGTAAAGGATGGCCTGCTTTCGCCTCTCGATGGACTTCGCGATGCGATTCAGGGTTTCGTCTGCAACAGGTTTCTGATCGACAACTGGGTTCACGTGCGCTGAGCGAGCAAGGAGTAACTGCTCGAGTTGCGGGCTGACCTTGGCGACGGTCACAGTGGCCCAGCCGGGCTGGGGAGGGATAACCTTAGCGAACGATGTGTCCCACTTCACCGCAACGGTATGTCTGAACTCTTCGCGGTCTTCGCGCCAGACATAGCCTGGCTCGACTACTTCCCCAACTCCCAAAACGGCGGATGTGCCCTTGTTGGCGACCACAAGGTCGCCAGGCTCCAACTCGCGGAGTGACCACAGCTCATTCGCCTTCGCCGACGCCTTCGATCTAGTGGAATACGTAAACTGCTTTCGGAACTCCTCTTTGTACTCGTCCTTCGATTCGAAGAGGGACAAATCGCCTACCCCATCCCATCCAACACAGATGAATCCGCCGGCAAGGCATTCGTCCCAGAACTTCGCATCCTCGCCCGGCGCGATCTTTAGTACGCGACGGCTCTCGCGAGGATCTGCCCATTGATAAAGCAGTCGTTCCAGTTCCTTAGTCGACCATGTCGTCAACGCCGGATGACTGCGCAGAGTGGCGAGCAGCTTGCGATTGAGGGCGAGTGTGTTGTCTGCGTTCGCCTCCTTGCCGAGTTTGCCTAGGAAATGACGGAGGTGCTGGCCGGAGAACACCGAGAGGACTTCCTGCGGAAAATAGAAGTGCAACATTTTGGTGCCCAGAGCCGGGCCGTACTGCATCTGCAGGAGGCTCTCAATCTCCTCCCACTTTCCTTCTCTAGCCAGTTCGATCGAGCGAACGAATCCGGCCCTCAATTCCTTCCAGGCGGACTCCTCATCAGTGAACTGGGTGGGGAAATGCCAGCCGGGCCTGGACTTCCGCTTGAAGATAATCAGCTTCTGCGAAGCTCCCCCCCGAATGCTGCCAACGACAGTGGTCTTGAACTCGCACCACCGGCAGAAGCTGTCTTCGGACTCTGCATGACCAAGCGCATATTTCCGAAGGGGCATGGATTCCCACGAACTTACCGGGAAGCGCTTCTCCATCTCGCCCATCTGCTGGGCGTACTGCGAGAGGACTGGCGCTAAGAGTGTGCGATCGAACTTGGCAACAGCATCGTTGAAATCCGCTGGCAGCATCGTTACCCTACGGACACTGTGACAAGAGTCATCGTGTCGTTACCGAAGATGTCGATCACTTTGACCGCGATCGTGTAGCGGCCGGCCTGCTCGTATGTGTGAGTGGCTGACGTCAACTCCAGTTCGCGGTTCTGCCGCGTCCTGAAGCTCTGCCACTCGTTCTCGAAGATGTAGGCGCCGGTCCAGCGCTCTTCGAACTCCGTGATCGGCATGTCGAGCGCGCGCTGAGCCGGTTCGTCGCCGGGCAGGTTCTGCACCACGTTGACGCCCGCGCCCTTGGGCACCTTGATGATCTCCTTGCGGCTCTCGTAGTTGAAGTCCACCGCCCAGTAGTCCACCCAGTCGGTCCAATGCTTGGTCAACACTTCGCGCGTGACGACGCCGTTCTTGTCTTTGCTGACCTTGACGAGCGCGCCAGCGTCACAGATGACGTCGCTCTTGCCTTCCTTCAGATCAGCCGTGATCGCGTCGGCGAGGCCTTGCGAATAGAAGACCGAGAAGTCAGTGAGTTCGACGGCCAATTTCAGGGGGTTCTTGTCGTCGTACCGAGGCGTCACCTCGATGTAGGCGACGTCGTGGAACCGCACCTGTCCGCGCTCGACGGCGCGCTTGTCGAAGACCTCCGGCGGAATGGTCTTCGGCGCCAGGTCGATGCCCTTTTGTTTAGCCTCGTCGAGAACCGCTGGGAACAAGCCCATCTCGAACTCGAAGGCGAGCACATCGACGCGCGTTGCTCCCCGCTTCCGGCATTCGGTGATGACTTCTTCGACAAAGAGTCGTCCGACTGGAAGATTGATCGGCCCAACGACAACCAAGCGCGCGCCGGCCTTGCCATGAAAGAAGCCGGCATCCGGCAAGGGCTCAGCGCGGTACGCCTTCAAGATAAGCTCGCGGAACTCAAGCTCTCTCTTCGCAAGAGCCTGTTCCTTCTGCCTGGCCGTAAGTCTGCCGCCAATGTTGAGGTACGCGTGACGTTCGTATCGCCCGAGATTGAGAACTTCAAAAGCTCGGAAAGATTCATCCTTGGCCTTGCGTTCGCGTTGCACCTGCACCAGGCGCTTCCGGGTGGTGTGGATGGCAAATTTGCCGAGGTCAGTGACGAGCCATTTGCGATCTAGCTTTTCGGCAACGGCGGCGGTGGTGCCGCTGCCGGCGAAGAAGTCAGCTACAAGATCACCCGGCTTACTACTACCTACGATGATCCGTTCTAAGAGGGTCTCTGGTTTCTGGGTTGGATAATCGACGCGCTCATTCGCTTGTGATGCTATCGGGCCAATGTCATCCCACAGCTCCGTTAGCGGCTGTCCTTGAAGCTCGTCGAGGTAGCGCTTCCTCCTAATACGGCCCTCAATATTTTCTGGAAAATGCAGTCGCCCCTCTGCATCCCACTGCTTCATCTTCTCCAAGGAGATCGCCCAGCCATTCTTGGGAGGCTTGTATCCTTTGTATTCGTAAATCAGATTCGGCCTGTACGCTGGATTAGCGAGGTTGTCGATTCCATACTTTCTTCCACTCGAATCGACATGTCGAAAAAAAGTGCGAACGTACTCTGGATCTGGTTCTCGATACTGGACATTGAACGAGGGGGACTCGCCAAAAAATAGCAGCCGATCCGTGCTGTGGCCATACTGGTCTGACGCCTCTCCTAGTTCGCTGCTGCTGCCAGTCTTGCGCTTCCAGGTAATTTCGTTCCGGAAGCTCATCTTCCCGAATACCTCCTCCATAGCAAGTCTCAAGCTGCTATTGAGTCGCCAATCACAGTGGACGTAAATACTTCCTTCCGGATGGAGCAGGTCGCGCATGAGGAGCAAGCGCTCGAAAATCATTGTCAGGAAGGAATCCGATCCACGTCCCCAAGTGTCGCGATAGGCAATCTGCTCGAGGAGATTGGGTTCCTTGTGAAATTTCTCGCCACCAATCTCGATGTCCAGACTGAAGTCAGCGCCAACGTCGAACGGCGGATCGATGTAGATCAACTTCAGACCGCCGGCATCTTCAATCTGCTGCCGTAACGCGCCCGACTTGAGGGACGAGAGGATCAGCTTGTTGTCGCCCCAGATCAGTTTGTTCGTCCACCCTTTGAGCTGACGGCCGCGAACGTCAAAGATGTCGAGTTGGTCTTGCCATTCACCCTTCTCGCGTCTTGGTTCGTCAATGTGCTCGAGCGTCTGGAACGGCAAGACCGCCGTCGACACTTCGCGCGTTTTGCCGTTCCACACCAGCTCCACTTCCCGCTTGTCCTTGAACAAGATGAAGCGGTACTTGTCGGGCAGCGGCTTGCCCTCGTTAATCAACTTGATCAGATCTCGCTTCTCAGCGTCGGACAGCTCGTAGGCGTCGCTCATGGTCAGGCCTGATACTCCGTAAAGCTCGCCGCAACAGCCGCCATGGTCGTCGGCCGGTATTGCTCGAAGCCCTTCTGATCGACAAACGCCATCCGGTATTTCACGCCGTCCTCAGCTGCACTCGCTACTGTGGCGTCCGAGCACCACTGGCGGAGGCGCGCCATCTTTTGCGGAACGTCGATCTCCGCGCGGCCTTTTGTCTCGATGATCCACACAGTGCCGTCAGTGGTCCGGACAATGAAGTCCGGAGTGTAATTCGAGAGATCGCCGTCAGCTTTGACGTAATCGAGTTTGAAGCCCACGGCGAAGTAGTTCTTGGCAAAGGCTGAGACATCGGCGGCGTTTTCGAGGAAAGCCGCGAAGTCGACCTCGAAACCGCCGGCATTCGCTTCGCCCACAATCTTGTTGAATACCGACTTCGAGGAGATCACAAACTGACGACGATCCGTCCGAAACGGTCTGGTCTCGCGCAACCGAATTCGATCCTCGACAACTGTTGTCCCTGACTCGCGAATGGTCAGCGCGTTGATGGCCTTCTTGAACGAATCGAACAGCACCTTCCCCACCTCTGGCTCCGAGAGATTCCGCAGCACGACGGGATCCTCGAGGTCCACGGACGATGCGAAGAGATGCTCACGGACAAAGGTCTTCACCTTTCCGTACAGCACGTCGTAACCGCCCACCAGCCTCAGCTCCTTGAGAAGCTGACGCGAAAAGAACGCGAGCACGGATCGGTAATCCGCTGGCCCGGCTCCCTCCAACTGCACGGTGTGGTGCACCTCGTCGGCGTCCAGCATCAGCTTGAACACGATCTCTCGAGTCTCTTCCTGGGTGAATGCCCTGAGATTCAGTCGAGCGTTGCCGAGCGCGGACGGGTCGACCGCATCCAAGTCTTTGAAGTCACGATGGTAACGGCGCGACAACCGCGGCAGCGGAATATCGAGAGCTTTGAGGTCCTTCTCCTTGTTCTGGGTATCGACCTCGATGACGATCGACTCACGGCCGCCAGCACCGGCTCCCATGGGAACCCGATCGAAGGTCACGCCTTCACTCTGGATTGACTCAACAAACTCCATGAAGGCCGGCGTTCCCATCACCGACACGGTCTCCGCTTGATCGGTGCCGAAGTACATCCGCCGCAGGCCACGCCCAAGCGTCTGCTCGGGGAGGATGTTGCTCTTGGCGGCGTAGGCGCGGAGGCCGACGATCGTGGTGACGTTCCGAACGTCCCACCCCTCCTTCAGCACGAGCACGGACACGATGGCCTTGAAGGGTGAATCCCAGGAGTCGATCTGATTGGACTGCTTCCGCAGCAGTTCCAATTCCTCCTTCGACTTCCCGGACGCCGACTCGGAGATTTCACCGTTCTTCTTCGTGTGAATCACGAGGACGGCCTTCTGAAGCTCAGGGCAAATCTTCTGCAGATGCGCACCCACGTCGTCGCAGTTGCGCGTGTCGTCGACCATCACGAACAGCACAGCCTTCTTACCGAGTGCCTGATGCTCCGCGTAGCTCTTGCGCCATTCCTCGACACCAAGCTGCAGGTAATCCGCATAGCGTTCCGTGAACAGGGCGCTTTGCGCCTCCTCCAGCTTCGCGCGGCT
The DNA here is from genome assembly GCA_964628295.1 of uncultured Acidobacterium sp. Classification (GTDB taxonomy): domain Bacteria; phylum Acidobacteriota; class Vicinamibacteria; order Vicinamibacterales; family UBA2999; genus 12-FULL-67-14b. The sequence continues at coordinate 576,608 of CAZVLS010000001.1, forward strand.
CGCAGCGTCTGGCAACACCGGATGCTTCACCACATTCTGGTGAATGGCTTCAACCAGTGGGTAATCCGACACGGTCTGAACAAAGATGCCGCCGTTGTCGTGGCGCGGCGTCGCAGTCACATCGACCTGCAGCGCCAGCCTGCGGTCCTTCTGCAGCATCTTGTGGTGAATGTCCTGGATGCTCTTGAACCACGCCATCTTCGGGTCGTGAATGTGATGCGCCTCGTCGTTGAAGACGGCCAGCTCCTCGATTTCACGAACGATCTCACCGAGGTCAGCCTGACTGTCGGTCGTCTTTCCAACTGGCTTCGGGCCGAATGGATCCAAAAAGTAGTTGGTCAGGTCATCGTCTTCCAGGGACGGCTCCCTCACGTCCCCGAGGAAGACCCTGTGAATGTTCGTCAGGAAGATATTGCCAGTCTCCCGGATGGCTCTGACCTCATCCTGCAGGTGCAAGACCACCTGAAAGTCGTCGCGCCAGTTGCGGCCGTCGTGACCATTTGGCGGCAGCACGGGATCGTTGAAGAAGATTCGCAGTCCGTCGAAATCCACCCGCAGACGATCAAGAACAATGATGTTGGGCGCGATCAACAGGAAGTTACGGGACAGGTCAGAATCCGCCTCGTAGGTCTTGTGAAAGAAGCTCCACGCCATCAACAAAGACAGGACCTTGGTCTTGCCAGCCCCCGTCGCCAGCTTCAGGACGTATCGCGGCCAGTCCTCATCGAACATTCCGGCCGACACAGCGCCTGACGAATCGAAGCGCATCAAATCGAACTTATCGCGCGCGCGGCGGACGTCGTACAGCCAGATCAGTGATTCAACTGCCTCGCGCTGCGCGAAGTAGTAGCGGAACGGCTCGAGGGTGCCATCCGCCCGCTCCTGCAGATGTTCGGTGTCGAACCACCATCGCAAGAGACTGATCGAGGTTGCGGAAGCGCCTGCATAGCCTTTGGAGCGCCACTTAAAGACCTCCTCCCGAATCTTGGCGACCAGCGGTGGCAGCAGCTTGTCGTACGACGATGCGCGGAGCGTTTCGTCAGCGGGGAACCATCGCTGCGACGGGATCAGCGGCTGGTAGGGTGACTCAGGAAACTCGGGATGCAGGGCCATCGTTTTCGCGTCGCGGAGCAGAAATAGTGTGCCAGCACCCGGACGGTGTCAATCGCACGTTGTGCACCATCTGAATGCGCATACTTCAAATCAGTGTCAGGGCGGGTCACATGCGGTTACATGTGATCGTGGATTGAACCAATTGACACGCCGGCGAGTCGAAGGTGCAGCTTCATGGCTTGGCTTTCGGTCATCCCAGAGATCATGTCGATCACGACCCGGATGTGATCATCTGCCAAAGTCCCGTTCGCCTTCGATTGTTCCAGCGATTGTCGATACGGCTCGGCAAACATGTCCAGCTCCCCGGCCGCAGCCTTTTCTCTGAACAAGGAGAATAGCGTTCTGATGACTGTTCGCTCGCCGTGCTGCTGCGTGAGAAGCCTCGGGTTTTCGATCACGTAGTGCCAGACCAACTGCTTGAGGCTGTCGATTTCATTCTTCAGGTTGGTGTCAATGTCCACGCATCTGTCCGCTGCAGACGACGGGACTTTCAGGCGGATGCCACTCACATAGCGCGCGACCAGCTTGGAGGTCCATTCGCGGAGAAATGCGCGCTGTTCGACCGTGCCACGAAAATCGCCTTGCAGGGATCGCGGCGGAAACGACTCCATCAGTTCGCGGAAGGCCGTAGTAATTGGCTCAGGGTCCTTCTTCCATCTCTTCAGCCTGGCGGTAGCATTTTCGATGAAGCGTTCCCGCTCGAGCCGATCGGAGAACAACTGATGCAAGGGAACAAGGCCGGCCCGAAAGAAGTCGTCGACGTCAAACACGGAGTAGGCAATGTCGTCAGCCCAGTCCATCAACTCGGCTTCCACGCTCCTGATTTCGGAAGGCAGTGAGCTCGTGGCGCGCGCCCATGCGAACTCCGCTTTCTCCGCTGGGTAGACACCCCACTTGCGTCGGTACTCACCGCGCTCTGCCCGATACCAGGGGTACTTCAGGACGGCGTTCAAGGTGGCCGAGGTGAGGTTTAGACCTACATAGGCCGAGGTCCGTACGGCGAGCTTGGTGATGATGCGGAAGGACTGGGCATTGCCTTCGAAGCCATCCTGCTCTTCGGCTTCGCGGGCCAGCTTGTTGAGTTCCTCCTCGGCAATATGGCCAAAAGGCGGATGGCCCAAATCGTGTGCCAACGCTGCCGCCTCGGCTACCTCCGGCTCTGGCCCTCCGAGCTCTCTCGCTTCATCTGGTTGCTCCGAGACGAGCTTCTCTGCCAATCGCCGCGCAATCTGCGCGACTTTCAACGAATGCGTAAGACGATTATGAAACGAATGCCCTTCTGCTGCAGACACGACCTGTGTGACCTCTGCAAGCCTTCGGAAGGCGGAGCAATACAGAATCCGATCGCGGTCGCGCTGGTACTCGGTTCGCTGGTCCGCTCGGTCCCCGGCATGAAAGCGCAACGCGCCATTTACCTGAAACGCCATCTGGTCTCCAAGTCCATGACGGTTGACACTGCCAGCGAGCCTCGCGACAATGAGGACAGGCGGACCCCGCCTGACGTCTCCTTCCTCCGCGCTCTACCCAAAGGCGCGACGCACGTAGGCTCGGACCCGCTGGTAACGTTCTTTACGGGGTTGTGATGCGAGCGGTCTGTGCGATACTTGCGGCCTTCCCGCTTCAGGAGATTACCAATGAGCGACACCGAACTGCGCAGTGAGTTATTGAAGATCATCGCCGCAGCCAAGCAGGGTCATCTTTTGCGTGCATCAGATCTCCTGCAGGAAGCTGGAAGCAAGTGGAACGCCGACGAGTTTGCAGTCCGCGAAGCCATTTGGCATTTATTGTCCACGAATCAGATCGTTCTGACCCCCGAGCGCACCTTGCGAGTCGCCGAGGCAGAGAACGTAGCGGTCTAGCGCGTACCACCTAATAGATAGACAGCCAAGCCGCAGAAATTTCTCACGCGATGGTTGATCGAGGAAGCGCTTACCGGCGTGGCCACCGGTTCGTCTGATGGCCAACGACGAGCACCTCCCTTTTGGCCTCTACGAACGCCTTGTCACCCGCGCACTCAGTGCCCGCCTTCTTCAGTTCGATGCGGCCAAGACGCGTGTTGCCACCGAAAAGGTCGGAGACGCGGAGCTCGCGGAGACCCTTGCCAGACATCTCGAAACCGTCATTGCACGCGCCCTGACGGGGCTCCCGTCCGATCAGCGACTAGACGCCGCGAACGAGCTGATTCGCTCGCTTGGTGAGCAAGCCCCTTCCGCTGATCAGGTCGTCGCGCCTGTCGAGGAGTTGCGATCGATCCAGGCCCTAACAGCGGGCCTGGCAGATACGAAACCACTTACCGCTCCACTCGTCCCGCTCTCGGACGCAGACCTCCTCGTCAATGCTCGCGGCGAACCATCCTTGGCCCACGCGCTGGCGCACGAGATCCCAAGCGCAGACTCGATCGACCTTCTCTGCGCATTCGTCCGCTGGCACGGGATTCGTGTGCTGGAAGACCAACTGCGCGCTCATTGCGCTGCCGGGAAGCCACTACGGGTCATCACCACGGTGTACACCGGTTCCACGGAGCGAAAGGCCATCGATTGGCTCGTGGGCCTGGGAGCCGAGGTGAAGATTTCCTACGACACGCAATCGACGCGTCTCCACGCGAAGGCGTGGATGTTTCGTCGGTCGACGGGCTATTCGACGGCGTACATTGGCTCTTCTAACCTGTCGAAGTCAGCGCTCATCGACGGCGTCGAGTGGAATGTTCGCCTCTCGCAGGTTGGTTCTCCCGAATTGCTCGAGAAGTTCGACGCGACGTTCGATTCGTATTGGCAAAGCAGCGAATACCAGGATTACGACCCGGCTAGAGATGCGGCTCGGTTCGATCGCGCCGTCGCTCCGTTGGTGGACACCACCGGCGACGCGCCGGCGATGTTCCTCGACGTCACTCCCTGGCCACACCAAAGTGAAATGCTGGAGAAGCTCCGTGTGGAGCGGGAGCGTCACGGGCGTCACAAGAACCTGATCGTCGCCGCGACCGGCACAGGCAAGACCATCGTCTCCGCTCTCGACTACAAGCAATTGCGCAGCTCAATGGGCAATCCGAGCCTGTTGTTCGTTGCCCACCGCGAAGAGATCCTTCGCCAGAGCCAAAGCGCATTCCGGCAAGTGCTGCGCGATGGGACCTTTGGCGAGCTCTACGTCGACGGTCATCGACCCGACGAGTGGCGTCATGTGTTCGCGTCAGTACAAGGCCTCGCGCAACAGGATCTCTCCACGATCGATCCGCGAACATTCGACGTGGTTATCGTGGACGAGTTCCATCACGCGACGGCGCCCACGTATCGCCGACTGCTTGAGCACTTGCAGCCGCGAGAGTTGATCGCCCTGACAGCCACACCCGAGAGAACTGACGCCGACGACATCCTCCATTACTTCGATAACCACATCAGCGTCGAGCTGCGCCTCTGGGATGCACTCGAACGCGGCCTGCTGTGCCCGTTCCAATACTTCGGTTTGAGCGACAACACGGATCTGTCCGGTATCCCGTGGTCACGAAGGGGCTACGACGTCGGAGCGCTCGAGAATCTCTATTCCGGCAATGACGCACGCGTACGGCTGGTGCTGCAGCAGCTCCAAGACAAATTGCGCGACATTCGGACCATGAAAGCGCTTGGGTTCTGCGTGAGCATCGAGCACGCGCGCTTCATGGCTCGCAAGTTCTCTGAAGCCGGAGTGCCATCCGCCGCAGTGACTTCGGAGACCGATGGCGATGATCGCAAGCAAGCCGTGCGATCACTGGCCGATGGAACTCTTAAGGCGCTGTTCACAGTCGACCTGTTCAACGAAGGTGTCGACATTCCTTCGGTGGACACCCTGCTGTTTCTGCGACCCACAGAGAGCGCACTGGTGTTCATGCAGCAGCTCGGCCGAGGCCTGAGACGGTTCGAAGGCAAGGACTGCGTGACCGTACTCGACTTCATCGGCCAGGCGGATCGGCGATTCCGATTCGACCTCCGCTACCGAGCGATCACGGGCACTACACGCACTGAGCTCACCAAGCAGGTCCAGCAAGGTTTTCCGTTCTTGCCTGCCGGATGCACGATGCAGCTCGATCGGGTGGCCAAGGAAATCGTCCTTGCCAACCTGAGATCCGCGATTCCCAATCGTCGCCCGGCGATGGTCGGAGAACTGCGCGCGTTGATGGGGCAAGAGGGTCGGACCGTCTCGTTGGCAACCTTCCTCGCTGAAACTGGACTCGAGCCCGTCGATGTCTACAAGAACGGCTGCTGGTCGGCCTTGAAGCGTGACGCAGGCATCGCGGTGCCAGAGGCGGGCCCCGATGAGCAGAAGATCGGCGACGGAATCCATCGGCTGCTCCATGTGGATGACCCGGTCCGCCTTGATGCATATCGCGGATGGCTCCAAACGGGCCGCGGGGACAGCCGTCTGCTGACCTCCCTCCTGCACACTCTTTGGACCAACAACAAACCCGCGACGCTGCAAGAGGCATTCGCGCGGCTTCAGCAACATCCCGCCATCGTCGCAGATCTACTCGAACTGCTGGATCTGCTTGAAGCGCGAGCCGAACACCTACCTATTGAGTTCGACGCCGCACCGCTTTCGATTCACTCGCGGCACTCGCTCAACGACATCCTCGCGGCGTTCGGCATCATCACCGAAGACGCACACTTTCAGCCACAGGCCGGCGTCTACTATCACGAGCCTTCGAACACCGATCTGTTCTTCGTGACGCTCGAGAAATCCGAGCGCGACTATTCGCCAAAGACGCTCTACAAGGACTACGCGATCTCGCCGACGCTGTTTCATTGGCAGTCGCAGCATACGACGTCGCAGTCCTCACCGACCGGTCAGAGATATCTTCATCAGCGCACGAACGGGTCGAACGTGTTGTTGTTCGTTCGGCAAAAGCGAGTGCAGGATGGATTGACCTCGCCGTATACCTTCCTCGGCCCGGTGGACTATCGGTCTCACCAGGGCGATCGACCGATCGCGATTGTGTGGGAGCTGCGGCATGCGATGCCCACTGATTTCTTTAGACAAGCAAAAGTTGCGGCGGGTTGACGGACGGGGTACGCAAATCTTTCTATCTTCCCCGCCGCGGAAGACGATGATAGCGTCGTCGAGGGTGCAGACGATGACAGAGACGCTGGACAAGGTTTCTGAGCGATTGACCAGCCTTGAAGTGGCCGTGGCGGATGGGATCGTCGAGAACAAGCGACGATTCCACGAAGCCGAGTTGCGCGACATCGCCCTCAGTCGCAAGATCGACGTCAACACAGAATCGCTGCGCGGTGAGATCCGAACGGTGCTCGATGCCGTGGGATCACTTGCCGACGAAATGCGCCGGACCACCGATTCGATCAGGGCCGAGCACGCTGCCGATCGTAAGATTCTGACCCTCGCCATCGGGCAGCATGCGACGCGGTTGTTCGCGTTGGAAGAAGGATCGCGACGCGATGACGAACGATGAACTCGCGACGACGGTCGATGGGCTCGCTAACACCGTCAAAGGACTCGCGACAACAATCGATGGACTCGCAGCGAAGATGGACCATCAATTCGCCGGAGTCAACGAGCGATTCAGCGGACTCGAAAAGACAGTCGACGACGGGTTTAACGCTGCAAAGTCGCGTGACGAGGAGATCGCCCAGGAACTCCACGAAGGACTCAGCACGGCAAAGGCGCGCGACGAGGAGATCGGACAGCAACTGCGCGAGGGACTCCGCACGGCAAAGTTGCGTGACGAGGAGATCGCCCAGCAACTGCGCGAGGGCCTCAGCGCTGCAAAGGTGCGTGACGAGGAGATCGCCCTGCAACTGCGCGAGGGCATCAGCGCTGCAAAGATGCGCGATGAGGAGATTGGCGCGAATCTGCGCGAGGGACTCAACGCCTCAAAGGTGCGCGACGAGGAGATCCGCGACCTCGCCAGGTTGGGTCTGGAAGCGCGCGACATTCTGCGCGATGAGATGCATCGTCGATTCGATGAAACCGATCGGAAGAACGACGAGCAGATCGCGCTGCTGAAAGACGCCGTCCGGCACGCAAGCAGCCGCAAGTAGTCCGCCCGCCGTTCTTCCCTCCTGAATTTAGGAGTGCCCGCGCGGGCGGCGCTTCAAGTGCTTCTGCCCCATCTGCTTGCCCATCGGCTCTCCAAGGCGCTTGTCGAACAGCTCGTCCGGTGGCGGACGACGATGACGCTTGCCGGGCGCATCAACCACGCCTCCACTTCGCGCCTTACGTTGGGACGCGGACTTCTTCGCCTTCTTCGCCTTCTTCGCGGACGCCTTCTTCGGCATCAGCTTCGCCGCGGACGAGCGCGCCGCGGCGCCGGCCTGCTGTGAGCCCTGGCGGACGGCGGTGTTCACGCGCTCCAGCAATTGGGTCGCGCCATCCCGAATCTGGCTCACCTGCTGACGCAACGACTCGTTCGCCATCCAGCCATCCGTCTGCCGCCGCACCCGCCCCAGCACGGTGCCAAGCTGCTCCGCCAGCGCAATCACCATGGGTTCCACCGCATCCGCGGCGGTATCCACCACGGTCTGATCGGCCTGAGCGGCCTTCACTGCTTTTCGCTTCGCCATCGACTAGCTCCTCGGTGGGGAGCTGATGCAGAGAGCGTGCCGAAGCGGAATCTAGATGCACCTGTGCCGCCGAGCCCTGACCCGCGAAGCGGATTTCCGGCCTGTCCGAATCGAGGGCACGCGGACAAGCATCTGCGAAACCGCGTCGAGTGAGACCGATTGCACGCACGATTCCGCCCCCGCCGCGCCAGCCGTATCGGAATCGTGCGTCTCAGCGCAGCCCCCTCGACTTCGCTCGGGGCGAGTCGTGCAATCGGGAGAACGAGATGCGGTTTCCCGCGTCCCGAGCTTTGAGGTCAGGACGGAGATCCGCTGAAGCGAAGCGGGCGAGCCGTGTGTGCGGGAGCGGATTTCCGTACTGTCCGAATCGAGGGACGCGGACAAGCATCCTGCGAAACCGCGTCGAGTGAGACCGATTGCACGCACGATTCCGCCCCCGCCGCGCCAGCCGTATCGGAATCGTGCGTCTCAGCGCAGCCCCCTCGACTTCGCTCGGGGCGAGTCGTGCAATCGGGAGAACGAGATGCGGTTTCCCGCGTCCCGAGCTTTGAGGTCAGGACGGAGATCCGCTGAAGCGAAGCGGGCGAGTCTAAAGACTCGCCCCTACAGATGGGGGACGGTGTTGTTAATCGATGCCAACGACGACGAGGGTTTGATCGTCTTCGGGTTCGACGCCGCACGAGAACTGATCCAGCTCCGAGACGATGGCGGTCACGATCTGATCGGGCTTCTGCGAGCCATGGCGGCCAAACGCATCCAACAACCGCTCCAAATCAAACATCGTCTCGTCCGGTGACTGGCGGTCGGTGATGCCGTCGGTGTAGAACGCCCATCGGTCGCCGGCCGTGAAGGGATACTCGACGCACGGGATCGCGCCAAGCTCGTTCCACAACAGGCACATCGCCGTATCAAGCTTCGCGGACGCCACTTCTCCACCCGGACGCGCGAACAACGGCAACGGATGCCCGGCCGATGCCACGCGGACCACGTGGCGATTGAGATCAAACACCGCGTAGATCGCCGTCGCATACATCGGCGTATCCCACAGGTATTCGAAGTGGCGATTGATGTAGCGCAACACCGACGGCGGATCGTCCGGCATCCCCGGATAGGTGTGAATCACCGCACGGATCATCGCCATCACGATCGCCGACGGCGCACCGTGACCAGACACATCAGCAACGAACACGCCGAGACGATTGCCGCTCAGTTGCAGCACATCGTAATAGTCGCCGCCGGCATGACGGCTGGTCTGATAGTAGGTGCCGAACTTCACCGCCGGATGCACCGGCATCTTCGTCGGCAACAGCTGACGCTGCATGCGCGCGGCGCCGACCAACTCCTTGTCGAGACGATCGCGATTCTGACGCAGCTCGCGCTCGAGATGCTGACGCGACAGGTGCACGCCGACACGCGCGAGGACTTCCTCGCCCTGGATCGGCTTGGTGATGTAGTCGATCGCACCCAGCTCGAGGCCAGAGACCTTGTCCGACACCTCGCCGCGCGCCGAGAGGAAGATCACCATGGTGTCCTTCGTCTCCGGCTGCGCCTGCATCTGCCGCAACACCTCGAAGCCATCCATGCCCGGCATCATCACGTCGAGCAACATCAGGTCCGGCTTCGTCTTCTTCGCAATGTCGAGCGCCGTCGGACCATCCTTCGCGGCCAGGATGCGATGCCCGCTCACCTGCAAGGTCCGCATCAGGACCTGCAGATTGGTGGAGCTGTCGTCGACGATCAGAATTGTGGCGGGCGGAGCGGCTTGCCCGCCGGAGCCTTGGCGAAGGTGGGAATGCATTGTTTGGATTGGGAGGACTAAAGTCCTCCACTACGATCTGCCACAGCTTCCAGGGAAGCCGCGAGCGCGCGCACACCCTCGAAATCAAAACCCGCCGCTAACGATGCGATCCGCTCACCAAGCACCACATCCTCGGCATCACCCGCCGAGAGCGTCTCCGCCAGCACCTGGAGATCTGTAACGGCGCCAATCTCCACCGCTGCACGCAGCCGCGGCGCCAGATGAGAATGACGAGCGGACACGACAATCGGTTCACTCGCCTTCTTCGATTCATCCGCTTCCCACGTAAACAACACGCCCAGCTCCTGGCGCATCGCCGCGAACAACTGCTCCGCGCGCACGGGTTTGGGCAGGTAGTCCACGCATCCGGCTTCGCGAGCGGCCGTGCGCATGTCGCCAAGAGCACTCGCAGTGACCGCAATCACCGGGATGTCCTTCGTCGTCGCCGTTCCGGTCAACTGCTTCGTCGCGGAGAAGCCATCGAGATCCGCCATGCGGACATCCATGAAGATGACGTCCGGCTTGTGCGTCATCGCCAGCGACACGCCCTCAACACCCCCCGTCGCGGTGATCACCTTCACCCCCGCACTCTCGAGCAAACTCGCAAGGATCCGACGACTCACCGTGCTGTCGTCGACCACCAGCGCGGTGATGTGCTGCCCCGGCGCCAACTTCGCGTACATCGTTGGTTCGTCCGTGGTCTCGCATTCAGGATCAGCATCCGTCGCGGCCACGATCGGCAACGTGAAGTAGAACTTGCTGCCCTCGCCCACCACGCTCTCGACGTTGAGCTGCGATCCCATGATCTCGAGCAGCTGACGGCTGATCGTGAGGCCCAGGCCGGTGCCACCAGCCGCCGCACCGGCTTCCGTCTGCGTGAACGCCTCGAAGATCGCGCTCAACTCTTCCTTCGGAATGCCGGGGCCCGTATCAGACACCACGAAGGTCATGCCGTTGGGCCCGTCAGGAACAATGTCGAGCGCAACCTCGCCCCCGGCGGTGAACTTGATGGCGTTGCCGAGGAGATTGAGAAGGATCTGCCTCAGATGCCGACCGTCGAGCACCACTCGATTCGGCAGCTCCGGCGCAATGGAGGTGCGTAGCGTCAGGCCCTTGCGACGCGCCGTCTCGCCAACCACATGGCGCAGGTCGGTGATCATCTGCTTGAGGTCGGTTGCGGACTGATCCACGTCAATGCGGCCGGCTTCGATCTTCGACAGGTCGAGCACGTCGTTGATCAAGTCCAGCAGGTGCACACCACACCTCGAGATCGCATCCAGCGACTCACGCTGGCTGGCAGTGAGGTCGCGATCGCGTTGCAGGAGCTGCGAGTAGCCAAGCACACCGTTGAGAGGCGTGCGCAGCTCGTGGCTCATGTTGGCGAGGAACTCGCTCTTCGCTTTGGTCGCCGCTTCCGCGGATTCCTTCGCCCGACGCAGCGCTTCGTCTCGCTCGATGCGATCCGAGATGTCGCGCAGGAACGCGCCGAAGAAGTAGCCGTTGCCACGCGGCATCGGCGAGGTGATGGTGACCTCGATCGGGAACTCGCGACCGTCCCGATGCAAGCCGCGCAGCTCGAGGCGGCGATTCACAACCGGCGCTTCGCCGGTATCGAGGAACCTCGCCATCCCCTTCACGTGCGCTTCGCGAAAGGCCAGGGGGATGATGGTCTGCGAAATATCGCGGCCGATCGCCTCTTCACGCGTCCAGCCAAAGGTCTGCTCCGCCTGGTCGTTCCAAAAGACGATGCGGCTGTGTTCGTCCATGCCGATGAACACGTCGTGCGCGGTGTTGAGGATGGTGTGGGCGCGGGCATCGGACTCGGCCACCTGCTTCAACGCATCGCGGCGACGCGCATCCGCGACGGCAACGGCGATCAGGTTCGCGGCGGAGATGGCAAAGTTCTGCTCGTCGACCGTCCACACGCGCGGACCGTTGATGTGCTCGATGCACAACACGCCTGACACATCGCTGCCGGCCTTCAGGGGCACGTCGAGCATCGCGCCGATATTGAGCGGTTCGAGGTAGGTGGTGGAGAACTCCATCGTGCGCGCATCGTGACGCGCGTCGTTGGCAGCAATGACGCGCTCGCGCTCGATGGCATCGAAGTAGGCCGGCGCGGACTTGCGTTCGAGCCGCTCGCCGCATTGATACACGCCGGCACTCGCGCGGTAGAGTCCCTGGCACTCGATCGCAGTGCGTAGCTCATCGAATTGCCACAAGCTCACGCGCTCAACCTCAAGCGTCGTCGCCGTCATCTGCAGAATGCGACGGAGGCGCTGCTCGAAGGTGTCGTGTGGCGAGGCGTGGTGTTCGGTCAGCGAGGTCAGCGCGTGGCTCTGCTTCACGAGGCGCGCTTGCGCCAGACCGCGCATCGTAATCCGGAGCGCGAGCGGAATCCGGCGGGAGGAGGCCCGGGGCCAATAGGCTTGGCGAACGCCGCAAGGAACAGCGGGCCGACGGTCGGGGCAGTTACCGCAAATCGCGGTGAGCCGCTGGGCGAAGTGTGGCGCGAACTGCGATTTGCTAGCCGTATGGAGCGAGTGCGGAGGATGACGAAGGGCGGTCCAAGCGCTCACGCGCCTTCTCGCTCCAGCGCGCGGTCGGGCGCCTCTACTTGCCCGATTGATCCTGCTGAGGCTGCTTCTCCAGCGCAGCGATCCTCGTGCCGTGCTGCTGGAGGACCTGGATCATGATGCTGCGATCGGCCACGCTCTCGGCGCGCATCGCGCGAATCTCCGCCCTCAGCGATTCCGTATTGGCGTCAATCTTGTTGCTCAGCGCGATGTCACGCAGCTCGGCCTCGTGAAGTCGCTGATCGACACCGTCAAAGCGACGATCGATCGCATCGAATCGCTGGTTGTTCGCGTAGAAGCCTTCGGCGACTGTGACCTCCAGCCTCGCCAGACTCTCCGCAACCTTGTCGACCGTGTCTTTCATCGTACCCACCCACGGACGACGCTATCATCGTCCCACCGTCGCGCCAAGTTAACTCTGGCGCTATGGCGGGCAAGCGCGGCGAACGACTGGAAAGATGGAGAGATCTGCGTACTATTTGCGCGGTCCGTATACGATCGGCGGCCGACCTACTTCAAGCGCGCCAAGATCTGGCGCCTTACCGGTGAAGCCATCAGTGATGTTCGGCAACTCCACACCGCGATCGATCGCTGCTGATCCCGCTCTAAGCCTGAAGTCGAGATCCTCCGCCTTGTAGAGCCGCTGCACCGTGTGCAGGTCCTTGCCGTCCAGCCGCGGCACCTTCATGAAGATGTCGTAGTCAACGAGCACGCTGTTGCGATCCTGGCCGCTGCCCTGCTGATACTCGGCGAAGGTCTTGTAGCGACGCGTCTCGAGCTTCGGATCCTCGGCGCCGACGCGCGCAGTTCCCGCCGGCGGTGTATTCCACGCAAATGCGTAGGCCTCTGTCGCACCACCCACCGCAGGGATCGTGGTCGCCGTGCGCGGGCCCGTCCACTCTCCAAACCCGTTGTAATCAGACGACGAGTACGTGGTGTTGCTGTTGACGGTGAACAGCGGAACTGCCGCGTTCGCCGCGAGCATCAGGTTGTTACGCCAGTGCAGGTTAGCGCCCGCGCCGGCGGACGTCTCCGTGAGCACCGTGTTGTTGTAGAAGAGGACGCCGGGCGAGCCGTTGGTGATGCGGGTGGAGCCGCCGGGCGCGTTGAACACGATGTTGCGGATGAAGTAGAAGGGGCCGCCGCCGGATGGCTGTGTGCTCATGGGATGCGAGGCGGAGTTGATCAGCATGTTCCGCATCACGCGGATGTTGTGCATGCTGCCGTCCATCTCGATCGAGTTGTCGTGCGCGTTGGTGATGTAGTTGTTGTAGATGTCGATCGACGCCGGTCGCGTGTCGTAGGCGTTGCGCGGAGGATACGTGGGTCCATCAACAGGATGCGAGCCATCCGGCATGCCGTAGTAATCGGTGTCGATGCCATCATGGAAATCGGCGACGTAGTTGTGCGCGACAACGTGACCGGGGCCGTAGAGGCGGATGCCAGTGTACGACTCCATGATCGGCGGATACTGCTGCCCCTCGACGTGCTCGAACTGCGCCCAGAACGGACCGTTCCACCCGGTGAGATGCTTCGGATCGTTGCGGCCGAGAAACACTGAGTCCGCAATGTAGAAGTCACTCGAATTCGAGTGATTGGTGAAGATGCCCATGCCGACATCCTCGAAGCGGCAGTTCTTGACGGTCAGGCCTTTTGATCCGGCGATGAATTGCGTGCCCGCCCAGATCGCGATCTTCGTGCTCCTGAACGTGATGCCTTCGAAGTAGTTGTAGTCGGCAGCCTTCACGTTGAACAGGTTGAAGTTGTTGCGTCCGTCGATGATCACCTCGCCGTCACCGGCAGCTTTGATCACGATCGGCCTCTCCGCCGTGCCATCCGCGGTCAAGTAATACGTCCCCTCAAACGTCGTCGTTGCATTGATCGTCGTCTGATTTGCGTACAGTTCGTAAAAATATGCGTACGTGCCGGCGTGCACGAGGATCGTGTCACCTGGCTTCACGCGTGGGCGGCCGCCGGGAGCGGTGTCGCCGGCGCCGCAGTAGTAGTTGTAGGCGCACATGATGCCTTCGAAGGCGGGTTCGGTTTTCGGGCCTTTCCACTTCTGCGGATAGACGTGATACACCTTGCCGCCTTCCGCAGGCTTCGGCTCTGGACGCGTGCGCACGATCACGGTCTTCGTTGCATTTCCCTGACCCCCGATCCCTGATCCCTGATCCCTGACTCCGTCGGGGTCCGCAAGCGCTATCCGCACTTCGTACGCCGTGCCCGGCTCGAGATCCAGGATGCTGCCCATGAACGCATTCGGCGCGATCAGGTTCCACGTATTGCGCGAGTAGGTTTGCTCACCCTGCAGGCGCAGCAGCGGCATCGCCTTGCGCCACGCTGTATCGCCCTGCTTCCTGAAGGTAACGTCGACGGAAGCGTTGCGATTCGCATCGCCCTCGATATGCCACTCGAAGCCGAGGTTGATCAGCGTGGGATGCTCGACGATCAGCTCGCCCGGCGTGACCTGGTTTGCCGTCTGCGCGGACGGCTGCGCGTGGAGGCTGAAGAGAAGCGCGAGGGAGATCCCGAGGTTTCGCATGCGCGCATTCTAACTGCGGCGCCCGGGCGCTCGACCGCCTGGCGGCTCCAGCGGCTCGCCGTCCTGGCCTCCGCGGATGACGCCAACGCTGCGCGTTGCCTTCATCCTCTCGGGACGCGGGAAACCGCATCTCGTTCGCCCGATTGCGCGGCTTCGCTGAGAGGCGCGATTCCGACGCAGACACTCGGCGGAATCACGCCTGCAATCGGTCTCTCTCGACGCGGTTTCGCAGATGCTTGTCCGCGTCCCTTCAAGTCGGCCAGGCCGGCAAGCCGCTTCCGCCGCTCGGCGCGCGCGGCGGCGCCAGATGCGCGTCAGACCGCTCATCGTCATCCGGAGCACGAGCGCCGGCGCGCTCGCGGACGCCGTTCGATCCGGAGCGAGCGAGTTCCGCCGAAGAGCCGGCGAGGAACGTCTTTATGGGAGGCGCAAGCAAAAGCGAGACGGCGAACAGGTCTTTCACAGGCAACATCGATGGTCGCGCCGAACGACTCAGGGCCGACCATCGATTTGCCCAGGCGTAACGAGCGAGCGGAGGAGCGAATGGCGTTCGCGATTCACCGCGCCGGCGCTCAGGGGCTGGCGTTCATCGATCCGTGTCAACGTGCGCCATCTTCTCTTCGAGCTCCGCGCGCGCGGCGAGGATGTCCGGTATCAATCGCTGGTGGTTGATGCTCGTCGCCATCTTCAGCGCCTGATCGAGGCAGCGCTTCCCTTCGGCGAAATCACCGCGCGACGCGAGGGCGAGGCCGTCGGCGCGCAGGACATCAGCGACGCCAGCCTGATCACCCAGCTTCTCGAACAGCTGCTGCGCCTTCATGAAGTGCTGCCGGGCAATTGCGGTGTCGCCCTGGCGAAACTCCGCGCGGCCCTGAACGAGACGTAGACGCGCCTCAAGCTGCGCGGACTCGCGCTGCTTCGCGTGATCGATGCCCTTCGCGGCGACCGCCACCGCTTCAGCAAAGCGGCCCTCGCGGAAGAACCAGTCAGCCTCGACCAGGTCAAACCGCGGATCGGTATCGTTCGGCGACGGCAACGCGCGCATCTGGTCGAGCGTGCGCCTCGCCTCCTGCATGCGGCCGCCAATCAACTGCTGATGCACGAGCTTCAAGCCATACGCGGAGTTGTCAGGGAAGAAGCTCCACAACGCCTGATACTTCTCCGCCGCCTGCAGCCAATCGGCCATCACCTCGAAGTACGCACCCTCCACCGCCAGCTGATCTTCTCTGCCGAGCTTCGTCGACAGTCCAAGCGCCGTCTTCGCCGCAGCCCGTGACTTGTCGTCGTGGCCCAGCACGCGCCAGGAAATCGACAACGCGCTGTGCGCAAGCGCGAAACCTGGATCCGCGTGCACGGCCTTCTGCAACTGCTCGGTGGCCTGCGGCATGTCGTGCACCCGCAGCGCATCGAGTCCGAGCAGATAGAGGCGCAACGCCTCGGTGTTGGACGACAGCGACGCTCGCGCCGCATCGCCCAGGGTGGACGCGGTTGATGCTGGTGACGCCGCAGGGCGTAGGAACAACGTAATCGCGACGGTAGCGGCGATCAGGATCAACGCTGCCGCCATCAACACGTTCGGCGTCGCATTCGACGTGATGTTCAGCGTCACGCTGGGCGTGGTGACCGGCTCGGGCGCGATGGGTCGCGTATCCGTCCATACGGCGGGAGGCACATCCGCAGAGTTGGCGTTCTTCCGCGCCGCAAGGACCGCATCCGCGATCGCAACCGCTGCGCGCGCGTCTTCGACGAGGCGACCTGTGCCGGAGTCGGTCGCCAGGGAGATCTGCGCCGTCGCATTGCGCAGACGCACCGGCTCCGTGAAGCGATAGCCGCGCCGCGCGACGGTGGCAATCGGGCCCTCGCCCTCGAAGTACGGATTCAACAGCTTGCGCAACATCGAGATGTTGTTGGCGATGCTGCCATCCTCGACGAAGGCATCCGGCCACACCTTCTGCATCAACTCGTCTTTCGTGACGAGGCGGCCGGCCTCCTCGACGAGCACGAACAGCGTGTCGAGCGCCTTCGGCGTGACGGGGACGAACTCCTCGCCGCGATACAGCGATCGCGTGGCGATCTCCATCCTGAACGGGCCGAACTCGAAGAAGTCGGCAGACGGGCTGGGGCGAGGGGATGAGCCGATCACGTCAGTGCTTCCCGAAGTTCTTGCGGTCATCGTGGATGACCAGGTCCACCGGCAATACCACGTGCAACTGGTTGAGCCGTTCCTCGTGCACGACGACGGTGAGGGCGTCGGGGAATTTGAGGCCGATCTCGCGCTCGATGACGGACTTGGGATCCTTTAGCAGCTCGTCACGGAACTCAGGATCGGTCAGCGCACGCTGACTGAGGTGGGTTTCGAGCTGTTGTCGCCTGGTTTGTTCCGCCATTCCGGCCTCGATTGCGCACAGCTTAGGACGCCGGCAAAGCGGAAGTCCTCACATAATTCTTATTTCTGAGCGCAACACTGCCGTGGCTGTTACACGCCTGCACGGCGCTGCCGAGCGTTAGGCAGTATGATGTGCGGATGGTTTTGACCCCGAATGATGTCGGGATTCTTGTAGAACACACTGTCTGGCAGCGCGGCAAGGTCATTGAGATTCTCTCGCCTTACGCCATCATCCACTTTCCCTCGCTGGCCAGCTCCCCACAAGGTCCTCAACGCAAGCTCCGCGAAGACGCGCCACAACTGACGAAGTCGAGCGTCCAGAGCGACCCCGAACTCGATCACATTGAAACCGGACCGGCCAAGCCGAAGAAAGTCAGCAAGCGGAAGGTCAAAGACCTCACGAACATGCTGGACGAAGCGGTGGCGTGGTTCGAGCAGACGTATCCGGCGAAGTTCGCGGATGAAAAGCTTGCCGACGCCGATTACCGCAACAAGCGCGCGGCGCAGGAAACCTTTGCCGCCAACTTCGCGGAAGGCCGCGGCGCGGCCATGGTGGATGAAGGCAAGCACGCCGAGATCGCCAACCTGCTCGATGGCATCTACCGCGCCACCAACGTGCTGTCTCCGTTCGAGATGAAGGCCGTGCACAAGGCCTTCGTGAAGGCCGACGAGGCCTCGACCAAGGTGCTCGGCTTCACCCTCGCGTTCATGTCCAACCCGGGCATGCAGTCCTTCAAGGCGATGGCGGATGCAGTAAGCCAGCTGCCGGCCGATGGCGGCAAGGTCTCGACCTGGCCAATCGTCACGCTGCTGCCGTTCCTGGCGGACCCGACGCGCTTCATCGCGCTCAAGCCGACCAACACCGAACTGATGGCGGCGCGCATGGGCGCGAACCTGAAGTACGACACCACACCGAACTGGGAAACGTTCGAAGCCACGACGCAGATGGCGAAGCAACTGCTCGATCGCCTGGCTCCGCTCGGTGCGAAGGACATGATCGATGTTCAGCAGTTCATGTGGGTGACGCGCGAGCTGACGTAAAGGTCTTCGAGACGTGAGGTCCTGAACGGACCTCACGTCTTATTGCTTGCGGGTCTTACTGCTTGCGAGTAGTAGTGGCGTTGGGCACGAGTTCGTACCCAAGGTCCTTCATGATCGCGAGCGTCAGCGTATCGATCTTGTCGGTGCCGGCGCCGAAGTCTCTCGGCGCCATCAATCCCGTCCTGATGTCGGCGTAGGTGTCCTGATCAACGTGTGACACGCTCGACCCCGCCTCGTACGGATTCGGCGCGTACAGCTTGATCATCGGCAACGGCCGGATCGACCGCTGGCTGGCCGCAATGGCTGCTTGCCCATTGAAGAACAGGTCATTGCTGATCAGATCGTCCCTGACCTCGTGGTCGGGACGCCGCATCACCGGGAGGTTCCGGCCGGAGGTGCGGTTGACGAACGTGTCGTAGATGAACGGCACCGGATCGTTGAGCAGCGTGCCGGTCTCCTGGTCGAAGCTGTCGACAAAGCCGAGGCCGTGGCCGATCTCGTGGATCAGCGTGTAAACGAAGCTGACCTTGTCGCGCCCGGACACACCGTTGGTGGCGTACTCCCAGCTGATATCCGGGTTCGCGGTCACTTCAATGTCGGCCTCAACATCCGGGTTGCGCCGGCGCTGCAGCTGCCACATCAGCGCGCTCGGCACGGCCACATCGTTGGCGAGCCAGAAATCAACCGGTCCCGCCACCGCCAGCAGGGTATTGCCCTCGGCCGTTTCCTCCTGCTGTTCCATGGTCGCGTGGATCCTGATCGTCACATCACCGCGGATCACGCGCGACCAGGCCGCGGCCGCCGCCTCGAGGGCGCGGCGCCGGGCGGCGCCTTCGACGTTGTCGTTGAAGCCGGTGCCGTCGGCGTCGGTGTAGACGATCTCGAACTTTACGCCGGCTTGCGTATCCACGATCGCCATTGGTGAGATGCGCATCATCGCCCGGCTGATCCTGCGGCCGAAGCGAACGGCCTCGACCTGCGTCACCGACAACTGGCCGCACGACGTGATCAGCGTGCCGTTGGCATCACGTGTCTGCTTCATGCCCATGATCGGCGTGCGATAGCCGTTGCGGGTGATGTGGACGCCCTGCCGCGCGGCGGTCACCGTATCGGTGCTGCCAGACACCACCCACAGGAAGGCGGCGGCAACGGCGGTCAGGAGGACTGAAAATCGAGTTCGGGGGGATGTCTGCATCGTCTGCCCTGGTGCCTGGTTACTTTACTGCGCCAGCCCGACAATTGCCTCGCCCGAAAGCGGTAAGGGGCGTAGTATTTCGCCTGGGAATCGGAGAACCAAGGGAGAGACTATGAAACGCCGGGAATTTCTTCTGACTGCGGGCGCAATGGCCGCCGCCACTGCCGGCTTGAAGGCCGACCTCGCTGACGTCTCTCACTCTTCCGGGGTAATCGGCAAGGCCGACGGGTTCCTGCAACCGGTCGCGAGAGCGGGAGTCTTCCCTCCTTCCGTGCGCGCCGACTTCCCTTCCGTGGCACGCGAGACCTACCTGAATTCAGGCGCCATCCATCCGGTCGGCACGTTCACCGCCAACGCGATGAAGTCGCTGATCGACTATCGCGCGTTTGGTCCCGGCGAGGGGCGCGCGGACTTCGGCGCGGCGAAGCAGGAGGAGCTCAAGAAGAAGTTTGGCGCGCTGATCAACGCGTCCGCCAACGAGATCGCCTTCACCGCCAACACCACTGACGGCGAGAACATCGTCGTCATGGGGTTGTTCGGCGCGATGGGCGAACCTAAAGGTTCGCCCCTACAGAATGCCGCTAAGCCAAACATCGTCATAGACGAACTTCATTTCACCAGTTCGCTCTACATGTACAAGGAGCTCCAGAAGAAGGGCGTCGAGCTCCGCATCGTCAAGCACAAGAACTGGACGATCGATCCAGAAGACATGGCCAAGGCGATCGACCGCAACACGAAGCTCGTGTCGCTGGCGATGGTGTCGAACGTCAATGGCTTCATGCACGACGTGAAGGCCGTGAGCTCGATCGCGCACGCGCGCGGCGCGCTGGTATTTGCCGACATCATCCAGGCGGTCGGAGCGGTACCGGTCGACGTGAAAGCGCTCGGCATCGACTTCGCCGCGGCGGGCACCTACAAGTGGCTGATGGGTGAACGCGGCATCGGGTTCCTCTACGTGCGCGAGGATCTGCAGGGCACGGTGCTGCCGACGACGAGGTACGGACATCGGCAGGTGTCGAATTTCAATCGCGCGGAGCTGACGTGGGAGCCGCTACCGGGCGCAGCGCGTTACGAGACCGGCGGCATCCCGGTGATCCTCGCTGCTGGCGTGAATGCCGGCATCGATTACGTCAACAAGCTCGGGCTGGCGAACATCCGCACGCATGCGAAGCAGTTGACGGATCGCCTGCAGAAGGAACTGCCGCCGCTCGGCTACAAATCACTGACGCCAATCGAGACGCAGACGCCGATCCTTGCCTTTGAGCTGAAGGACGCAGCGGCGGCTACAAAGATGCTGCAGGCCGGTCACGTCGTGGGCACGGTGGTCGCAAACGAGAATCGGCTGCGACTGTCGGTGTCCGTGTTCAACACGCACGAAGACATCGACAAGGCGGTCGCCGTACTCGGCGGCAAATCGACGTCGATCTTCTAGCGCGCGTCAAAAAGCACTTCGACGAGTCAGAGGACCGCGTCAAAAGACATCTCGACCAGTTCGAGGCACGGGCCGAACTGCGCATGAAAATGCATTTCGAGAGCCTGGACTACACGGTCAAGCTCGCGGCCGAGGGTTACGGTGCAACGCTGGACCGCATCGAGCGAGACGTCGCTGAACTCAAGTCATCGACGGCCACGGGCTTCGCCGACATCACGCGCGTTTTGGAGAATCACGCTCAGCGCATCGAGAAAATCGAAGAGTCCACTCGCTAGCGTCACTCTTCGCGGCTTTCTCCCTGGGTCATTTCTTCTTACGAGCGATGACCACAATTTCGCTGCCGCCCAGCGCCGTCTTGCCAACGGTCATGCCCAGTGCCTGGAAGCCGTCGCGGCCGATCTCGTTGGCTTCCTTCTCGAGCGTCGACGTCTTCGAGGTGGCGATCAGCTTGTAGACATATTGCGACTCGGCGCCGGCGCCGCGCTCGACGATCGAGACGACCTCTTCGCCGCCGAACAGGCTCTTGAAGACCGACTGGCCCACGTAGTCGTAGCCGTCCAGCGCGGCCTCGCTCATTTCCTTCTGCATGGTGCTGGTGCGGCTGGTCGCCAGCAGGCGGTAGCGAAACTTGCCGGCCACGTCGCCGCCCTTTTGCATCAGCACCACGACTTCGGCGCCGCCGATCGCGGTTTCACCGCCCATCACGGCCTTGAACTGGTAGCCGGCGGCTCCGGCTTCGTTCATCTCCTTCTCCATCGTGGAGGTTTTGGAGGTAGCGAGGACCTTGTAGTCGATCTGGGCAAATGCGGGGGACGCGGCAAACAACGCGATAGCAACAAACACTGAGCGCACGGGAACCTCCTGAGCTGGCTCAGCTATTGTCGCAGATTTGCGTCCAGCCACCCGCATGGTGGCGGTAATGCTGCGAATCCGCCGCCACGAATCCTCCGGCGACGTCATCCCACGAGTAACGGGTCACTTCGATCTCGGGCCGCTGCATTTTCAGCACGTTGAATGATGGTTGTTCGCCGCGGCTGCGCGACGACACCGTTCCCGCCTGCACGATCAACGCTGAGTGGCCGGCCGCTTCGTATCGATCGACCGCGCACGAAATGTGGCTGACGTGCAGATGACCCGACAGGAACAGATCGGCATTTGCCGACGCCAGGCGCGTCATCGCCATCGCATTGCGCCCGACCAGCCGTCGATTGGCGACGCCGGGCGGCAGATCGAAAGGATGGTGGGTAACGATCACGCGGAGGAGCGATGGCGGAACCGTCGACAGGCGTTCGACGAGCCGGTCGACCTGGTGTTCGTTGATGCGGCCCTCTCCCAACGGGTAGACCCAGGCGCGCGCGGTGTTCACGCCGAGCACGACCATTTCGTCATCGACGTACTCAGGTTCAAGGTCCGCGGAGATGTATTTGCGATATCGCGACAGCGGCGCCGCAAAGCGCTCGACGACATCAAAGAGCGGGATGTCGTGATTGCCAGGCACGACGAGGGTATTCGCTGTCAGTGACGCCACAAACTCCCTCGCCGCCGCGAACTGCGCGTGCCTTGCGCGCTGCGTGAAGTCTCCGGAGATGGCGATGAGGTCTGGATTCGCGGCGAGCAACGCGCCCCTGAGCGGCTTGACGATCACCGGATCGATCCGCCCGAAATGCAGATCCGACAGGTGAACCAACGTTCTCATTGATCCGCTTTCCTGGGCACCAGCACCCGGAGCGCCTGGCGGCGAATCCCAAACTCGAGCGGCGATTCGAGATCGCGCAGTTCCCCGTCGATACCGGCCGCACTGCGCGAGTGCCTGATCGTCGCCGACATCGCGGTCGCTGACAGCGTCTCGAACTGATCGTGCTGTTCGAGCGTGCCCGCCAGCGCGCGCAACGGCAACATCAACGCGCCGAGCCGGCCGGATCGCGGGGCAATGTAGACCGACAGTCGGCCGTCGTTGATCTGCGGCCGTTCACCAACGTTCAGGCCAGACAAGTCGTAGCTGCCGTTGGCAATGACAATGAACGGGCTGCGACGGAAAAGGTCCTGGCCGTCGAGCGTGAGGGCGAACGACATGTTGCGAAGGTCCCACCACGTGTCGAACGCGGCGATCGCGCCGGCGACGCGCTTGGGGATTCCACGACGCACCAGTCCGGTGCGCTCGCGCACCATGCGTGGATAGTTGCCGAGGCTCACGTTGTTCAGGAACAGCCGCCCATTCACCGTGCCCACGTCGACGCGTTGGTGGCGACCGGCCCGAAGCAGCTCGATCGCCGCGTCGAGGTCGGTTGGAATGCCAGTGTCGCGGGCGAAGTGATTGAGCGTGCCGGTTGGAAGCACGGCCAGTGTTCGATCGGCCTTGGCGACGGCGTTGGCAACGGACGATACGGTCCCGTCGCCGCCGGATGCCGCGATCACGTCGAAATCGTTCGCGAGCCGATCCAGCCAGGCGTCGATGTCCTGGCCGTCGGGGATGTTGCAGATACGAGCCGATACGCGGGCCTTGCTCAGCGCCTGCTCGAGCGCTGCCACTTCTGGCGCCGTGCCAGACCGCGGATTGCGCACAATCGCTATGCGCTCGATCGGCGCCTCATCCATACGGGAGACCTATGCATCTCCCATGCCCGGCACTACTTAATGAGGCTTTGGTAGACCTACTTAATGAGGCTTTGGTAGACCATCGGGAGGAACGTCCCGGCGACGGCGGAGCCGGGATATCGCTGCACCATCATGATCGACACCAGCTTCTCCTTCGGGTCGATCCAGAACACCGTGCCGTAAATGCCGCTCCAGCCGTACATGCCGTTCGAGCCGAGCGTTTGCGTGGCGGCCAGGTCGGTCACGACCTGGAAGCCAAGACCGAACTCCTTGCCAGGGCCGGCGATCGACAATGGGTGCGGCACTTCGGCCGTGTGGTTCTGCGTCATCAGCTCGATGGTCTTGGGGCTGAGCAATCGCGCACCGTCGAGCGATCCGCCATTGAGCAACATATTGGCAAAGCGCGCGTAGTCGGCGGCCGTCGATGCGAGTCCGGCCCCGCCCGAGAAGTAGCTCTTCCCTTCCTTGTAGTACGCCCACGGCGACATGTGCGTGTTGCCAAACGCTTCGGGATCCGTCATCGGGCGGATGCCGCCCTTGCCGTCCGGCGAATACACGTTCACGAAGCGTGACCACTTCGACTCGGGCACGACGAAGTCGGTATCAATCATCTTCAGCGGCGTGAAGATGCGCTCCCGGAGGAACACGTTGAGCGGCTGACCCGACGCCACTTCCACGACGCGGCCGAGCACGTCCGTCGACAGGCTGTAGTTGAACGCCGCACCGGGCTGACTGACCAGCGGCTCCGCAGCAAGCTTGTTGATGTTCTCCTCGAGCGTCATCGTCGTGGACGCCAAACCGTCTACCACGCCGCTCTTGCGGTAACCGGCGCCAACCGCTCCGCCATTGAGGAAGTTGTACGTGAGACCGCTCCTGTGCGTCAGCAGATCGCGAATCGTGATCGCGCGCCGCGCCGGCACAGGCTTGCCATCCTCGAGCACCGTGGATCCCTTGAACGCTGGAATGAACTTCGACACAGGGTCGGTGAGAAACAGCTTGTTCTCCTCGAACAGCATCATGATCGCGACGCTGGTGACAGGCTTGGTCATCGAGGCAATGCGGAAGATCGAGTCGGTCTTCATCGCCACGTTCTTCTCGATGTCCGCGTGGCCGACGGCGTAGAGATCGACGGTCTTCCCTTCTCGCGCCACCAGCGTGACGATGCCGCTGACTTCCTTGCGATCGACGAAGCCCTTCATGGAGGCATGTAATCGCGCGAGCCGGCCTGGCGCGACTCCCGCGCTCTTGGCAGGTGCCTGTCGTGCCTGTGGTGCCTTGAGTGCCTGGGCCGGTGCCGGTGCCTGTGCGGAGACCGCCGGCACGGCGAGCACTGCCAGCATCGAAATTCGGGCGAACGATTTGGACGCAAGCATCGGGAATCCCCTCTCTCCGCGCGGCATCATAATGAATCAGCCATGACATCACCAGCACCCGTTACGTCCGTCCTGCACGCTATCGGCCGCACTCCCGTCCTGAAACTGGGCAAGGTCGTGCCTCCCGGTTCGGCTGACGTCTTCGTCAAGCTCGAATACTTCAACCCGACCGGATCGTACAAGGACCGCATGGCGCTGGCGATGATCGAGGGCGCCGAGCGCAGCGGCAAGCTGCGCAAGGGTATGCGGGTGATCGAATACACCGGCGGCAGCACCGGATCGTCGCTGGCGATGGTGTGCGCCATCAAGGGCTACGAGTTTCATCCGCTGTCGTCGGATGCCTTCTCACAAGAGAAGCTCGATACGATGCGCGCGTTTGGCGCCGACCTCGAGGTCGTGCCCAGCGAAGGCGGCAAGGTGACACCGTCACTGTTCGACAAGTTCAAGGCGCGTGTCGCGGAACTGATGAAGGATCCAAACAACTTCTGGACCGACCAGTTCAACAACCGCGACGCGCTTGAAGGCTACGCCAACATCGGGCGCGAGCTGGTGGAGCAGGTTGGCCATGTCGACGCCTACGTCGGCGCGGTTGGCTCAGGGGGAATGCTCGTCGGCGTCTCGCAGGCCTTGAAAGCCGCAGGCAGCAAGGCCCGCGTCATCGCGCTCGAGCCGTCAACGTCGCCGTTTCTCACCACCGGCAAGGGCGGTCCGCATCGCGTCGAAGGAACGGCCGCGGGCTTCTGGCCGCCCCACCTCACCAAGGACATGTTCGATGAAGTGCGCGTCATCGACGAAAACGACGGACGCGCCATGGCGAAGCGAGTGGCTCGAGAGGAGGGCGTTTTCGCCGGCACATCAAGCGGCCTCAACATCGCGGCAGCGATCAGCCTCGCGCACGAACTGGGGCCAGGAAAGGTCGTGGCCACCGTCGCGTGCGACACCGGCCTGAAGTACCTGGCGGGGGATCTGTACAAGTGAGAAGTGAGAAGTGAGAAGTGAGAAGTGAGAAGTGAGAAGTGAGAAGTGAGAAGTAAGAAGAGTTGACCAACTTGACCAAGTTGATTGGACGATGGTAGCGTCGTCGGTATGACGCTGAATCTGTACGAAGCCAAGACGCAGCTGTCTTCGCTGGTGGATCAAGTGGCCGCCGGCGCCGAGATCATCATTGCCAAGAACGGCAAGCCCATGGCCAAGCTGGTACCGATCAAGGAAGCGGTGAAGCGCAAGCCTGGGCGCTTGAAAGGCAAGATCTGGATCTCGAAAGATTTTGACGCGCCGATGCCGGAGTTTGAGCAGGCGTTCTACAACAGCAAGATCGAATGAAGCTGCTGCTGCCGAAGAGTTGCAGCGGTTGCCGCTCCATCACACCGATCCGTTCGACCGTATGCTGATCGCTCAGGCCCGCGTCGAGGGCGCGACGATCGTGACGCACGATCGCGCGTTTGAACCGTATGGCGTCCCGGTAATCTGGACGTAAGCGTTCCTATTTTTCCGGCATCACCGCAGCCGGCTGCGCGCCGATGAAGTGACGGACGTTCCATGACAGGATTGCGTCCGCCTTTGCCTTGCGTGCGGTGGCAGCGATGACCGCGTCGTAGATCCGCGCCCCGCTGACACCAGCGGCGGCTTCATGCCGCACGAGCTTCCACGTCTCAGAACCGGTGAGCGCAGTGCATTCGCTGCCTCCCCAGTTTCGGTCCAGCACGTCGGCCGCATCCGCCGCCGACAGCCGATGCGGCGGGGGGAGTCGCGTGAGCACGGCATAGGCCACGAGCACGGCGTGCGACGCCATCACGAAGGCGTGGCCTGCCGCGCGACGCCGCTGAAGTTCCGCGACAGTGGTCGCGTGGTGCTCGTGCTGCGGAAGCGCTGCCGAGACAAGACAGTTCGCGTCGATCACGACCCTCATCGGTCACCCGATTTCGCCGTCGGTTCACGCAGCTCATCGATCGATTCGCTGACCATTTGCTGGGTCAGCACCGGCATCGCCTCCGCAGGCTGCGCGACCCAGAACCCGCCCCGCTTTTCGATGACGACCCGGGCTGGGGCCGGTTCGATCTCGATGCGGCCATCGACCACCCGGACCTCCAGGGGCATGCCCGGAACCAAACGAGCCCGCTCGCGGACGGCCTTTGGAAGAACCAGGCGTCCGGCTTGATCTATGGTAGCTATCATGGAAGTATTTTTACCATCCTACCTACCATCCTGCGAACAGACTCGCGGCCACGCGGGAGCCTGCGCCCGACAACCGGCGATATAATTCCGCGTCGCCTGAATGCCGCTGATTCCCGGAGAAAAGCTCGGCCCGTACGAGATCATCGCGCCACTTGGCGCGGGCGGCATGGGCGAGGTCTACCGCGCCCGCGATTCGAAATTGAAGCGCGAGGTGGCGCTCAAGGTGCTCCACGCGGATGTCGGCGGCGACGAAGATCGGCTGGCGCGCTTCCAACGCGAGGCCGAAGTGCTCGCCTCGCTCAATCATCCACACATCGCCCAGGTCTACGGCTTCGACTCGTATACGCCGTCGCAAGCCGGGCACCGCAGCGATTCGTTCCTGATCATGGAGCTCGTCGAGGGCGAGGAGCTTTCCGATCGCATCCGTCGCGGCCGCATTCCGCTCGACGAAGCGATTGCGATCGCCAGGCAGATCGTCGCCGCCCTCGAAGCCGCGCACGACGCCGGCATCGTGCATCGCGATCTGAAGCCGGGCAACATCAAGGTCCGCGAAGACGGCACCGTCAAGGTGCTGGACTTCGGATTGGCAAAGGCGCTCACGCAGGGATCGGGGATCACGGGTCAGGGACCAGGGCACAGGGATCAGAGTGATGCGAGCCCGACGCTGACCGCGGATCCTTCGAACACTCCCACCGTCATTGGTCCGGCCATGACGATGCATGGTGCGATTCTTGGAACGCCGGGCTACATGTCGCCCGAGCAAGCCAAGGGACGCGTCGTCGACAAGCGCGCAGACATCTGGGCCTTTGGCTGCGTGCTCTACGAGATGCTGGTCGGCAAGGCCACGTTCACCGGTGAAACCACCGGTGAGGTGATGGCCGCGATCATCAAGAGCGACCCGGACTGGAGCGCGCTCGACAGCGTGGCCCCGCCGCGCATTCGACGATTGATCGAGCGATGCCTCGATAAGGATCCACGGACCAGGCTCCGCGACATCGGCGATGCGCGAATCCTCTTCGACGCCGACGACACCGCGCATTCTGTTGCATCAGCACCAGCGCCTGCGGTACCGAACAAGACGTCACTGCTACCGTGGGCCATCGCCGCGGCGGCAATGGTTGCGGCCATCGCTGTCGCGATTCCGTCCTGGCGTTCCGACACCGTGACAGCGCCGCCACTCCGCTTCGTTGAGCCGGTCACCTCCGAGCCGAGCGGACCCAACCCTGTCCTCTCACCCGACGGCAGCTTCATCGTCTATCAATCAAACACCCTGCGGATCAGGCGATTCGCGGATCTTGAGACCCACGAGATCCCCGGTACCAAAGGCGCGGTGAATGTATTCATTTCGCCTGATTCACGGTGGATCGGTTTCTACGCCGACGGCCAGATGAAGAAGGTCGGCGTCGACGGCCGCGAGCCCGTGGCGGTGACCGCTGCCATTTCGGATTCGCCTGGGGCCGCGTTCGTCTCGAACGATCGCATCCTGTTTTCTGCGGGTTGGTACAAGTCGGCGCTGCTGGGCGTATCGGCTGATGGCGGGGCCGTCACGCCAGCCAGTACGCTCGATGAAGCCGCTGGCGAACGCGGTCACTGGTGGCCACACGTCCTGCCCGACGGGCGGCATGTGCTGTTCACGATCTGGTACGCGTCAACCGGACTGTCGGCGTCGAAGATCGGCGTGCTCGACCTGCAATCCGGCACGCACAAGGTGCTGTTCCCTGGCGCGCGCGCGCAGTTCGCCGACGGGCACCTGCTCTTCTACCGCGCCGGTCAGTATCACGCGGCGCCGTTCGACCCGGCGACGCAAACCATGACGGGCGATTCGAAGGCGGTGCTGCCGGATGCGATGGGCCTTGATCCGACCGGAGACAACAACACCTCGGTCTCGGTCGCGTCGAACGGCATGGTCGCGTACTGGCCCGGCGAGCTGTATCCCCCGATGCAATTCAGCTGGCTCAATCGCAACGGCCAACTGACACAGACCGGCATTCGTTCCGAGGTCGAAGGCGCGGCGTTGTCACCGGACGATCGCCAGGTCGTGGTCGGCCGCCCGCAAGCGGGACTGCTCAAGATCTGGATGTTCGATTTGGCCGGCGGCGAGCATGAACTCGAAGGCGACGGCGCCAGCTGGGGCCCGAGCTGGCACCCGGATGGACGCCGCATCATCTACACGACGATTCGCAAGGGCGAGTACGACGTGGCGACCAGATCCGTCGATGGACCGCAGGAAGTGGTCCTCGCGTCGGACGTTGGCGAGGGCGCGCTGGCGTGGATGCGCGATGGCCGAATGCTGATCAAGGAGTGGACCGACGGCGCCATGTCGATCCTGCTCGAGGATCCTGTGGCCAGGACGAGAGTGCCGATCGTCACCGGCGATTTCGACAAGGGCGATGCGAGTGTGTCGCCCGACGGTAAATGGATCGCCTTGTGCGCCAACCCTTCCGGAAGCTTTGGCCTGTATGTGCGTCCGATGACCGCGACCGGCACGCTCCAGCGCGTGGCCGCCTCCAACTCCTATTGCACCGCACGGTGGTCACCCGTGTCGAAGGAGCTGGCGTTCGTGCGCGGCGAGAGCGTCGTCGCCGTCAGTCTTGAAGAGCGCGATGGGCGCCTGGTGCCGCTGAAGGAAACCGTGATCGCCACGCTGTCCCGAGGTGTCGAGCTCTATGGCATCTCGCGCGATGGCAGCCGTTTCCTGGTTGGCGTCCCCCCAGACCTGGCCGTGCCGGTCACCGGCATCCGCGTGATCACCGACGGCATCGCCGCCTTGCAGCCGCGATAGGCCGCTAGCGCAGCACGAGCTTCTGCACGCGGCGTCCCGTTCCAACCTCGCTCACATACAGGTTGCCGCGCGAATCGCTCGCGAGGTTGTGCATGAAGACGAACTGTCCCGCATACCGTCCGATGCGGCCATACGCGCCGACGTCCTTGAGGGTCTTGCGATCGAAGATGCGCACCTTGCCGTTGCCCGCGTCGGCGACGTAAAGCCAGCGTTGATCGCGATCCGGTGAAAACGCGGTGTTGAAGGACGTGCCGAGCAGGCGCGTCTTGCGCTCGATGAAGATCTCGCTCTGGAACTTTCCATCAATCGTGAAGACCTGCAGGCGATTGTTCAGGCGATCGTTGACGTAGACGAGTCCGTCGTTCGAGACCTTGATGCCGTGCACGGTGTTGAACTGTTGTGGCCCGGGACCTTCGCCGCTGAATTCCTGTTTGGTAGTGTCGTCAGGTGGATTGCCATACGCGCCCCACATCCGCTTGAAGGCGCCGGTGTCCGCATCGAGGACGAGCACTCGTCGATTGATGTAGCCGTCGGCGACAAACAGCTCGTTGGTGGGCGGATGCACCCACATATCAGCAGCGTTGTTGAGATTCTGCCGATCCAGGCTGCCCTTGCTCATGCCGCGGCGGCCGACCTGCAGCAGGAACTTGCCATCAGGGGTGAACTTCAACAGGAAGTTCTCCTTGCGCTCGCTCATGCGTGGGCCGCCCGCTGACGACACCCACACGTTGCCCTTGTAGTCGACGTGAATGCCATGTTCGTCCGCGGGCCACTCGTAGCTCTTGTCGGCAGGCTCGCCGCCCCAGCCGCGAAGGTAGTTGCCTGCCGAATCGAACTCCATCACCGGCGGAGGCGCGTCGCAGCACTCTGCCTCGGGGTTTCGCTTCTGCTCGTCGTTGTTCAACGACCACGGCCGCTGCAGGACCCACACGTGATCGCGCGCGTCGACCGCCACACCCGACACCTGGCCGAGGATCCACTGCTTCGGCAGCTTCGGCCACTGCGGATCGACTTCAAATGCCGGCACGGCTCCGGCCTGTCCCGCCGCGCGATCGAGTGCGCGTGACGTGACAGAGAGAGCCAGCAACACGGCGCCGACAACGAGCAATGACCGCAGGATGCGCATGGGAGCGCCAGTATATTCGCCGCTGCGTCCCCATCAACTACCTGCGGTAGTAGTATCAACCGCATGCTCCGACGCCAATTTCTGTCTCTAGTTGTCATCGCCGCCGCGATCGTGGCGATGCCGCACGCGGGCCTGAAGACCCGCCTCTACGCTCAATCAGCCGCAGGCTTGCAAGCCGGCGACATCGCGGGTCTTCGCCTGCGCGGCATTGGACCGGCGACGATGTCCGGACGATTCGTCGACATGGACGTCGTCGAATCGAATCCGTACGTAATGTACGTCGCGTCATCCACGGGCGGCATGTACCGCACCATGGACAACGGCATCACGTGGGCG
Organism: uncultured Acidobacterium sp.; assembly: GCA_964628295.1. Lineage (GTDB taxonomy): Bacteria > Acidobacteriota > Vicinamibacteria > Vicinamibacterales > UBA2999 > 12-FULL-67-14b. The sequence goes on from CAZVLS010000001.1 coordinate 607,626, forward strand.
CCAGTGTTCGAGCGTGAAGGCACGCACTCGATCGGCGACGTCGCGATCTACCAGCCGGATCCCAACATCATCTGGGTCGGCACCGGCGAACGCGCCAATCGCCAGAGCGTGAGCTGGGGCGATGGCATCTACAAGACGACGGATGCCGGCAAGACGTGGACGAACGTGGGCCTGAAGACCTCGATGCACATCGGCCGCATCGTCACGCACCCGTCGGATCCGGCGATTGTGTATGTCGCCGCACAAGGATCGGTGTGGGGACCCGGCGGCGAGCGTGGCCTTTATCGCACGATGGACGGTGGCAAGACGTGGCAGCGCACCTTGCACGTGGACGACGACACCGGCGTGACCGATGTGGCGATGGACTCGCTCGACCCCAAGGTGCTCTATGCCGCGTCGTATCAGCGTCGCCGGAGCGCATTTGGATTCAACGGCGGCGGCCCCGGCAGCGCGTTGTGGAAGAGCACCGATGCCGGTGCGACCTGGACGAAGCTGACCGGCAACGGCCTGCCCGAAGGTGAATACGGCCGCATTGGCATCGCCGTCTATCGCAAGGATCCGCGGACCGTCATCGTCAGCATCGAACAGGGGTTCCGCTACAACGCCTCAACGGCTTACACCGAACGACGCGGCGGCCTGTATCGCAGCAACGATGCCGGCAAGACCTGGCGCTTCATGTCGAACTGGAATCCGCGGCCGATGTATGCGAGCCAGCCGACGATCGATCCGCAGGACGATCGCCGCGTCTACATGCTGAACCAGTATTCGTACTCTGACAACGGCGGCGAGACATTTACGTCACCGAACACCACGACCCACGGTGACGATCGCTTCGTGTGGATCAATCCAAAAGACTCACGCCATGTGATCAAGCTCGACGACGGCGGCATCGGCATTTCGTTCGATCGCGGATTGAAGTTCCTCTACGTCCAGAACATCCCGGTCTCGCAGTACTACCGCATTGCCGTCGACAACGAGCGGCCCTACAACGTCTACGGAGGATTACAGGACAACGGCTGCTGGAAGGGACCGAGCGCGGTCTGGACCACCAACGGCATCCTCAACGAGCACTGGTCACGACTGTGCGGCGGCGATGGTTTCTTCGCGGTCCCCGATCCCGCCAATTCGCGCAACGTGTTTTCATCGAGCCAGTTCCTCGGTCTCGGCCGCAACGACACGCGCACGTGGCAGAACCAGGACATCCGCCCAGGCGATCCGCAGGGCGCCATCGGCGATCGCCGCAACTGGAACACGTGGGGCAAGAACGTGCCGCAGCAAACGCTCGGCAACGAGTGGCACTACGCCAACTGGGACGCGCCGGTCGTGCTCTCGCCATTTGATCCGGCCACCATCTACGCCGGCGGCAAGCACCTGTTCCGCTCACGCGATCGCGGCCAGAGCTGGGAGGATCTCGGCGACATGACCACCGGTGTGGATCGCGCCACGCTGCCGCTGATGGGACGCCTGCCCAACGAGAACACGCTGTCGGTTGACGACGGCGTGCCGTTCTATCCCGGCCTTGTCGCCATTGCGCCGTCACCCATTCAGAAGGGCCTGCTCTACGTGGGTTCCGATGATGGCCGCCTTCGCATGTCGACAGACGACGGGAAGTCGTGGACGGATCTGCAGGATCGCCTGCCTGGCGCACCGAAGTCGTCGTGGTTCGGCGGCATCGAGGCGTCGCGCCACAACGCCGGCACGGTTTACGTGACGATGGACAACCATCGCAGCAACGACCTGGGTAACTGGATCTACAAGTCGAGCGACGGCGGCAAGACGTTCGTCAACATCGCCGGTGACATGCCGGCCGGCCGCGTGGTCCGCACGATCCGCGAAGACGTCAAGAACCCGAACCTGTTGTTTGCGGCCACTGAGCTCGGGTTGTTCTTCACGCCGAATGGCGGCACCAACTGGATCGAGTTGAAGAACAACATGCCGACGCTGCCGTTCAACGATCTCGTGATCCATCCGCGGGACAACGACCTGGTGCTGGCGTCGCACGGCCGCGGCATCTGGATCCTCGACAAGATCAACGCGCTGCAGGAGCTGACGCCGCAGGTGATCGCGTCACCGTCGCACCTGTTCACCATTGCGCCGTCGTACCAGATTCGGCAGACCAATCTGAAGGCGCACACCGGCGACATGTGGTTCCGCGGTGAGAATCCGGCCAACGGAGCGCTGATCGACTACTGGATCGGTGCTCCTGGCACGGCGCCGACGATCACGGTCCACACGGCCTCCGGTCAGCTCGTGAACACGCTACGCGGCACCGGCAATCGCGGGGTCAACCGCATTGTCTGGAACCTGCGCGAGGCCGACCTGCCAATTCGCGGCGGCTTCAGCGAAGAAGACGGCGATGCGCCACGAGGCGGCGGCATGCCGGGTCCGCTGGTGGCGCCCGGAACCTACGTCGTGCGGCTTGTCGCCGGCAACCAGAAGCACGAGCAGCGGGTGGAAGTGCGCGAGGATCCGCGCATCGACATCACACCTGCGGAGCGCAAGCAGTGGACCGATGCGGTCCACCAGGCCGCGGCGCTGGCGCGCGAGTTCAGCCCGGTCAACGATCGCATCCAGAAGCTGCCGGGCACCGGCGCCGATGTGGTGGACCTGAAGCGTCAGTCGCGCGAACTGCTCTCACGAATCGGCGGGTTGTACGGTGCCATCGGGCGATGGACTGGCGCGCCGACAAAGGATCAGATCAGCCGTCTCGCTTATTACCAGCAGATGGCGAAGACGCTGAATCGCTAAGCGCTATTGATCCATGCCCATGATGTTCGCCTCGCGGCGATCCCAGTGGGCATAGATCACCCTGCCGTCCTGTGAGACGGCGAAGCCGGGCCACGAATAGTTGCCCAGCCACGACACGTCGACGCCCGCGCCGCCCGACAGCGGCGCGCGTCGCACCACGATCTGGTCAGCAGTCACACCGACGAAGTAGATGCCGCTCGACGTCGCTCGCCAGTTGAGCGTCTCCGCCGCTCTCACGCCAGGCACAAGCAACCTCGCCGCCCCACCATCGACCGGCATCGTCCAGATGCCCGGCTGCTCGAGTCGCGTGAAGAGAATCGAGGCGCCATCGGGCGACGGCTGCGCCGCGTATCCGCCATCCACCGACAGTTGCGAGCGCGATCGATCGGCGATGCGCATCCGCATCAACTGCCACGTGCCGCCTACTCTCGCCCCGAAGAGAATCGACGTGCCGTCGTGCGACCAGTCCGGCGCCACTTCATCCTCGTGATCGTCGGTCAACCGCGTCATTGCCCCGGTGACAGCGTCAAAGGTGTAGAGATCAGGCTGACCGTTGACTGCCGCGCTGATCAAGATCGCCTTGCCATCCGGAGACCAGCGAGGCACGCGCATCGACGCGCGGCCGAACGTGCTGAGTTGCCTCGCGCGTGAACCGTCACGATTGGCGATCCAGATTTCAGCGCCACCCGATCGCGTGGAGACAAAGGCGATCTGCGTTTCATCCGGGGATAGATCCGGTGAGTGATTCCACTGATCGGAGGTCTGCACCGTCGGCCGGATGGTCGACGCGGGTTCGCCCTCCAGATCGAGGCGGTCAACGATCGACGATTCCCAGAGGTTGATCTCGTAGGCCCAGCTCTCGTAGGTGACGCGGCCGGTCGCCCGCGCGACTGACGGATGCTTCAACTTCGCCGCACCGCCGACGACCAGGTGCGGATCGCCGCCATCAATGCCGACGCGCCAGATCGTGTAGCCGCCGGCGCGATCGGTGGCGTAGATCAGCGATCGTCCGTCTGCCGTCCAATCGACGCCGACCAGATCCTGGTTGTCCCAGGTCACGCGTGTCGGGGGACCGCCGCTTGCTGAGACGACATGCAGGTCTGACGTCGCGCCGTTGATGCCGCGCACGAACGCGATGCGCGAGCCGTCTGGAGAAACCGATGGGTTGTAGTCGCCAAGCGTGCCCGGCGTTGGTAGCGTGAGCGTTTCCCTCACGCCGGTTGTGGTCGAGACACGCGCGATCTGCCAGCCACGAATGGGATCGGGACCCGGCGCGAACGACTCGATCAGCCAGTCACCGTCCTTGGTCCACGACAGGCGCGGCTCTTCAGGATTGCCGCAGGCCGCGACTCGACGCTCTCGCTTGTCCGCGAGCAGCATGATCATAATGTCGCAGCGGCTCCTGTCGATGCGGACGAAGGCGAGCTGCGACGCGTCGTGCGACCACGCCGGATAGCGATCGTCTGCGGGATGGGCGGTGAGCTGTGTCGGCGTCCGGCCTGGCGCGTCGGTCAGATAAAGATCGGCGGGCGTGGCATCAGCGCCTTCCTGGCGCATCGCAAAGGCGAGGCGCGTGCCGTCTGGGCTGATCGCGGGATCGACTTCGTTGAACGGACCGGACGTCATCGCCACGAATCGCACGGACGACGTCGTTGATTCGATCGGCGCCGGCCGGGAGCCAAGGACGTAGACCACGGCGCCCAGGACGACGGCGAGCGTCACCGACAGCGTGGCGATGAAGCCGTATCGCTGGACTGGTAACGGCGTTTCTACTGAATCGGCTTTGAGTGGTGCGGGAATCCCCGGAGGCGGGTCCGACGGACCGCCTCTACGAACCGGCGCAATCAATCGGTAGCCGCGCTTGCGGATCGTTTCGATGTAGGCGGGGTTCGCGGTGTCGTCGCCGAACACCCGCCGCAACTCCCTGATCGCCCGATGCAGCACATCGTCTGTCACGAAGACACCGGCCCACACCTTGGCGACCAACTGCTCGCGCGTGACGACTTCGCCGGGGGTCTCGGCCAGGGCGTCGAGCACCTGCATCACCTTCGGCTCGACGCGAACCTCGTCGCCGTTACGCGACAGCCGGTTCAACGACGGCTGGACCAGCCACTCCCCCACCTCATACCGTTCCACGTCCTTATGCTAACTGGTGCCTGACACCGACTTCCGATCCAAAGTCGAGCATTTCTGCCATTTGATCGCAGCTCCCGCGTACTCACTGCCGTCAGTCACTGCATTCGTCCCACCCAATCGGAATTGGTGTCAGACCAGGATTCCGACGTCGAATCGGAAGTTGGTGTCAGGCACCGGGTCCGATAGCGATTCGGAATCCGGTGTCAGGCACCGGAAACGACAAACCTCGGCGAATCATCGGCGGGGTTTCAGAGGCTTTGGCCGCAATGGCGGCGTATGAACAGGCATGGCTGTATCGCTGACCGTGAACAACCGCGCCGTCCAACTGGACGTTGACCCGGAAACCCCGCTGCTCTGGGTGCTGCGCGACCAACTCAATCTTGTCGGGACCAAGTTTGGCTGCGGCGGCAGCTTCTGCGGCGCCTGCACCGTGCACCTGGATGGTGTGGCGGCGAGGGCGTGCCAGACGCCGATCGGCAAGGTCGCCGGACGACGAATCACGACGATCGAGGGTCTGTCGGCCGACGGCGATCACCCGGCGCAGAAGGTGTGGGAGGAGATCGACGTTCCGCAATGCGGCTACTGCCAGGCGGGACAGATCATGACCTGCGCCGCCCTGCTGGCGCGCACGGCCAATCCGACAGACGACGAGATCGTGGCGGCGATGAACGGCAACATCTGCCGCTGCGGCACATACGTCCGCATCAAGGAAGCGGTGCGGCGGGCGAGCGCGATCGCTGCGGGCACGGGAGGCGGACGACCATGATCGCGCTCACGACGCTTGGTCTCACGCTCGCGCTCACGGCGCACACCAACGGCTTCGACCAATCGACGCCGCCGGCTGCCGCGCGAGTCGTCAAGCTCACCAACATCGAGACGTCGTATCCCAATTGGTCACCCGATGGGCGTCGCATCGTCTATCAGTCGAACCGCACCGGCAATTCAGAGATCTACGTGATGAACGCCGACGGCTCAGGCGTGATCCGTCTGACCGACGACCCTGCGACCGACGAGAACCCGTCCTGGTCGCCCGACGGGAGCTTGATCGCCTTTCGCTCGTATCGAGACGGCAACGCCGAGATCTACGTCATGGCGCCAGACGGCACCGGTGTGCGCAACCTGACCAGGCACGCGGCCGACGACATCCATCCGTATTGGAGCCCCGACGGGTCGCGAATCCTTTTCAACTCGAACCGCTCCCTTGTGAGCGGCAAGCCGGTGCCAATGATCTTCTCGATGCGGCGCGATGGCACCGACGTAACGCAGATCTCCCGCGACGGAATCGAGGATACGTACGCGCAGTGGTCGCCGGACGGCTCCCGGATCGTGTTGCGACGCCGCCTCGAAGAAGAGACGGCGGGCTGGGAAAGGAACCCCGGAAACTCCGACATCTTCGTCATGAACGCGGACGGCAAGAACGCGGTACGGATCACCACGCACCCCGGATTCGACGGGTGGCCGTCGTGGTCGCCGGACGGCGCCTGGATCGCGTACGCAGGCGAAGGCGCTGGTGACTACCAGGTCATCCTGATGCGTCCGGACGGCACCAGTTCGCGAACGCTGACGCAGGGACCGGGCAGCTTCACCAAGCCGATCTTTTCTCCTGACGGACGCAGGATCATCTGCACGCGCACGCTCGAGGGCAACGTCGAACTGTTCCTCATCGAGCTTGCCAATGAATCCGCTTCATCGCCTGCGACGGTCAGCGCACGATCGTTGATCGAGCGCAGCGCGACAGCGATGGGCGGTGTGCAGATCCTCGAGGCACTGCCGACGCTGACCACTGGCTATCACATGCTCGAACGCTCGCTCGGACAAGGCGAGTGGCCTCGAGGCGCGGTTCCATCAAGCGTGCAGGTCGGAAAGCGCGAGGCCACGCTGCAACGTCAGCGTGAATCCCTGCAGATGCGGCGGCACATGTCGGGCGGTCGCATTTACGATCGAACCCTCGATGCCGGACGCTGGCATCGTCTCTCGACCGATCCGAGCGCCAATCGCAATACGCCCGCGGCCGAAAATGTCTTGAGCGGAGCCCTCGCGGCGCTGCATCCCGAGTCGCTCCTGCCTCAGCTGCTGCGACTTCCCGATCTCATCGCGACCATGCAGCAGCCCCGACTGCTAGACGGCAGACGCACATCCGCAGTGCTGACCCGTCTTGCCGGGCTGTCGGTGACGTTGATGTTCGACGATGAAGATGGATTGCTGCGCGCCGTCGAGTGGCAGGATCCCGATCTCGGCGGGATCGATCCTCAGCCGCTCCGGCTCACATTCGCGCAATACCGGCCGGCGACGGCGCTGCCGGGCACGCCCCGACTGCCGCATCTCCTCGAAGTCTGGCGCGGATCGGACCTTTGGCAAGTCCGCTCATACGACGAATACACCACCGCCAGCGCGACTCATTCCACCGCCCCCGCGGCACCGGGCGCGCCAGCATCGCTCGTCGAGACCGAAGTCGCACCCGGCGCGTTTCACCTCCGCACCGCTGACTACGGATCGCTGCTGATCGAGCTCGAGGATCGCGTCCTCGTCATCGACCTTCCCGACTCTCCCGAACGCGGCCGGCTGGTCCTCGACAACGCGCGACGCCGCGCGCGCGGTCGACGCATCAGCGTCGTGCTCACGCATCTTCATGACGATCACATTGGCGGCCTTGCCGGCGCGGCCGATCTCGAAGTCATCGCCGACGAGCGCCTGCTCGAAGATGTCCGGCGATATATCACGGCCCAAAGCGCCCGCACGATCACGTTGACCGGCGCGAAGGACACGCTTCGCCTTGGCCAGGGAGCGCGCGCGATCGAACTCCGTGCGGTTCCGCATTCCCACGCGTCCGGCTCACTCGTAGCGTTCATGCCCGCCCCCGGCCTCCTCTACGAAGCGGACCTGATCAGGGGACTGCTGCCGCATTCAACTGCCGAACTCGTGAACTGGGTCGATGCGGCAGGCTTGCAGGTTCGCACCGTAGTTTCCTCGCACGGCGCCGCTCAGCCATGGGAGCGCGTGGTCGCTGCCGCCCAGGCCTGGCGCACCAAGCTCAGCACGTCCACGCCCCAATAGCTGACAACGGTCCAGGAGACATCGATATGCGATCACGCAGAGACGTGTTGAGGGACGCGAAGACCGGGATTGTTGAGGACGCCGGCACCCCGAAGGGGAACAGTCCGGCTGAAGCCGGACGCCGCAGGTTCATCACGGTGAGTCTTGCCGCCACAGGCGGACTGCTGGTCGCGATGCGCAGCAACGTCTTCGGCGCGCAGATGCAGGCTCCCACAGGACCCGCGACCTTCCCTACCGACTACATCCAGATCGATCCGGACGATCGCGTGTTGATCTGGTCGGCACAGCCAGAGATGGGTGAAGGCACGAAGACCTCGCTGCCGATGCTGATCGCAGAGGAGCTCGACGCCGATTGGACGAAGGTGCGGATCGACGATGCACCGCTTGATAGGAAGTATGGCGGTCAGGGCGTTGGCGGTAGCGATGCGATTCGATCCGACTGGGACGAGCTGCGACGGGTCGGCGCGACCGCGCGGGCGTTGCTGATCGCGTCCGCGGCTGCGCAATGGAGCGTACCTGCAGGTGATTGCGACACGGCCGCGCACGTGGTGCGGCATCCCGCCAGCGGTCGCGAGCTGCGGTTCGGTGCGCTCGCGGCGCGCGCGGCCACGCTTTCCGTTCCGCGAGACGTTGCCATGAAGGATCCGGCGCGCTACCGGATCATCGGCACCCGCGTGAGCGGAACGGATAACCACAAGATCGTGACGGGACAACCTCTATTCGGCATCGACGTTCGCCTGCCAAACATGAAGTTTGCGGCCATCGCCAAATGCCCGGTCTTCAACGGGCGCCCGATCAAGATCGATGCGACGAAGGCGCGCCAGGTTGCGGGGGTGCGAGACATCGTCGAGATCAAGGGCCTCGACAATCCGACGTTCCTCATGCACGGAGTCGCCGTGGTCGCGGATTCAACCTGGGCGGCGTTCAAGGGACGCGAGGCGCTGGCCGTGCAATGGGACGAGGGTCCGTATGCGACGGAGAGCAACGCCACGCTGACGGCGCAATTCCAGAAGATCCTTGCCGCACCTGCGGCGACACTCCACAACTCCGGCCGCGTTGACGACGCTCTTGCGTCGGCAACAGTGGTGGTCGACAACACCTACTCGTTCCCGTTCGCATCCCACGCGACGCTCGAGCCGCACAACTGTTCTGCGGAGTTCAGACCAGCGACCGGCGAGATGTGGGTGCGCGGTCCGATCCAGATGCCGATGAGCGCGCAGTCGATCGTCGCGAGGGCCACCGGCATCGCCATGGACAAGATCCACGTCCATTGCACCCGCATCGGCGGAGGATTCGGCCGGAGGCTGATGTCGGACTACGCCGCTGAAGCGGCGGTCGTCGCCAAGGCGATCGGTGGCGCGGTGATGATCGTCGACACGCGCGAAGGTGACCTGCAGCATGACTACTACCGTCCGGCGGCGATGCAGCAAATCCGCGCCGGACTGGGCCCGGATGGCAGGATCGTCGCCTGGGATCACGTCATCGCCAGCTGCTCGAGAAACGCGTACCGGAAGGACCCGCGGGGACCGCACTCGACGGAGACCTACGGCTGCTACGTCGGCGTCGTGCAGCGGCTCGATCAGCTCGATGCCGACCTGCAACCGACGCGCATTCCAAATGCGAGGCTCCGCTACGGCGCGCCGTTAACCGGCGTTGCGACGGGTGCCTGGCGAGCTCCTGCGCATGTGGTGAACGCGTTTGCGATCGAGACCACGATCGACGAGCTGGCCGCAAAGGCCGGGCGCAGCCCCGTGGATATGCGGCTCGAGATTCTGGGTGAAGCCGGGGACGTACCGAAGAGTCCAGGCGATCAGAGTCCGTACGATCCGTCGCGGATGCGTCGAGTGCTGCTCGACGCCGTAGAGCGCGGAGGATTCGGCCGCTCTGCCCCGTCCGGCCGCGCGCGCGGCCTTGCGGCGCATCACACATTCGGCTCCTACTGCGCGCACGTCGTCGAGGTCTCGATCGCGTCCGGCAACAACGGTCAGAAGCGCGTGACGATTCACAAGATCGTGTCAGTTGGCGACGTTGGCCAGCCTGTGAACTTGTCGATGCTCGAAGCGCAGATGCGAGGCGGCATCATCGACGGCCTCGGCGCGGCGTTCTATGGGGAGGTGCCGATCGCCAACGGTCGAGCCACCTCGCGCAACTTCGGCGATTACCGGATGATCCGGATGCGGGAAGCTCCGCTGGCCATTGAGTCGCACTTCATCCAGAGCCGCCTGCGGCCGACCGGATTCGGCGAACCGCCTCTCCCCCCGATCGCCCCGGCGGTGGCCAATGCGATTGCCGCATTGACGGGTGAGCGCATCCGCATGCTGCCGTTTATCAAGGCGGGATTTGTTCTCGGATAGGCCGGGGGTTGCCTGAACTAGACTAATCGCCATGATCCAGCGACTAGTCGGTTCCGTTTGCATTTTGCTGGTCGCCGCCACCATCAGCGGCGATGCGCAATCAATCCAGTATCCCGATCCCACGCAGCGTGTGCTCTCGCATCGCGAGCAGAATGCGCTTGTCACGCCGTGGATCAAGAAGCGGTTCGATACGCTGCTTGGCCCGCTGATGACGCGCGAAGGGATCGACATGTGGATCATCCCGACCCGCGAATACAACGAAGACCCGGTGTTCGCGTCAATGTCGCCGCTCACCTACTACGCATCGCGGCGGCGGACGATCCTCGTGTTCTACAACCCGGGCGGCGGCAAGCCTGCCGAGCGCTACTCGATCGGCCGCTTCGACTACGACGGCATCTACCCGATGGTCCCGTCCACCAATGACGGGCAGCATGAAGCCCTGAGAAAGCTGGTCGACGAGAAGAACCCGAAGGTGATCGGCATCAACGAATCGGACGCCTGGCAGCACGCCGACGGCATCACCGCGAATGAAAAGCGCCGCCTCATCGAAGCACTCGGACCCGCACACTCGGCCAAGATCAAGTCCGCGGAAATGCTCGCGGTCGGCTGGCTCGAGGTGAAGCTGCCCGAAGAACTCGACGCCTATCGGCATGCCATGAAGGTTGCGCACATGGTGATCCGCGAAGCGTTCTCCAACAAGGTGATCACGCCCGGCAAGACCACCAACGAAGACGTCGTATGGTGGATGCGCCAGCGCGTGGTCGAAATGGGTCTCGGCAAGTGGTTCCAGCCGTCGGTCACGATCTTCCGCCAGGGCGAGAAGACCAACCCGCGCGGTCCGATCCTGCCCGGCGACATGCTGCACACCGATTTCGGCATCGTCTACATGGGCTTCTCCACTGATACGCAGCACAACGCCTACGTGTTGAAGCCAGGCGAGACCGACGCGCCCGCCGGCCTGAAGGCCGGACTCAAGGCTGCGAATCGCCTGCAGGATCTGACGATGCAGTATGCGCGCCTGGAGCGGACTGGCAACCAGGCGCTCGCCGATGCGCTGGCGCATGCGAAGAAGGAAGGCCTCGTTCCGTCGATCTACTGCCACCCGGTGGGCTATCACGGTCACGCCGCCGGGCCACCGATCGGCATGACCGACTATCAGCAGGGTGTTCCGGTTCGCGGCGACTACGTGTTCCGCCCGAACACGTGGCACTCGATTGAGTTGAACGTCACCCACAACGTGCCCGAGTGGGGCAACCAGCCGGTGCGCTTCGCGCTCGAAGAAGATGCGGCGATCATGCCCGGCGGCAAGTGGGACTGGATTGATGGCCGCCAGGAAACGTTCTACCTGATCAAGCCCTAAGAAGTTCAAAGTTTAAGGTTTCAAGTTTCAAGTTGAGTTCAAAGTCGTGAAGTTGGGGTTGAAGTTCCTGATCGTCGCCGGCGCACTCGTATCGTGTGCGCCGGCGATGGTTGCCCAGAGAAAGCCCGCCCCTGTGCACAGCTTCAAAGTCGTCGCGTCATTTCCACACGATCCGGATGCGTTCACGCAGGGACTGGTCTTTGCCGACGGCGAGTTCTACGAGAGCACCGGGCTCAATCGGCATTCGACGTTGCGGCGCGTGGAGATTGCGACCGGTAAGGTGCTGCAGCAGCACAAGGTGGCGGACGAATACTTCGCGGAAGGGCTCGCGCTGGTCGGCGATGAACTCTTGCAACTGACCTGGCAGCACAAGCAAGGGTTCGTCTACGACCGCAAGACCTTCGCGCAAAAGCGGACGTTCCCCTACAAGACCGAAGGTTGGGGCATCGCCTATGACGGCGTGTCGCAGCTGGTCATGAGCGACGGCAGCGACACGCTGACGTTTCTCGATCCGAAGACGCTGGCACCGACGAAGAGTATTCGGGTGCGAGATGCCGGACGATCGATCGGCAATCTGAACGAGCTCGAATGGATTGAAGGAGAGATCTGGGCGAACGTGTGGTTGACGGACCGCATCGTCCGGATTTCACCGGCAACGGGCGAGGTCAATTCCTGGGTTGATTTTGGTTCGCTGTGGCCCGTGGCTCAGCGACCGAACCCGGGCGATCAGGTGTTGAACGGGATTGCATACGACAGGGCCACCCGCCGGATTTTTATCACCGGCAAGAAGTGGCCCCGCCTATATCAAGTCACCGTACAGTAACGAGGCGGGTCCGAAGACCCGCCTCCTCATCTACTTCTTGCCTTTCTTGTCGTCCTTCTTGTCGTCCTTCTTGTCGTCCTTCTTGTCGTCCTTCTTACCCTTGTGGTCGCGATCCTTATCGTCGTCGCGATCGTTGCCATGCCCGCTGTTGTTGCCGTCTTCGCGGTCCCAGCAATCATCGTCATGGTCATCATGGTCGTGACGGCCGACCTTCAGGCGGGCCACGCACGAGACGATTTTTCCGTATTCGCGGCCGGTGATCAGGCCGCTGCGCTTCCACGATCCGGCCAGCACCACGGCTCGCACCACGCGCGTGCCGTGGTGTGAGGTGCCGGCGAGGGCCGCGGCCAGCAGGTCGTTCATGGTCGCGCCGTCGGCCAGCAGCTGATTCGTGACGCCGGTGCTGCAGGTGCCCGCGAACACGGTGGGGCGACGATCCGAGTTGTCGAAGATGTCGCGGTTGTCGCCGACGCCATCGCCGTCGGTGTCGGTCGTCTCCGTCGGATCGTTGTCGAATGCGTCGGCGTTGTTGC
>CAZVLS010000001.1:620733-763511 GCA_964628295.1 uncultured Acidobacterium sp.
CCACGCCGTCGCCGTCCGAGTCCACCGTTTCGGTCGGGTCGTTGTCGAACGCGTCAGCGTTGTTGCCCACGCCGTCGCCGTCCGAGTCCACCGTTTCGGTCGGGTCGTTGTCGAACGCGTCGGCGTTGTCACCCACGCCGTCGCCATCAGTGTCGGTCGTCTCGGTCGGGTCGTCCGGGAAGGCATCCTGGTCGTCGTTGACACCATCGCCGTCCCGGTCCGTGATCACCGTATCGATCGTCACGGTGTACGTCGTCGTGCCGCCAAAGTCGCGGCGTGAGGCCTGGTAGTACGTGAGCGTGTAGGTTTCACCGGCGGTGAGCACGAACGTGTTCACGCTCGTCATGGTGCCGAGCAAGCCGTTCACCGCCTGCAGGTACGCGTACTGCGAGGTTCCGTCCGCGTAGCCCAGGCCCTGGAGATCGAGGCCCCAATTCGGCGGCGAATTGTCGAGGATGCCGGCGAAGTTGTTGAACGCCCAGAAGCCGTATGTCGCGGCGCCGCCGTTCGATGAGACGCTGGTGTTTAGCGCCAGAGCCGGGGACTCGAAGCCGTCCGAGAACAGCGGCATCGCGCCTTGGGAGATGCTGACGGCGTCGACCAGGATTGAATTGTCGCCTGACGGCCCTCCACCGGTGAGACTGAAGCGGATGTTGTGGTCGCCCGACTGAGTGGCGGTAAACGTGACCGTGTACTTCTTCCACGTCTCATTCGTCGTCGTCGATCGCGTAAACACGAGGGGCGTGGCGGCCGCCGGCGCAAACTCCGTGGTGTTCGTCACCACGCCATACTCGCGCGAGTTCCGGAGAATGACACCGACATCGGGCTTCCCGTCCGCGTTGAAATCACCGACGGTCGCGGTGGTTGGAGTACCCGAAGCGGGGAAGGTGGTCGGGCCGGTGAAGCCGCCGGTGCCGTCGCCGAGGTAGACGCCAACGAAGTTAAAGACGTTGCCCGTGGCCACGTCGAGGTTGCCGTCGCCATTGAGATCTGCAACTGACACCGAGGCGGTGCCGAGAGCCGGGTACACCGTCGGCGCACCAAAGGTGCCGGCGCCGTTATTCAAATACACCTGCACGCCTTCGGATCCGGCGGTGAGATTGGCCATGACAAGATCCGGCCGGCCGTCCTCGTTCACGTCGGCTACAGCGACCGACACCGCGTGGTTCGGGAGGAACGTCGCGGGCGTCTGCATCGTGCCGTCGCCGTTTCCGAAGAACACGTTGGCGCCGCCGTTCTGGTTGCTGGTGGCGATGTAGTCACTCTTGCCATCGCCATTCACGTCCGCGATGACACCGGGTCCGACCGCGGGACCACCGCTGCCTGGGGTCAGGCCCGTGGTTTGGACTGGCGTGAAAACGCCGCTGCCGTTGTTGAGCCACGATTGAACAGCCGCACAGCAGCTGCCAAGGATCACGTCTGGCGCGTTGTCACCATTCAAGTCGCCGACCGTGACGGGACGAACGCCGAGGAACGGCACCCAGTGGTGCGTGGCCGTGAACTGCGGCAATCCGGTCAGATCATTGCCCGTGTTGATGAGCGCTCCGATGAAGGAGTAGTTCACGAAGTTTATGCCGACCGTCTCGTTGACAACGAGATCCAGACGTCCGTCGAGGTTGATGTCGCTCGCCTGAAGCGAACCGAAGCCGCCGACGTTCGCCGGCAAATGGGCCGTCAAACTCGGGTGAAGGTTGACGGTGTTGGCGAGCGTCACCTGCGGAAGTCCCAGGTCGCGCTCGATGAATGCGCCGGTGCCCTGGCCCAGCATCACGCGGAGCCTGTCTTGCCCGTCGGTAACCACCACATCCAACTTGCCGTCGCCGTTGATGTCGCCCACAGCGCCATTTTCCGGAAAGGCCGATCCGGTGTTGGCCGACGTGGTGACAAGGGCATTGAAGGTTGGCGTTTGCGCAAACGCGGGATTGGTCAGCGCAAGCACAGCCATCGCCGTCGCCAGCGCGACCGTGGCAAAACGCTTCTTGGGGGAGCCTTGCCTAAACATAGTGCCTCCTGAAACTGGCTGAGACTTCGACTCAGCGAGGCGACACAATGAGGCATGGGCGGACGAATCGTCCTTTAATGGCCGTTTGAGGAATCTTTATTCTTCATTTATTTTATGGATGTTCTCGGGGATGAAAACACGGAAGGGCTAGAATTACGTTGTTTTAGCGTGCGGTCCCCCAAGTTGAAGGCGTTTCTCGCGATTTTGGCCGCGGGCATGGCAATGGCCTGCGCGCGCGGTCCGGAGCCGGTGAATTTCACGGATTCGCTCACCGGGCCGGTCAGTCCCGCCCTATCTATTCCTTTCGATAAGTACGCCCTGACCTCCGAGGCCTGTTGCGAAAGCAATCCGAATCCGGCATCGAAAACGGGATCGAACGGCCGGTGATCAGGACGGTCTCCGGCAGGTATTCGTCCAGGGATTTTGTATTCGAGGTCGATGTCGCGATCCCCGAAAGTCATGGGGATATTGCCTACGTCGGGTTTGGCGCCGGCGAGACCAATCTTGGACTCGACAACGAGCCCACCCGCGCCTTCCTGTTCCGGATTCACAACTTGCCACGCATGCCGTTTTACGGGATCGACCTGACCGTCGCGGATCCAAAAGGCGGCGTGGCCTATCGCGGCGCGTATCGCCATTTTCAGCGCATCGGCGAATACACCCCCGGCAAACCGATGCGATTCCAGATCGCCCACCAGGCAGGCAAAGTGACGCTGTCCCTGCCGGCTTTGCCCAACGGGAGCGCCACGTTTGACCTGTCGCAGTTCCGCGATTTGTTCACTGACAGCGAGGCCTTCCTGTTTCTCGCCAACAGCTCGGAAGGGACGACGTTCCGCAACGCGTCGCTGCGTGATCGCTGATGGCGGGACCTGCTTACCAGTGGGGGCACTGGCGATTCGAGCCGACCGAGAGCCGGCTGTTGCGCGACGGCGTTGTCGTACCGCTGCCGGCGAAAACGCTGGACCTGCTCGCCACGCTGCTCAACCGCGCGCCGCGCCTGGTGACCAAGGAAGAGATCCTCGCCGCCGTGTGGGCGGATGCGGTGGTCGAAGAGGGCAACATTGCGTTCCACGCGGCGGCGCTCCGCAAGCTGCTCGATGAAGGCAGCGACGTATCGGCGATCGAAACGGTCAGAGGCCGTGGATACCGCTTCGTGCAGGAGTTCGCTCTCCATCAGCTGCCGCCGACGGAAGCGCTGCGGCGCGATGCCGTGGAGCGCGCGATTGCGGAAGCGGCGGCCAGCCGCACAGTGCCGGCGAGTCCTGCGGGGACGCATGCCACGCCGGCTCCAGCACCGGCATCACCGCCGCTAGATCGAGCCACTCGCACCTGGACCACCCGGGCAGCGCTCGCGCTCCTCGCCTTAGTGGTGATCGGGATGATGGTGGTGGGGTGGCGGCAATCGCGACCCGAGCCGTGGACGATTGCGCTCGATCAATTCGAGATCGTCGACCCACCGCCCGGCGAAGAAAACTTTCCGGCCGGGCTGCGCACCTATCTCCGGTCGAAGCTCGAAGTCAGCGGTGCGCACACGGCTGAGCGGGACGTGGCAACCGCGATCCTGTCGGGCCAGCTGCACCCGAAGAATGGCGGCTTCATTGTCACGGTCCAACTGACGCGCCGGGCCGATCAGCAGCGCGTGTGGGACTGGAGTTTCGAAGTGGCCGAAGATGCGGAAAAGCCGTCCACCGGTCAGGATGATGCGAGATCGCGTCTCCAGGGCGTGATTTCGGGCGTCGTGGCAGACGGCGTAGCGCGTTACTTGAATTTGAGCGGCTCCGCTCCGGTCACCCGGTAAATCGGGTAGGTCTGCCCCACCGCGATACCGTCCTGCACGTAGTTCCACGTCACCAACCCATCGTCGCTCTCAGCCTCGAGCAGATAGAACGCCAGGCGCGCGAGCGGCTGGTTCGACGGAATGAAGAGCGACCCGGCCTGGACCGTGAGTTGCGCGCGCGCGTGCGTGCCCTTCAATCGGGTTTCCTGGTGGCCCTGGAACGGCTTCGGGGCCTTCGTCATGTCGCTGATGGTGAAGCGCTCGACGCCCAGCTGCGCATCCGCGGCAATCTCCTGGATCCTGATGCCGTGCCAGCGCAGACGATCGATCGCCGCCGAGAGACGCGCGATGTTGGTGCCGGGAATCACCCAGCCACGCGGCACCGCGTTCGTCCGTGTCGCCACGAACGTGCCGTACTCCTTCATCGCGACCGGCACCGCCATTGGCGCCATGACCAGCATCTCGCGCCCTGACTTGGGATTGAGCTGCTTGGTCACGTCGCCGACGAGGATCTCGACCTTCTCGTCAGCCGCGGCAATCTGGATGTCCACGCCCAGGTCGACGGGCTTCGCCCCCGCCGGCGCGGTAAAGACGCGATCGGCCTGCGCGGTCAACGTCATGATCTGCTTCGCGTTGGAGACGACGCTCTTGTAGATCTCCTCGACGAAGTCCTCGGTGACTTCAACGCGGCCCTTGAAGTCCAGGTAGCTGTAGGCCTCTGACAGGATGGCGATGCGATTGCGCAGGCCGACGTAGTTGTTGCCGAAGCGCGGACGGTGATCGAACGTGCGCCACGTGGTGTTGCCGGCATTGGCGGGATCAACCCGTGAGCTCTCGCGACCGCCGCCATCTTCGGGCGCGAAGTTGCCGTAGTAGTAGGTGCGCCAGTTGTGGTTCTTCAGCATCGCGGCGCGTATCGGCGCGAGCATGCGCGAGCGCGTGAACTCGATCAGGCGCGCATCGGCATTGGGATTCAGGATCGGCGAATACGTCAGGTGATTGGCGTGATACGAACCGTTGGTGGTGTGCAGGTCAACGGCAACGTGCGGATCCCACTTGTTCATCAGCCCGACGAGCGAGCGCGCTTCGAGGGTGTCGAGCTTCATGTAGTCGCGATTGAGGTCGAAGCCCTTGCCGTTCTCGCGCGTACCGACGCCGTTGACCGGACCGTACTGCGCGGTGCGGTTCATGACGTTGACCTTCTCGTTGCCGTCGGCGTTGTAGTTCGGCGCAATCAGGATCACGAGCTGGCGCGTGAGTTGACGGAGATCCCCGGTCAGCATCCGCCGGGCCAGCATCAGGATCGCTTCCTTACCCTCGACTTCGCCGGCGTGAATATTGGCCTGCACGAAGACGATCGGGCGCCCGAGTTTGCGCGCCGCTTCCGGGGTCGTCACCTTCGGATCCGAGATGACCAGGAGCGGCAAATCGCGGCCTTCTTCGGTCTTGCCGAAGCTCTCGGTGTGCACCAGCGAACTGGTCGCCTTGAAGCCGTCGATCACCCGCGTGACATCGGCGTAGGTGCTGGTCTCTTCGTAATTGGTGATCTCAGCGCGCGTCCGCATATCGGCGGACTGGGCAAACAAGACTGTGGGCAGCGCGCAGAACAACAGTGCCATCGATAAACGCATCGCTCGTCCTCGGAAACAGGCGGGTCCGAACACCCGCCGCAACTACTGCTGGCTGGCCGTGGTTGTCGTGGCCGGCTGTAGGTACTTGTTGAACCAGTTCAGGTACCGCTGCAAGCGATCGCGTTCGTAGCTCGGGATTGTCAGCCCGTGGAACTGGCCGGGATAGATCACCAACTGGGTGTCGACGCCGAGGCTCCTCAACGCCTGGTACATCTGCTCGCCGCCGGCGATCGGAACGTTGAAGTCCTTCTCGCCGCCCATGAACAACGTCGGCGTCTTGATCTTGTCGGCGTTGAAGAACGGGTATGAGCTGCGCAGCCACTTGTCCGCGTTCTCCTTCTTCCACGGCTGCCCCAACTCGTTGTCGTACTGCAGGATGTATTGATCGACGCCGTAGAGCGACATGACCAGCGCAACGCCTGCGCCGCTGACGGCCGCCTTGAAGCGCGTATCCCTGGCTATGACGTTGTCGGTTGAGATGCCGCCGTAGCTCCAGCCGCCCAGGCCGAGCCGCGCCGGATCCGCAATGCCCTGCCGAATCGCTTCATCGACCGCGCCAATCAGGTCCTGCGACTCGAGGTTGCCCCAGTCGGCATGAATCGCCTTCTGAAACGCGTTGCCGCGGCCCGCGCTGCCGCGGTAATTCACCGCAAGCACGACGTAGCCATTCGCCGCGAGGTATTCGCGATCGAATGAGAAGGCGTGCTGGTCCTGTCCGTTCGGGCCGCCATGGATGATCAACAGCGTCGGGTACTTGGTGCCGGCTTTGAATCCAGCCGGCCTGACGATCAGGCTGTGGACCTCGGTGCCGTCTTTGCTCTTCGAGGTGAAATCTTCCGTGGTGGCCAGCTGCAGCTCGTTCCAGAGCTTGTCGTTGTGCTTCGTCAGCTGGCGAAGGTTCGATCCCTCGAGGGCGTAGATCTCCGCGAACTTCGTCGGCTCGTTGGCGATCACCGCGAAGTTGCCGTCCTTGCCCGGATTGAGCGTGGAGATCACCCGTCGGCCGGACGTCTTGCGCTGGATCGCGCCGTTGGGGTTCTCCGCCGGCACCGTGGCCACGTGATTGGTGCGATCGTCCTGCAGCAGGAATGAGATGTTCTGGCCGTCGGATGACCACGCGATGTTCGACACCGCGCGATCGAGCTGCGGCATGTAGACCGTCGGCCTCGTCGTCGCGCCAATGTTGGCCGGCGGGTTCGACGGGACGACGATCAGCTTGTTCATGTCGTAGGCGCCGTTGGAATCGTTGTCGCCCATCAACGCGGCAATCCGGCTGCCGTCGGGGCTCCACGCGGGGCGGCCACCTTCAGAGAATTCAGTCTTCGTCAGCTGGCGAGGCTCGGCGCCTTCACGCGCTTCGACGATCCACAGATCCTCGTTGCCGGTGCGATCTGGTTCGGCGTGACCCCGCTTGCTTAGAAACGCGATGGACTTGCCGTCGGGCGACCAGGACGGCGACGCGTCATCCGTGTTGCCCTTGGTGATCATCTTGTGGGTCTTCGTCGCGAGGTCGAAGACACCGATGTGCGAGTAGTAGTTGCCAAGATAGCCGGCGCGATCCTGCTTGAACTTATAGCGATCGATCACGATCGGCGGCGTGGTCTTGCGTTTCCAGCCTTCCATCTTCTCGGGCTCTTCGCGTGGATCCTCGTCTTCGTGCGTGAAGGCGATGCGCGTGCTGTCTGGCGACCACTGGATGTCGGAGACGCCGCCTTTCACGTCGCTGATCTTTTGCGCCTCACCGCCCGCGCGGTTCAGCAGCCAGATCTGCCCGCCCTTCTTCTTCTCTTCCTCCGTGCCGCGCGACGCGACAAAGGCGAGGTACTTGTTGTCGGGGCTCCAGCGCGGAGACGACTCGCCGTCGGGCGATGAGGTGAGCTGCAACTGCTCGCTGCCATCCCACTTGATCATCCAGATGTCGGTGTTGCGGCGGTCCTTGTCGGCGTCAATGGTGGTCACGGTATAGGCGACCCACAGTCCATCGGGCGATCGCTGCGGATCACCCACGCCGATGATCCGCGAGTGATCGTCGAGCGTGATCGCGCGCTTCGCGGTCTGTCCGTAAACCGGTGACGACGCGGCCAGTGCGACGGCGGCCAGGGCAAGGATGTAATTGCGCATCGCCGAACTATATCTGACTTGTCGGCCGCCTTGGCGAAGGCTGGTGGCGCCACTTCATGGCAGCGAGCCCGAGGCCGGTTATGGCCAGGATTCCGCTCGTCATCCCCAGCAAGCAGTAGAGCAGCTTCAACGGCCATCCACCCCAGTCGCCGAAGTGCAGCGGCTCCATCCACAAATAGGTGCTGGCGGTGAGCGAGGCGGCGCGCGCATCAAATCGATCGAGCACCCGCGAGCAGGCATCAAGAGCCACCCAGCTCGAACCGGCGGCGCGCAGGCGTCCGGGCACGTCGCCTGACACGGTGTAGACCTGCTGGCGCGCGGTTGGAAACGACACCAGTGTGGCGCGGAGGCCGGCCAGGTCTTGTTCCGCGGCGCTGACGACGCGATCGAGCGCGACCGGTTGATCGCAGGCCGCGACCTCGTATCGCGCGGGTGACGGATGTAGCGCGGTCGCAAGTGCGGGCGAGAATCGCTGCAGGTTCTCGAGGCCGAGCACAGCGCCACTTGCGCCGATGATCACGTTGAAGAAGAGCGCGGTGATACCAATCAGCTTGTGGACGTCAGACCACGCCATCTGCGGGCGGGAATCGCGCACCTGCCACCATCGACGTCCCGAGTGCCACACGCCTTTCATAAACGGCGCATAGATGACGGCGCCGGTGATCGCCGAGAGCAAGAGGACCAACCCGAAGACGCCGGTGACGACCCTCCCCTGCCAACCGAAGAAGTAGAAGCGCAGGTGCAATTGGCGGACGACGTTTGCGGGATGTTCCCCGGCCGTCGTCCCCGTCACGTGGGACGTCGCGGGATCGACGAAAACGCGAAACAGCTCGACCCCGGGGGCCAGGCGGACGACGATCGCCTCATCCGGCCGCGTTGGCAGCCACATCAACTCGGGGGCTCGCTCCGGCGCGACGGCGCGGGCAGCATCCAGGGCCTGCTGCAGGGAAGCCCGTGCGCCCGTTCCGGGCGAAAGGGCCAGTCCTGGCGCGATCCAGCGATCGATCTCGGCGTAATAGACGGCGACGGCGCCGGTGATCGAGAAGAACAGGATGAAAATCGCCGAGGCCAGGCCGGTCCATTTGTGGACGGTGAACAGGGTGCGCGTCAGCGGCACGCCGATAGAGTATCCTCTTGCACGTCCACGGCTGAGCTCGCCGGTGTTCTGCAGACATCGTCGAGCCGATATTCAGCCGGGTGGCGCGGCATGGCGCCGCGCTAACAGCGTCCCGGGAGGACTCATGCGCGTGTCTCGTATTCTTATGGCGGCCGGTTTGGCCGTGTTCGTCGGCATCACGTCAATCGCCGTGCTCTCCGCACAGGCCAAGACCGATGAAGACTTCGACAAGTTGATGAAGGGCGTGGGCGCCGCCAACGGCGCGATGCGCAAGGCCGCATCGCCGGCCGATGCCGCGACCGAAGCGGCGAAGCTCGTGACCCTGTTCAAGGACGCGCAGCAGTTCTGGACGGCGCGAGGCAACAAGG
Organism: uncultured Acidobacterium sp.; assembly: GCA_964628295.1. Lineage (GTDB taxonomy): Bacteria > Acidobacteriota > Vicinamibacteria > Vicinamibacterales > UBA2999 > 12-FULL-67-14b. Next base: position 629,750 of record CAZVLS010000001.1, read on the forward strand.
AAGCGGCGGACTGGTCAGCGGCGGCGGCGATGCACGCGGCGGAGATCGAGAAGGCCGGCAAGTCGGGCAACGCCGAGGGCGTGGCCGCTCACGGCAAGGAACTCGGCGGCACCTGCATGACCTGCCACACGAAGAACCGCGAGAAGACCGAAAGCGGCTTCGTGATCAAGAAGAGCTAATCGGAATTCGGAATTCGGATTTCGGATTTCGGATTACTTGACGACGGCGGCGACAGCGATCTTGTCGCCGCCATCCGTCATCAGCGTGACCAGGATCGAATCGCCCGCCTTCGGCTGACTCTTCAGGTCAGTCACCAGCACGAACGGACCACCCGCCTTTAGATCCACCGAGCCAAACGAGGGAATCGTGATGTTGCTCGTGGGCTTTTCACCGTCGCGCAGTTCGACCTTGCCTGCGTCCGATGTCCCCGACTGCACATACGCGTCATACATCGTCGGATTCGCAAGCGTGGCGTAGATCGCCACGCCGCCGTTGACGATAGCTGCTGACGAATCGGCTGCGGTCGGCGACTTGGCCTGTGCAAACAGCGGCGAAATCAGCAACGAAGCGATCAGAGCGGTACGCAGAAACATCATCAATTTCCCATGTTAAAGGGTCAGTCCCTTTAACAAATGCCTTATTTCGGTAGCGGCTGAGGCATGTCGGCAACGACGTAGATCATCGTTGTGAGCGAGGCCGCAGCAATTGAGACTTCTTTCGGGTCGATGCGGTCGACCGTATCGGCCGGCGTGTGGTGAATCGTGAAGTACTTCGTCGCGTCGCCGCCGTAGGCCATCATCGGCACCTTGCCGAGCGTGGAGATCGGACCGATGTCGGCTCCGCCGCCACCGCCGGTGATCTCGCTCATGCCAATCGGCGCGAGCAACGTGCCGATATCGGCGATCAGCTTGCGCGCGGCTTCTGAGCCGCTGAAGCCAAGGCGCGCGGGTTGGAAGACGCCCGAATCAGATTCCACCGACATGATGTGATTGGTGGCTTCCATCGCGTGCTGATCGCGATAGCCATTGCCGCCGCGCATGCCATTCTCTTCATTCGTGAAGAGGACAATCCGCACGGTGCGCTTCGGACGGATATTCAGCTTCTTCATCAGGCGCGCGGCTTCCCAGGTGACGATGCAGCCGACCGCGTCGTCGGACGCGCCCGTGCCCGGATCCCACGAGTCGAAGTGGCACCCGGCGAGCACGATCTCCTCGGGCTTCTCGCTTCCCCTGATCTCGCCGACCACGTTGAACGATTCGACATCGGGATCGAACTTCGCTTCCATCTTCAGCTTCAGACGAACCTTCACGCCGCGATTCAGCAGGCGCTGGATGCGGTTGGCGTCCTCGGCCGGAATCGCCGCCGTCGGAATCTTCTCGACGCCGTCGGCATAGTTCATTCCGCCGGTGTGAGGGGTGCGCAAACCCATTGGACCAACCGAGCGAACCAGCGACGCCACGGCGCCAAGGCGCGCCGCCATGGAGGCGCCGCCCGAGCGATACGCCACCGTCTCGCCATAGTTCGTATATGGGACGTTGAAGAGCACGATCTTGCCCTTTACTTCGGACGATCGCTTGGTGAGTTCGTCGCTGTTGGCGACCGCGATGACGTCAGCCTCGATGCCGGCGGGCGGCGTGGCGATGCTGCCGCCGAGGCCCAGCATCGGCACCACGTGATGCGGCGGATTGGTGATCTCGAGGCTCTCATTGCCGCGCACCCACTTCGGCACCATCACGCGTTCGGTGTGCACGTTCTCGAGACCATCCTTCTTCATGGTCTCGACGGCCCACGCGATCGCGCGATTGAGGTTGTCGGATCCGCTGATGCGCTGCCCGTGCGTGTCGGTGAGCTCGGCAAGACGATCCCACGCGAACTGATCGGCCTGCGCTGCGGCGATCAGTTTGTCGACGTTGGCGCGATACGGGTCGAGCCAGGCGGGACGATTCTGCGCAGACGGCGACGCGATGACGAGCGCCACTAGGGCGGCAATGAGCGAGCAAAGGCGGATCAGCGAACGGTGCATGCGGAAATTATAGGCGTATCATCGCGACGATGGCACGCCGCAGCACAGGGAACGATGATCCACCGTGGAAGAAGCCCCGGCCGAAGGACCTGCCGCGGCGAAAGCTGACGCGCGAGCAGATCGCTGAAGCCAGGGCCCGCGCGGCGGCGGCCGGCCGGCCGTATCCGAACTTCATCGACAACGCTGCCGTCGCGCGCGCGGCGGCGAAAAAGCGCGGTGACTAATGGGATTGGATTGACACGCGCCATCAACTACACGCTCTACCAGGCCGGGTGGTTCGCCTGCGTCGTCGGCGCCGCCTGGGGCTGGCCCTGGGAGGGTGCGGCGGTCGGGGCGGCGCTGCTTGGGATCCACTTGGCGCTATCGGCGCGGCGAGCGGACGAGACGAGGCTGGCGTTGCTGTCGGGGCTTGTCGGCATCGTCGTCGAGGGCATCCAGATCGGCCTGGGCACCCTCGCGTACGATCGCGGCGTGTTCGTGAGCAGTCTGCCTCCCGGATGGTTGATCGTCGTCTGGATGCAGTTTGCCACCACGCTGCGCTTCAGCATGCGCTGGCTCGATGCGCGATGGTGGGCGCCGATTCTGTTCGGGGCAATCGGCGGCCCACTCGCATATTCAATCGCAGACGGCCTGGACGTCGTGCAGCTCCATCCGGCGACGTGGCCGAGCGTGTTGTCGCTGGCGGCACTCTGGTCGTTGGCCGTGCCTCTCATCGCGGCTGCTGCCGGCCGACAGGATGGCAAACCCGGCGACGGGCGATACGCGCTCATCGCAGCAGCGCGTTGAACATGACCCTGAATGTGCCAAACGTCTGGCCGCGCCATTGCGGGCGGAAGCCAAGCAGGATCACGCGACCGTCGCCGTGCTTGACGTCAACGGCGGCCGCCTTGCCCTGGAGATACTTCTCGCCAAGCAGGTAGCCCGAGCGAAGCGGCGATCCTTCGGCGGCATACGACGCGAGCACGGCACCATCAAACCCGACCGAGGTCTCGAACGCAGGACTGCCGAACACAAAGATGTCCGACTCCTTCGCCATGCCGGCCATTACCGGCTGCGCCGGATCCGTGGTCACGCGCATCACCGATCCGCCCGCGAAGAACTGCTGGCGATTCAACCCCGCGAGCACGTTCTTGACCGGCAATTTCAGCTGATCGATCACGGCGGTGGCGCTACCGCTCAGCGCGACCAGCGTGCCGCCGGCGCGGACGAACGTATCGAGGGCCTTGATGCGCGCTTCGTCTTCAGGCGTCGGCGCCGGCGGACGGCCGAAGCCGCCACCGGGCAGGATGCCGCGGCGCTCGTCACCGATCAGCAACACGTCGAACTTATCCTTCAAGTTGCCTGTCATGTCGGGCGTATTGACTGAGGTGAATTCGAAGCCATATCGCTCGAGCACCCACTTGGTCCAGCCGGCATCCATGCTGTTCGGCGGCTCGAACAACGCGAGACGCAGCTTGCGGATCGGCGCGCCGGCCGCGCTGACGCGCTCGCCGTTGATCATCAGCGACCTGGCGAGATCCGTCAGCGCCGCATCCGACAAGCCGCTGATCACATAGCGATCACCGGAGCGGCTCACCGACCCATTCGCCTTCCACGCCGCGTTGATGGCGCGGAACGCGTTGGTCTCCGCCGGATTGATCGACAGGTGTGCGCCTGTGCCGGAGATGGCGGTCGCTGGCGGCACGATCGCGGCGGCCATCGCGTTGGTTTCGAAGCCGGCGCCCGGCACGCTGTCGAACACCACCGCGTCGGTCTTGGCGGCGGTGTACGGCGTCGGCTTGATGACCAGCGGCGCATCGACGGCCAGCAACTTCATGTTCGCGCGATCCGGCGCGGCAATCGGCTTCGTCGCCGTCACCACGCGCACCCCCATCGTCATCGGCAACGTCCAACCGGCGGCGTCGTAGGGCTGCTCGGGAGGACCACCGTCGAACTCGCGCAAGTCGGGATAGGTCTGTTTGTCGAGCACTTCGCGGGCGAGCGCGATGAATTCCTGGTCCGTGGGAATGACCCATGTGCCCGCCGGGAACGTTTCGCCCTCGGCCGAGACCGGTGCGCTCAATTGATAGACGCGAATGCCGCCGAAGGCGAGCCGGCGCAGCATCTCGACGGTTGTGGGGACGTCACGCTGCGCCTGCGGGATGAAGTAGGCGAACGGTCCTTCTTTGCGATGCTCTTCGATCTGCCGCTTGCCCGATCGATAGCGGTTGAGGAGCACGTTCTCCTTGAAGCGCGCCGCGTAGTCGAGCACCGAGATCGACGCGACCTCCATGTAGTCAACGGCATCACGCAGCGTCCACTTCCCCGGCTTCCACGGGCTGGTGTACAGCGCCTGCGGACGCAGGTCGCGATACGGCTCGGGAAAGTTCTGCAGCGTGTACTCGCGCGTGTTGGCCATGCCGGCCAATGCCGTCTCGGTCCAGAACGCGGACACGTTCTTGAACATCGGCGTGTAGTCAATGTAGCCGGCGTACCAGGCGTCGTAGCCGGTGCCCATGTGGGTGGCCCCGACCATGTTGCGCTCCTCGAGTCCCTGCGCGATCGCCATGCCGATGGTGTTCACCTGGCGCGACATCAGGTACGGCGCATGGGTGGCGATCGGTTCGGCAAACGGCGGCAGCCAGATGCGCGTGGGAAACGGCGATGTCTGGTGCTGCACGTAGACGATCTGGGGTTCCCACTGCCGCCACGCGTGTTCCATGACGCGCGACTCGATCATGTTGAGCATGTAGGCGTCGCGGTTGTTGTCGTGACCGACGTATTCCTGGTACAGCTTCGGCAGCGTCTCGTTCGGCGTGCCGGCGTTCTTCATGTACCAGTCGGCGACCATCTGGTGGCCGTCAGGATTGATCGTCGGCCACAACATCAGGATCACGTTGTCGAGGATGCGCGAGATCTGCGGATCGTTCGGCTTCGACAGCAGGTCATACGCGAGCAACAGCGTGTGCTGCGGTCCGGCCACCTCCGTTGAGTGCAGGCCGCCATCGATGTGCACGAGCGGCTTGCCCTCACGCGCCAGCGTGGTGGCCTGCGCTTCGGTCAGCCCTTCGGGCCGCGCGAGTCGCCGCGCAATCTCGCGATGCCGGTCGACCTTCTTCAGATTTTCCGGCGATGAGATCAGCGCGAAGTAGAACGTCCGCCCCTGCGTCGAGGTGCCGGCTTCAACCAGTGTCATCCGGTCGCTCGCGGCGTCGAGCTTCTTGAAGTACTCAATCGTCTGGTCGTAGGTCGCCAGCTTGGTCTCCGCACCGGGCGCGAAGCCGACCACGGACTCCGGCGTAGGGATGCGGGACGACTGGGCCGACAGGCCGATCGACGAACACACGAACAGGGCGATTGCGAGGGCGGGGCGCTGAAACATGGCACCTATCTTAGGCCAGTGTTTCGGCGTACCATCGCCGTTCATACCGGGAGCATCGCCAATGAAATCCATTCGCATTCGTCATGTCGTCGCCGTCATGGTGGCCGTCAACGCCCTGACCGTTGCCGGCCAGCAACCGCGCGCCGTTCGGCCGGAGGAATATGGCCGGTGGGAACAGCTCGCGGCTCAGCGTACGCCGCTGTCACCCGACGGCACATGGCTGGTCTACGGCATCGCCCGCTCGAGCCGCGACAACGAACTGCGATTCCAACCCACCGCCGGCGGGAACCCGATCAGCGTCGCATTCGGTGAGCAACCAGCGTTTTCAGACGATTCGAAATGGGCCGCCTGCCTCGTCGGCATGTCGGAAGAGGACGAGGCCAGGCTCCGCAAGGATCGCAAACCCATTCGCCGAAAGCTGGCCCTGATCAATCTCGCCGCAGGCACCACCGCCACGGTCGAGGGCGTTGAATCGTTCTCTTTCAGCCCTTCGGGCACGCACATCGCGTTCCGCCGGTATGCGGAGACCACCCGGGAAGGTGGTGAGACCAACAGCGAGGTCGTCACTCCAGGCACACCGTTGATCGTCCGCCAACTTTCGACTGGCCAGGACGCGACGTTCGGATCAGTGTCAGAGATCGCCTGGCAGGACAAGGGGCCTGCGCTCGCCTTTGCCATCACCGTTGAAGGAGGCGTCGGCAACGGCCTGCAACTCTACGACACCACGACCGGCGTGCTGCGCACGCTCGATTCGTCGAACAAGGCCTACTCAGGACTGGCGTGGCGCAAGGAGTCAACGTCGCTCGCGGCGCTGCGGTCAGCGGACGGGGACGGCCGTGAAGGTCCCACCCACACACTGCTGGTTTGGTCGGATGTTGTGGCGGGCACCATGAAGGCGCTCGAGCCCACATCGCTTGCCGCCAACCTTCGCGTCGTGCGCTTTCGCGCGCCGCAGTGGTCCGAAGACGGCACCCACGTGTTCGTCGGCATTGGTCCGTGGCTCGCAAAGGCCTCGGCCGACGGCGTGGATCGGACGCGCCGCATCGTCGCGAGCAGCACGAACGCCGAAGAGCTGCCGGACGTCCAGGTGTGGCATCCCAGGGACACGATCGTGATGCCGCGCCAGAAACTGGATGCCCGGCGCGAGCGCGAGCGTTCCATGCTCGCCGCATGGAATGTGGGCGAGAGCCGGCTGGTGCGCATCGCGCAACAGATCGGCGAAGAAGCCACGCCGATCAAACGGTCGAATCGGGCGCTCGTGATCGACACCAACGCATTCGCCATGGATCGCAGCATCGGCCGCGTCTACGGAAACGCGTGGACGATCGATCTCGCCACCGGCCACAAGACCGACGTCGCGCAGCGGATCGAAGACCGCATCCTGCAATCGAGTCCAGGCGGCAAGTACCTGCTCTACATGAAGGGCGACCACTACTGGACGGTGGATGTGGCGAGCGGCAAGCAGACCAACGTGACCGCGACGATCGCCACGTCATTTGTTGACAGGGAATCTGACGACACCAGCGAGAACAAGCCGCCATTCGGTGTCGCCGGATGGACGACCGGCGATCAGTCCGTGCTGGTCTACGACAAGTTGGATATCTGGGAGATCAAGCCGGACGGCACGGGCGCCTCCCGCCTCACAAACGGCGCGACCGGCGAGCTTCGTAGTCGTGTGGTGCGGCTTGATCCGGATGCCGAATGGATCGATCGCTCACAGACGATCTACGTCGGTCAGTTTGGATTGCGGTCGAAGAAGAACGGCTACTCGACCCTTTCTCCGAGCGGAGCGCTCACGTCGCTGGTCTTGCTCGACAAGCGCGTCGATCGGCTCGCCAAGGCCAAGCGCGCTGACCGGTTCGTCTACGCCAGCCAGGACTTCGACGACTCGCCCGACTACTTTGTCGCTGGCGCCACACTGGCGGACGCCAGGCAGATCACCACCACCAATCCGTTCATGCGCGAATACGCGTGGGGACGGACCGAGCTGATCGAATACAAGAACAAGCAAGGCGTACCGCTCCAGGGCATCCTCACCTACCCTGCCGGTTACACGCCTGGGCGCAAGTATCCGATGGTGGTCTACATGTACGAGAAGCTCTCGGACAGCGTCCACTTCTTCTCTGCGCCGTCGGAGCGTGATTACTACAACGCGGCGGCGTTCTCGTCAAATGGCTACTTCTATCTGCAGCCGGACATCGTCTTTCGGCCGCGCGACCCGGGGCTCTCGGTCGTTGATGCGGTCGGACCTGCCGTGCAGCGCGTGATCGGGATGGGTCTTGTGGATCCGAACCAGATTGGCAGCATCGGGCACTCGTGGGGCGGCTTCGACAGCGCGTTCCTCGCCACGCACACTAAGATCTTCAAGGCCTCCGTCGCCGGTGCGGCGATCACGGACCTGGTCAGCAACTACGGCAACCACCACTGGTCGAGTGGCATTGCCGAGACCGACCACATCGAGACCGGCCAGCAGCGCATGCAGGTGCCGCTCTACGAGGATCTGCAGGCCTACATTCGTAACTCGGCGATCTACGCGGCGCACACCATGACGACGCCGTTGCTGTTGATGACCGGTGACAACGACGGCACCGTGCACTTCCATCAAAGCGTGGCGCTCTACAACATCGCGCGGCGCGCCGGGAAGAACGTGGTGATGCTGACCTACGGAGGCGAGGACCACAGCCTGCGCAAGCGGCAGAACCAGATCGACTACCACCACCGCATCTTCGAGTGGTTCGACCATCACCTGAAGGGTGAAGCCGCCGCGCGCTGGATCACGGACGGCGAGCGCTACATCGACCGGGAGCGCGATCTACAGCAGCGCAAGTTGCCTACGAAGCCGGTGGCAACCACCACGACAGGCCCACCCCATCACGAGTAGCCGACGCCCGCCGTTGTGCTACACTGTGCTACATGGGCGTTGTCGCTGCTAAAAGACCGCTTGTCGGAGTCCGCGAGCTTCGACAGAACCTCTCCGTCTACCTGAACCGCGTCAAGGAAGGCGAGACGCTTCAGGTGAGTGAATTCGGCCGCGTAGTCGCCTTGCTGTCGCCGCTGCCAGCGGAGAGGCTCTCGCCGCTCGATCGGATGGTTCGCGAGGGCCGGGCGATACCACCGAAAGGCTCGATCAGAGAGCGCAAGCCGCCACAGGCCGCGCAGCCGGGTCAGCCACCGATCGAAGTGCTGCTGTCTGAAGAGCGAGAGGATCGGGAACTGTGAAGGCCTATCTGGATACGTCTGCGATCTTCAAGCTCACCCATGATGAGCGCGAATCCCTCGCGCTCATCAACTATCTGGACGATGGTCCGACGGAGGTCTCGACCTCGGTCGTGGGTGAAGTCGAAGTGCTTCGCCACATTCGCAAGCGCCAACTCGCTGCCGAGGAAGCCATGACCGGCTTCTACCTGATTCTGCTCGATGAGGAGGTCCGGAAGACGGCGATCGAAATCGGCCACGCTACCTTGCGGGCTCTCGACGCGATTCACATCGCCAGCGCGCTCTCCATCGGCGACCGCCAGCTGCACTTCGTCACCTATGACGACCGGCAGGCCGATTCCGCCAGGCTCGCAGGACTGACAGTGGTGCAACCCGGCCGCTGACTTTCCAGTATGCTCTGCGCGATGAGCACCCTCACTCGTCGCGCACTCTTGCAAACGGCGATCTCCGCCTACGCTCTCCCGTTCGTGGGAGAGCTACGGCGCGACTTCGACCAGAGCACCAACGCAGACGTCTTATACGGCGCGACGGCGATACCGATCGGCATCCGCTCGCGCCTGGTGACTGGCGTGAACGGCATCACGATGCACGCGCTCGAGGCGGGCTTCGAAACGCCGAACCGGCCCGCGGTGCTGCTGATTCACGGCTTCCCGGAACTCGCGTTCAGTTGGCGCAACGTCATGTTGCCGCTCGCCAAGGCCGGCTATCACGTGATCGCGCCCGATCAGCGCGGTTATGGCCTCAGCGGCGGCACCGACGTGAAGTTCGACGACGACCTGACGCCGTTCTCGACCTTGAATCGCGTCCGCGACATGATGTCGCTGATCAACGCGCTCGGCCACCGCAACGTCACCCTCGTCGTTGGTCACGACTTCGGATCGCCGGTTGCGGGTTGGTGCGCGCTGACGAGGCCCGACGTGTTTCGCTCAGTCGTGATGATGAGCGCGCCCTTTGGCGGACCCGCGGCACTCCCCTTCAACACTGCGAACGAGCCACCGAACGCCACCGCATCCGGCCCGAACGCAGACGATGAACTGGGCAAGCTCAGTCCTCCGCGCAAGCATTACCAGACGTACTACACGACGCGCGAGGCGAACGAGAACATGTGGCATCCGCCACAGGGCGTGCATGACTTCCTGCGCGCGTACTACCACATGAAGAGCGCGGACTGGGCGGCCAACAAGCCGTTCCCTCTCGCATCCAACGCCGCTTCGGAACAGGCGAAGCTGCCGCGCTACTACGTGATGGATCGCGACAAGGGCATGGCTGAGCAAGTGGCGAGCGAGATGCCGAGTGCCGCGCAGATTGCGTCGTGCAAGTGGCTCACCGACGAAGCGCTGCGCGTCTACAGCTCGGAGTACGGCCGCACCGGGTTCCAGGGTGGATTGCAGTCGTACCGCGTCGGACGATTCCCACGGCTCGCGGCGGAGACACAGTTGTTTGCGGGACGCACGATCGATGTGCCCGCGCTGTTCCTGTCTGGCAAGAGTGACTGGGGCGTCTATCAGAACGCCGGCAGCCTTGATCGCATGCAGCGCAGCTGCACGAAGTTCGCGGGCGTGGAGCTGGTTGATGGCGCCGGCCACTGGGTGCAGCAGGAGCGCGCCGATCATGTGGCGACGCGGCTGGTGGCCTTCGCCAACAGCCAGCCGCGCCCATAGCCGCTAGAAGCCGAGCGAGTAGACCACCTTGAAGCTCCGGCCCGCTTCCGGCAGCAGATCCTTCAGGTAGTTCAGGTGGTTGCGGTACAGCTTGTCGGTGGCGTTATCCAGACGAGCGGTGACGGTGTTGAGCACGCCGCCCTTCTGGAATGAATACGACGCGAAGAACTTCGCGGTCGCGTAACCGTCCGTCGCCATCTCCTCGCCGAACACCCGATCCTGCTTTGCCACGAACTGCGCGCTGGCGCCGACCTGGAACGCGTTCTTCTGGTAGGTGAGGCCGGTGAGGAGGCGATACGGCGGAATGCGCGGCAGCGGTTCGCCCGCCGACTTCAACTCGCCCTTCACCCAGTCGTAAGTCACTTCAAAGGTCAACTCGGGCGTCAGCTTCACGTCACCGTGGGCTTCAACACCGGTCAGCACGCTGTCGGCCTCGACGTTGCGAACCACTGGGAAGTCTTCCTCGATGGCGCCGGTGGGCATGCGGAAGATGTAGTTGGAGATGTCGTTCCGGAAGAACGTGAACTCACCTTCGAAGCGCTCGCCGCGGGCGCGCACCGACAGGTCAACGCCCAGGGCATGCTCGGCTTCGAGTTCGTCGTTGCCAATCTCAAAGGCGAGGTTGCCCGGATGCGGTCCGAAGTAATAGAGCTCTTCGAGCGACGGGTAGCGCGACGCGCGGGCGAGATTCAGCGCGATCACGAAGTTGTCCCTGGCCGCTTGCGGCTTCAACAGCAGGCCGGCTGATGCCGACCACTCGTTGAAGGTGCGCTCGCGACGGCCCTGCTCGGGCGTGAACCGCGCGTGATCGAAGCGCCCGCCAAACTGCAGCGTGGCGTGTGGCGACTCGACTTCCTCGTAGATGAACGCTGCCGCCGACCGCTGATTCACTGGCGGCGAGAGCGCCTCGTCGCCGATCGCATTGAAGTCGCGCTTCATGAACCAGCCGCCGAAGCTGCCGACCAGCCGGCCGGCACGCTTGTGCGAGAGCAGGACTTCGCCTTCAATCGTGTCGTTCTTGAAGGTGGTGCCGACCTCGTCGCCTTCGAGTTCCGAATGCTCGTACTTGCGGACACCGACGGTGGCGCGATATCCCTGCAGCCAGCCGTCAAGATTCTGGCCGCCGGCGCGCGCGCTGATCGCGTGGCGCTTCGGTGTCAGCCGGATCAGGCCCTCTTCGACGATTGGAATGCCGTACTCCGAATCGTCGTAGCCGTAGCTGACGCCGACGTACTGCTTCTCGCCGGTGCGTGACACGCCGATCTGCCCCATGCCCATGCGCGACTGCGAATTGTCGACGCTGCCCTCCGGCGTCTTGTAGTCGCCCGAGCGATTGCCGGCGCCGCCGAAGTGCAAGGCGAACTTGCCGTTGCCAAGGTGAATGTCACCGGCGCCGCCCGCGGCGCCGCCGTTGGTGCCGCCGTTGAAGGTGAAATTGCCGGACACGCCGGTGGTGCGCTCGGAGGGGATCGAATCGGTGATCACGTTGACCAGGCCGCCGATGGCGTTGGCTCCGTACAACAACGTCGCGGGGCCGCGGACCACTTCGATCCGGCGGGCCGCCGCTGGATTGGTCGGTACCGCGTGATCGCCCGACTGGCTCGACAGGTCGCCCATGCGCTGGCCGTCCTCGAGCACCGAGATGCGATCGCCATCCAGGCCGCGGATCACGGGCCGCGCGGACGCGGCGCCGAATTCGCGCATCGCCACACCAGGCGCCTCCGACAGGGTCGCGCCAATCGTGGCCTCGAGGTTCTTGGTCAGCTCCTGGCCGTCGAGCACGGTCGTCGGCTGATACGACTCGAACTGCGGCCGCGCCGTCGGGCTCACCGACAACACCTCCGCGAAGTGCATGTCGAAGTCGATCGAGATATTCAGCTCGACCGGAGTTCCGGCGACCTTCACTTCCGTGCGGCGCGTGCTGTAGCCTTCGGCGCGAATGCCGACGTGATACTCGCCTGGCGGCACGTTGTCGAACCGGTAGGCGCCGTCCTCGCCTGCCCTCACTTCGAGCCGGAGCTCGTCGATCACGACCAGTGCCCCCGCCAGCGGCCGCCCGCTTTCAGTCTGGGTGATCTTTCCGGAGATAGAGGTGCCGTGCTGGGGCTGCAGCAAGGTGAGCGCGAGAATCAGGACCTGAACCATCTCGCTAAGCGTAGTCACGCCGCCGGACGGGGGCGACCACCTTTCAATGAATGGTCGTTTCGGGCCAACGAATGGTCAGAAACGAAGCTGCGAACGCATCTCATGTTTGGTGATTTCGGCCCACTTTGGGCATAGTCTTGAGGTTGATTACCTTACTGCTGACGGCCACTCTTGCCGTCGCGAGCGACCAGCCACAACCAACAACGATCCCCGAGATGTGGGGTGCATGGTGCGCGCGGTGCCACGCGCAGGATGGCACCGGCAAGATCGATGAGCCCACGGTGACCGTTGAGCCGATGGATTTCACCGACTGCAAGCTCACCAGCGCCGAACCCGACGCCGACTGGGAACGCGCCATCGCCAAGGGCGGACCAGGCGTGGGCCTGTCGCCGCAGATGCCCGGCTTCGAGGATTCGCTCACGGCCGAGCAGATTCGCGGCTTCGTGTCTCACATCCGCGGATTCTGCACCGACACGGGCTGGCCCAACGGCAACACCAACTTTCCGCGGCCGATCCTCACCGAGAAGGCGTTCCCGGAGAATGAATTCCTGATCCTGCCGGCGGTCAGCCACGACCAATCCGAAACGGAGTTCGAGATCAAGGCGCTCTACGAACGCCGGATCGGCAAGCGATCGATGTTCGAGATCGGCGTGCCGGTCACCAACGACGGCGTCGACGAATTCGAAGCGGCGGTGAAGCACACGCTGTTCACCAACGGATCGAGCATTTTTTCCGCGGGACTCGAAGCCGCGATCTCGAAGGCCACGACGATCTTCGAGCCATTTCTCGCCGCCGGCACCATGGTGCGGGACTGGTACCTGCAGGGCCACGTCAAGATCGAGCTGCCAACAGATCGCGCCAGGGCCGAACGCGCCTTCGTCTACAACGCCTACATCGGTCGCGACACCAGCGCGGCGCCGACGACGTGGACGCTGGGCCTCGAGTTGAACGGCGAGAATCGCGAGCTCGCCCTGACGCCGCAGATTCGAAAAGGCCTGACCGGAACCGGCGCCGTAGCCGCGTCGGTCGGCGCCACAATTCCACTGAACGAACGTGAAGAACGGGGAGTGCGATGGGTCGGTTACTTGCTCTGGGAATACTTGGAACCCTGGCGTGCGCGCAAGTAGCGGCCGCGCAGAACGGCAGCGTCACCGGCACGATCACCACGACCGCGAAAGGCGCGGCGCCGATCCGGGTCACGATCGACCAGAAGGTCTGCGGCGCTGAGCTTCCCGACGAGGCGATCGTCGTCACCGCACAAGGGCAGCTGGCCAACGCGGTGGTGATCCTGACGGGGCTCAAGCGGAGCACGACGAGCGAATCCCTGGTGATGAACGAGAAGTGCCGCTTCGCGCCGCGCGTGCAACTGGCTCGGCCCAACGCCACGATCAAGACCAGCAGCAAGGATCCGGTCCTGCACACGACGCAGGCGCAACTCGAGAACGGCCGCACGATCTTCAACGTGGCGATCCCGGTTCCCGGCATCACCATCAGCAAGCCGATCGGCGGCGCGGGTGTCGTGCGGCTGAACTGCAATACGCATCCGTGGATGCGCGGCTGGATGGTGGTGACGGATGAAGCGGCGGCCATCTCCGGCGCCGATGGACGCTTCTCGCTCGACAACGTGCCGCCCGGCACCTACGAGGCGCGCGTATGGCACGAGTCGTTGAAGGGCGCGGCGCAGAAGATCACCGTCGTCGCCGGCAAGCCAACGGTGATCAACTTCGAGTTGAAGTGATCGGTCCGGCTAAAGCCGGACCCTCACAGGTATTTCAGGACTCCTGTGGGGTCCGCCTTCAGGCGGACCGTTACTGAATCGCCCTGAGGCTCGTCGCGGTCCGCCAGTACCACGTGCCGTCAACGAGCGCCGGTGACGCCAGCGTCTGCTCACCCAGCTCGTTGATGTGGTGCAGCTTGAACGCCCGCCCCGCCTCCACCACAAACGTCTGCCCATCGTCATTGGTGAAGTACACCTTGCCGTTGACGTGAACAGGCGATGCCGAGAATCCCTCGCGGATCGCCACGCCGAGCCGATCCTGATACACCAGCTTTCCGGACGCGGCTTCGTAGACGGTCAGGATGCTCTGCATGTCGTTGATCAAGTAGAGCAGATCGCCGACGACCAGCCCGGATGGAACGAACGGTGCTCCGCGCGGCGATGTCCACGCGACGTGGGAACCGGTCACGTCACCGGATCCGCCCGGACGAATCGCGATCGTCGGGCCCGCCCGGCCCGACGATGCGAAGACGAGGCCCTGACCGACGACCGGCGTGGGAATGACCTCGTAGGTGTTCCCGCGAACCGTCCACAGTTCCTTGCCGGTGTCGGGATCGTAGGCCGCGACGCGTCGCTGGCTGCTGACGATCAGTTCATCGCGCTCGCCGGTATTGATGACGACGGCAGTGCCCCAGCCAACACTCTCGTTGCGCGGCGTCGTCCAGATCGGCTTGCCGGTCTTCTTGTCGAACGCGCCAACGAACGCGGGCTGGTTCGGCGCGGGATTCGCGTCCTGGTAAATGAAGATGCGATCCTTGTAGAGCACGGGCGATCCGGCAGGCCCGTGATAGTTGTCGATGATCCCGAACTTGTGCTGCCAGACAAGCTTGCCGTTGAAGTCGAAGGCGAAGAGACCGTGACGGCCAAAAGACGCGTAGACCAGTTCGCCGTCAGTCGCGGGCGTCGCGGAGGCGAAACCATTCTTGTAGTGCACGTACTCGACACCGTTCTGGGGAATGAACGTTTCCCACAACTGCTTGCCGTCGGTTCGTGAAAAAGCGAGCACCGACAGCCTCTCGCCGTTGCCGTATCCGGTCGTGAGAAAGATGCGATCGCCCCACACGATCGGCGAGGAATTGCCGCGGCCTGGCACCGCGGTCTTCCACACGCTGGTGGAAGGCGACCACTTGTCCGGGTATTGGCCCGTGGCGACATGGCCCTGGCCGGACGGCCCGCGCCAACGAGGCCAGTACTTCGCCCCTTCGCCAACCACTTCGAGCATCCGTACTTCTACGGATACCGGCGCGGCAAACAGCGCCACCGAGCAAATCGCCAAGGCAAAGGCCGCGATCGAGACGGTCCGCGTCATAGGCAGATCCTAACGTCTTTCGCAGCCGCGTGGCCCTCTATAGAATGGGCGGATGCGAATTCGGATGTGGGCAGTGGTGTGCGCAGTGGTCGTCCTGTGCACGGGGTCGTTCGCGGCGCTCGAGCAGCAATCCGCCCCAGGCGGTGAAGAGCGGAATTTTCTGAGCCGCGTGCGCCGGCTGACCGTTGAAGGCAAACGTGCCGGCGAAGGCTACTGGTCACCGGACGGCAAGCGACTCGTGTTCCAAAGCGAGCGCGATGCCGCCAATCCTTTCTATCAAATCTACGTGCTCGACCTGACCAGCGGCGACACCAAGCGCATCTCCCCCGGAATGGGCAAGACGACGTGCGCGTTCTTCAGGCCGAACAGCAGCGAGATCCTGTTTGGATCGACGCACCTGGATCCGAAGTCGCTGCAGTACCAGAAAGAAGAACTCGATTTCCGCGCCTCCGGCAAGGAGCGCCGCTACGCGTGGGACTACGACGCGTCGTTCGACATCTTCGCGTTCGACGAGAAAACCGGCGCGATGAAGCAGCTCACCACCGCGAAGGGCTACGACGCTGAAGCCGGCTACTCGCACGACGGCCAGTGGATCGCGTTCTCGTCGATGCGCGACGCGTATAACCGTCAGTTGTCGCCCGCTGAACAGAAGCAGCTCGAGCTCGATCCGTCCTACTTCGCCGAGGTCTACATCATGAAGGCCGACGGCACCGGCCAGCGACGTCTTACCACCGAGCCCGGCTACGACGGCGGCACGTTCTTCACGAAGGACGGCCGCATCGTGTGGCGCCACTTCGATGAGAACGGCCTGATCGCCAACGTGTGGACGATGAAGGCGGACGGCACCGACAAGAAGCAGATCACCGATTTCGGCGCGATGAGCTGGGCGCCCTACGAACATCCGTCAGGCGAATACTTCCTGTTTGCGTCGAACAAGCTTGGCTTCGAGAACTTCGAAGTGTTCATGGTCGACAAGGCCGGCCTCAAGGAACCGGTGCGCATCACCTACACCGCCGGCTTCGACGGCCTGCCGGTGCCGTCTCCGGATGGCACCCAGATCGCGTTCACGTCGAGCCGCGCGGGCGGGACGGGTGCTGCCGGACAGATCTATCTCGCGCAGTGGAACCACGAAGCGGCGATGGCTGCGCTCAAGGCAGCCGGCCCTCGCCAGCCTCAGATCAAAAAGTAGCCTCTGATGAAAATGCAAAAGACCGTTCTCTCAATCGTCGCTGCGTGCCTTCTGGCCGGTGCTCCCGCGTTCGCGCAGTCGCGCAGCAAGACGCACGTCGCCACGCTGGCGTCGGACAAGTTCGAAGGGCGCCTCACCGGATCAAATGGTGAGAAGCTCGCGGCTGACTACCTGATCAGCGAGCTGAAGCGCATGGGCGCGAAGCCGCTGCCGGGCATGACCGACTTCCGCATGCCGTTCACGTTCACGGCCGGCTCGAAGGACGGCGGCTCCAGGTTCACGGCGGGGACCACGGACTTTACCGGCGCTTCGAACGTGCTCGCGCTGTCGTTCTCCGACTCCGGCGAGGTCAGCGGTAACGCGGTCTTCGCAGGCTACGGACTCGTCGTGCCAAATTCGCAGGACTTCGGTTACGACAGCTACCAGGGCCTCGACGTCAAGGACAAGATCGTCGTGGTACTCCGCTACTTCCCCGAGGATGCGGACCAGAAGACGCGCGCGATCCTGGCGCGGTACGCCGACCTTCGCTACAAGGCCCAGGCCGCGCGTCAACGCGGCGCCAAGGGCATGGTGGTGGTCACCGGCCCGCGCTCGCCCAACGCCGGCAACACCGTGCCCATGAGCTTCGATACGGCGATCGCCGGATCGGGCCTCGTGGCGGTGAGCATCAGCGGCGCCGCGGCCGCGCCGATCTTCCAGGCGGCGAACAAGCAGCTCGACGCGGTGCAGAAGGAACTTGATGGCGGCAACCCGCACGTCGCCGGATTCGCCATCCCGAACCTTCAACTCAAGCTCAACGCGCAGATCATCCGCGAACAACAGACCGGCAACAACGTCGTGGCCTATCTGCCGGCATCAGGCGCCACGACCGGCGTGAGCAAGCCCTGGGTGGCCGTTGGCGCGCACTACGATCACCTCGGCCGCGGCGGCGCGGGCAACTCGCTCGCCGACAAGCAGGACCTGAACCAGATTCATCACGGCGCCGACGACAACGCGTCCGGCACCACCGCAGTGTTGAACATTGCCGACGCGCTGTCGAAGCAGGCGCGCAAGCGCAACCTGCTGATCGCGTTCTGGTCGGGCGAAGAACTCGGGTTGCTCGGCTCGAACGCCTATGTCAACAAGCCGCTGGTGCCGAACGAACAGCTCGCGGCGTACTTGAACTTCGACATGGTCGGACGGGTGAGCGACAACAAGCTCACGGTGCAGGCCACCGGCACGAGCGCCATGTGGCCGAAGCTGCTCGAGCAGGCCAACGTGGCCGCGGGCTTCGATCTGGTCCTGCAGGAAGATCCCTATCAGCCGACCGACGTTGGCAGCTTCAACTCCGTGGGCGTCGCGTGCCTCACGTTCTTCACCGGCGCGCACCAGGAGTATCACAAGCCAAGCGACACGGCCGACAAGATCAACTACGAGGATCTCGATCGCGTCAGCGAATTCGCCACCGCAATCGTCAAGCGGCTGATGGACAGCATCGACGCGCCGCAGTTTACGAAGGTCGAACAGAAGTCCGACAGCGGCGGCCGCACCGGCCTGCGCCTGTTCACCGGTACGATCCCCGACTACGCGTCGGACGTGAAGGGCCTGTTGCTCGGCGGCGTGATCGGCGGCGGTCCCGCCGAGCAGGCCGGACTCGCCAAGGGCGATGTGATCGTCGAGATCTCCGGCCAGTCGATCACCAACATCTACGACTACACCTACGCGCTGGAACTGCTGAAGATCGGCCAGCCCGCGAAGGTCGTCTACATGCGCGGCACCGAACGCCGCGAGACCACGCTGACGCCGGCGGCTCGTAAGTAAGGCGGGCAACGGACGGATGGCACAGACCGATTCGCCGTTTGTCCCAGTCGGGCAGGTCAGCGATTTCACCAACGGGCAGGGCAAGATGGTGACCGTTAACGGCCGCCATGTTGCCCTGTTTCGCTTAGGCGACGAGTTCTTCGCGCTCGACAACCTGTGCCTGCATCGCGGCGGGCCGTTGTGCGAGGGACCGATCGACCAGAAAGACGTGGTCACGTGCCCCTGGCACGGATGGTCGTATGAGATCAGGACCGGCACGATGGTCCAGGATCCGCGGGTCGGCGTATCGAAACACGACGTCAGGGTGGAAGGTGAGGTAATCTCTGTCCGTCTGACGGACTGATGCTAATCCCCCTTGGCTTCATCGTCGTCTTCGCCGGTTTTCTTGCGCTGCCGCGCATCTCCAGCAATCCGATACTGACGGCCAGCGTTGCCGGCGCGGTCTTCGTGCTGCTGGCGTGGTACGGCGCGCTCTGGCAGCGCGCCCGCAGGACGGGGACGCCTCTCAGGATCGAAGTATCGCTGCGGCCGCAGCATTACCTCCAGGCGCTGGCCCACACCTCCATCTTTGTCTACTGGGGGATGTACTGGCCGCCAATCCAGGACGCAGCCCCACTGATCCTCGCGCAGATCGTCTTCGCGTACGCGTTTGACATGCTGCTGTCGTGGACACGCAAGAACGAGTTCGTGCTCGGCTTCGGTCCGTTCCCGATCATCTACAGCACCAACCTGTTCTTGCGCTTCCGGGATGACTGGTTCTACTGGCAGTTCATCATGGTCGCGATCGGGTTTCTCGCGAAGGAACTGATTCGCTGGAACCGCGACGGTCGCCGGGTTCACATCTTCAATCCCTCGTCCTTCCCTCTGGCACTGTTCTCTCTCGTGCTGATCGTGATGGGGGCGTCTCGCATCACGTGGGCAGAAGAAATTGCGACGCTGCTGATCCTGCCGCCGCAGATCTACCTGTTTATCTTCATCGTCGCCCTGCCCGGCCAATTCCTGTTCGGCGTGACCACCATGACGCTGCCGGCGGTGCTGACGACGTACGCCTTTAGCGCGCTGTACTTCTGGCAGACAGGCACCTATTTCTTCTTCGACTCGAACGTGCCCATCGCGGTCTTCCTGGGCATGCACTTGCTCTTCACCGATCCATCGACCGCGCCGAAGACGGAGCTCGGCCGCATCCTGTTCGGCATTACCTATGGGTTGAGCGTGGTTGGCCTGTATGTCGGCCTCGAGGCGATCGGTGCGCCGACCTATTACGACAAGCTGCTGCAAGTCCCGATCATGAACCTGCTGGTGAAGCAGTTCGAAGCAGTTCGACGCCGTTGGCCGCTCGCGCTCGCTGGCATGGCTGAATCCGGGGCGTCTTGGTGCCGCGCTCGCGCCGCGGATGCGCAGTGCCGCGTACGTCACGCTATGGATCGTCGCGTTCGGTGTGATGTCGCGCGCCAATGGGCTGGCGAGCGATCATTCTGGCCAGACAGTCCGGTTCTGGCATGACGCCTGCCGGGCCGATCGCACCAAGGCCTGTGCAAATCTCGGCCAGATGCTGACGCGCTATTGCGAAGGCGGCTCGCCGTGGGCGTGCAACGAACTCGGTATTCTCGGCGCCACTGGAAGGGCCGCCTCGCCGTCACCGTTGCGGCTTTTTGGACGCGCCTGCGCGGCCGGCTACCAACCCGCCTGCACGAACCGGGCGACCGCCGAGACCGGCCGCGATGGCCCGCTGGTCAGCGGCGACCCCGCCTTGATCGACTTCGTCCAGTTGCTCCAGAACACCAAGGGTCCTTTGCCCGACCAGACGCCGGTTCTCGTCATGCAGCGCGCGTGCCGGGACAGCGCGAGAACAAGAATGTTCATGGACGTTAGAGGGACTTTGAGGGCCGAATTGGCCGCCGACAGACTGTACTGTCGGGCTAGCCGTGGGTCAATCACCAACTGAGATAACTAAGAAGTAATTAAGGAGAAACGGCCCGGAAATCGCCTCGGGCAGCCATGTTATCGTCGGGTTTCCAGGAGGCAGGAAGATGTCACGAGTGTTAGCGGCGACTTTGGCGGTGGTCCTGGTGGCCGGGACCGCATTCGCGCAGGGTGTATCTGGCGCGTGGGATTTGACGGTCAACGGACCAGAGGGACCGATCGCCGTGACGGCGACGTTCAAGCAGGACGGCGAAAAGCTGACCGGGGCGATTGAAACGCCTCAGGGCAAGGCGGACTTCACGGGCACGCTGAAGGGCAAGGCGATGAACATCAGCTTCAGCATCGCGGGCCCGAGCGGCCCCCTCGACGTCAAGGTCAACGGCGACGTCGACGGCTCGACGATGAAGGGCATCGTCGACTTCGGCATGGGCATGGCCGACTTCACGGGCAAGAAGAAGTGAGAGGTGAGAGGTGAGAAGTGAGAGGTGAGAAGCACTGCTTCACCTCTCATTTCCTGCTTCTCACTTCTCACTTCTCACTTCTCACTTCTCACTTCTCACTTCCTACTTCTCACTTCTCACTTTCTTTCCGTGAAGCCTGCCGGCATCGCGACGGACGCGGCATCCACGTCCGTCGTGAGCTTCAGCATCTCGATGCTGGTCGTCAGGAAGATGCTGCGCTGCGCCGGCTTGTTGCCGCTGTTGTCCTGATTCGCCTGCTCGGCCATCTTCTTCAGGCCGCCGAGCATTCCTCCGAGACCACGCTTCTTCTGTTCCGGCTCCGGTGCCGGCAGCGCCGCTGCCGTTGAACCCGCCGTGCCGGGCGGAACCGATTCCATCTTCATCTCGGTCAGGATCGCGGTGCCTTCGAGCTTGCCGCTTTCCGCGCGCATCTTGTCGAGCGCCGGCTTCATCTGCGGGTACATCGCCATCGCCATCGCCATGTCCTGCGCTGACGCGCCGCTCATGGCCGGTCCATAGAGTTTCTGGGCGTAACGCATGTCGAACTCGTAGAGATCCTTCGTGGAGGGCGCGCCGGGCGTGAGCCACAGGTCGTTGGTCATCACCAGGCCGCCCGACTGATCCAGCGTCTTGCCCTTCTCGCGCACGGTGATCGTCATGATGGACTTCGTGGTGGCGAAGCCGTTGATCGTCCTGGTCTCTGACGTCTTCTTGACGTCGAAGTCGACTTCAACTTCCTTCGCATTGGGATCCTTCTCGGCAGGCTTGGACGGCTCCGACGAGCGCTCTTCGCGGGCGGCCTTCTCGGCGTCGCGCTGCGCCTCCTCGAACTGGCGGCGCAGTTCGGCGAAGGTGGTGACCTTGTAGGTCTTGCGCTTGATGTCCAGGTCGTAGACCTTCTCTTCCGAGAGATCGATGATCTGGCCGGTCGTGTCTGACATCGTGGCCTTGCGATTGCCCTTCACGGCAACCGTGGTGGTCACGCCTTCACGCGCGCCCTTGCCACCAAACATGTTGACCAGCTTGCCGACGACCCCGCCGAGCTGGAACTTCACGCGTTGATCGCTCCGAACATCTGCCGACAGGTTCGCGGCGAGCAACAGGGAGAACGCGACGACGCACGCAGTCACTGAACGCATTTTCAAGACCCCCTCCGGACAAAAATCCTACAACGTTCGGCGTTAGTACCGGCTCAACAGTGTGGCGGCCGTGAAGATTTCGTCTTCACTGACCAGGAAGAACTCCTCGAGCGGCGGCGAATACGGGACCGGCGCGTCGAGCGCAGCCAGGATGCGGACCGGGGCGTCGAGCGCCTCGAATGCCTCCTCCTGGATGATGGCGGCGAGGCTTTCGCCAATGCCGCCGGTCTTGGAATCCTCGTGGACGATCAGAACGCGATTGCAGTGCCGGGCCACCGCGAGAATGGCGTCCTTGTCGAGTGGCGCGAGGCTCCTCAAGTCCAGCACCGATGCCTCGATGCCTTCGGCAGCCAGCTTCTCGGCCGCGCGCATGCAGTGGTGCACGTAGGCGCCGTAGGAAATCATCGCGAGATCGCTGCCGGCTCGACGCAGCGCGGCCTTGCCGATGCTGGCCGGCGCGGGCGCGTCGGCGGGCAGCGCCTGCTTGATGCGCGGGTCGCGATAGAGCGCGATGTGCTCGTAGTAGAGGACCGGATCCGGATCGGCAACAGCTGCCGCCATCATGGCGCGCGCGTCTTCGGGGGTCGATGGCACGACGATCTTCAGGCCGGGCGTGCGGTAGAACCATGGTTCGGTGTTCTGGCTGTGGTACGGCCCGGCGTGACGCAAGCCACCCCATGGCATTCGCACCACCATGGGCACGTCCCCGCCCCAGCGGTAACGGATCTTCGCGGCGTTGTTGACCAACTGGTTGAAGCCGGTGGCGACGAAATCGTTGAACTGCATTTCGCCGATCGGCCGCATCCCGGCGAGCGCGGCGCCCACGCAGACGCCAAGCACGGCGCTCTCGGCGAGTGGTGAATTGCGAATGCGATCGCCGTGTTCCTTCAGCAGGGGACGCAGGAGCAGGAACGCATTGCCGTACTGGCCGCCGACGTCTTCGCCGTAGACGAACACGCGGGGATCCGACTTCAGCGCGTCGCCGACACCAAGCATCACCGCTTCGAGGAAGG
The DNA here is from genome assembly GCA_964628295.1 of uncultured Acidobacterium sp. Taxonomy (GTDB): domain Bacteria; phylum Acidobacteriota; class Vicinamibacteria; order Vicinamibacterales; family UBA2999; genus 12-FULL-67-14b. Next base: position 652,767 of record CAZVLS010000001.1, read on the forward strand.
TGTTGCCTTTCTTGTCGAACGGCAGGCCCGGCTCGAGCGGCGGCAGGTCGCTCGTCAGCGGCTGTGCGAGGCGGCGTGCCGGTTCAAGCAATTCCACCCGCACGCGCGGCGCTTCGTCCTTGAACACGCCGATGCCCGCCTGCTCGGGCTGTGGCCACGGCTCGCTGATCACGAGTTGCGCCGCCGTGTCGACGAGGGCGTCGGCCCACGTCTTCAGCTCATCGAGATAACCGGCCTTGATCACGCCGTCGTCTTCGAGGCGCCGGGCGTACATCGGGATGGGATCGCGCTTCGCCCAGAACTCGTAGAGCTCGCGGTTCGCGTAGCCGGTGTCGTGCAACTGGTGATAGTCCCAGGACGGCGGCTGATCCTTGCCGAGGTACAGCATGTCGTCGTGATGCGCGTGGCCGCACATGCGCATCGCAATGGTCTCGATCAGCGTGGGGCCCTCGCCGGCGCGGGCGCGTTCCGCCGCCCACGCAAATGCCGCGGCGATCTCATCGGGATCCGTGCCGTCGACGGTGATGCCGGGGATGCCGTATCCAGCGGCCTTGTCGGCGAAGACGCGCGTTGCCGAGTTGTCGCGCACCGGCGTCGAGAGCGCGGTCTGGTTGTTCTGCAGACAGAAGATCGCCGGCAGCTTTGCTGCCGCGCATGCGTTGATCGCTTCGTGCCATTCGCCGAGCGACGAACCACCCTCGCCGATGAACGACAGCGCAACGCGATCGGATTTCTGGATCGAAAACGCCATCGCCATGCCTGCCATCGAGAGCGAACCAACAGCGAGTGGCGCCGCTGCGGGTAACACACCCCATCCAAAGTCGCCGGTGTGCAGGTCCTTGCCGTTCATCGGCGGGCCGGCCTTACCCATCTGCGCGCGCAGAACCATGGCCACGGCTTCCGCGTCCTGACGCATCGCCAGCGTCATACCGAGATCGCGAATCACCGGCGCAAGGACGTCGCCCTTCCACGTGCCCTCGGCGGATCGATACGCGGCACCGCGCTTGAGGCGAATCGCTCCGGCGTAAATGGCTTCCTGGCCCAGCGACCGGAAACCTTTGCCCTGGAACGCCATGTCGCCCCAGCGCACTTCGCCACCCATGAAGAACTGCTTGAGGCGATTGTCGACGCTGCGCGTCAGGCACATGCCCTTGAGAATTTCCTTGCGCTCGTCCTTCGTCAGCGACGCTTCAATGGCCGCGCGACGCAGGAATCCGTCGCAGGCATCCACCACTTCGGCGCGCGCCTGCTCGAGACGCTTTGAAGCCGTCGTCCCAGGCGTGGGCTCGGCGATGCCGTCGGGACTGGCCACGCGTTCGTACAGGAGCTTTGCGAACGCGCGACGAAACGCCACTCGTGCGGCATCGATCTTCACCGCGTCGCGCCCCTTCAGTGCCGGCAAGCCTGACGATTCAAACGCCTCCAGCGCGTGTGCCAGCGCGAATGGATGTCGCTCCGCCACGAAGGCCGCGAAGCGGCTGCCAAGTCCGGTCAGTTTCTCCACGTCGTGCGCACGAGCCATTGATTTGATTATAGGTTGAGCTAGTGACCGTATGCGGCCGACAGGCATCTAAAGGATGTGCGCTTTCTTTACCCGGTCATCGCGGCAATCAGCGTCAGCGCGTGCACAGCCACATCGTTCGCGTTGGCGCGGCCGGAGCTTTCCCCTTCGGCCCCGCTGCCTGCTACCTGTTCCGCGAGGGATATCGCGTCGGGAATCGAGTGGCATGCCAGCGCTGAGTCGGATGCCGTCGAAATGTCGAGGTGGTGCCGGGCCGTCGGTACTCCGGTATTCGAATCGCGCGACGACTCAGCGGCACCCACTCCCACGCTCGACGAACTCGTCGTGCTCTCCTGGAACGCGCATCTTGCGGAAGGCGAACTGAGGTCGCTGATCGACCAGCTGCGCTCCGGTGCGCTCACCGGTGGAAAGCCAGTCCGACATTTTGTGTTGCTGGTGCAGGAGCTGTACCGGCGCGGTGACGCCGTACCCGAGTTCGACGCCCGCGATCGCTCCGCGTTTGCGATTCGATCGCGCGACCCTGAAGTGGCCGATATCGATGACCACGCCGAGAACCTGGGCCTGTCGATCCTCTACGTGCCGTCGATGCGCAACGGCCCGCAGCTGCGCGAGGATCGCGGCAACGCGATCATCTCCACCGAGCCGCTGCTCGATCCGTTTGCGCTCGAACTACCGTTGGCGCGTCAACGCCGCGTCGCTCTTGGCGCGGGCGTCCTCGTGAGCACGGACACTGGGCTCCGGAGGCTTGAATTTGTCGACGCGCACCTCGAACCGCTGAGCTCACCGGCGTCCTTGTGGCTGTTCAAGAATCCTCGCGGACCGCAGATGCGCGCGATCCTGGCTGTGCTCGAGCAGCCGCGCTTTACCGATCCGTCGCGGACCGCCGGCGTCGTCCTCGGGGGCGACCTCAATACCGTGAAGCGAGGCGATCGCGAGGACGCCTATCGCCTTGCCCGCTCCTGGTCAAAGGGGATCAAGACCGAAGACGGTCGCGTGACCCACATGATGGGCCGCCTTGATTACCTGTTCTTCCGCGCTCCGGATGGATGGTTCGCCGAGACGCAGCGCATTGCAGAACGTTTCGGCTCTGACCACCACCCGGTACTCGGGACACTACGACGGGAGCCCGGAACCGGGAGCCGGGAGCCGGGAACCGGGAACCGTTAAGACGCTGTTACGGCTCCCCGCTGCCGGCCGCCGGTTCCCGGTAAGATCAACCTGATGATCGCGCCGAACGCGGCGGAAGTCCTCAACCTGGTCGGGTTCGTGACCGGCACCGCCCTGTACGCGATGCTGCTGTCGCTGGTCCTGCGCCGCTCGGTGCAGAGCCTGCCGCTCGCGACAGCCCTCCTCGGACTGATCTGGAATCTTGGCGAACTCGCCGCGTACTTCCTGCCCCGCGCCGGGTACCTCACTGAATCGATCGCGCTGTGGGCGATCTCGTTTCCCGCCCTCGGCCTGCTCGCCGCCGTGGTCGTCCATTCAGTCGCGCGCGAGTTGCCACGCGGCTTCGCCCTGACGACGGTGGCGTACGGGTGCAGTGCGGCGGCGTCGCTGCTGCACCTGGGGACCGTGTTCACGGGGAACCCGGAGCCGTCAAACCTGGCATTCCTGCTGCTGACGGTCTGCTACAGCTTCATCATCATCGCGCTCGGAGTGCTGACGCGTTCGCAAGCGAACGGGCCGCGTGTGCTGTGGGTCCTCGCGCTGGCGCTGTTCGCGGTCTCGGCTTCGCACCTGGGACGCTTTCACGGGCGGGATGACGGCTGGGCGATCGAACTGGTGGGCCACCACGCCGCCATCCCGCTGGCGTTCGCCATCCTCTACCAGGACTATCGCTTCGCGCTCGCCGACCTGTTCCTCAAGCGCGCCCTGACCCTGGTCGCGGTCGTCGCGATTGCCTTCACCGGTTACACGGTCGTAACGCTGCTGCCGACCGGGCCGCTCGCCGCCGGCGTACTGCTCGCGCTCTGGGTCGCCACATCACTCGTCTCACCGTGGCTCCACCGGCGCATCGTGCGGTTCGTGGACGAGTCGTTGCTGGGCCGGTCCGACTACGCCGAGTTGCGCGCCACCATCAGCCAGGCACTCCAGGCGCAGCATGCCATCGAGGGCGTGCTCGACACCGCATGCGCGCAACTTGCGCCGGCACTGGCCGCAAGAGACGCCTGGTGGATCGAAGATGCGCAGGACGATCGTCGCGCCTGGTCATCGGAAGGCGTTGTGCCAACGACCGACACGCCTCGATACCGCATTCGATTCGGTGAGTTGACCGGCGGCCGCAAGTTGCTGTCAGACGATGCTGCGCTCATCGAGTCGGTGCTCGGCGTGGCGGCCAGGCGCCTCGACCAGATTCGCCTGACGCACGAGCGCTACGAAGTGCAGCTGCGCGAAGAAGAGATGCAGAAGCTCGCGGCCGAAGCGGAACTGAAGGCGCTTCGCGCGCAGGTCAATCCGCACTTCCTCTTCAACGCACTGACCACGATCGGCTACCTGATCGAGACCGCTCCGCCCCGGGCGCTCAACACGCTGATGCAGCTGACGGCGTTGCTGCGCGGCGTGCTCAAGTCCGAAGGCGAGTTCACGACCGTGGGACGTGAACTCGAGCTCGTCGAGCACTACCTGAAGATCGAGCACGAGCGCTTCGAGGAACGCCTCCGCGTGCGCATCGACGTGCCGCAGTCGCTTCGCGCCCACCGTATTCCGACACTGGTGCTGCAGCCGCTGGTCGAGAATGCGATCAAGCACGGCGTCGCGCCGAGCAAGACCGGCGGCGACGTGGAGGTAATCGCCTCCGCCGAGGGCCGGTCGCTGCGATTGATGGTTCGCAACTCTGGCGCGCCATTGCATGCCGCGTCTCCCCGCTACGCGGGCGAGCACGTCGGCGTTGAGAACGTGCGGCGTCGCCTGGCGGGCCACTATGGGGTGGACGCGTCGTTGACCCTTGCGGCCGAGTCCAACGGCGCAACCGTCGCCACGATCGTGCTGCCCGTCCTTCGCGAGGGTCATGGCGGCCACCCTCCCGTCGACGAACTGACGGAGATCGGATCCGATGCGCAAACTGCGGGTCGTACTCGCTGACGACGAGCGGCCGGCACGCAGGTTTCTGATTAACCTGCTGCGCTCGTTTCCCGACGTGGAAGTCGTCGGCGAGGCGGGTAACGGCAAGGAAGCCATCGACCTGATCGAAGCCGAGCGGCCCGATCTTGCGCTGCTCGACCTGCACATGCCCGAAGCCGGCGGCCTCGACGTGGCGAGGCTGGTCAAGGCCGGGGCGACGCCGTCGATCGCGTTCGTGACCGCGCACGACGACTTCGCCATTCAAGCGTTCGAGCTCAATGCGATCGATTACCTGCTGAAGCCCGTTGAACGCGAGCGCCTGGCAGGCACGATCGAACGGGCCCGCGTGCGTGCGTCCGCGGCACCCGCTGAACGCGCGCGCAACCTCACCATCGCGTCGACCGCGCTCGACACCGCGACGCAGCCGCAGTATCTCGAACGGATCCCGGTCAGAAAGCGGGACGAGACCGTGATTCTGCCGGTGCGGCAGATTTCGTCCATCGTCGCCGATGGCGAACTGCTGCACCTGACGACGATCGGCAACGAGCGGTACGTGATCTCGCACCGGCTACATGCGCTCGAGGCGAGGCTCGATCCGAGAAAGTTCGTGCGTCTCAGCCGGGGCACCCTGGCCGCCGTCGATCAGATCACGAAGGTTAATCCGCTGCCCGGAGGGACCTACCAGGTGCTGATGGCCAACGGCGAGACGCTGCAGGTGAGCCGCATCCAGGCCAAGCTGCTGCGCGAAACGCTGTTGCGGCTCTGATAATCTCTTCGCATGCGAATCCAGCTCACGGCAGCTCTTGGGGTGATGGCTTTGATCAGTACGCTCGGCGCGCAGGACTTCAAGGCACGTGCAATCGCGCTGCACAAGCAGGCGCCGGTGGTCGACGGCCACAACGACTATCCGTGGGCGCTACGCGACCTGGATCCCGGCAAAGACTTCAGCAAGGCGGACATTTCGAAGCCGGTGCCGAAGTTGATGACCGACATTCCGCGCCTCAAGCAGGGCGGTGTGGGTGGGCAGTTCTGGTCCGTCTACACGCCGGGCACGATGATCGGCCAGGAAGCGGTGCGCGTCACCCTCGAACAGATCGACGTCGTCCATCGCATGATGAAGCAATGGCCCGACAGCTTCGCGTTTGCCGGAAGCGCCGCTGATGCCGAACGGGTGATGAAGTCAGGCAAGATCGCCTCGCTGATCGGCATGGAAGGCGGTCACTCGATCGACAACTCGCTCGGCGCATTGCGCACGTTCTATTCGCTCGGTGCGCGCTACATGACACTCACGCACAACGTCAACCTGCGCTGGGCGGACGCCGCCGCGGATAAGCCCGGGGTGGGCGGACTGTCGAGATTCGGCGAAGAGGTGGTTCGCGAAATGAATCGCCTCGGCATGCTGGTGGACCTCAGCCATGTATCGCCGGGCACGATGGAGGACGCGCTGCGCGTCACCGAGGCGCCGGTGATCTTCTCGCACTCCTCGGCGCGCGCTCTCTGCAACGTGCCTCGCAACGTGCCCGACAACGTGCTCGAGATGGTCAAGAAGAACGGCGGCGTCGTGATGGTGACGTTCGTGCCTGGATTCATCTCGCAGGAGGTCGCCAACTTCGACGCTCGCCCCGAAGCGGAGCGCAAGGGCGTGACCCCGCCGAAAGCGACGCTGTCACAGGTGGCCGACCACATCGATCACATCCGCAAGGTCGCCGGCATCGACCACATCGGCATCGGCGGGGACTTCGACGGCATCACGCAGGTGGTCGAAGGGCTCGAGGACGTGTCGAAGTATCCCGACCTTACCGCGGAACTCCTGAAACGCGGCTACTCGGACGGCGATGTTAAGAAGATTCTCGGTCTCAACGTCTTGCGAGTGATGACGCAGGCTGAGAAGGTCGCCGCCGGCCTGCAGAAGTCGCGGCAACCTTCGACGGCAACCATCGAGCAGCTTGATAAGTAGCCGGTAGCCAGAATCCAGTAGCCGGAAAAATACTCTGGATACGGCGACTGGCTACTCCGATCTGAGCGCGATCAACGGGTCCACCGTGGTCGCGCGACGGGCGGGGATCAGGCACGCGATGATGCCGGACAGAATGAACACTGCGGCAACACCCGCGAAGATCAGCGGATCGCGCGGAGCGGTCTGGTAGAGGTACGAATTCAGCACCCGTCCGGCCACCAGTGCACCGGCGATACCCACAACCAGGCCCATGACGACGAGTGTCAGGCCTTGCCGCACCACCATCATCAACACTCCGTCACGACGCGCGCCCAGCGCCATGCGCAGGCCAAACTCCTTGGTGCGTTGTTGAACCGACGTCGCGATCACGCCGCCAATGCCCGCCAGGGTGACGAGCATGGCCAGCGCGGCGAACACGCCCAGCAGCGTCGCCGTGAGTCGCGGCGCCGCGAGCGCCTCAGAGCGCAGGTCGTCGAGCGTCTGGACGTTCTCGACCGGCTGGTTCGGATCGACGGCGTAGACGGTGCTGCGAAGCACGTTGGCGAATGACGCCGGCTCGCCGGTCGTGCGGATCAGGACCTGCCCGGCAACGCCGAACGGGGTCTGCCGCAACGGCGCATAGATCTGCGCCACGGTTTCCTGTGCGAGACCGAACTGCCTGACATCACCAACCACACCGACGACGGTGTAGGCCTCGGTGCGAGCCGGCTGTCCCGGCGCTCCGGGCGCCGGCAGTTCGATGCGGCTGCCAATGGGATCGGTGCCGTCCCAGTACTTCACCATGGCGCGATTGATGACCACGACCTTCATTGACTCTTCGTTATCGAGCTCGGTAAAGACGCGGCCGGCGATGACCGGCACACCGATCGCCGAGAAGTACTGTGGTGTGGCGATCCGCACATCCGCGGTCGGGCGGCGCTCGGGATCATCGACCGCGCGGCCTTCGATATTGAATCGCGTGGTGCCCGGAGCACCGCCACCAAGGGGAACCGCATTGGTAATCGCGGCGAAGCTCACGCCCGGTTGGGCCTGCAGGCGCTCGAGCACCGGCAGGTACAACTGCTTCTGCGTGGTGATGTTCGGGTACCGCGAGAAGTTGCCGTAGATCTGCGCCGACAGCACACCATCCGTGCGATAGCCCGTCTCGACGCGTTGCAGGCGATAGAAGCTCGCCAGCAAGAGGCCCGCGCCCACGAGCAGCACCACCGATACCGCCACCTGCGCAACGATCAGCGCGCCCTGGATGCGTTTGCGATGGCCTGAGTCGCCGGTGTTGCCGCCCCCCTGCTTGAGCGACGAGACGAGATCAACTCGACTGCCTATTGCGGGCAGGGTGCCAAACAGCAGGCCGGTGACGATCGAGATGCCGAGCGTGAAGATCAGCACCAGCGGATCGAGAGTGATCTCCCCCGTTCGCGAGGTGAACCTGCCAACGAACGTGGTCAACATGCCGATCGTCAACCACGCGAACGCGATGCCGATCACGCCGCCAACCGTGGCGAGCAGCGTGCTCTCGGTGAGCAGCTGCCGAATGAGACGGCCGCGGCCGGCGCCAAGGGCGGCGCGCATCGCCAGTTCGCGATCGCGGCCAAGCATCCGCGCCAGGGTGAGGTTCGCGACGTTCGCGCACGCGATCAGCAGGATCAGGCCGGTGATTCCGAGCAGGATCAGCAGCAACTCTCGCGCACCGCTCGTCAACGCTTCGGTGACCGGAACGGTGGTCGCGCGGAAGCCCGTGGTCTCAGGCCGGTAGACCTGCTTGTTGTCCTGGGTGAACGTGTGGCAAATGGATCCCACGGCCGTCGCCGCCTGCTCAGGCGCGACGCCTTCCTTCAAGCGGCCGAACACGCTCAGCGCGCCAAAGGCGCGGCGGTTCTGCGGAATCTGCCGCTCACCGTTGGCGCGGAACGGGCATGCCAGCACCGGCATGTAGACGTCGTTCTCCTGCGGATAGTGCGGCACGTTCGGCAGCACACCAATGACGCGATGCGGCCGGTCGTTCATCTCGAACACCTGGCCAACGATGTTGGGATCGCCGCCGAACTTGGTGCGCCAGTAGGTATGGCTCAGCACCAGCACCGCCTCCGCATCCCGCACATCGTCTTCGGCCACGAACGTGCGGCCAAGGATCGGCTTGATGCCGAGCAGGTCGAAGAAGTTGGCGGACACGACGCCGGTGTTGACGCGATCCGGCTCGCCGCGGTTGATCAGATCGAAATTCATCTGGTGGTATTCGACGACGCCGTCGAAGACGTCCTTGCCGCGTTCGCGGTAGTCGAAATACTCGGCGATGGCGACGCCGACCTGCGGCTGCCCTGCGAGGGGACGTGATTGCTGCAGGATGACGAGGCGGTCGCCGTGCTCGTACGGCAGCGGCTTCAACAGCACGCCATTGATCACGCTGAAGATCGCGGTGTTGGCGCCGATGCCGAGACCAAGCGTCAGGACCGCGAGCAGTGCGTAACCGGGATGCTTGACGAGCGCCCGCGCGCCGTAGCGCAAGTCGGCGACGAGGTTTTCGAACCAGCTGACGCCGCGGGCGTCGCGCGTCTCTTCCTTGTGCTTCTCCATGGGCCCAAAACTCCTCAACGCCATCCGGCGAGCCTCCTCGGGGCTCATGCCGAGGCGGATGTTCTTCTCCGTCTCCATCTCGATGTGAAAACGCATCTCCGCGTTGAGCCCGCGATCGAGCTCCCCGTGCTTGACGAGCGCCTGCAGCCGTTTCCACATGGCGTCCTAGGCCTCTGTTTCGAGGATCTTCTGGACGGCGAGCGTCATGCGCGCCCACTGTTCCTGCTCGTCGCGGAGCTGCCGCTCGCCCTTCTTCGTCAGCTTGTAGAACTTGGCCTGGCGGTTGTTCTCCGATGCGCCCCACTCCGATTCGATCCAGCCCGCGGTATCCAGGCGCTGCAGCGCCGGATAAAGGGAACCCTGATTGACGCGCAATACGTTCTCCGAGATCTGCAGGATGCGCTGCGAGATGCCCCAGCCGTGTTGCGGGCCAAGCGCGAGCGTCTTCAGGATCAGAAGATCGAGAGTGCCTTGAAGAAGATCGAGTTTTGCCATGCCTGTCCCATGTCGATCACCGCGATGCGAACGCTGCGCGTATTGTCGACATCCGACAAGAGCATCGCCGCCCTCTTGTCGAATGTCAACAAGAGGGCCAATTTTGCTGGGATGAGCCGCGGAGTGTCAGTAGATGAGCGGAATGATTCGCCAGGTCTTCTTGGTCCAGGCGAGGTATTCGGCGGCCTTTGGTCCGGTGGCCAGGCGCCGCTCTTCTTCGCGCGCCGAGATGACATAGCAGGCGATCATGAAGACCGCCGTCGCGCCCAGGAGCAGGCTGTGCATGGCGATAGGCGCGGCCAGCCAGGCCAGGGAATACGCCAGGTAGATCGGGTGCCTGATCACCTTGTACGGTCCCTGCGTGAGGATCGCGTCGCACGCCGGGGAATACACGAACGTGCGCGTCATCGGCACGCGGCGGGCGGCCTCGATCGCCGAGAGAAACAGCCCAATCGACACCGTGTACATCGCGATGCCAACGCCGGCCCACGCCGTACCCGCGGTATTGAGCACCAGCAAAGCGAGCCCGTGCGTCACGCCGACCACGACGCTGAGGTCCTGGAAGAGGCGCTGCAATCTGGTCAGCGTCGGGGGCTGGACGAAGAAATTCTGCAGTGCGACGGCGAAAACGATCAGCGTGGCAGCGCCGGAGCCGGCGAGCAGCCATTCAACGATCGTGTCGGGGGCCTGCGGTTGCACTGAACTGCAGCACTATACAGCTGAGCTTGCACGGAAATCCTGTCGATTTGCACGGTTTCGGTTTACCGCCGGCCGATGAAAGGGATGAGCATTCCCGTTCGCTTCTGGTAGTCGCGGTACTCCTCGGCCCGCGCACCCGATAGCCAGACGCGTTCTTCGCGGATTGCGGCCGCGACGGTAACTGCCATGAGCGGCGCGGCGACGGCGAGCATCACCGGATGCGCAATCGCGATCGGCCCTGCGGCCGCGCTCATCAAGTATCCGGTGCAGAACGGATGGCGCACCCACCGGAACGGGCCGTCGGTAATCAGGCGATCAGGCAGCGGCAGATCGACGAAGGACCGCTGCAGGCGCGTGCGCTTCGCCGCCTCGATGGCCGACAGGAACAGCAGGATCGATGCGAGGTACAGCCCCGCCGCCGCGAAGACGAACGGATCGGATCGTGGCTCGAGCATGAACACGCCCGCGGCCTGCGCCACGGCCAGCACCAGCGACGCATAGTGGACTGCCAACACCCACGCCGGTCTCGGTGCCCGCTCAAAGTACGTCGTGAGTCCCACGGCAAAGAAGACGAGCGCGGCGGCCGATGACGCGGCGGCGGCCCAGTGCAACGGCGTGTGGGGGTAGGTCAGGCTCAATTCGTCGTGCGGGTGGCCAGCAGGCCGGCGATGGATGGCAGCACCCTGCCGGTGCCGTGCTTGTAGGTCCGGTAAGCTTCGCCGAATCGATCTTCGAGCAGCCGTTCCTCGCGGCGCGCAGCAACAATGTAGATGCCGATGGCGACAAGCGCCATCAGCGTGACGAACGGACCGTGGGTCGCAACGGGCGTCGCCAACCACGCCAGGGAGTACGACACGTAGAACGGGTGGCGGATCACCGCGAACGGACCGCGCGTGATCAGCGCCTTCGGTGCCTGATCTTCAACCAGCGTGCGCGGCAACGGCACCCGCCGCGCGGCCTCAAGCGAACTCAGGAACAACAGCGTGGCGATCACATACATCGCGATGCCGGCAATCGCCCACTTTGGGCCGGCCGCTCCGCGCATCGCGATGACGCCGAAGTGGCTCACGGCGATCGCGACGCCAAGGTCCTGCAGGGCGCGCAAGCGTGGCGCATTGGCGCGTGCGTCCAGGAAAAAGTCCTGCATCGCCACGGCAATGATGATCGCCGTGGCCAACGCGACCGCGAGCAGCACCCAGTCGAGGGGTGTTTGGGGCAGGACTGTCATGCCGATTGCACCGTGATGTTACGGGGAATCAGCCGGGCGTTGTAGCACCGAATGATGGTTGGCGCTTACAGGAGGGGAGATGGCGTCTGGATGCGCAATATTGCGCTCACTAAGAGACCATTTGTCTCCTTACGTCTCATATTGTCGTATAATACGCTCCTCTCAAGCGCGCCGAGGCTGAGGTGGAAGAACGATGAGGATTCGACGTTTCTTGCTCTTCGTGCGGACCTACCGGAAGGCCCGGAAACTGGGCTTTACGCTGGTCGACGCCATGCGCGCTGCCATGGTCAACTCTCGCGCGGCCTAGGCCGCTGGCCTCCCTCGAATCACGTGGATCGCCAGCGCTACCCTTCCGGGTAGCCCCAGCTTCGCGTAAATCGACGCGAGGTGACGCTTCACCGTTTCGGGACTGATCCCAAACTCCGCGCCAATCTGCTTGTTCGTCAATCCCCTCGCGGTCGCGACCGCGATCTGGTTCTCTCGCGACGTGAGTGAGCCGGCCGGTGGTGCAACTTCATCGCACATGAATCCCCCTATAGACGCTTGGTATCTGCAGCTTGATGACGTCTTCGTTCAGCCTCATCAACTGGCGGCGCGCAAGCCGAGCGACGCAGCGTCAACGCCCCTCTTTTCAAGCTCCGGGCGAATGGATGCCACGAGCCGGTCGATGCGGCGATAGAGGCGCTTCTGGTCCACACCATCCTGCCGGGCAATCGTCGCGACCGGTACGCGATCGCAAAACCGCAGACGCAGTAGACGTCGATCGTCAGGATCGAGCCTCCTCACGGCTGAGACCAACGCCTGGCTGGCGCGGCGCCGGACTGGTGCCACTTCGGTCTGCGCGTCCGGCCCCGGCGCCGGGGCGGGCAGGTCCGCCAATGCGTGTTCGCCAATGAAACGGCGGCACGTTCTGACCGGCAGGCGATTGAGCATGGCGGCCGCCGTGTAGGGCGTGCACGGCGTGTTCGATCTCGCGAGTACCTCGCAAGCGGCGTCGATGGTCATCTGGTCACGGCAGACGAGGGTTTCGAGCCGCACCGCCAATGGGCCAAGGCGCTTCGCCTCCGCTGAGGGCCGCCACTTGCCCCACTGGGCGATTCGATAGTCCAGCAACAGCCGGCCAATGACCACCATCAGATAGGTGCGCAGCGTGCTCTCGCCGCGAAAACGTCGAAGGACATGGTAGTCGTTCTCGATCAGGCGCAGCCGGACGACCGAGTTGAAATCGTCGCGATCCTGGCTGCAAAGCCGACTGCGGCGTGCGACGAGTCCGACAACATCATCAACGAGCGACAGGTGCGTGACGAGCAGCTGATCGGGATGTGTCGTGGCAAGCGCCGTGATTCCTTCGAGGTCTGAAGCCGGCAGGGGAGCTTGACTGTGATCGTAGCCATTCATACCCCCTAAAGCGGCGATGCCGACAAAAAGGTGCCAACCGGGTCAGTCCACGCGCCCGTCCGCGCGCAGTGGCGTGGCTACTTCTTCTCGGAGAACGCGCGAAAGGGGATCGAAAACAGGAAATCGGTCTGCAGGTACTGCAATGTCGCCGTGCCGGCCAGGAAGGCGCTCGTGTCGGGGGGGCCGACATCCGAAAAAGCGCTCTTGGGACGATGGGCTCCGGTTCCGGAGCCCGTGATGCCTGCGATCGTCGCCCCCCGCTCCCCTAACGTCAAAGAATTTGGCGCTATTGCGGCGCGCGCGTGACAAGTAATGCAGGACGATGACGGCTCATTGGCTTCAAGCATCGGGTTCGACAGCACCGTTTCTCGCCCGACCGAGTCCACGAAGTCCACTTGAGTCCCCCGCAGCCGGTAGTTGCTCCATTTGGAGCCGACCGTCTCGTTCCGTTCGCCGTCCTTTCCTGACCGTGCGCGTCCCGATGGCGCGTCGCTGTCGCGAGTCGTGCTGTCGCGTGGTAAACAGCCGCGCGCGCTCTTGCAGCCCTCCAAGAAGTCCTTGTGTGCGAAGTCTGCCCAGAACCAGTTCGGCAGGTCGCGAGTGATGACGTGGAGCGCCACTAGACCCCAGATCTCCTCCTTCTCGCCTCCCTTTCCATCGGGAAACCTGACGGTTCGCCAGTGATACCGGTCCTTGGCGCCGGCCACGATCGGTACCCAAAGCGCTTTGACAGACTTGGCCGCGGCGTCGAACGTCACAAGATGCGTTCGTCCGGAGCCGATCGACTTCTGATACAGAGCTTCGAGCCCTTCGACGCTATACAGTCGCAGGCTGCGAACGGTGTCGAAGGTCGAACGGTTCATCCTGGATTCCTCCCGCTCCGGTTTCGCGCCGTCAGGAGGAATTGGACTTATCAATGTGTCGAACCCGCCCTTGACGTCTGCGCTCCCGGGACTGTGATCAAGACTGAGCACGAGTGATTTGAGCGGCAGCTCGAGCTGCTTGGCGACTGAAGCCGTCCTCTGCAGACGGTCCCACTGATCGGGCTGGGTCGCGGGATTCTTGAACACCTCACTCTGTCCTGAGCGGCCGCCGGACGACAACGCCCAGGTCTCCCAGACGACATCCGCGTCATCGTCGTATTTGGTGAACGACTGCTTCCAGGGATCCGCGACACCGGCCTTGCCCGCCGCAGCCTGATGATTCAGGTAGAAGAACAATCGCCATGCATATTCATCGGGGTTGGAGATCGCCAGGCGCGCGGCGTCGGCGGTCCCGCCAGGCTCGCGCATCACGGCGGGCCAGAAGCAGGCAGAGCCAAACAGGGCAAGCACGACGGCAACGACGACGGGGGCGATCCGATGCATGTGGTCCTCGAACAGGGGGCGTTTCACTGCGGGTGCGATGCCACGATCCGGCTGGCGGCGAGCGCCGTGTCAATCCTTTGCAGATAACGGCGTGCGGAGGTCGCCTCCGCTGGCAAGCTCTCGATCAAACGCGCGATTCGGTGGCGACGCTGCGCCAGCCCTGACGCCGCGTCGCGTGGATAGGCGTACGCCATGCCTTGCATGTCGAGCGGTGCGAGACCAAGCTGCTCTCGGACGTAGCATTGGCTCTGCTCTCCGTTGCGAAACATCCACGGCTCGAGGCTGTATTGCATGATCGAGGTGCGATCGACCGCCGATAGTCCGTACGCCGCACCATCGCCAAGGCCGCGTAGATTGGCATCCGCCTTCTCCACCGCCCAGAAGTTCGGAGCCTTTGCGAGTTCGGCGTAGACCATCGGCCAGTTGATCTGGTCCTCGCAAGCACCGCGAGGACGCTGATCTTCGTGCCTGAAGCCGAGCGCATGTCCGAAGGTATGCAGGACGACCGCGGAAAATCGTGGCTCAGGCGGCGGCTGCGCATCAAACCACCCATAGTTCATCGTCTGGACGCCGATATCGACCGGCGCATTCCCGACCACCGACCAATAGCCCGGGTAGCCGAAACCGATTCTGATGTTGCTGCCATCGCCTGCGGCGCAGCTGCGCATCGCTTCGGCCGAACCGAAATCGAGTTGCAGATTCCCATGTTGCAGCCAGGCGACGGCAGCGTCGCGAATTCGTCGGCGGACCATGTCGGAGCCGCCGAAAAAGCAGACTTGAAGACTCTGGCCTGGACTCCATAGCCGGCTCAACTGGAGAACGTGAGTCGGCACATGCGCGCCAAGATCCGCCTGGACTTCAGGGAGTCCCGTGTCGCCTGTCACGGCTTCCGCGCCTCGAGGATCTTCGATCAGGCGGTCGTCAATCGCCGAAACCGATGGCGACTGGCTGGCACGGGCGCTGATCGATCGCCGCTGGTACGTTCGGTCACAACCGCACGCGGCCATCGATAACAACGCAATCAGAACCTTGACAGGAGTGCTCTTCAAAATGGCCCTTCTATGATCAGAGCGGAAGCGACCGATCATCCGGGCCATCCTGAGTGCAGGCACGGCTACTCGCCGTCGAGAGCCCGCGCTTCCGCCACCAACGCCTTGGCAACCTCGTCTGGTGGATGCGGCTCGTCGCCATCCCACGCGAAACCATTGAGGAGCAATTCGGAGATGGCGGCGAAAGTCGCCGTCTCGGCCGTAAGCGTATTCAGCATCAGCTTCACGGCGGCTTCGCCATTTGGGCCAAACCCGAAATCGGTAATGACTCCTTCTCGGGTGGTGCCGCCGCTAGCCGCGTCCGCGATCCACGCTTTTTGTAGTGTGCTCTTGCCGCAAAGCAGCATGGCGGCAACTGCTCTCTGGTGCTTCGTGTCAGCCATCAGATTCTCCTCATGAGGTTGTTCCTGCATTGACGACGTGGGTTGCGATGCTGCGTGTCTGCTCTGTCATCGACGCGACGTTGGCAACTGTTTGAGACTCCGCTGATCGCGCGCTGCCAGCAGATCGGTCAGCTGGCGGCGAGCCGTTCTCCACAGGCCAGGCAAGGCCGGCTCCGGGCCGGCATAGATGCCGACGGGGCGATCCACAATGGATCGCAGGATCGATTCGGCTCGTGGAAATTCGCCGGCCGCGACCAGCGCGCGGACCAACGGCAGGCGGCTTTCGCGCCGGCGCGCCAGGGCAAATCCAGATTCAAAGTGCTCGACCGCACCCGCCGCGTCTCCTTCGGCAAGCCGCATGTGACCGAGGATCCTGGCTCGCGCCGCCTCGGTTCGTGGCATCGGCGGAAACTGATCCAGCCACTTGAGCAGCCGGCGGGCGCCTGACAGGTCATTGGCGCGCAGCAGGATTTCAGAGACCGCCACCAGCCGCCGTACGTTGGGCGCCACATCTAGCGCGCGGTGCGCAGTCGCCGCAAATCCGCGGGTTCCCAGGCGCCATTCGAGCTCGGCGGCGTGCAACCACTTATCAGCCAGCCGATCCTGAAGACCCTTGGATTCGTCGAACGCGATTCCCGAGCGCAGTTCCGTCAGCGCCTCTTGTTCGCGGCCCAATTCGGATAGCCATGCGGCGCGCAGTGTCGAAACGCGGCTCCTCCATTCAGGGTCGGTCGCCACGCGCAGCGGTTCGAGCTGATCGAGGGCAGCCTCAATGTCTCCAGTGACAAAGGTCGACAGCGCCCGAAACCACTGCGGCCAATACGCCGCGCCACTGCGCTCGAGCGCCTCGATCATCCGGGCCGCGTCGGCGGGGCGCCTGGCGTCCAGATAGGCGCGCACCAGATGACTCATGGCGGCCAACGAGCCCGGCCTCAATCGGTGCGCCCGTTCGAGCCACTGTAGGGCTTCGGCGCCGCGGTTCAATTCGACCAGCACGCCGCCGAGTAGAAATGCCGCATCAAAATCGTTCGGATAATGGAGGACGTAGGATCGGTACGTCTTCTCCGCTTCGAGTAATGCGCCGGAGTCGTCGAGATACAGGCCCCTGATCTTGAGGGTCTCGCGGGTCGTCAGCTGGCGTCGCTCCAGAAGTCCGATGGCGCGCTGCCACGCCAGATAACCCTCTCGATCTCTCTTCAGTGCGACCGACAGGTCACCGAGGCGCATCTGCGCCATTGCAAACTCTGGATCGAGGCGAATCGCGTCCTCGAGCAACAGAATGGCGTCCGTCGTCTTGCCCTTGGCGCTCAGGGCATTCGCCTGGCTATAGAGCCGCAGCGCTTCCCAGGAGGACGTGGTGGTGTCAGCAGGCGGCCGATCCTGGAGTTCGATGGACTCAGCGGTCTCACCAACCATGTCTCGAATCCAGAGCGCGGCATCGCGGAACGATTCGAACACACCGCTCCTTGAAGGCGACGAAAACTCCTTGCCCCAGGTGCGGCGGGTGACGGTCGGGCGTTGCGCCACCAGCTCGAGCCTGACGTCGAGCGTATATTCGTCTGCGAGCCGGCTCACATTGGCGTAGACGACGAGCGGCGCGCCCTCCCGCAGCGCGATCTCTCGCGCTACTCCTGGCAGGCTGATCTCGTCCTCACGCTTGCTCATCTGCTGAAGCGCCCCTCGGATCGCGTCTGGTTCGACCAGCTCGAAG
The DNA here is from genome assembly GCA_964628295.1 of uncultured Acidobacterium sp. Classification (GTDB taxonomy): domain Bacteria; phylum Acidobacteriota; class Vicinamibacteria; order Vicinamibacterales; family UBA2999; genus 12-FULL-67-14b. Next base: position 670,207 of record CAZVLS010000001.1, read on the forward strand.
TACGGAGATTGAGCCAGTTGGCTGCGCAGCAACTCGGCTGCTCCGTCCAAGGCACTATCTCCTGAACCGTTGACAATGTTGGTCAGCAATATGCGTGAGGCCCCGTCGAGCCGCGGCCGTTCCCATATGTAGTAGCGGAAGCCGAGCGCAATGAGGGCCATCGACACGGCAATGCCTGCCGCCGCGACCCGCCACCACAGACGGCGGGAAGACCTGCGGCGAAAGGCCGCCTCCAAGGCCGCCGCGAAGGCGGTCGCGGTCGGGTATCGATGCGATGGTTCGACGCTCAATGCCTGTTCGAACACCCGCCGCAGCCGTCCGGAGGTCAGAGCCTGAGAGCCCTCGCACACGTGGCGCATCACCATGGCAAGGGCGTAATAGTCCGACTGCGGGCTGGGAGGAGACCCGCGCAGCAGTTCTGGCGCGACGTATCCCGGTGTCCCGCTAATCCAGCCGGACCTGGTGAGGCCCTGAGCCTGGGGAGTCACTACTCGCGCCAGGCCGAAATCCATGATCACCGTGCGAATGGCGCCATCGCCGGCAGGCTCGAGGATGATGTTCTCGGGTTTGATGTCGCGGTGCAGCACGCCGAGACCGTGCGCGGCGTCGAGCGCCGCCGCCAACTGGCGGGCGATGTCGATGATCTCGCCGGCGGACGGCGGGCCTCGGCGAAGTCGTGCGCTCAGTGACTCACCCTGGAGGCGCTCCATGGTGAGCAGCAACAACTCGACGCCGTCCTTGACGTGCATCGCAACGTCGTGAACCCGGCAGACCCCGCGATGGGTCACCCGCCGGGCCAACAGCGCTTCGCGACGCCACCGCTCCGCAAGGGTCTGCAGGGGCTCGCTGCCGTGGCGTATCAACTTCAGTGCCACGACTTCGTTCATGATGCGGTCGCGTGCCTCGTAGACGTCACCCATGCCGCCACGACCGATCAGCGCCGTGATCTCATAGCGATTGGCGATTAGGTCGCCGGGGGCCAGTGTCGTGGTGTCGGCTGCCTGGGTCAACGCAACCGGTTCTTCAAGAAACGACTCCGATCTGTCGCTCAGGTCGAGAAGGCGCAGAACTTCCTCGACCACCGCCTTGGTAGCGTTCTGCTCTTTGAGAAACTGCTGACGCAGCGCGGGCTCCATGTCCTGGGCCGCAAAGAACAACCGTTTGATCTCGGTCCAGGGCGACGACGCGTCGGTCATGGGAGTCCGGACGCAGCTAGTGTTGAAGCTGGCCGAATAGCCAGGCCTTGGCGAGCTGCCATTCGCGCTTCACCGTTCGCGCGGAGATCTGCAGCGCCGTCGCGGTCTCTTCCACGGACATTCCCGCGAAAAACCTGAGCTCCACTATGCGGGCCTGCCTCTGGTCCATCGCGGCCAGGCGCTGCAGTGCGTCGTCGATGGCAATGATGCCTTCGGGATCCTGTAAATCGACCGCCGGGCCGAGAAAGTCGCCCTGCAACGCGAGGGGCCGTCCGCGTTTCTGCGCCATCTTGGCGCGTGCGTGGTCGACCAGTATCCGGCGCATCACTGTGGCCGCCACGGCGAAGAAGTGGGTTCGATCGTTGAACCCGCTGTGTGTCGATTGCGCCAGTCGTATGTAGGCTTCGTGGATGACCGCCGTGGTTTGCAGCGTGTGGTTGCCGGCTTCGCGCCGCATCAACCGTCGCGCGATGTCTCGCAATTCCGGGTAGACAGCCACCACGAGATCGGACTCGGCATCCTTGTCGCCGGCCCCCGACTTCCGAAGGAGCTCTGTGACGTTGGGAAGCTGTTCGGCCAATGCCGGCGAATCATAACGGATTGTGAATGGCGGGGAAAGCCGGGGACGCTTACCTACATCGTCCCAGGCTTGATCGCGGCGATCACGCGGCGGCCAAGCTCGCCGGCGCTGCCCTGGTGCCACCGCCACACGATCACCAGGTCGTGCTCCGGATCGATCGTGATGGTGTTGCTGCCGGCGCCATTCGCCGAATACGACGTCGTTGGCATGCCCGCCAGCGCCTTGCCGGTGGTGTTCAGCCACCACAGATATCCGTAACCGTTGCCCGGTGAATTGGCGACACCGCCTTGCGTCAACGCTTCCTTCACGAAGGACGCGGGAATGATCTGCTTGTCGCCCCACTTGCCGTTGCGCAGCCAGAGGTAGCCAAAGCGCGCCATGTCCATGGCGTTGATCCACATGCCGCCGCCCCAGCGCGTGCCGCCGCTCACCGACGCGACCTTCTTGCCGTTCAGGTCGACGAAGCTGTTGTGATAGGGAATCCAGCGCCAGGTGTTCGACGCGCCGATCGGATCCATCACCTGCTCACGGAACACGTCAGGCACCGGCTTGTTGAAGGTCCGCAGCAGTGACAGCGAAAAACGATTGATGCGCACGTCGTTGTATTCGTAGAACGTGCCCGGCTTCATCTGCTCGCGCGGCTTCATCTCGCCTTCGCCGAACGCCTCCTTGCCGATGAAGTTGTCCTGCTTGCCGAACATGTTGCCTTCCCACTCGCTGGTCTGCTGCAAGTGGTGCTTCCAGGTGACCTGCTGGTTGCGCGGCGAATCGTAGCCGCCATCCTTGATGGTCGTGCCGACGGTCGCGTTCAGGTCCTTGATCAGTCCATCCCGAACCGCAACACCGGTCACGGTCGCCAGCATGCTCTTCGCCACCGAGTAGGTCGGATCGACCCACGTCGGGTCGCCGAACTCGGCGACGACGTAGCCTTTGTAGATGATCACGCCGTTGGTCTTGGCGCGGATGTTCGGGACCGATCCGAGCAGCGTACCGAAGATGCGCTCCTGATCCGAGAAGTCCATCTCGCGCCGCGACTCACGCGTCAGCGCAAAGTCGATCGCTTCCTTCAGCTTCGCCGGATCCATCCCGAGCTCGGCCGGCGACTTCTTCGCCCACTCGCCCTTCGGCGGGAAGTACGGGGCCGTTTGAGACTGCCTGCCTTCCGGGGCCACGGAGGCACAAAGACACAGAGCCAAAACGGCAAATGCAAAAGTCTTCTTGATCGGATTGATGGTCATACGCATTTTTCCAAACGTTGATCCGTGACTCCGTGCCTCTGTGGCCCCGTAAGGCAAGCAGCTAATATCCGGGCCCCAGCAGAACCGCGTTCATGAAGAGCAACATCGTCCCCTCGGTGAACGCACGATAGTTCGGCTCTTCGGCAAACGCAATGACGTGTCCCTGCCCGAAGGGCTGGTGCATCAGGAACGCCTTCTGCACCAGGATGTCCTGCGCGTCGGGCCAAATCAGGCCTGATGCAATCAGTTTGTCTTTCGTCGCGTAAACGCCGACGTTGCGGCCGCTGTTGAGCTTGAGCGGCGCGAACACGCGATTGCCTTCGATCATCACCTGCGTCTGGCCGTCGTTGCCGGCGGTGAGCCAGTGGTTCGTATCGAGCGTCACGTTAAGGATCGCACCAGGCTGCGAGGCCGGGCGCTCACGATCGGGCTGAATCGCCTTGTCGTAATCAAACTCACCGGGCTTCGGCGCATTGTTGTTACCGCCACCACCGCCGCCGCTCGGCGGCGGCACGTCCGGCCTGCCGTCCTTCAGCAGACCGGTCGTATCGAGGAGCCCGACGTTCGATCCGGTCGCCCAACGCGATGCCTCCGCGACCGTCACCATGGTGCCGCCGGCCCGCAGCCAATCCTTGATGCGGTTCAGCACGCCGTCGTTGATCTGGCCGGCGTAGTTGCCGGAGGGCATGACGATGACGTCGTAGTCGTTGAAGTTGGCGCGGCCGAGCGATGCCGTGCGGACGGCGGTGACGCCGACGCCGAAGCGGCGCTCGAGCGCAAAGCGCATCCAGCCCGCCGACAGCGAATTGGTCGGGGTGTCCCAGACCATCAACACCTTCGGTGCCTTCAACGCCGCCACATCATTGCTGCCGAGCGACGTGCCCTCTTCCACCCACGTGGAGTCGATCGGCACCACCTCGGCGCCGTGCTTCACGATCAGTGCTGTGAGCTTCGCATTGAGATCTGCCGGATTCTCGGCATTCCGGATCAGCGCGGTCCCGATCGGATAGCGGCGGCCATTCATCGTGAACGCACCACCGACGTGACGGATACGAATGCCCTGCTTCATGGCATCAGCCGACAGCGCGATCGCCGCCGAGCCCCACGGCACGAGATAGCCGACCTTGGCAGCCGTCAGCGGCCGCGCGGTGAACGGCGCGTCGTACTGCGACGGCACCGGCGTTGACTTGACCGTGATCGCGGCGGGGCTGGTCACCAGCTCCACGTCGTAAACCATCGGCAGGTTCCACGCCGTGATGTCGTAGATCTGGTCGTTGAGCCGCATCTTGCGCCGCTCTTCCTGCTTCTTGATGAACTCCGCCGACTGCTCCGTCTTGGGATCGAGCAGGTTGCGGATCATTCGGGCGGTCGGCTGCGCGTTCGACACGATGAAGGCGCCGGCCGGGATCGTCCGCGTCGCCAACTTGATCGATTCCTCGGCGCGACGAACGTCAATGCCCTGCGTCGCAAGATTGCGCGCGAGCAGTTCCGCGCGCGATGCATCCTGGCCGGGCACGATCACGTATTCACGAACCGCACCCTTCTCGCCTTCGGCGATGGCGCTGCGCCGGTATTCCAGGTAATCGCCGAGAAACTTTTCGCGATTGCGGGCGGCCGTGATCGCCGTGACGATCGCCGCGTTGAAATGGTGCATCACGCCGTCGCGATAGGTGAGGGTGTCGCCGTCGCTGCGGGCAAACGACAGGCCGCGGGCCGACGCCTGCTCGTAGGTCATGCCGATCGATCCCTGGAAAGTCGGCCACGAATCGCCGTAGCCGGGATAGAACGCGTCGTAGACCTCGCGCACGTAGTACGGCCAGCCACGCTCATCAAAGCGCGCCGCGTTGGCCTTGCCGAGCAGGTCCCACGCGGCAATCTGGCTCTTGGTGACGTGGGGGTTGATCGCTTCAGCCGGCGGCGCGAAATAGTAGGCGTTGTCGCCCCCCTGCTCGTGCAGGTCGACGGTGATCTGCGGCAGATACTCGAGCCCGATCTTGATGCGGCCGCGCGTCTCCGGCTGCGACTGCGCAAACCAGTCGCGATTCATGTCGAACAGATAGTGATTGCTGCGGCCGCCGGGCCACGGCTCATCATGCTCCGCCGAGTACGGTGCCGGATCTGCACTCGCGGCGCGGCCCTGAAGATTACTGGAGACGAAACGCGCGCGGCCGTCCGGGTTCTGCATCGGATCGATCAACACCAGCGCGTCCCTGAGCACCGCATCGACGCCGGGATCGCCCTGCGAAGCCAGCAGGTGGTAGGCCTCCAGCAGCGACGCATCTGCCGATGAGATCTCATTGCCGTGGACGCCGTGAATCAACCACACCACCACGGGCAGCGTCTTCATCAGGCGATCGGCGTCACCGGCTTGATGACGACGGGGATCGCCGAAGCGCTGGAGATCGGACTTCACCTGATCGAGCTTGGCGATGCGATCGGGGCTGCCGATGACGAACAGCCACAGCGGGCGGCCCTCCCAGGTGCGAGCGTATTCGATCAGCTTGCTCCTGGTCGGTGCGGCCTGCTGCAGCGCGCGGAGATAACGCTCGACGCCGTCGGGCGGCGTGATCACTTCGCCGTGATCGTGGCCGAGCACCGACTTGATCGTCGGGATCGCGGGGTCGTACTTCGCTCCGGGCCACAGCGCGGGTTCCTGCGCCAATGCCTCCCCTGGCCACAGCAGGCACAGAAGGCCGAGAACACAAAATGCAGTTCGTCTCATTTATCGAAATACTCCAACAGCTGCTGCGCAAAGCGGCCAATGCGATCTTCGGCTTCACCGTAGTTGCCGGTGATCGCATTGCCGAGGAACGACACGACGATCGGTCCCGAACGCGCGTAGATGATGCCGACGTCGTTGGCGAGGACCGGTGGGAAGTCGCCGGTCTTGTGTGCGACCGGGACGGAGATGAAGTGATTGAGGCGCCGCGCGCCGGCTTGCTGCGCGCGCATCATGCGAAGCATGTCAGCGCACGCCGCCTTTGCGGCGACGGTGCACGTCTCGATCGCTTCGAGCATCAGGCCCATGCCGCGTGGCGTGATCTCGCCGAGCCAGTACGCCCGATCGCCGTTGGTCTTCGCCTGGCTCTCCGCCTCGATCCGGGCCAGGTCGGCCGGTGTGGGTTGGGTCAGGTTGGCAGGAGCGAGCAGGCGGTATTTCGCGAAGAGTTCGCCGGTGGTCTGTGTCAGGCGCTCGCTCGCGTAACCCGACTCCTTGAGCCACGCGTTCACGCGGGTCACCCCGCCGACCTTGGCAATGGCGAGGTCGGTCGCAGTATTGTCGCTGGTGATGACCATCTGCAGCAGCACGTCTCTGAACGTGGGCTGCAAGCCGGCATCGTGGTAGCGGAAGATGCCCGAGCCGCCGCGAATGTCTTCCTTGCGGAGGGTGATCCGCTCGTCGAGATTGATCGCGCCCTTGTCCGCCATCTGGAACGCGAGCACCAGGACCGGGATCTTGATCACGCTGGCGCTGTTGAAGACTTCGCTGTCGCGCACGCCTGCGGTCTCGCCGGTGGCGAGGTGCTTCACCCAGATCCCGGCCTTGCCCGGGAATTCGGTGGAGGTGCGCGCGAGCAGGGATTGCAGCGCGGTCGGCTGCTGGGAAAGGAGCGCAGCCGCGACGGCCAGGGAGAAGAGAACTTTCAAGCCCGGATAGCTTATTACAGGCCCGCGGGCCAGCAGGCCAGCGGGCCAGCGGGCTAGCGGGCCAGCGGGCTAGCGGGCCAGCGGGCTAGCGGGCCAGCAGGCCAGCGGGCTAGCGGGCTCGCGCGATCAGAGCCAGCCGCGCTGGCGGGCCAGGCGGGCGGCTTCGATGCGGTTCGTCACACCGAGTTTCGCGATGGACTCCGACAAGTAGTTCCTGACGGTTCCCTCGGACAAATTCAGCCGCTTCGCGATGTCGGCGCTGGCCAGGCCCTCTTCCGCCGCCCGCAACACCTGGCGCTCGCGGTCGCTCAGCGGATCGGCGTCGCCCCACGCATCCTGGGCGAGCTGCGGATCGACGACGCGAAGGCCCTTGTGAACGCCGCGAATCGCATCGGCGAGCTTCTCGGCAGGCGCATCCTTCAGCAGGTAGCCGGACGCGCCCGCGTCGAGCGCTCGCCGCAGGTATCCGGGACGGGCAAAGGTTGTGAGGATGATGACGCGCGGCCGCTGGCTCTTGCGCGTGCGATGCAGCTCCGCGGCCAGTTCGAGGCCGGTCATGTTCGGCATCTCGATGTCGGTCAGCACAACATCAGGGTCGCTGGCGGCCGTGAGCGCCAGCGCCTTGATGGCCATTCGCTACCGGCTCTCGGCATTCAGCGGCAACCGAATGGACAAGCGTGTCCCGTGTGCCGAGTCGCGCTGCAGTGCTCCACCCAGCGACTGAATCCGCTCGCGCATCCCAGTGAGGCCATTACCAAACGGCGCTTCCCCACCCTTCCCATCGTCCTGCACTTCCATCAGCGCCGATCCATCCTGCGCGTAGAACTTGATGTGGCACCTGGTCGCCGCGGCATGGCGGATCACGTTGGTCGCCGCCTCGCGCAGCGCGAGCGACAGCGCCGTCTCCTGCGCGGGCGCGAGCTTGACCGGACGCGCTTCAATGGTGGTATCGATCCCGGCGGCATTCAGCGTGTCGCGCACGTGCTCGATCTCGGCGGCGAGGCCGGAGGATCGATAACCCGTGATCGCCTCACGAACGTCGGCCAGGCCCTGGCGCGCAATGCGCTCGACTTCCGCGATTTCCTGCATCGCCCGCGCGGGATCGCGAGACATCAGCTTCTGCGCCAGCTCGCTCTTCAACACCACGACGGAGAGCGTGTGCCCCAGCAGGTCGTGCAGGTCGCGGGCAATTCGCTCTCGCTCGGTCAGTTTCGCCAGCCGCTCGACCTCCTCCTGCGCCATGCGCAGCTTGGCGTCACCGGCTTCCTTCGCCCTCGCCTGGATGGTCAGCGACCCGATCAAGGTCGAGATGACGGTCGTCATCATGTAGAACCACCACTCGGCGCCCATCGCATACGACGCCGCGGTGCAGAACAGGACCTGCCCGGCGAGGACCTGCATTGCCGCTCGCGTGGAGAAGCCGATGGCGATCGCCGCCGAGCCGTAGATGAAGAAGGACGCCGCGGAGGGATTCCACTGGCTGTTGACGATCGCGATCAGGTCGAGCGCCGCGACGATCCACAGGATGTTCGGCGTGCGCACGACATAGCTTGCGAAGTAGAGCGGCAGAAAGATGATGAACGACACGATCTGCACGGTCTTCGGCAACGGATCGAACGGCGCCGCGATCGCAATGTAGAGGAACGGCAGCGCGTAGATCAGCCACGCGTAGGTCTCCCATCCAAGCTGCCGAAACTTCTGGGCGTATGTCGTCATTGCCGCGTCCATTTTCGCTCAGCCGGAGCACTGAGTGTGGCCTGATCCAGTTTGCGCCCACCGAGGTAAACGGACGAGATCTTGCGGTACGCGTCCACGGCCTCTGTCGGGTCGGCGTCGAGCACCACGACATCCGCGATGGCGCCGGCGGCGATCCTGCCAAGCGACGACTGTCCCATGCGATCGGCGGCGCGCGAGGTCGCAGCCTTCAATACGTCGGTCAGGGGCATGCCCGCCTGCGCGAGCAGCTCCAATTCGCGGATCAGTGACACGCCGTGGAAGGTGATGGGGTTACCGGCGTCGGAACCGGCGATCACCGGCACGCCGGCGCGGATCGCCCGCGCGGCCTGCTGCATCGAGCCGGCGAACGCCCCGGCCATCATCTTCGACATCTCGCTGTCGCCAAGCATAGGCGCGATCGGGGACTTCGGATCGAGCAACGACTGCAGGATCTGGGGCACCGCGAGCCGCCTCGCCATTTGATCACCGCCATTGACCACGCTGCGCTTCCAGGCCCAGTCGAGCACAACCAGCGTCGGCGTGAAGGTCACTTTCCGTGCGGCCATCAGCGCAATCGTCTCGTCGCTCAGTCCACGAGCGGTGTGTTCCAGACCATTGGCGCCGGCATCGATCGCCAGCCGCGCATCCGCGTCCGTGCCCACATGCACCGTGGTGCGCATCTTGCGCGCCTTCGCCTCAGCCATGGCCGCGCGGAACACGTCCTCCCTCATGCGCGGCAGCGCGCTACCCTCAAATCCAGGCTCGAGCACCAGCTTGACGATGTCGACGCGCTCGCGATCGAGCTCGGCGATCGCGACGCGCGCGGCTTCCGGCGTCTCGATCTGGCGGGTCAGCAGGTCCGCGAGGCCCGGGAGGAAGGCGAACATCTCGGTGGGATGTCCGCCCTTCGCCGTCAGTGACGGGCCCGAGTAGAGCGTGCGCGGTGACTTCAGCTTTCCAGACGCGACTTCATTCGACAGCGCGCGCATCTCCTTGAGGTCATCGGTGAGCGACACCACCGACGTCACACCCGCTGCCAGCGCCGCAGTGAGATCGTGGGCCATGCGATCGGTCGTCATCTCGATCGGCGCGGCGCCAATTCCGCCCGATCCACCCCAGTGCACGTGCGAGTCAAACAAGCCGGGGATCAGGTAACGGCCGCGCAGATCCTCGACGCGCGCGCCTTCCGGCATCGCGACGCGATCGTCATCAAGAGCGATCTCGGAGATGCGATGATTACGGATCACGACGCGGGCATTGACGATACGACCGCCCAGGCCATCAAGGACGGTGGCTCCCTTGAGAACGAGCACCTGGCCTTGCGCCTCACCGGCCTCGACCCGGCGCGCGCCCGGCATCTCGCTCATCTTGAACGCCGGTGCGGCAAAGGCCGACACCCCAAGCGTCACCGTGAAGAGCGCCACGACGAGCGCGAGCGACTGGCGCGGAATCGGCTCGGTGCCCTCCCATCGAAACAGCATCGAAGTGAGGATCACACCAACGATGCCAATCACGATCAACACTGCGAGTGAACCAGCCAGGGCCGTGAGGCCGTCGCCGCGAACGATCACTCCCGAGTAGGCTTCGTTCAGGTACGTCGTCGGCAACATTCGCGCGAAGCGCTTGACGCCGTCAGGCAGGATCGCAAACGGCATCGCCGACCCCGAGAGGAACATCATCGGGAAGAACAGCAGATTCGCGATCGCCGGAGCAGTGCGAATGTCTCGCGCCGTGCTGCCGACCAGGAGGCCCATCGGCACCAGGGCGCACGCACCGCAGAAGTAGACGCCGAACAGCGCCGGCCACGATCCAGCGACCTGCATGCCGAACAACAGCCGGCCGAGGGCGATTAGCACCACCAGCGAGATGGCGCCGGTCAGCATCGCCGCCACGCCATGCGCGAGCGCCACCGCCACAGCCGGTGCGGGCGTGACGCGCAAGCGGCGCAGCAGTCCGATCTCACGCTGCTGCACGAGGGGCAGCGCCACGCCAAACAACGCCCCAGACATCAAGGTCGTCGTCAGCAAGCCAGGCATCATCACGGCCATGACGCGCGCGTCGCCGCGGGCCATCACGAAGCCGAACAGCAGCAGGAATCCCAGCGGGAATGCCGTCATCCAGAACAACGCCGTCTTCGAGCGGCGAATCTCGGTGAGCTGCGCGCGAATCAGGGCGAGCGTGGAGCGAATCATGATTGGACTCCGACCAGTTGGAGATAGACGTCTTCGAGCGAGGGACGCTTCAAGCGCAAGTCGGCGAGACTTGCGCCCGAGGTGCGCAGCGAATCGGCAAGGCCGACGATCGCCGCAGTGGGATCCGGCGTCCGGTAGCGGAACATCGAGCCATCCAAGCCTTCGTAGGTCGCGTTAGGCACCAACGCCACGGGATCGATGCTGCTGCCTGCACCCCGCAGCCCATCGGGCGAAGGGGTGACGTCGAGCCACAGCGTTGACGCGCCGGCAGCACGGGAGAGCAGTTCGAGCGGCGTGCCATCGGCGACGATCTGGCCGGCGGCCAGAATCAGGACGCGATCGGCAAGCGCTTCGATCTCATCGAGGTAGTGCGACGAGATCAGGATGGTCTTGCCGTCTCGCTTCAGCACCGCCAGGATGTCGTGAATCTGCCGGCGCGCGATCGGATCCAGGCCGGAGGTCGGTTCGTCGAGAATGTAGAGATCCGGATCGTGCAGCATCGCCATGGCCAAAGCGAGGCGCTGCCGCTGTCCACCGGACAGTCCGCGCACCATCGCCTTGGCCTTGTCGGTGAGATCAACCTTGCCGAGCACTTCCGCAGCCTGCCACTGCGGGCTTGTCCCCCGTAGCCTTGGCGTAGGGGGATAAAGCGACGCGTAGAGCTTCAGCGTTTCTACGACCGTGAGGTCCTGCATGAAGGCGGTCGACTGCAACTGCACGCCGATGCGGGCCCGGAGGGCGCCAGGGGCGCGGGCGGGGTCGATGCCGAGCACCGACACCGTGCCGGACGTCGCCGGTCGCAGCCCTTCGAGAATCTCGACCAACGTCGTCTTGCCGGCGCCGTTGGGGCCGAGCAAGCCAATGATCTGGCCGGTGGCGGCGATCGACACGTTGATGCCGCGTAGCGCCTGCACATCGCCGTAGGACTTCTTGAGCTCCCGAACCTCGATTGCACTCATGGCGCAAGAGTGCCGGAAGTGCCAGGGGTACCTGAAGTGCCGAAGGTCAGGTGCTCGATATGACGTTTGTCATACGGCTTCCAACCATCCACCGCCAGTGGCCATCAAACGCGGTCATGGACCGCCTGCAACAGAACCTTCGCCACGCTGTCAGAAACTTGCTTCGGGACCGCGGCTTTGCCGCGATCACCGTTCTCACTCTCGCGCTTGGCATCGGCGCCAACACCGCGGTGTTCAGCCTGGTGAAGGCGGCGCTCCTCAGTCCGCTGCCGTACGGCGACGCCGGGCAACTGACGGTGATCTGGGGACCAGATCGAGGCGAGACGACTCACCTCTCGTTGCGCGAGGTCTACACGTATCCGCGCGAGACGCAGAGCTTCGTTGATATCGCCGGCTATCAGGAAACCGACGCGAGTTTCACGGGCGGACTGGAGCCCGAGTCGATCCGCGCGGGGTCGGCCACACCCAATCTGTTTGACGTCACGCGCACGCCCGCGATGCTCGGACGCGTCTTCACTCCCGCGGACACGGCCAGCGGCACGAGCGACGTGATCGTCATCAGCCATGCGTTATGGCAGCGGCGCTTCGGCGGCGCTGCGGACGTCGTTGGCCGCAGCGTGCAGGTCAACGGCCGCACGCGAACGGTCATCGGCGTGATGCCGGAATCGTTCCGGCTGCCGATCGACTACTCATCTCTGCGGCCAACCGAAGCCTGGGTTCCGGAAGTTGTGAATCCGTCGAACCTCGGCGCCTGGGGCAACCGGTCCTACATGGGCCTGGCGCGGTTGAAGGACGGCGTGTCCGCCGCCGCCGCATCCAGCGAGTTGCCCCTGGTTGCGTCGAATTGGGTCAAAGCAGGGTTCGTGCGCGCTCAACCAGACGGCAGCCTGGGCGGACTGGCGCGCCGCGTGATCCCGGCCCACGAATTCATCACCGGCGAAGTGCGAACCTCATTGCTGATCCTGTTTGGATCGGTGGCGTTTGTCCTGCTGATTGCGTGCGCGAATGTCGCGAACCTGCAATTGGCACGCGCGGACCGGCGGCGCAGAGAAGTCGCGGTGCGCGCTGCGCTCGGTGCGGGCCAACGACAGATCGTGGCGCAGCTGCTGACCGAAAGCGTGCTGTTGTCCGTCGCCGGCGCCACGGCCGGTCTCGCGGTGGCATGGGCAGGATTGCAGGTGGTGCCGACACTGCGGCCGGCCAACCTCCCTCGACTCGATGAGATGTCGCTCGACGGCGCGGTGTTGTTGTTCACGGCGCTACTGGCGATCGTGACGGGCGTACTGTTCGGCCTGCTGCCCGCCATGCAGCTTGCGAGACCCGATGTCAGCAGTGTGCTGAAGGACGGCGGACGCACCGGCACGGCCGGACGTTCGCGTCAACTGGCACGGCAGGGCCTCGTCGTCCTGCAACTCGCATCGTCTGTCGTCCTGGCACTCGCAGCCGGATTGCTGATCCGCAGCTTGATCGAACTGAACCGCATCGATCTCGGCTTCAATCCGCACCACGTGCTCACCGCGCAGCTGCAAGTGCCGACGACGGACTACCCGCGCCCGGCGGATGTGGTGCGTTTCCATCGCCAGGCGGTCGAACAGGTCGCGCAGATTCCCGGCGTGCGCGCGGTTGGATCCGTGCGCGTCTTGCCGCTGGCGCGGACCATCGGCGACTGGTCGATCAGGATCGAGGGACGTCCGTTCGTTCCTGAAGAGAATCCCAATGGGGACTACCAGGCCGTCACGCCCGGATACTTCGAAGCGATGGGCCTGAAGCTGGTGCGCGGCCGCTTCATCAACACCGGTGATCGCGAAGACACCATGCCGGTCGCCGTCATCAACGACACCATGGCGGCGCGTTATTGGCCGAACGAAGACGCCATCGGCAGGCAGTTCATGATGGGCACCGACGACAAACCCTGGCTCACCATCGTCGGCATCGTCGGAACCGTGCGCCACAACGCGGTGGTCGAAGAACCGCGCTCGGAGATGTACATCGCGCACTCGCAACTGCCGGGACACATCGGCGGCGCGCCGCGCGGAATGACGCTCGTCGTCAAGACCGATTCGAATCCCCTGGCGCTCAGCGGCCAGGTGCGGGAAGCGATTCGCGCGATCGATCGCAATCTGCCGGTATCGGGCATCCAGTCAATGGATGCCGTGACTTCCACCGCGCTCGCGCAACCGGGATTCGTCACGTTCCTGCTCGCGTTATTCGCGGCGATTGCGCTGACGCTGGCATCGCTCGGCATCTACGGAACGGTCTCGCTGCTGGTTGCTGAGCGACGACAGGAGATGGGTATCCGGCTCGCGCTCGGCGCCAACAGGCCCGACATCCTCAAGCTGGTGCTGGGCCAGGGCATGATGCTGACGGCCGTTGGCCTGGTGCTGGGTCTCAGCGGCGCCTTCGTGTTGACCCGCACGCTGTCGGGCCTCGTCTATGGGGTTGGCACGCTCGATCCGCTGACGTTCGCGGCAGTGCCTGTCCTTCTCAGCGTGGTGGCGCTCCTGGCGTGCTTCCTGCCCGCAAGGCGCGCGGCGTCGGTGGATCCCATCATCACCCTGCGCCAGGGTTAAGATAAGGACACTCGACTCCGGTTGCGCCGCCGGCCTCGCTGTGATGCCGTGCTGCGCCCTGTTGCTCTCCTGATCGTGCTGATTCCGGCTGCCGGATGTTCCGGCAGCCCGTCCACCTCTGCTCCGACGGCACCAACGCCGACGAGCATCACACCCTCGACGCCTGCGCCGACATCGTCGACCCAGCCAACGATCACGATCACCGCTTCGGGCATGACGCCGCTCGAGCTGACGATTGCGGTCGGCCAGCGCGTGACGTTCGTGAACAACGACATCCGCGCACACGACGTCGTTGGCGGTGTTGATCCGAGTCATCCAGACTGCCCCGAGATCGTGCAGGCCGGGTTTCTGTCGCCAGGCCAGCGCGGCGATACGGGCATCTTCACCACGGCGCGCACGTGCGAGTACCACGACCACACCATGCTGAGCGTGCCGGCCTTCCAGGGACGGATAATCATTCGGTGAGACTCGCCGCGTTCTTCTTGATCTCGGTCCTGCTGGCCACGCCCGCAGCTGCGCAGGATGCAGCACACCAACACGACGCGCCTGCTGGAGCATGGCAGTGGTCCGTCGAGGGCCGCGTCTTCTTTGGCTACAACTATCAGCGGCGTGAGTTTACCGACTTCGACGAAGTCGAATCGCAAAACTGGCTGATGACCGCGGTATCTCGAACGTTCGCCAACGGATCCGGCCTGCAGGTGGTCGGAATGTTCTCGGCAGAACCGTGGACACTCCGCGACATTGGCTCACCACAGGTCTTTCAGACCGGGGAAACCTTCCAGGGCGCACCGCTCGTTGACTACCAGCATCCGCACGACCTGGTCATGAATCTCGGCGGCACGTACACGCAGCCGATCGGCGCGACGACGATGACGGTGAGTGCGTATGTGGTGGGGCCGGCGCCGATCGGTCCGCCGGTGTTCATGCATCGAGCGTCGGCGGCGGACAATCCGCAGTCGCCCCTATCGCATCACTATCTCGACGCCACGCACGTGACGCCGGGCGTGTTGTCGATCGGCATCGAGCGTAATGGTTTTGGACTCGAGGTCGGCGCGTTTCATGGCCAGGAGCCAGACGAGGACCGACTCGATCTCGACACCGCCGCGCTCGATTCCTTCAGCGCGCGACTGTCGTGGGCGGACGGTCCGTGGCAATTCCAGGTCTCCGGCGCCGACTTGAAGACACCGGAGCGCAAGTCGCCGTATGACGCAAAGCGCGTAACCGCGTCGGCGAGCTACTTCAAGGGTGATGACGTGCGGTCGATCGCGTGGACGGCCGCGTTCGGCCAGAACCGGGAAGTGTTCGGCAATCTCGAAGCGTATGTTCTCGAGGCGACGCGACGCGCAGGCAACAACTCGCTCTACGCGCGCGCGGAAAGCGTGGCGAAGGACATTCTCGACGCGGGCTTTCATCCGATCGGCACGACGCACACGCATCGACAGTCACAGATCGGCGCGCTCACGATCGGGTACGTTCGCACGATCGCGTCGCGCGCATTCGGCGCGATTGGAGTCGGTGGGGATGTCACTGGATACGTCGTTCCAGGCAATCTGAAGGAGTCGTACGGATCGCCGCTGTCGTTCCACGTCTTCGCGCGGCTGAGCGGGCGGGCCGGGGCACGCCTCTCACATCGGCATTGACCAGCTAACCCATCTGGGTCATATTCTCACCCGCGCCTCATGATGCGGAATCCAGCCGAGACTTTGCCCGTGCGGGCGATTTCGGCGCCTCTGTCGACGCCTGTCGCGACGGCCAGTCGCTCGATTGCATTGCCGATCGAAGCGCGCATCATCATCCTGGCACTGTGCTTCCGCATGGTCGGTGCCACGGTCGGCTTCATCGCCAATGTCACCATTCCTGATTTTCAGGACCAGGGCTTCACGGTCATGGAGCGGCCCAATCCGTTCTGGGATCGCTTCGCACGTTGGGACTCTGGCTGGTATCACGGCATCGCGTCGAAGGGATACGAGTTCGTCGAGGGCGGACGCAGCAACCTCGCGTTCTTCCCGGTCTACCCGCAGCTCATGGGCGCGGCCGGCCGCCTCCTCGGAGGCGCGCAAGAAGATTTCTACTTCGCGGGGATCCTGATCACCTGGCTGTCGTTCGCGCTTGCCATGCCGTTGCTCTACCGGCTGGCGCGCTTCGACCTGCCGCACGATGCCGCGGTGCGCACCACCGTTTATGCGGCGGTGTTTCCGAGCGCCTACTTCTTCGGCGTTGTCTACAGCGAAGCGCTCTTCCTGCTGTCGCTGGTCGGCGCGGTGCTGGCGTTGCGCTCGAAGCGATGGTTCTGGGCGGCGCTCGCCGCCGCGATCATGACCGGCACGCGCGTCAATGGCGTGATGTTCCTGCCGGCGCTGGCGCTGATTGGGTGGGACGCCGCCGGTTCGCGTCGAGAGCGCGTCTTCGCACTGTCTGCTGCGGCCGCGGGGGCTGCCGGCATCGGCGGTTACTCTGCGTTCGTGTATTCCCTGAGCGGCAATCCGTTCGAGTGGTACGACAGCATCACGCGCTGGGGCTACCACCCGGGTGGGCATCCTCTCGCGGGTTTGATGGCGATCGCCGAACAACTCCTGACACGGCCGTACCAGTTCATCGTGTCGGAGTCGATGGCGCCGTACGACACGCTGAACGCGTTGATGGCGACCGGCGCGCTGATCGCGGTTCCGTTTGTGTGGCGGCGATTCGGTCGCGGCTACGCCGCCATCGTTGTATTCGGATTGCTGCTGCCGCTGTCGTCGGGCCAGTACGAAGGCCTGGGGCGCTACTGCTCCGTGCTGTTCCCTTTGCCGATCTTGCTTGGGTCGCTCAAAGGTGAAACTCGTCACCTCGGATTGATCACGAGCTTCGTGCTGTTCTACGCACTCGGCCTCGTGCTCTTCGGCAACGTGCATCCGCTGTTCTGATCGCCCGCTACTCCGCGATGTAGCGCCAGGGAGCCGTCAGCGACTCTCGCTTCCAGATCGTGAAGAACGGCTGACCCGGTGGAACCTTGCCGTCGGGGCCCGGCGAGTTGCGCACGATGTAGCCGATCGTGACTCCGAAGTCGCCGCTGGCGGCAATCAGGGTTCTTTCTGGACCCCAGTTCACGGGGCTGCTGTTGGTGGGCGATCCCTGGCCGACCTGCGCGCCGATCGCCTCGTTTCCAAATACGAACGTCGGTGTGTCTGGGCCGCCGAAGTTTGCCGCGTCTGGGCTTCCGTACTGCTTGAATGCCGCTCCGATCCCCATGGTCTGCGCATCGCGCGAGAACGAACGTTCGGCTTCGGCAAGACTCTCGCGAGAGCGCTCGATCATCGCCGCATCCGCCGTCGACGCAGTGATCTTCGACGGCAACACGCGGCCGAGTGGAATCGGAGGCGCAGCCACTTGCGCCGGCGCGCGCTTATACGCCAGTGCGCGCCACCCTGCCGCCTGCTTTTCCCAGTACGCCATGTATTTGGCGTGCTGCACTGAGCCGTCGGCACGGGTCACGACCATGAACCCGGCCGTGTAGCCGTGACGGCCGTCGCCGGAAATGCCCACGCGCGCAGGCGTCCACGTTGCCTTCGCACCCGCATTCGCGGGATTGCCCCGCAGTGCCTCGATCGCCTTTTGCGCTCCATAGAGCACACCCGTCGGCGCCGGCATCGCCACATCGGCCGCGAACATCGCCGAGATGCCGGTGATCAGATCCGTCTTCGCGCTCGCTTCCGAGAACGCGCGATCTGCGGAGAGCAGCTCGTCCGATACTTGTTGTGGGGTGGCCGTCTGCGCTGTGACGAGCGCAGGGATGAGCAGAGCACACAGCAATGAGATTGTTGATTTCACATTGATCTGTTTGCCGAGCATCTGGATTTGTATCAATCCACGGATTACACGGATTACACGGATGGTCGAGGCCCGCGGCGGCGGCCAAAGGCCGCCGGCACGAGGGATGACTTCAAAATTCGAGAGACGGGAGTCATGTGAAGTCTCTCGAATTTCTGAAGTCGTCCCTCGTGCAGCGCGCCGGGCGAAGCCCGGCGCCGCGGGCTGCTCTCAGCCGAGTACCATCCGCTTGTGTTGCAAGCTCGTCGAGCCAAAATTTAGCAGCAATCCCCGGCGGATACGTGAAGCCTTCAGGTAATTCAGGAGCTGCGCTTCTTCTCGGCCAGTGATGGCGTCAAGTGCCTTCACTTCCACAATGACGTCCTCGAAGCAGATAAAGTCGGCCCGATAGTGCAGCGGCAGCTCGCGGCCTTTGTACGAGATAGGCAGTGTCGGCTCGATGGCGAACGGCACACCAAGCCGCTCGAACTCGATTGGCAGCGCAAAGCGGTACCCGGCCTCCAGGAAGCCGCAACCGAGTTCTGTATGCACCGCTATGGCGGCACCGATAATTTTGTAGGTTTGCGGATCTGGAAACGGTTGGCGATTCATGGCGCCTGTTGAAGCAGGCACCATGCCGGTTGATTTCGCGCGAGATTCGCGATGAAGGAGTCCGGCCGTACGCAAAAACGTGCGAACCGGAGTACGTCCTCAAGCCGCAATTATTTCATCCGCGTAATCCGTGTAATCCGTGGACAAATCTTCTGTGGGCTAAACACCGTACTTGTCCGCGTCCCACTGCAAGCCGAGCTCAGTGGGCGGGGCCATGTAGCCGGCGAGGGCCGATGCGGCGACGACCGACGGCGATGCGAGGTAGCCTTCACCGCCGAGGCCCATGCGGTTCTGCCAGTTGCGGTTGAACGACGTGATCGCGCGCTGACCCTTTTCCAGGGCATCCGGTCCCTGGCCGAAGCATGGACCGCACCACGACGCGCGGATCTCGCCACCGGCGCCGCGGAACACATCGGCGATCGATTCACCGCCGAGGCGCGCATCGGGCCGCTCGATCAGCAACTTCACGCCGCCTGATCCCGGGAACACCACCAGTTCCTTCTGCACCTTCGTCAGGCCCTTGTTGCGCGCCGCCATGAACACCAGCGCGGCGGCGAGCAGATCGTCGTAGCTGCCATTGGTGCAGGAGCCGATCATCGCCTTGTCGAACTCGATCCGCTCGCGCGCGACGTCTTCCGCCGGGAACGCGTTGCCGGGGCTGAAGGGCTTTGCGATCATTGGCGCCACGTCGCCGAGGTTGAACTCTTCATCAATCTCGAAGGACGCATCCGCGCCGCAACCAAATTTCGGATACGGCAACTGCTCGACGCCCTTCGCGCGGTACCACGCGTAGGTGATTTCATCCGGCGCAAAGATGCCGTTGAGCGCCTCCGCCTCCGCCATCATGTTCGCGATCGTGTTGCGAAACGCGATCGGCAGCTGCTGGTCGGCGTCCACAAGCTCGACGGACATGCCCTGCGACTGCTTTGCGCCCCAGCGCCGCAGCAACTCGAGCACGATGTCCTTGCCGGTCACCCACGGGCTCAGCTTGCCGCGGAACGTAACGCGACGCTCCTTCGCCATCGTGAAGTAGATGTAACCCGTCGACCATCCGAACCCGAGCGTCGTAGAGCCGACGCCCATGCCGACAGCGCCGTACGCGCCGTAGGCGCGGCTGTGTGAATCAGCGCCGGGAATGAACTGTCCCGGGAGCACGAGACCCTGCTCGGGAAAATAGAAATGGAAGATGCCGTCGCCTGGAGTGGCGTAATAGGGCTTCTCGATCTTGTGGAACGCCGCGAACTGGCGGCCAATCTCGGTCTGCTTGTCATCGTCTTTTTTGCCGGTGAAGACGAAATGATCGTTCGCCACCGCGGCCTGTCTCGGGTAGATCGAGTTGCCGCCGGTGATCTGGTTGAACGTGTGGATCGAGAACGGCGCCGTGCCGTCCGATGCCGGCAGCAGGTCGGCGTAAATGCGCAGCGTGGCTCCAGGCACGACCGCCGCGTCCTTGTCCACGCGATGCGCCCACACGATCTGGGCCGTGGTTGACATCGTGCGCGCCTGCTCGGCGTTCGGAAACACCACTTCGGGCTTCCGTGTGACCGACGAGATGAACTCGCGGCGGCCAACTGCGAAGATGCCGCCGCTCTGGCGAATTTCGTCTTCCTTGACGCTCAGCGGCACCGGCGCGTAGGTCGTGCCCTGCGTCACGTTGACGATCTGGCGCGATGCCGGGTCGAACGTGAACTCGTCACCATCACGCGCGTCGGCGACGGCCTCCGGACTCTGCACCACGTGCAAGCCGAGATTGAACGAGTTGCGACGGAAGATGTCGCCCATGTTGTTCCCGCAGATGATCACCATCTCGAGACCAACTTCTTCAGCGATCGCCTTCAAGCCGGCCGGCGACATTTCGCGTGAGCTGCCGATCGCAAAGCGGTCGCCGGCAATCACGAAGGTCTCGCCGCGATGCACGCGGGCGCGGAAATCCGGCATCAGGTAGCGGAACGATCCGGCCTTCCATCGCTCGTCGAGCGTGTCGAGGCTCTCCGACACACAGTCCGCCGCGGGCGTGATCTGGTCGGTGTCGATGGCGTCGAGCTTCTTTGCTGGGTTCTTCGGATCCCAGATGATCAGGGCCTTGCCGCGAATCAACGGAGCGATACCGGCAATGGCGGTATCAGACTCGCGGGGACCGGGGAGGGATTCGACCGTGACGCCGGGCTTGAGGATCGCGGGCTTTGCAACTTGCATAGCCCACGATCTTATCAGGCGCCCTATTTAACGGTGACTCTTGCGAACCCGTTCGTCCAGCAGCATTGGTTGCCGGGCGAGGTGTCGGGACGGCCGAAATTGTCGACGCGCACGCGGAGCACGTAGGTGCCGGCCTGCGTAAACGTCGCGGTGGCCGAGGAAGAGCCTTCCAAGTCGGTCAGGCCGGACGTGACCGGATCAAACTTCACCGGCCCAGGACCCGAGTGCTTGTACCACTTGATGTTGATCGCGGGACGGGCGGGACCGCGCGACTTGAACTGCACGCCGCCTTCGGCGCTTGCGTCGCGCTCACTGTCGTCCTTCGTCCAGACAGTGATCGTCAGCGGCACGCCAATCGAGGCCTGCATCGGCGCGCTTTCAATGCCCACGGGCCCGCGGCCGGTCATGGTCTTCGCCGTGAAGCCCACGAGCGGCGGAATCGAGCCCATCGCCATCGGCCATTTCAGGCCGTAGGCGCCGGTCTTTGTCCGGCCTGGAACCTTGTGCGTCTGCCCCGCGTGGCGCAGCGTCCACACGACGTCGCCGGTGTACTTCGCCGGAATGGTGACGGTGAACACGCCGCGCTCGCGATCGCGCCGCGCGCCGGTGGGTCCGCCACCCTGGACCGGCACAAATGTCGTTGGCTGGCGGCCGTCGAACTCCTTCGGCTCGATGAAGTTATTTGGGCCGAGAGGAATCTCGACGACATCCGTCGCATTGAGGTTCGAGTAGCCGAACGACAGCGTGGCGCTGCCGTCGGCATTCTCATAGAAACCATCGAAGAACGGCACGACACGCTGGCCTTCAGGCGGTGTCGGTGCAAGCGGCCTGGGCACCTGGGCGGAGACGATTCCAATCGCCGCCGCCGCAAGCGCAATTCCCAACGCGAACGATCGTGCGCGCACGCCGGTTACTGCCGATCCTGCTGCGCCGCCACGTTGTTAGTGGTCGACTTCTGCTTCGCCGCGCGCTCCGCCTTGATGCGCTCGTAGCCGGCATCATCGAGGTGCGTGACCGCGATCCACGCGTGTGACATTTCGTCGGCGGTGCGGCTGCCGGGCCCGACCCATTGATCCGGGTCCGGGTTGCCCTTGTTGTTGGCGGTGTTGTCGTAATACCCGGTCATCACCAGCACCGCGCCCTTCGGCACGAGCGGCGCGTAATCATCCTGGTAGATGTGGCTGGTGTGCCAGTTGTTGGTCCAGTTCGACACGGAGCTGATCATCTCGAGCTTGCCGGTCTCCGGGTAGAAGATCTCGAGCGTCTTGCCGACAAGCCGGAAGTGTCCGTGCGGCTGGAAGCTGTCGATCCGGACCGGTGTCTTGAACGTGTGGAAGCCCTGCGTCACCGTGGTGCCGTGCGGCGGAATCTCCAGATCGCCGCCCTTCATCGTCATCAGGTAGAGCTTCAAGTCCTGCTTGTACTTCGCCTCGTGATCTTCCGGATAGAGCCAGATGCCCATTTCGATGACATCGTTCTTCAGCTCTTCGCCGGTCGGGTAGTAATGCACGTCCCAGCGCACGAGCGCGTTGGCGGGCATCGTCCGGCAGCCGTCCTTCGGCACAATTTCGCCGGCCTTGCCGAGGGCATATTCAGACACGCGCTCGGTCTCGACGTAGTTCCCGGTCTTCTCGTCGAACTCGACGAACTCGGTGTTGGCGTGATGCGCTGCGGCGCGGCCCTTCAGCGTGGGCTTGACCGAGACAGCCTTGATGCAACGGTTCTTATCGAGACCCGTCGGCACGATCGGCCGCCACCACACATCCTGCCCGCGCGCCGGCAACGTGAACGGCTTGGTCTTGACGATGATGTCCGGAGGACCGAACTGCTTTTCGAATGCCCACTCGTTCGGGTTCTCGAACTTCATGGGCGGCGGCATGTCCGCCGGGTTGCCCTGCGGCGCACCGCTGTCGACCCACTTTGCAATGGTCTGGATTTCCTTCTCGCTCAACCGCAAGTCATCCTTCAGGTGCTGGATGCCGACGTTGCGGTCATAGCGGTAGGGCGGCATCTCGCCGGCAACGACCTTGTTGCGAATGGACCGCGCCCAAGGGCGCGTTTCTGCGTAGGTGACCAGCGACATTGGCCCGATCGAGTTGGGCTGATGGCACTGCTGACAACTGCGCTGGAAGATTGGCGCAATGTCCTTGGTAAAGGTCACTGCGGGTGCTGCAGCCGTTTGCTGAGCGGCCGGCTCGGCGACCGAAAAGGCCACAATAAAGGCACCACCGAGCACGAGAAAGCCGGCTCTAAATAGACGGACACAGGCCTGGGACATCTAGCACCTCTGGATTCGGATCCTAAGGCAATCCCCCTCCCGCGAACGGCTTACGGGAGCAAAGGAAATTTCGCGGTGAACCCACGGAATTTCCGAAGAGGGCCCGCGGGCGTGAACGTCTTGGCGAGACGGCCCGGGGTAGAATTCCATCCCATGAAGCTGCGCACCATTGCTCTCTCTGCACTTACGTTCAGCCTGGCCGTTGGCATGTTGTCGGCCCAGGAAAAGGTCGACAAGGACATTCAGTGGAAGATTCGCCGCGAAGCCACTGACAACTCACAGATCATGCGGACGATGCACTTCCTGACCGACGTGTATGGACCGCGCCTGACCGGCTCGCCCAACCTGAAGGCGGCGCAGGACTGGATCGTCAAGGAAACCACGCGCTGGGGGCTGAAGAACGCGCACCTCGAGCCCTGGAACTTCGGACATCCCGGCTGGGTGAACGAACGCCTCTCCGTCCACGCCGTGGCGCCGTTCAAGGATTCGCTCGTGGCTGAAGCCCTGGCGTGGACGCCCGGCACCAACGGAGCAGTGACCGCACAGGTCGTGCAGCTGATTGTGCCGGCGTCGCCGACGAAGGAAGCGCTGACGAAGTTCTTCGCAGACAACAGCGCGAAGGTCAAGGGCAAGATCGTGCTCGTCGGTCAACCCGCGGTGGTCCCGGTGACGATCCTCACGCCGCAGAAGCGCCGCGAAGACAACGACGTGCGCGCGCAGTACGACGCGGTCAATCCGCAACAGCCCAACTTCGGTGGCGGCGGCGGACCCGCCGGCCGTCCCGATCCCAACATCGTGCCGGCTGCGCAGGTGGCCGAGCAGTTCGACCAGTTCCTGGTCACGGCCGGGGCCGCTGCGCGCATCAACGACGCGGGCCGCGAGCACGGACAGATCCGCGCCTTCAACAACCGCACGTTCGACATCGCCAAGGCGGTGCCGACGGTCGTGATGCGCAACGAAGACTTTGGCCGCATCGCCCGCGTCCTCGCGGACGGCACGCCCGTCGAAGTTGAAGTCAACATCGTCAATCGCAGCTACCCCGAAGGCGCCACCGCCTACAACGTCGTCGCTGAAATTCCCGGCACCGACAAGGCGCAGGAAGTGGTGATGCTCGGCGGCCACATTGACTCGTGGCACTCTGCGACCGGCGCGACCGACAACGCGATCGGTTCAGCCACGATGATGGAGGCGATTCGCATCCTGCAGGCGATCGGCGTCAAGCCGCGCCGCACCATCCGCCTGGCGCTGTGGAGCGGTGAAGAGCAAGGACTGCTCGGATCGCAGGCGTATGTGAAGGAGCACTTCGGCATGGTTGAGATCGCCAAGCCGGAGCACGCGTTCTTCGCGGGCTACTTCAACATCGACTCGGGCACCGGCCGCGCGCGCGGCATGTCGGTGTTCGGTCCGTCGGAAGCGGCCACGATCCTTCGCGAAGCCACCAAGCCATTCGCGGATAACGGATTCTTCGGCGTCAACGCCACGCAGAGCCGCCGTCGCGGCGGCACGGACTCAACCTCGTTCAACGAGGCCGGCCTGCCGGGCATCGGCATCCAGCAGGATCCGATCGAATACAACTCGCACACCTGGCACACCAACCTCGACACCTACGAGCGCATCATCGAAGACGATGCGCAGCAGTCGGCGATGGTGATCGCCGCGGCGGTGTATCACCTCGCGATGCGCGATCAGATGCTGCCGCGTTTGTCGAAGGACAAGATGCCGGCGCTGCCGCAGTAGGCACAGAAGCGAAATACGGAGGGAGCTACAGAAAGCACAGATCGCTCAGATTAATCTGAGCCATCTGAGCCTTCTGCGGCTCTCGTCTTATTTTCCGACCGCGTAGATGCGGTCGTCGGCTCTGAGAAACACGCGGCCGCCACCGGCCGCCGGCGACGCCACGAAGTGGCCATCGAGCTGGTTGCGCGACAGAATTTCGAAC
The DNA here is from genome assembly GCA_964628295.1 of uncultured Acidobacterium sp. Classification (GTDB taxonomy): domain Bacteria; phylum Acidobacteriota; class Vicinamibacteria; order Vicinamibacterales; family UBA2999; genus 12-FULL-67-14b. The sequence goes on from CAZVLS010000001.1 coordinate 695,120, forward strand.
GTGCGGCCGGCTTTGATCACCACCGTCTCGCCGCCTTCCGCGACAAAGTAGATCTTGCCGTCGCCGGCAATGGGCGATGCGCTGAACGTGCCGCCGACGCGCTCCTGCCAGAGACGCTCACCGTTGGCGGCATCAACGGCCGAGAGGATGCCGTTGTCGGTACTCATGTAGATCACGCCCTGGTAGTGCAGCAGTGACGACACATACGGGCTGCTGCGATAGCCGCGGCTCAGGAACAGCACGCCGTTGTCGACCATCGCGACGGGAATCGGAAAGCGGTTGACTTCGGGATACGTCCACAGCGACTTTCCCGTGGCTGGATCGAACGATTCAACGCCGCTGTTGGAGTTGACAATCAACTCGTTGCCGCCCGGCCCCTGCACGACGATCGGCGAACTGTACGACTCCTGGCCGGCCGGCTTGTCGATCTTCCACTTCACGGCGCCGGTTCGCTTATCAAGCGCGACGATGTACGACGCCGGCGAGTGGTAGCACAACAGGATGATCGTGTCCTGGAACAGCACCGGCGAGCTGGCGTGTCCCCACTGGATATCGAACGCCCCGTAGTCGCGCGCCAGGTTCTTCGACCACGCCGGCTTGCCGTTGATATCGAGCGCCACGAGCTGACCGGTGCCGAACCACGCGTAGACGCGCTCGCCGTCGGTGACGGGACTGGCGCTCGCGAGCTTGTGCTTGTCGTGTACCGGAGGCAGGTCGCCTTCCGGCGTCGTCTCGTGAATCCACATCCGCTTGCCGGATGTGCGATCGAACGCTTCGACGATGAAGGCCACTTCAGCGCGAGCGCGCTTGTTCAGCGACGTTTCACCCGCACTTCGCGGATCGCCACCCTGCGTCAGCGTTGGATGATTGCCGGCCCGCCGACGGCCGTCACCCGCTTGCGAGGTGACGAACACGCGATTGCCGAACACGATCGGCGACGACACACCGGCGCCCTCGAGAGGCGACTGCCACGCCACGTTTTCCTTGGCGCTCCACGCTGCGGGGAGCGCTGACACCGCGGCGATGCCATTCGACGACGGCCCGCGCCAGTGCGGCCAGTCGTCGGCCGACACGGTGACGCTCAGAACCAGAACCAGTGGAACCCAACAGAACCGCGCCTTTGGAACCCCTGGAACCATTGGAACCCCCTGGAACCTATTTTTCTGAGAGTTCACTCTTCAGAATCCTTCGCACATTGGTATAGGTGGCGGTCGCGAGGATGTCGTCAAGGCCGCTGTAGGCCTTGTAGTACTCCTCCATTTTTTCGGGCACGAACAGATCCAGGGCTTCGTCACGGCGGAACGTCACAATCACCTGGCACCGCACGACCGGATCGGCGGCGTTCATTTCCGTGCGCATCACCGTGCCATTGAACGGGTCGATCCAGATCGCGCCGGTCAGGGCCAGGTCGCGCCCTCGCGTCGTCTTGATCAACGTCGGCCGCGCGACTTCCTTGAACACGGCTTTCCGGAAGATCCGGCCGCCGAAATTCTCCTCACCGCCGTCGGTGAACTCGAAGCGCTCGTTGACCCGCGGATGGAGAAACATCATCCCGAGCAACGGGATGTTGATGGTGCGGGCGACGTTCCCCAGGTTGTGCTTGGCGCTGTCGTTCGTGTAGTCCGCCGCCTTCTCGAACCGTTCCTTGTGATTCGTGGTGAACAGCTTCAACAACCGCTCATCACGATTGCGGACCTTGCGTCCCTTCACTTCGTAGGTGTCGCGGAACGGCATCCAGCCTTCACCGTCGCCACCCAGCTGCACGAGCAGAAAGTCCGACTTGATGATCGACTGGTTGACGGGACCGCCGCCCTGCATGCCGCCACCGGGGTTGGTGCGTGACAGGTTGTTGCCGGGATTCGGCGGTCGTTGCAGCTCCTGCGACGAGTGCTCGTCGGCGGCCAGCAGCGCAAACTGCTGCTCGTAGTTCATGGTGTAGCGCATCGCGCTCGACAGCACGGTGTGGAAACCGGATCCGGGCTGCGTCCCGATCTGGTCCTCCTTCGCCAAGGCTACGGAGGACACGTCCGGCGTGACGAACACGCACAGAGCGATGGTGATGGCGAGGGCCGAAAGGGTCGTTCGCATAACTGGCTCCGCCGGTAATCCTACTAGAATGGAAGGCTCCCCCTCGCACGAAGGTGCCAAGGGGCAACAGACCCCGTTCCAGATGTCCGCGTCGATTCGCTCGGAATTCCTGCCAATGTTGAAGATCGCCGTCCCGGTGGTCCTGGCGGAGCTTGGCTGGATGACGATGGGCGTGGTCGACACGATCATGGTCGGCCCGCTCGGGCCCGAGGCGATCAGCGCCGCTGGTGTGGGCAACTCGATGCACATCGCGTTTGCCATTTTCGGCATGGCGGTGATGCTGGGCCTCGACACGCTGGTGTCGCAAGCCTATGGTGCGCGCGACATTCGCGCCTGCCATCGATGGTTCTTTGACGGCCTGACGCTGGCCGGGCTGATGGCCGTGCCGATCATGCTGATCCTGGTCGGAGTGTGGTTCGCGATCCCGGTGCTGGGATTCCATGACGCGGTGCGGCCGCTCCTCGAGTCGTACTTCGGCGTGATGATATTGAGCACGCCGTTCCTCCTGGCGTACGCGGTGTGCCGCCGCTACCTGCAGGGCATGCACGCCGCCATGCCGGTGATGTTCGCGCTAATCACGGCGAACATGATCAACGCCGCCGCTAACTGGGTGCTGATCTACGGGCACTTCGGCGTCCCGGCGCTTGGCATCAAGGGCGCGGCATGGGCCACCGTGATCTCACGGGCCTACATGTTGTTCTCGCTCCTGTTCGCGGTGTGGTGGATCGATCGCCAACGCGCGGCGGAAGCGGGAATCGAGCATCACGGCCTGTGGGACGTCGAGCGCGCGGTTGACGTGACGCGCCTGCGGCAATTGCTGACGCTTGGTCTGCCGGCGGCGTCTCAGATGGGCGCGGAAGTCGGCGTCTTCGCGTTAGCCACCGCGCTGTCCGGCACGCTCGATCCGATCTCGAGCGCCTCACACCAGATCGCACTCAACCTCGCTGGCGTGGCATTCATGATTCCGCTCGGACTTGGCTCCGCCGGCGCCGTGCGGGTCGGACACGCCGTGGGCGCGCGCGATCGTCAGCGGGCGTCGGCCGCAGGGTGGACGGCGATCCTCATGGCGACCGCATTCATGGTGGTGGCCGCGTCAACATTCGTGATCATGCCGCGCCAGTTGATCGGATGGTTCTCACAGGATCCGTCGGTGCTGTCGGTGGGCACGTCATTGCTGCTCCTGGCCGCGGTGTTCCAGCTCTTCGATGGCATCCAGGGCGTCATCACGGGCACGCTCCGCGGTATCGGCGACACGCACACGCCGATGAAAGTGAATCTTGTCGCGCACTGGCTGCTCGGACTGCCGACCAGTTACCTGCTCTGCTTTGTGTTCGGCTGGGGTGTGTACGGGCTCTGGGTCGGTCTGTCGCTCGGACTGATCGTGACGGGAATCGTCCTGTTCGGGGTCTGGAGCAAGAAAATCCGCGCCTACCGGGATCACGGCACGTTGCCCATGATCCCGGCCTCATCACACTCCGGCCATTAGCGCTTCAACGCCTCGGCAATCACGCGCCGGGAAATATCCTCGTGGCTCGCGACGCCCGGAGGGCCGCTGCGACGCTGGATGATGCCGACAAACAACAGGTCGTTGGCCGGATCGATCCAGAACCAGGTGCCGGCAACGCCCCACCACCAGTAGCTGCCCTTGCCGACCTGACGCTTCGCGCCATCCGGATCGAGCACTACCGCGAAGTCGTAGCCGAAGCCTTGCGCCGGCGAGAAGCGCGCCTGGCTGATGCCAGAATTGGAGTTGAGGACCTGATCGCTCAGCAGGTTGGTGCGCATCAGATCGACGGTGTCCTTCTTCAGGTATCGCTTGCCGCCAAACTCGCCGCCATTGAGCAGCATCTGCCCAAACTTGAAATAGTCCGCGGCCGTTCCATACAAACCGCCGCCACCCGACGGCAGGCCGGGGATCTTCGAGATGCCTGGATCAAGCGGCTCGGGCACGAGCGCGCCCTTGTCGCGGCTCCACGAATAAATCGACGCCACGCGCGGCAGTTTCTCGACGGGCACAGAAAATCCGGTGTCGACCATGCCGAGCGGCTCGAACAATCGCGTGCGCAGGAATTCAGGGAACGTCTTGCCTGACAGCTTCTCGACGAGATATCCCTGGATGTCCACCGACACGCTGTACACCCATCGCGTGCCGGGTTGATACATCAGCGGCAGCGTCGACAAGGTGCTGATCATCCCCTGCAGCGACGGCTGCCCGAGCGGGCTCGCCGCCTGGTACAGCTTGTCCACCGGTGAGTTGCCAAACAGCCCGTAGGTGAACCCCGCGGTATGCGACATCAGCTCCTCCATGGTGGGCGGATGCGCGGGTGCTTCGAGAATCGCCTGGCCGTCCTTCTCGCCGGCGTAGACCTTGAGGTTGGCAAACTCGGGAATATGCTTCGCGATGGGATCGCTCGGCTTCCACTTGCCTTCCTCGTACAACATCATCATCGCGACGCCGGTGACCGGCTTGGTCATCGAGTAAATGCGCGCGATGGTGTCGAGCTTCATCGGCGCGTTGGTCTCGAGGCTCTGCACACCGTACGCCTTGTGCTGCACGACCTTGCCGTGACGCGCGACCAGCGTCACGATGCCGGAGAGATGTTTCTTGTCGACGAGGTCCTGCATGCCCGCGTCCATCTGATCGAGAGCACCAGGCAGGAACCCGACCGACTCTGCCGAGGCGGTCGGCAGTGGCGCCAGCGTGGCCACGCGCGTCTGCGCCGGCACTGACGGCGCAAGCAGCGCCACGAAACCGGCAACGAAGGCGATCCAACCAAATCGACGCATATGTTCTCCCCGCTAGCCTGCTGGCCCGCTAGCCCGCTGGCCTGTTACTTCGGCACCGGCTTGATCGCCGGGAAGATCGCTCCATTACCAACCAGTTCTTTCACCAGCGCCGGCACCTTTGCCGCGGCGGCGTTGGCTTGATCGATCAATCCGGGTAACGCGGCCTTCACCTCCCGGATCTGCATCAGCTGCGTATTGGTCGGCAGTGACGTCGACGCCATGACCTGGCCCTTGAGCTGGCCGAAGCGGCCGCGCAGGTTTTCGTTGTTGCCGCCGAAACCGCCCCCGCCGCCCTGCTGTCCGAGTCCCAGACGGCGACGCACGGCTTCGAATTCCTTCACGACCGCGTCGAGCTGCTGCTTCGCGTTGCCTGACAGGTTGCCGCCACGCGTCTGCTGCTGCAGCGTCTGTACCTGAGCGAACGCGTTCTGGATCATCGCTGCGACGTCGTTGGCCTTTTCCTGCAGCTCGTGCAAGTCGCGCGCAGTGTCGAACCAGATGCGGCGGTCGGCGTCCGTGATGGTGATATCGGGATCGCCCTTCACCGACACGTCGATCGTCTGTGCGTCGCGCCCATTGACGTTTAACGTGGCTCGATAGGTACCGGGCAACACGTACGGACCATTGTTGCCACCACCGCCAAACCCTCCACCCCCACCAGCCCCACCCGCCTGACCCGCCCCACCAGCCCCTGGTGGCGGCGGCAACGGACGCAGCGGCTGCACGCGCAGGTCCCACTTCACGATGTTGAGGCCGGTCTTGTTGCGATCGCGCACGTCGTTGCCGGCCAGCTCGCGGACCGTCGATCCGCTGGCGTCCTTGATCGTGATCTTGATCTCCTTCACGTCCGACTTCAGTCGATACGCGAGCGTCGCGCCGGGAGCGGGATTGAGGCCGAGGAAGAGGCGATCGCCTTCGAAGCCCTTCATCTGGTCGTTCGCCTGGTTCATGATCGTCGCCGGCTCGCTGCTGAACAGGAACGCGTCGGCGCTCTCGGACTTGGCCCACTCCTGGATCGGCGCCATGTCGTCGAGAATCCAGATGCCGCGCGCGTGGCTGGCGAGGATCAGGTCGTTGTCGCGAGGATGCTGCTTGATCTCGTAGATCGGCATCGTCGGAAGGTTGGCCTTGAGGCGCGTCCACTGACCGCCCTTGTTCCAGCTGACCCACAAACCGGTTTCGGTACCGAGGTAGAGGATGTTGGAGTCGCGACGATCTTCGGCGAGGCCGCGCGCCACTTCGCCCTTCGGCAGGTTGTTGACGATCGATCGCCAGGTCGCGCCGAAGTCGGTGGTCGTGAAGACGTAGGTGTTGTAGTCGCCACCTCGATGCCCGTCGAACGCAACGTAGGCGGTGCCGGCCTGCGCGCGTGACGGCAACACGTCGGCAACATATGTCCACTTCGGCACGCCGGGGATCTTCGACGTCACGTTCGTCCACGTCTTACCGGAGTCCTGGGTCACGCTGACCACGCCGTCATCGCTGCCCACCCACACCACGCCCTGCCGCGCGGCGGATTCCTCGAGGGTGACGATGTTGCCGAACGAGCCGACGCCGTCGTGCTTGGCGATCTTGGTATCGCGGCCGGCGACGCCCATGATCGAAAGGGCTTCGCGATCCGTATTGGTGGTGAGGTCTGGGCTGATCGGCTGATACGAGCGGCCGCGGTCCGCGGACTTCAGGACCATGTTGGCGCCGACGTAGATCGTCGCCGGATCAAACGGCGAGAGCTGCATCGCGGTGTCCCAGTTGAAGCGGTACTGGCCGGCGGTGTCGCCTGGCTTCAACTCGGCGGGCTCGGGTCGCACCGTCTGCCGTTCGTTGGTGAAGCGATCGGTGCGGCTCATGCGGCCGTCCTGCGACTCCGCGTAGACGATGCGCGCGTCGGTGGGATCCATCAGCGGCTGGAAGCCGTCGCCGCCGCTGATCACGTACCAGTCGTCGTTGATGATGCCGCTGTTGGTGCGCACGCGGCTCGGACCGCACCAGGTGTTGTTGTCCTGCAGGCCGGCGCACACGTGATACGGGTTCTGCATGTCGAACTCGACGTGATACGCCTGGGCGCCAAGCAGGTTCGGCATCCACACCCACGTCTGCGACCTGTCGTGTGAAATCGCGACACCGCCGTCGTTGCCGATGATCAGGTGCTTCGGGTCCTTCGGATTGATCCACAAGGCATGATGATCGACGTGGATCCTCTCGGCGCCGTTGTCGCGGAAGGTCTTTCCGCCATCATCCGAGATGTGCAGCGACACGCCCGGCACATAAATGCGCGAATCATTCGTCGGATCGATCTTGATCACCGCGAAGTACATCGGGCGCGGATTGACGGTGCTCGTCTTCGTCCAGGTCGCGCCGGCATTGTCGGAGCGATAGAGACCGCTTTCGGTCTCATGTTCGATGCGGGCATACAGAATGTTGGGATTCTTGCGGTAGACATCGAGACCGATGCGGCCCTTCGGCCCGGCGGGAATCCCGGTCTCGAGCTTGTTCCAGGTCATGCCGCCGTCCGTCGACTTCCAGATGTTGCTGCCCGGACCACCGCCGTTCATGCCCCACTGCTGCCGGCGCCGCTGATAGGTCGCGGCGTAGAGGGTCTTGTTGTTCGACGGATCCATCACCAGTTCGGTCGCGCCGGTGTCGTCGTCAACGTGCAGCACGCGATTCCAGGTCACACCGCCGTCGGTCGTCTTGTAGACACCCCGCTCGCCGCCGGGCCCCCAGAGGTCGCCGAGCGACGCGACGTAGACAACGTTGAAGTCGACCGGGTCCACGACGATCCGCGCAATCTGTTTGCTGGTGCGAAGACCCATGTGCTTCCATGAGCGGCCGCCATCGGTCGACTTGTAGATGCCGTCGCCCCACGACGAACTCTGGCGGTTGTTCGCTTCGCCGGTGCCCACCCACACAAGGTTGGCGTCGGTCGCCGCAATTGCGATCGCGCCAATCGATCCAGTGCCTTCGTTGTCGAACACCGGCGTGAAGGTCGTGCCCGCGTTCGTCGTCTTGTAGACGCCGGCGGTGGCCATCGCCACGTAGAACGTCGACGGATCGCTTTCGAGGACGGCGAGGTCGTCCACGCGCCCTGACGGTGTTGCGGGCCCGATGGATCGGAAATACAGCCGGTCGAGCGGACCATTGCCGGCCGATTGCGCGGTGAACACGGGCGTCACCGGCGGCGGCGCCTGAGCGAACACGAGCGACGACAGCACGCCGACAACCGTCAGTGAGACGACAACTCTAGCGATCGAAATCCGTTTCATATTCTTTCCGTTTTCCTGTTGGCCTGTTCGCCTGTTCGCCCGTTCGCCTGCCGGCCCGCTTACGGCGCCGCGTTCGTCACTTCGTCGTACGCGATGCCGAGCACGAAGGCGAGCGTGAGCCGTGCGTTTGGCGACACGTTGTCTTCAAAGCCCTTGAGCGCCGCGAGCTTCTGCACTTCTTCCTTTGACTGTCCGGCCTTCACCCCCGCCCGCGCGTGGTTGAGCACGGCGGTGAGGTAATCGCGGAACCGCATGATCTCGGCGCGGCCGTTGCGAACCTCGTTGTCCTTGGCGTGGCCGGCAATGAAGATCGTGTCGTTCGATGCCCGCTTCGACACCGACTCGAGGACGTTGATCCAGCTGTCAATGCGCGCGCCCTGCGCGCGATCGATGTTCGGGTGCGCGCGATTGAACAGCAGGTCACCCATGTGCATGACGTTGGCCTGCTGGAAGTGAATCACCGCGTCACCGCCGGTGTGGCCCGGACCGTAGTAGCGCGCCTCGATCGTCTCGTTGCCGAACTTTTCGGACCACGTGTCCTTGAAGGTCGCGGTGGCGTAGGCCTGCTGATCGGCCGTCTTCTCGGTGGTGGCGCGATGTGATTTCAGGCAGTTCTCGTGCGCCACGATCTTGCTCACGCCGTAGGCTTTGTTGCCGCCGGTGTGATCGCCGTGGTGATGGGTGTTGATCAGCATCGCGATGCCCTTCGGCGCGCGCTGCTTCAATCCCGCGACGCAGATCTCGGCGGTGTTCATGAACTGGCTGTCGACGCCCACGGCGCCGTCGGCGTTCACGAGGTAGCCGATGGTGCCGCCCTGGCCGATGAACATGCCCACGCCGCGGCGAATCTCCTCGAATCGCGTGACAGGGGGCGCGGCGGGCTGGGCCGGCGCCTGGCTATACGAAAGGCGGCCGTGGACTTGTCCACCGTAGCCCGAGGCATACGCTTTTACCCCCAAACCGAGGGCGAAGGTGGAAGATAGGAACTGTCTGCGATTCATGGAGTCCTCCCGGACGCGGAATTCTATCCTTGATTGGCTGCTGGCCGCTTCGGTGGCCCTGGCGATCCTCGTCACGCTTGCCGGCATGGACTTCCGCGCCGGCGCCGTTTCGGTTCGCGCGCACGGTCCGCTGCGCGTGCTGGCGGCAACCGGCATCCTGGTCGCGATCCGCTTGCGCTTCGGGGTGGACTCGGTCTCAGCGTGGCTGACGCGCATCGCCTTGCTCACGACGATCTGCGGCAGCGTGATGGCCTGGTTCCGATTCTTGCTCACCACCGTCGGGGGAGCGGATTCGTACGGCTACGCGAGCGCGAGCCAGTTGATCGCCCAGGGTCGCTTGATTGATGCGGCGCCCGCAGCAGAGTGGCTCTCGGCGGCCAATCGTCTCGCCATCGCGTCGCCGCTTGGGTGGGCGCCGGCGCCTGATGGCAGCGGCATCGCGCCGACGTATCCGATCGGCGTGTCGAGCGTCATGGCGCTCTTCTCGATCATCGGCGGATCGGGCGGGATTTACTTCGTCGCGCCGGTGATGGGACTCATCACGCTGTTCTGCGCCTATCGCGTCGCGCGAGAGTGGTACGACGCCGACACCGCGCTGCTGGCCACCGCGCTGATCGCGTGGAACCCGCTCATCATCACCTACTCAAAACAGCCGATGAGTGACATCGCGGCCACGATGTGGCTGACGCTCGCGTTGTGGATGGCGGTAAAAGCATCAACCTCCTCGGCGTTCGTCGCCGGGCTTGCCGGTGGGTTGGCGATCATCACCCGGCCCGCGTTGTTGATCGGCGGCGCGCTCGTGCCGATGCTGACGTTCAAGGGCGATGCACCTCGGCGGCGCGTGCTGATCAGTGCTGGTGGATTGGCGATCGGCGTCGCGATCCAGATGATGATCCAGCAGGTGCTGTTCGGATCGCCGTTCTCCACCGGCTACGGGTCGACGTCCAGCCTCTTCTCAACCGATCACGTCGACAACAACCTCGGCATCTTCGGCCGGCATCTCTGGAGCGTGCTGGGTCCTCTCTTCGTCCCTGGCTTGATCCTCGGTTTGATCGCGGCGAGACCGGAGCCACGGTGGAAGCCTGCGGCCATGTTCGGCTGCGTCGCGTTCCCGTATCTCTTCTACCTGCCCTTCGATCACTGGGAGACGCTCCGCTTCCTGCTGCCCGGTCTCGTCCCGCTCACCATCGTCGCCGCCGACGGCTTGATGAAGATCGCGCGGGTGACGCGCAAGCCATGGGCCACGGCGGTGGTGGTGACGGCGATGATGTCGATCGTGGTGTGGCGATCCGAAGATCTATTGCGACGCTCGAGCGTCTGGGACGTCGCGACACTCGAAGCGAGGTATCCGCTTGCCGGTGAGTGGGTCAACGTCAACACGCCGCTCGAGAGCGTGGTGCTCGCGAATCAGCACAGCGGATCGCTTCGTTGGTATGGCAAGCGGCAGACGCTGCGCTGGGACTTCATCGCACCGGACCAGCTGGTTGCGTCAGTGCGGGAGCTGCAGGCCAAGGGCGCAACTGTCTACGTTGCTCTCGAGGGCGACGAGGTCGGGATGTTCGAGCAGCGATTCAGCGGCGTGATCGATCAGCTACAGGTCGACCACGTCGGCAGCATCCGCAACGTCTTCTTTCGACGACTTGCTTACTTGGCGCCGAACAGGTAGTCCAGCGTCAGGTTCGTCATCACCTTGACGCCGACCGGCAGCGCCGATTCGTCCGCGAAGAACAGCGGCGAGTGGTTCTGCGCCGCCTTGGTGTGATCCTGGTCGCGAGGGGTGACGCCAAGGAACAGGAACATCCCTGGCGCGGCTTGCTGGAAGTACGAGAAGTCTTCAGCCGTCCCGGTCAGCGACGCCATGCGCACATTCGCATCACCAACCGTGCGGCGCAGCGTCGGCACCATTCGCTCGGTCAGGGCGGGGTCGTTCTTCGTGACCGGGTAACCCGATTGAATCGCCACTTCCGCCGTTGCGCCGGCCGCTTCGGCGATGTTGGTCGCGAGAGTGCGAATGCGCGCGTGGATGTCCTTGCGCACGTTCTCGTCAAAGGCGCGCACCGTGCCCTCGAGCTCGACCAGTTCGGGAACGATGTTGGCGCGGTTGCCGCCGGTGATGCGGCCGACCGTGACCACAGCGGGCGCCTCGGTGATGTTCACCGTCCGGCTGATGATCGTCTGCATCGCCAGCACGATCTGCGAGCTGACGACGATGGGATCGATGCCGCCCCACGGCACGGCGCCGTGCGTCTGGCGGCCCTTCACGCGGATGACGAAGTTGTCCTGGCTCGCCATCATCGCGCCGGGCCGGTACAACACCGTGCCTGCGGGAAACGGAAACACGTGCAGGCCAAACACCGCGTCGACCTTCGGATTCTCGAACGCACGCTCCTTCACCATCTGCTCGGCACCGCCAACTTCGCCGGGAGGCAGACCTTCTTCGGCGGGCTGGAAGATCACCTTCACGGTGCCTGGCAGTCGATCCTTGACGCGCGCCAGCGCGGTGGCCGCGCCGAGCAGGATCGCCATGTGATTGTCGTGACCACAGGCGTGCATCACGCCCACTTCCTGCCCGTTCCATTGCGACTTCGCGGTGGACTTGAACGGCAGGTCACCTTGCTCCGTCACCGGCAACGCATCCATGTCAGCCCGCAGCGCAACTACCGGCCCCGGCCTGCTGCCGCGCAACACGCCGACCACACCCGTCGTGGCGACGTTGGTCGTCACTTCATATCCGAGCTTTCGCAGTTCGTCTGCGATCACCTTCGAGGTGCGGACTTCGCGATTGCCCAGCTCGGGGTTCTTATGAAAATCGCGGCGCCAGGCCACGACCTGCGGATTGATCTCAGCCGTCAGTCGCTCGACATCGCTGGTGAGCGGATTCCCCGCAGACACCGGCGCCTGGGCCATAAGGCCGCCCTCGGAGAACAGCACCGCAGCCGTGATGAAGAGGAGACGCAGGACAATGCTCATATCGCCACGTATCTTATGCGGTCACGGGCGCCGGCGGTGAAGGCTCTAGTTCGTGCGCAGCAAGACGCTTGGGTCGGCCTGGCTGGCGCGCCTTGCCGGCAATATCGTCGCCAGCATCACCACGATCAGGATCAGCAAGGCCGCTCCGCCAAGGACGATTGGATCGGACGGTTCGGTGCCGTAGAGCAACGACACCACGAGGCGGCCGGCACCGACCGTAGCGGCACAGCCAATGGCCGCGCCAATCACCGCAAGGATCACCGCCTCCCGCAGGACCATCGCCATGACCCCTGTGGGCCGGGCCCCAACCGCAAGGCGAATCGCCATCTCGCGTCGCCGCTCCGCTACGGCGTACGCGAAGGCCGCATACAGACCGATCGATGCGACGAGCAACGCCAGCGCGCTGAACAGCACCAACAACGTTGTCGCGGTGCGCCAGGGCTGCAGCTGGCGATCGAGCACCTGTGCATACGGGCGAATCTCGATGAACGGCAGATCGGTGCGCTCGCCCACCAGCAGCCGCCGCAACGTGGTGACGAGCGCCGGGGTCATTCGCTCCGGCCGCACCAGCAATCCAGCCACGCGCGGTTCATCCTGCGGAATGAATGGCGGATAGGGCACCTGCGAGAACGGCACGTAGTACTGCATCAGCCGATCCTCGTTATCCTGCGGAAAGAGCGATCGCTGCCTCGTGTCGTTGACGATGCCCACGACCTCGCGGCATGGCACCGTGTGATCCGGCACTGGGTCTCCGAACTCGGGTTGAAAGCCGGCCGGGAAACCGATCCGGATGCACTTGCCAATCGCGCTCTCACCCGGCCACACCGAGCCGGCCATTGTTTGATTGACCACCACGACCGGTGTGCCGCGATCGTCGGCGTCGGTCAATCCGCGCCCCTCGATCACCCGGATGCCGAGCATGCTGAAGTACTCCGGTGTCGCGGCCACGAGGAACGGCAGTTGCTGGCCGACTGCCGGAGCGGGACGGTCGGGCACGGCGATCGGCGGAACGTTCATGCCCGCGAAGGGGATGGTGTTGATCACCGTCGCCGTTTCGACCTCCGGCAATTGCCGAATGCGATCCAAGGCTTCGGTATAGATCCGCGCGTCTGGCCCCTGGCCGCCCGGTCCCATTCGCGCGTTGATCAACAGCACCCGCGACATCTCCATGCCGAAGTCCTGCGACAGCAGCCTGTAGAGGCTGCCGCCAAACATGCCCGCTCCGGCAAGCAGCATCACCGACAGGGTGACCTGCACGAGCAGCATCGCGGTCATGGTCCTGGTGCGACCCCCACCCGCTACTGCGCTTGCGAAGTGGTCGGCGTTCATTCCAGACCCCACATGACGCGTGTTTGCGACCGCTCCCGCAATGGCGGCGATCACACCCGCGCCAATGGCCGCCATCACTACTCGAAGGTTGAGCGAGGTTTGCTCGACGATGCCGGGGAGGAGAACGCGCCGCACGGCTTCATCGAGCCACAGCGACAGTGCCAGCGAGGCCAGGGTGGCCAGGACGGCCAGCAGTCCGGCGTCGAGCATGCCTTCGCGCACCAGCTGCGATCGCGACGCCCCGAGCGCGGCGCGCACGGCGACGTCGCGGCGGAGACGCGCGCTCCTGACCAGCAACAGCGTCGCTACATTTGCCAATCCGATGGCGAACACCGCCACGGACACGCCCGCAAGCCACCATGCTATGCGCTTCTCCGTCGCGGCGATACCGCTGCTGATGACGGGCTGGAGAATGACATCGCGATCGATCACGGCGCCCGCCTGCGTCGCAGCGGTCGCCGGGTTCTGGTCAGCGGCGATTCGCACCACCACGGACGTGACGTTGCGCTGCGAGTCTCGGTCCCACCCTGGGTTGTCGCGCATCGCGCCGGCGAATGTCAGCCAGCAATCGGTATCGACCGGCGAGTGCCCACTGAAGCCTTGCGGCATGACGCCGGACACGACGTACTCGAGACCGCCGATCGTCAGTTTCTTCCCGATGACACCGCTGTCTCCTGAAAGAGCGGAGCGCCAGAAGGCATGACTGACAACCACCGGCGCTTCCGCCGTTGCGAGGTCGTCACCGGCATGAATACCGCGCCCCAGCATCGGCGATGCGCCCAGGGTGTCGAAGTATTCCTCCGAGATGGTCATCGCGCGCACCTCGCGCTGATCGCCTTCGAGGACCAGCGTCGTCGTGTTCCGCATGAACGCGGCGGCGGAACTCACGGCAGGCACGTCGTCGCGGATCGACGTGAACCCGATGTACGACGTTGATGTCATCACCGCTGATCCCGGTTTGGCGCCGGGCGGAACGATGCCAATCGTGAATAGCGTTTCCGGGGCCACCACGTGTGCGGCCGGACGGAGGATCGCGCGGTCGATCAGGCCAAACATCGCAAGGTTCACGCCGACCGAAACCGCGAGTGTGGCAATCGCGGCCAGCACCAGCAGCGGGGTGGACGATAACGACCGTGCGGAACGAACCAGGTCCGTGCGAAGTCGCTCGAGCATGCGCGGATTCTCGCACCGGGCACCGGCCATCCGTCCGTCGTTCGTCCCATTTCACGGATTTGTCACGGACGGGCGTCGGAAGGCTAACGGATTGGCGGTTCGCGACGTCTCACGACTGGAACGACTGGATCCGCAACCTATGACCGACCTCCGCCTCGCACTCCGTCTCTGCCTCCGCCACCCGCTGCTGTCGCTGGCGGCGATCGGTTCACTGGCTCTTGGCATCGGCGCCAATACGGCGATCTTTACCGTGCTCAACGGCAGCGTACTCAGGCCGCTGCCGTACGAAGATCCCGATCGGCTGATGATCGTGTGGGAGACGCGCGAGGACAATCCGAAGCGGGCCGTCGCTCCGGCCAATTTCATCGACTGGCGGCGTGAGACCACGGCCTTCAGCGGGCTGGCGGCGTTCGATGATTTCACGGCGACGCTGACCGGATCTGGCGAGGCACAGCGCATTCACGCCGTGTCGGCGTCGGCGAACTTCTTCGAAGTACTCGGCGTGCAGGCCCAGATCGGGCGCGTGTTCGTACCGAGTGACGATCGACCTGGGGCCGAGAGGGTCGCGGTGCTGACGGACGGACTGTGGCATCAGCAATTCGGCGGCCGCGCCGACGCGCTCGGCAAGACCATGACGCTGAACGGGATCGCGCACACCATCGTCGGTGTGCTGGCTCGCGACTTCGACATGCCGATGGTCGGCGGCGCCGAAGTGTGGATGACCGGCGATCGCGGGATCCCGAGAAGCTTTCCATTCCCGGGTGACATCACGGCGGTGCGCGACGCGCACATCATCGCGGTCATCGGCCGGCTCTCGGCGGGATCAACGCAACAGCAGGCACAGTCGCAGCTGACGAGTGTGATGACGTCGCTATCTGAGCGGTATCCGGCGTCGAATGCGGGTCTCGGCGCCAACACCTACCCGCTCCACGAGGAGGTCGTCGGCAACGTGCGCCCGCTCGTCGTCCTGCTGCAGATTGCCGTCGCCGTGCTGCTGCTGATCGCGTGCGCGAACGTAGCGCACTTGCTGCTGGGCCAGGCGGCGACGCGGCAGGCCGAGATCTCGATGCGCTACGCACTCGGCGCCGACCGCTCACGGATCGTGCGTCAGCTGCTGATCGAGACGCTGATCATCGCCGTCCCCGGCGGTGCTGCCGGCCTCGCTCTGGCCATGGCCGGGGTCCGCGCCCTGGTGTTCGTCGCGCCGGCGAACCTTCCACGCCTGGCGGCTATCTCGATCGACGGCCCGGTGTTGCTCTTTACGATCGCCATGACCGTCATCACGGCCATCGTCTTCGGACTCGGGCCGGCGCTGCAGTCGGCGCGCACGTCTGCAAACGATCTCGGGCGCATTGGCCAGCGTGTCGCTGGTGGCCGTGGTGTTCGCCGAGGTCACCAGGCACTGGTGATCGGCGAGCTCGCGCTCGCGCAGGCGCTGCTCGTCGGCGCGGGGCTTCTGCTGACCAGCTTCGTCCACGCGTCGCGAATCGACCTGGGCTTTGCGACCGAGCATCGGCTTCTTGCCGAAGTCAACCTGAGTCCGAGCTACTTGCAGACCATCGGCGATACGGGGCTGATCGATCCCGCGAAGAAGATCCGCTTTATCTCTTCGGTCATCGACCGCGTTCGCGGCGGTCAGGGCGTGAAGGCCGTAGCGGCGTCCTCGACCGCCCCGCTCACCGGCGCGCCGAATCGCGGCATGCGTATCGAGGGTGATCCGCCACTGCCGCCCGATCAGCAGCCGAACGCCGACTTTCAACTCATCACGCCCGACTACTTCCGCGCGCTCGGCATGACGCTGGTTCGCGGTCGCACATTCGGCGCAAGCGACAGCGCGGATTCGCCAGGCGTGCTGGTCGTGAACCAGGCACTGGTCGACCGCTATTTCGCCGGCCGCGATCCGCTCGGCAAGGTGATCTTGTTCGGCGGCAACAAGCGCCACGAAATCGTCGGCATCGTGGCCAACGCACGGTATCGATCGGTGGAGCAGGAGGCGGACCCGACGTTTTACCTGCCGCTCGAGCAAAACGACGAGCGGTGGCCGTTCCTGGCCTTCACGGTGTGGACCGATGCGAGCGCGTCATCGGCGACTGCGGCGCTGATCCGCTCGGCCGTCCGCGAAACGGATTCCCAACAGCCGATCTCGCGCCTGCGCTCGATCGAAGAGGTTCTGGCGACGTCGCTCGCGGCCCGGCGCTTCAACACGTGGATCGTGGGACTGTTCGCAGCGACCGCGCTGCTGCTGGCAGGAGTCGGCACCTACGGAGTGATGGCATTTGCCTTGACGAGCCGCACGCGGGAACTCGGCGTCCGCGCCGCGCTTGGCGCATCGCCGGCGGATCTGATCCGCATGGTGCTGAAGCAGGGACTGCTGCTGACGCTCGTCGCCAGTGCGATCGGCCTGGCTGCCGCTGTCGTGCTGACGCGGTTCATGGCGTCGATGCTCTTCAACGTTGCGCCGAGGGATCCCCTGACCTTCGCGCTGGTCGCGGTCGTCCTCGGTGTCATCGCCCTGGCGGCGACGCTGATCCCCGCGCGCCGCGCGATGCGGATCAACCCGATCGTTGCTCTGAGGAACTCGTAAGGGACGCGCTGCCGCGCTTATTGGATCTTGCGGCCGATCCAGGTGAAGGGGCCACCCGGCTTGGTCTTCAGGTCTTCGCCGGCGTGGCGCTTGCTCACCTTCCAGACGAAATCCATCTCCGTCATGATCGCGCTCAGGGCCATACGCGACTCGACGATCAGCAGCACCGATCCGTACAACATGTACAGCGTGCCGATCACGCCGAGCAGCACCGCCATCCAGGTGAAGTTGCGCGCGGTGGCGGAGAAGATCGCGATCGTGACGGTGGAGGCGACGAAGGTGCCGAGGGCGGTGTAATACGCCGCCATCGCGCGCTGGATGAGGCGCGCGCGCGACGTTTGGCGATCAAGCTGCGTGAAGATCAGCTGCCGCCGCTCCTCGAACATGTCGTCGGTTTCGGGGTGCGCGGCCAGTTCCTGGAAGCGATCAGACAGCACGCGCGTGCGGTCGATGACGCGACCAAGGCGGGTGCTGGTCGAGAAGATCAAAGCGCCACACGCCGAGATCAGGACCGCCGGGGTGATCATCGCGGTCAGGACTGACAGCGCAACCTGGGGCGTCTCGAGCCGAGTCAGCCAGTCCATAGGTCAGGGATCAGGGAATTAGGACGATCTTGCCCCGGGCACCGGGTTCCATCACCTGCTGATGAGCCTTCGCCGCGTCGGCCAGCGGCAGTTCCGTGCCCACGACCGGGTTCAGCGCGCCGCTTTCGAGACCGGCGACGATCGCTTCGTGCGCGCGGCGGATCTCGTCCGGCGGGATGCCCCACAGGGCCAGGCCAAAGACCGAAATGTCCTTCGCCATGATCTTGCGCGCGTCGATCTCAACGCGTCCGCGATTGCCAATGACGACAATGCGGCCGCTGGGCGCGACGACGGTGAGATCGTGATCGAGGTTGACGTTGGCGAGCATTTCGAGGATCACGTCAGGACCGCGGCCGTCAGTCGCCTTCGTGATCTCGTCGAGGTAACCGGTGTTGCGATGATTGATCGCCGCGCTCGCCCCTTGCGCCCGAACGACCGCGAGACCGTCATCCGTGCCGGCCGTCCCGATCACAGTGGCGCCCGCCGCCACGGCAAACTGCGTGGCGGCAATGCCGACCCCGCCACTCGCGCCGTGAATCATCACGCGATCGCCGGCGCGCGTGTTGGCGCGGCCGAACAGCGCGCGCCACGCGGTCACGTACGGCACGAACAGTCCGGCGCCTTGCGCGAACGAGATCCGCTCGGGAAGGCGATGCACCTGGTCGGCGTGGCACACCGCGAGCTCCGCGTATGCGCCGTATGCCTTATTGATCGCGGTGCCGCTGATGTACACGCGATCGCCGGCCTGCCAGCCGCTCACGCCGTCGCCGACCTGATCGATCACGCCCGCCGCGTCGGCGCCGGGAATATATGGCAGGTCCGGCTTGATCGCGTAGCCGCCCGCGCGCATGTAGGTCTCGTACGGATTCACGCCGACGGCGCGAATGCGCACGCGCACTTGCCCGGTAGCCGCCGAAGGATCGGCGACGTTTTCGAGTTTCAGGACTTCCGGCCCACCGAATTCACGCGCGAGGATCGCCTTCATTACTTCTTGGCGAGCTCTTCTTCGATGACCTGGCGGAAGGCATCGTAGGGCTGCGCGCCGACGAGCGCGCGGCCGTTGATGTAGAGCGTCGGCGTGGAATTCACGCCCATCCGGCTGCCGAGCTCAGCGCCCGCCTGCACGGCTGCGGCGTGCTTGCCCGAATCGAGGCACGAGTCGAAGGCGGCACCGTCGAGCCCAAGAGCGCGGGCCTGCTGCTTCAACGACGGCACGCCGAGCGCGCGCTGATTCGCGAACATGGCGTCGTGCATTTCCCAGTACTTGTTCTGATCACCCGCGCAGCGCGCCGCTTCAGCGGCCTTCGGCGCTTCGGCGTGGTTCGGCAGCGGGTAGTCCTTGAACACGATCCGCACCTTGTCGCCGTACGAGTTGCGCACCAGGTCCAGCGTCGGGTTGACGCGCGCGCAGAACGGGCACTGGTAGTCGGAGAACTCAACGATCGTGACCGGCGCGTTCGGGTTGCCGCGCACAGGGTCCGACGCAACCAACGGCACGTTGTAGCGCGGCGGGTCGAGGGTGATCTTCACGGGCGTGCCGCCCTTGGCCTTCAGCTCTTCGACCAGCATCGCGCGCGCCTGCAGCGTGCGGCGGCTCTCGAGGAAGGGGCGAATCTCGCCGCGCAACTGCTCGAGCGTCCGTCCGTTGGCGCGATCCTTGTTCTCTTCGAAGAATGCCGCGACGTCGGCCTCGGTAATGGCCGGCAACCGCTTGGCGGCGTCGGCCTCGAGAAACGCCGGCACGGTTTGACCCGCGGCCTTCGCGGCGTTGCTGACCAGCTCTTCGCCGATCAGCTGCTCGATCATGTTGCGGCGGTTCTGGTACATCGCCTGCACCACGCGCGCGCGCTCACCGGCGTCGAATTCTTCCCACTTCGCGTCGACGTCCTTCAACGTGATCTTCTTGCCGCCGACTTCGGCGACGACTTGATCGGGATTCGAAGCGGGCGCTGCGGACTGCGCGGCCACCGTGGGTTCTTCGCTGCACGCGGCCGACAACGCTGCCGCCAGGACCAGCGACAGGGCGCCGGCGCGGACCATCCAAGGACGTCTCATCACGCCAGCTTACCACCGGGTGTTTACCGCCCGCTCGGCGCCGCGGGGGGACCCGCCTCGCTCGGCGGACCCGGCTCGTACCCACGACATCGCAGGACCGGCAGGGGCGGGTACTTGCGATATTCGGGATCCGTAAGCGAGCGCTGGCACATGTAAAAGGTCGAGCGCGCACTCTGCACAATACGGCAGTGCTGACACTCGGCGCAGAGGCCAATCCGGGGGTTCATCACGCCTAGGGGCAAGGGTACAACCTTTGCTAAAGTTGGAGTGTCATGCTCAGGATGTCCTCGTTCGTGTGCGCGATCGCCGCGCTGGCCGGAACTCTTGTCCTCGCGCGACAGGCGCCGCAGCAGCCGGATCAGCCCGTATTCAGGTCGAGCGTGCGCACCGTCCCGATCTACGCGACGGTGATCGACTCCGGTGGACGCCTCGTCCCCGATCTCGAACAGTCCGACTTCACGCTGCTCGACAACGGCAAGCCCGCCGAGATGATCCTGTTCTCGAACGAATCGCAGCCCTTCACCGCGGTGGTGATGCTCGACACCAGCGCCAGCATGACCGCCAACCTGAAGCTGCTGAATCGCGCCGCGGAGCAGTTCGTGCTGCGCCTGCTGCCGGTCGATCGCGCGCAGGTCGGCGCCTTTAACGACAAGATCCAGTTGAGCGGCGAGTTCACCAACGATCGCGACGCGCTCATCGGCGCGCTCAACGATCTCTACTTCGGCAACCCGACGCGACTCAATGACGCAATCGGCGCCAGCCTCGATGCGCTGCAGGGCATCGACGGCCGCCGCGTCATCCTCGTGTTCACCGACGGCGAAGACACGTCAAGCCGCACCGGGTTCAAGACGGTGCTCGAGCGCGCCCGCGACGAAGAGGTGATGGTCTATTCGATTGGCCTGGAGTCCGAATACTTCAACGGCATGCGGGTGGTGCGCTCACGCCCGTCGCGCGACCTGCGCAAGATTGCGGATGAGACCGGCGGCGGTTACTTCGAACTCACCAAGACCGCGGAGCTCGCGCCCACCTTCACGCGTGTCGCACAGGAGCTTCGCAGCCAGTACTTGATTGGGTTTGCGCCCGCGCAACTCGACGGCAAGGTGCACAAGCTCGAACTGAAGATCAACAAGCCCGGAATGACGGTGCGGGCGCGTAAGAGCTATCTCGCGACGCCCGACACGAACAAGCCGAGTTTCTAGGTCGCTAGCGGCCGAAGCTGACGATCAGGATGGTGCCGACGAGCAGCACCGCGGTCACCAGTTCGATCGTGCTCGAGAAATTCCATTCATATAGCCGGAACATCGGGTAAAGCCTCCTCTAGTGACTACGGCTTCCCTACTGCAATAGTTCCTGCAGCTGATTCCAGTTGGTTTTGGCGAGGATGTCATTGACCAGCTCGCTGTTGCCGCGAATGTGCAACGTGAGGCTGTCGAGTCCGTCCGTGGCCGGAGTTGTCGGCACGGTCGTCACAAAATAGCCGTTCTTCTCTTTTCGAATCTTCGTATCGAGGTTTCGTCCCAGCAGGACGATGCGGTGGCTTTCGGCGTAGTGTTCGAAACCGTCGCCATCCTTGTAGACGTGCCCCGGGACCATCAGCACGAGGCTGTCGGCGAGCGGGAACGACTCCACGCGCGACGGCTCCATCGTCCCCTGGACCGGGAAGACGTATTCGCGCTCGTGGAACTGAACGAAGATCGACACGTACGATTCGGCGTCGATACGTTCGCCCGCCACACCTTCGTCGTTCAACGTGACGCCATCGACATTCTGTGAGCGGCCGGTGCGCTTGGCCTCCGCGACCGCGGCCTCGTACTGCGCGGTGGCGCGGCGTTGCGCCGCCTGAATGTTGGTGTCGATCTGTGCCATCGCGCGCGTGGCGCGCAACTGGACGGCGGCATTGAGCGGATTGGCAAACACGTCGATCGTCATGCTGTCGTGGTCCGGACGGACCATCCACAGCGCTTCGGTATTGTTGTCGACCGGCACTGAGCCGTCCGCAGCGGTGTCCGGGAACGGCAGGGCGGGTGCCATCGCCGTACGGACGGCCTTGATCACTCGCGCCGACTGCGGATGCTGCGCCCACGCCGGCGCGGCCACCAGCAGAGCGAGCATGGTCACGATTGTCTTCATCGTGTGTCACTCCAGAATTGTTCCAACAGGTTGGCCGCCACGGCGGCCCGATACTCCTGTGTCGATCTCACGTCATCGATCGGCGAGATCTCGGTGAGCAGCGCGGCCCTGGCATCAGCAATCGAGCCGCCCTGCGCCAGGATCGACGCGGCCTTGCGCGCCAGCACCACGGTCGGGCCGACGGAGCCGACGGCCACTCGCACGTCCTGGCCTCGCACACCGGCCATCATGATCTTGGAAATCGCCTGAGCGCGACGCGTGCCAACCTTGCGCCACCACTGCGCGCCGTCGAGGCGCGGAATCTCGATCGCGACGATCAGCTCGTCAGGCGTGCGCACGCTCTTGCGATAGCCGGTATAGAACTCGTTGAACGGCACCGTGCGCGTGCCTGACTGGCGGCGCAGCACCACGCGCGCATCGGCAGCCGCCAGGACCGGCAGGGTGTCGCCGGCTGGTGAGGCGTTGGCCACGTTGCCGCCAAGCGTGCCGCGATTCTGGATCTGCGCGCCGCCCACTTCCCGCGCCGCCGCCACGAGCATCGGCACGCGCTTCTGGACGATCTTCGACACGATGAGATCCGTGTACGTGGCAAGCGCGCCGATCCGCAACACGTCACGCTCGACGGTGATGCCGCGCAGTTCTTTCAGCCCCCAGAGATCAATGAAGCGGCGCTGCGGCATGCTGCCAAAATGCAGCGCCACGTAGACGTCGGTGCATCCAGCAATCGGCGTCAGCGCCGGGTCGCCTGCCAGTGCTGCCAGCGCCGCCTTCAGCGAACGCGGACGCTCGAGCGCGAGGGTGCCGGCGTTAACGGGCACGGCGTCCTTTCCTGCTGGCCTGTTGGCCTGTTCGCCTGCTGGCCTTCTTTCCCAGCGCCATCTGCACCGATCGGAAGATTGCTGGATAGCCGGTGCATCGACACAGATTGCCGGCGAGTGCGACCTTGATCTCGTCGAGCGACGCGCCGGCCTTGAGTGGCGCGGCGGCCAGGATCATGCCCGGCGTGCAGATGCCGCACTGGGCGCCGCCCTTCTCGACAAACGCGTTCTGCAACGCCTGCCCGGTCTTCGTCGCCGCTGCACCTTCGATCGTGACGATGCGATGGCCCTCGGCGTGAGCGAGGGGAATGAGGCACGAGTCAACGGCTACGCCGTCGATCAGCACGGTGCACGCACCGCACTCCCCTTCGCCGCACCCTTCCTTGGTCCCGGTAAGCCCGCAGTCTTCGCGAAGCACGTCGAGCAGGCGCTTCATCGGATGCGCCTTCACGGTGCGGGCCTTGCCGTTGACGGTGAGCTTCATGAGCGCCGGGCCTTCATGAGTCTCTCGGGAGTGGCCGGGATACTCCGGATGTCGTAGCCGCAGTGACGCAGGGCGTTAATGACTGCCGGGGCCGGGCCATCGATCGGCATCTCGCCCACGCCCTTTGCGCCGAATGGCCCATGCCGATACGGCCGCTCGAGCAGGCCCACATCCATCGGCGCGGCGTCCATCGGGGTCGGGATGATGTAGTTGGTGAGCTGCGCGTTGGCCATGCGCCCGTCCTTCATCACCACTTCCTCGGTCAGCGCGTAGCCGATGCCTTGCGCGGTGCCACCTTCGATCTGGCCAATCGCCATCATCGGGTGAATCGCCTTGCCGATCTCGGCGACCGCCGTCACGTTGAGCGGCGTGACTTCGCAGGTGACCGGGTCCACCTGCAGCTCCACGATGTTGCAGCCCCACGCGAAGCTGCCGTAGGCATCGCCGAGATAGGTCTCGTCGCTCCAGTTCAACCCTGGCGGCGGTTCGTACTGCGACGTCACCGTGAACGGGCCGTGCTTCTTGAAGTACTGCGCCGGCGTCAGTTTGCCGAGCCGCTGGCGCATGTCGCGCGCGCAGCGCTCCAGCAGCCTGCCGACGATCATGCACGTCCGCGACGCGACCGTCGGCCCGCTATCGGGCACGAACGCGGTGTCGGCTGCGTTGACGTCGATCGTGTCGTACGGCACGCCGAGCGCATCCGCAACGATCTGCGCGTGCATGGTCCGCGTGCCCTGGCCAATCTCGGTGCTCGCGACCAGGATGCGCGCGCCACGCTCCGTCAACTCGAGCGACGCCTTCGAGGCGAGCTTCACTTCACCGCCGCCGGTGAACCCGGAGCCGTGCCAGAACAGCGATACACCGATGCCGCGGTTGGTGCCGGCCCACTGTTTGCGCTTCTTGTGAAACTGCGAGCGCTTCACCGCGTCACGCAGCACTTGCAGCGCGCTTGCGTCCTTGCCGAGCTTCTGGCCGGTCGCGGTGATATCGCCGGGCCGCAGCGCATTGATCTCGCGCAGCTTGACCGGATCGACCTTCAACTGCTCGGCGATGCGATCCATGTGCGCTTCAACGCCGAACTGCGTCTGTGGCGCACCGAAACCACGGAACGCACCGTTCGGAGGGGTGTGCGTCATCATCGCGCGGCCGCGGATGCGAATGTGATCGCAGCGATACGGACCCGCCGCGTGAATCACACCGCGTGACAGCACCACCGCACTCAGCGTCGCGTACGCGCCGCCGTCCAGGACCACGTCGATATCCATCGCCGTCAGGCGGCCGTCCTTCGTCAGGCCCGTGCGGTGGCGAACGATCGACGGATGCCGCTTCGTCGTGGCGAGCAGGTCTTCGACGCGGTCGTAGATCATCTTCACCGGACGGCCGGCCTTGCGAGCCAGGATCGCCGCATGACACGCGAGGATCGACGGGTACTCTTCCTTGCCGCCAAATCCGCCGCCGGTTTCGGCCTGCACCACCCGAACCTTGTCGGTCGGAAGCTTCAGCAGCACGACGAGCGCCTTGTGCACGTAGTAGGGGCACTGCATCGATCCGTACACCGTCATCTCGCCGTCGCCCGGCACGGCGATCACGCCATTGGTCTCGATGTAGAGCTGCTCCTGGTGCGACGTGCGGTATTCACCTTCGACGATCACGTCCGCGGCCGCAAAGCCGCGATCGAGGTCGCCCTTGTCGATCGCGATCTTCTTGAAGCACGTCTCCGACGCAACCGGATCGTAGTTGGGCGTCAGTTCGTCGTAGTCGATGGTGACCCGCTCGTCGACGTCGATCAGCGCGTGCTTGTCTTCGTGTGCGACCAGCAGGATCGGCTCCGCCACGTGACGCACCTGGTCAACGGCCAGGCACGGCTGATCGGGATCGATCAACGCGACGTAATTGGGACCGGGAATGTCGCGGCAGTCAGCAACGATGTATTCCGAGGGGAGCGACACGTGCCCGGCCCTGATCCGCGCGCGCGGAACGGTCGAGCGGATCGTCGCGCCGTAGATCATTCCCGGGAACGACAAGTCGTCGATGTATTTCGCGGCGCCGGTGACCTTGGCGTCACCGTCCTTGCGCCGAACGTTCTTCCCTACCGCGCGCGCCACAATCCGCACTCTAGCACCCGTCCGTGCCTTCTGTGCCCCTCTGCGGCGCTAGCCGCCGGCGATGCTGGGCACGACCTCGATGACGTCTCCGTCCTTCACCGGGCGCGCCTCAACGCCGTGGAGCAGGATCTCTTCGTTCAGCGCGAGGTTGTACATCGGGTCGTCGAGCTCTTGTGCAAGGCCGGGCTTCAGCCGGTCCAGTGCCTGGATCAGCTGTCCGATGTTCGACACCGCCTCGGTCACCGTCAGCGTTTGCCCGGCAATGCCGTGCAGCGAGTCTGGAAAATTGACCGTAACAATCATGGCGTCGTGACAATTATGCTGTAGCGACGAACCTTCAGGTTCGTCGGCCCCTTACGCCCCAAGCGCTCCCGCGAGTTCCTTCCGCCAGTCGTCCTTGGGCACGCCTTCGCCGGTCAGCCGGGAGATCTCGTAGAACCGCGTCAGCATCTTGTCGAATTCCGCGCGATCGATCTTCTCTCCTTTGTAGGGGCCACCCGGATTTGGCTCGTCGAACCAACGCCCGGGCAACGTGTCGTCCTTACGGCGCACGCCGAGGCGATGGTTGATCAGCCGTTCCACGCCCATCACGTTCATGCCGCACTGCTCGAGTTCCTGGCAGGAGAACTGCAAGCCGGTGACATTCTCGAGTTGGGTGCGGAACTCCTCGATACCTGGTAGCGACGGACTGTTGAACAACTTTGTCGTGAAGCGGCACATGCCCACCGCGTCGCCAACCGCATACATGTCTTCGCACGCGCGGACCGCGCGTTCCTTCTCGAGGTAGCTGTTGGGCTCCGCCGACACCGGTCCGCCGTACAACTCCGCCTTGAAAGCGGCGTTGTCGTTGATGCGCGCGTTGATCTCGAGGGTCGCGCGGTTGCGCAGGTGGTCCATGCCGCGCGTCGCCACGGCAAGTCCGAGTGCAAAGGCTTTCAGGATGCGGGCATCGTGCGGGTCGCTCTGTCCCAATCCCTTGACCGCCATGCGGTACTGCGTCGCTTCCGGCGGATAGTGTCCGTGCTCGACGGCGCGCATGGAGTCGGCGAGCACGTTCCCAAAACCGTCACGCGCGGCGATCATGAACAGCAGCCGCTCGATCATTGCGGCGTCGCCCCAGGCCAGCTCGATGCCGCCGGTGTGCGCGGTCGTGATGATGCCTCGCTGGTAGAGCTCGAACGCCCACGCCAGTGCTGAACCAGTTGACGCCGTATCCAACCCGAGGTCGTTGCAGATGTTGTTGAGGCGAATCACCGACTCGACGCGATCGATGCCAAGATTCGGGCCGAACTTGCCGAGCGTGACGTACTCAGGTCCATCGCCCTGGTCGTACTTGTCCGGCGCCGCCTTGTGCAGATCGTTCATCGGCCGGCAGTTCACCGGGCAGCGAAAGCAGCCTTCCATGCCGGGGCCTTGCCGTAGAGCACGATGTGATCGAAGCCGTTCATGCGCAGGAACGACGGAAAGTAGTCACCGGCGTTGGCGTCCATCAGCACGCCGGATTCAGGCGACCAGGATGAGCAGTTGCCACGGGCGGCGCTGGGCACGAGGCCAGTCAGCAGGCCCGATCCGAAGATCATCGGGATCTCGGTATCGAGCGGGGTCAGCGTCTCGTCGAGCAACCGGTAGAGGTAGTACATGTTGGCGCCGCGGCCGCCGAGCACCGTGCGCGTCACGGCGAGCGGCGTGTATGCCTGCGACGTTTCTCGACGCTCGAGGTCGACAAACAGCGTGGCGCCCTGGGAGGGGAACTGGGACTCGGTCGGCATTTCGGCCAAGAGCTGTGCCACCCGCTCCCGAATTCCCATGCTCGAATTGTAACGGGGACTGACATCACACCCCCCGATTTCGATGCAGTTTCTGCGACAATGACCCGGCCAAGGGAGGCAACATGCGCCACCTTCTGTTTATGCTCGCCGGAGCAGTCCTCATCATGACCACCTCGTCCGCTCAACAGATTCAACCCGGCGATCGCCCCGCCGGCAACCTCCGGGGTACGCGATCGCCCGCGGTCGGTCGTCACGGGATGATCGCCACGAGCCAGTCGCTCGCCTCGGCCGCCGGGCTTCGCGTGTTGCAGGAAGGCGGTAACGCGATTGACGCTGCCGTCACCGCCGCCGCGGTCCTGGCCGTCGTCGAGCCGAGCATGAACGGCATTGGCGGCGATCTGCTGGCGATCGTCTACGACGCGAAGACGAAGAAGGTCTACGGGCTCGATTCAACCGGCCGTTCTGCCTACGCCGCGACACCCGAGGAGTTCAAGCGCCGAGGGCTGACGCAGATGCCGGGCCGGGGTCCGCTGTCTGTGGACGTGCCCGGCGTCGTCGAGGGTTGGGACCAACTCCTGAAGCGATTCGGCACGATCAGCATCGCCAAAGCCGTGACACCAGCGATCGGCTACGCGCGCGATGGATTTCCCGTCGCCGAGCTGATGGCCAGCGAATGGAACGACAACCTCAAGGCGCTGTCGGCCGACAAGCACACCGCCGACACCTTCCTGCCCAACGGCAAGGCGCTCAAGCAAGGCGAGATCTTCGCAAACCCGCGGCTGGCGCGGTCGCTCGAACAGATCGCAAAAGACGGACGCGACGCGTTCTACAAGGGCTCGATCGCGCGCGCGATCGTGGCCGACATGAAGGCGCGCGACGGCTTGCTCGACCTCAAGGACTTCGCCGATCACAAGGCGGATTGGGTCGATCCGATCTCGACCAACTATCGTGGCTACGACGTGCTGGAGATGCCGCCGAGCACGCAAGGCTTCGTCGCGCTCGAGATGTTGAACATCATGGAAGGCTTCGACATCAAGGCGCTCGGCCACAACTCCGCCGACTACCTGCACGTGGTGACCGAGGCCAAGCGCATTGCGTTCGCGGATCGCAGCGCGGTGCTCGCCGATCGTGATGCGATGCCGAAGGACGTGCTGCAGACGCTGCTGTCGAAGGACTACGCCGCGACTCGCCGCAAAGACATCAACATGGCAAAGGTGACGCCCCGGTTCTCAACCGGTGTCGTCGCCGCCGGATCGCGGTCCAGCCGGCCAGAAGATTTCTACGGCCGTGACCTTGGCGACACCATCTACATGACCGCCGCTGACGAACACGGCAACGTGGTGTCCTTCATCCAGTCGCTGTTCGGCAGCTTCGGCGCCGGCTTTGTCGCGGGCGAGACGGGCATCACGCTGCACAACCGTGGATCAGGATTCAACCTGACCGCCGGACATCCCAACGAGATCGGCCCGCACAAGCGGCCGCTGCACACCCTCGTGCCGGCGATGATCGTCAAGGACGGCAGGCCATGGGTCGCTTTTGGTGTGATGGGTGGCGACAACCAGGCGCAGGCACACGCGCAGATCGTGGCGAACTTCGTCGACTTCGGCATGCATGTGCAGGAAGCCGGCGATGCCGCACGCATGCGTCACATGGGACAAGAACTCGCGCTCGAAAGCGGCATCGGCGCCGACATCCGCAAAGCGCTCGAGGCCAAGGGTCACGTGTTGCGCGACGGCCGCGGCCAGATGGGCGGCTACCAGGCCATCATGATCGATCCGAAAACGGGCGTGCTGCTTGGCGGATCGGATCTGCGTAAGGACGGACTCGCGATCGGTTGGTAAGTTAGGTTGGCAACGACTTCGCTCCCCCCGGGCAGAAGGAGTTCACGATGAGGGCAGTGATTTTCGCCTGTGTGCTGGCAGTGGCAGTCTCGGCGTGCGGGAAGTCCGAAGAACAGAAGGCTGCGGAAAAGGCCGCCGAGGATCTGAAGCAGGCCGCTGAGGCCATGGGCAAGGCCGCAGCCCAGACGGGCACCGCCGCAGCCACCGCCGGCGTTGGCGAAGCTGCGAAGGCCATGCAAAGCATGGCGAATGCGCTGAGCGGAGCAACCGCCAGTCCTGATGGCAAACCGGTTGAGCCGATCGCGTTCCAGACCCTGCAGGCTCACCTGCCGAAGGTGTTTGGCTGGGAGATGAAGGAGCCCGAGGGCGAGCGCATGACGATGCCGGTGCCGTTCTCGCAGATTGAGACCCGCTACACGAAAGGCGGCTCACGCGTCGACGTCAAGATCGTGGATACGGGCTTCGCGCAGCTGCTCGTCGCGCCGTGGTCGATGATGCTGGCGTCCGGCTACAGCCGCGAAACCAGTCGCGGCTACGAGAAGGCCACCACGGTCGGCGGAAACCCGGCGATCGAAAAGTGGAACAAGGACCGCAAGAACGGTGAGCTCGACGTGCTGATCGCCAAGCGGTTCATGGTGACGATCGAAGGCCGCGACATCGACGACATGAAGCTCTTGCAGGACTTCGCGTCGAATTTTGATTTCAACGCGATTGCGGCTCTGAAATAACGTCGACGAACCTGAAGGTTCGTCGCTACAGGACCGCCTCTACAATCGGAAGCCGGACTTCAGCGGATCGTCCCCGTCGATCAGGAACGTGTGCTCGCCCGTGATCCAGGCGGCGCCTTCGATCTCGGGGACGATTGCGCTCTTCTCCCCTACCTCGACGCGATCAACCACGCGGCCCCTGAACGTCGTGCCGACGATGCTTTCGTGCACGAACGGCACGTCGTCGAGCAGCAATCCCATGTCATTGAGCACGGCCATCACGGCCGCCGTGCCGGTGCCGCAGGGAGAACGATCCACTTCCGCATCGGCAAAGATCGTGACGTTGCGGAGGTGCGCGTCGGGCAACTGTGCCGGCGCCGTGAAGATCGTTCCGTAAATGCCCTCCAGGCCGGCGTCGTTGGGATGCACGACCTTGCGAAGCTTCTCGACCTCACGCGCGATGGTCATGCCCAGTTTGCGAAGCTCGGGCAGGTGTGCCGCGTCGATCGGCACCCCGGCCGCCTCTGAATCAACGATCGCGTAGAAGGCGCCGCCGAATGCGACGTCGACGGGAATCTTTCGGCCACCCACCGTGACCAGCAGCGACGGCTCGAAGACGAACGAGGCCACGTTGCGGAACGACACCGAATCAACCCGCACCGACTCACCATGGTGGGCCAGGTGCGCCCGTGCCTGCACCAGGCCGGCCGGCGTGTCGTAGCGGATCTCAATCGAGGTTGGCTTGCCGGCGCGTTGAATCGCGCCCGCGCCCGCTGGCTCGGACGATGCCAGCCAAATCAGTCCGCGCTCGATCGCCATGGTGGTCACCGCAATGATGCCGTGACCGCACATGGTGCTCCACCCCTCGTTGTGCATGAAGAGGATGCCGGCATTGGCATCGCGCGACACCGGCTCGGTGAGCAGTGCGCCGTACATGTCGGTGTGGCCGCGGGGCTCGAGGATGATCGCCTTCCGCAAGTGATCGAGGCGCTTCTGCGCCCACGCGCGTTTCTCGAGCATAGTGCGCCCTTCGGGCGCGGGCAATCCTTCAACAACCAGGCGCAGCGGCTCTCCGGCCGCATGCGCGTCGATGGTTCGAATCCGATGAATCACTGCCCAAAGAGTTACATAATCTGGGACGAGGTGAAGGCCTTTTATTCAGATCACTTCGTGTTGCCGCTGCCGGAGGGCCACAAGTTCCCGATGGCGAAGTACTCGCGGCTGCGCGAACGAATTCTCGCCGAAGGCATTGTGTCGGCCGGCGATCTGCATGAAGCGCCGGCAGTCGCGCTTGACGATCTGCGGCTGGTCCACGACGAGCGGTACGTCGACGCCGTCGTCAATGGCACGGTGCCTCGCGAGATCCAGCGCCGAATCGGGTTTCCGTGGTCGCCGCAAATGGTCGAGCGGTCGCGCCGTTCCGTGGGGGCAACGATCGCAGCGGCGACGGTCGCCGTTGACGAAGGCGTCTCCGCCAACCTCGCTGGAGGCACGCATCACGCCTTCGCGGATCGCGGAGAAGGTTTCTGCGTCTTCAACGACGTCGCGGTGGCTGCTCGCGTGCTGCAGCGTGAGGGCCATGCGAGCCGGATCGCGATCGTGGACCTGGATGTACACCAGGGCAACGGCACGGCCGCGATCTTCACCGGAGACGACTCGGTGTTCACCTTCTCGATGCACGGCGAGAAGAACTTTCCATTCAAGAAGGAACGCAGCGACCTCGACGTCGCCCTGCCGGACGGCGCGGGGGATGATGAATACCTGGAGCTGCTCCGGCGTCATCTGCCGGAGGTCCTGAACCGGCACCAGCCCGATTTCGTCTTCTATCTCGCCGGGGCCGATCCGTTCGAGGGCGATCGGCTCGGACGCTTGAAGCTGACCTTCGACGGTCTCCGCGAACGCGACACCATCGTCCTGGGCGAGTGCAACCGCGCTGCCCTGCCGGTCGCGGTGTCGATGAGCGGGGGCTACGCCGAGGACGTTGACGCAATCGTTTCCATCCACACCACCACTATTCGAACGGCGGCCGCACAGTCATGGCACAGCACTTCCGTCTCCTGAACGAGCAACAGGTTCACTCTCTCCTGCCGATGGGCGATCTGATCTCCGTCATGGAGTCGGCGCTGGCGAAGTTTTCCGCGCGCGAAGTGCTGCAGCCGGTGCGCTCGGTTCTGACCGTCGGTCCGACGAAGGCCTACTTTGGCTTGATGCCCGCTTACGTGCCGTCGCCGACGAGCCTGGGTGCCAAGCTCGTGACGGTGTTTGGAGAGAACCACAAGCGCGGGCTTCCGTCGCACTTCGCGACGATCGTCCTGCTCGATCCGGATACGGGTGGGCTACGAGCAATCATCGACGGCCGATACATCACCGAGGCGCGCACCGCCGGCGTGTCAGCGGTCTCCACCAGGTTCCTGGCAAACCCGGAGGCGGGCACGCTGGCGATCATCGGCAGCGGCGTGCAGGCGCGCAGCCACCTCGAGGCGTACCAGCACGTTCGCCGGCTGAAGGAAGTGCGCATCTGGTCGCCAAGCGCAGGCAGCCGGTCGCGATTCGTTGACGACATGAGCCCGACCGTCAACATCCCCATCATCAACGCACCGAGCGCCGAAGCTGCTGTTCGCGGCGCCGACCTGATCGTGCTCGTCACGTCGTCTCCCACGCCGGTGATCGACGATGCGTGGGTGTCGGCTGGCGCGCATGTGGTGTGCGTCGGTGCATGCCGCCCGACACAACAGGAGATGCCGCCGGCACTGGTGAAACGAGGTCGCCTCTACGTTGACTCGAGCGCCGCGGCCGTCGTGGAATCCGGCGACATTGTCATGAACATTGCCGCGGGACTGTTCGACGCCTCTCACATCCGCGGCGAGATCGGCGAACTGGTGCTCGGCCGTGTCCAGGGCCGAGCGAACGCTGAAGAAGTCACTATCTTCAAGTCACTCGGCATGGCCGTTGAAGATGTGGTCGCTGCGGACCTGGTCCTCAGGCGAGCGGAAGAATCCGGCGCTGGAACGGAGTTGACCTTATGACCGGCGAAGCACCCAAGAAGAAGCGCACCTGGCTCTGGATCCTGGCCGGGGCGTTCGCGCTGTTCGTGTTCGTCGCAATCGGCGGACTGATCTTTGCGATCTCGTTCTTCCGCGAGAACATGCAGGTGACGCGGGACGTCGCGGAGAGCACGGCGACGCGTGAGTTCGATGCGGTGCTCGCGAAGTATCCCGGACAGAAGCCGCTCATACAGCTGGTGGACGACCGGCCGCAACTGGTGGCCGATCGCGCCAGTCAATCACCAAGCACGCAGTCGTTGACGACGCTGCATGTCCTCGCCTTCGACAGCAGCAGCGAGGAAATGGTGCGATTCTCGCTGCCGTTCTGGTTATTGCGAATGAAGTCCGGTCCCATTCGCCTCAGCGCTTATCAGCAAGGCTGGGACGACCGGGGTGTCAGCTTCAACGTCACCGATATCGAAAAGGCCGGCCCTGGCATCATCATCGACGCCAAGGAACGTCGAGAAGGCCGCGTGCTGATCTGGGCCGAGTAGCGGCGATCAGGAAAGCCTGAGGAAGCGCTTCATTCTCGTCAGCATGTTCTGGCGCGCTTCGGGAACCGCCACGGTCAGGGCCGTCGCCCTGGCGTCGTCAAGCTCGGTCCGCCGGGAGCTCATGGTCGTCGAAATGTGATCGATTAATCCTGGATTCGCTTCGGCCAGCGCCCGGAAGTCGCTTGCGGCAATCTCGAGCACACGCACGTCACTCGAGGCCCTGACTGTAGCCGTGCGGCGATCGCCGGTGAGCATGGACATCTCGCCGAAGAACCCGCCAGCCGGAATCACCGCCACTTCCTGCCCCGATGGCTCGAGCAGGACCTTCGCCTGCCCCTGGAGCAGCACGAACATCGAGTCGCCGTCGGCGTCCTGCCGAACGATCGCTTCGCCCGCAGCGAACAGATGTTCACGTGACGCCTTCGAGAGCGCGTAGCGCGCGTCGACATCGAGCGTCTTGAACAGATCGAGGCCGCCGAGCAACGCCGACGCCTCGGCCACGTTCTGCGCCGAGCGCAGCGGCTCTTCGGTGCGCTCGTACTGCACCTGGATCGGATATGGGATCTCGATGTTGCGGCGTCGGAACGTGTACCACAGGTTGGTGCGGACCTGGTCGCGCGCGCTGCGATCGATGGCGTAGTCCTCGATCCAGAACTGCGCCACGTAATCGATCGAGGACGCGCCAAACGCCTTGACGAGCACTTGCGGCTCCGGCGTCCGCATGGCCAGCGGCGAATTGGTGATCGCCTCCTGGATCGCCTGCTTCACGTCATTCGGAGGCGCGTTATAGCTGGCGCCGATCTCGACCTCGATGCGCGTCGGCACCGTCGGTTCGGAGAAATTCAGCACCGGCTCTTTCGAGATCACGCTGTTCGGGACAATCAGGAACTGGCCGGACTTGGTGCGCAGTTTCGTCGCGCGCCACGTGATCTCCTGCACCTGGCCTTCGCGATCGGCGATCTGCACCCAGTGGCCGACCCGAAACGGCTTTTCGATCTGGATCGCGAGGCCGGCAAAGAGGTTGCCGAGCGTGTCCTGCAAGGCGAAACCCACCACGACCGCGCCGACGGCGGAGGTGGTGAGCAGCTGCTCGCGCAGCAGCACCGTGCCAATGATCATGAACAGGACAATGACGACAAAGTCCTGGACGATCGCGGGGAAGCGGTCGGACGGCCGGTCCTGTCGCCATGGATTGGCCGCCAGGGCGACGACGGCGTTGACCAGTGCCAGGACCAGCGTCAGGCGCGCGAGTGCGGACTGCAGATCGACGTCGCCGATCCCCTGCCGGACGGCGACCTCGAGAATGATGAACGCGAGAATCAGCCAGGCGGAAAATTTCAGCCGCCCGCGAATGAAGCGCCCTACGGCAGGCCTCCTTCTTTCTTGAACGCCGCGACGTCAGCCGCGGCGATCTTCACGGGCACAACCGCCGGATTCGATCCACCCTTCGAATCCTTCTCGGGATCCACTCCGCGAGCGCCGCCTGACGCCGTAACCTGCGCCTGCTTCTTCTCGCCGCCCGCTGTCGGCAGCATGCGGCTCAGGCCAAACCCGCGCTTCTTCTCCTCTGGCTTCTTTTCGTCGGCCTTCTTTTCCTCGGCTTTGGCGTCGCCGCCGGTCAGTCCAGCGGAACCCACCTCCACGGTCGCGATCGCGGTCAGCGGCACGGGCTTGTAGGAGATGTTTGCGGCGTAGCGCGGCTGCAGCGTCGCGGATGCGGTCAGCTTCTGCGCGGTGATCTGCTTGTTGCTGCGGGCGAGGCGATCCTGCGTTTCAGGATGCGAGGCAAACAAGCCGCGCTTCTCCTTCGAATCCTTGTTGCGATCGCGCAGCGTCGTCAGGAAGGCAATGAGGCCGTTCGGCGCGTAGCCGGTCTTGTTGGCAAGCGCGACGCCCTTCTCATCCGACTCGTTCTCTTCGGAGCGGCCGAAGCCGCGCTCCACGATGTTGTCGTAGGTCGCATTGACCACGCGTTGCATCAACGCGGAGCTGCCGGACAGGGTTTCCGATGCGCCCATTTGTACCGCCTGGCTCTTCACCATCGCCGTCACGGTGTGCTTCTCGGTGACGTGGATGATCTCGTGGCCGAGCACGCCGGCGAGCTCGGATTCGTTCTTGATCAGCGCCAGCGCGCCGCGCGTGATGTGCACGTAGCCGCCGGGCGCGGCAAACGCGTTCACGCCGTCGGTGTCGAGCACGATGAAGGTCCACGGCAGCGCGGGGCGGCTGCTGCCTTGCGCCAGCGCCGTGCCGACGAGCGCCACGTAGCGATGCACCTTGGCGTCCTGGACGACGCCGTAGCGGACGCGGATTTTCTCGCTGACCTGCTTGCCGAGCTCCTGCTCCTCGGCCTCGGTAACCTGCAGGTCGCGCACGTCCTGCGCCTTCTTGGCGATGCCGAGGCCCTTCGACAGGCCGCCCGGCAACTGCCTGGCTTCAGCGGTGGTGGCAAACACGACGGTGGTGGTAAACCCGGCGGCCGCAATGGCGGCCACTGCAATGGCGTTCCGCATCATGGTGACTTGACCTCATAAATCGCGACGGGCTGACTCTTGCCCTTCACGATGACGTCGCCGAGGGGATGGATATCATACCGCCCTTTCAGTGCCTGCCGCGTCGCCTCGCTGATGATGATGCGGGTGCCGTACTCCTTGTTCAGCGACTCGAGACGGGCACCGAGATTCACCGCGTCGCCAATCACGGTGTAGCTCATGATCGTCTCGGAGCCGACGTTGCCGGCGATCATCTCACCGGTATTGATGCCGATGCCAATGTCGAGCTGGGGCTTTCCTTGCGCGGCCCACTCCGCATTCATTTCCTGCAGGGTCGTGATCATTGCCAGAGCCGTCTGCACCGCGTGCTCGGCGTGCCCATCGTCATCGAGCGGCGCGCCGTAGAGCGCCATGATCATGTCGCCGACAAACTTGTCGACGGTGCCGCGGTGGTCGAACACCACGGCGACCATCCGCGTGAACAGTTGATTCAGCTGGGCGACGACATCTTCCGGCGTCCCCTTCTCGGACATCGTCGTGAAGCCGCGAATGTCCGAGAACAGCACCGTCATGTGCCGCCGCGAACCACCAAGCGCCGCGAGAGACGGATTTGCGACCAGCTGGTCGTACACGTCCTTTGAGACGTAGCGCGAGAACAGCTTCTTGATCTGCCGCTTTTCGCGCCCTTCGACGAAGTATTTCCATGCCAGGTCGCCGACGAAAGCGAGCAGCATCGCGATCAGCGGCACGACGACCGGAATCCAGACGCCCCGCGCAAACAGCGCCACCGCGATCCACCACAACAACGCCGCCGCAACCACGGTGACACCGGTTGTGAGCCATGCGTTCAGGAATGCGCCGGCGATACCGACGATCCCGACGGCGGCAATCACCATCGGGACGCCAACGGCCGCGCGGGTGATCGATCGATTGCCGAGCATGGCATCGGCCATGTTGGCGTGGACTTCCGGGCCGTTGATCTCGCCGCTTCGAAACGGAGTCGCGAACGCTTCATTCAGGCCTTCGGCGGTGGCGCCGACGATCACGATGCGGTCCTTGAACAGCGCCGGATCGATGCCGGGCTTCTGTCCCTCGAGGATCTGCTGCTGCGAGTAGAACAGGTCGTAGAACGCGTACGACGTGAACGTCGGCTGACCGTTGGCGTTTTCTGCCGGCCCGCGCCATGGGAGCAACACCGAACAGCCGGCGCCGCCATCGACCTGCGGTTGCAGCCGAGGCGTCACACCCGCGGTCATGACGGCGGCCACCGAGAATGATGAGATCGGCTTGTCGCCGACCTGGACGACCGGCGAAAGACGGCGCACCGTGCCGCCGGGATCGAGTGTCAGCAGCGTATGGCCAATCGCGCGAGACACGTTGGCCAGATCGGCGAAAGGGGGCGTCACGCGCGGGCGTTGTTCGACGCACCCGATTGGCGGCAGTTGCGAGCCAAGCGCCGGCGCATCGAGGTTTTCCACCAGCGCGCGTGACGGATCGGCAAGCTCGATGCTCGATGCTTCGGCCACGTGCACTACGTTGCCCGCCTTCCGAGTCGACTCGACCAGCGTCTTGTCCGACTCCTCGCCCGTCCACTCGGTACCGAGCACGTCGAACCTCCGGAGATCGCGCTCGGCAAAGAGGACGTCATAGCCGATCACCTTCGCGCCGGCCGCGGCCAGGTAATCAATGACGTCGGCGTGCACGAGCCGCGGCCACGGCCATCGGCCGACCAGCGGCTCCATCCGCCGGATGCTCTCGTTGTCGATCGCGACCAGAACGATGTCCCTGGACGGCTGTTCTTGCCGCGCGGTCGCGGCCACCCGAAGATCGTAGGTCTGCAGTTCGACGTTCTGGACGAAGGCGAGCAGCCCGATCGCGCCCGCGACGATCGCTGCGGCCACTGGAATCGCTTTGTGCATCGAAGGTCCGGCTTGGCCTGCCTAGTGTAAGCCGCTGGACGGCCTGCTCACTCTTCCATCCAGCCCTGGCTGATGGCGTAGCGCACAATGTCGGCGCGGCTGCGCAGATCGAGCTTATCGGCGCATCTCGCCTTGTGATACTCGACCGTCTTGATGCTGATGTTGAGGGCGGCGCCAATGTCGCGGTTGCTTCGCCCGCGTGCGATCAGGCGGAGCACTTCCGTCTCTCTCGCTGTCAGCGTGGAGCGAACGACCGCGCCGCGGAGCGCCTGCTGGCGGGTCTGGTCGAGAAGAGGGGCCAGCGACGGATCGACGTAGCGTCCGCCCGCGCTCACGGAGCGAATCGCGTTCAGCAGCTCCGCGGCCGAAGCGCGTTTAACCACGTAGCCAGACGCTCCCGCATCAAGCAGCCGCCGCACGTAGCCGGGGTCGAGATGCCGGCTGAGGCCGAGGACGCGCACTTCCGGGTGCTCGCGCCGGATCTGCGACGTGGCGCGAATGCCGCCGCCGGACGGCATCGAGACGTCCATCAACACGATGTCCGGCTTCAGCTCGCTGGCACGCGTGAGCACCTCGTCCCCGCTGCCTGCCTGCCCGACCACCTCGATATCGGGTTCGACATCGAGCAACGTCTTCAGGCCTTGCCGGAGCAGCACGTGATCATCGGCGAGCAACACCCGGATCGCACGGGTTGCCTGCGGCGCGACGTCAACCACTGATCACCATTCGAAAGTACACCGTCGTCCCCGCGCCCGGGGCGCTCTCGACCCGCAGGTCGCCTCCGACCAGCGCCGCGCGTTCGCGCATCGTCGAGAGCCCCAGTCCCCCGAGGCGCCCCGGGGTGCCGTCCGTGACACGGTCGAAACCGACGCCGTCGTCTTCAATCACCGCCACCAGCGCGCCGTCGCGGCGCTCCACGACGACGGTGGCGTGGCTGGCATGCGCGTGCTTCTGCACGTTGGTGAGCGCTTCTTGCACCACGCGATACACCGTGGTTTCGATGGCCGGTGGGACGCGATTGTCGAGACCCCGCGTGTGGATGTCTGTGGTCACGCCACTCTCGGCCTCCCAGAGGCGCACGTGCCGGTACAGCGCGTCCTCGAGGCCAAGGTCATCGAGGGCCGAGGGACGAAGTGCGACGGCGATGCGGTCCACTTCGGTGTTGAGTGTTTGCACGATGCTCTTGAGCCGGTCGAGGCGGACCCGGGATTGAGGATCTCCGGATGCGTCGGCGGACATCGACTGGACGGTCAAGTGCAGCGCCGTGAGATGCTGCCCGAGTCCGTCGTGAAGCTCGCGCGCCACGCGCCCGCGCTCCGCTTCCTGCGCGACCACCAGCTGCTTCATCAGTGTCGCACGCTGTTCCTCGATCAGTCGCCGGCTCTCGATCTCGAATCGCAACCGTTCGTTCGATCTCTCGAGTTCCTGCGCTCGCAGCACGATCTCGGCGTTCTTTTGCCGCTCATCGAGACTGTCGGCACCCTCGAACGGCGTGCCGAGGGTTGTCATGCAG
Source organism: uncultured Acidobacterium sp. (assembly GCA_964628295.1). Taxonomy (GTDB): domain Bacteria; phylum Acidobacteriota; class Vicinamibacteria; order Vicinamibacterales; family UBA2999; genus 12-FULL-67-14b. The sequence continues at coordinate 734,270 of CAZVLS010000001.1, forward strand.
CTGGTCACATCTTCGGCGCGATGAATGATGAAGGCGACGCGTCCATCGGGGCCAAGCACCGGGGCGCTGACCGGGCTCCACCACCGCTCTTCGGTGCCCCCGCCCATAGCCGGCGGCCGGCGCACATCGAGGCGGTGAACGGCGATCACGTCGACGCGACGTTCGGTGACCACCCGTTCGAGCGAGGCGCGCAGGCTGTTCAGCGCCTCGCTCGAGTCTTCGGCGGCGGCAAACACCTCGAAGAACGGCTTGTCGATCAGTTCGTGTCGCGAAGTGTAGGTGGCAACGAGGTACGCGTCGCTCACCGCCACGATACGAAAGGTGTCCGGCGTCAGGACGACATACGGACCCGGCAGGCTTTCGAACAGCGAACGGAAGTGGGCGTGGATCGTGGCGGCGCGTTCATGTTCTTCCAGGAGGCGGCGGTCCGTCACATCGTGGCTGGTGCCGACGAACCCAAGGAACGTTCCATCTGCCGTCGATCGAGGTACGCCGCGCGACTCGATCCATCGCCAGGCACCGTCCCACCGCCTGGCGCGCGCTTCGGCGGCGAACGGCTGCCGCGCGCGAATGCTTTCCGCGAACGCCGTCACGTACGAGCGGCTGTCCGAATGAATCAACGAAGGCCAATCGATGCCGCCGGCGTCGCCGTTCCCGACTCCGAAGAACTCGCGATAGGCGCGATTGATGAATTGCACCGTGCCGTCACCGTCAGTCACCCAGATCGGCAGTGGCGCCTCATCGGCCATCGTGCGGAAGCGCGCCTCACTCTCCCGCAGCTTTTGCTCGGCGAGTGCGCGCTCGGTGATGTCGACGTAGGTGCCGCGCATCCGGGTGCACGTCCCCGCTTCGTCGTACGAGAACTGAGCGCGCGCTTCCATGACGTGGATGTTGCCATCCGGCCACACCACACGGTGGACGCCATAGAGCGTGCGGCGTTCCATCTGCGCCGCGCGCACCGCCTCCTCGGCGATCGGGAGATCGTCAGGATGAACGCGCGCCGCCCAGGCGGCATAGCTGGGCTGCACGGCACCGGGTTCAAAACCGAGGGCCCTGAAATTCTGGTCGGACCAATACATCCGATCGGTCTGTGGATCCCACTCGAACAGGCCCGTCAGCGTCGCTTCGGCCGTCATGCGCGCGCGTTCTTCGCTTTCGGCAAGCGCCAGTTCGGCGAGCTTTCGATCCGTCACATCGTGCCAATGCGCCGCCACACCTTCGGGCAGCGCGTAGACGGAGACCTCGTACCAGCGGCCGTTGACGGGACTGCGTTCTTCAAACCGCGACGGTTGGCCGCGATCCATCGCTGCCTGGTAATGCTCTGCGGTCAAGGTGCCGCGGAACTCGGGAAACATCTCCCACATGTTTCGACCGATGACATCGCCGGGTTCGAGCCCGATTGGACTCACGGCGTTGCGATTGACGAACGTAAAGCGCCAAGTCCGGTCGAGGATCACGAACGAGCCGTCGATATGTTCAAGAGCTTCGGCCAGGCGGCCGTCGATGGAACCTGACGACTGAGGCGCCGGGAACGCGTCAGGCGTGTACGGACTTCCCGGCGGCCGCGTGCGATCTGGGGCGCGTCTGGTAGGGGACATGGAAGGGCCGCGTGCTGGACATCTTAAGGCGTGTCACATGAAAGGACGTTCCTAGGAATTCGCCTAGTAGTTGGCGGTTCCTCCGCGTGCGACACTCCGAGGCTGTTCGCATCAGGCTGAAGAGGGTGAGGTCGAATGCGACTGACGCGCTTTAGAGCGTCGTTTGCGACACCAGCGACAGCACCGTAAGCGTTTGCTCGATGGAACGACCCAAGCTTCTTGCCACTCTACGCCGTTCGACGCGCGCACAACAGCTCGCGCTGGAGCGGACGCTCGGTTTTTCGGGAGGGCTCGCCTCGATCGAGGCCTCGGTGGAACGCCTGTCGCGGTGCCGGGCCGTCTACGCGCCGCTCGAAACTCAAATGGCGTCTCTCGAAGGATGGTCACGCTACGAAGTCCGGCTGGAGGTGCATCGTCAGCTCCCGCATCTGGACGCGGATCTGCGCGCTTTGGGCGTACGGGAGCCGGCACTCATCCCCGATTGTCCGTCCGCACCGCTCCCGCCGGCGGACCCCGCCAAGGCTCTTGGCTATCTCTACGTCTTGCAGGTGGTGTCACTTGAAGCACGCGCCATGGGGCGTCGTCTCAAATATGTGCGGGGCATCGAGGCCGTCGATGGCGAGACCTTCCCGCAGGACTATGGAGCTCAGGCCGAGGAGATGTGGCGCTCGCTTGATGAGGCCCTGGAACGGGTCGACACCACCGGAGCCGATTACGACAAGGTGGTGTTCGGCGCGATCTCTGCCTTCAACGTCTTTCTGACCTGTTGCGACTCATTCGCGCAAAGCTCATGAATCAGCCCGGGTAGATTGTAAGAGGTGGTACCGCTACGGGGATTCGAACCCCGGTGTCCAGACTGAGAATCTGGCGTCCTGACCCCTAGACGATAGCGGCACTAGGGACTACAGACTTCCGATTATATCAAAGGTTCCTGGCCTTCCAAGGTTCCGGAACATGAAATAATGGCAGGGACATGCGCTTGTTCCAACTCGCCGGGGCCGCGGGACTTCTCGCGTTTGCACTCGCCTGCGGCGGAAACTCCTCGCCCGAGCCCCCCGCGCCAGCTGTAGCGTCGGTCGATCCGGCCACCGCAGGGACGGTGACCGCGACGGTGAAGTTCGAGGGCGAGGTCCCCCCCGCGGAAATGATCACCATCACCGGCGATCCGAAGTGCGTCAGCGAGAACGGCGCCCCGCAACGCCCTGACGAGCGCATTGTGGTCGGCGACAACAAGGCGCTGCAAAACGTGTTCGTCTACGTGACCGGCGGCCTCAACGCCTTCAGCTTCCCGGTTCCGAATGAGCCGGTGCTGCTCGACCAGGACAAGTGCCGTTACACACCGCGAGTCGTCGGCGTCCGTGTGGGTCAGTCATTACAAGTGCGCAACAGCGATCCCCTGCTGCACAACGTGCGCTCCAATGGCGTCATCAACCAGGCCTTCAACAAGAGCACGCCCGTGGAGGGCATGGTGTTCTCGCACACCTTTGCCACGAAGGAAGTCATGGTGCCGTTCAAGTGCGACGTGCACGGCTGGATGAGCGCCTACGTCGGTGTCGTTGACAACCCGTACTTTGGGACGACGATGGCGGACGGCAAGGTGGTGCTCGGCAACCTTCCGCCCGGCACCTACACGATTGAAGCGTGGCACGAGGCGCTCGGCACGCGGACGCAGCAAATCACCATCGGCGCCAGGGAATCCAAAGATGTCAGCTTCACATTCACACGCTGAGCCACAGAAAGCCCAGATGGCGCAGATGGCTGAAGCGCGTACCCATTCACGAACCGGCGACTTCATCACCCTGATGAAACCGCGCCTGAACTTCCTCGTCCTGTTGACGACCGCAGCGGCGTATTCCCTGGGCGCAGCTCCACAATCGACTCTCCTCGACCTGATTCACACGCTGCTCGGCACATTCCTCGTCGCCGGCGGCGCGGCCGCGATCAACCAGGTGTGGGAACGCAGCACCGATCGGTTGATGCGCCGCACCCAGCGACGGCCAATGGCCGACAGCCGCCTGACCGTCACTGAAGGCGTGGTGTTCGGCATCGCGCTGACGGTCATCGGCGCTGCGGAACTCGCCTACTTCCTCAACCCGCTCTCGGCGGTGGTCGCCTTGCTCACGACCGCGAGCTACGTGTTCTTCTACACGCCGCTCAAGCTGCGCACGTCACTGTCGACGATCGCCGGCGCAGTCCCCGGCGCCTTGCCGGCCGTGATTGGCTGGGCGGCGGCAACCAACACGCTGTCGATCGAAGCGTGGGTGCTATTCGGCATCGTGTTCATGTGGCAGATGCCGCACTTCCTGGCGATCGCGTGGATGTATCGCGACGAGTACGAGCGCGCCGGGATGCCGCTGCTGCCGGTGATCGAGCCGGACGGCCGCTCAACCGGCCGGCAGGCCGTGCTCTATACCGCGGCGCTCATTCCACTCAGCATGATGCCGACGGGCGTGGGGCTGGCGACGCCGTGGTATCTCGTCGGCGCGATCGTGCTTGGCTCGATCCTGCTGGTGATGAGCCTGGAATTTTCGGTGAAGCGAAACCTCGCCACGGCGAAGCGCTTGTTCTTCGGCTCGATCCTCTACCTGCCCATTCTCTGGGCCTTGCTCGTCTTCGATCACCGCTCCCTCGTCCGATGACCGTTACAGACCTCCCCGCCCTCAACGCCACGCTGAACGGCCTTGCCAGCGTGTTTCTCGTCACCGGATGGATCCTGATCAAGCGCGGTGAACGGCAGAAGCACCGCGCGTGCATGATCGCAGCGCTGGTCCTATCGGCGCTGTTCCTGACGTCGTACGTGATCTACCACCTGCAGGTGGGGTCGGTGCCGTTCAAGGGCACCGGATGGATTCGCACCGTGTACTTCGCGGTGCTCATCCCGCACGTGATCCTCGCGGCCGCGATCGTGCCGCCGATCCTGATCACCGTGTCGCGCGGACTCTCCGCGAAGTACGACAAGCACCGCCGTATCGCACGCTGGACGCTGCCGTTGTGGCTGTACGTCTCCGTCACCGGCGTCATCGTCTACCTGATGCTCTATCAGATGTAGGACTGACCGCGGCTACGGAGCCGCGGTCAACCGCCGTCATCACGATGGCTCCCGCTGCTGTTTTCCTGTTCATGTGTCCCTCCTGAATCCACCTTAGGGGAACGCAGATGAACACCCGATAAATCCGGCGAGCCGGCTCGGCCGTTCGACTATTCTTGGCGCATGATTCGGACGCTCTCCCGTTCGACTCTCCTGGTCGCGGTGCTCATGGCCGCCGGCGCTGTCTCCGTGTCGGCGCAGATCAACGACTGGAGCGCCCTTCGGCCGATGCCGATGGTGACGGTCGAGATCCGCAAGCTGGTCGGGATGTTGATGCTCGTCCCGGCGACGACCTTGTTCCTCCTCTACGTCTTCCGGCCGCGGCCGTATGTGCTCGCCGGCGTGACGGCGTGGGCCGCAGGATCCGCCATGATGCTGGTCCTGAGTTTTGATTCAGGGCCGGCGCATGCCGGCGACACCTCTGATCAACTGTCTGCCGGTCGCGCGGCGGTTGCCGCGTGGGCCATTTCCGCACTGGTCTTCGGTCTCGGCTTGCGAAGCGCTGGAACGTGGTTCCGGGCGCCGTCGCGAATCCCGCGCAGCGTCAAGATCGCCTTTGCACTCGCCATAGGTTGGACGCTGTTCGCGGCCGCGTCACTGACGCCCGGCGCGGTCGCCGCGCCGGCATTCGCGCTGATGAGCGTGTGGCAGGCGCGTGGCGCAGCGGCGTACCTGCAGGCGGCTCGCCAGCATCGCATGGTCGGCGCGTTGCTCACCGGGCTGGGCGTTGCGGGCATGGTGATCGTCAACAGCATCACGCTTGCCATCGCGCTCTCAAGCGGCGGGATCGGCGCCGCGTCGACCAGGGTCGCGTATGTCAATTTCCTGTCGGCAGCGTTGCTCGTGCTCGGCATGCACTTGCTGATCTTCGAGGATGTGATCGAGGAGCTGCGACAGGCCGCCGCCGACCTGGCGAGAAGCCGCGACGAGATGAAGGCGATGGCCGTCACCGACCCCTTGACCCGCTGTTACAACCGCCGGCTGCTGTCCGAGATCGGCGATCACGAACTGCAGCAACATCAGCGCTACCAGCTGCCGCTGTCGATCCTCTACGTCGACATCGATCATTTCAAGGCGATCAACGACTCGCGCGGGCATCAGACGGGCGACGAAGTGCTGAAGACGCTCGGCGCCATCCTGCGGGCGCACACACGCCAGGCGGACTACGTCTTCCGATGGGGCGGCGATGAATTCGTCGTGCTGCTGTCTGCCGCGGAGCCGGAAGCGCAGGCAAAGGCGCAGCAGATCAGACGCGCGTTCCTGGAAGCGGCGGTCGTGAGCACGCTCCCGGACGGTGTCGACCTCAGCATCGGATGCGTGCCCGTGCCGCCTGAGACGAAGGACTTCGATCCGCTGATCGACCAGGCTGACCGCGAGATGTACCGCCGCAAGCGGGCGCTGGCATCCTGAGCGGCTCGAAGTAACATCGATTCATCCGCATGCGTCTGGTCTTGCCGCTCGTTTTTTCCGCGCTGTTGTTTGCCGTTCCCGCACTCGCTCAGCAAACATCCGTCACCGTCTCTGGCATCGTCGTCGACGCCTCGACGCGCACGCCGGTGACGACCGCGGTGTTACTCGCGGATGGCAAGCAGGCCGTTGTCGACACCAACGGTGCCTTCACGGTCTCGATCACGCCCGGACGGCGGACCTTCGAAGTTGAGGCGCCGGGTTACTTCCGTCTGGTCACGGCGATCGATGTCGGCACGGCGGGCATCAAGGACGCCGAGTTGGCCTTGGCTCGGGATGAAGGCTTCGCCGCGTCGGTTGACGTCGTGGCCGCATCACCTGCCATCGCGCCTGCATCACAAGCGGTTGCGCCGCTCCAGGTGTTACGCACGCCGGGAGCGCTCGACAATATCTTCCGCACACTGCAGGCGTTGCCGGGCGTCAGCGCAACCGAGGAGTTCGGCAGCCGTCTCGCGGTTCGCGGCGGCTCACCCGACCAGAACCTGACCGTCATGGACGGCGTCGAGGTCCACGATCCGTATCGACTATTCGGTCTGACCAGCGCGTTCAATCCCGAAACGATTCAAAGCTTCGAGCTGTCGACCGGCGGCTTCAGCGCGAAGTACGGCGACCGGTTGTCGTCGATGCTGGCGATCGAGAACCGCGACGGCACGCGATCGGAACGGATCGCCGGTTCAGCCACCTTGAGTATCACCGACGTCAACGTGGTCACCGAAGGAGCCCTGCCCGGCGGCGACGGCTCGTGGCTGTTCACCGCGCGCCGCACCTACTTCGACTTCATCGCGGGAAAGATCGTCGACCAGGACTTCCCCGGCTTTGGCGATCTCCAGGGCAAGGTCGCGTGGGATGTGGGCCAGGGCAAGAAGCTTTCGGCCTTCGTGTTGCGCAGCCGGCAGGACGCGGCCGTGACGGTCGATGAAGAGGACGTGCGCGGAGAGTTCAACGACGACACCGCGAATGACCTCGCCTGGGCGCGATTTGACTGGGCAATCGGTTCGTCGGCCCAATCACGCACCATCGCCGGCTACTCGAATACGCAGTCGACGTTTGGCGTCGACGCTACGTTCGAGAATTCGACCAAGCGGTCGAACGCTCCTGACGGCGACCTTGACACCGGCAGCGTGATCTTCGAGCGCGCGCTGGGCGTTCGTGATGCGTCGCTGCGCCAGGAGCTGACGTGGTCACGCGGCCATCACGTCGTGGAAGCCGGTCTCGAGGTTCATCAACTCGAAACCACCCTCCGTTTCCAGGTGGAGGGCGGAAGGAACCCTCAGGCGGCCAACGGCTCGAGCGTGCAGGGCGGCGCCGGCCTTCCCGACCTGCTGGTGAATGAAAGCCGCCGCACCCGGGCCGGCGCGTGGCTGCAGGATGGCTGGCAGATCGGCAGCCGCGCATCGATCCAGACCGGCGTGCGGTGGGACCGCAGTGGAAACACGAGCGAGCACCTGTTTTCGCCCCGGCTCGCCGCATCAGTCTTCTTCGGCCCCTCGCGACGCATGAAGGCCGCGGTCGGCCGTTACACGCAGAGTCCGGGATACGAGAAGCTCGCACAAAGCGACTACCTTCTCGATCTCGGCAGCAACACCGCGCTGGTCAGCGAGAAGGCGACGCACGCGTCGCTGGGCTTCGAACACGACCTCCCTGGCGGATTCACGGTTCGCACCGAGGCGTACTACAAGCGATTCAGTGATCTGCTCGTGGGCAGCCTCGAGTCCGAGGCGGTGCGCCGCGCACGGCTCGCGGATTACGACTTCCCCGCCGCCTACGCGAACGACGTGCCGTCAGACGCGATCATCACCAGCGCGCCGACCAACGACGGACGCGGCACCGCATACGGATTCGACCTGTTCGTATCGCGCGTGCAGGCACCAGCTGATGCGCGCATCAACGGCTGGGCGAGCTACACCTGGGGACGCGGCGAGCGTGAGGCGTACGGACAGACGTACCCGTTTGAATACGACAGGCGTCATGCCTTTGCCGCCGTGGTGTCGTATCGCTTCTCGCCAAAGTGGGAGGTCGCAACGACGACGCGTGTCGCCAGCGGGTTCCCGCGGACCGCTCCGATTGGTGTGCGCGTGTCGGCAACTGCCGACAGCCGCGACCGTGATCGCGACGGCAACCGCACCGAGCTGGTGCCCGACCTGGACTCAAGCGGGCGGCCGACCTACGAAGTGAATCTAGGTGGAGTGTCGAACCTGTATCGGTCACGACTGCCAGTGTTCGCGCGATCGGACCTGCGCATCACCTGGCGTCCGCGCGGGGCCAGCGGAAGGTGGGAACTCTACGCGGAGGTCTTGAACGTGCTGAACCGCAAGAACGCCGGCGCGCTCGAACCGACGCTCGAATACGACCCGGCGTCGGACCGCCCTCGCATCGTCGAAGAGGCCGACCAGTCGATTCCTCGACTGCCGACGATCGGCGTCCGCTTCAGGTTCTAGTCGACCTACTGAAAAGTTGATTTTGGGGTCAGACCCCAAAATCAACCGCGCTACTTGTAGAGCAGGTGCCTGGCGCGCAAACGACGCCATCGGGCTTCGTCAGCGCTCCATCGCGCTGCGGTCGTCGCCGGATCCTCACCCTGCCGGAGGCGCGTCACGATCTCTTCGGAACCCACCAGGCGCCACATGTTGCTCGGATCGTACTTGTCGCCGAACAACTTCCACAGCGTCGACGCGACCTCGGCGCCGACGCGTACGGGCTGAAGCGCGGACCGATTCGTGATCACCATGAACACGCCCTGGCATTCTTCCTTGGCGTACTTGCTCGACGTGGGCGTGAACGTGACCGGATAGAAGCGAATGCCAGGCAGACGGCGCGCATTCAACGCCTCGGCCAGACGCCGGCCGTCAATCCACGGCGCGCCGATCTGCTCAAACGGCTGATCGGTACCGCGCCCCACTGAGATGTTGGAGTACTCGATCGCGCCAATGCCTGGATAGAGCGTCGCCTGGTTCAAGTTGCGCATGTTCGGCGATGGATTGATCCATGCCAGCGACGTCTCGTCATACCAATAGTCGCGGCGCCAATTCTCCATCGCCACGACCGTCAGGTCGGCGCCGATCTTCCGCTCGTCGTTGTACAGCTTCGCCAACTCACCGATCGTCATGCCGTGCCGAATCGGCATGGGCAGATACGCAATGAACGTGTTCGGTGACTCACCCGTCTTCGGCTCGCGAGAGTACGGCCCTTCGATCTGCCAGCCATTCACCGGATTGGGTCGGTCGAGCACGACGACGGCGATCTTGCGCTTCGCTGCCTCCTCCATCAGATAGCCCATCGCCAGCTGATAGGTGTAGAAGCGCGAGCCGACATCCTGCAGATCGACCACGAGCGTGTCGATACCGGCCAGGCTGCCTTCAGGTGGACGACCCGTACCACCCTTGTAGAAAAGCGAATGAATCGGCAGACCGGTGCGTTCGTCCTTCTCTGCCGGCACGTCCGCGTCGAGCACGCCGCGGATGCCGTGCTCAGGACTGAACAACGCCACCAGCTTCACGTCCGGCGCCTTGAACAGCAGGTCGATCGTGGGCTGGCCATCACGCGCGCGGCCGGTGTGATTAGTGACCAGCCCGACGCGCTTGCCGCGAAGCTGCTTGAAGCCATCGCGGACGAGGACGTCAATCCCGTTCAGGACTGGTTCGTTCGTGCGGACGTTCGATGTCGCGTTCGACGCAGCGTTCGCACGAGCGCTCGCACGATCGTCAGCACGTTCGTTTGAACGCATGTCAGAACGGTCGCTTGACAGCCCGGCAGCAGCAACAGTTGCGATCCGGCTCCGTAGGACCCCGACATCGCCGACTCCGTCCGGATGCAATCGGCTCGACAGGAAGATCACGTACGAGTTCGAGGCCGGATCGATCCACAGGCTCGTGCCGGTGAATCCAGTGTGGCCATATGACGTCCCCACCGGAAACAGATCGCCGCGGTTGCCTGAGAACGACGTGTCGATATCCCAGCCGAGTCCGCGAATGCTCGCCATGCCGGGTGGCGATTGCGGTGACGTCATGGCCGTCACCGCGGCGGCCGACAGCACGCGCGTGGTGCCGAGACGTCCCTTGCCGAGGAGCATGCGCGCAAAGATCTTCAGGTCGCGAGCCGTGCTGAACAAACCCGCGTGTCCCGCGATGCCGCCCATGCGACGCGCCGTGGGATCGTGCACGATGCCGCGCAGCGGCGGCGCATCCGGGCGCTTGCACGGCCACGCATCCTGTTCGGCGCAGCGTTCAGTGGGCGCTATGCGCGGCAGCAACGCCTGCGGCGGATTGAAACCGGTCTCGGTCATCCCGAGCGGACCAAACACGCGCGCCTTGAGGTACGCATCGAGCGACTGACCGGTGATGCGCGTGACGATGTCGCCGAGCAGAAAGTAATTGATGTCGCTGTAGACGAACGTCTCGCCTGGCGCGGCGGTCGGCACTTCGTCTTTCGCCAATTCAATCGCGGCGTCGTACCCGGTCCACGGATGAAGATCGACATCCGGCCGCAGCCCGGATACGTGTGTCATGAGGTGACGGATCGTGATGCCGCCTTTTCCGTAGCGCTCAAAGCCCGGGATGCGGCTGGCCACCGTGTCGTTGAGGCGGAGCCGGCCTTCGTCGATCAACGTCATAACCGCAGTGGTCGTCGCGACCACCTTCGTTAACGACGCGAGGTCGAACACCGTATCAAGGGACATGGGCTCTTCCGCCGGAACGGTCGCGCGGAAGCCGAACGCCTTTTCGTACACCGTCTGACCGTTGGCCCCGGGTGAGGTTGAGGGGCCGCGGCCGACGACGACGACCGCCCCGGGGGCCAGTTTGGCCGCCATGGCCTCCCGGACAAGGTCGTCAATCCGCGAGAATCCGGCGGAATTCGACTGTTTTGCCTCTGGAGAAGCGATGCAAAAACCGATGCACAGCGCTGCAATAACCGCCACCAGTGGCGCTCGTCTCATGGGGCTAATATACTGAGTTGGTTGTGGTTCCAACACATGGAGATACTTGCAATGCGTGATTCGAAGACGTTGTTTTCGGCGGTGATGCTGGTCGCCGCTTTGGTGGTGGCCGCGGTCCCGGCGATGGCGCAGACCGGCCGTGTCGGCGGAGAGATCAAGGACCAGAGCGGTCAGCCGATCAAGGGCGCAACCGTGCTTGCGGAAAACCCCGCGGCGTCGCCTTCATCGTTCACCGCGACCACCGATGACAAGGGCCGCTACTCGATCATCGGCCTCAAGACCGGTTCGTGGAAGATTACCGCGTCGGCGCCCGGCTTTGCGCCGTCATCGGGCAACGTCCCCGTGCGCAGCCTCGGTTCCCCGATGCCGCCCGTCAGCTTCGTGCTCGCGCCCGGCTCCGCCGGTGCAGCCGGCGCGCTCGCCGGCGTGAACACCAAGGAACTGCAGGGTGAACTGCAGAAGGCGATCGACATGGCCAACGCCGGCCAGCACGACGCCGCTATCGCCGCCTATGAAGCCATCATCGCCAAGGCGCCCGCGCTGACGATGATCAACGGCCAGATCGCCCAGGTGAAGCGCCTCAAGAAGGATTACGACGGCGCCATCGCGTCGTACCAGAAGGTCCTTGCCGGCGACCCGAACAACGACAAGGTCAAGATCGAGGTCGGCATGACCTATCTCGAGAAGAACGACTTCGCCAACGCTGAAAAGACGCTGCTCGAAGTGGCCACCTCGGTGAACGCGAACCGCGAAGTGTTCTACAACCTCGGCGAAGTGAAGTTCGCCAAGGGCGAGACCGACGAAGCGGTGAAGTACTACCAGCGCGCCGCCGACATGGACGCCGCGTGGGGCAAGCCGCTCTTCAAGCTTGGCCTGGCGCGCCTCCAGAAGGCCGACACGGCCGGCGCGATCGAGATCATGAACAAGGTGATCAGCGTCGACCCGAATTCCGCCGAGGCCGCGCAGGCCAAGGCGCTGATCGAGCAGCTCAAGAAAGGTTAGAAGTGAGAAGTTGGAAGTGAGAATTACCTCTCACCTCTTACCTCTCACCTTTCACTTTCTCTTTTCCGCCTCAGCGATCAGCTGATCGATGTTTGGATAAGAAGGCTCGAGCGATCGGGCCTTCTTCCACATCTCCACCGCCTCGGCGAACTTCCCGTCCCTCGCCGCCAGCACGCCCTTCAACACCCACGGAAACGCATAGTTGGGATCGACGATCGTCGCCTTGTTGATCGCGTCGAGCGCCACGATGACGTTGCCGCGCTCGGACTCCAACCAGCCCTTCAGAGCGTGGTTCGTCGCCACATCGGGGAACGTGTCGAGGCCCACGATGTATTCGTTCTGCGCCTTGCGTAGCGCGTCGCCGGCCGGTCCCGGCAGTTCCACGACCCCGAAGTTGGCGAGCACCTCGGCGGCCTTGGCGCGGACCAGCCGCGCCTGATCGACGAGACGCGCCGTCAGCGGCGCCAACACCCGTTCGCGCGTGCCGACGTGGCCGAGCGCCTCGACCGCCGACACACGGACCAGCGGCTCCGGATCGTTCGCGGCGCCGATCAGCGCGTTGACGATTGACGGCGTCACGGTCGGGGGCGTTCGGCGAACGTTCGACGATCGTTCGGCGAACGTGCCACGGGCGTTCGACGGGCGTTCGGCGGACGTTCCACGTTCGTTCGTCGAACGTTCGTCGAACGACGTTTGCGTTTGGAGACCGGAACGACGAGTGGTTCCGCCTGAACGGTTATCAGACACAAGCCGTCCGATGTAGTCGGCCGCGCTGGCCCTGATGATCATGTTCTGTGACCGATCGATCGCCAGCCGCGCAAGATCAGGCAGCGTGCTGCCATCACCCGACCCGGCCCGGTACATCGTCGACGCCAGCGAGGCGGCTTTGACGCGCCTCGATTCATCACCCCACCAGCCATCCATCTGTCGCACGGCCCATTCCGGCGTGCGGTCGTCGTGACAGGTGGTGCAGGCGTTGGGGATGCCGAACTGCGCCGTGTTCTCCGGCACCGGCGCCTGGAAGGTGTGATCGCGCTTGCGTATCAGCAGGCGCCAATTCACATCACTCATGTGACAGCTGATGCAGCGTGAACCTGCCGAATCCGCCTCGTGGAAGGTGTGCGCCACCAGGCCCTCGCCGGTGAAAGACGGATTCGGCGCCTGCGGTGTGGGTGCCGCGCGCTTCGGCGTCGAGTGACACTGCGTGCAGAGCGTGTCACCCTCACGGCCGGAGTGAATATTGACCTTGAGCGACGCGTCGTTCGGCGAGCCATGCGCAACATGGCAGCTCGTGCACGTCACCGCATTCGCCTGGAAGCAGCCGCTCATGGCGAGTGCCTGGTTGCGATTGAATCGGTTGGGACGGCCGTCTGGCCAGAACTCACCCTGGAAGTCGTTCTCTGGAATCGGATCGCTGACGATAAACGGGGTGGCGTAATCCTCGTAGCGGTCACCGGCCTTGAAGCCAACGAAGGTGTTCTTCTTGTTGCCGTGACAGTAGGCGCAAGTGTCGTAGATGCGCCGTGGCTCCGCCGACTTGAACGACAGGGTCTTCAGCAGATCGCTCAGTCCGCGATTGCTCGCGCTGTTGTCATAAGCGGGTTTCGACGCCGGATTCTTCTCCCACGCATCCATCAGCTCGACGTGCGGCTTGCCCGGTCCGTGACAGGCTTCGCAACCGATGCCCATCTCCGTCCACGTCGACTTGTACTTCTTCTCGTTGAGGTCGTAGCCCTGGACGATATTCGTCGCGTGACAGTTGAAACAGTTACCGTTCCAGATCTGGCGGATGTCGTGCGCGCCGTCGGGGATCGGCGTGATCTCCTTCCAGTCAATCCAACGCTTGCTCTCGACATGCCAGAACACCGGGAGCACGTAGATCTTGCCCTCGGGCAACGTTGAAAGGTATCCCTGATAGCGCTTGGCACCCAGCGTGTAGTCGACCGCGAAGGTCTCAGGCACGCGGCCGTCGTAGGAGACCGACACGTACGGTTTGCCGTTCTTCGTGCCAAACAGGTACGAGCGGCCATGATCCGCGAACTTCGTGCCTTCGCGGAAGTCTCCAAGCACCGTCGCTTCAGCGATTGGCTTGGTCATCTTGATGTGGAGGGAGTCCTTCCACTTGGCGTGGTCGGCCTCATGACACCGGGCACACGATTGCGAGCCCAAATACTCACCGCTCGCCTGAGTGCTCGCAGTGGGTGCCTGGAGTGCCTGCGGTGCCTCCGGAAGCTGCGATGACGCGCGCACGAGGACCGTGAGCGCCAGCAGCATGAAGGCCGAAACGAGGGCCTTGGATCCCGAAGACATCGTCACGCAGTGTACAAAAAGAAAGGGACCCAAAACCTGGGTCCCTCGCGAGCCAGTGGCCTAGTCAGCCTGGCTCAAAGTCGGTCCACCTCGCCGAGGCTACGGTGGACAACCCCGCCCTACGACGGCGGGAGACTTCTGACTCCTGTGGGGGCGTCAAAACTTCTGTCCCCCAATAGAGCAATCGACGTGCCGGAATTGCACGACAAAAATGTGGCCTGATTCCGCGATGCGACCGGCGATTTACGCCCAGAATCCAAGTGTTTGAAAGCCGGGGCTTCGGGTTTTTGGGTTCGGCCTCTGTCCTAGAGCTGGGACCGGATCTCCCAAAGGTCCGGAAAGATCGGGGTCATCAGGGTCGTCGCCAGGTATTGCGCCCCCGCCGATCCGCCCGTGCCGATCTTCGCGCCGATGGTGCGTTGCACCATCTTGACGTGGCGGTAGCGCCATTCCTGGAGCCCTTCGTCCAGGTCGACGAGCCTCTCGCACATCTCGGCGTGTTTCGGATCCTTGCGATACACCTCGATCAATGTTGCCTGCAGCTCCGTTGACGGTTCGATCTTCGCCGTCACGTCGCGGGCGAGTGACGCGGCGGGAATGGCGTAGCCTTCGCGCGACAGGTATTTCAGGAACGCGTCCCACAACGTGGGCTTGTCGAAGCGTGCCTGGAGCGCGGCGCGCGCGCGTTGCCCCTCGGGAAAACGGTCGATCGCTGACTTGATCTTGTTGCCGAGCACGAACTCGAGCTGGCGAAATTGATCCGATTGGAATCCGCTCGCCGCTTCGAGCCGCTGGCGAAACGACTGGAACTCGAGCGGCGTCATGGTCTCGAGGATGTCGAGCTGCGCCACCAGCACCTTGAGGATCGTCAGGATGCGCTTCAACGAATGCTGCGCGCGGTACGGATCGCGCGCCTCGAGCAGCATGATGACATGGTCGATCTCGTGCAGCACCTGCTTGAACCACAACTCGTAGACCTGGTGAATGACGATGAACAGCATTTCGTCGTGCTCGGGTCCCTCTGAGCGTGGGCGCTGCAAGGCGAGCAGTTCATCGACAGCCAGGTAGGTGCCGTAGGTCACGGATCGATCCATACGGCCAGCTTATCGTGGTGACGTGGTGATGTGGTGATCGAGATGTCGGGGAAAAAAGAGGGGAGGGATCGGCGCGGGTATGACCCCTCCCCCGTAAGTGCATGAAAGCTTCCGCCGCCCGCTTCCGCCTTCGGCGGAGCGTCGGGAAGAACGCGAAGCAGAAGGTGGAATCGGTGTCTTACAGCTGCTGGTGGAACTGCTGCTGGGACTGCTGCGAGAGACACGACACCGGGCGGGTGTCCTTGGGGAGAAGCACTGTAGTGGCGCCCGAGGTCGTCATGCGTGAAGAGAAGATAACAAGCGCGCATGCGCTAATGCAATAGATGAGGTCGAATCATCCCATTTCAGGAATGACGTCTATTCACTTCCCACCTCCCGCTTCTCACTTCTCACTTCTCACTTCTCACTTCAAAAAAAATGGGTGGGCGCGCCGGCGTAGCGCAACCCACCCGAACGACTCCCCCACAGGAGTCGAGACGTTGGGGCTGGTGCGGCAGGTTGGGCGGGTGAGGCGGGTGGGGATCTCCCCACCGGCCCTACCTGCCTTACCCGCCTTACCTGCCCTAGAAGATGAAGCGGAAGCCAACGCGCGCCGTGCGGGGCGCGAGGATGGCTGACGGCTTCTGGTAGCTCAGGCCGGTCGCGCGGCTGATCGTCTCAGACGCGTGGCTGTTGGCCAGGTTGAACGCGTCGAACATCAGGCGCAGGCGGACGCGCGAGTTGAAGTTGAACTGGCGCTCGGCGCGAACGTCGAACACCCAGATGTTGTCTTCGCGGTTGGCGTCCATCGCCTCGGCGTAAGCCGTGTTACCGGTGTTCGACAAGCCCGTGCAGGCGCACGATGCCGGCGCGCTCACCGTGAGCGTGCGGGCGTAGTTGGCGCCCGACTGGTGACGTAGCACCGGTGAGATGCGGATACCGTACGGCGCGTCGTAGGAACCGGCGGCCTTGAAGTTCCAGATCGAGCGGTCTTCGACACCGGGAACGTTCGGGCTGCGCTTCGGACCGTTCGGGAAGTCGGTCATCATGGTGTAGCCAAAGCCGAGCTGACCCGACCACTTGCTGCCGTAGCGCTTGTTGAGCGAGGCCTCGATCGTCTTGTAGCGCGAGTACTGATCGACGTTGGTCACCCACTGACGGTTCGACGGAATGCCCGCGTTCGGGATGCCATAGAAGGTCAGGTTGCGGTCGTCGGACGTGCCCGCGCGTCCATCGACGCCGTTATCCACGAACGTGTAGGGAACGGTGAACAGTGACGCCGGACGATCCGGCTGCATCGTCGCCGTGAGGTCGTCTTCCGTCTTGTAGACATAACCAACGCGGATGCCGGTCGTATCGGTGATCTGTCGCTCGACCCACGCGCTGGCCTCATGGCTGTAGGGCGCCTTGATGTTGGGATCGACACCGGTCGTGCCTTCGAGCGCGATTGACGTCGCCGTCGCTCCCTGCTCGCCATACTGCCAGCGGCGGTCGCCGTTGATGTCGTTCCAGGTGTAGGTGGCCTGCTTGGCCGCGGTGTTCGGGTTGCCGGTGCCGCCGATGCCGGCGCCCGGGTTGTGCCAGTAGAGGCCGTAGTTGCCCTTGAGCACGGTCTTGCCGTCACCGGTCAGGTCGAACGTCACGCCGATGCGCGGCGCAAACTGCGTCCAGGTGTAGAAGGTCTTCTCGGCGAACGACTTGGCCGTGACCAGCGCCGCCAGCTCGGGGAACTGGGGCGCCCACTTGGCGAGCGATCCCGGCAACTGTTCCTGCTCGGGGATCCAGCCCTTGTAACGGTCAACGCGCACGCCGGCATTGATGGTGGCACGGCCAAGCGAGACCGTGTCGTTAAGGAAGGCGCCCATGTGGTCGAGGTTCGCCTTCGCCGTCAGCGCATCGTGCGCGCTCAGCTTGCCGGCGTCAGACGCGGTCGGGAAGTCGAAGGTCACCGTCGACGCCACGCCGTTGCTGTAGACGTGATCGATGTTGCCGCCGTACTGCTGCAGGTAGCCTTCCCACGAACGCTCCTTGAGCAGTTCGGCGCCCATCTTGAACGTGTGGCTGCCCATCGAGGTGTCAAGGAAGTACGTGCCTGCCAGGTTGTACTGCTTGCGGTCGCGATCGAGCTGCCAGATCTGGTTGGCGCCCTCGATCACCGTGCGGCCGCTGTCGCGCCATGAGAAGTTGGCGCTGGAGTTGGCGATCAACGGGAAGTAGTAGCCGAAGTCGCCGTAGCGCGCTTCGAGATAGAACTTGTCGCTGATCGTGCTGTTCCATTCACCCTTGTAGACCCAGCTGCCCGAATCCTGCGCATTGGTCTGCTCCGGCGAGTTGTAGGTGTAGGTGCCGAACGGCAGGCGATTGGGCTGCTCCTTCTGGCCCCACTGGTAGTAGGCAATCAGCTTGTTCTTCTGGTTGAGCTGATAGGTGAGCTTGGCGACCGGGTTCCACAGCTTGGTGTTGAACGTGCTGTCGAACGTGAACAGCGGCTGCGCAACGGCGTTGAACTGCTGGCGATAGGTTCCGAAGAACCACAGCTTGTCCTTCTTGATCGGACCGCCAATGTTGATGTCCTGGTCGTAGTACTTCTGGATCTCGTTGCTGCCGGCGCGGATCGGCGAGTTGTTGAACGCGGTCGCCACGGTGTACTCGTCGGGAATGTTCGAGCCCTGCAGCGAGTTGTTGTACCAGTCAACGTGGTACTCACCCTGGAAGGTGTTGGAACCGCTGCGCGCGATGAACTGCGACTGCACGCCCGGGTTCGGCATTTCCGCCGACTGGCCGCTGGTGCCGAGGAACGCTTCTTCGAGTGACGCGTAGTCGAAGTAGAAGCCCGCGCCGCCCGTGCCTTCCGTGGTGTTGATGCCTTCGATCAACACGCGCACCTGGCCGCTCATGCCATACGCGGTATAGCCGGTCTGCGTGCCGGCGCGGTTGCCGCCGACGTCAATGCGGCCCATCTGCACCGACGGCGTGACCGCGAGCAGCGCCCACATGTCGCGTCCGTTCGGGATCGACTGCAGCTGCTCCATCTTGAAGTTCTGCTGTACGCGGGTCGTCGACGTATCGATGACCGGCGACGCGCCGCTGACCGTCACGGTCTCCTGCAACGTCGCGAGCGCGAGCTCGACGTTCACGGATGCGGTGAAGCCGAGGGTGATCGAGATACCCGAGCGCTTTAGTGAATTGAACCCGGCCAACTCGTAGGTCAGCTCGTAGTTGCCCGGAGGCACGGCCGGGAAACGGTAGTTACCCGTCTCCGATGTGACCGTCGTCTGCGGCTGAATCAACGCAGGGCTGGTTGCGGTGACCGTCACGCCGGGAAGCACTGCCCCCTGCGCGTCTGAAACTCGACCCTGAATCGTGCCGGTGCTGCTCGCGCCGCCACCCTGGGCAAACGCGGACACACTAAACGACAGCGCTACCAACACGGCCATCAGGCCTGTAGTCCAACGCCTCATGCTTTCCTCCCTCGAAAAAACATTTGGGTGCCCGTGGGGGTCTTCCCAAAACAAACACAGGTCAACGAGAACGAACGGAACAACGGAAACGACGACGACGACGACTTGCTTGCGGATGTGCCCGGATGTAAACGGAAGTCACGCAAACAATAGTCGCGAGTGGGACGAATTGCAATACGGCAGGGGTGAATTGCGGCGGTAAATCAGATTACAGATGAGCTTGTGCCTGTAAATGACCTATTTCCTTATACTTAGCTCCATAATGAATTTTTGTGAAGAAGTGCGTTTGTGTTGGGTTGAAACAAAAAAAATGAGGCTGGTGGAACCCCACCAGCCTCATTTCGTTACTTTGCGACTTGCGCGACTGACCTTAGAAGATCAGGCGGAAACCGAGGCGCACAGTGCGGGGCGCCAGGATCAGCGTGGGCTTCTGGTAGCTCAAACCGGTCGCGCGGCCGATCGTTTCGGACGCGTGGCTGTTGCCGATGTTGAACGCGTCAACCATCGCACGCAGACGCACACGCGAGCCGAACGTGAACTGCTTCTCGGCGCGGATGTCGAACACGTAGATGTTGTCTTCGCGGTTGTCGTCGGTCGCATCGGCGTAGGCCACCGTGCTGCGCGTTGACGCGGTCAGCGGCAGGATCGCCTGCTGCGCGGCCGGCACCGAGATCGTCAGCGTGCGGGCGTAGTTGGCGCCCGACTGGTGGCGGAACACGGGCGAGAGGCGGATGCCCCACGGCGCGTCGTACGACGCCGTTGCCTTGAAGTTCCAGGTCGTGCGGTCGCCGACACCCGGGTTGTTCGGGGTGTCCTGCGGACGGCCGTTGAAGAAGTCGTGCAGCATCGTGTACGAACCGCCGAACGACGCCGACCACTTGTTGGCGTAGCGGCGGTTGATCGACGCTTCGACCGTCTTGTAGCGCGAGAACTGATCGGTGTTCATCTGCACGACCGAGCGGTCGAGCGTGTTGTAGGTGGCCGTCGGCACGCCATAGAACGTCAGGCTGCGATCGTCGGCCGTGCCGGCGCGTCCGTCGACACCGATGTCGGCGAACTGGAACGGCGTGGTGAAGATCGACGCCGGGGTGCCCGGCTGAACCTGGGCGATCAGGTCGTCTTCGGTCTTGTAGACGAAGCCGGCGCGAAGACCCATCGTTTCGGTGAGCTGCTGCTCAACCCACGCGCTGACTTCGTGCGTGTAGGGATCGGTGATGTTCGGATCGAGCTTGAGCGTGCCGGCGAGGTCGGCCGTCGTCGCCACAGCGGCCTGTTCGCCGTTCTGCCAGCGGCGGTCGCCGTTCAGGTCGGTCCAGGTGTAGGTCGCCGACTTGCTGGCGGTGTTCGGGTTCGAGTTGCCGGGGATCGTGACGCCCGGGTTGTGCCAGTAGAGGCCGTAGTTCGCCTTGATCACGGTCTTGCCGCTGCCGAACAAGTCGTAGACCACGCCGATGCGGGGTGCGAACGAGTTCCAGGTGAAGAGGTCGCTCTTCGGGAACGTCAGGGCGGGAACGACCACGGGCCCGGTGGTCGCACCGAGCTGTTCCTGTTCAGGCAGCCAACCCTTGTAGCGGTCGTAGCGCACGCCCGCGTTCACGGTCATCTTGCCAATCGCCCACGTGTCGGTGAGGAAGAGTCCGATCTGGTCGAGGGCGGCCTGCGCCTTCAAGCAGTCGTGCGCCTTCAGCGAGCCCACTTTGCAGTCCGCCGTCGGGATACCGAAGATGACCTGCGTGGCCACGCCGTTGTTCATGCGCAGCTCGATGTTGCTGTCGCCGCCGCGGCGCGATTCAAATCCTTCCCATGACTGTTCCTTGAGAAGTTCCGCACCCATCTTGAAGGTGTGGCTGCCCTTGGCGGTGTCGAGGAAGTAGGTCGACGCGAGGTTGTACTGCTTGCGATCGCGATCGAGCTGCTGCTTCTGGTGGGCGCCGAACATCTCCAGCAGGCCGGTGTCCTGGATGAAGAAGTTGTCGGGGCTGTTGGTGCCGAGCGGGAAGTAGTAGCCGAAATCACCGTAACGCGCTTCGAGATAGATCTTGTCGCTGACGGTGCTGTTCCACTCGGCCTTGTACACCCAGCTGCCCGAGAGCTGCGACAGGGTCTGCTCCGGCGAGCGGTAGATGTAGGTCGAATCCGGCAGGCGGTTGGGCTGTTCCTTCTGCCCCCACTGGTAGTAGCCGATCAACTTGTTCTTCTGGTTGATCTGGTAGGTGGCCTTGCCGACGGCGTTCCACAGCAGCGTGTCGAACGTCTTGTCGAAGCGGAAGCTGGGCTGCTGAACGGCGTTGAACTGGCGGCGGTAGGTGCCGAAGAACCACACCTTGTCCTTGGCGATCGGGCCGCCGAGGTTGATGTCGTGATCGTAGTAGCGATCGATCTCGTTGCTGCCTTCGCGGATCGCGTTGCTGCCGTTGGTGCCGTTGAACGCGGTCGGGGCGAGGTACGCGTCCGGCAGGTTCTTGCCCTGCAGCGAGTTGTTGTACCAGTCGGCGTGGTATTCGGCCTGGAACTGGTTCGAGCCGCTGCGCGCGATGAACTGCGACTGCACGCCGGGGTTCGGCATTTCGGCCGACTGGCCCGAGGTGCCGAGGAACGCTTCTTCGAGCGAGGCGTAGTCGAAGTAGAAGCCGGCGCCGCCGGTGCCTTCGGTGGTGTTGATGCCTTCGATCAGCACGCGGACCTGGCCGGTCTGGCCGTAGGCCGCGTAGCCCTGCTGCGTGCCGGCGCGGTTGCCGCCCACGTCAACGCGGTTCATCATGACCGCGGGGGTCACGGCGAGCAGCGCCCACATGTCGCGTCCGTTCGGAATCGACTGCAGCTGCTCCATCTTGAAGTTCTGCTGCACGCGGGTCGACGTGGTGTCGATGACCGGCGACGCGCCGCTGACGGTGACCGTTTCCTGCAGGGTCGCCAGCGCGAGTTCGACGTTCACATTCGCCACGAAGCCGAGTGAAATGGAAACGCCCGAGCGCTTGAGCGAGTTGAAACCCGCCAGCTCGAACGTCAGTTCATACACGCCCGGAGGCAGTGCCGGGAAGCGATAGTTACCCGTCTCCGACGTAACGGCCGTCTGCGCACCGAGCGCCGACGGGCTGGTCGCTGTCACTGTGACACCTGGCAGCACCGCACCCTGTGCGTCTGCTACGCGACCCTGAATCGTACCGGTGCTGCTCGCGCCGCCACCCTGTGCGAACGCGCTACCCGCGAATGCAACGGTGACAAGCAGGGCAAGCAAGCCCTTCGTCCAACCCTTCATGCGTCTTCCTCCTGTGGGGGACCCCGCTAGCCTGCTGACACGCAGAACAGCGAAGCCACAAACATTCAAATCACTAAACCAACGACGACCGACGAAGCGGTCAGCGACGTGGCGGGAGTACAGCCGAAACCCGGAATCGTGGGGATGCGGTGGGACCCAAACATGACGCCGACTGCAACAATTACAACGACTTACAAATTAGCTGGGAAGAATACCCCACGGAGGGTTGAGAAGCAAACTGGCAGGGTCGAACGATCGTTCAAACGTGATCGGGCTTGTGGCGGTTGATGGGCCGGTGACGACGGCCTGAATCAGGCCCTAATCAGTGGACAAAACGCGTGATGAGCAGTCCCGCGAAAATGGCGCCGGCCCCTGTGAGCTGGTTGCTCGACACAGGCTCGCCAAGCCAGATCGCCGCGACGACGATCGCCACGATCGGCGTGAGGTAGCTGTAGACCGAAGTGCGCGACCCGCCGAGCTTCTGCAGGCCGGTATACCAAATCCAGTACGACAGGTTGAGGGCCAGCAAGGCTGAGGTGGCCATCAGCATCCACGCCGGCGCGGGAATCGCGCTCCAGTCCGTCGCCATCAACGTCGTGCTCATCGCGAGCACGTACAACGTGGCACCGATCGAGAACGTCAGGGCGATCACGATCAGCGGCGAGTGACGCTTGAGGATCGGCTGGGACGCGACGGAGTAGACCGCCCAGCAAAGCACGCCGCCCATCATCAACAAGTCGCCTCGTCGGGTCTCCGGCGTCATGTCGACGCCGTGCCCAACCACGAGATACAAGCCGCTCATCGCGACGGCAATGCCAAGCCAGCGCAGCGGGCGAATCCGTTCATGCCCCGCGACGGCGGACAACAGCGCGATCACGATCGGCGACATGCCGATGATCAGCGAGCCGTTGGCGACGCTCGTGCGCTTCACCGACGCCACAAAGCAGAACTGGTAGAGAAACGTGCCGATGCTGCCGAGCAGGGTGAGGTCAATCCAGTCGCGGCGTGTCAGCGCCGCGAGTCGCTCGCGCGCGCTCGTGCCGAAGATGACACCGAGGTACACGACCGTCGCCACCGCCAGGCGCATCGCGTTGAACGGGCCCTCGGGGAAGTCACGCAACGCGACCTTGACGATCGCGAAGTTGCTGCCCCAGATCAGAATCATCAAGAGCAGCGCGAAGTCGAGTGGTCTCACGGTCTGGATAGTAGCAAGTAGCAGGTAGCAGGTAGCAGGTAGCAGGGCCAGAAAAAACAAGGGCCGGCATTTTCTGCCGGCCCTCGGTCTTATTACTTGCTACTTGCTACTGTTCTTAAATGAACGGGTTCAGGAAGAACAGGATCAGCGAGATCAGGAGCACGTAAATGACGAGCGATTCGATGAGCACGAGGCCCAGAATCAGCGCGCCACGGATTTCGCCGGCCGCACCGGGGTTGCGGGCGATGGCTTCCGCCGCCGAGGCGACAGCCTTACCCTGACCGAGCGCAGCGCCCAGCGCCGCGATGGCAAGGGCGAAGCCGGCGGTGATGATCGACCACTGAGCAGCGGAACTGCCCGCGGCAGCAGCAGCTTCCTGGGCGTAGACAGGCGACGCCAGGCCAAGAACAACGAACACGGACATCAACGACAGCACCAACCGACTTGTTCTCACAGAAAACGCCTCCATCTCAATTCCCTGAGCCCTTCGACCGCGACGGCTACTCCGAGCGATGACACACCCGCCAGCAACCCCACCGGGTCGAGGCGCAAACGCACCATCATACCGTAGGCGGCGAGAGCCACTATAGCATGCCTTGTGAAAAACTTCACTAGCGAGAAACCCGCGGATTTTCGGCCTGTTTCGTCGCCCTTCGCCTCGCCCTCCGTCCCGTGGGAGGCGCTGTTTCGGAGGACCAGGTCGTCCACGCCGCCGCGAATCGCCCAGAACGAAATGGCGATCAACCCACCGCCGCCAAGCACCGCGAGCCCGGAAACCAGCGAGTGCTTCCACAAGCCGAACAGGATCGCGAGCCCGACGCACGACCAGGCGGTGCCGCGAGCGATCCGCGCAATCATCCTCGGGCGGTCATTTCTTGTTGGCGAGTTTCATCACGCGGTAGACGTTCAACACACCAGACGCCAGTCCGAGGAAGAAGCCGACAAACGACAGCCACGGCTTCGTGCCAAGCATCGTGTCGAGCCAATATCCCCCGCCAAATCCGATCGCCAGCGCAAACACGAACGACATTCCGATGCTGCTGAGTTGCCCGATCAGCTGCCACGTGCTCGGCGAGGTCTGAGCCATGGAACCAGCATATACTCCGACTAGCTGCCGAACGCGCCTGCGGCTGCTGGAATGGCTATGCGACACCTCATGTACCGAGTACTCGCTGGAGGCGCTCTCGCCCTCCTCTTCATTTCTGCGTTTTCCGTCTCGTCTGCGGCCCGCGAGCCTGCGGCTCAAGCCAACGAGCGCGTGGCATACGTCAGCGCGTGGGATGAAAAGACGCGCGCGCCAATCACCGGGCTCGGTCCCGAGGCGTTCATCGTCCGGGAAGACGGCGCGCGCCGCGAAGTGCTGCGCGTCACGCCGGCCACGACGCCGATGCCGGTCGCGATCCTCGTCGATAACTCGCAGGCGGCCCGCAACCACATCGCCGACATTCGCCGCGCACTGACCGGCTTCGTGCGCGCCCTCGACGGTGTTGGCCCGATCGCGATCATCGGCGTCGCCGATCGGCCAACCATCCTTCGCGACTACACCACCGACCAGAAGCAGCTCGAAGCCGGCGTCGGCAAGATCTTCGCCATGCCGGATTCCGGCGCGACGCTGCTCGACGCGATCGTCGAGACCAGCAGCGGACTGCGCAAGCGCGAGGAGGATCGCGCCGCGATCGTCGTGCTGACGACGGAGAACGTGGAGTTCAGCACGCGGCACTATAACGACGTGCTCGAGGGGCTCGCCAACGGCGGCGCCATGATGCACGCCGTGGTGCTGACCACGCCGGCGGGCGCCGCGCTCAACGACGAGGCGCGCAATCGCGCGGTCGTCCTCGATCGCGGCCCGAAGGAAAGCGGCGGCACGCGCACCGATGTGCTGGCGAGCCAGGCGTTCGAAGCCAAGCTGAAGGAACTGGCCGCCATCCTCAAGAGCCAGCATCGCGTGATCTACGCGCGGCCGGACTCACTGATTCCACCAGAGAAGCTCGAGATCTCGTCGGCCAGGGCCGGCGTCGAGGCCAGCGGCGGCGCGGCGCGCGGCCAGAAGGTGCGATAGCGATGAAGACGTTCGCGCGAACCCTGCTCGCTGTCTGTCTCGCAGCCACCACGGGAGCGGCGCAGGAAAAGCCGCAGGTGTTCCGCGCCGGCGTCGAAGTGGTCTCGCTCAACGTCACCGTGACCGATGCACAGGGCCGCTACCTGACCGACATCGCGCAGGACGAGTTCTCGGTATTCGAGGACGGCGCCAAGCAGGAACTCACCTATTTCAATCGCACCAACCTGCCCATCGCGCTGTCGCTGCTGATCGACTCGAGCGCCAGCATGGAGCAGCGGATGGAGAACGCGCAGGAAGCGGCGATCGGCTTTGCGCGCAAACTGCGCCCGCAAGACATGGCGCAGGTCGTGGACTTCGACAGCCGCGTCGAGATCAAGCTCGGATTCACCAACAAGATCGACGAGCTCGAGTCGGCGATCCACTCCACGTCGGCCGGCGGGTCCACGGCGCTGCACAACGCGGTCTACATCGCGCTCAAGGAACTGGCGAAGGTCAAGGCCAAGAACCCCGACGAAGTCCGGCGCCAGGCGATCGTGGTGCTCTCCGACGGCGAAGACACCTCGAGCCTCGTGAGTTTCGAAGAAGTACTCGAACTCGCGAAGCGATCCGAAACGGCGATCTACACGATCGGCCTGCAGCCGCGGGAAACCAGCGCGCTCAAGGGCTTCCGCGAAGCGGAGTTCGTGCTGCGGCAGCTCGCCCAGGAAACCGGCGGCCGGTCCTTCTTCGCCAGGGAGATCGACGAACTGAAGGGTGTCTACGGCCAGATCGCCGACGAGCTCTCGAGCCAGTACTCAATGGGCTACGCCTCCAAGAACCCGCGCCGGGACGGCGCCTTCCGCCGCATCATCGTCCAGACGACCCGGCCCAACGCCACGGCAAGGACAAAGCGCGGCTACTACGGACCGGTTTCGCACTAGTATTCCGGTGTGCGAGCCACCGTCTATATCATCGGCGCCGGTCCTGGCGCGCCCGACCTGATCAGCCTTCGCGGTTACCGGTGTTTGCAGAAGGCCGACGTGGTGATCTTCGATCACCTCGTGCACCCTGCCCTGCTCGACGTCGCACCGGCGCACGCCGAACGTATCGACGTCGGCAGCGCCGCACCCGAGCAGCGCGACCAGGATGCGATCTCCTACCTCGTCGCCGAGAAGGCGCGCGAGGGCAAGACCGTCGCACGACTCAAGTGGGGCGATCCCTTCCTGTTCGACCAGGCCGGTGAAGAAGCGCTGTTTCTGCACGAGCAGGGGGTGCCGTACGAGATCGTGCCCGGCATCCCGCACGCCATCGGCGCGAGCGCCTACGCGGGTGTGCCGATCACCTATCCCGGTGCGGGCGACACCGTCACCTTCGTGCGCGGTCACGAAGACCAAGGCCGTGAGAAGGCGCGCATCGACTGGGCGGCGCTCGCCAAACTCGAGGGCACGATCGTGTCGTACGCCGGGCCGCGTCAGCTGCCGAAGATGCTCAACGCGCTGATCGACAATGGCCGCTCACCCGACGAGCCTGCGGCCATCATCCTGCACGGCACGCTCTCGTCTCAACGCACCGTCACCGGCACGTTGCGCGAGCTCGCCGCGGCCGTCACCGACGAACCGGTCGGCGCCGCGCTGTTGCTCGTCGGCAAGGTCGTGAACTTCCGCGATCACCTGCGCTGGTTCGACTCGCGGCCGCTGTTCGGCCGCCGCGCGCTGATCATGCATTCGAAGGAGCAGGCGGACGATCTCGCCGACCTGCTGCGCTCGCAGGGTGCGGAGGTTGTGAGCGATACCGACACGCACCTCGATGTCTATCGCTTGCTGCTCGATCGCAAGATCGATCTCGTGACGTTTACAAGCGCGTCAGCGGTGTTGAACTTCGCCGCGAATTTTGGCGCCGACCAGGTCTCGGATCTTCTCGCCCATACCGTTGTGGCGGTGCAGGGCACGGCGGCCGCCGATGCCGCGACGCGCGCGAACATTTCACCGGTCGTGCAGGCGCCCGCGGGTCCGAGCGCAGGCTTCGTTGACGCGATCGTTTCCAGATTCAGGGGCAATTAATGAGAGCGTACGCGGCACTGGCCATCCTCCTGAGCGCGGCGTGTTCGTCGACGCCGCCACAAGCCACAGCTCCTTCGTACGATGTGCTGATCACCAACGCGCAGATCGTCGACGGCACCGGCGGCGCGCCGGTCAGGGGATCGATCGCGATCGCGGCGGGCAAAGTGGCTGCGGTCGGTGACGTCACCGGCACCGCGACGCGCACCATCGACGCGAAGGGCCGCACGGTCGCGCCGGGCTTCATCGACCTCCACAGCCACTCGGACATGCCGTTGATCACCGACGGCAACGGGCAGAGCAAGATCCGCCAGGGCGTCACCACCGAAGTGATCGGCGAGTCGGGCTCGGTCGCGCCGCGCAAGGCGGCGTCGGCGACCGCGACCTGGACGGACTTCAACGGCTACTTCGCCGCGCTCGAGAAAGGCGGTATCTCGCCGAACGTGCTGTCGTACATCGGCACCGGCACGGTGCGCGAGCTGGTCATCGGTGAAGACGACAAGAAAGCCACCGCCAAAGACATCACCGACATGCAGGAGATCGTGAAGACCGCGATGGCCCAGGGCGTGTTCGGCGTGTCGTCGGGCCTGATCTATCCGCCGAATGCCTATGCCACGGTGGAAGAACTGGGCGAAGTGTCCAAGGCTGCAAAGGGCGGGCTCTACGCCTCGCATCTGCGCTACGACGGCGGCAAGCTGCGCGAAGGTATCGAAGAAGCGATCGCGATTGGCGAGCGCGCCGGCATCCCGGTCCACGTCTTCCACATCAAGGTGACGGGCCAGAAGAACTTCGGCCGCATGAAGGAAGTGATCGACATCGTCGAAGCCGCGCGCGCCCGCGGCGTGCGGGTCACCGCCGACCAGTATCCGTACGTCGCCAGCAGCACGAGCCTCACGGCCACGATTCCGCCGTGGGCACAGGACGGCGGCACCGACAAGCTGATCGCGCGCCTGAAGGATCCTCGCGAGCGGGCGCGCATCCGCAAGGAGATGGAGAACACCAACCCGTCGTGGGAGAGCCGCTACCAGTCGGCCGGCACGTGGCAGAACGTGCAGCTGGCGGCGATCGGCCGCACGCGCGGCGGCACGAATGATCCGGTATCGCCGAACCGCAAGTTCGAAGGGATGCGCGTCGCCGAGGCCGCCAGGCAGGCCGGCAAGGATCCGTTCGACTTCGTGTTCGACCTGTTGATCGAGGAGCGCGCGTCGGTTGGCTGCGTCTACTTCATCATCGACGAGGCCGACCTGGCGCTGGCGATGAAGCAGCCGTGGGTCGCCGTCGGATCCGACGGTTCCGCGCTGGCGACCGATGGTCCGCTGCGCGCCGGTGTGCCACACCCGCGCAACTTCGGCACCTTCCCTCGCGTGCTGGGCCGCTACGTGCGCGAGCTGAAGGTCATCCCGCTCGAGGACGCGATTCGCAAGATGACGTCGCTACCGGCCAGCGTGCTCGGCATCACCGATCGCGGCACGATCAAGAACGGCATGTGGGCGGATCTGGTGATCTTCGACCCGGCGACGGTCGCCGATCGCGCAACGTTCGAGGACCCGTTTCAGTATCCGGTGGGCATCGACTCGGTGTTGGTGAATGGTGTCGTGGTGCTGGACGAGGGCCAGCACACCAATGCGAGGCCGGGGAAGGTGCTGAAGCGAAGTGAGAAGTGAGAAGTGAGAAGTGAGAGGCGAGAAGACTCTTCTCACTTCCTACTTCTCACTTCCTACTTCTCACTTCCTACTTCTCACTTCCTACTTCTCACTTCCT
>CAZVLS010000001.1:763611-863008 GCA_964628295.1 uncultured Acidobacterium sp.
ACTTCTCACCTCTCACTTCCTATCGCCACGGCATCAGGTTTTCGATCCACGCGATGCGCGTCAGGTCGTTGTAAATCACCGTTGCCATCAGCGTCATCAGCAGGACGAAGCCGACAAACAGCATCTTCTCTTTCATCGCGAGGCTGAAGTCGCGGCGCGAGATGGTCTCGATGGCCATGATGAAGATATGGCCGCCGTCGAGCACCGGGATCGGCATCAGGTTGATCAATCCGAGGTTGAGGCTGATCGACGCCATCAGGCTCAGCAGCGCGATCCAGCCGGCCTGCGCGGACTCACCAGACAGCTGCGCGATACCGACAGGACCCATCAACTGCTTCGGTGAGGCCTCGCCCGTCACGAGATCCTTGAGCGTGCCAAGGATCATCCCGGCCATCTCGATGTTGCGCTCCACGCTCATCACGACGGCGCCGATCGGCGTCGGCTTGAACGACCGGGTGGCTTCCCGCGGACCGAGACCGACCATCGTGCGCTCGCCCTCGCGGTAGGGCATGATCGAAAACGTCTGCTCGGCACCGGCGCGGCGGACGCGAATCTCGATCGGCTTGTCGGCCGGCTTCTTCGAGATGGTCTGCGCGATCTGCGCGGCAAACACCATGCGCTCGCCGTCGATCGACAGGATGACGTCATCAACCTTCAGGCCGGCCTGCTCGGCAGGCTTTCCGGAGGCGAGCGACGCGACGATCGGGTTCACGTCCGGCAGCACGCCGATGGTGCCGACCTCGAAGCGCGCGCCGTTCCGGGTGCTGAGCTCGGTGAGGTCGGGGCGGATCTGCAGGCGCTCTTCGCGGCCGGCACGCTGCACGACCACTTCGATGTCGCGCTCGGGACGCGCCGCGACCGCCATGTCGAGGTGCTCCCACGTCCGCACCTCGGCGGTGCCGAACTTCGTGATGGTGTCGCCGGGTTGGATGCCGGCCTTTTCCGCGGGCGATCCGGGCTGCACGGCGCCAACGACCGCAGGCTGATCGAGATAGGCGAGCACGTCGGCGCCACGCATCAGCACCGCCGCCAGCAAGACGACCGCGAGCAGGATGTTCATCGCCGGGCCGGCGATCAGGATCTGGAATCGCTGCCACTTCGACTTCGACAGGAACTCATCGTCCGCGCCGGTCTGCGGATCCTCGGGATTCTCGCCGGCCATCTTCACGTAGCCGCCAAGCGGGATCGCGCTGATGCAGTACTCCGTGTCGCCGCGCTGCACCTTCAGCAGCTTCGGGCCGAAGCCGAGCGAGAACGTCAGCACGCGCACACCGTTCCAGCGCGCGAGGAGGAAGTGCCCCAGCTCGTGAATGAACACGAGGACGCCAAGCACGAACAGAAACGACAGAAGCGTAGTCACGTAAAGTCCTTTGAATCCGAAATCCGAAATCCGAAATCCTAGATCCGAGATCCCAGATCTAATTCTAGCTCTCGGGCCAGCTCGGCCGCGTGCATCCGGGCCCACGTGTCGACGCGCCTGACATCTGCAAGGCTCTCAGCGGCTTCCGGCGTGTGCGCGTCCATCGCCTGGGCAATGACCTGCGGGATCTGCGTGAAGCCGAGCCGTCCTTCAAGGAAAGACGCCACGGCGACTTCGTTGGCCGCGTTCAGCACAATCGGCAGGCTTCGCTCGGCCTCGAGAGCCTTGTAGGCCAACCGAAGGCACGGGAAGTCGTCCCAGGCAGGCTCGTGAAACTCGAGGGCCTTCTGCCGGGTGAGATCGAGGAACGGCACCGGTGCGTCCCAGCGCTCCGGATACGCGAACGCGTACTGGATCGGCAGGCGCATGTCGGTGATGCCCATCTGCGCGATGATCGAGCCGTCCTTCAACTCGACCATCGAGTGGACGATCGATTGCGGGTGCACCACGACCTCGATCTGCGAGGCGGGCACGCCAAACAGCCAATGGGCCTCGATCACTTCGAGGCCCTTGTTCATCAGCGTCGCTGAATCGATGGTGATCTTCGGACCCATCTGCCAGGTCGGGTGCTTCAACGCGTCGGCCGCGGTCACGCTTTCGAGCGCGGCGATCGACTTGCCGCGAAATGGACCGCCAGACGCGGTGAGAATCAGCCGCCGCAGCTCGCCGTCACGTCGCCCGTGCAGACATTGATGAATCGCGTTGTGCTCGCTGTCGACCGGGAGGATCGCCACGCCCTTCTTGCGCGCCGCGTCCATCACCAGGCCGCCCGCCATCACGAGCACTTCCTTGTTCGCGAGCGCGATGGTCTTCCCCGCCTCGATCGCGCACAGCACCGCGTCGAGCGCGGCGGTGCCCGAGGACGCGCAGAGCACGATGTCGACGTCCGGGTGCGCGGCGATCTGGCACAGGCCTTCATTGCCCACGCCCGACAGTTCGGCCGGCGAGCCCCCGAGCGCGGCGGTCAGCTGATCCATCGCGGCGCCGGTCGCCATCGCCACCGCGCGCGGGCGGAACTCGAGGATCTGCTTCACCATCGTGGCGACGTTGGTCGCCGCGGCGATCGCCACGACCTCGATCTGATCGGCGTGCGTACGCGCAACATCGAGCGCACTTGTTCCAATCGATCCTGTCGACCCGAGAATGGCGATGCGCTTCATGAAATGCGGCCACAGAGACACAGAGACACAGAGCCTGAAGTCGACGCGACCGCCGGGCTTCGCCCGGCGCACTCGACGCGATGAAGTCGGGATCGAAGGACTGCGAAATGCGCACGGCAGTCCTTCGATCTCGACTTCATCGCGTCGGCAACCGGCCGTAGGCCGGTTCGCGTCGACTTGCTGTCTCCGGTTCGCATCGCTGTATTTTCTCTGCGTCTCTGCGCCTCTGTGGCAGACCTTAAACGTTTCGAAGGAAGAAATAAAAGACCGGCGCGGCAAACAGCAGCGCGTCGATGCGATCGAGCACGCCGCCGTGCCCGGGGATGAGCGTGCCGCTGTCCTTCATGTCCGCGGCGCGCTTCAGCATCGACTCAAAGAGATCGCCGATGATGCCGGTCGCGACCAGACCGAGGCCGACGCTGGCATGCCACCACCACGGATACGCGGGCAGGATGTAGGGACCGATCACCGCGAGGAGCAGCGGCGACACGATGAATCCGCCAAGGGCGCCTTCGCGCGTCTTCTTCGGGCTGCGCAGCGGCGCCAGCGGCGTCTTCCCGAACGCGCGGCCGGCGTAGTACTGCGCGGTGTCGCTGATCGCAACAGCGCCGATCATAAGGAACACCGCTTCGCGCCCGGCAATGGCGTGCACGCCGACCAGGCAGCCGAGCGGCAGGCCGATGTAGACCGGCGCCAGGAGCGCGGCGGCAGTATCAGCGAGCAGCGGCGCGCCAACGCGATCCGAGATCAGCACATTGACGGCAATCAGCAACAGCGACGCCGCCAGTACGGACTCGATGTCCACCCACTGGAACGGCACCATCGCACACACCAGGAGCGTGGCGAGCAGCGTCGTCCAGTACGGAATCTTCGCGCCGATGACGTCGACGATCTTTTCGTATTCGTGGAATGCCATCGCCGCCACGGCAAGGGCCACGCCCAGCAGCGCGATCGAGCTGAAGAACCAGACCATCGCCACCGCGACAGCCGCGAGCACGAGGCCGCTGACCAGTCGAGTCATCTGAGGGCGGATCTAACGCACACCGGCAGGCACTGGTGGGGTGATGCCGCCGAAACGCCGGTCGCGCTTCTGATACGCAACGACGCCTTCCAGGAGGTGGCGGCAGCGGAAGTCGGGCCACAGTGTGTCGGTGACCCAGATCTCTGCGTAGGCGATCTGCCACAGCAGGAAATTGCTGACACGCATTTCACCGCTGGTCCGGATCATCAGGTCGGGATCGGGCTGGCCGGCGGTGTAGAGGAACGACGAGAAGCGCTCCTCGTCCAGATCTTCTGGTTTGACGCCCGCTGCGATTGCGCGGCGCGCCGCGTCGACGATTTCGGATCGCCCGCCGTAGTTGAGGGCGATGTTGAAGATCATGCCGGTGTTCTTCGCCGTCTTGCGCTCGGCGTCGAGCAACTCGGTGCGCACGTCGGGCGCGAGGGCTTCGACGCGGCCGATCACATTGAAGCGGATGTTGTTGCGCAACAGGGTATCGAGCTCGAGCCCGAGGTAGCGCTTGAGCAGTCCCATCAGCGTGCTGACTTCAGCCGCCGGACGCTTCCAGTTTTCGACCGAGAAGGCGTACAGCGTCAGGACGTCGAGACCGAGACGCGCGGAGGTCTCGATCACGTCGCGCACGGCATCGACGCCGGCGCGGTGTCCTTCGACGCGGGGCAGGTGCCGCTCGCCGGCCCACCGGCCGTTGCCGTCCATGATGATGGCGACGTGCCGCGGCAGGCGATCGAACTCGACCTGGCGCGCCAGCGCCTCTTCAGGCCCACCTTTCGGGATCCACTCCAGCAATTGGTCGAGACTCATGGAGTCGTTTGATGTTACTCCCGGATCCGGCAAAGAAAAAGGCCGGCCCGGGAATACCCGAGCCGGCCCCTTTAACTTTTAACCTTTAACTTTTAACTTTTAACTTCTCAGTTACCTGAACCGGGCCACGCCGGCACCTTGCTGCTCTTGGGCGCCGGGCCAAGGCCCTTGTACACGAACTTCTGGAGGCGCTTGCCGGTGTAGGTTTCCGTCGTGTAGATGTTGCCCTTCGAGTCGACGGCAATGCTGTGCACGCCCAGGAACATGCCGGGCTGGCGGCCGCCGTAGCCGAAGTTGTAGAGCTCGGTCATGGTCTTGCGGTCGAACACGCGGACGTGTTCGTTGGCGCCGTCAGCCATGTAGAGGAACTGCTGCGCGGGATCCTTCGAGAAGGCGATATCCCACACCGAACCATCCGAGCGGGTGTTCGGCTCGATGCGGTATTCGGCGACGAACTTGCCCTGGGTCGTGAAGACCTGGACGCGATCGTTCGGGCGGTCGCAGGTGTAGACCAGTCCGTCGTTGGACATTTCCGCGCAGTGCATCGGGTTGCGGAACTGGCGCGGCAGCGGCGCGGTCGGATCGTACGGTCCGAGGTTCTCGTCCGTCGGCGGCTCGCCGTAGGCGCCCCACATGCGCTTGATCTTGCCGTTGTCGAGGTCGATGACCGCAACGCGCTTGTTCAGGTAACCGTCAGAGACGTAGCCTTCGTTGGCCTTCGGGTCGATGAAGATCTTCGCGACGCGGCCGAAGTTGTCCATGTCCTTGCTGTTCGAACGATAGACGGGCTTGTCGGCGGGCGAGGCCGGGTCCTTGCGGGCGCCGGGCTTGCCGTACTGGGCGACGAACTTGCCGTCGCGCGTGAACTTCAGGATGTGCGAGTCGGGCTGGCCGTTGCCGCCAATCCAGACGAAGTTCTTGTGGTCGACAACGATGCCGTGGTTGCTCTCGGGCCACTGGTACGGCGCACCGGCAACGGGGCCGCCCCACGCGCCGACGTTGTTACCGGCGGCGTCGAACTCCACCACCGGCGGCGCCGGCATGCAGCACTCGGAGACGCGCGGACCGTTGGCGGTCGGCTGCGCCATTTCCGTGCGGTCCAGGTTCCCCGCGTCGTTGCCGCGGTGAATGATCCACACGTGGTCGTCGGCCGAGATGCCGAGACCGATGGTCTGACCGAACACCCAGTTGTTGGGCATCGGCTTCGGCCAGTACGGATCGACTTCGAAGCGCGGAACCTGCTTCGCCTGGGCTGCTGCTTCATCAAGAATGGACTGCGCGAGTCCCAGACCGGCAAGCACGGCAGCGAATGCCGCACCCGTCAAGAATTTACGATTCATTTTCACGATGGCTCCCCCACCAGTGGTCCGCCTACGGGCCGGACAAAACAAGACCGCCCTCCAAGGCGAAGCCTCGGCAAGCGGGCGCCAGTATACTTGGGACCGATAACCGTGTCGAGCGTGTCGCATTCCAGCAAATCATTGAGCCGATTGGCCGTGGCGGTGCTTCTCATCGCCGCTATGGCACCCATAATCAAGGCGCATGAAGTCCCGAACGAGGTCACCGTGTTCGGGTTCGTCAGGCCCGAGGGGCAGACGCTTCGCCTCCTCATTCGAGCGCCCCTCAAATCCATGCGGGACGTGGACGTCCCGGAGCAAAACAACGGCTTCCTCGACTTCACCAAGATGGAAGCGGCGGAGCGTCACGCCGCCCAGATCTGGATCCGCGACTTCATCCACGTCTACGAAAACGACCAGGAACTGCCGCTGGTGCAGATCGTCGCGACACGCACCTCGCTGCCGTCGGACAAGTCGTTCGAGAATTACGACACGGCGCTGGCCAACATCCTGACCGGCCCCAAGCTGGATAACAGCACCGAAATCTACTGGGACAACGGCATGCTCGACGTCCTCTTCGAGACGCCGATCACGTCCGACCAGTCAGACTTCGCGATTCAACCGGGCCTGACCCGCCTTGGCCTGCAGGTCAACATCGTCCTGCGCTTCTTGCAGCCCGGGAAGACGGAACGCGCCTTCGACCTGCACGCCGAGACCGGCATCGTCCATCTCGATCCGCGGTGGCACCAGGCCTTCTATCTGTTCGCACGCGAGGGCTTCTTCCACATTCTCGACGGCACGGATCACCTGTTGTTCCTGCTGTGCCTGGTGATCCCGTATCGCAAGCTGAAGCCGCTCGCGATCGTGATCACGTCCTTCACCGTCGCGCACTCGGTCACCCTGATCGCGTCGGCATACGGCATGGCGCCGGACACGCTCTGGTTCCCGCCGCTGATCGAAACGTTCATCGCGATCTCGATCGTCTACATGGCGTTCGAGAACATCGTCGGCGCGCAGTTGCAGCGCCGCTGGATGGTGACGTTCGGCTTTGGGTTGATCCACGGCTTCGGCTTCTCGTTCCTGCTGCGCGAACGCCTGCAGTTCGCAGGCGATCACCTCGTCGCGTCCTTGCTCGCCTTCAACGTCGGCGTCGAAATCGGCCAGTTGCTGGTGTTGTTGATCGCCATCCCACTGCTGTCGTTGCTCTTCCGCTTCGGGGTGGCCGAGCGTATTGGGACGATCCTGATGTCGGCGCTCGTCGCGCATACCGCGTGGCACTGGGCCACGGAGCGCGGCACGACGCTGCTGACCTATCGATTCCCGGAATTCACCATGACCGGCGTGGCCGCCGGACTTCGCTTGTTGATGGTGATCATCGCCGCCGCAGGACTCGTCTGGCTCGTGTCCCTCGCGATCGGTTCACCACGCGAGCTCACGCAGAAGGCCCAGAACAAGGGTTCCGAACCTTCGTCCTGAACCCTAGTACTGAACCTTCCAGAGCATCAACCCCTGGGGCGGCGCCGTCTGCCCCGTTCTCGCGCGCTCGCCGGTCTCGAGAATCGCGCGCATGTCATCGACTGCCATGTTGCCGCGCCCGATGTCGACCAGTGTGCCGGCAATCGTCCGCACCATGTGGCGCAGGAACCCTGTGCCGCTGATCTCCAATCGCAGCAGGCGGCCACGTTCTTCCCCGCCGGCGTCGAGCGGCGACAGCGCCACCGGTTGTTCGGTGTCGATGTGGATCTCGCCGATCTCGGCCGAGAGCACGGTGCGGACGGATGTCTGCACGTCGGTGCCGCGGCCCTTGAACGCGATGAAATCGTGCTCGCCGACCAGCGGCTCGGTCGCGCGCTGCATGCGATCGAGATCGAGCCACATCGGCACATGCCACACCACGTGCCGGAAGAACGGGCTTGGGATCGGCCCGTTCCAGATCGCGTAGCGGTAGGTCTTCGATTTCGAAAAGATTCGCGCATCCCAGCGATCGGGCATCTCCTCGATTGACCGGACGAAGATATCGCCGGAATCCCGCTGCTTCAGCCGCGCGTTGAGCGCGCGGTGCAGGTCGTCGCAGGCGATCTCGTGATCGAACGTGATGCTCGCCACCTGCGCCGCCGCATGCACGCCGGCATCGGTGCGGCCGGCGGCATTGAGCGGATGGTGGACCCCGACGATCGCGTCAATCTCTTCTTCGAGGATCTGCTGGATCGAGAGCGCGTTGGCCTGCCGCTGCCAGCCGGCATAGCGTGTGCCGTCGTACGCGATCGTGAGTTTGAGCGTCCGCATTCAGAATTGAGAATTGACGATTGTCTGATTCCTTGATTGTTTGGCGATTGAGTAATTGTCAATCGGACAATTAATCGGGCAATTAATCGGGCGGATTGACCATCTCAAATCGCCAAACAATCGCCAATCAGACGATCACCCAATCGTCCATTCATCGCGGCGTCACTTGCTTCGCGATCCTGGCTTCACAACAGGGAGCCCTTGCTTGCAGAGCGGGCACTCGTCTTCCTTGAAGGCCTTCACATCCATCGGCAGCAGCGCGTAGAACGGGACGTCCAGTCCCTGCTTGCCGCCGCTGCGATCGACGATAGCGCACGCGCCAACCACGGTCGCTCCCGCCGCCCGCGCAACGTCCATCGTTTCGCGGGTCGAGCCGCCGGTTGTGACCACGTCCTCGACAACGAGGACCTTCTCGCCGGGTTCGAGGGTGAAGCCACGACGGAGCGTCAGCGTGCCCTCCTGGCGTTCGGCAAAGATCGCCCGGACGCCAAGTGCGCGTCCAACTTCCTGGCCAATCACGATGCCGCCCAAAGCCGGCGAGAGGACCGTCTGCACGCCCAGCGAACGCACGATGTTGCCCAGGGCTGCACCGAGCGCCTCGGCCTCGCGCGGATGCTGGAGCACCAGCGCGCATTGGAGATAGCCGGGGCTATGGAGCCCCGACGACAAGCGGAAATGGCCTTCGAGCAAGGCGCCGGAGCGCCGGAAGATGGTCAGGACCTCGGCTTCAGTCATTGATTTGTAAGTATAAGAGGGCAATGGCCTTCGCCTGATGCCCGAACGGCGGTTTTCGTTGGTTGAGCGGCCTCGTTTCAAACGATCGACGCGAACCCGCAAGCGGCCCGTCCCGTCTATGATGGTGGGCTGACGTCTGGCTTGCGGCAC
Source organism: uncultured Acidobacterium sp. (assembly GCA_964628295.1). GTDB lineage: Bacteria > Acidobacteriota > Vicinamibacteria > Vicinamibacterales > UBA2999 > 12-FULL-67-14b. The sequence continues at coordinate 772,522 of CAZVLS010000001.1, forward strand.
CCGTTTTGCTCTTTGCCCAGCCAAAGACCCGCAGATTCCTCGACTGGAGTAGCAGTGTGATGCGTTTTGATAAGCCTTTTTGTGCCCGAACCGCTGTGAAGGCCGGCCTGCTGGCCGCCGCAGTGTCCGTTTTTGGGCCGTCCCCTGTTCACGCGCAGACAACGCCGGCCATGCCGGCGGCGACGCAACAGGGTCCGGTGCGCCGCATGAGCATTGACGATGCGGTCGCCACCGCGCTCGAACAGAACCTGGATCTCCAGGTCCAGCGCATCAACCCGCAGCTGCAGGACCTGACGGTGTCGCAGTTCAAGGCGGCCTACACGCCGAACTTCGTTTCGACGTTCAGCACGTCCGACCAGACGCAGCCGTCCACGAGCTTCCTGGATAGCGGCGGCGCGGGCACGACCGGCATCACCAGCGGCAACTCGATCTTCAACTTCGGCGTGCAGTCGGCGACCAAGTGGTACGGCGGCAGCTACGACGTGCGCTGGAACAACACCCGCAGCACCACCACCAACCTGCTCCAGAGCTTCAACCCGCAGATCAACTCGTCGGTCTCGGCGACCTACATCCAGCCGCTGCTCCGCAACTTCAAGATCGACGGCACGCGCCAGCAGCTGATCGTCAGCCAGAAGAACAAGGAAATTTCCGACACGCAGCTGAAGCAGTCGATCACCCAGACCACGCGCACGGTGCGCAACGCCTACTACGACCTGATTTACGCCATCGGCAACCTCGCGGTGCAGCGCCAGTCCCTGCAGCTCTCGCAGCAGTCGCTGAAGGACAACCGCGCCCGCGTCGAGATCGGCACCATGGCGCCGCTCGACATCGTGCAGGCGGAGGCCGAAGTCGCGACCCGCGAAGAAGCGGTGATTCTCGCCGAGGCCGCGATTGAACGTCAGCAGGACACGCTGCGCGCGCTGGTCTACAACCCCTCATCGCCGGACTTCTGGACGGCGCGCATCGAGCCGACCGACACCATGACGTTCGCGGCCGCGCAGGTCGATACCGACGCCGCGGTGAAGACCGCCCTCACCGAGCGCACGGACCTGGTGAACGCCCGCAAGAACATGGAGATCAACGACGTCAACATCCGCTACTTCCGCAACCAGTCGTTGCCGGATGTGACCGCGTCGCTCAACTACAACGCGCGCGCCATCGGCGGCTCGCAGGTGCAGCGTCAGCTCGTCGGCGGCCTGCCGGTCGGCGACATCATCAGCAGCACCGACAAGAGCTACTTCAGCACGCTGGGAACCGCGTTTGCCGGTGACTACCCGGGCTGGAACCTCCAGGTCAACATGAGCTATCCGATCGGCGGCTCGCCGCAGGAAGCGCAGTTGGCGCGGACTCGCCTGGCGCAAACCCAGGCCGAGCGCCAGATCTCGAGCCTCGAACTGGCCGTCACCACGCAGGTCCGTGACGCCGCGCGCAGCGTGCAGACCAACGCCAAGCGCGTCGAAGCCACCCGTTCGTCGCGGGTACTCGCCGAGCGCCGCCTCGAAGCGGAAGAAAAGAAGTACCAGGCGGGCATGACCCAGAACTTCTTCGTGCTCACGGCGCAGCGCGACCTGATCGTCGCCCGCAACAACGAGCTGCTCGCGCTGGTCGAATACGCCAAGTCGGTCGTGAATTACTCGGCCGTGCAGCAAGTGCCGCTGTTCGGCCAATAAAGCACTAAACTGGTGGCCGTGCCGGTCACGGCCACCGTCATCACCCTCAACGAAGCGGCCAATATCCAGGCCGCACTCGAGTCCCTCTCCTGGGCCGACGAAATCATCGTCGTCGACAGCCAGAGCACTGACGACACGGTCGCCATTGCGCGCCGTTTCACGGACAAGGTCATCGTCCGGCCCTGGCCCGGCTACATCGCACAGAAGAATTTCGCCGCCGAACAGGCGTCGCACGACTGGATCTTCTCGCTCGACGCCGACGAGCGCGTGACGCCGGGGTTGGCCGCCGAGATCAAGTCCCTGCTGGCAGCCGAACCGGCATGTGCGGGATATCGCGTGCCACGTGTGACCTTCCACCTCGGGCGATGGATGCGATCGACCGACTGGTATCCCGATTACCAGCTGCGGTTCTACGATCGGCGTCGCGCGAAATGGACCGGCAAGCACGTCCACGAATCGGTGAAGGCGGAAGGCCGCGTCGAAGACCTGCGCGGCGAACTGCAGCACTACGCGTATCGCGATCTGGCGCACCACTTCCAGACGATGGATCGATACACGACGCTGGCGGCGAGGCAGATGTTCGAGGAAGGACGCCGGGCGGGCTTCTTCGACCTGATGGTGCATCCACCGGCGGCGTTTCTCCGTAATTACATCCTCCGCGGCGGAATCCGCGACGGGGTGCCGGGCCTGATCGTCTCGGCCATGAATGCCCGCTATGTCGGGCTGAAGTTTGCGAAACTCTGGGAACTCTCGTCGCAAACCGACCGTTCGTGAAAACCCAGTAACGAACGTGCCGTTCGAGCTCCGTTAGATGTTCGCCCTCCACATCGACACCGCGCGCACCTGGCGCGGGGGACAGCAACAAGTCCTTCTAACCGTGCTCGGCCTGCGGGCGCGGGGTCACCGTGCCGTACTCGTCGTGCATCGCGAGGGCGAGTTGTTTCGTCGTGCCTCTGAGGGGCCCGATTTGGTGCCGCTCGCCCCGGTAAACGAGATCGACCTCGCCACGGCGTGGAAGCTGTCGAAGATCATCCGCAAGTGGAAGCCGGCCGTCGTCCATGCGCACGATCCGCATGCCGTGTCGATGACGGCCCTGGCGTTGTCGTTCGGCGCGCCAACGCCGCGGCCGGCGACGATCGCATCGCGCCGCGTCGACTTTCACCTGCAGTCGAATGCCTTCTCGCAGTGGAAGTACCGGCAGATGGATGCGTTCATCGCCGCCTCGGAAGCCATTAAGGGCATCCTGGTCCACGACGGCATTCCCAAGGACCGCATTCACGTCGTTCACGACGGCATCGACGTCGACAAGATCGCACACCGGCCGCCCGTTGACCTGCATGCCGAGTACTTCCTCCCCCATGGCGTGCCTGTGATCGTCAACGTCGGCGCGCTGGTCGGGCACAAGGGCCAGAAGTACCTGGTGGATGCGATGCCACTCGTGCTGCAAGAGGTCCACGACGCGCACCTGGTCATCTTCGGCGAAGGCGAGCTGCGGCCCGCTCTCGAGAAACAGGTCAAGCAACTCAACCTGACGAAGCGCGTCCTGCTTCCCGGCTTCCGCGAGGACGTGCTGTCTTTGATGAAGACGGCCGATCTGTTCGTGATGAGTTCGGTGACGGAAGGACTGGGATCCGCGGTGCTCGACGCGATGGCGATGGGCCAGGCCGTGGTCGGGACGCGCGCGGGGGGCATTCCTGAAGCGGTGATTCCGAATCAGACCGGACTGCTGGTCGAGACGGCGGATCCGAAGGCGCTGGCGGACGCGATCGTAAAGCTGCTGAAGGATGCGGAACTGCGAAAGCGATTCGGAGCGGCGGGATTGAAGCGCGTCGCCGAGCACTTCGACGTCGACCACCTGGTCGAGGGCACGCTCGCGATCTATCGGCGCGTCTCCCGCTCGCCGGTCTAGCTACGGCTTCTGCGCCGCGAGCCAGTCGGCGAATTCACCGTGGCCCTTCTCACGTGCGAGGTCGATCGCGCTCTTGCCGTCGTCCGAGGTGAGCGTCGGATCGGCGCCGCGTGCGAGGAGCAACTCCGCTAGCTTGCGGTTGGCGTTCGAGCCGGCTTCATGCATCGGGCGGAAGCCCGCCTGCTGCTGGGCGTTCGGGTCGGCGCCGGCATTCAGCACGGCTTCGATGATCTCCATGTTGCGCCCTGCGACCGCGGCGTGCAGCGCCTGCACCTTCAGCGGATTCTTGGCGGCGGCGTTCACGTCAGCGCCCGCGGCGATCAGCGCCTTGGCTGCTGCTGGCTGGCCAAAGAACGCGGCTAGCGCGACGGGCGTGAAGCCATCCGGCGCGTGCTCAGAGACGCGACCCGGTGCGCTCTTGAGGATCTCCTGGATCCGATCGACCTTGCCAAGCACGCTCGCCTCGAAAATGTCGACGGCGGCGCCTGATTCGATCAGCGCGGTCACGACGTCAGGCTTCATGTTGTAGGCCGCCACCAGGATCGCCGACGCGCCGCTCGCATCACGCGCACCCTTCAGTGATGGATCCTGCTGAATGAGTTGGCGGACGTCATCGACCTTGCCCGCCTTGATCGCATCGAAGAATTGTTGTGCCATGTCGCTAGTTCACCCTATCCTCCCCGCTCGCGCAACTTCGATCCGAGTTGATCCCGGGGTCTGACCCCAAAATCAACTTCTTGGTTGCGACTGGGGTCTGGCCCCCAGATCAATTCCACTCGATGTGGGGATCCGCCTGTCGCGACGTCGCAGAATCCGCCAGGTCATCGACGCGACTCGGACGCAAGAACTGCGCAGCCAAACCCAGGATTCTCGATGAATGTGGCCAATCGTTCGACGAGTCCCCCATGGTGCGGACGGCAGGAGCCTTGTATTCGATGGTGCACATGGCTCGCAACAGGCGCCCGCGAATTGACGGCGGTGTCTATCACGTGATGAACCGCGGTAACCGCAAGTCACTGATCTTCGAGGATGAGCGCGATCGTCATCGCTTCATGCAGATTCTGGAAGAGACATGCGCTGCTTATCAAGTAGAGGTGATCATCTCCCAGCTGATGGGGAATCACTTTCACCTCGTCGTGTGCACTCCACTTGGCAATCTGTCGGCGTTCATGCAACAGCTTGAAGGCCAGTTTGCCCAATATTCAAACTGGCGCCACGACCGTGTCGGTCATCTCTTCCAGGATCGGTTCAAGGCAGTAGTTATCGAAAACGATATTCACCTGTTCACGGCGTTCTGGTACGTCGCGACAAATCCAGTCGCCGCGCGATACGTGCAGCGGCCACAGCAGTGGAGGTGGAGCACCTACCGAGCCACGGTGGGCATGACACGGGTTCCCCCGTATGTCACGGTGAACTGGGTTGAAGTGCTGTTCCCAGCCGCGACATTGTGCGAGTCGCAGCGGCTTTGCCGAAAATGCATGGACGCCGCGCAGCCAGTTCAGGCGTACCTTGCCGTTTGCGAACCAGATACTGCGGCGGCGGTTCGATCGTACATCGCCGAGCGGCTGAGCGAGGTGGTTCAGCCTTGCACCTTGAATGTTCTATTGAGACCACCACTCGGGCGATTGTTTCCGGAATTGCAGGACCGACAGAGTCGCAAGAAGGCGGTGACCATGGCGCACAACATTTACCGGTATTCCCTCGTGGAGATCGCTCGACACCTCGGGGTTCACCCGGCGACGGCCAGTAAGATCTATTGCACGGCAAAGAGACGACGCTGAATGTGGGGTCAGACGCCACATTCGCCGTCCGCAAAGAAAGTTGAATTTGGGGTCAGACCCCGAAATCAACGGGCGCGGTCGAGTGCAAGTAAGGAATCAAGAATGGTCTCGGCCACGTCGACGAAGAAGCCGCGATTGATCTTGTCGGCCGTGTCCGTGGGCTTGTGATAATCGGGGTGATCTTCGACGCCGAAGTAGATGAACGGGATCTTCGCGTCGTGGAACGGGCCGTGATCGGACTGCTGCGTCCAGTCTTCAGCCGCGGCGGCGCCTGTCCCCGGCTTGTCGTGGCCGAACAACACCTTGATCTTCGCGCGCCTGGCGACTTCGTCGAGCGGCGCCTTGAGATCGGGGTAGTGGTAAGTGCCGGCGACGTAGATCTCGCGCTTGTCGTTGCGGCTGACCATGTCGAGATTCAGGTTCAGGCCAAGCCTGTCTTTCGGAACAGGCGGGTTGGCAACGAGCGCACGCGCACCCTGAAGGCCGCGCTCCTCAGCATCAAGGGCGGCGAACAGGATCGAGTGCCGGAAAGGAGACTTCTGGCAGAACGCGGCAAGCTCGAGCAACACCGACACGCCGGAGGCGTTGTCATCGGCGCCTGGATAGATCTGCCCTTCGCGGATGCCAAGGTGGTCATAGTGCGCCGTGACCACGAAGTACGGCAGCTTCGGATCGGTGCCCGGACAAATGCCCAGCAGGTTTGCGCCGTCACCCTCCTGCACACCACTCGGCGTCTTGCGCGTGTACTTGAAGGGATGCACGTAGTTGCCGGATGCGGGCTGCAATCCCGCAGACTTGAAACGATCGGCGACGAACGCGCGCGCCGCCAGGCCGCCGGGCGATCCAGCGGCTCTGCCTTCCCACTTCGGGTCGGCGATCGTCGTCACCGTCGACATCAACCGGTCGCCGTTGATTCGCGATGCTGCGGGTTTGGCTTGAGCAGCCGCTTGCCGCTGCGCCTGGATGCCGCTGGCTTCATAGTGGCCTGCAGCCTGGAACCAGATGAATCCGGTCGCGACAACGCTGAGGCCGACGATGCGAGGTGTTTTCATAGTCAAAGCGCCGTCACCATGACGAGGTCGGTCTGGGGATCGGTCCCAAACAAGAATATGTGGGAACCCGCGTCCGCAAAACCACATTTCGCGTAGAACGCGCGGGCGCGATCGTTCTTCTCCCAGACGCCCAGCCATAGGGTGCGGCCGCCTCGCCGAACGGCTTCGGCGCGGACCGCGTCCATCAACGGCCGAGCAATGCCCCGGCCGTGCCACTTGCTGTCGATGTAGAAGCGCCACAATTCGATGGGGTCCGGCGCTGTGACGCAATCCGGGACATGACCGGCCCGCACCTGCGCGTACCCAATCAACGCGCCGTCCTCCTCGACCAGCAGCGTCGAAATGTCACGATCTTGGATTTCCCGCGTTTGTTGATCAACGCCGTAAGCCTTCGCCAGATACAGCGCCATGTCGTTGGCGTCGTTGGTTGACGCAAACGTGTCGTAGAACGTCTGTCGCGCGATTGCCGCGAGCGCTTCTGCATCGGCAAGCCTGGCCGGACGAATATGCACGCCGGAATCCTATCGTGGAACATCGGGAACTTTTGTTCCGTAAGTGGTTCTAAGTCCGTAACTCCGCTCAGAAGGGTCCCCCGCTTATGGGTCTTTGGGAAGACGTTCGCTTCGCCGCGCGCCTGTTGTTGAAGGACAAGTGGTTCACGCTCGTGGCCGCGGCAGCATTGGCCCTGGGCATTGGTGTCAACGCGACGGTGTTCACCTTCGTGAACGCCGTGTTGATTCGCGGGCTGCCTATCGCGGACCCAGACCGAACCATGGCGATCGACTCGTACGATCGCGTGCGCAATGCGGGCCGGGGTGTGTCCTATCTCGATTACCGTGACTGGCGCGATGCCACGAAGGCCTTCGATGCCTTCGGCGCCTACAACGGCACCGTCGCGAACCTGAGCGACGAGGGCCAGCCGCCAGAGCGGTACAACGGGTCGCACGTCACCGCCAACACCTTCTCGGTGCTCGGTGTCCGTCCGGTGATCGGCCGCGACTTCGTACCCGATGACGACAAGACCGGTGCAGCGTCGGTGGCGCTGATCGGCCACAAGATCTGGGTCAATCGCTACGGCAGCAACCCATCGGTCGTGGGCAAGACCGTGCGCATCAACGACATTCCCACCACGATCATCGGCGTGATTCCGGAAGGATTCCAGTTCCCGTTCAACACGGACGTGTGGCTGCCGCTCAGCCAGATCGTTGGTCTCGAAGAACAGAAGCGGAACACACGCCCACTCACCGTCTTCGGGCATCTCGCGCCCGGGGTCACGCGTGCGCAGGCGCAAAGCGAACTGATCAACATCTCGCGCCGCATCGAGGCCGAGAATCCTGACACCAACAAGGACATCCAGGCGCGCGTCCAGACTTTCAACGAACAGCAGAATGGCGGTCCGATCCGGACCGTGTTCCTGTCGTTGATGGGCGCCGTCGCGTTCGTGCTGCTGATCGCGTGCGCGAACGTGGCCAACCTGCTGTTGTCGAGGGCCACCAACCGCGCGCGAGAGATTTCGATTCGCGTGTCGATCGGCGCGTCACGCTGGCGCGTGGTCCGCCAACTGCTGATGGAAAGCCTGATGCTGTCGGTTGTGGCCGGACTCGCCGGCCTGGGCATTGCGATGATCGGCATCCGCCTGTTCGATCGCGCCACGCAGGACGTGGGACGGCCGTACTGGATCCAGTTCACGATGGACGGCACCGTCTTCGCCTTCTTCGCCCTGGTGTGCCTGGGCACCGGCCTCATCTTCGGGCTCGCGCCTGCGCTGCACGCCGCAAAGACGGACGTCAACGAGATCCTCAAGGAAGGTGGACGCAGCGGCACCGCCGGTGTTCGTGCCCGCAGGCTGACCGGGGTGCTGATGGTCGCCGAGCTCACGCTCACGGTGGTGCTGCTCGCCGGCGCCGGCTTCATGATGCGCAACTTCCTGACGATGTATCGCCTGGATCTCGGGGTGGATACGTCGAGGCTGTCGACGATGGCGCTGGCGTTGCCGGAGCGGAAGTATCAGTCACTCGAACAGCGGCTCGCGTTCCACGAGCGGCTCGAAGAGCGACTCAAGTCAAATCCGCGGATCGAGAACGTCACCATCACCAGCAACATCCCGCTGCAGGGTGGCTTTCTGCGCAAGCTCGAGGTCGATGGCAGGCCTCTGGACCAGGGTCAGCAGGCGCCAAACGTCACCATGCTGACGGTCGATCCGCGCTACTTCAAGACCATGGGCATGGCGCTGCAGCGCGGCCGTGACATTACCGACGAGGACGGCATGACGGGCCGCGAAGCGGCAATCGTCAATCAGCGCTTTGCGGCATTGCACTTCCCGAATGAAGACCCGATCGGGCGTCGCATCACGTTGTCGATCGATCTGCAGGGTGGCGCGCCGCCACAGGGCGGCGTTCCGCTGTCGGTCACGGCAACGATCGTCGGCATTGTCCCGAACCTGCGGCAACGCGACTTCCAGTTGCCGGACCCGGATCCGGTCGCCTACCTGCCGTTCCGCACCGACCCGCGCGGCTTCATGAACCTGATCGTGCGCAGCACCGGCGACCCGAACCAGTTGACGCCGATTCTGCGCGAAGAGGTGCGCGCTGTCGACGCGGACCTGCCGCTGTTCAACATCCGCACGCTCGACGACGCGCTCGCGCAGGCACGCTGGCCGTTCCGCATCTTCGGCTCGATGTTCGCCATCTTCGCGCTGATCGCGCTGGCGTTGTCGGCCGTCGGCCTTTACGCGGTCACGGCGTACGCCGTCTCGCAGCGCACGCAGGAGATCGGCGTCCGCATGGCGCTCGGCGCGCAAGGCAACGAGGTGGCCTGGCTGTTCTTGCGCCGCTCGTTCACGCAGCTGGGTATCGGATTGACGCTCGGCGTGATTGGCGCGTTCGGCGTCGGCACGCTGTTCTCGCAGACGCAATTGCTGGTGCAGAACCGCGCCGGCGATCCAGTCACGATCGGCGGCATCTCGCTGCTGCTCGCCCTTGTTGCCGGCATCGCCTGCTTCGTGCCCGCGAAGCGCGCCACGAAGCTCGATCCGCTGATCGCGCTCAGGCGCGACTAGGACAGCAGTCCGTCCTCGAAGGCTCGCGTGACGGCCCTGGCGGGATCGCCCGTCGGTTCGTCCGCGAGCAGTCGCGCGACGATACCGGTGACGTTTGCCACCGCGAAGCTCGGGCCCCGCAAGTTCTTCTCTGGTGGCACTCCCGGGATCGGTCGCGGCACGCCGGTCGCGCGAAACATCCCCCCCGCCGTGCTTAATCGCTCGAGCTGAAAACGGTCGCGAGGCACCGTCCAATCCAGCGTGACCGCCCACACTCCCGGAAGTGATCCCGGCAGCCAGCGAGCACCGTCGTGCGGCCCTGCCGCAATCACCACCGCCCCAGCGTCGATCAGCCGCGCGACCACATCGGCGAGCGCCGCCTCGTGGTCGGCATTCTGCGTGCCGAGGCTCAGGTTGACGATCGTCGCGTTGATCGTCAGCGCGTACTCGCAAGCCGCGACGAGGGCTCGTCCCGTAGCGGAAAGTTCACGGTCGAAGACCTTGACGGCATGGATCTCGGCGTCCGGCGCCTTCTCCTTGATCGCGGCAATGACCGCCGTGCCATGCCCAAGACGATCGACGTAGTCGTCATGCGAACCGCCGTGATCGTCTATGCCGATGCCACCGGCCACGCCGCCTACGTGAGGATGCGATGCGTGCACGCCGCTGTCGATCACGGCGACGCGGACGGACGGTCCGGCCGCCATCAGACACCCACCGACAAGTCGATCTCGAACAACCGCGCAAAGGCTTCGGAGCGCGCCGCCAGATCCTGCGGTCGACCCGCGTCGACCACCTTCGCACCGTCGAGCACCACGACATGATCGGCTGCCATCGCGACCTCGCGGCGATGCGTGATCAGGATCGTGGTCCGGTCGCGCATCACGGCGCGCGACCCATCGATCACCTGTCGCTGGGCAATCTGGTCGAGCGCCGCGGTGGGTTCATCCATCACCAGGACCGCGGGGTCGGCAAGGAACGCGCGGGCCAGCGCAATGCGTTGACGCTCACCCGCTGACACGGCGAGCCCGCGCTCGCCAACGATCGTCGAGTACCCCTGTGGCAATCCAGCGATGAAGCGGTCGATGCCGGCCGCCTCGGCAGCCGCTCGCACATCGTCACTGGATGCCGAGGGCCGCACATACCGGATGTTCTCCTCGATGGTCGAATGCAACAGCGTCGGCTCCTGCTCGACCAGCACGACATGGCGACGAATGCTTTCAAGGGTCAGCTGGCGGAGGTCCTGCCCGTCCAGGCGGACCGTGCCCGATTCTGGATCGAGCAGACGCGTGGCGAGATAGGCAATGGTTGATTTGCCCACGCCGCTCCCGCCAACGATGGCGACCGTCTGGCCCGGCCTTGCCGTGAATGACACCGCGTCAAGCACGCGAGCCTGTCGATCGGTGGAGAGCGTCACTTCTTCGAACGCGATCTCGCCTCCCGGCTTCGTGATCTCCAGGGCCGGTTGCGCTTCGATGACGTCGACCGGTGCATCAAGAATCTCGCGGACCCTGGACCACGACACCTTGGCGGTTGCCAGGCTTGCCCACAAGCCCATCAATGCCTGGGCGGGCGCGAACACGCGCATCTGGTAGGCGAGGAACGCACCCATCGTCCCAAGCGTGAGGGTCCCGTCGATCACCCGGAGACCGCCATAGAAGAACGCGACCGCCGAGCCCACCGCCAACACCGTTCCCGGCAATCCACCGGCGAAATAGGTGACGCGCTGCATCTGCATCAACGACTCGATGAAGGCGCCGTTCAGCCCTCGAAAGCGCTGCTGCTCTCTCTGCTGCGCGTTCGAGGCGACCACCAGCGAGGTGGCCTGCAATGTCTCGATGAGAAAGCTGCCGATGTCGGCGCTACGCTGGCGCAGCTCCGACACGCGGCTCTCGAGGCGGCGGCGATAGAAACCCAGCGCGATCAGGCTGATCGGCAGCGGCGCGAGCGCCACCAGCGCCAGGCGCCAATCGAGCCACAACATCATCACCAGGCTGCCGATGAGAAACAACACGTTGCCGACCCAGGCCAGCGCGGCCTCGGCCGCGACACGCTGAATCTCGCTGATGTCGTTGTTCAGTCGCGACACGATATCGCCGAGACGTGTCTTCGCATAGAAGCGCGGCGACAGCCGTTGCAAGTGCGCGTAAAGCGCCAACCGCATGTCGAACAGGATCTCTGCGGACACGCGCGTGTAACGAAGACCGCTGGTGACGTTCAGCGCGAAGCCGAGCACGCCAAGTGCGATGAACCAGCCGACGATGCGCTGGAGGGCGGCAAGGTCGCGGCCAACGAGCGCCTTGTCGATCAGGTCTTTCGAGAGAAAAGGAATGATCAGCGTGGTGCCGGTGCTGATCAGGCTGATGACGAGGACAAGGACCAGGCGTCGCCAATAAGGAACCAGATAGGCGAACGCCCGGCGATCCATCAGCTACGGCGCTTTCGAGGTGGCCGCGCCCGGACGCGGCAGCACGAACAGGCTGGTGGTCTGATCCGCGTTCATCTGGATCGTGCGCAGCAGCTTGTAAGACGCGGCGTCGTACACATCGATCGTGGCGCCGGCCTGGTAGACATACAGCAGGCGTCCGTTCGATGACACGCGCAGCGCCATGCGCGGACGTCCCTCGAACGGCGTGCGATTGAGCAGTTTCCTTTGAGTGACATCGAAGGCCCAGAACTCGTAGCGGCCGATCTGCTGCATCAGGCCGAACGCCTTCTTGCGATCGGGGGCCATCGCAAAGCCCACACCTTCCGCAGGGCCGACGGGCGTGAGATCGATCGTCTTGGCGACGAGGTTGACGCGGCCCAGGTTCATGATGCGGCGGTTCTGGATTGGATCCTGCGTCGTGAACAGTCCCGTGAAGAAGCCCGGATCGTCGTTGAAGTCGTCCACGGCGCCGAAGTTCACGCGGCCAAGACCCGGCTCGATCGGACGGCTCAACGGCCACGTATCGACCTCGGTGAAATTCGTCGTTTCCAGGATCAGGACATCATCACCGAAGAAATACAGGAGCTTGCCGTCCGGCGAGAACCGGATGTTGACGAACTCACGCTCTTCGCCGCGCGGCCACGGGATGGTGCGCGTGATCTTCTTTTGCGCCAGGTCGTAGAACTGCATCGCGATATCGCCGATCTCCCAGCGGTCGACCTGCTTGGTGGCTGAGCGCGTCAGCAGGATCAGGAACCGCTCGAGCGGATCGACCTGCATGCCGCGGATGCGGACCTGCTTGTTGCCCTCGGTCAGCGTGAACGTCTCGACCGAGGTGCGCGTGGCAATGTCGACGATCTCGACCCGCTCGTTCGTGGAGTCGAGCACGTAGAACTTCGATCGCGACTGCGAGAGCGTCAGCGCACGCGGAATGCCGGTCTTGAGCTTGATCTCGCCTGACATCTTTTCCGTCGACTCGTCGAAGATCTGGATCGTGCCGGCGTAGGTCCCGATGTAGAGCTGCTGGTCACCACCCGGCGATGGGAGCGGCACCGGCTTCTGCGCATGAGCTTCACCAGCGGCAACCATGAGGCACGCCGCCGCCAGGACGCACGCACTGACTCGCGAGATCGGGTTGGCGCTCACTTCTTCTTCTCGTCCGGAAAGATGAGATCGATCTTGCGCCAGTCCTTCTGCGCGGCCGCACACTTCGCCGTCCAGTCGGGGGCATGGTTCAATTGGTCGGGCACCTGCGCCGGCCAGAAGCAACCCATGTGGCAATCGAACAGGTCGCGCTCGACCGGCTGGCACAATCCGGCGGTGCCGCCATTGCGATCGGCTTCCCACCCCGGCGAGAAGACCAGCGAACAGCCGTTGGGAATATGCGGCGGTGGCGGCTGCTGCGGCGGGCCTCCCTGCTGAAGGGCGACGACATCGCGCGTCACGGACTCAACACGGGCAGCTTTGCGATTAACCGGGGTCAGGTGCTTCATGAGACTTTCTCCGGAACTCTAACAGCGTCCATCTTCGATGCCCCACCGGGCCGTTCCGAAGGAGCGGCCCCACTTCGTCGATGAGCACTGTTGCCGACGAACTTCTATCCTGCCTCTACGCTTCATTGACGTCGTCGAACTGTCGAAGGAAATCGGGATTGCGGGCGGCGATCTCGCCGTAGATCTCGAGGCAGGTGTGCGTCCAGCCGCGGATCCATTCGCAGTAGTGCAGGTTGGGTTGCTCGGTCGATCCGTAGCGCGTGTGCGCCTCGTGGTAACAGCCGCCGGCGCAGATCGGCCGCGCCCAGCACGACGCGCAATCAGTCTTGCTGGCCACGTGATGCGAATCGAGAAACTGTTGCTGTGCCTCCCACGACACGCCGTCACGCACGGTGCCGAGCTTGTGATCGTCGGAACCCGCGAAGCGGTGACACAACGCGACGTTGCCGTCCGTCGACACGCCCATCAGGCCAATGCCGGCCCCGCATGGATACGCTTTGGCGTGACCGTGGTGCAGCTCCTGCAGGGTCTCGCGAACGTTCGAGAAACCGTGGTGGCGATTCTGCAGCGCCGCTGCCAGGTAATCGCCCGCAAGCTCGCGGAACTGCGACAGCAGGTGATCGAAGCCGCTGTCGGCGATGGCGTAGTCGCGACCGGGCGCGGTGGTCACCGGCGCAAAGCCCACTTCCCAGAAGCCCAGTTCATCGGTCAGATGGCGATAGATCTTGCGGACATCGAGCGTCTGCCTGGTCAGCGTGACGCGGGCGCCGACCGGTCGAGAGCGATGACGCGCCAGCAGCGCCTTGATCTTCGGCGCAGCGATCGCGTAGCTGCCCGTGCCATTGTTGAAGACACGGAACTTGTCCTGCATCTCTTCTGGGCCATCGATCGAGATCGTGACGCCGACGCGCTCGTCCGCCAGGAACTCGATCACATCCGGGCGCAGCAGCGTGGCGTTCGTCGTCAGGCTGAAATCGATGTCCTTGCCGACTTCAGCCGCACGGCGACGCGCGTAGGCGATCGTCGATTTGAGGACGTTGAAATTCATCAACGTCTCGCCGCCGAAGAACGTGATGTGGGCGCGGGGATTGTCGCGTGACTCACGCAACGCGAACTCGACCGATTCACGAGCGGTCTCTTCGCTCATGAACTTCGGTTGCTTGCCGTTCTCCGTATCGACGATCTTGTCTTCGCCGTATTCGTAGCAATAGGTGCACGCGAGGTTGCACTGGTTGGTGACGTTGACCACCAGCGTCTGCAGCGGCACCGGCTTGAGCGGAATCACTTTTGGTGACGGCGCCGGCTTGACGTCCGACTGCCCGAGCGCGCGCACACGCTGCAGTTCGGCAATCGTGCCGGTGACTTCCGCCAGGTCGAATCGCTGCGACAGCTCCCGGGTGACGTCATCGAGGCCGCGCGGGCCGTCGGACAACGAATCAATTACCGCCGCCGAGCAGGCGTCGAGGGCAAACACGGCCGCGCTCGGCACCAGGTAGACATACCGGCGCCCGGCCGCTTCGAAAGAGTGGAACTCCCGAAGGCCGATGCTGGCGCTAAGTGCAGGCGAAGTGCTCATTGGCCTCGTGACGGATCAAACACCATGTAGAGGGGCACCGTAACCAGCAGGTGCGCCCGCGCACGAAGCACCGGCGCGGGCTTGCCACCCACCGCGTCACCGGTCACCTTTGCCACAACCCAGACATCGCCGATGTTGTTGCGCTCGCCGGCGCGCTTGGGATTGGGGCCTTCAATGTTCGGGGTGAACCGGCCCGTCGCCTCGTTCAACGCACCGACGAACTTGATGTCGTCGTCATTGTAGATGGCGGCGTACTCCTCCATCGACCACGCGGCGTCGACGAGGCCGAGATCGATGTCGTCAGGTGAATCGGGCTTGCCGTCCGCGCCGTTGCTGTAAGCCCAGGCCTCGAACTGCGCGAACATTTTCGGAAACGTCACGCCGCCGACACGCGCCATCGCCCAATCGGGCTTCACCTTGATGGTGTCGATCTTGTCGTAGATGGCGAGCGCTTTCGCTCGGGACGAGCCGGTGACGAACAAATCACGGGCACCGGCTGGCGCCGTCGCCGCCACATCCACCACCACTGTCGCCAGGTCCGGCGTCGCGCTGACCACTCGGGCCACCGTCACACCGGGACCGAGTTCGATCTCGGCCGGCCGGAGCGTTGACGGAAGGTTGGCGCCGTAGATCTTGAGCTCCTGTCCGGTCGCGCCTTTCCTCAACGCGGTGCGATCGGTGCCGAGCACGCGAGGTTCCG
Source organism: uncultured Acidobacterium sp. (assembly GCA_964628295.1). GTDB lineage: Bacteria > Acidobacteriota > Vicinamibacteria > Vicinamibacterales > UBA2999 > 12-FULL-67-14b. Next base: position 788,168 of record CAZVLS010000001.1, read on the forward strand.
ATGCGATGCGCTCGAGCTTCACGTCGATGCCGATCTCGTCGTAGCCGCCGGTGAACCAACGGCCCTCCATGGTGCGACGATCGCGATCGACCATCATTACTTCCCGGAACGCAGAGTCCGGAGCCGGGGTCGACGACCGGCCGCGCCACTGGAACCCGGTGTAGACGATGGCGCGTCCGGTACGCGTGATCGTTTCGCCCGTCCGCGCCACGCGGTAAGTCGCATTGGTGGTGAACTCCTCCGGGGTTGCCGGGTCGCTCGCGACCGTGACCCGACCGTAGATCGCGCCCTTTCCTACCTCCCAGCCAGTCAGCGCCCAGGTGCCCTCAAGCCGCGCCGGTCGCATGTTCGCGGACCACGCCGTCCACTCGGGCGTCTGCAGCGGGAAGGTGCGGGATAGATGCGCGACCGCCTTTTCAAACGGATGACGGTTGTCGGCCGGCGCTGTCGCGGCAGGATCCGGCGACGGCGGACCCGCCCGGCGGAACGCCTGGTTATCAACCAGCGGATACCATCCGCGGTGCATCGCGATCAGCAGGTCCCACTCGGTCTTCGTCCGGCGCTGCGAAATCACACGGCCCAGCGAATGGCACTTGTTGCACGTCGACTCGGCGTCGGGACTCGCGGTGTACTTGAAATCGACGAGGCGGCGCTCCGCCTCCCACATCGCGGGTTTGGCTTCTTCCGGCGCAAGACCGAGGTTGTTCGAAAGGTACTTCACGACCTGGCGCGCGGTCTCGGGTTCGATCCGCAGCCCGTTCAACGACGCCATGCGCTGAATCTGGCTCTGCCAGCCCTCCGGCGTGTTGCGCTGGAACGAGATGCGCGACATCTGTCCCTTGTCATCCGACCGGTGGCAGGAGCCGCACGCCTTCTGCACGGTGGCATCGGTGATCGGGATGCCTTCTTCAGGCTTCGCGGTCGGCTGTGGCGCCTGGGCCGTCATCGCAACGGCGAACGCGCTCAGGAACAGGAGCGTGGTGGTGGCGGCAAGCGCTCGTATCCGCATTGCGGGTCATTCTGACACAAGCCACTCGCGCGCGAACGCGGTGGCAAGCGCCATTAGAAAATCGGGCAGGCCCACTGTTCCGACCTCTGCGGCGTAGCCGTCATAGAGGTCCGGAACGGTCTGGAATCGCGGTGCCAGCTCGATCAGCCGCACAACGTTGACGTTCTGCAAATGCCGCACGCCCCTCGAATCGCCCGAGACGATGTGAGGCTCGAGGACGATCTCGTGGCCGCTGATGCAGGGACGCGGCTCGATCCGAGTCCCGGGACCCAGCCGGGCCGATAGGTCCTGTGCAGCCTTGAGCGCGTCGAAGGCACGGAGAACGGACTGGCGATCGTCAGCGGTGATCGTCGTATCTTCGGAGCGCTGTTCCCAGAACGCGCGCTGGTGCGTCGATGCGGCCTCGGCAAGAAAACGCGTCGTTTCACGGGCAAAGTGCGATGCGATCTCCCGCTCGCGGTCATCGTAGAACTTCAGCGCATGGGCCCTCATCGCCGGGGACGCCAGACAGGTATGCGACGCGACGGCAGCCAGCCACGCAGAGGCAATCGCCTTCTTTACGCCGGCTGACGATAGAGGATCGATGAAGGACGCCGCGTCACCAACGAGCAGCCAGTCGTCGCCAGTGTACGCGGAGGAGTGGTATCGGGACGCGTCCCAACCCCACGGTCCGGCGGACAACTCGGCGCCTGCAACGAGCCCGCGGAACACTCTCGTCTTCGCAAGCTCAGCGAGATAGACCCCCTTCGCAGAGCCGGCGCGGGCAAGACCTGATCGCTGCGGATCAACCATCGCCGCCACGTGGCGCAGACCTGCACTCACCGGCACCGACCACACCCACCCGTCGTCATAGGACTCGATCAAGGTATGCGTGTCGTCCGGCACGGCCCAGGGACTGGAACTCCGCCATTCGCCAATCAGCGCAACCGTTCGAAGACCCGGTTCCTGCTGGCGAACACCCATTGCGCGAGCCATCACGCCGGCGCGGCCGGTGCAATCGAGCACGAAGCCCCTCGGCCGATCGACCACCACGCGTCGTTCAACCTCGGCACCAGAGGCGATCGCTTCCCGGAGAATGAGCTCGGAGAGGCGGCCAACATCGAGCTGCCAGCCGCGCACGCCATCTGCAAACTGTTCGATGCGCGCCTCGTGGCCACCCCACCACACGGTGTTGCCGGTCGAGCGGATGAAACCGGCACGATCGACGATGTCAGAGACGCCGATCTCGGAGAACAGCTTGGCGCAGCTCGGTGGCACGGACACCGCCAATTGCTGATCGGAGCCGGCCTTGGTGATGACACGAACCCTGTATCCCCATCGCGCGAGCAGGAGCGCAGCCGTCGCGCCGGCAGGACCGCCACCGAGGACCACAACCTCCGGAGGGCTTGCCATCTAGAACCTGAAGAGTCGCGTGGCTTTTACGGCCAGGGTGCGGTTCATCAATCCGGGGAATCCCGCCTGCTGCGTATCGCGGCCGTCGCTGTAGACGATGAAGAGATCGCTGCCACCGGCGTATTCCCATCGCAACCTCGCGCTCGAGGTCACGGTGTTGGCGTCAATGTTGAATTGCACGAGGCTGCTGATCTGCATTCTCGCGCTCGGAGTAACGGTGACTCGCGAACCCACCAGGCGCGCCTTGAAATCGCCGTATGGCAGCGACCCCCACGCGAGCGTCGCGCTGGGCTCGAGCGAGAGTTGCGGGATGACGCCCCACCGGCCCGAGAACGAGACATCGGATTTCGTGCCTTCGTAGAGCGAGCCCGTAGACGCCCCGATGCGGCCGGATACACGCCGCTGCTGGCCCAGTGAGTATGAGACACGCGCCGTCGAGTAGGTGTATCCCCCGGCGGGAACAACCACGCCGCGCGCGATGGTAAATCGCGACGGCAGCAACTCGAACTCGCGCGACACCTCCGTCGTGAACGAATCGCTGGATTGAAAGTCGACGCGGAACAATCCGTTGATCTCACGGCTCTGCAGGGCGCGGGCGCCGGCGTCGGTAACGTAGTCAAGGCTGGTCTGCCACGTGTACTTCCGGATCAGCCTGCTCCCGCGCGGGCGCGGGCTGAAGCGCAGCTGGCCGTAGCTGCGGCGAATGTCGCTCCGGCGAACGTAGCCGACTTCCGGCCGGAAGTCGGCGTCGATCAGCATGTGCTCCGCTGTGGCGCCGTAGCGATCGGCGTTGTAGTCGAAGCGGCCGCGATAGCTCGACCCCGTCACGTTGGCGCCACGCGCATCGGGCGTGTTGGTCAGCGCGTAATAGCTGGTGATGTTGATGCTCTTGAAGAACAACATCGTGGCGTCGACACCGGCGGTGTAGCTCGCATCGGCACCCGAGCTCACCGAGGGACCACGCCTCGTGGCCATCACACCAATATTGCTGCGCCGCAGCAGGTTGCGTTTGAGCCGCAGCGCGGAGAAGTTCGTGGAGAGCGCTCGCGCCTCGGGTTTGTCTTCCGTCTGGATATTCAAGGCACCGATGCTGAAGGCGCCCGCGCGTCCCGTCAGACGCACGCCGCCGACGACAGGAACAGCCTGGCCCTGGCTCAATCCGATCTGCCGGCTGAAGAACAGCAACGGTACATCGCCGGGGCTGTTGCCGGCCTGCACGCCGCCAAAATCGAAGATGCCCTGGCCTTCAAGGAAGAAGTCACGCTTCTCCGGGAAGAACACGCTGAAGCGCGTCAGGTTGACCTGCTGAACGTCTTCCTCGACCTGCGCAAAGTCGGTGCGATACGTCGCGTCGACGATCAGGCTCCGGGTCAGTCCGTACTTGAAGTCAACACCGGCGTTGGACTGGCCGCGATTGTTGAAAGGGGTCGCGCTGACGCGATCGGTCGTCGATGACGCGACCACGTACGGCTTGAACTCGATGTTCTTCGACTGCGCCGGGGTCTCGAGCCCGACCACCGTGGCGGCGGACGCCATGCGGCTGATGCCGCCGGTTCCGAGCGCCGCCGGAACGAGCGACAGGTACGAGAACTCGTTCTTCCACTTGACGAGGCGACGCAGGTTGATCCCCCACGTCTGCGGGCCGCTGCCCTTGTAGCGCAGCGACTTGAACGGGATCGCCACTTCGACCGTCCATCCATGCTCGAAGCGCGCCGTCTTTACCTGCCAGATGCCGTTCCACGCCTGGTTCTGTTGATCGTCGGTCACGGCCATGTCACGCAGCGCGCCGAGCGCGTTGGTTTGGAAGACGTAGCCGTTGCGCCGATCGTGAAACGTGTCGATGGCGAATGTCAGGTTTTCGTTGCCGAGGATGTTGCCACTGTCGCGCCGCAGCTCGTTGGCGACTTCGCGTTCAGGATGGCTGTCCCAGTTGCGCGCGCAGACGTAGATGTTCACGTCATCGAACAGGATCCACGCCTCCGTCTTCTCGGTGGCGGGCTGGCCTTCATCCGGTTCCTGCTGAATGAAATTGCTGATCGGTTCGATGGAGCGGTAGGCGTCCTCTTCGAGGCGGCCGTCGATGCGCAGCGGCTCCGCGACGCGGAAGGCACGCACGGTGACGTTGTCCGCGGCGGTACGGCTGACGATCGAGGCCAACCGGCTGTCCTGTGCAGACGCACCAGCCGCAAGGCCAAGGGTCAAGAAGGCGACGAGACGCGCGATCACAATCGCGGAGCCGGGGCCACGTGTTCCGGGAGCCTGCTGCGCGCGCAGTCCAAGCACAGACCCGGCTGGAACTCGGCGGGGCTGGAGGCCACATAGGCATCGAGCGTCGTCCACTCGCCGTGACGATCGCGAATTTTACGGCAATCGGCGCACACCGGCAGCAGCAAGGCCAGCTGCTTTACCTCGAGGGCCAGCCGACGCTCGTGGCGGGCCAGCCGGTCGACAGCGATCGCCACTGCCATGAAGACGGCCACTCGCGTCACGGCCGTCGCGAGGAACGCTGCCGGTTCCCACGGCTCGTCCCAGACCTGATACATGAAGAAGACGCGGCCGAGCGGCAGGGCGACAGCCAGCGCGATCCCGGCGGTCAGTCCGGAGAACCACGCTGCGGCCAGCACGGGCAACACGTACACCGACGGAAGCTGAAAATAGGGTCCGGTCGCCAAATCGACCAGCTGCAAGGCGACAAACACAATCAACCACCACAGCGGATTGATCCTGGCTGTCGGAATGAACTTCCATTGCTTCAGTTCCGCCATGTCTGGCCGTGCTACTCGTAGCTGACGCCGAGCTTCTTGAGCGCTTCGGGAGGACACCCGTTCCAGCGCGCAACTGAACGGTTGCCCATGTACTGCAAGTCGTCGATGCCCATGCGCGTCGTCCAGAAACCGCTCGCGGTCAGGTCGCGGAAGTTGCTGAAGAACGCCACGCCGTGCGCGAACTCCGGCTTGGCCTTCGCGGGCCACGCGATGTCGTCCAGCACCGCGGTCCGCTCGCGGTCGGCGCAGTTCAAGAAAGTCTTGTCGTAGCGGCGTTGGCATTCAACATCGAGCCACGCCAAACCGCCCCGCATCGCCACCTGGCGCGCCGGCTGGTCGATCATCATGAAGTCCATGAACTCGGGCACACCGGCATCGGTGGCACTGCCGGAGCGCTCGTCCTTCGGAATCACGATGTCGGCGAGCGTGCTGACCAACTTGAATTCGGTCGCCGTAAAGAACTTCGGCACGAAGGGCGTTGTCGTCGCGGCCGCCCGTGCGCCTTGGGCCGCCACAGCGGCCTGTGCCGCTTCAGCGTCGGTGAAGGCGAACCCTGCCGCCGGCGCCGCAAGCAGGAGCTTGAGGGCGTCGCGTCGACTTGTCCTCCGTAGTTTCAGCGAAGGAGGATTCACAGGGCACCTCCTTTGCGCTGATTCGCGATGTACTCACTCGTGCGCATCGCCAGCGCCAGGATTGTCCACGTCACATTCTTGTCAGGGTTGGTCACGAACGGTCCGCCGTCAGTGACGAACAGGTTGCGGCAGTCGTGCGCCTGGCAGTTGCTGTTGAGTGCCGACGTCTTCGGATCGTTGCCCATGCGCACGCAACCCACTTCGTGGATGATGCGGCCACCCGGTTCAATGCCGTAGCCCTGTTCCGCTGTCGGCATCGGCGTCATGGGCGTGCCACCCATCTCGTGAATGATCGAGCGGAAGGTCTCCTGCATGTGCTTGACCTGCTTCAGCTCGTGGTCCGTCCACTTCCAGTGGAATCGCAGCACCGGGATACCCCAGCGATCGACGACGGTGGGATCGATCTCGCAGTACGAATTTTCATTCGGGATCATCTCGCCGCGCCCAGAGAAGCCGACGGTGGCGCCGTAGAAGCGGCGATAGTCGTCCTTCAGCTGCTTTCCGTATCCGCCGCTCTGCACCAGCCCGCCGTCACCGGCGGTCGTGTGGTACAGGTGCACGCCACCCAGCGTGCCGAAACCCGGCATGCGGCGCCCGCCGCCAAGCTCGATGTGATACCCGCGCGGGAAGTCGAGCTTCTTGTTGTCACCCCACCACGGCATGAAGAGGTGCGAGCCGCTCGCGCCGTCTTCGTTATGCGGAACGCCGCTCATCATCTTCGGAATGAACCCGCGCACGGAGGTCCCGGTGGTATCGGTCAGGTATTTGCCGACCACGCCACTCGAATTGGCGAGACCGTGCGGGAACCGCGACGACTTGGAATTGAGCAGCAGGCGGGCGGTCTCACAAGCGCTTGCCGCCATGACCACGATGCGACCGCGCACGTGATTTTCGCGGCCGGTCGTCTTGTCGATGTAGGTGACGCCCGTCGCCAGGCCGTCCTCGCCAACCGTCACCTCGCGCGCCATGGCGTTCGTGGTCATGGTGAGACGCCTGGTCGCCAGGGCCGGCGGCAGCAGCACGGAAGGTGATGAGAAGTTGGCGTGCGAGGCGCAGCCGCGGCCGCACTGGCCGCAGTAATGACACGCGGGCCGGTCGTTCAGCGGTTGCGTGAGGATCGACAGGCGAATCGGAATGCAGCGGATGCCGAGGTTCTCTGACGCGCGCTTGATCAGCAGCTCATAACAACGGGGTTTTGGCGGCGGCTGGAAAATGCCATCCGGATCGTTCGGCAGTCCTTCGTTGGATCCAAACAGGCCGATGTAGCGATCGATGCTGTCGTAATACGGCTTGAGGTCGTCATAGCTGATCGGCCAGTCGTCGCCAAGCCCGTCGAGGCTCTTGCGCCTGAAGTCGTCAGGACCGAAGCGCAACGAGATCCGGCCCCAGTGGTTGGTGCGGCCGCCGACCATGCGCGTCCGGAACCAGTCGAATCGATCGCCGGGCGCCGATGTGTAAGGCTCGCCTTCAAGCGTCCAGCCACCCCAGCCGGCGTCGAATTCGCCGAACTGGCGTTCTGGAATCGGCAATCCGCGGCGCGGTGACTGATAGGGCCACGCCATCATCCTGGAGTCGCGCGCCGGGTCAAAGCTGACACCGGCTTCCAACATCATCACGTTGGCGCCGGCTTCGCTGAGGACCTTCGCGGCCATGCCGCCGCCGGCGCCGGAGCCGACGATGACGACATCGTAGATAGTGCGATTGCGGATGATCTGCATGACGGGTGCGGCGATTGTAGTAGCATCGCCCCGGCGAAGAAAGTAGTGAGGTGAGCCCTATGATTTCCAGACGCAAGTTCGTGGCGAATGTGGCGGCGACAACGGCAGCGGTCACGATCGTGCCGCGGCACGTGCTGGGCAAGGGCTTCACGCCGCCAAGCGACCGGCTCAACATCGCCGGCATCGGCGTTGGCGGCATGGGCCGCACCAATCTCCTCAACCTCGGCCTCGACAATAACATCGTGGCGCTCTGCGACGTGGACTGGGGATACGCCGGCCCGCAGTGGACGGCTGATGCGTTTGCCACCGGGCTCAAGCGCGAGGAAGAGCGCCTGCTGCGGACCGACCTCACGCCCGAAGCCCGCAAGAACAGCGAGCACCGCGTTGGATCGCTGCGCCGAATCGCTGCAGAAGACCTTGGCAAGATCAAGCGTTACACCGACTACCGGTTGATGCTCGAACAGCAGAAGGACATCGACGCGTTCGTCGTGGCCACGCCGGATCACATGCACGCGCCGATCGCGATGGCCGTGCTGGACCTCGACAAGCACGTCTACGTGCAGAAGCCGCTGTGCTGGTCGGTCGACGAAGCGCGCAAGTTGTCGCGCAAGGCGCGGCAGACACCAAAGGCCGTCACGCAGATGGGCAACCAGGGCCACTCCGGCGATGACGGGCGCAAGGCGGTGGAGTGGGTGCAATCGGGTGCGATTGGTGACGTCACCGAAGCGCACGTGTGGACCAATCGTCCGCTCTCTTATTGGCCGCAGGGCATTCCGCGTCCGGAGCCGCGCCGCATCTCGAACAACATGCGCTGGAACATGAGCGGCGTCATGTCGCGGCTGGCCAATGCCATGGGCATTTACTCGGTGCCTGATGAATTGAACTGGGATCTGTTCCTGGGCGGTGCGCCATCGTGCGAGTACCACCCGGTCTATCACCCCTTCAACTGGCGCGGCTGGGTGGATTGGGGCGGCGGCGCCATCAGCGACATGGGCGCGCACCTGATCGACTTTCCGTACTGGGCGCTGGAGCTCGGCTACCCCACGTCCATCGAAACCGTGTCGACGCCATTCGACGGCGTGTGCTACCCGATCGCCTCGAAGACCTACTTCGAATTCCCGGCGCGCGGCACCAAGCCGCCGGTCAAGCTTACGTGGTACGACGGCGGAATGTTTCCCGCCACGCCACCCGAGTTCCCAGACGGCCAGAAGCTCAACGGCGAAGGCGGCGTGATCATGGTCGGCAGCAAGGGCAAGGTGATCTGCAACACCTACGGTTACCAGTCGCGCCTGCTGCCAGACTCGCTGCACAAATCAGTCGGCGATCCGCCGCGGACCCTGGAGCGCATTGCGACCAGCCACGAAGTGAACTGGTCGAACGCGTGCAAGGGCATCGGCAAGGCCTCGTGCCCGTTCGAGTACGCGGCCAGGCTGACGGAAGTGATGTTGCTCGGCGTGGTGGCGTTACGCGCCGGCGAGAAGCTGCACTACGACGGCGCGAACATGGAAGTGACGAACTCGAAGAAGGCGAACGACTTCCTGAAACGCGAGTATCGAAGGGGCTGGGGGCTGTAACGCCCCCTATTGGCCCATTCGCCTATTGGCCCATTCGCCTACAGTTTCTTGATCTTCAAATTGCGGTAGATCACGACGCTCTCGTGATCCTGAAGAGCAATGTGGCCAACCTTCACGGTCGCATACGGCGGGATCCTTCCGAACTTGCTCGCCTTCACGCGGGCATTCCAATCGGCGCTGCCGACTTCGTAGTCCACGACCTTCACACCGTTCAACCAGTGCTCGACGCGGTTGCCCTTCGCCAGGATGCGGCCCTCGTTCCACTGACCGACGGGCTTGGTCACGTCCTTCACCGGCTCGTTGACGGCGTAGTTGGACCCTGACGACGTAATCGCGTTCTTGCCGTCTGGATGGTGGCCGTTGTCGAGGATCTGGTATTCGGGGCCGGTGTGCCACGGATATGGCTCGGTGGTGCCGACGCGATAGATCACGCCGCTGTTGCCGTACTCCGTGATCTTCCACTCGAAGCGCATGTCGAAGTCGCCGTATTGCTCGACGGTCATCAGGTCGCCGCCGCCGCCAAGACGCACCAGCGTGCCGTTGTCCGCGCGCCAGCCGCCGGACGGCTTCTCGGTCTTGTAGCCGCGCCACCCGTTGAGCGAGGTACCGTCGAACATCAGCGTCCAGCCGTCGGCCTTCTCGGCGGCGGTCAGCATGGGTTGCTGGGCCTGGCGCGCAACAGCGAAAGCGGAGGCTCCAACCAGCAGAATCGCAACGAGGACAAGCTTCTTCATGGGGGCTGATTATAGATTGAGAGCGCGCTTGCAGTAGTCGAGCATCTTGCGGACCTCGTCCACCGTGTCCGCGCCTTTATATTCGTATTCAAGGTTGATCGGGATCGGCCAGCGGTTGTCCCTGATCATCTTCAGGACCGCCACAATCGGCGTGTCGCCCGTGCCGAGCTCGACGTTGGCGCCCTGGTCGCGCTTCCGGTCCTTGATGTGCACGGTCACGATGCGCTCGTGATGCTGCTTCAGGAACGCTACCGCGTCTTCGTTGGTGGCCGTGAAGTGCCCGATATCGAGGTTGGTCGCGATGTACCTGCTCTTCGCCATCGCCTCCACGAAGTTTGCCGTCGTTGCAAACTCGTTCGGATCGATGCGCGAGTGGTTATGCATACCTACCTGCATCTTCCGGCGCTCGGCGGCCGGCACGATCCGCCCGACCACGGCGGTATTCGATGACGACGTGATCAGCGGCGCACCGAGAGCGGCGGTCATCTCGAACGCGCGCTCGATCTCGGCATCCGAGAAGTCGTCCTTGATGCTGATGTTGTAGGCCGACAGAGCGATGGACGCCTTCGCAAACTGGTCGCGGACTTTATGAAAGGTGTCGAGCGGCACGGTCTCCCGCCACTTGCGCATCTCGTCTCGAGGGATGCGCCTGGGCTCGACATGCGACTGCCACAACTCGCAGCTGCGAAGTCCGAGCTTCTGCATCGCCGCAATCGCGTCATCCAGCGAGCGGTCGCGAAAGCTGTAGCTCTGGACGCCGATCACCAGCCCACCGGGCTGCAGCATCGAGGCGGCAAGCCCTGATGCGGCAACCGCGCCGAACTCGCGGCGCGTTAGCGCCTGGCCGGCAACGGCACGTACGACAGCAGGTCCGACGGTTTCCATTCGATTACCCGTTCCTGTTCCGCACTCATGTAGCACGCCATCAGCAATTCGGTGACGTCGCGTCCAGCATGGAAATTTACGTCGGGCTGGATGCCGTCAAGGAACGCGCGCGTGAAGAAGCGATTTTCGGCTTCGTAGCCGTACTCCGCGGCTTCGTTGCCGACAATCGGCATCAAGCCCTGTTCGGCATTCTGTTTCTCGAGCAGGTCCTCTCCAGCCTGTTGCTCCTGGAGCCGTCGCGAGAAGAACACCTTCGCGCCACCGTCGAGAGTGCTCACGGACATTGAGTACTCCGGCCCCAGCAATTCCATGGTCAAACGCAAGCCGGCGCCGACAAAGCTCCACGATGTCGTCGCCTCGACGATCAGTGGCGTGCCGTTCTCATCCTCGTAGCTCACGCTGGCGCGGGCGAAGTCTTCGGCCGGATGCCGGCCGTAGTCAACTTTGTCGGTCATGGCGCCGCGTAGTTGCGAGACGTAGTCAGGCCGTGACCACTTCAACGACGCGATCTGAGCCGAGATCTTCACCGGACGGATGCTGTTGCGCGGGGCGCCAGGCTTGGTCAGCAAGTAGCGGCCAACCTCGAGGCTGTGGCACATCATGTCGTTCAACACGCCGCCGCCTTGCAGGTCGCCCTGCCAGAACCAGGGCATGTGCGGGCCACTGTGTTCTTCGGCCGCGCGGGCGAGGTACGGGCGCCCGGATGCCGCCGCGCCACGCGCCCAGATGATCTGTTTGCCGCGCTCCACCGCCGGCGCAAACAACTGGTTCTCAAGGTAGCCGTGCAACACGCCGGCTTCCTCGATGAGCTCGACCATACGGTTCGCCTCGGCGGCGTTGCGGCCGAGCGGCTTCTCGCACGCGATCCCGCGCAGCTTCGCGCCCTTCTTGATCGCCGCGACGATCCGCTCCATGTTCTCGACCCGGGCGAAGTTCGGGCCGCACATCCAGATGCCGTCAATCGACTCATCCGCGACCATTTCCTCGATTGAGCCGAACGCCCTGGCGTCGCCCACGTGCAGCGAGCGGGCCAGCGCCGCTGCGTCCTCTGCGTTGGCGAGAGTCGGGCTGTAGATGCCCCTGACGTCCGCGTCGCGAACCGCCTCCCATGAGCGAATGTGAAAACGGGTGATGAACCCGCTGCCGATGAACCCTACCCCGAGCCTGCCTGCCATGAAGTGAACTATAGTTCAGCCCGATCATGACTGCTGCCTCGACGCGTCTCTCGGTGATGATGTTCCTCGAGTACTTGATCTGGGGCTCCTGGCTCCCGCTGCTCGCGCTGTATCTCGGCGGCGTCCTCGGATTCACCGGCGGCGAGATCGGCTGGATCTTCGCGACACAGGCCATCGCCTGCGTGTTCGGCCTCTACTTCGGCGGCCAGATCGCGGATCGCCTCCTCTCGACCGAGAAGTTACTGGCGGTGCTCCACCTCGTCGGCGGCGCGGCGATGTTCGCCCTCGCCTTCCAAACCACCTTCTGGTCCTTCTTCATCGTCATGCTGATCTACCAGCTGGCCTATATGCCGACGATGTCGCTGACCAATGCGATCTGTTTCCATCACATCAAGGACGCGCAGAACGAGTTCGGCAAAGTGCGGCTGTGGGGCACGATCGGATGGATCGCCGCGAGCTGGCCGTTCGTCTTCATCCTCGCCGGCAAGACCGGGCCCGACCTGAACGCTGCGCTCTCGAGCATCTTCACGGTTGCCGGCATCGCATCGTGGGCGCTGGCTGGATTTTCATTGACCCTGCCGCACACGCCGCCGGCGCCGAGACAGGAAGGCGCCAGTGCGCCCATGAAGGCGATTGCCCTGCTCAAGGATCCAACGATGCTGGTGCTGTTCATCGCCACCACGATGGATGCGCTGGTGCATCAGTGCTATTTCCAGTGGACCAGCCCGTTCCTGCAACAGGCGGGTCTTGCGGAGAACTGGATCATGCCGGCGATGAGTGTCGGACAGATCGCCGAGATCGCATCGATGGCGGTGCTCGGATGGGCGTTGGCCAGGCTTGGCTGGCGCTGGACGATGACGCTCGGCATCCTGGCGCACGCCGCCCGCTTCTTTATCTTCGCGATCGGCGATCCGCTGGCGCTGATGATCGCGATCAATGTCGTCCACGGGATGTGCTACGCGTTCTTCTTCGCGGCGGTCTACATCTACGTGGACGAGCGCTGCCCGCGCGATGCCCGCGCGAGCGCACAGGGCCTGTTCAACCTGGTGATCCTCGGCGTCGGCCCGTTCGCGGGCAGCCTGCTGTGGGGGTCGCTGGGCGATATGTTCCGGACCGCGGAGGGCGGCGTGGATTTCTCGCGTCTGTTCATGGCTCCTGCGGTGCTCGCTCTCGCCGCCGCCATTCTGATGGCCGTCGCCTTCCATCCGAAGCACGTCCGGCCAGCGGATCAGGTCTAATCGCTGCTCAGCGCCTCTGACGGGCGAATGCCAAGCGCGCGTCTCGCAGGCAACCAGCACGCTGTCAAACCGGCGAGCGCGAGCGTCAGGAAGATCGTGGCCGGCATCCAGAAGCCCGGCGCGGGGATGCTGATCAGGATCGACGAGCGCAACTGCACGAACGCTACGCCAAGCAGGCTTCCGAGCAATCCTCCGATCGCAAGGTGGACCAGCGCACCGCCGGTGATCGACTTCAGCACCTGCCAGCTCGCGGCACCGAGGGCGACGCGGATGCCGATCTCGCGCGTGCGGCGCGTCACCATGAACGACAGCAGCGCGTAGATGCCGACGATCGATAGTGCCAGCGCCATGCCCCCCATTGCGGTCAGGCCGAGTGCGATGCCTGACAAGAAGGCACTCTCTTCAACGCCCGCTTCTTCCAGTGTGCGGATTTCTTCCACCTGCAGGTCAGGATCGATGCTCGAGATCGCGGCACGCAGTTGCGGTGTGAGCGTCAACGGATCCGCGAGGGTGCGGATGGCGAGGTAGGTCAAGCGCTCGTCACGAACCGGAAGATAGAAACCCGCGGTGAGCTCGGGATCGCCAACGCTCAAACCGAGGTCAGGAACCACTCCGACGATCTCGAGCCACGGCTCCTGCGAGCCATCCTCGCGCGCCTGCTCGATGCGAATTCGACGGCCGACGGGGTTGCGTCCATCGAGAAACTTCTGCACAAACGGCTCATTGACGACCGCAACAGGCGCCGCGCCCTCAATGAAGTCGGTCGCAGTGAAGAGACGTCCGGTCAGCGTTCTCGCGCCGATCGCCTCGAGATATCCATTGCCAACCGCATGTGACGGTGCCGCCTGTGGCGCCCGTGGTGTCTCGTCGCCGATCGCCTCGACGGCGGTTAATCGCGGCGCCGGATACAAGCGCGGCAGCAACTGCCCCGCCCCTGCCGCCGTCACGCCTGGCAGACCCGCTGCCGCTTCGACGATCCTGTCGCGCAGCAGCGGCGAATTGACGCGGCCCATGTGCGCGGTTACGACCTGGTTCTTCGGCAGCGCCGGAATCTCCGACACGAACGAGTCAAACGCCCTCGCCATGGTGACGGCGCCATTCAGGAGCGCCACTGACAACGCGATCTCGACGACGAGGAGCAATGCGCCGACGCGTCCGAAGCCGCCAAATGCGAAGCCGCGGCCCGCTTGCAAGGTGTTGCGCAAGTCGTGCCGCGTCATGCGCAGCGCCGGGAACAGGCCTGCGACCACGCTGACCAGGAGCGTCAGCAGCACGACGAAGGCGACAATGCGCGGATTGGGCACAAGCGTGACCCAGAACGGCCAGCCTTCAAACGAATCCCTGATGTAGCACAGCGCCGCATATGCGCCAAAGAGTCCGATCGTCGCCGCAAGCGACCCGAGGAGCAGCGTTTCGAAGAACAACTGGCCCACCACGCGGGTCCGTGCCGCACCGAGCGCGGTCCGCACGGCCAGTTCCGGCGCGCGCGACCAGGTGCGCGCAAAGACGAGCGTGGCGACGTTGCTGGCCACGACCAACAACACCATCACGAGCACGGCCACGAGCGCGGACATCGCGAAGTCCGCCTGGCCGGAGTCCGATGTGAAACTGCGAATCCTGAGGCGCGCGATATCGTCGGGTGCGGGGCGCGACGGCATCGCGGCTGACAGCGCGTCCGCTTCCGCGGATGCGGTCTCGAACGTGATGCCAGGCTTCACCACCACGAGCACGCGAATGCTCATCGCCGTCGCCTGCTCGGCGCCGAGCCACTGCTCCTCGAACGGCAGCCACAGCTCGCACGCATTCGGAAACTCGAACGAGTCAGGCATGATGCCGACCACCGTGCGCGGTTGCCCGCCGATGGTGATCGAGCGGCCAACCAGCCGTGGATCGGCCGAGTATCTGCGGCGCCACAGGCTTTCGCGAACCAAGGCCACGCGTTCCGCGCCGGCCTCGCCGTCAGCCGGGATGAAGACGCGGCCGGCAATCGGCACCGCGTCAAGCCACGGCATCGACGCCGGGGTGATCAACCCGCCGTTGATCGATTCGACTTCGTTGGGGCCATGCGTCACCGTGTAGGGCCGGCCGCTGACGAGGCCGACGTGTTCGAACGACGTGCCGCGATCGCGGAGCGTGCGATAGCGATCGATATCGATGTCCGCCAGGTAGCCGTCACGATTGAAGGCATGCACGCGGCCAATGCGGTCGCCGGCGCGATAGGGCAACGAGCTGTTCATCAGCGCATCGCGGAACGTGAACCCCATCGTCGCCAGGCCCATTCCGGTTGCCAGCGCAAGGATGATCGTGAGTGAAAGGACGGGCTGCTTGACGATCAGCCGGAGGCCGAGGCGGACCTCGCCCCACGAAATGATTCGGTTCATCCAGACTTTCGACGTGCTTGCGGCGTCGGGAGTTCCGCTACGGATGGCAGGCGCCCTTCAGGGGACAACGCGCATCGCCGCTCTTCTTCCCGTACCCGCAGCCGTTCATCATTCCCAGGTGGCAGATCGAAAAGTCGAACTTGATGGGATCGTTCGGATCGATCGCGCGCAGTGATGCGGTGACGTCCGCGGCCATCCGCCATCCGGGACTCTTCCTGGTCGTCAATCGCAGGCACGTGCCCACACGAATGACGTGCGTATCGAGTGGGATGATGAGCTGGCCGGGGCGGACCGTTTTCCACACCCCCATGTCGACGCGGTCTTTGCGAACCATCCAGCGCAAGTAGAGATTGAGCCGCTTGCACGCGCCGCCTGACGAAGGACGGGAAAAGAAATATGCGACGCCCGGCTTCGGCCTGCGACGACCGTAGATCGGCGATACATCAACAGCAAGAGCGCGGGTCGAGAAGGATTCGAGCGCGGCCGACACATCGACGGCATCCGCGGACAGCCCCTCCGCGAAGAAGGCTTCGACCGATCCCGATCGCTCCAGCATCTGTTTGAGGATCCAGACCATCGCGGCGAAATCCGCGCCGTTGGTCCATCGGTGCACCAGGTGCTTGAAACAATCGCGATCACGCGACGGATCGAAACCGCGAACGAACGCCGCCGGCGACGGCCCCATCACCGCGAGCATGCCTTCGATCGAGTTCAGGACGCTCTGCACCCGGCCAAACGCCAGGGCGGCAGCGATGAAGCCGACGATCTCGCGATCGTCCGGGCGGTCAAAGCGCCGGACCATCCAGACCGGATCAGCCACCGAGTGTTCGGCGTTGAATTCGGCATACAGTGTGTCGAGCCCAGACCTGAGCATGAGACTCGACCTGTTCCTGATTAGCTTTCTCACGCTGTTCCTCGAGCTTACCTGCATTCGCTGGTTCCCGTCGCACGTCCTGTTCCTGACGTTCTTCACGAACACGATGCTGCTCGCGTCGATCCTCGGAATTGCCGTCGGCTGCCTGGCGGCCAATCGCAAGGCCAACCTGCTGAAGTGGACGCCGGTGATCCTCGCGATCGCGATCGGCAGCGCGCACCTCGTTGAGCTGCAGCGGCAGGCATCCGCGAGCATCATTGACGTCGGCAACCAGGCGTCGCCGCAACTGGTGTTCTTCGGCGTCGAATACCAGGCGCGGGATGTGTCGAGCTTCGTGATTCCGATCGAGGCGATCTGCGGCTACTTCTTCCTGCTGATTGCGCTCGCGATGATGGGACCAGGGCAGCAGCTGGGACGCGCGCTGGCGCGACTACCGAATCGGCTCGAGGCCTACACAATCGACATCCTCGGCAGCGTGATGGGCATCGCTGGCTTTGCCGCCTGCTCGTTCCTCGAGTTGCCGCCACTCTGGTGGTTCGGTCTTGTGCTGGCCGGCTTCGTCCACTTCCTCCGCCCGGACAACATGCTATGGATCGTTCGCGTGGCTGTGCCGATGGTCGCCATCCTCGCCATGTCAACGACCGGATGGCTCGGCGATTACGTCGAGCAGTGGTCGCCCTACTACCGCGTGACCTACGTGCGAGACCAGGGCCTGATCAACGTCAACCTGATCGGCCATCAGCAGATGCAGCCGCGTTCCGCGCCTTTCCCGGCTTACGCCCTGCCGCACTTGTTGAACCGCGACTCCGGCAACAATCCATTTGCCGATGTCCTGATCATCGGCGCCGGCTCCGGCAACGACGTCAGTCGCGCGCTGGCATGGGGCGCTGAGCGCGTGGACGCGGTCGAGATCGACCCTGTCATCCAGCGAATCGGCAAGCGCGATCATCCGGATCGTCCGTACGACGATCCGCGCGTCACGGTGCATCTCAACGACGGCCGCAATTTCCTGAAGTCAACGACGCGTCAGTACGACCTGATCATCTACGCGCTCGTCGACTCACTCGTGCTGCACAGCAGCTACAGCAACATCCGGCTCGAGAGCTACCTCTTCACGAAGCAGGCCATGGACGACGTGCGGCGGCGGCTCAAGCCGGGCGGTACGTTCGTGATGTACAACTACTTCCGGCAAGGCTGGATCGTCTCTCGACTGCAGGACGCCGTGCGCTCGGCCTTTGGCGCCGACGCGCTGGTACTGAACCTGCCCAGTCGCGCCACCCTCGACGCCGACGAGAACCTCGAGAACGCCTTCACGATGTTCATCGCCGGCAACAATGCGTCGATCCGCAATGCGTTCGCGCAATCGCCGGCGTACTGGCTCAATACCGGGGCGCCACTCGACTGGAACGCGCCGAATGGATTCAGGACCAGCGCACCGGCCGGTGCTGCTGCAGACTGGCAGCAGTTCCAACTGACCACAGTGAGGGCCGGCAACGAGCCGCTGAGGCTCGCCACCGACGACTGGCCAATGCTCTACCTTCGCGAACCGACCATTCCCGGTGTCAGCCTGCGCGGTGGCGCCGTCATGGCGATCATTGCCGCACTGCTGCTCGCACCGTTCCTGAAACGAACGGCCGCCACGGGTCCGGCGGAAGGCTCGGGGCTCCTGCTGCAGATGTTCTTCCTCGGCGCCGGCTTCATGCTGGTGGAGACCAAGGCTGTCGTCCACATGGCGCTGCTGTTCGGCGGCACCTGGATCGTGAACTCGGTGGTGATCTTCGCCGTGCTGGTGATGATCCTGGTCGCCAACCTGTTCGTGTCGATCATGAAGCCCGCCAGGCTGGCGCCGTACCACGCCGGCCTCCTGATCTCGCTGATCGTCAGTGCGCTCGTGCCGATGGACACGTTCCTCGGCATGGGTCGAACGCTGCAGGTGCTCGCAGCGTCGCTATTGGCATTCACGCCAATCTTCTTTGCCGGGGTGGTCTTCGCGGTGTCGTTCACCCGGGCCGTGGAGCCGGATCGCGCGTTCGGCGCGAACATCGCGGGCGCGATGTTCGGCGGGTTAGCCGAATACAGCTCGATGCTGCTTGGCTTTCAGTACCTGCTCTTCGTGGCTGTAGCTCTCTACATCGTGTCGATCATCGGCCATCAAAAGGCCGTGACCGGCACACCGGCTGCGCACATCGGACACGATCCAGCCGCGTAGTTCGGCGGCGCCTTGTACTCGACCAGCGCGACGTTCGGCACGTCGAGACTGACGCACGCTTCGCACCGGTCGATGATCTGCATCGTGCCGATCACGCGTCCGCCCCCTGCGACCACCAGGTCCGCGCACTTCTTCAGCGTGGTGCCGGTATTCCGCACGTCGTCCACGATCAGCACGCGCTTGCCCTTCATCCGCAAGCCATAGAACGGGCTGAGCGTCGGCTGGCCTTCCACGTCGCCGAACGGCGCGAACAGGAATGGCGGATGGGTCATCGGCCGCCGGCCGTCGAGCAATCCGGCCATGGTGTGCGCGAGCAAGGCACCACCGGTTGCCGGTCCAGCCACGATCTCGGCCTGCTCGACGAAGTCAGGCGGCATCACGTCGATCAGGTCCTGAGCCACGCGCCAGATCGTCGACGGGTACTGAAACAGCTGGTGCGGATTCAAATACAGGTTGCCGTGAAAGCCATTGCCGTAGTCGAAGTGGCCATCCATCACCACTTCGAAGCGCCTGAGATCCTCGAAGGCGCGCTTCCGGACATCGACGTGACGGGCGTTGTTCATTTCACCTCGGCGTTGGTGTAGACGGTCTTGCCGCCAACAATCGTCGCCGCCACGCCGCCCGTGAACGACCAGCCATGGTACGGCGTGTTCTTCGACTTGCTGACCAGCTTTGTCTTGTCGATTGTGACCTTGAGGTTCGGCGCGAGAATCGTGATGTCCGCCGGATCGCCCGGCGACAGGCGTCCACCCGGAACGCGCAGGATCTTCGCTGGATTCACGGACATCAACTCGACCATCTTCGACAGCGTGATCAGGCCGGTGTGCACCAGCTTGTCGATGGTGATCGACACGGCCGTCTCCAGTCCCACAATGCCGAAGGGAGCGCGGTCGAACTCGACGTTCTTCTCGTCGTAGTGGTGCGGTGCGTGGTCGGTAGCGATCACATCCACCGTGCCGTCCACGATGCCGGCGATCATGGCATCGCGGTCGCGCGCTTCCCGCAGCGGCGGATTCATCTTGGTGTTGGTGTCGTAGGCCACCGGCGCTGCCAGCAGGTCGTCGGTCAGCGTGAAGTGATGCGGGCACACTTCGCAGGTCACGTTGACGCCGCGGCTCTTGCCCTGCCGCACCGCTTCAATCGTCGTCCACGCGCTCATGTGCGCGATGTGGACGTGGCCACCGGTCATCTCCGCCAGCAGGATGTCGCGGCCGGCCGTGATCGCTTCGGCCACCCCCGGGATGCCGCGCAGGCCGAGCGATGCCGCGACCGGTCCTTCGTGCGCCACGCCGTCGCCCTTCAGCGTTTGATCTTCGCAGTGCTCGATCACCGGCATGTTGAACATGCTGGTGTATTCGAGCGCTCGACGCGCCAGGATCGCGGTGGCGATCGGCAAACCGTCGTCGGTGACCGCGACGCAACCGGCCGCCTTCAGTTCGGCGATATCGGCAAGCTCTTCGCCCTTCTGTCCGCGCGACACCGCACCGATCGGATACACGCGAGCCATGCCGGCCTCACGAGCCTTCTGGAGGATCAGCTGCGTGACGCCGGCGTTGTCGTTGACGGGCCGGGTGTTGGGCATGCAGGCTACCGCAGTGAATCCACCGGCGACGGCAGAAGCCACGCCTGTGGCAACCGTTTCCTTGTGCTCCTGCCCAGGCTCCCGCAGGTGCACGTGCATGTCGATCAGGCCGGGCACCACCACGCAGCCCGCCGGCACGTGGATGACTTCAGCACCGTCAGCCTTCACGTTCGCGCCGACCTCGGCGATCTTGTCGCCGTCGATCAACACGTCGAACATTCCGTCCTTGCCGTTCGCGGGATCGATCACCCGCCCGCCCTTAAGCAACCGCTTCATCAGTGCCACCCGCCAGCAAATAGAGAACTGCCATTCGTACCGCCACACCGTTTGCGACCTGGTCGAGGATCACCGAGGCCGCACCATCCGCCACTTCGGACGCAATCTCGACACCGCGATTGATCGGGCCGGGATGCATGATGATGGCGTCCGGTTTCGCGCGCTTGACGCGCTCTTCCGTCATGCCAAAGGTCGTGAAGTACTCGCGCAGCGACGGGAAATAGCCGCCCTGCATGCGCTCGAGCTGAATGCGCAGCATCATGATCACATCCGCGCCCTCGACCGCTTCGTCCACGCGCGTCGTCACGCGCACCCCCATCTGCGGCATGCCGGCCGGGATCAGCGTCGCCGGCGCGCACACCCAGACTTCAGCACCGAGCTTGGTCAGCAGCAGCACGTTCGAGCGCAGCACTCTGCTGTGCAGCAGGTCGCCCACGATCGCGACCTTCAGGCCCTTCAGCGGACCTTTGCGCTCGCGGATCGTGAACGCATCCAGCAGCGCCTGCGTCGGGTGCTCGTGCATGCCGTCGCCGGCGTTGACGATCGCCGCCTTGCAGATTCGGGACAACAGGTGGCAGGCCCCCGAGGAGGCGTGCCGGACCACCATCATGCTCGGCGCCATCGCTTCGAGGTTCATCGCTGTATCCACGAGCGTCTCGCCCTTGACCACGCTCGACGACGCAATGGCGACGTTGAGGGTGTCCGCGCTCAAGCGCTTTTCGGCGATCTCGAACGACGTCCTGGTGCGCGTGCTGGGCTCGAAAAACAGGTTGATCACCGTGCGGCCGCGCAGCGTCGGCACCTTCTTGATGGTGCGCTTGCCGACTTCCTTCATCGCATCGGCGGTGTCCAGGATCAGCAGGATCTCCTCCGCCGACAGGTCCGTGATCCCCAGCAGGTGACGGTGCCGTAATGCGGTGAGCGGCGCCGTCGCAGTGGCGCTAGCAACGTCCATGGCTCACTCCTTTCCTTCCAGCATCACTTCGTCCACGCCATCGAGTTCGCGCAACTTCACCTGCACCGATTCCTGCCGAGACGTCGGCACGTTCTTGCCGACGTAATCGGCCTTGATCGGCAACTCACGGTGACCGCGATCGACGAGGACGACGAGTTGGATGGACTTGGGACGGCCGAAGTCGGTCAGCGCATCGAGCGCCGCGCGCGTCGTGCGGCCGGTATACAGCACGTCGTCTACCAGGACGATGGTGCGGCCGTCGATTGAGAAGGGGATTTCCGTCTTGCGCACCAGCGGCGCGACGCCCGCGGACGCGCCCATGATGTCATCGCGATACAGCGTGATGTCGAGCGCGCCAACCTGGATGTCTTCGCCGGCAATCTTGCGGAGATCGTCGGCAATCCGCTGGGCAATTGGAACGCCGCGGCTGCGCACGCCCACAAGGGCGAGATTGCCTAGACCGCGGTTGTGTTCGAGGATTTCGTGCGCGATTCGCGTGAGCGCGCGTGAAATGCGCTCCGCATCCATGACGACGGGCATGCTGTCCCTCTTTGCGGACTCTCAGGTCCGCGTTTAAAGAGTCTGCGGACTTGCGTCCGCGGTTACCGAGACTGGCGAATTATAGCACGCCGCTTCGCCGATTTTCGGAACGGCGGATCGGCGAGCTTCACTGCTTGTGCGATCAGCGCCTTCACCGCCGGGTGTGCCACATCAGCGGCGCCGGTCAGGCGAATGCTGCGCACCAGGTTTCCGGTGCCCTTCAACAGACCGTGTGGATCCTGCAGCTCGCCGCCAACCAGAAAGTAGAGATTGATCCACTTCGTATATGTCGCGATCGACGCAACGGCATGCGAAGGACGCTCGTCGGGACTGAAGCCGATCACCAGCGAGTTCTTCTTGTCGTAGATCAGCTCGGTCGCGCCCGGGAACTGCGGGCGGATCCGCTTCAGCACGTCGTGCGTGAGCTTCGCCATCTCCGCGGACCGCCGCCCGATGACCTTCGCGAGCGTCGCCTGGCTCATACGCCCTGGGGACGACGGGCTCCGAAGCCGGTGGCTTGCTCAAACGCGTGCGCGAGCTTCAGCACGCTGAGGTCGTCGCGATAGCGACCCACGATCTGAATGCCGACGGGCAAACCCTCCTCCGTAAACCCTGCCGGAACCGAAATTGCCGGGCAACACGTGGTTGAGATCCAGTACGTCGTCTTCATCCACGCGACGTAGTTCTCCATCTGCACACCGTCGATGGACTTCGGCCATGGCTCGGTCGCGTCAAACGGCGGCACCTGGTTGACGGCGCAGATGAGGAACTCGTACTTCTCGTGGAACCGGCGCATGCGCTCGAGCAATTGGCCTTGTTGCACCAGCGCGCGGCCGACATCTTCGCCAGTGAGATGGGCGCCGGACTCGATATCCCAAATTGCGTCGGCCTTGAACTTCGACCGATGCTGCGCGAGCAGGTCCTTGTAGATCGTCCAGCTCGCCCACGTGCGCAGCGTCAGGAAGGTGTCGTTGACGTTGCCGAAATCCGGACAGGCCTCTTCAACGACGCAACCAAGGTCCTCGAATGTCCTTCGCTGTGCCTCGAGGACCTTGCGCACGCGCGAATCAAGCGGCAGCCCGCCCAGGTCGATCGACCAGGCCACTCGAACGCCCTTCAGGTCTCGCTGCAGCGGACCGGCAAACGCTTCGGGATTCAATGCGAACGACTGCGCGTCCCTCGGGTCGGCTCCGGCGACCACGCTCAAACCGAACGCGACGTCGGCGACCGAGCGCGCCATCATGCCCTTCGTGGACACACCAACGAACGGAATCTGCGTGGGCGCGATCGGCACGAGGCCCACGGTCGGACGAAGCGCAACAATATTGTTGAAGTTGGCCGGATTGCGAAGCGATCCGCCGAGATCTCCGCCATCGGCAATCGGCAACATGCCGGTGGCAAGGGCCGCCGCGGCGCCGCCGCTCGAGCCACCGGCGGTCTTGGTGTGATCGTACGGATTCACCGTAGTGCCGTAGACCGTGTTGTAGGTCTGCGACCCCATGCCAAACTCAGGCACGTTTGTCTTGCCGATCAGGATCGCGCCGCTACGCCGAATCCGCTCGACCAGCACCGAATCCGCATCGGGCATCAGGTCGCGGTGAATCGGCGAGCCTTTCGTCTGCGGAAAGCCGACAGCCGGTTCGAGGTCCTTCGCCGCTGTCGGCAATCCGTGCAGCGGCCCAACCGGCCCGCCCTTGCTCAGTGCCTGATCCGCTCGATCCGCCAGCGCCAGGCACTCATCGTCATCGAGCTTGGCGACAATGGCGTTGATCTGGGGATTGAGCTTGTGGATCTGCGCCAGGAACGCGGACATCACTTCCCGCGAGGAGATCTTTTTCGCGCGGATGTGCTGCGCGAGGTCACGGGCGCTCGCGAAGATCACATCCACTTGGCCTTCTTGAACCTGTAGACGAGATACACGTCGATCAAGACCATCGAGGCAAGTGCGGCCGGATATCCGTAGGCCCATTGCAATTCAGGCATGTTGGAAAAGTTCATCCCGTAGACGCCGGCGACCATGGTCGGCACCGCGACCAGTGCGGCATACGCGGCGAGCCGCTTGGTGACTTCGTTTTCCTGGATCGTGATCAAAGAGAGGTTGACCGAGATGGCCGTGGTCACCATGTCGCGCAGGTTGTCGATCGACTGCTTCAGCCGAAGCAGATGGTCCTGCACATCGCGGAAGTAGTCCTGCAGGCCGCTGCAGATCGGCGGCACGCGTCCGCCGTGCAGCTTGCCGGTCACCTCGAGCAGCGGCTGCGTCGCATGATCGAGCGTCATCAGCTTCCGCTTGAGCGAGTAGAGCGCCTCGATCTGCGCGCGATCGGTCTGACCCGCGAAGATACGTTCTTCGATCTCCTCGATTTCGGCAGTGAGATGGCTGATCACCGGGAAGTAGCGGTCGACCACCGTGTCCATCAGCGCGTAGAGCACGTACGCTGGACCATGCTGCAGCAGCTCCGGCTCCTGTTCGCAGCGACGACGCACGTCGGCAAAACCCAGCTGCGCATCGCGTCTGACGGACACGATGTACTGCGGACCAACGAAGATCGCCACTTCGCCGGATTGCAGCTCGTCTCCTGCCGGTTCGATCAGGTGGAGGACGATGAACAGCGACGAGCCATATTCTTCGATCTTCGGACGCTGATGACCTTTCTGCGCGTCCTCAATCGCCAGTTCGTGAAGCGCGAACTCTTCCTGGAGGGCCGCCAGCTCCGCAGGCTCCGGATCCTTCAGCGCCACCCACACAAAGCAGTCGCGCCGCCGGAGGTGCGAACGCACGTCGTTCAGCGGTATGTCGGACAGCTTCTGGCCGCCCTCGTAGGCAACGCAGTTGACGATCACCGGCGGTCTCCGTGCTTGGCTTTATACATGTTCTCGTCGGCGGTTTGTAGCGCCACCTCCGGCTGACCGCCAGGCAACAGCTCCGACATGCCGACCGAAAAGCGGCAGGTGATCCTGCCCCGGTTCATCGAGAGGCGCGCCGACACGTCGCCGACGCGCGCATCGGCCGCCGTCTTGTCCAGACCCTGCGCAATCACCAGGAACTCATCTCCGCCGTATCGCACGACCTGGTCGCTGGGCCGGAATGATTCCTTGAGCGCCGACGCAAAGAGCTGCAGGCAATGATCGCCGGCCGCGTGCCCGTGCTCGTCGTTGATCTTCTTGAAGCCGTCGAGATCGAAGAACAGCAACATGGTGCCCTTGCCTTCGAGGGTCTTGAAGATGTCGCGAAGCGCCCTGCGGTTGATCGCGCCGGTCAGCGCGTCGCGATCCGCCAGGCGCCGAAGGTCGTCCTGCGCGAGCACCAGCCGCTGGTGCGACGCTTCAAGCGCATGCCGGCTGCGCTCGGATACCGCCAGGACCGACCCCAGGACGACCAGCCACTCGGCTCCCATGTCGAATGACGAACTCGCCGCAAGAAATGTGCTGGTGGACCCGACCCACGCGGCCAACGGACCGGTCTCAGGCGCAGTGAGTTCAATGCCGTACGCCCCCGCTTCGGCCAGGGCAATCACGCCTCGAAAACCGACACCTGCGGCCAGCCAGGTGACGCTGTCAGCGCGTGATGACACCAGCATCACCGCCAACCCCAGAAAGACGGCGCCGATCAGCGAATGCTGAATGAGGCCCACCAGCTCAACGCCTCTGACAAACGCGGCGGCAAGTAAACCGTAGGTGACGACGCCGATCGTCAGTTGCCTGATGGTGAACAGATGCCCGTTGCGCGTCATCATCCAGACGCCTTGCGCCAGCGCCAGTGCGAACACGATCTTCGTGCTCATGTAGAGGCCGGTGACCACGGGTCCCAACGGCGCGTATTGAAACAGCCAGTAGAGGGTGGTGACGAGCAGGGCCACCAGGTTCGCTGTCCAGGCACGTGCCCACCAGCGCAGTTCGGGTCGTGGATTGGCTCGCTGCAGCAGCCAGAAGAACGCCGCGACCATCGCCAGGGACGAAACCTGGACCAGCGTGCTCCATCTCCACAGCAGAAGTTCTGCGTCCGTCACGTCAGCGTCCGTACGAGGGGATGTAGGTCACAGGCTTGTCGCTCGTGAAGGCGCTGGTGAACATGTCGATGCGCGCGAATCCGTCCATATCGCGGGCCACAGGTAACCCAAGAAAATAAAGGATCGTCGGCGCCAAGTCGACCACCGATGCACGGTTTGGCCGCCCGCGCGCAACGGCATTGCCGAAAGCGAGCAGGAAGCCGTCGGGGGCGCGCTCGTGCGTGCCACTGATCTGCGGGTTGCCGGCGATGATTTCAAGGACCCTCTTCCCTGGCGTGAGCGGTTCCATCCCAAACGCCGACACCACCAGCAGCAAGTCGTCCGGCCCGAGCCGGTCGATCTCGCGTCCGACCAAGGTGTCGATGAAGCCGTAATACTGGTTCAGCACATTACCAAACCGCTGCCGTTCCGCCTCGGAGACATCGCCGAAAGCCGCCGGATCGGCGTAGCGGAGAAAGCGATGGCCGACGGCGTCGATACCGGGAAACCTCACGGCGAGGAATCGCGGCGCAAGCGCCTCGAAGGCGTTCAGCAGCTGGAGGTGCACGCGATCGGCGACGATCGGCGCCTGGTCGCTGCGCACGTCGTAGTCGTTGATCGGCTGAGGCGCGCCCATCGCTGACACCAGCGACACGGGATCAGGAACGGCCGGCACCTGCAGCGCGGCAAGGGCGTCCTCCAGCCAGCCCCCGGGCCAGAGCGCCGGCGTCGCATCCTGAGTCAGCTCCGTATCCGGCAGGCGATGGAACGCATCGCTGACCGCGAATCCATTCACGACCGGGGCCGGGTGCGTGAGCGGCCAGCCAATGACACCCACACTCACGCCGCGATCGCTGAGGATGCTCCAGATCGGCCGCGCCGTCAGGTCGGTCACGGTCAGCGGTTCTTCGGTGAGAAACCCAAACGTGACCAGCGCCTGCGCAAAGCAATAGTCAGGTAACAGCTCGACCGGCGTGCCCCCAAGCGCGCGATAGACGACCGCCGAGCGCACGCCGTTGGACATTGGATAACGGCCGGTGGCGACCGAGCTCCAGACAGTTTCAGCTTGCGTTGGCCTCAGGGTCGCAAGATGCATCGCCGATCCCTGATCGAGCACGCGGGCGAGGTTCGGAAGGCGCCCGGCCGCGACCGCCGAGTAGATCACGTCCAACGATGCGCCATCGAGCATCAGCATCCGCACCTGCGATGTCGACGGCGGCAGTGCCCCTTCCGATGGCGGCATCGCCCGCGCCGCCAACACCGGCTGGCGGCCGGGACCACGCGCCGCCAGGGGCGCGGCCACCGAGAGCACGATCGCCACCGACAGGATCGCCGCGCTCACGCGCCCGCCGCGCCGGCCAAGGTGGGCCAGGCCGAGCGCCAGAAAGATGACGGCTGATGCCGTTACCAGCGCGGCGCCGATGAACATGCGGTCGCGCGTCATCGGATCGAGAACGGCGCCGAATCCTCGCAGGTTCAGCCACATCAACGTCGCGCCGCCGCCGGCGGCAATCGTGCAGAGCCATGACAGGAGCCGCACGCTCAGCCAGCCCGGTGACAGCACTTCAACCGCAAGGATCTGCCGCAGCACGATCAGCGCGTAGAACGCCACCGTCAGGTTGGCGCCATAGGCAACGCCCAGGATCACGGCCAGCGGCAACAGCGTGGCCGGATTGATCTGGATCGAAGGATTGAGCTGCAGAACAAGGACGGTGAGGTACCCCGAGGCGACGCCAGAGGCAATCAGCGCGTTCGACAGCATCCGCAGGTAGCGCATCGCTTCAGGAAGGATGTACCATAATCGATTGATGCCGCCTGTAGATATCGACGCGACCGTCATCGCCAATGCGCGGCTCTCGCGCGACTATTCCGTCTTGAGCCTGGCGGCGCCTGAAGTCGGCAAGCGCACGCAGCCGGGGCAGTTCGTCATGGTGAAGCCCGCGGGCGTCACCGACCCCCTGTTGCGCCGTCCGTTCTCGGTCTTTGAAGTGCTCCGCAATGAGGCCGGCGACGTGACCGGCATCAGCATCCTCAACAAGCGCGCGGGCCGCAGCACCAAGCGGCTCTACGAACTCGAACCCGGTGACGTGGTTTCGTGCCTCGGCCCCCTCGGCGTTCCGTTCACGCCGGTCGCGGCACCGAAGGAAGCGTGGATGGTGGCCGGTGGCGTCGGTCTCGCACCGTTTGCGACGCTCGCCGAGACACTCGCCGCCAGCCGGACGCCGACCACCCTGTTTTACGGCGCGCGCACGGCGGACGAATTGTTCTATCTCGATTTCTTCGAGAAGCTCGGAATCAAGCTGGTGCTGACGACGGAGGATGGCGGCCGCGGCATCAAGGGTCGCGTCACCATTCCGCTCGAAACCGCATTGAAGGCCGTCGGACCCGCCGGCGCGATGGTCTACGCGTGCGGACCCGAGCCCATGCTCGAAGCCGTCGCGAAACTCGCCGGCCGCTACAACCAGCCATCGGAGGTATCCGTCGAGCGCGTGATGGGCTGCGGCCTCGGCGGTTGTTACAGCTGCGTTGTGCCGGTGAAGCACGGTGGCGAGAACGCGAACCTCGTTCGTTCGTGCATCAACGGCCCCGTCTTCGACGGCGCGGAATTGGTGTGGGACTGATGTCGACGCCTGATCTGTCCGTCAAAATCGGATCGCTGACCCTGCCGAACCCGCTGATTGCGGCGAGCGGGTGCTTCGGCTACGGCCTCGAGTACGAGCAGGTCGTTGACCTTGCCTCGCTCGGCGGTGTGGTCTCCAAGGGCCTGTTCATGAAGGAACGGCAGGGCCATCCACCACCGCGCATTGTCGAGACTCCGGCCGGCATGATCAACGCGATCGGCCTCCAGGGGATCGGCGTCCACCGCTTCGTCAAGGAGAAGCTGCCGCTCTTGCACAAGGCCGGCGCGCGAACGTTCGTCAACGTCTGCGGCACCACGCTCGACGAATATGTCGAGGTGTGCAAGGTGCTCTCGGATGCGGAGGGTGTCGCGGCGATCGAGCTGAACATCTCGTGCCCAAACATCAAGGAAGGCGGCATCCAGTTCGGCTGCAGCCTCGAGGGCACCTACGGTGTCGTCAACGCCGTGAAGAAGGCGACGCACCTCCCCGTCATCCCGAAGCTGACGCCAAACGTGACCGACGTGGCGTCGTTCGCGCGGGCGGCCGAGGATGCCGGCGCGGATGCCGTCTCACTGGTCAACACCTTCCTGGCGATGGCCATCGATGTCGAGACGCGGCGCCCGAAGATCACCAACGTGCTCGGCGGCCTGAGCGGTCCGGCGATCCGCCCCATCGCGGTGCGCATGGTGTGGGAGTGCTACCAGCTCGTCAAGATTCCCGTCATCGGCATGGGTGGCATCACCGACGCGCGCGATGTCATCGAGTTCATGCTCGCGGGATCGGCGGCCGTGCAGATCGGCACGCAGAACTTTGTCGATCCGTTCGTGTGGGCCAAGGTCCTCGACGGATTGAAGGACTACATGACCCGCCACAACGTCGCGAAGATCAGCGACTTGATCGGCGCCTTTGACCCGACTCCACCTAAAGCCGTACACGCATGAACCCGATCCTCGTTGCTCTTGATGTCGAGTCCGCGGCGAAGGCCGTCGAACTCGCGGATGCTCTCCGCGGTTCGGTTGGCGGATTCAAGATCGGCAAGCAGCTGTTCACCGCGGCAGGTCCGGCCATGGTCCGCGAGCTCACCAGCCGCGGCGACC
This sequence comes from uncultured Acidobacterium sp., assembly GCA_964628295.1. Classification (GTDB taxonomy): domain Bacteria; phylum Acidobacteriota; class Vicinamibacteria; order Vicinamibacterales; family UBA2999; genus 12-FULL-67-14b. Next base: position 817,814 of record CAZVLS010000001.1, read on the forward strand.
GGGTGTTCCTGGATCTGAAGTTCCACGACATCCCCAACACCGTCGCCGGCGCCGTGCAGTCCGCCGTCTCGACCGGCGCGTGGATGGTCAACGTGCACGCTTCTGGCGGCAGCGCGATGATGAAGGCCGCGGGTGAATCGGCGCGCAAGACGGCTGAGAAGCTTGGCCAGCCGCGCCCGCTCGTGATCGCCGTCACCGTGCTCACGAGCATGGACGACAGCGCGTTGAAGGAAATCGGCGTCGGCCGCACGATGATCGAACAGGTCGTGCACCTCGCGAAGCTGGCGCAGGACTCAGGTCTCGACGGCGTCGTGGCGTCGCCGCAGGAAGTTCCGGCGATTCGCAAGGCGTGCGGTCCAGATTTTCAGATTGTGACGCCGGGTATCCGTCCGGCCGATCAACAGGGGAAGGACGATCAGGCGAGGACCCTGACGCCGGCCGAAGCAATGTCGGCCGGCTCGAGCTACCTGGTCATCGGGCGCCCCATCACGGCAGCGCCAAATCCAAGAGAGGCGGCTGAGAAAATTGCCGCCTCTTTGAACTTTTAACTTTTAACTTTTAACTTTTAACTACTTGCCCGTGATCACGAAGTGACCGCGGCGGTTTTCCTTCCAGCAGGCCTCGTTTGACTCGGTGCAGAACGGAGCTTCCTTACCCTTGCTGACGATCACGACGCGATCCGCGGGCACCCCGAGCTCGACCAAGTAGGCCTTCACCGCGGTGGCGCGGCGCTCACCCAAACCAAGGTTGTATTCCGCGGTGCCACGCTCGTCGCAGTGGCCTTCGATGCTGATACGCGTGCTGGTCCAGCGCTTCAACCAGGTCGCATTCGTCGACAGCGCGGCCTTGCCTTCGTCCTTGATCGTCGAGTTGTCGAGATCGAAGTAGACGTCGGCGAGCGGACGCTCGCGGTTCAAGTCCTCAACGGACTTGCGCGCAAACTGCTCTTCTTCCGTCAACGCGCGCGGCGCGGGCGCCGGAGCGGGCGCGGGCGGCGGTGGTGGCGGTGCAGGCGGTGCCGCCGGAGCGGCCGGGGGTGGCGGCGGTGGCGGCGCAACAGCGGGCGCTTTCTTGCTGCACGCCGCGGCTCCAACACCCAACAGCAGGCAGATTGAGGCAATTCCAGCCGTTCTCTGATACACGTTCATCGTCGTTTGCTCCTGAATCCTGCTGGGGTTATCGGCGTTATTGTTGCGAAGATTAGCGGGTAGTTTCCGCCGCTGTCAACGGATTAGACACGTTTGTCGTGTCTGGCGACACTCGAATTGCAAACACGCGCAATCCCAATCGGCGCCGGTCCGTACCACCACCTCGTTCGGCCGGCACAAATGTCTGGTCCGTTTGGATCGTGATCGTGCCTGACGACGCGGCCAGGGCCTCGGCCGGCACGTCAAACGCCCATTCGCCTCCGTGTTCAACGGTGGTCTCGGCCAGCATCCTATCGCCTGCGCGAGCGCGAACCTGAGAAGGGCCGTCAAAGTATCGCAACGGCGACTCCAGTGTCATCGTCACGCGGATGGAACGGGCCGGACCTGCGATGCGTAGCGTCGCACGGTCGCTCGTCCAGCGCCATACCCCCAACTGGGTATTGGACTCGGCCTCCTGCCAGCCGTCGTCATATCCCCACATCGTGGCACTCGCATCCTGGAGATCGAACTGCTCGATCGCGGACGGAATTGGCGCGGCGCCTGAGACGGCCGTCGATTGCAGGGTCAAGGTCGCGAACGATCCTGCGCCGGACAGGCGGCCGGATGGAATCTCGAAGACCTTCAGGAAGAAGCCCGGAGCTGCATCCCACTGCTCGAGGACTACGCCGTCGATCGACAGCGTGAACCGGGCAGCAGGATCGTTCGGGCCCGCGAGATTGCGTCCGCCAACCAGCACGCGCGCGGCGCCGTCTCGACGGCGGACCATCGCGGTGATCGGGCCGTGATGGGGTCCGCGGCCCATGACCTGCGACATGCCGGAGATCTCGGGTGTCAGTGACCACCCTTCCTCGGCGAACCATCCTGGCTGCGCCATTCGATACCAGCGCACCGCAGCGGGTCGCATGCCGCCAAATGCCGGGCGCGCAACCAGCGGCCACTGGAATTCGGTCGAGTCGTTGCGGATTGCTGGATCGATCAACGCGAGATCGGCACGCATCGGGTCAGCAAGGAACCACACTGGACCCGGTTGACCGCTCTTCCAATACTTCACGAGCTCCAGCCACTCGAGTCGAGGCGGCGATGGCAGCCGGGGCTCGATGCCAACGTCTTCGGCTTCGAGCGGACGCACAAAGGTCTGGTGCATCGCGAGCACGCCAGGCTTGGCGACGCGCATCTCGGCTGTCATGGCTTCGAGCACGCGCGCGGGCGGACTCGGTTCTGCGCCGTAGGCCATCAACACCGGCGTGGCGATCACCACACCGGCAATCGACACCAGCGCGCCAACCGCCGGCACCGCGGCCGTTGAGACCAACGCCACGCCGCGCACGACCAGGTACGCCATAACCGGGATCAGGGGCAGCGTGTAGCGCACGAACGATGTGTCCTGGAACAGCAGATGGAACACGAGATACGGTCCGGCGAGCGTCGCGATTGCGACCAGTGATCGGCGATCGCGCAACAGCAGGTACACCACGCCGGCCGTAGCCAGCACCAATACGGCAATGGCCAGCGGCACGGAATCCCACGGGAAGGCAAACGTGCGCTGCAACGCGAACGCCGCCGCGCGCGGATTCGGATTGAGATACAGCATCTCGCCCGCAGCGAAGTCCTCGCCGGCCTGCGTGCCGAGTGCCGCCAGGTACGCGCCGACGCCGCCGCTCGCGATCAACAGCGGTATGCCCCACAAGAGTCCGCCAACGAGGAACATCACACCGCCGCCGATCATGGCGCCCGCCGCACCGCGGCCAATGCGATCCAGCAGCACCATGACGAGCAAGGGTGCGGTGTACCACACCGTTTGCGATCGAAGGCCGATGCTCAGCGCGGCGAGGAACGCGCCGATGACGATCATCCGGCCAGATGCCGCCATGGCATCCGGCGAGAGGCGTTTGTCGCCGTCCGCACCCGGCGTCTGACGCCACCACGCCAGCAACAGGCACGCCTGGGCACCCAGCGCGACCGCGAGGCCCGGCACGTCGCTCATTGGCCGCACCGACAGGTACCAGAACAACGGGCACGATGCGGTGATCGCCGTCGCGGCGACGGCGCCAACGTCGAGCGTGCGCCAGGGCGACGCTTCCGAAGGAAGAGTTCGCGGCGACAACGCCGAGAACACGCCGTAGAGCGCGACAATCGCCGCGAGCGCTCCAAGCAACGACAACACGGATAACGCACGCGCTTCGATCATCGACTGCGACGCGGAGCTCACGGCCCCAGCGATCGCGGTCGCAATCTTGCCGAGAAAAATGTAGACGGGATAGCCCGGCGGATGCGGGCGATGGGTCGCGACGTCAAAATCGCGGACGCCGAGCGCGAAATTGACCGAGTCGATGTCTTCGAGTGAGGGGGCGAGAAACGGCGCGTGCGCGAGCGCGAAGATCAGCGCCAGCGCAGCCAGTACGCGTGCGACCGGATTGTTGGAAAACGTCACGACACCGGCCGCAGCCGCAGCGCCTCGTTCAGGCTGCCGAGCCGGTAGCCCTGTAGATCGAGGCTCACGTACTGGTAGCCAAGCGCTTTGAGCGCGGTCGTGATCCTGGCGCTGACCTCGGGCTCGAGCGCCCGCGCCATCTCCGACCGGGCGATCTCGAGCCTCGCAACCGTGTCGTGGTGACGCACGCGGAACACACGAAAGCCCAACTCGCGCACCGCTGATTCCGCCTGCTCGATCTGGCGGAGCACCTCGTTCGACACTTCGTGCCCGTACGGCACGCGCGACGACAGGCACGCCGAGGCAGGCTCATTCCAGCTCTCGAGCCCGGCTTCGCGAGCAAGGACGCGAATTTCTTCCTTCGTCAGATCGGCTTCGTCCAGGGGACTGCGCACGCCGTGCTCGCGCGCGGCCTGGCGGCCCGGACGGTAGTCACCGCGATCGTCAGCGTTGTTGCCGTCGATCACCACGGCAAGCCCGCGTTCGGCGGCCAGTTTCTTCAGCTGCCCGTAGAGTTCGTCCTTGCAGTAGTAGCAGCGGTTGGCGGGATTGGCGCGGTACTCCGGCCGTTCGAGCTCCTCGGTCTGGATCAACTCGTGGTTGAAGCCAAACGAGCCGACAATGGACAGGGCGAGCTTGCGATGGTTCTCAGGGTAGCTGGGGCTATCGGCGGTCACGGCGAGGGCGCGCGAGCCGAGCGCCTGCTGCGCGGCGATCGCCAGGTAGGCGCTGTCGACGCCGCCGCTGAAGGCCACGAGCACGGATTCGTATCCGGCCAGGATCTCCTGCAGGCGGCGGGATTTCCGCGCGACGGGGTTATTCGTCGTCGTTATACCCTTCGTCTTCGTCGTCGTCGTCGGGTTCATCTTCGTCGTCGCCGTCCGAATCCTCGCTGTCTTCCTTTTCCTCGTCATCGTCTTCGTCATCGAGATCGTCGTCTTCGTCCACCGCCTCGAATTCAAGGGGTGAGTCACTGGCGACGCGCAACAACGAGCCGCATTCCGAGCACGTCAATTCATCGCCAATGTCGACGTCGAATTCATCAACGTCAATGGGCGAATCGCACTCGGGACAAATTGCGGACATTCTGGGTGCTCCTTTACGGCGAGAAGGTGGCGTACGATCGACTAAATTATAACGAGAACCTGATACAGTCTGCAACGAACCACGCTGCGTTACGCGCGTGTTATGACCTCTTCATCCTCGATACGCAAGACCGTAGTGGTGGCCGCCGACTCCGCTTCGGTGCGTGAGCGATTCAAGAGCGCGCTGGAGTCGGCCGGACACCGCGCGCTGATCGTGAAATCTGTGGCGCAGCTGCTGATGCACGTGCGCGCTGATTTCGACGATCTTCACCTCATCATTCTCGACCTGCGGATGCCGCACGCTTCTGGCACCGACCTTCTCAGGCGCATTCGCAAGCTGGATGAAGGCCGCTTGCCGATCCTGGTGCTGAGTGGCAGCGTCCAGGGCGTCGACGAAGTCCGCGACCTCGCGGCGCTGGGCGTGGCGGGCTACCTGAACGAGTACACCGCGGGCGAGCACATCCTGCCGTCGATTGCACCACACCTGTTCCCAGGCGCCTTTCACAAGCGCGAGCACCCTCGCGTAGTCATGGGCATCCCGGTGTCGTATCGCGTGGGTAAGACCATTACGGCGGCGCTGGCCATGGACCTCAGCACCGGGGGCATGGCGCTGCGCACCAAGAATCCGCCCGTCCGCGGAACCGTCGTGAAGGTGAAGTTTGCACTGCCGGGTTCAAAGCGCGAGATCGAAACGGAAGGCGTGGTGTGCTGGAGCGTGCCGAGCGCCGGTGTCGGCATGCAGTTCATCAAGGTCAAGCCGGCGGACCAGAACCTGATCGACGGGTTCGTCGAAGCGCACTTCTTCCGGTCCGTCAAAAAGGAGAACGACCAGCCGGTCTAGGTAAAGCGGCGCAGGCGGAGGGCGTTGGCCACGACCAGCGCCGAGGCCCCGGTATCCGCAACGACCGCCATCCACAACGTCGCGACGCCTGCGACAGCGAGAATTACGAACGCGGCCTTCAGGCCGAGCGAGATGGCCACGTTGGCGCGGATATTCGCGATCGTCGCGTGGCTCAGGCGGATCGTGTACGGCACCTTTGGTAATTCGTCGGTCATCAACGCGATGTCCGCGGTCTCGAGCGCCGCGTCGCTGCCCATTGCGCCCATGACGAACCCGACGTCCGCGGCGGCGAGCGCCGGCGCGTCGTTGACGCCGTCGCCGATCATCGCGATCGCACCGTGCGCGTCACGGAGCTGTTCAATCGCGGTGACCTTGTCGGCGGGCAACTGTCCGGAGCGCACTTCGTCCACGCCAACTTCGGAGCCCGTGGCCTGCGCGGCCGCGTCATGATCGCCGGTGATCATCGCGACGCGGGACACACCGTTGGCGCGCAGGTCAGCCACCACGCGCGCCGCGTCGGCCTTCGGCCGGTCGGTGACGCCGAGCACGCCGATGGCCACTCCGTCGGCGGCGACCACGATGGGCGACATGCCGTTGAGGACAATCTTCCGCGCGAGGGCGTCCACTTCAGGCGTGGTGGCGCCGCGCGCTGCCAGCAGGCGAGGTGTGCCGCACACGATCACCTGCGCGCCAACTCGGCCTTCAACCCCAAGGCCAGGCAACGCGCGCACATCAGCCGGCGCGGCCGGCCGCACGCCGCGCGCCTGCGCCGCGTGCAGGATCGCCGCGGCAATCGGGTGCTCCGACTGCGATTCCACTGACGCGGCAAGCCGGACAAGATCATCAATCGGAAACGCGCCCACAGGATGCACCGCATCCAGCGTGAGACGCCCGGTTGTGACCGTGCCCGTCTTGTCGAACGCCACAACGCGAACGCCGGCGAGGCGCTCGAGGTGAATGCCCCCTTTCACGAGCACGCCCTGCTGGGCGGCGCCCGCGAGTGCCGAAACAATCGACACCGGCGTGGAGATCACCAGCGCGCACGGGCACGACACGACGAGGAGCACGAGCGAGCGATACAGCCAGACGTCGAACGCCTGCCCGAACAGCACGACCGGCACCGTCGCGACCAGCACCGCGAGAATCACGACCGCCGGTGTGTACCATGCGGCGAAACGATCGATGAACTGCTGCAGGGGGGCGCGCTTGGCCTGCGCGGACTCGACGAGGTGAACGATGCGCGCCAGCGTGGTGTCGTTACGGCGGCGCGTCACGGCAACGGTGAGCGCACCGTGCCCATTGATGGTGCCGGCAAACACTTCGTCGCCTTCGTTCTTCTCGACTGGCAGCGACTCACCCGTGATCGGCGCCTGGTTGACGTCCGACCGGCCGTTCCTGACGACGCCGTCGAGCGCGATCTTGTCGCCGGGCTTCACGATCATCATCGCGCCGGGAATCACCAGGTCAATACCGATCAACCGTTCACCACGGTCATCGCGAATGAGTACTTCCGGTGGCGCCAGGTCGAGAAGCTTGCCGATCGCCTGGCGCGCGCGATCGAGGCTCTGCGCTTCGAGCCACTGCGCGGCGGCAAACAGCGACACGACCATCGCCGCCTCTTCGAACTGGCGAATTGCCAGCGCGCCAACGACCGCCACCACCATCAACACATTGATGTCGAGTGTGCGGCGCTTGATCGACTGCCACGCGCGCTGCGCCGGAAACACCGCGCCGACGATCGTCGCCACAATGAACAGCGGCGCCGTCCACTCGGGAAATGGGGTGAACCAGTCAACTGCACACGCCACGATCACAAGGGCCGCGGCGACCCCGGTGAACCAGCCGCGCACGCGCGCGCCGGTTGGCGCGGGCTCCTCGCAATGGGCGCAGCCGATCTGGCCCGCGGCGTGCCGCGGCTGCTCGGGCAGCGCCGGTTGACAGCAATCGCTAGCCACGGGCTCTCCCGGCCTGTCTCGCCGCACCGTTACGCTGGCGGGGCGCGACGGCGGATTCTTCAACGTGCTGCAGCGTCTGCTTGAAGATCGAGATGATGTGCCGGTCGTCGAGGGAATAGAAGACGATGCGGCCGTCACGGCGCGGGCGCACAACGCGCATGTTGCGCAGCAGGCGCAACTGGTGCGACACCGCCGATTGGCTCAGCTTGAGCACCGCGGCGAGATCGCACACGCACAACTCACCATGCGACAGCGCATCGAGAATGCGCACGCGCGTCGGATCACCGAGCGCGTTGAAGGTGTCTGCCAGTCCTTGTACGGCCTCAGGCGCCACCAACCCGGCGCGCAGCTTCCGCACCCGGGCGAGGTCTATCTGGACGAGATCGCAGACATCATCATGTTTGAACATATGAGCAAGTATTCATATGTTAGGTCCACAGAACTCCCCGGGTCAAGGGTTCAGGGTCCATGGCTCTTCAGGGCACCAGCAGGAGCCGATGTTGCGCGGCCGCGGAGACGGCGGTTCGTGAGAATGGCTGCGTCCGATACTGCCCTGTTCGCCAGGTGTCGTTCTGATCGAAATAGAACGGACTCAAGGGGTGGCCGGATTGGCCCGCCGGCAGCGCCACACGCGAGGCGTCCCAGTTCCCGACGTCGAATAACTGACGCCAGGATGGATGCTCCCAGGCCGCAAACGGCGCGAGGCGATTCCAGCTGACACGCATCACGGTGGTGCCGTCCCCTTCCATCGGAACCGGAGCCGGATCGAAGAACCAGCGGAACGGGAACGCAATCGCCGCGAGCGGATGCGTGAAGCGAGCCGCGTGCACGCGATCCCAGTTGCGGCTGGCGCCACCACCGAAGTCGTTCTGCAGCTGTTCGTCGGCGTCGCGGATGGCGAGCAGGAATATGTCGTCGCGCGTTTCGCGCCGCTCCACCGTGGTGATGTCGTCAAACCACCGTGACTCACGGTCCGCGATGATCGCGTACAAGCCCGCCGGCTTCTCCGCTCCCGCCCACTCATAGAACCTGGCGAACAGCGGATCGTCCATCTCGTCGAGGAAGGTGCGACGCCATAAGTGGTGTTCGAATGCTTCGTACAACGACACCACCGGGCGCGAGTCCACGACCCGATCCCAGGCCGCCAGCTGTTCCAGCAACGCCACGTTGCCCGCCTCGCTGGTTCTCGATTGACCCGCCTTGATGGCGGCGCCGAGACCGGCCAGCACCGCGTCAGCCGCGAGGCTGCGGCGGTCGTTCTGAAGCGCGGCCATCGCATCCAGATCCACGCCCTGGGCATTCGACAACTGGTCGCGCAGCCGGGTGGCGCGGTACGGCGCCGCCCAGTCGCGAGTGATCAATCCGCTGAACCCACGATCGATCTCGTTGTTTGCCGAATAGATCACGCCGCTCGAAGGGTTGAACACGCGTGGCAACGTCGCCGGATCGATCGTGCCCGGCCATCCGCCGGTGGAGCTGCCATCGACCGGCAGCGTGCCGTCGCCCGAAGCACGCACCGGCAGCCTGCCCGACATCGCGTAACCAACGTTGCCATCAACGTCGGCATAGACGATGTTCATCGATGGCGCGGAGAACAGGTTGACCGCATTGGTGAACGAGGTCCAGTCCGAGGCGCGATTGAGGCTTTCGAACGCCGTGCCGAGATCGCCGCTGGTGTCCCAGCGAATCGAGTACGCGCGGCGCTCCTCATTGGTCCGGCCATCCGGCGATAACCATGATGGCGGCGCTTCCCAATCGAGATCGAGGTCCGCAAAGATCGGACCGTTGCGTGTCTTCCACACCTCGAAGGGCAACGGTTGGCTGCGGCCTCGTACCGGGATGTCCGCAGTGGTGACCTCGACGGGCACCCATTCACCGCGATACATCGCGCGCTTGCGGCCGACGTCGACGCGCTCGATCGCCAGATCCTGCACATCGGCATTGGTGGCCGTCATGCCCCATGCAACGCGAGCATTGTGCCCAAGCGCCACGAACGGCACACCCGGAATCGTGACGCCGGCAACATCAAGACCGGCCGCAACGAGGTGCATCTCGTACCACACCGAAGGGAATTCGACCGGCAAGTGCGGATCGTTGGCGAGGATGGGACGTCCGTTCCTGGTTCTTCCCGCCGCGAGCACCCAGTTATTGCTATTGCCGCGCCGCATACCTGCGGCGAGCCACTCGAGACCTGGCGGAATCGGCTTTCGGCCCTCAATCGTTGCGCGCGGCGCCGCAGCCGCAATCTGGGAGACAGGTGGCACTGCGGACGAAATAATCGCCGGGGCCGACGCCGGGTAAGCGCCGGTCAATTCCCGCGCTCCGGCCTCCCCGAATTTCTCGGCAACCGCCGCACGGACCAGCTCCGCGCGGTGATTCTCGGCGAGCCGCCAGGTGAGCAGACGGCCAACGGCCAGGGAATCGACGGGCGTCCACGTCGGCGGAGTGATGCCGAGGATCTGAAATTCGATCGGCCGTGAGCGCCCGGACATTTGCGCGGTGGCGGCATTGACGCCCGCAGCGTAGGCCTCCAGCGCCAGTCGAACCTGGGGCGCGGCCCGCTTCCACTCGCCTTCGGCCGCGTCGCGCAGACCAAGCGTCAGGAATCGCTGATCGAACGGGATCGTGGTATCGCCCAGCACTTCCGACAAGCGTCCCGTCGTCACGCGGCGATACAACTCCATCTGCCAGCGGCGATCGCGCGCATGCAGCACACCGGCCGCGAACCACGCCATGTCTTCATTGGTCGCGTAGACGTGGGGCACGCCGTGCCCGTCGAATAGCACTTCGACGGGCGTGCTGAGACCGGGAATCGACACCTGGCCATCGAGGACGGGAAGGGAGCCGCGGGTCCACCACCAGCCCGAGGCACCGGCCGCGATCACCACCACTAGCGTCAGAACGACAAGCAGTCGTTTCATAGGTGTAACTTGCCGCCCTCAGGCGGTTCGACTAGGATGGGGGGCTGGGCAGGCCTAATTGACGTATCCATTAGGTTTACGCCTTTTGAAGCCGACAGCAGCGTAGAGCTTACACTGTTTTCTCAATTCGGAGTTCCCTCGTGATCGAGGTCCAGCACCTTTCGAAGAAGTACGGGCCGTTTACGGCAGTGGACGACGTCAGCTTCAGGGCTGAGTCGGGAGAAATTCTCGGGTTCCTCGGGCCGAACGGCGCGGGGAAGACCACCACGATGCGCATCATCACCGGCTACATGCCTGCCACCGAAGGCAAGGCCACCGTCGCCGGCTTCGACGTCTTCGATCAACCGATCGAGGCCAAGCGCCGCACCGGCTACCTGCCGGAAACACCGCCGCTCTATCCGGACATGACCGTCCGCGAATACCTTCGCTTCGTCGCGAAGATCAAGGGCGTCACCTCCAACATCAACGATCGTGTGGATACGGTGATGAAGAAGACGTGGGTCGCCGACATGGCGAGCCGTCACTGCGGAAAATTGTCCAAGGGCTACAAACAGCGGGTCGGGCTCGCGCAGGCGCTCATTCACGAACCGGAAGTGCTCGTGCTCGACGAGCCGACCGCAGGCCTCGATCCCAAGCAGATCATCGAAACCCGGCAGCTCATTCGCGAACTGGCCGGCACGCACACCATCGTGCTGAGCACGCACATCCTTCCAGAGGTCGCGCAGACCTGCCAGAAGGTCGTGATCATCAGCAAGGGCAAGGTCGTTGCCACCGACTCACCCGAGGCGCTGACCGAGCGCCTCCGCGGCGCCATGACGCTGTTCGTGCAGGCGCAGGGCCCCGCAGACGACATCCAGCGCGCGCTGCAATCGATCTCGGGCATCGTGCGCGTCACCACCTCCGAGAGCCGGGGCGATGTCGCCGGCTTCGACGTCGATAGTGAGAAGGGCGCCGATGTCCGCCGCGAAGTGGCCGCGGCCATCGTCCGCGGCGGATGGGGGCTCCTCGAAATGCGCCCGATGCGCATGAGCCTCGAGGATATCTTCCTCAGCCTGACGACCCAGGACAACGCGGACGGACCGGCGGACGCCGACGTCACGCCTGCCGCTGCCGAAGGCAGCGAAGGAGGCGCGCATGCGTAACATCACCGCCATCGCACAGCGCGAGATCAACGCCTACTTCACGAGCCCGATTGGATACGTGCTGGTCGGATTCTTCGCCCTGCTGTTCGGCTACTTCTTCTACGCATCGCTCTACGCGTTCCAGGAAGCGAGCATGCAAGCGGGCATGAACCCGACGCAGGTGCTCAACATCAACCAGTACCTGATCACGCCGACGTTGATGAACACCACGGTGATCATGCTGTTCCTGTTCCCGCTGCTCACCATGCGCACCTACTCCGAGGAGAAGCGCTCGGGGACCATCGAACTGCTGCTGACGTCGCCGGTCACGGACGTCGAGATCATCTTCGGGAAGTTCATCGGCGCCATGGCCATCTACGTCGCCATGCTGGCGGTATCGCTGCTGCACATCGGGGTCCTGTTCGTATTCGGAGAACCCGAATTGAAGCCGCTGATGACCGGCTATCTCGGATTACTGCTCCTCGGCGGATCGTTGATTTCGCTCGGGCTGTTCATCTCGAGCCTGACCAAGAATCAGATCGTCGCCGCGATGGCGACCTTCGCGGTGTTCCTGATCCTCTGGGTCATCAGCTGGATCGCGCAGAGTTTCGGTCCGACGACGCAGGCGGTGCTGCAGTACCTGTCGATCATCGAGCACCTCGATGACTTCACGAAGGGCATCATCGATACCAAGCACGTCGTCTACTACCTGAGCTTCATGGCCTTCGGCCTCTTCCTCACCGCCAAGTCGGTGGACAGCGAAAGGTGGCGAGGCTAGTCATGCAGAAAGCATTTGGCATCATCGGGTGGATCGGCACGGCGCTGGTGTTTGGCGCGGTGGCCGTCCGCATGTTCTATCCGGACTGGAACCAGTACGCGACCTACGCGGCCTGGGCCGGCCTGGTCTCGGTTCTGATCTACATGGCCGGCCAGTGGCGCGACGTGGCGCAGTTCTACGAGGGACGCGGTGCCAAGTACGGCACCATGTCGATCGTCAGCGTCATCGTCTTCCTCGGCATCCTGGTCGCCGTGAACTATCTGTCGACGCGCCAGAACAAGCGCTGGGACTTCACCGCCAACCAGGTCTACAGCCTGTCGGATCAGACCATCAAGATCCTGCGCGACCTCAAGCAGCCCGTGCATGTCACGGTCTTCGAGCAGGACGGCCGGCAGAAGATCCACAAGGACCGGCTCGCGGAATACAGCTACTTCACGAGCCAGCTGACCACCGAGTTCATCGATCCTGACCTCGAACCCGCCAAGGCCAGCGGCGCGAAGCTCCAGTCGGTGCCGACCATCCTGTTCGAGTACGCGGGGCGCACCGAGCGCATCACCACGTCGAACGAGCAGGAGATGACCAACGCGCTGATCAAGGTCGTCACCGGCGCACCGCGCAAGGTCTATTTCGTTCAAGGCCATGGTGAGAAGGACGTCGCCTCGTCCGATCGCACCGGCCTCAGCACGGCGGCCGAAGCGATGAAGCAGGACAACTTCACCGTCGAATCGCTGGTCCTCATTCAGCAGAAGGCCGTGCCGGATGACGCGACCGTGGTCGTGATCGCCGGTCCGACGACCGATTATTTCCCGCCCGAGATCGAGGCGCTCAACGCCTACGCCGCCAAGGGCGGCAAGGTGCTGGTGATGCTCGATCCGCTCCTGAAGGGGCCCGCGCAGCCGCTGCTCTCGCAGTTCCTCGCCGACTGGGGTATCCAGGCCGGAACCGACGTGGTGCTCGACGTGAGCGGCATTGGCCAGTTGCTGGGAACGGATGCGTCGGTGCCGGTGGCCACGCAGTACCCGCCGCACCCAATCACCGAAGGTCTCCGCAGCACGATGACCGCCTACCCGCTGGCGCGTTCGATGGCCCCCATCGAAGGCGGCTCGAACTCGCACACAGCGCAGCCGCTGGTGAGCACCAGCCCGCAAAGCTGGTCGGAGGCGGACGTCGCCGGACTTTCGCAGGCGAAGGCGCAGGTGGAATTCAACGCCGACAAGGGCGACAAGCAGGGGCCGCTGACGCTGGCGTCCGTCGTATCAGCGCCGGCGACGGTGACTCCGCCGCCTCCGGCCGGCAATGGCACACCGGCGACGCCGGATTCCGAGCGCAAGCCCGAGACCCGCATCGTCGCCATCGGTGACGCGGACTTCTCGTCGAACATCGCGATCGGCATCGCGGGCAACCGCGACTTCTTCATGAACACGATGAACTGGCTGTCGCAACAGGAGAACCTGATTGCGGTGCGGCCGCGCCAGCCTGAAGATCGCCGGTTGACGCTCACCGCCGATCAGCAAAGCCGCATCATGATCCTGGTGCTGTTCATCATTCCTGGCCTCGTGTTCGCCACCGGCGTCTACACGTGGTGGAAGCGGCGCTGATATGGGGCGGCTGACCTCGACACTGCTCCTCGTCGTTGTCCTGGCGGGGCTTGGCGGCTACATCTACTTCGTCGACTCGAAGCAGCCGGCGGCAAGGCCCGAGGGCAGCCCGGCGTCGATCGGTAAGGTGTTCACCGTTGAGGCTGACAAGATCAACGAGCTGCGCATCTCCTACCAGGCGGACTCGGCGCTGTTGAAGAAGGACAACGCCGGCTGGAAGCTGTTTGAGCCGGTGCAGGTCGACGCGGACCCGCCCGAAGCGATCGGCGTTACCACCGCGCTCAGCAACGTCGAGATCGTTCGCGTCATTACCGAGACCCCCTCGGACCTGGCGCAGTTCGGACTGGCCAACCCGAACATCATCGTCGCATTCAAGACGGAAAGCGGCGAGGCCGGCACGTTGAAACTGGGCAACAAGAACGCCACCCAGGGCGAGATCTACGCGATGAAGAATGACGAGAAGCGCGTGTTCCTCGTGGCGGCGTTCCAGGAAAGCAGCTTCACGCGCACGCCATTCGATCTTCGCGACAAGAAGATCCTGAAGTTCGACCGTGACAAGGCCGACTCACTGGTGCTCACCAGGGGCTCGAACTCGATGGAGCTCACGCGCACCGGCAGCGACTGGAAAGTGGTCAAGCCCGTCCCGTCGCGCAGCGACTTTGCCTCGGTCGAAGGGTTCATCACCCGCCTCTCGTCGGCCAACATGTCACGGCTGATCGAAGGTGGCGACAAGGAACTCGCGAAGTACGGTCTCGACAAGCCGTCAATGACGGTCACCGTCGGCGGTGGCACCGACAAGACCGTGCTCGAAGTCGGTTCGACGGAGGGCGACGCGATGTACGCGCGCGATCCGGCGCGGTCGCTGGTCTTCACCGTCGACACGACGCTGCAGACCGATCTGAACAAGAACTTCGATGACTACCGCAAGAAGGAAGTCTTCGAATTCCGTCCGTTCTATCTCGACAAGCTCCGCGCCGTGCTTGACGCGCCCGGCGGGCCCAAGACCTACGAGTTCGAGAAGCAGAAGCCGGCAACGCCGAGCGATCCGGAGTCGTGGAGGGTGACGCGTGTCGGCGGCGCCAGCCACGTCGTCGACCAGGCCACGATGGACGACCTGCTCAACAAGCTGGTGGCGATCAGGGCGGAAAGCTTCGTCGCGTCGGCCGCGAAAACCGGCATCGACAAGCCGGCACTGATCGTCAGCGCCAGTTTCGATGCGGGCAAGTTCGAGCGCGTGCGATTCGGCCAGGGCGGCGACGATGCCTTCGCGTTGCGCGACGGCGAGACCGGCATCGCGAAGGTCAACATCGCGTCGTTGGCGGTGGCCCTGCGCGCCTTTGACGTCGCAGTGATGCCCAAGGAAGCAGGACCGGCGCCCTCTGCGGACGCCAGGAAATGATGACGCGGGCGAGCGTCGTCACCATCGTCACGCTCGCCTGCGCATTGAGCGGTTGCGCCGCGAAGGCGACGCCCACGGTGGCGGCTCCATCGGGAGCCGCGCCGTCACGCACGGCCATCCAGCGTGATCTCGCCGCCATCTTCAGCGACCCAGCCATCGATCACTCCTTCTGGGGTGTGGCAGTGCGCTCGCTGAAGACCGGCGAGGTGATTTACAGCCACAACCCGGCGCGGCTGCAGACGCCGGCCTCAACCCAGAAAATCATTACCACCGCGGTCGCGGCCGAGCGCCTGGGCTGGGACTATCGCTACACCACGAAGATCTACGCCACCGGCCAGATGTCGGGTGGAGATCTCGACGGCGACCTGGTCGTCGTGTCGAACGGTGATCCGACGATCAACCCTCGTCAACCCGATCGGTGGGGCGCGTTCGATGCCTGGGCGAAGGAGCTGTATGCAAGGGGTCTGCGGCGCGTTGGTGGCCAGTTGATTGGCGACGACAACGCGTTTGCGGAGCCGGGCTGGGGTGTTGGCTGGGCATGGGATGACCTGGTCACCGGCTACGGCGCTGCTGTTGGTGCCTTGCAATACAACGAGAACCAGATCGAGTTGATGATCGGCCCGGGACAGGCCGCCGGCGATCGCGCCATCATCAGCGTCTCGCCTCCTGGCAGCGGCATCGTCCTGAGTCACGCGGTCACTACCGTCGCCGAAGGACAACCGAGCCGCGTCACCCTGTATCGCCTGCCAGGATCGAATCTGCTGACGGTCAGCGGCCAAATGGCTGTCGGCGCGCAGGCCATCACCGAGTACGCGGCCGCTCCGAATCCGACCGTGCTCTACCTCAACGCGCTTCGCGAGGCGCTCGCGCGCAACGGGATCTTCGTTGGCGGATCGTCGCTGGATATCGATGATGCGAGGGTCAAGCCGGATTACGCGAGGGCGTCGGTGCTGCTCGAGGATCGGTCGCCGACGATTGGCGCGATGATCGATGTGTGCTTGAAGTGGAGTCGCAACCAGTACGCTGAGACGTTTCTCTACTCGGTCGCCCCGAGTGGAGCTGAGGCGACGGCGTCGGGCTCGCTCGGCAGCGTTCGCGAAACCCTCGGCCAGTGGGGCGTGACCAGCGACCTCTACGTGACTCGTGACGGCTCCGGCCTGTCGCGCAACGACTACCTCGCGCCGGATGCGCTGGTCGGCGTGCTGACGCAGATGTGGAAGGACCCGAAGCACCGCGAGCCGTTCCGGTCGGCGTTGCCACAGTCCGCGGTCAGCGGGTTTCTGGCCAACCGTCTGAAGAATTCGCCAGCCGCCGAACGCGTCTGGGCCAAGACCGGTTCGATGTCGAACGTGAGATCGCTGGCAGGATATGTCATGACTGCGGACAATGAACCGCTGGTGTTCGCGTTCATGGCCACCGGCTTCCGCGTCCCGGGTTCGCGAATCGACGCCACGATGGACGAAGCGCTCTTGCGCCTGGTGAATTACAGGTGAACGAATCGACCGAGCAGTAGCGCCATGATCATGCCGACGGCGCCAACGACGAGCGCGCCGGCCATTCCGACCGCGAATGGCTTCAGTCCGACACCCTTGAAGACCGCAAAGTTGGTATTCAGGCCTACCGCCGCCATCGCGGTGCCCAGCAGGAACTGCGACGCCCAGTAGTCGCCGAGCGACTTCGTCAGCGCTCCCCATTGGGCAGCATCCCAGACTCCAAGCGCGGCGCCATTGTTCGCCAGCGTCCAGTCACCTAGCGAACGCACGACCGCCATCGCCAGGAACCCGATCACGAACCCGGGCACGTACTTCATGAACCCGGCAGCTTGCGCACCTTGCGCACCCTGTGCCCCCTGCGCACCTTTGACATGCATCCACGTCAGGATGGGAATCACGACCGCGAGGAAGATGTTGCGCGTGAGCTTGGTCACGGTCGCCACCCGCAGCACAATGTCGTCGCCGTAAACCTGCTTATAGGTGAGTGCGGCTCCAACCACCTGTGACGTGTCGTGTACCGCCGTCCCGAGGAACAGGCCGATCGTTTCGGATGAAGGCAGGAACGCGTGCGCGAGGTAGGGATACGTCAGCATCCCGAACAGCCCGAACGCCACGACGTTGGCCACGGCATACGCGACTTCGCGCTCGTCGGCTTCAATCGCCGGCGCCGTCGATACGATCGCGGTCACGCCGCAGATGCTCGTGCCCGCGGCGATCAGGGTGCCGAGTCGCGGCGGCAGTCCAAGCTTCTTGTTGAACCAGGTCACGAACAACAGACCCGTGGCAATGGCGGCAATGACCACAGGCAGGCCGGCCACGCCGAGCTTCAAGACATCAAACAGGCTCAGTCGAATACCGACCAGCACAATGCCGGCGCGAAGAATCGTCGTCGTCGCGAACTTGAGGCCGGGACTGAGCGACGCAGGCAACGGCAGGGTGTTGCGCAGCAACAACCCCAGCACGATGGCGACCGGGACTCCTGAAATCGGACTGCTGCCGGTCAACCCCTGCGCCGCGAGAATCTGCTGGCCGAGACGGTCCGCGAGCCAGAAGCCCGCGAGCATGACGACGAACGAGGCGAGGATGCCTGGAATCTTGTTCAATGGCCTACGAGCCAGACCCCGCCGATCACGAGCGCGGCGGCAGAAGAGGCATAGAGCAGGCTGCTGCAACGCAGCCGGCTGGAGCGAACGAGTTTCACTGACAACAGGCCCATGCCTGCGGCAAATATTGACATACCGGCAATCGCCCCGGCACCGAAGCCCGCAAGATACAACGCCGACTCGCCGCGGGTCGAAAATGCCAGCGCGGGCAACACGCCAAACAGGTGCGAACTACCGGCGAGACCGTGAATCGTCCCCATCGCAAACGACGCGCCGGTGTGCGAATGCGATGGCAACGCCGCATGCCGTGCCCGCCAGATACCCCAGGAGCCGACCGCAACCAGCGCCATGCCGACGAGCCGTTCGCTGTAGGCAGAGATCAGGTCAAGCGGCAATTGTTCTTTGACCAGCAACAACAGCAGCGCGATCGAGACGACGCCCGCGGTGTGACCGACGCCCCACTGCAGTCCGACGCGCCACCGCGGCTGCTCGCCCTCGTCGACAGCGAGCGGCGCAACGGCCGCGAGATGATCGGGGCCCGCGAAGACGTGCAGTAGGCCGGCAGCGAGGCCTGCAAAAAAGGCAAGCATGGATGCGCTACAGGTTATCGCTGAATTGATTTCAGCTGGAAGAACTCCTCGACCGCGAGCGGACCAATTTCCCGGCCGATGCCGGACTTCTTGTAGCCGCCAAATGGCGCCAGCGCGTTGAAGCGCCCGCCGTTGATGTCCACCTGCCCGGTGCGCAACTGCCGGGCCACACCGAGCGCGCGCTCCGGCGTTCCGGCCCACACCCCGCCGGCAAGCCCGTAGGCCGAATCATTGGCGATGGTGACCGCATCCGCTTCGGAGTCGTACGGAATGATCGACAGCACCGGCCCGAAGATCTCCTCCTGCGCGATCGCCATCGAGTTGCTGACATTCGCGAAGATCGTCGGCTCGACGAAGAACCCTGTGGGCAGGTTCGACGGCCGGCCGCCACCGGCAACGAGCGTGGCGCCTTCCTTCCTGCCCTGGTCGATGTAGGCGAGCACGGAATCGCGCTGCGACGCAGAGGCCAGCGGCCCGAGCCGTGTGTTCTTGTCAAACGGATCGCCCATCGTCAACTTCGCAAGCTGCGCCTTTGCTATCTCGACCGCCTCGTCGTGCCTGGAGCGCGGCACCAGCATTCGCGTCCACGCGGAGCAGGTCTGTCCGGAATTCTGCATGCAGTTGTTCACGCCGGCCGGGATCGCCTTGTCGAACGGCGCGTCGTCCAGCACCACGAACGCCGACTTGCCACCCAGTTCAAGGCAGACCTTCTTGATGCCGTCGCCGGCGACCGAAGCGATCCGGCGACCCGCTTGCAGCGAACCGGTGAAGCTGACCATGTCGACGTCAGGGTGCGCGACGATCGCTTCCCCAACAACGCGGCCAGATCCAGAAACGATGTTCAGCACGCCCTTCGGCAGGCCGATCTCGTGGGCGGCCTCGGCGAGCATGAAAGCGCTCAGCGGTGCCATCTCCGCAGGCTTCAGCACCAACGTGCAACCGGCTGCCAGTCCGGGCGCGATCTTGCACACCACTTGGTGCAGCGGATAGTTCCACGGCGTGACACAACCGACGACACCGATCGGTTCCTTGATGACGAGTGAATTGCCAAGCTCCTCTTCGAGCCTGGCTTCGCGGATGAAGTTGGCGTTCATCCCGATCATCATGATCGGGAACTCAGCCTGCACCTTGGTCGCGAATCCGATCGCCGTGCCAACTTCATGCGCGATGGCTTCGGCGATCTGCGGCACGCGCGTCTTCATCGCCGCCGCCAGCTTCTCGAGCCACTGCGCGCGCTCTTCGACGGTCAGGCGGCTCCAGCTCTCGAACGCGACCCGGGCCGCCTTGACGGCACGGTCGACATCCACCGCCGTGCCGCGAGGCACGCGCGCGAACTCTTGTTCGGTCGCCGATGAAATCACGGCGATCGTCTCGGTCCCGGTCGAAGTCTGCCAGGCCCCGTCGTAGTAGTGCTTGTCGTAGTTCATGAATTTCTTATCTTATCCCCGCCAGCCGCCATGGAGCCCCGGCACCGATCCTTCCCGGCTAGAATCAGATGTTATGCAGATAGCTGGACAGACCTTCATAGTTACCGGCGGCGCCTCGGGCCTCGGGCGCGCCAGCGCCGAAGCCATCCTCGCCGCTGGTGGAAACGTCGTCATTCTTGACGTCAACGCCGAGACCGGCAAGGCGGCTGAGGCGGCGCTGGGCGCCAGGGCCCGGTTCGCGCAGGCGGATGTGACGAGCGAAGAGCAGGTTAAGGCCGCGGTGGATCTCGCGGTGTCGTCATTCGGGGGCCTGCACGGCGCCTTGAACGCCGCGGGCATCGGACCTGCCGCGAAGGTGCTCGGCCGCAACGGTCCGCACGCCCTCGACCTCTTCGAGAAGACGATCAAGATCAACCTCGTCGGATCGTTCAACGTGATCCGCCTTGCCGCCGCGGTGATTTCACAGAATCAGCCACAGGCCTCGGGCGAACGCGGCGTGATCATCAACACCGCGTCGATTGCGGCGTTCGATGGGCAGATCGGCCAGCCCGCCTACGCGGCCTCGAAGGGCGGCATTGTCGGCATGACGCTGCCGATCGCGCGCGAGTTCGCGTCGATTGGCATCCGCGTCGTGACGATTGCTCCTGGAATCTTCGACACGCCGCTTCTGGCAGGCTTGCCGGAGCCGGCGCGTGTGTCGCTCGGGCAGCAGGTGCCGTTCCCGTCTCGACTGGGCCGGCCCGCTGAATACGGCTCGCTCGTCCGTCACATTCTCGAGAACGAGATGCTCAACGGCGAGGTGATTCGCCTCGACGGCGCGTTACGAATGGCTCCGAAGTAGGAACGCGATCAAGTCGGCGGTGAGTCCGCTCAACCCTCCACCCTGTGCGAGGTCGGGCTTGCCGCCGCCCTTGCCGCCATACTGCGCGGCAAGTCCCTTCAGCACAGCACCGGCGTCGATCGATGACTGCGTGCCTCTCGCCACGACAACCTGCGGCGGAGTGTTCGTGGTGAAGAGCGCGATGGCCAAATCCGGTCGAGCAGCGGCCGCGGCAACGGCGATCGCCTTGATGCCTTGGGCGTCCCATCCGTCGATCGCTTCAGCGACAAACCGCTTGCCGGCTGAGCGTTCGACCAGCGCTGCCGCTTCATGAGAAGCCAGCTTCTCCTGGAATCCCCGCAGCGTGCGCTGCACGGCCTTCGCGTCTTCCTGCAGGCGTTCGATCGACGCGGCCATGTCGATCGGCGGCACAGACAGGTGCTTCTGCATCGCCGCCAGCGCACCGCGCCAGGCTTTGAAGCGCTGGAGTGCGCGGCCACCGCAGAGAAACTCCACGCGGCTGCCCCCCTTGAATTTCTCCACGCTGCCAATCGCGATGATGCCGATCGCGCCTGTCCGCTCGACGTGCGTACCACCGCATGCAGACAGGTCGTACTCCTGGACGTCGATCAGCCGCAGCGTACCGGTGCGCGCCGACTCCTTGCGCATGCCCATCGCCGAGGCTTCTGCCGCCGTGGCAAAGCGAATCGTGACCGGCCGATCCTCCCACACGATGCGATTGGCGTCCTGCTCGGCTTTCTCGATCTCGCTCGCCGACACTTCGCGCGCGAGGTCGATCGTCGCAGACAGTTGGCCCATGTGAAAGCTCTCGGTCCGGACCCCGAATAGACGATCGAACGCCGCCGACAACACGTGCTGGCCGGTGTGCTGCTGCATGTGGTCAAAGCGGCGGTCCCAGTCGATTTCGCCTGACACCACCTCGCCAGGCGTGAGCGTGCCGCTGACGACGTGCGCGACGGTGCCGTCTTCGCGATCGATGACGTCGGTCACGGCGGCGCCGCCGAGCGTGCCGGTGTCGAACGGTTGTCCGCCAGACGTGGGATAGAACGATGTCTGGTCGAGCGTGACATGCAGGCGGCCGTCCACCGGATCGGCGCTGACGACCGTTGCGTCAAAGGAGCGGCGGTACGGTTCGGTGTAGTAGATGCGATTCGTCATGCGTCCAGCTGTGAGGCCGGCACGACCGGCAACTCGAAATAGAACACCGCGCCGCCAGCGGCGCCGCGGCGATAGCCGATGCGACCGTTGTGCGAGCGGATAATGTCGTAACTCACCGACAGGCCAAGGCCGGTGCCTTCGCCGACGGGCTTCGTCGTGTAGAACGGTTGAAAGAGCTTGGCCTCGTGTTCAGGCGCGACACCCGGTCCCGAGTCCTCGACTTCGATCCACGCCCAACCGTCGCGATCGCCGGTGCGCACGGTGACCCGGCGCTCCGCGGCGTTCGCGTGCACGATCGCCTGCTCGGCGTTGATCGCAAAGTTCAACACCACCTGCTGCAGCTCGGTGAAGATCGCCATCACGAACGAATGCGACCGCTCGTCGACTTCGACGGCAATGTTCAACTCCTCGAGCTTGCGCTGACGCAGCTCCATGACCGACGCGACCACGTCGCGCAGTCGCACCGGCGTGGGCTCGGACATCTGCCGTCCGAACCGGGACAGGTTGCGGATGATCGCGCTGGCGCGTGCGCTTTCCTTTTGAATCAGCGTCAGGTCAGCCTTGGCCTGCTCCGGCATGCCCTTCTGCATCTGCAGCAGTTCGGAAAAACCGAGGATCGCCTGGAGCGGATTGTTCAACTCGTGTGCGACGCCGGAGACCAGCACGCCGATCGCCGCCAGGCGCTCCTGGCGAATGACCTGCTGCTGCAACGACTGCAGCTCTTCGCGCATCCGTCGCTCGTCGTCCACCTGCGCCGCGATTGACTCCCGGGCGCGCTGCAGGCTGGTGATCATGCTGCCAACCGTCTGCTGCAACCGCTCGAGTTCGGCGATGGGCATCGGCTTCGTCTGCAGTGGTGACAGGTCACCGCGGCTGACGCGCCGTGCAGTCTCGTCCAGATGGTCGAAGGACTTCATCCAGATCCTGGCCAGGATCCAGGTCACCGCCAGCACGATGATCGTCGTCGCGATCGAGATCCCGAAGTTCCGCTGGAAGATCGGCATCGTCCTGGTGAGCGCCACCGAAACCGGAATGCCGACGCTCGCGAGCCACGGGCCGCGCTCAACCACGCTGTTGCCAAACACGCGCTCGACGCCGTCGATGCCGGTGAGGATCGCCGACGGCGGGATGTCGAACGGGTTGCGCGCCTGATCGGCAGGCACGACCGCGCGACCCACGTACTGCGCCGCATCGAGGCTCCGGGCGACGACGACGCTCGCCTGGTCGGTCAGCGTGACGACCGAGCCCGGGGGGAGCGGAATCGATGCGAGCACGCGCTCGAGTGCTTCCAGGTGAACCGATAAACCTATCGCGCCAACGACCTTGCCTTCCGAGGTGATCGGGTAGCCGAGCACGATCGCGTGTCCCTTGTTGCCGGGGCCACCGAGCATCGGGCTGACGAGGGACTTGCCGGTGGTGACGATCAGCTTCAGCCACGCAGGATCCAGCGTGCCTTCGACGGTGGGGTCTGGAGGGCGAGCCCAGGCGATCGTCCGCCCCTCCTCATTCGCGAGAAGTGCGTTGTGCAGCAAACCGGCGCCACTCACGAGCGGCGCAAGCACCTCGACCGCCGCGACGGGATCGACGGCACGCATCGCGGGGTGGCGCGACACCGTGCTCGCCACCGCATCTGCAGTCGCCAGGTTCTGGTTCACATAGACGACCACGGTCGACGCCATGGTCCGCGTCTCGGCCGTCAGTTGACGGACGTGTTCAGAGTAGGTCTGCCGGGCGCCCGCCGCGATCGCGGCGTAGACCACGACCGTGAGGACCGCAATGACGAGAAGGAGCTGGCGGCGGATCGGTTGAGCCAAGTGGTGGAGAGCTCCGCCCGAATGGTATCAGTCCGCCCTGAGCGGCGTCGAAGGGCCGCGCGGCCGAAGCAGCGGGTCGGTCGCACCAGCGTCTGCAAATCCTGCCGCCCGCAGCCGGCAGCTGTCGCAGTGCCCGCACGGGCCGCCGCCGGGAGTCGGATCGTAGCAGCTATGAGTCAGGCCGTAGTCGAGACCAAGCGACAGGCCCAGGCGCACGATATCCGCTTTCGACAGTTCGAGCAGCGGAGTGTGGATCGTCAGCGGCCGTCCTTCAACACCCGCCTTCGTCGCCAGCCTCGCCATCTGCTCGAACGCGCGGATGAATTCGGGCCGGCAGTCGGGGTAGCCGGAATAGTCGAGGGCGTTGACGCCAATGAAGATGTCCGACGCTTCAAGCACCTCGGCCCATCCCATCGCAATCGACAGGAAAATCGTATTGCGCGCCGGCACGTAGGTGCTCGGGATCACGTTCGGATCGATCGGCTGATCCTTCGGAACGTCGATCTGGGACGACGTCAGCGAGGAGCCGCCAATGCGGGTCAGGTCGAGGTCGAGTTCAAGGTGTCGCGCCACGCAAAGCGACGCCGCCACCGCACGCGAGGCGTCGAGTTCGCGCACGTGCCGCTGTCCATAGTTGAAGCTCAGCGCATTCAGTTCGAAGCCCTCACGCTTCGCCACGGCCGCAGCGGTGTACGAATCCAGCCCGCCACTGAGCAACACCACGGCGCGGCTCCCGGATCTCGGCGCCCGGCTCACGTCAGACCCCACGGGTGGTCGGACTCCAGATGTACTTGTGCATTTGCAGTTGCACCCGCACGTCGAGGCGATCGGCGATCACCCACTCGGACAGCAGCTTCGCGTCGAGCTCACCGTGAACCGGCGAGAACAGGACGGCGTTGACCTTCTCCGGCAACTGCTCGCGCTGGATGATGCCGCGCGCGTATTCGTAGTCGTCCCGATCGGCGATCACGAACTTCACTTCATCACGCGCGGTCAGCCGCTGGAGATTCTCCCAGTCGTTTTTTTCAGCTTCGCCCGATCCCGGGCACTTGATGTCGACGATGCGAATCACGCCCGCGGGGACCTGCTCGATGCTGCGGTGGCCACCGGTTTCGATCAACACGGTCTTCCCGGCATCCAGCAGCCGCTGCATCAGTGGATACACGTCGGGCTGGAGCAGCGGCTCACCTCCGGTGACCTCGACGGTTGGGCAGCCGCGCGCTTCCACGTCTGCGATCACCTCGTCGACACTCATCTTGCGGCCCTCGTGAAACGCGTACGGGGTGTCGCACCAGCGGCAGCGCAAGTCGCAGGCCGTCAGCCGCACGAAGACGCACGGCCGGCCCGCGTAGGTCGATTCGCCCTGAATCGAGTGGAAGATCTCGTTTATCGTCAGCACTGCAACTTATTATCTTAATCCTGTGCCGCTGCGAATCGGAACCTCGGGCTGGAACTATCCCGCCGGCAAAGGCACGTGGAACGGCATCTTTTATCCGCTTCCGGAAGATCGCCAGCGCGGCTTCGACGAACTGAGCTTCTATGCGGAGCGATTCAATGCCGTCGAGGTGAACAGCACCTTCTACGGCCAGCCGCGCGCCAACGTGACGCTGGGCTGGGCGAAGCGCACGCCAGCGGACTTCGAGTTCGCGGTGAAGATGTTCCAGAAGTTCACGCACCCTGCCCTGTCTGTCGATCCGGGTCCCATCACGCAGGCGGACGTTGACGCGTTCAAGGGCGGCATCGACCCGCTCGCCGCGGCTGGCAAGCTCGGTCCAGTCCTCGTGCAGTTTCCCGCGAGCTTCCAGCGCACGCCTGAAGCCGTCGCCTATATCGAATGGCTGATGAAGACGTTCGACGGCTACCAGCTGGCGATCGAACTGCGGCATCGCTCGTGGAGTGACGCGACAGAGACGTCGCAACTGCTCGATGCGAATCGTGCGGCGTGGGTACAGATCGACGAACCGAAGTTCTCGTCGTCGATCCGCCAGGATCTGGCCGCGGGAAAGGCAGACTTCTATTACCTTCGGCTGCACGGACGGAATGCCGCGCAATGGTGGGACCACGCCGAGTCCGAGGATCGCTACAACTACTTGTATTCGAAGGCAGAACTGCAGCCGATCGCCGCTGCCGTCCGCAACATCCGCGCGACGATCAAGAAGGCCTACCTGTTCCTCAACAACCACTTCTCCGCGCAATCGATCGCCAACGCCGTTACGCTGAAGCAGATGCTCGACGAGCCCCTGACCAAGCGGATGCCGGCAGAGTTGGTCGAGCGGTTTCCTGATCTCGCCGGCATCGTGCCTACTTTGCCGCGCGCACGGTTACTCTGACTATGCGGTCGGCGTACTTCAGCTTGTCGACGACATCCATTCCAGAGATCACCTTGCCGAACACCACGTAGCGCAGGTCAAGGCGCGGCGTATTCGCGAGCGTCACGTACATCTGCGTGTCGGCCTTCGACGCGTCGCCGTTGTGCGCCAGCGCCACCGCGCCACGCACGTGCGTGCGCACCTTCGAGAACTCGGCGACGCCGACCTTGGGACCATCGATGCGTCCCCACATCTTCTCCTTCGTCATGTCCCGCGTCTGCTGATCGCCGAACTGCATCACGAAACCCGGCACCTGGCGATGCACGCGCTGGCCGTTGTAGAAGCGCTTCTCGATCAGGCCAAGGATGTGCGCCACGGTTTTCGGCGCTTCGTTCGGGTAGGTCTCGAACTCGAAGGTGCCCTTCTCGGTCTCGACCACGACGATGGATGGCCCGGCGCCCGGCGACAACTTGTCCTGCGCAAGGGCCGCGCTGCTCGCCGACAACACGAACGCAAACGCCAGAGACAACAACATCGGACTTGGCTTCATGACACTCCCACTCGCCGGCACTTGGTGATCAGCACGCACGACTGACATCGAGGGTACACCGGCCGGCACACATTCTGTCCCCACGTCACGAGATACTGATTCACCAGCGGCCACCATCGCTGATCCATCGCGCGGTAGAGCGCCATCTCGGTTTCTTCCGGCGTTCGCGTCCGCACCCATCCCAGGCGGTTTGAGATGCGGTGCACATGAATGTCGACACAGATGTTCTGATCGCTCTGGAACGCCAGGATCATCACCAGGTTGGCAGTCTTCCGGCCGACACCTGGCAGCGTCACCATCGCCTCGAGCGTGTCCGGGACCTTGCCGCCGAACCGCTCGATCACCATCTTCGCGGCTGCGCGCACGTGCACGGCCTTGGTGCGATAGAAGCCCACGGGGAAGATCAGCTTCTCGATCTGCTTGACGGTCAGATTCGCGACCGCCTGAGGCGTGTGCGCCTTTGAAAAGAGGCGCGTCGATGCCGCCAGTGTTGTCGCGTCCTGGGTTCGCGCCGACAGCAGCGTTGAGATCAGGATCTGGAACGGATCCTTCTTCTGGCTCTCGGAAATCTTCTCAACGGCCGGGAGTTCGAGCCCGCTGATCGCCCGCGACAACGTCCGCATCACGGCGTCGATCTGCTTTCGCGCGTCGACCGCCGGCGTCGCGGCGTTGTTACGGGACGGGAGTAACCGGCGGCTGCCCATTCAAGACCGCAATGGCGTTAGTGACCGCGAGGTCGGCCATCGCGGTTCGCGTTTCGGTCGTCGCGCTTGCCAGGTGCGGGATCAAGAGCACGTTCTCGAGCGCAAACAACGCCGCGTGAATCTCGGGCTCTTTCTCGTAGACGTCGAGGGCGGCGCCGGCGATCAGGCGTTCCTTCAACGCCCATGCGAGCGCGGCCTCGTCCACGACCGGACCCCGCGAGGTGTTGATCAGATAGGCGGTACGCTTCATCCGCGTCAGCGCCTTCTGGTCGATCAGGTGCTTCGTCTCCGGCGTCATCGGGCAATGCAGCGAGACGATATCTGACGTCGCGAGCAGGCGATCGAGCGGCATCTGCGTGGCGCCGGCGATGTCAGCCTCGCGGCGCGCGGTGTAGGCGACACTCATGCCGAACGCCGGGGCCTTGTCCGCAACGGCCTTGCCGATCCGGCCCACCCCGACGAGACCGAGCTGCTTACCGCGCAGCTCCATGCCGAGCATGTAGTCGAGCGCCCACCCGCCCCACTTGCCGGCGCGGACAACGCGCTCACCTTCACCAAGGCGCCGGGTCACCGCGAGGATCAGGCCCCAGGTGAAATCCGCGCAGGCGTTGGTCAGGACGTCCGGCGTGTTGGTCACGGTAATGCCACGCGCGCGGCAGGCCGGTACGTCAATGTTGTTGTACCCCACCGCGACGTTGGCCACGATCTTCAGCTGCGGACCGGCGGCGTCGAGCACCGCGGCGTCAATGGTGTCCGTCAGCAAACACACGATGGCGTCGACGCCCCTGACGCGCTGCAACAGCTCATCTCGCGAGATGGCAGCACTGCCAACATAGAGGTCGACATCGCTGGCTGACTCGAGCCTGGCGATGACGGATGACGGGAGTTTTCGGGTGACTAATGTCCGTGGCACTTACAGAAACCGCAATGGTTGCATTGCACCGCTGGCTCCACGATGCACATCGTGTCGCCGTCGGCTCGCTGCAGTTGGTATTGAGAGAAGCTGAGCGACAGCGGTGGCGGTACAGGTGCCCCACCCGCAACGTCCGCTTTCAGGCGGGCAGTCGCCACCGGCGCGGCCGCACCCATATGCTTCTGGATCGCCGCACGAATCAGCCCGCGCAGTTGATCGTCGTTCATTCCACGCATTCCAGTTGATCGACAATGCCGATGATCGCGGCGTCGACCGGGGCGAGCTTCTTGCCCAGTGCTTCCTGCGCCGCACGCCCCTCGAGCACGACGATCACGCGTTCGTTGACGCCCGCGCCGACTGAGTCGATCGCCAGCAGTGTCGCGCCCTTCGCTTCCCCCTGCGGCGTCTCCGGCTGCACCAGCAGGAGCTTTGAGCCCTCAAACTGCGGTCGCTTCTGCGTCGACACGACGGTTCCTACCACGCGCGCCAGAATCACTTGTCCACCGGAGCCTTCGCCAGGGTGGATGCCTTGGCCGGTGACGGCACGTCAAAGTGATCGATGATGCCGACAATGCCGGCATCCGCCGGAACCTCGACCGGGTGCCACGGGAAGCTCGCTTCCTTCCCGCGCACGAAGAACACTTTCTCGCCAACACCGGCGCCAACGGAATCCACCGCCACCAGCGGCCGCCCGACGTCCTTGCCGTCGGCGCCGAATGGCTGCACGAGCAGCAGCTTGATGCTGTTGAAGCTGGAATCCTTGATGGTGGCGACGACGTCGCCGATGACCCTGGCCATTTGCATGGCGTTACTCGGTCACGTCAACCGAATCGATGATGCCGACGATCGCGGCGTCGACCGGCGTGTCCTTCAGGCCGGAGGCCAAGCGCGCCGAACTGCCGCTGACAATGAGCACGGTCTCGCCAACGCCGGCGTCGACCGTGTCGATCGCCACGAGGTAGTTGCCTTCGGCTTTGCCTTTGGGATCGATCGGGCGGGCCAGCAACAATTTCGTGCTGACCAGCCGCGGATCTTTTCTCGTCGCGACGACCGTCCCGACGATACGGGCGAGGAGCATTAGCCCTTCGGGTTCGCTTTGCCGATCGGCAGAACGTCTTCGAGG
The DNA here is from genome assembly GCA_964628295.1 of uncultured Acidobacterium sp. Taxonomy (GTDB): domain Bacteria; phylum Acidobacteriota; class Vicinamibacteria; order Vicinamibacterales; family UBA2999; genus 12-FULL-67-14b. The sequence goes on from CAZVLS010000001.1 coordinate 847,116, forward strand.
TTGGCGTGCGGGCGCGGAATCACGTGCACCGACACCAGTTCGCCGACACGGCGCGCCGCGGCGGCGCCGGCGTCCGTCGCAGCCTTCACGGCCGCCACATCGCCACGCACCACTGCCGTCACATATCCCGCGCCGATCTTTTCCCAACCGACCAGCGTCACCTTGGCAGCCTTCACCATGGCGTCGGCCGCTTCGATCATCGCGACCAGTCCTTTGGTTTCGACCAAGCCTAGTGCTTCACCCATTTACCTGCTCCAGTGTGTTCAAGACCTTAAGACGTCAGGCCTCAAGACCTATTTCAATGCCCGGATGGCATCTTCTATTAATGCCGTTAGCTCGCGGTATGTTAGCCGAATTTCCCCGTCTACGCCGCCCTCTGGAGACTCCAGCAACCGCTGCGGTACCAGCCGTTCTTCCGAGTCGGGCGCCTTGACGACCTGGCAATCCAGCTGCCCGCCCGTCGTCTTGACGTCGTCGTCCGTGCAAATCGGCGCGGGTGACGCAATCCCGTACATCCCGCGAAGCCCCTGCAGACGCTCGACTTCGTCGCGCGACAGCACGTGCTCGCGTCCCAGCTGGCGGGCCACGAGGCTGATCTTCGCGAAGTGCTCGATCGTCTCCATACGGTAGTAGGCCGACATCACGTCGCCGGCCAGCGCGAGTGCGCCGTGATTGGCCAGCAGCAGCCCGTCGTGCGCCTTGACGTACTTCCGCACCGCGGCCGGCAGTTCTTCGGTCGACGGCGTGGCGTATTCGGCAATCGGGATGCTGCCGAGCGTCGTGATGACTTCCGCGAGCACCGCGCGATCGAGGGCGATGCCGGCCACCGCGAATCCCGTGGCCGTGGGCGGATGCGCGTGCACCACGGCCCGCGCATCGGGACGATTGCGATACACCTCGAGGTGCATCTTCAACTCCGACGATGGATCGCGTTCACCGGCGATCTTCTTGCCCTCGAGGTCGGTGATCACCATCATGTCCGGGGTCATGAACCCCTTCGAGACGCTCTTCGGCGTGGTGATCAGGCGATGTTCGTCGAGCCGCACGCTGATGTTGCCGTCGTTGGACGCGACGAACCCGCGCTCCCACAGGCGCCGCCCGACTTCAACAATGTCTGCGCGTGCCTGTTCTTCGGCCTTCATCGCGATTGGTATTCAGCGCGGCACTTCTCAGTGTCGAAGTAGATGGGCGTCCCGCCGGCGGCGAGTTCGATCGCCTTGCCGGGGACCACGTAAGTCCCGCACACCGGGCACTGTTGCATCTTGACTGATGCCGGCGGACCACTCGTGCGGCGCCCGCCGCCCGGCGCCGCTCCGCCCGCGCCGCGCACGACCGCATCGACGAACCGCCAAAAGGTTCGCGCGATGACCATCGCGAGCACGAGCAGGAGGATGAAACGTGCCATGGGTTACTTGGCCTGTGCGGCCTTGATACCTTCGAGACCCTTCTTCGCCGCCTGGCCTTCAGGTGAATCGGGCGACAGGTCAACGACCTCCTGCCACGCCTTGCCTGCGCCAGCGAGATCCTGCTTGCCGAACGCGCGGACAATGCCGACGTTCAACAGGGTCTTCACGTGTTTGGGGTCGTTCTTCAATGACTGGTCGAACTGCGCCAGCGCGCGGTCCGCCTGGTTCGTGTAGTAGTACGCCACACCCAGATCGGTGGACACATTGGTGTCGCTCGGGTTGAGCGCCAGCGCCTGCTCGTACCAGGTGATCGCCTGCGGGTACTGCTCGGCGTCAAAGAACATGTTGCCGAGCTGGATGCGCGCCTGTACATCCTTGGGGTCCTTGCCCGCCGTCTCCTCGAGCGCCTTCACGCGCGCCGGGTCCACCGGCACCGCTTGCGCTGGCGCTGCCGCCTGCTGCTGTTGCTGCGCGGGCGCGGCCTGCGTCACCGGCGCTGTTTCGCGCGCCGTACGCGCGGCTTGCTGGGTCCCCAGCACCCATCCAACGATGATGCCGAACAGGGCACCGGCGACTCCGAAAACAATGGCATCCGCTCGCATGTGTGAATTCTCAGGATAACAATGTGCGGCGCAGCCAGTCCACCAGCGTGCGGCCAATCTCAGCGTCGCGATCCAGGAGCAAAGTGCCGTGGGCCACTACTGTCGCGACGTGTTGCTCGCGCGAGCCGGAGGGCTCGGCCGCGAAATCCTTCATGGTTCGCAGTGCCAGCGGATCCTCCGCGCTCGACGCCATCCAGAGCGACCGGGCGCCGAGGCGCTTGATCAGACCGGCGTCGGTCCGCAGGCCGCGATAATCGAGCGACGGCGACAGCAGGCCGATCGCGCGCACCTGCGGCACGTCGACCGCGGCGAGCAGCGACAGGGTCGCGCCGAGCGACGCGCCGACAACGGCCATCGCATCGGGGCGCACGTTGGGACGCGTGATCAACCACTGCAGGGCGGCGCGCACGTCCTGCGTCATCGCCGGCAGATCCTGCGCGGAGCCCGAAGACTGCCCGTGGCCGCGCAGATCGATCGTCAGCACCGTGAGTCCGAGCTCGCGAAGGCGGTCGGGCAGGCTGCCCCACTCGCTCTTGTTGCGCGTCAGCATGTGCACCAGCAGCACGGCCGGCGACGGCCGCGCGCTGCCCTCGTAGAACTCGCCAGCGATCGTCACGCCGTCAGCAGAGGGCAGCGTGACGGGACGGCCGGCCGCTTCAGCGATCGGTGCCGACAACAGCACCGCCAGCACGATCGCCGACAACGCCGCGATGTATTCCTTCACCACGCGGCCGAGGCCGACAAAAATGGCTCGGCTGATCAGCGCGTGACCGATCGACACCTCGTCCAGGTGCGGCAGCTTCTTGAAGAGCGTCAGATTGCGGAGATCAAGATCGTGGCCGGCATTGACGCCGATACCGAGTTGATGCGCGAGCGTGGCGGCATCCGCATAGGTCCTGAAGCTTTCTTCAGCGGCATCGGGGCCGCGCTCGAACGCTCGCGCGAACGGCTCGGTGTAGAGCTCAACCCGATCGGCGCCCATCGACTTCGCCCACTGGATCGCCTCAGGCTTCGGATCCACGAACAGGCTGACGCGAATGCCGGCGCCCTGCATCGATCCAATCACGCCGGACAACATCTGCGCCGGCGTGTCTACGGGCCAGCCGGCCTCACTGGTGATCTCGCCTGGCTTCACGGGCACGAGGGTGCACTGATCGGGCTTCACAGCCAGCACCAGGTCAAGGAAGCCCGGACGCGGATCGCCCTCGATGTTGTATTCGACCGTGCGCCCCTTGGCCAAGCCCCTGGCGGCGCGTAGCGGCGCAAGCTCGTTGGCGATGTCGTGCACGTCAGCGGTGGTGATGTGCCGCTCATCGGCGCGCGGATGCACCGTGATCCCGGGCGCGCCGGCGTCGATGCACGTCCGCACCGCCTCGATCACCGACGGCAGGTGCCCGCCGCGCGAGTTGCGCACGGTCGCCACCTTGTTGACGTTGACCGAAAGTTTCGTCACGCGAGCTTGTCCTTGACCACGTCGGCGATCTCATTCGCCCACGCGCGAATCTCCACGTCGTTCTTGCCTTCGAGCATGATGCGCAGCAGCGGTTCGGTGCCGGAATACCGCACCAGCAGGCGGCCGTTGCCCTCAAGCCGCCGTTCAACACGCGTCATCGTCTCGGCAATCTCGGGAACCGTCTTGAGGTCGGTGCGCTGCTTGACGCGCACGTTCACCAGCACCTGCGGGTACGTCACCAGCGCCGAGGCCAGTTCCGAAAGCTCCCTGCCGGTGTCGGCCATGATGCGCAACACGTTGAGCGCGGTCGCAAGTCCATCGCCCGTGAACAGGTGATCGGAGAAGATCACGTGGCCGGACTGCTCGCCACCCAGCGCGAAGCCTCGCTTCACCATCTCTTCCATCACGTACTTGTCGCCGACCGCGGTGCGCACCATCTCGATGCCTCGATCGCGCAACGCGATCTCGAGACCGATATTGCTCATCACCGTGGCTACCACCGTTGATCCGGGGAGCCGGCCTCGGTCCTTCAGGTAGATCGCGCCCATCAACAGGATCGCGTCACCATCCACGACCTTGCCGGTATGGTCGACGAACAAGGCGCGGTCGCCATCGCCGTCAAACGCCACGCCGAGCCGCGCCTTCGACGCGACCACCGCCTTCGCCAGGCCGTCCAGGTGCGTCGAGCCGCAGTCGAGATTGATGTTGCGGCCGTTAGGCGCGATGCCGATTGCCTGCACGTCGAACCCAAGATCGCTGAACAGTCCGGGCGCTACCGGCTGCGTGGCGCCGTTGGCGCAATCAACCACGATCGGCGCGCCCTTGAGCGAACCCGCGCTCTTCATGATCTCGAGGAGATGCTGGATGTAATGCGCGCAGAGGTCGCCACGATCGCGGTCGATCGTGCCCGCCTGCGCCGGCACGCTCCACGACGAATCGGCGACCATCGCCTCGACCGATGCCTCGAGTTGCTCGGTCAGCTTGGTGCCCGATCCGCCGAACACCTTGATGCCGTTGTCTTCGTACGGGTTGTGCGATGCGGAGATCACGATCCCGGCGTCGAAGCCTTCCGTGCGCGCGAGGTACGCAATCGCCGGCGTGGGCACCACGCCCGCGCTGACAACGGTCGCACCAGCCGAGGTCAGCCCGCGGGCGAGTTCGTTTTCGATCCAGGTGCCGGACTCGCGCGTGTCGCGGCCAATCACGAACCGGTGCGGCTTGCCCTGATCCCCGCTGCCTGATCCCTGGTCCCTGTCAAACGTCTTGACCAGCGCCGCGCCGACGCGCGCGACCGTTTCAGGGACCAGCGGAGCATTGCCCGCCTTCCCGCGAATTCCATCAGTTCCGAAAAGTTTCATTTGGGTGGTCTTGGGGCAATCGTGACCGTAACGACCGCAGTTTGTGGGGTCCGCAAGCGAAGGGTCGAATCCGGCACGCCGATGGTGACGACTTCCCGGATCGTGCGCGTCTGATCAGTGACCGACACCGGTTCGGTGATCGCAGCTTGCAGGAGCTTCAACGCGGTTTCAGGCCCGGCGACTTCAACCGTTTCCGGATCGCTGGTCACCTTGGTGATCTCGTATCCGGGCGCAGGACGACCGTCGATATCCGGCTCGACCGTAACGCGCCTGATGCCCGAGATCTCGAACTCCATCGTGAGCGTTGACGGACCCACCTGCACGATGTCGATGCCGTACGGCACGTTCACATGGCTCTGCGTGATGTGAAACAGCCGGCGGCCAGGACGCGCCGTAGCCAGGTCGATCACCGCCGCCATGTCTCCGGCGGCCATGCGGCTCAACGCCCCGGACGAGCCGCGCAGCCGCACTTCAACGGTGTCCGGAGGGTTTCCGACCAGCTCGAGACCCGCCGGCAGGTTCTGGAACTCGACCGGCGCACGCATCACGCGCTCGACCACGCGCTCGCCCGCGACGATCAGCCACAGCAGGATCGCCACCAGGGTCGAGAGCCCCTTGAGCCCGAGGTTGCGGAAAGGATGGTACGCCATCAGCTGAGAGAGTATCCGGCCTGGCGCTGCGTGTTGCGCGCGCGGCGAACGGTAACCACGGACTTCAACCGCGTGCGCAGGCGTTCGGCATCGATGTCGTACTCGAGGTTGCCGTCTTCCACGATCGAAATACGACCGGTCTCCTCCGACACCACGATCGCAACGGAGTCATTCTCTTCGGTGACGCCAATCGCGGCACGGTGCCTCGAGCCGAGTTCGCGGTTGAGGCGAGGATTGGTGGTCAGCGGCAGGAAACACGCCGCCGCCGCGGCCCGATCAGCCTGCACGATGACGGCGCCGTCGTGCAGCGGCGATGTCGGCTGGAAGATCGCGACCAGCAGGTCGTACGTGAGTCTCGCATCGAGCGGAATGCCACTCTCGATCAGGTTGCGCAAGCCGATCGAGCGCTCGATCACCACGATCGCGCCGGTCTTCTTCGACGACAAGGTCGTCGCGGCGGTCACGAGCTCTTCAACCGTGTCGTCGTCACTGGCCTTGCGGTCGAAGCGCCGGAACAGCTTGCCGCGGCCGAGGTGCACCAGGGCGCGCCGGATGTCGGCCTGCAACAGCACGATGACCGCGAACACGACGTAGCCAACGATGTTACGAATCAGCCAGTTGAGGGTTTCAAGCTGCAGGCCGCGCGACAGGTAGAACAGGCCGATGATCGACGCGATGCCGACGGCAATCTGCACCGCGCGCGTCCCGCGAATGAGCTTCAGCAGCTCGTAAATGAGGATCGCGACGACGAGAATGTCGAGCATGTCCCACCAGGTCACTGGCGGACGCCGCAGCAATTCTGTAAAGCGCTCGAGCAGCTCGTTCGGGTTCATCCGGGCTGCAAGAATCCTATCAGCCCGCCGCCCTCAGGGCGTCTGCAACTCGCACGACATGGACCATCTTCTCTACGTTATGGACACGCACGATGTGGGCGCCGCCCAGGATCGCGGCGGTGACCGCGGCGGCGGTCGGCCAGTCGCGCTCGTCGTAAGGAAGGGGGCCGGTCGCGGCGCTCATGAAGGACTTGCGTGAGGGGCCAATCAGCACCGGGAGGCCAAGTTCTGCCAGCCGTTCCAGATGGGACAGCACCCGCAGGCTGTGCTCGGCACGCTTGGCGAATCCAATGCCGGGGTCGAGAATCAGCCGGTCCGGCGTCACGCCATAGGCGGTGGCACGGGCCACGGCCTTCCGCAGCTCCCCCATGACCTCGTCGACCACGTCGTCGTATTCAGCGTTTGCCGCCATATCCTGCGGACGTCCGCGAGTATGCATCAGGATGGCGGGGACCCCTCGAGCGGCCACCAGCGGCCCCAGCTTCGGATCGAACTCAAACCCGCTGATGTCGTTGACCAGGGCTGCGCCGAGATCAAGCGCCACCGCTGCCACCTCGGCTTTGTAGGTATCGATCGAGATCGGGATGCCGATGCGGCCGGCCAGCCCTTTCAGCACCGGCTCGAGGCGGGACAACTCTTCAGCGCTGCCAACCGGCGGGGCGCCAGGGCGCGTTGATTCGGCTCCAATGTCGATGATGTCGGCCCCGGCCGCCTGCATCGCGATCGCGATGTCGCGCGCGGTTTCGGGACCGAGTGCCTTGCCGCCGTCTGAGAAGGAATCGGGCGTGACGTTGATCACACCCATCACCAAAGTGCGCGGGCCGAGCGCTAATGGCGCCCGGCCCGAGAGAGGAACGGAGAACGTCCGTCGCGGAGCGGCGATCACTCCTGCGCGAGCGGCTTGCGGATCGGCTCCATCGGCGGAACGATGGACGGCCGCTCCTTTTCCTTCGCCGGCGTGGCGCTGTCGGCGGACGGCAGGTCGGCTGACGGCGCGTCATCCAGCGGATGACCGTAGGCAAGACGACGGACCTGGTCCGCGTCGAGGATCTCGCGCGCGAGCAGCGCGTCGGCGATGTCCTGCAGCCGCTGCTTGTGCTCGGTGAGGATGCCGGTGCAGCGCACGTACTGATCGTGCACGATGCGCTTCACTTCCGCGTCGATCTTCAACGCGGTGTCCTCGCTGTAGTCGGTGTGCTGCGCGATCTCGCGGCCGAGGAAGATCTGCTCTTCCTTCTTGCCAAAGGTCAGCGGGCCCATGGCTTCGCTCATGCCCCACTCGCAGACCATGCGGCGCGCGAGGTCGGTGGCGCGTTCGAGATCGTTGCCCGCGCCGGTGGTCATGTTGCCGGTCGTCAGCTCTTCGGCGATGCGGCCGCCGAGCAGGATGCCGATCTGGTCCACCAGGTAGTTGCGCGAGTAGTTGTGCTTCTCATCCGCCGGCAGCGACATCGTCAAGCCGAGCGCCATGCCGCGCGGAATGATCGTGACCTTGTGCAGAGGGTCGGCGTGCGGCAGCAGGATGCCGAGCAGCGCGTGGCCCGCTTCGTGCACTGCGGTCACCTTCTTCTCGTCTTCGGTGACAATCATCGAACGCCGCTCGGCGCCCATCATCACCTTGTCCTTGGCGTACTCGAAGTCCCACATCGCGACGAGCTTCTTGTTCTGCCGCGCAGCGTTGAGGGCCGCTTCGTTCACGAGGTTGGCGAGGTCGGCGCCGGTGAAACCCACCGTGCCACGCGCGAGGATCTTGATGTCGACGTCGTCGGCCATCGGGATCTTGCGGGTGTGGACGGCGAGGATGCCCTCGCGGCCGCGCACGTCGGGACGATTCACGATCACGCGACGGTCGAAACGGCCCGGGCGCAGCAGCGCCGGGTCGAGCACGTCGGGACGGTTGGTCGCCGCCATCAGGATGACGCCTTCGTTCGACTCGAAGCCGTCCATCTCGACGAGCAACTGGTTCAGCGTCTGCTCGCGTTCGTCGTGTCCGCCGCCAAGGCCTGCGCCGCGATGCCGGCCGACCGCGTCGATTTCGTCGATGAAGATGATGCAGGGTGCGTTCTTCTTGCCCTGCTCGAACAGGTCGCGCACGCGCGACGCGCCGACACCGACAAACATTTCCACGAAGTCGGAGCCGCTGATCGAAAAAAACGGCACGTTCGCTTCGCCGGCAACCGCGCGCGCCAGCAGGGTCTTGCCGGTTCCCGGCGGGCCCATCAGCAACACGCCCTTGGGAATGCGGCCGCCGAGCTTCTGGAATTTCTGCGGTTCCTTGAGGAACTCGATGATCTCCTGGAGCTCGCTCTTCGCTTCTTCAGCGCCGGCGACATCGCGGAAGGTCACCTTCTTCTGCGCCGATGACGACAGCTTTGCCTTGCTCTTGCCGAACGACAGCGCCTTGTTGCCGCCGCTCTGCACCTGGCGCATGAAGAAGATCCAGAACCCGATCAGCAGCAGGATCGGCGCCCACGACAGCAGCAGCGCCGCCCACGGTGACGCGGTCGGCTCCTTCGCCTGGACGATCACCTTCTTCTCGATCAGGCGATTGACGAGTCCCTCGTACTGCAGCGGCAGCGTCGTACGGAACTTTTCCTTCTCGAGCGTTTGTCCGGTGAGCTCGTTGCCGGTGATGGTGACGGTCGCCACCTGCCCGGAATCAACCCAGCCGATGAACTCGCTGAAGCTGACGGGCAATTCGTTGCGCTGGAACCGCGATGAGAAGTTCCACACCAGGGCGACCAGAACGATCATCGCCACCCAGAAAACGACGCTCTTTACTGTCGTGTTCAACACTTCCTCCAGACGTCTAGCGTCTTAGTGTCAAGACTACCACGCTCGTCGTGAGCGGGGTTACCCGAAAGGGGTCAGCCAAGACCTGTCCCGCGACCCACACAATGTCGCCCGTCTCTGTAGTGACGATGGGCAGCATGTCCCGGTCGTCGCGCGGGACCTTGCGATCGACCAGCACGTCTTGCACTTTCTTGCGCCCTGGTGCACCAAGCGGCTGCAGCCGGTCACCTGGCCTCCGGCCCCGCACAATCAAGCGGCTGCCGATACGGGCGGCATCAACAGACACCTGGTTTGCATCGGATGCAATCGACGCGGGCCTGGGCATTGGACCTTGGGCCGACACTGTCCAGCCGCCGTGCTGCGCGGTGATTCTCCCAGGAATGTCCAATTGAAATTCCAGAACCTCTGGAACCCCTGGAACCCCTGGCACCCTATTTATTAAGACAGCGCCGGCGCCAAAACGTTCCACCCCAAGACCGGGAATGTTGCCGCCAGTCCCGGTTGCAAGGGCGCGATACAGCGCATCAGCCTCTTCTAAGCCATACGTGCGAGCCGGGTTCGCAGTTTCGAGCGCGTAGCGCGCGACGCGCCGCGCCACGGCCAACGGAAGCTTCAAAAACTCTTCCGTCCGCAACGTCACGCGTACATCGCTGAGTGCACCCTGCGCACCGTGTGCACCCGGCTCTTCCACTTCGACGCTGCGAACAAAGGCCGCGTTGGCAAGCTTCTCGAGGAACTCGTCGTCGGCTCTGAGCAGCTCCGCGGCACGCGCGAGGGCGGCGTCAGCTTGGGCGTTGATAGCGCGCAGCTGCGGCATCACGCCGTGGCGGATGCGATTACGCGGGATCTCCTGATCGGCATTGGTCACATCTTCACGCCACGATTCCTGCATCGCGCGCAGGTAGCCCTGGAGTTCGCCGCGCGACATCTCCAGCAGCGGACGGATCAGGTGTTCGCGCCGCGGCGCCATTGCGGTAAGGCCGCTGCTTCCCGCGCCGCGCGTGAGGCGCAACAACACGGTCTCGGCCTGGTCGTCTCGCGTGTGGGCAGTCGCGAGACGCTCGGCGCGCACCGATGCGAGTGCCTCGCGAAAGAAACGCTGCCGCGCATGTCGCCCCGCCAGCTCGATCGACACGCCGTGCTCCGCCGCCTCGTCGGGCACGTTCGCATCGCCGATCACGGCCGGCACGCCGAGCCGATCGGCAAGGGCGCGACAGAACGCCGCGTCGGCATCAGCCTCCGCGCCGCGAATGTGGTGATGCAAATGCGCGAGCCCCGCCAGCACGACATCGCCGCGCGCCGCGAGGTCGCGCAGGACGAATGCCAGTGACACGGAATCCGATCCTCCCGACACGGCAGCGACGACGCGCATACCCGGCGTCCATAGCGCATGCCGAGAGGAAAACTGACGAACGCGCTCGATGAGACTACCCATAACGGTTATTGACCAGCTGTGATCATATGCATAGCATCAGCCCGGATCCTGGTTCCCTCCCACCAGGCCCACACACATGACATCCCTTTTCGCGTCGATCCTCGGCGTATGGCTGCTTTCGGCCGCAGATCAAGCTGCCGCGCAGAATGCGGCTCTCCGTATTGTCGTCGTCTCCGGCGAGGACGCCGTCAACATCATTCAGCAGAAGACCGCTGTGGCACCGGTCGTGGAAATTCGCGATCGTAATAATCTCCCTGTGGCCGGTGCAACCGTGACGTTCTCTGTCGCCGGACAGGGTGCGTCATTCGGCGGCCTCTCGACGCTGACCGTGACCACCAACGCCGCAGGCCAGGCCGCAGCAGTCGGCCTCACACCCACAGCCGCCGGCGCGATTCAGATCAACGCCACCGCGCTCGTCCAGGGCCAGGCGCTCACCGCGACGATCACACAGACCAACGTGCTGACGGCCGCGCAGGCGGTTGGCGCCGCCGGCGCCACCGGTGGCGCGAGTGGCGGAGCTGGAGGCGGCGGCGCCGCGACAGGCGGTGCCGCGGCGGGTGGTGGCGGCATCTCCGGCACCACGATCGGGATCATCGGTGCGGCGGCCGCTGTTGGCGGCGGCGCAATCATCGCCACGCAGGTGGCGGGCGGCGAAGGCAAGCGTGAACTCGCCGGCAACGTCTCCATGGAGATGACACTCGTCTTCGTCGCCTGCACGAGAGTCGAGAGGTACACCGGACTGGTCGCCATCGAATCCGCCGACCTGGACGCCGATCCGATGAACGGCACAGCCACAGTCGAGGACGGGCGGATGACAGTCCTCAGCGCCACCAGCGGTTGCGTCACGGGTCCGCAGACGGGACAGTCGTTCCCCTGGGGAATGAACGCCACCCCCGCGTCTGGCCCGGCCGCCAACATCACCTTCACTCACACAGAGAACGTGCCCTCAAGCGGCCCGAATAATAACGGCGCGACGAATGTCTTCAGCTTTCAGGGTGTGAAGAGCGGCAACAGCATCACGGGCACGCTGCGGTACAACGTCCGCATCGATAATGGGCAGTTTGGGATCGTAACGGGTGCGGCGTCGGCGAACGTCACGCTGGTGCCGCACTAATTGAAGGGGTGGTGCCGGAGGGCGGACTCGAACCGCCGACCCCGCGCTTATGAGACGCGTGCTCTAACCAGCTGAGCTACTCCGGCATGACCTGCTCCCTGCGAAGTGCCCAGGGATGGGCAAGAACCTTCAATAATATCGCAAATGCGACGGATCCGGCTCCCGCCAGCTCTACGGGGGTGGAATAGGCTACCCTTCGCGGCATGCGCTCAATGCTTGCGGGCCTCGCCCTCAGCCTGGCGGGTATTTTCGCCTCGGCACAGGCCCCTGCAGGCCTCAGGATCGTCGTCCTCGAGGGTGAAAACGCCGTGAACATCATCCAGCAGAAGACCGCGGTCCGGGCGCTGGTCGAAGTCCGCGATCGGAACAACCTGCCTGTCTCTGGTGCCACGGTCACGTTTGCGGTCGCCGGGCAGGGTGGCGTGACCGGGGCCACCACCGTCACGGTCACGACCAATGCCATCGGCCAGGCCGCGCTGACAGGCGTCACCCCGGCCACCACCGGCAGCGTCCAGATCTCGGTCACCGCAGCCTTCAAGGAGCTCGCTGCGACAGCAACCATCACACAGACCAACGTCGCCACCGCGGCGGCTGCGGCGAGCGCCACAGGTGGAGCCTCCGGGTCGGCGGCAGGCGGGGGCGGAAGCGGAACGGCCGCTGCAACCTCCGGCGCGGCAGCCGCAGGCGGCGGGCTTGGCACAGGCGCCGTGGTGGGAATTATCGGCGGCGTCGGGGCTATTGCGGGCGGTGCAGCCGTCCTTGGCGCCGCAGGCGGCGATAGCACGGATGACCACGGCGACGGCGGCAACAACGCCACCAGTCAGGTCATTCCGCCATGCACCTTCACGATCGCCCCAGCGGAGGATCTGCTGGTGCCCATCGCCGGTGCCAGCTACGGCTTCACGATCACCGCCACGACGACGACCGGCTGCAATCCCGAGTGGAGGGTCGATACGAACCTGGCGAGCGCTTTCGTCACCGCGAGTCCGGTGCAAGGAAGTGGATCAGCCAGCTTCACGCTGACGTTTGCTTCATTCACGCCCACGCAGGGCTTCCCGTCACGAAGCGGTGTCGTGGGTGTCGCGGATAAGTTGATCAGGTTCTTCCAACCGACACGCTTCTGACGCTAGTCGCGCTCGACGATCGCCGCGGCGAGCAGCGGAATGAGCAGCTCGTGATGGCCGGTCAGCGAATAACCTCTGCCCGTGCCCGCCGTGGGCCGCGTCACCACGTTGGTGATCGGGCGATAGTGACGCAGGAAGTCCAGATTCACGGTCGTCAATCCATCGAGCGAGCGGCCTTCATTGCGCGAGATCGCCACCGCCTTCAGGAACACCTCCGGCAGCACGACGGCCGATCCGCAGTTCAAGTACACGCCACCCTCGAGCCTCGATACGCACGAGACGAAATACTTGAAGTCACGCAGGCTCGCTTCGCCGATTGCCGCGCCTGACGCCTGCGGATGCATGTGGATGATGTCCGTGCCGATGGCGACGTGCACCGTAAGCGGAATCTGCAGCCGCCACGCCGTGGCTGCGATGCTGATCTGCGCGAAAGCAGGCTTCGCAACATCGAGAAACTGCCCCACTGATTGACCGAGACCCAGGCCCGCCGCGACGCCTTCGGCGATCGCCTGGTTCAACTGCGTGCCGGTCTCCTCGGCCATGCCGAAGGTCCCCGGACCGAGGGTCGCATCGACGTCCTCCGACGTGCCGCCGGAGAGCGCGATCTCGAAATCGTGAATGATGCCGGCGCCGTTGGTCGCAATGGCCGAGATGTAGCCGCGCTCCATCAGGTCAACAAGCACCGGCGACAGTCCCGTCTTGAGGACGTGTGCGCCAAGGCCCCAGATGATCGCCTTCCCGTCACGCTTCGCGCTGACGATCGCGTCAACGACGTCCTTGAAGTCGCGCGCCGCGAGCAAGCCAGGCAGCGACTTCACGAGCCCGTCCACACCCGAGCCTTTCTTGTAGGGTGTCGCAAACTGCGCGAGGCCAACCTTGCTCTGCCGCGAGCGCAAGGGATAGGTCTTGATCCCCGACAAGTCGAACGCTTCGTAGGGCAATTTCATCAGGCGATGAACATAGCATCACCGTAGCTGTAGAAGCGATATCGCTCCCGCACGGCCTCACGGTAGGCGGCAAGCGTCGCCTCGCGTCCGGCGAAGGCCGACACCAGCATCAGCAGCGACGATTGCGGCAGGTGGAAATTGGTGATCAATCCCGAAACGAGTTGAAAGGCGTGGCCCGGCCGTATGAACAGCGCCGTCTCACCGGAGCCGGCAGTAACCTCGCCACCGGCGGTCACCGTCAGCGATTCCAGGGTCCGGGTCGTGGTCGTGCCCACGGCGATGATCCGGCGCTTGTCACGCTTCGCGCGGGTCAGGGCGGCGGCGGTAGTCTCGGTGACCACGTAATGCTCGGCCTCCATCTGGTGCTCTTCGATGCGCTCGACGCGAACGGGCTGGAACGTGCCGTAGCCAACATGCAGCGTCACCTGGACGCGTTCGATTCCCTTCGCAGCCAGCGCGTCGAGGATCGACGGCGTGAAGTGGAGGCCGGCCGTTGGCGCCGCAATCGAGCCGCGTTCACGCGCGTACACGGTCTGATAGCGATCGCGATCCTCCGGGTCGTCATCGCGCTTGATGTACGGCGGCAGCGGCACGTGACCGATCGCGTCGATCGCATCGCGCACGGACGAACCATCATCCGTCCACAACCTGACCGTGCGGCGTCCGTGAAAGTGGCGCCCCGTGATCTCGGCAAACAGGGCGCGCCCCGATCGCTCGAAGCGCATCTGCGCCCCTTCTCGCAGTCGTTGGCCGGGATGCACGAGCGCGATCCAGGTGTCGGGTTCGCCGGCCGGGCGCACCAGGAAGCACTCGGCGGCGCCGCCGCCCGGCAGGCGGACGCCGAGCAGCCGCGCCGGGAACACTCGCGTGTCGTTCACCGCAAGCACGTCGCCTTCGCGCAGCAGCAATGGCAGATCGCCAAACATCCGGTGCGCGACCGCACCGGTGCCGCGGTCGACCGTCATCAGCCGGCTGCCGCCGCGCTCGGCTGGCGGCTCCTGGGCAATCAGGTTGTTGGGAAGGTCGAAATCGAAATCGCTGCGGCTCATCCACCTACGCTCGTTGTGTAACACACGAGCTACGGTGGATGTCCGCCGTAGCTTCCGCGCATCGCTGGGGAGCGAAGGCGGACAAAAAAATTGGCCCGGCGCCCCCTGGAGGCGTCGGGCCATTGTAAGTGCTTGCCCTCCGAAGCGCGTGGCGCGAAGGAGGGTGACGAGTCGAACTCTTGGTTAGTGAACGACCGGCGTCTGCTGTCCGATGCGCTGCAAGCGCCAATCCTCGGCGAGGATCGACCACAGCACCTGGTCGTGATACTGACCGGCACGGAGGAACGAGCGGCGCAACACGCCTTCCTGCACCGCGCCAATCTTGCGGAGCGCGCCGTTGCCGCGGCCGTTCGCCACGGCGGCGCGCGCCTCGAAGCGCTGCAGGCCGATGACGTCGACACCGAAGTCCAGCACCGCGTTGGCGCACTCGACGAACAGCCCCGTGCCCCAGAACTGCGAACCCATCGCGAAGCCCCATTCGCAGGAGCCGAACCCGGGCTCGAGCGAACGCAGCTGGAACTGTCCAACCGCGGTGGTCATGCCCTCGGGCACGACGCCGAAGCACACGTAGTTGCCAAGCTCACGCTCGCGCTGTGCCCAGGCGATGAAGCGTTCGAAGCCCTCGACTGTGGTCGGCGGCGGCGAAATGAATCGCGACACCTCCTCGGTGGTCAGCATCGCCAGCAGCGTCGGCGCATCTTCGGCCCGCAGTTCGCGCAGGATGAAGTTCGATCCCGCAAGCACCGGCAGGCTGCCGCGCCAGTCGGACGTCGTCACGGTGGACGGCGCCGCGATGCTGGTCGCCCGATCGAGTTCGGGCTGGTAAGGCATCTTCTCCATTAGCGTCTCCCGCCCGTCAGCACTGAATTGCCCCACACGATGTTGTCATCGTCGTTGCCCCACACAATGTTGTCGCCGCAGTTGCCCCAGACGATGTTGTCGTCGTTGCCCCAGACAATGTTGTCGTCCCAGAAGCCCCAGACCACGTTCGACGCCCACACTTCGCGCAGGTGGCTGTTGCCCCACACGATGTTGTCGTCGTCGCTGTTGCCCCAGACGATGTTGTCGTCGTTGCCCCAGACGATGTTGTCGTCGTTGCCCCAGACGATGTTGTCTTCGATGGCGTCGT
>CAZVLS010000002.1:0-219151 GCA_964628295.1 uncultured Acidobacterium sp.
ATCTGTCAACCGTGTCCACGGAATCGGGACAAGGCCACTCTTCTTGCTACTTGCTACTTGCTACTTGCTACTTGCTACTTCATCCAGCCCGCGACAACACTCTCGTCGCGGATGATGGTTTCGTTGCGGTCCGACCCGGTCGAGATCAGCCCCACCGGCACACCACTCACCTCTTCAAGACGCTTGATGTAGCGCTGCGCCTCGACCGGCAACTGGTGGTATGACTTGGCGCCCTTCGTCGGCGTGGTCCAGCCCGGCCACGACTCGTAGATCGGCGTGATCGGTCCGCACGTGTTCAGGTCCGACGGGAACTCGCTCACCGTGCGATCGCCGATCTTGTAGCCGGTGCAGATCTCGATCGTCTCGAGACCGTCGAGCACGTCGATCTTGGTCAGGGCAATGCTGTCGATGCCGTTGACGCGGACGGCGTAGCGCACCGCGACGGCGTCATACCAGCCGCAACGGCGCGGACGGCCCGTTGAGGCGCCGAACTCCATGCCGGTCTCGCGGAGGCGATCGCCAATGCCGCCGAACAGTTCGGTCGGGAACGGCCCCTCGCCGACGCGCGTCAGGTAGGCCTTCGCCACGCCGAGCACGCCACTGATCGCGCGCGGCGGAATGCCGAGACCGGTGCACGCACCGCCGATGGTGGCGTTGGACGAGGTGACGTACGGATAGCTGCCGTGATCGATGTCGAGCATGGCGCCCTGCGCGCCTTCGATCAGGCCACGCTGTCCCTTGCGCATCGCCTGGTCGAGGGCCAGCGACACATCGCCGGTCCAGCGGCGCATGCGCGCGCCGTAGGCGAGCAGGTCGTCGTAGACCTGTGTCCAGCTGAGAGTCGAATCCTTGATGATCTGATTGCGCGCATCGACGTTGGCGCGCACTTCGTCGGCCAGCGCCTTGGTGTCGACCAGGTCGCACACGCGGATCCCGCGGCGGCCGATCTTGTCTTCGTACGCCGGACCAATGCCGCGCGACGTGGTGCCGATCTTGCGTTCGCCGCGGCGGGCTTCGCTCAACACGTCGAGTTCGCGGTGATACGGCAGGATCAGGTGCGCCTTGTCGCTGATCAGCAACCGGTCGCCCACCTCGATCCCGAGCCCGGCCAGTTCTTCGATCTCCTTGAACAACGCCTGCGGGTCCACGACCACGCCATTGCCGATAATGCACAGCACGCCGTCGTGCAGGATCCCGGACGGAATCAAGTGCAGCACGAATTTCTTGCCGTTGACGTAGACGGTGTGACCGGCGTTGTGGCCGCCCTGGTAGCGGGCCACCCACGAGAACTTCGGCGTCATCAGGTCGACGATCTTGCCCTTGCCTTCGTCGCCGAACTGGGCGCCGAGCACGACGATGTTCATAGGTCTCTACTGTATCCTAGGGAAGTGAGAAGTCAGAAGTGAGAGGTGGGAAGCAAGCACGACTTCTCACGTTCGCCTTCCCTCCTCTCACTTCTTCACAGACATGATTCTCCTGAACGGAACTGATCTCTCGCTGAACGAGTTGCTCGCCATTGCCGACGATCACGCGGAAGTCGGCCTTGCTCCCGAGGCGCGCGCGCGGGTGGCGGCATCCCGGGCGGTCATCGACGCGAAAGCGGGCGGCGACGCGGCGGTCTACGGCGTCAATACCGGGTTCGGCAACTTTGCAGAAACGCGCATCGACCATGCCGACCTCGCGGCCCTGCAGCTCAATTTGTTGCGCAGCCACGCGGCAGGCGTGGATACGCCGCTGCCGGTGCGCGCCGTGCGCGCGGCGATGGCGCTGCGCGCCAACGTGCTGGCGAAGGGCTTCTCGGGCATCCGCGTGGACACGCTCGAAGCGTTGCTGGCCCTGCTGAACCGTCGCGTGCACCCGCGCGTGCCGAGTCGTGGCTCGGTGGGCGCCAGCGGCGATCTGGCGCCGCTCGCGCATCTCGCGCTGGTGCTGGTGGGAGAAGGAGAAGTGCTCGATCAGGGATCAGGGCGCGTGTCTGGCGCGGACGCGTTGCGTCGTGCGGGCCTGCAGCCGATCACGCTCGGCCCGAAGGAAGGCCTGGCACTGATCAACGGCACGCAGGTCTCCACTGCAGTGCTCGCGCTTGCCCTGGCCGGCGCCGAGCGACTGAGCCGCGCCGCGGACATCACCGCCGCGTTGTCGATCGATGCACTGATGGGATCGCTGCATCCGTTCGAGTCACGCATTCACGAACCGCGGCCGTTCGCGGGACAGGCGGCGGCGGCCGGCAACCTGCTGCGGTTGCTCGACGGCAGCGAGATCAACGCGTCACACGTCAACTGCGGACGGGTGCAGGACGCCTATTCAATGCGGTGCGCGCCCCAGGTGCACGGCGCGGCGCGCGAAGCGCTCTCCTGGATCCGCCACATCGTGCAGATCGAGATGAACGCCGCGACGGACAACCCGATGGTGTTCGCCGATTCAGGCGAGATCGTCTCCGGCGGCAACTTCCACGGCGCGCCGCTGGCGCTGGCGTCTGATCTGCTGGTGATGGCCGTCGCGCAGCTGGCCACGATCAGCGAGCGCCGATCGGAGCGGCTGGTCAATCCGGCGTTGAGCGGCCTGCCGGCGTTCCTGACTCAGCATGGCGGGCTGCAATCGGGCCTGATGATTGCCCAGGTCACCGCCGCGGCGCTCACGTCCGAGATCAAGACACTGTCACATCCGGCATCCGTGGATACGATTCCGACATCAGCGAACAAGGAAGATCACGTGAGCATGAGCATGCACGCCGCATTGAAGGCGGAACGTGCCTTGCAACTGGCCACCACCGTGCTGGCTGTCGAAGTGTTGTGCGCGTGCCAGGCGATCGACTTACGACAGCCGTTGCAAAGCTCGTCGGCATTGATGCGCGCACACAACACTGTGCGTGAACGTGTGCCGATGCTCATCGAAGACCGCGCGCCGGCGCCGGATCTCGACGCGATCACGGAAATAATTCGCGACGGCAAACTTGAGTACGCCACCGGCATTGTTGTCAACTGATTTCAAATTTTCTTTTTTTTCGAAAATCAGTTTGACAAGCGGACCACCACTGCTTAGTTTCTATCTTTCGCATCCGCCCCCTCGGATCCGTCGTACTGCACATGACCATGATTGCTCGTTCACTCCGCGCGCCGCGCGGCACGTCGCTGACGTGCCTCGGATGGCAACAGGAAGCCGCGCTGCGGATGCTGATGAACAATCTCGATCCTGATGTTGCGGAACGTCCTGACGACTTGATCGTGTACGGCGGTACGGGCAAAGCCGCGCGCTCGTGGGATGCTTTCGATGCGATCGTGAGATCGCTCAAGAGCCTGGCCAACGACGAGACGCTGCTCGTGCAGTCCGGCAAGCCCGTCGGCATCTTCAAGACACATCCCGGCGCGCCGCGCGTCCTCATCGCCAATTCCAACCTGGTCCCCAAATGGGCCACATGGGAAAATTTCCGCGACCTCGAAGAGCGCGGGCTGACCATGTACGGGCAGATGACGGCCGGCAGCTGGATCTATATAGGCTCGCAAGGCATCCTCCAGGGCACGTACGAGACCCTCGCGGAAGTGGCCCGAAGGCATTTTGGCGGCACGCTGAGCGGCAAGATCGTCGCCACCGCGGGTCTTGGCGGAATGGGCGGCGCGCAGCCGCTCGCCGTCACGATGAACGGCGGCGTGGCGCTGGTGATCGAGGTCGATCCCTCCCGCATCGAGAAGCGTCTCGCCACCAGGTATCTCGACGAGAGCACCGCGGACGTGGATGACGCCATCGAACGCGCGCGGCGCTATGCCATGGACGGCGTGGCGCGATCGATCGGCGTCCTCGGCAACGCGGCGGAGGTCCTGCCGGCACTGGTGGCCCGCGGCTTCACGCCGGACGTCATCACGGACCAAACCTCCGCGCACGACCCGCTGGTCGGCTATGTTCCTGATGGCCTGTCACTGGCTGATGCGGCGCGGTTACGCGGCGCGGATCCCGAGGCGTATCAGCAGCGCTCGATCGCCGCGATGGGCAAGCACGTGGCCGCGATGCTCGAGATGCAGCGACGCGGCGCGATCGCGTTCGACTACGGCAACAACATTCGCGCGCAGGCCGTGAAGGCCGGCGTCGGCGATGCGTTCAACATCCCGGGCTTCGTGCCCGAGTACATCCGGCCGCTGTTCTGCGAAGGCAAGGGACCGTTCCGCTGGGTCGCGCTGTCCGGCGATCCGGAAGACATCCGCGTGACCGATCGCGCCGTACTGGAACTCTTCCCCAACAACGCGGCGCTGCGCCGCTGGATTACCCTCGCCGGCGAGCGCGTCCAGTTCCAGGGCCTGCCCTCGCGCATCTGCTGGCTCGGCTACGGCGAGCGCGCGCAGTTCGGCCTGCGCCTCAATCAGCTCGTGCGCGACGGCGCGGTCAAGGCGCCGATCGTGATCGGTCGCGATCATCTCGACACCGGTTCAGTCGCCTCTCCCAACCGCGAGACGGAAGGCATGCGCGATGGCAGCGACGCCATTGCCGACTGGCCGATCCTCAATGCGCTGCTCAACGCGTCCGCCGGCGCGACGTGGGTCTCGCTGCACCACGGCGGCGGCGTCGGCATTGGTTATTCGATTCATGCGGGAATGGTGATCGTCGCGGACGGAACCAGCGAAGCCGACGAACGGCTGGCGCGGGTCCTGACGTGCGATCCCGGCAGCGGCGTGGTGCGGCACGCCGACGCAGGCTATCCCGAAGCCCTCAGCACCGCACGCGAACACGGAGTACGAATTCCCATGCAGGAGACGAGCCGATGATGGCTCCCCACACCGGCCTTGAACGCCGCGTGCTCGCCGCCCTCGAGGCGACCCCCGCCCGCATCCCCGTCGTGATCGGCGGCTGCGGCTCAGGCCGCACCACGCTGCTCCACGCGCTGGCGGACCGAATGGGTCGCGACCAGTGCCAGTACATCGACGTGGAGCGCGCGGCGAGTACGCCCGAACGCTTTCAACAGGCGGTGGCGCTGTCGTCCCCGTTCAAGATGAACGGCCAGTCACCGGCGATGCAGGACACGGCAACGTCGGCGCGCGCCGCGTTCGACCGCACGCTCGCGCTGATGACGCGCGCGCGCTGCGCCAACGACACGCCGGCCACGTTCCTGCTCGATGAAGTGCTCGAACTGCGCACCTTCGAGAGCTTCCCCGGCCTGCGCCACGTGTTGCGCGAGATGCTGCACACCATGGCGGAGAGCGGCAATCGCTTCGTGCTGACCAGCCGCTATGTGGCGCGGGCCCATCGCCTGCTCCGCGACGGCGACGCGCGCTTCGAAGTCATTCACCTGCCGCAGCTCAACGCGTCCGAGGTGACCGCGATGCTGCCGCCCATGGGAGACACCGCGCAGGACGATCGCGAATACCTCGGCCGCATGATCCAGGCCCTCGCCGACGGCCGCGCCGCCTACGTGCGCGCGCTCGGCGAGGCGACCGGATCGATCAGCGGACGCGGCGGCGATCCGATCAGCGCCTTGACGGCGCTGTTGACCGGTGAAGGCGCACTGGCCGCCTGGTGCTCGCACCGCTACGAGTTGCGCCTGCACAAGGCGCGCGGCTACGGCGCGCTGAAGGCGATCCTCGAGATCCTCGCGGACGAGGAACCGCTGACGCTCACCGAAGTCGCCCAGCGCCTGCATCGCACGCCGGGGTCGACCAAGGACTACCTGTCGTGGCTCGAGGATGTGGACCTGATCGTCTCGCGTCAGAAGCGCTACAGCTTTGCGGATCCGCTCACCCGCTTGTGGGTGCGACTGCACTGCCGTCCGGTGCCGCCGTCGGTCGATGAGGTCGCGCGCGAAGTGCAGGCCTACGCGATGGCGCGCCTGCCGCAAATGGAGCCGGTCCACGAAATGGCCGGCGCGGGAGTGGCCAACTCGAGAAAAGATTCCGGGCTGATCGAAATCGATTAGGCCTGCAGGCTAGCGGGCTAGCGGGCTAGCAGGCTAGCGGGCTAGCGGGCTAGCGAACTTGCTGGCCTGCCGGCCCGCTAGCCTGCTGGCCTCGCATACCTCTCTGCGGCGCGGGCTTTCGCTTTTGCCGCCTCTTCTTCCCGGTTCTTTTTCGGCGCGTTCGTCTCGAGGTCGTCGACCATCTTGCGCGCGACCTTGAAGATGCCGTCAATCGCTTCATTGAACGCGGCCTCGTTGGCCTTTGATGGCGCAGTGAAGCCGCTGATCTTCCTGACGAACTGAATCGACGCCGCCCTCACCTCGTCGTCCGTTGCCGGTGGGTCGAAGTTGAACAGCGGGCGAATATTCCTGCACATCACGAGGTCCTAAACTTGAAACTTGAAACTTCTAACTGCCGAGCACTTGCAGTGCGAGGCGGGCGCCTTCCTGCTCCGCTTCCTTCTTCGTGCGGCCCACGCCCTGGGCGATCATCTCGTCACCCACAAAGACTTCGACGTGAAACAACTTGCGGTGGTCGGGGCCAACTTCACCGGAGATGCGGTACGACGGCAACGGCTTGCCGGCCGCCTGCAAGCGCTCCTGCAGGCGTGACTTGTGGTCGCGGCCGAAATACTCGGGCTGCCGCGCGTCCTCGATGCCTGACGCAAACTCGCGCATCAGAAATGCCCGCGCGGGTTCGAGACCGCCGTCGAGATAGATCGCGGCAATCAGCGCTTCGCACGTATCGGCGAGAAGGGCCTGCTTGCGCCGGCCACCGGTCTTCTCTTCGCCGCGGCCGAGGATCATGTGTTCGCCAAGCCCGAGCTGCTCGGCCATTTCGGCAAGCGATGCGGTGGAGACCAGGTTGGCCTTGATCTTCGACTTCTGCCCTTCGGAGTAGCGCGGGAACGACTTGAAGAGCGCCTCGGCGACGACCAGGCCGAGCACCGCATCGCCAAGGAACTCCAGCGATTCGTTGTCGGCCACCCCGCCGCTGGGATCTTCGTGCGCCTTCGACTTGTGGGTCAGCGCATGCTCGAGCAGGCCGCGGTCCTTGAAGGCGTAGCCGACCCGCGCTTCGAGCGCATCGAACTCCTGCGGCAGCGGCACCACCATGCCGCCCCCGACCTGCTCGCGATGACTGTCGATGATCCGGACTGCTTCGGCGGCATCGTCATCCCGCACCGAAATGCAGGTTTCCCCGAGCGGGTTCAGCTTGAACTGGAACAGTCCGGGTGTCGGACCGGCGGTGCGCATCGTCTGCACACCGTGACTGTCGAGCAGGGCTTCAACAACGTTGGCCTCGATATCGGACTGGGTCCGGAAGATCACAGTCAGGCCGGTCTGCATCACGCAACAACCTCGACCCGGATGGGGGCGCCGGGCACCGGCTCTTCGATCTTCATCAGGATCATCGTCATATCGTCGTGCTGATCGGCACCGCCGGCAAAGGCACGCAGCTCGGCGAGGATGTACGAGCGCAGCTGGTCGAACGGCAGGTGCGCATACTGCTCCACGACCTGGGCGAGCCGCTGCTCGCCGAAGCAATCGTATGCCTCGTTCATCGTTTCGGAAATACCGTCGGTGAACCAGACCACGAGGTCGCCGGGCGCGAGCGAAATCGTCTGCTCCTGCAGCACGCTCTCGAACATCGTCCCATCGTCTATTTGCAGGCCGACGACCAGCCCATCCGGCACCAGCATGCGGGCCTTGCGCATGCCGGGCGGCTGGTTGGCGGGCACATGGATGAGCGGACAGTGGCCGGCACGCGCGAACGTCATCTCGCGGCGCTCCACGTCGATCACGCCATACGACATGGTGATGAAGCTCTTGCCGTCGAGGTTGGCGGACACCACCTTGTTGACCGCGGCGAGAAATTCCTTCGGCTCGTGATGCAACCGCGACAGGGACTGGACGATCACCTTGAGCTGCGCCATGTAGAGGCCGGCGGCCAGGCCCTTACCGGCGACGTCGGCGATCAACAAGCCGAGCATCGAGTCGGTGATCGGCAGGAAGTCGTAGTAGTCGCCTGCCACTTCGCGCGCGGGTTCACAAAATGCGGAGACGGCCAGGCCCGTCACGCGCAGCGGCCCGGTCGGCAGCAGCTTCTGTTGAATCTCACGCGCCGCAAACATCTCCTGCTCGAGACGGCCCTTCTCCGCCATCTCGCCCAGCAGCGTCGTCACTTCGGTGGTCATCAGGTTGAAGGACTCGGCTAGTTCGCCGAGCTGGTCACGCGCGCGCACCGGGATCTGGTGGCCGAAGTTGCCGGCGCGCACGTGTTGCGTGCCGGTGAATAGGTCATGGACGGCGCCGGTGATCTGGCGCGCCAGGACGAAGCCGATCACCAGCGCGACGAACTGGATGATCAGGAACAGGCCGCCGACCAGGCCAAGGACCAGCAGCAGTACCTGTCCGAATGTCAGGGCGCCGACGCGCACCGGTGACACGACCGAGATGCGATCGTAGATTTCGAGGGTGTTGAGGAGGATGCTGACGGATGCGGTCTCGGGTTCGCCGGTCGGCCAATCCACGTGATCCAGAAACACGACCCAGCGAGCCTGCTTGAGCGACAGCATCGGGCCATCGTCGCCGCTGACCTGGCGCTCCTCGATCGCGCGACCCAGCGTCGGCGCCACGCCGTTCGGCAGGATCGCGGTGACCTCATCCATCTGGATGCCGGTCTCTTCCTTGACCCGCGCCTCGATCGTCTTCGACATGGGCATGTCGAGGATCACAGCCCACGTTGGATTGGGCACCTCGGGCAACGCCACTGCGCGCATCACCAATCGCGTTTGCTCGGCCTGTGCCACGTCCGTGGTGTTCGGGGGCGCGTTATACGCAACGAGTCCCGAGAAGCCGTCGCAGCCGATCCACTTCGGCAGGGTCGTCGGCGGCGGCAGATGTCCCCATGATCCGGCCGTCATGGGCAGTTCGGCCGGCAACGTGCGTGGCACGCGCGCGGCGATCGCGGGCTCGACCTTGCACGTCAATCCCGACACAGGGACCACGGTCACCGACAGGAACGGATAGCGCGTTTCAGCGCTCGACTCGCGTCGCTCCAGCGTTTCGATGAGCGCTTCGCGCGTGGTGACGCGCTGCGCCTCCAGTTGCACGGTCTGCGCGAGGAATCGCGCCTGGTCGGTCAGGCTGCGGATACGGGACTGCACCAGGTACGAGCTGACGTTAAACGCGAGGATGAGGCCGGCAAGCAGGAAGAACGTGATCACCAGCAGGCCGGGCACGACGCCCACAAATACGTACGAGAGGATCAGCTTCCGCCGCACGCGCCACAGCAGCCGGCGCTTGGCCCACACGGCCAGCCGGGTCAGGCCGTAGGCCGCGGTAAACAGCAGCGCCAGGCTGCCGACCATGTCCACCGCCTCGAGCGCGGAGGGCAACGCGGCCATGAATCCGAGCGGCCAGGTGACGGCTTTGATGAGCACGCCGAGGATCAGCGCGCGGCCCGGAAACGTGCGCAGCACCCACGCCCGCCACACGCGCCACCGTGACGGCACTTCGCCTGGCAGCAGCGGAACAGGTCGTACCGGGTCGCTCATCGGGCGCCTACCAGAGTATCCTTTTCATTGACCCTATGAAACTCAAAGACGACGCGCGATTCAGCACGATTTGCATTCACGCCGGCCAGGAGCCAGACCCCGCGACAGGCGCGATCATCACCCCGATTTACCAGACGTCCACCTACGTGCAGGACGGCCTCGGACAGCCGCATGCCGGCTTCGAATACGGCCGCACGCAGAACCCGACGCGCATGGCGCTCGAGCGCAACGTCGCCGCGATCGAGGCCGGCACGGCCGCCTTCGCATTTGCATCCGGCATGGCGGCGATCGATACGCTCCTGACGCGCCTCGAGTCCGGCGATCACGTGCTGGTCAGCGACAACACCTACGGCGGCACCTTCCGCCTGTTCGAGAAGGTGCGTCGTAAGTTCGGCCTGGACTTCACCTACGTCGACACCTCGAAGCCGGAGCTGGTCGAGCCGGCGATCAAGCCGAACACGAAGTACCTGTTCATCGAGACGCCGACCAACCCGATGCTCCACATCACCGACATCCAGTGCGTCAGCAACCTCGCGCACAAGCACAACGTGAAGGTGATCGTCGACAACACCTTCGCCAGCCCCTATATCCAGCGTCCGCTGACCCTGGGCGCCGACATCGTGATGCACAGCACCACGAAGTTCCTGAACGGCCACAGCGACAGCGTGGGCGGCATCGTCATTCTCAAGCACCAGGACGACATCGACTGGATGAAGTTCGTGCAGAACGCGGCGGGCGCGATCCTTGGCCCGATGGACTCGTGGCTGATCCTCCGCGGCACAAAGACGCTGACCATCCGAATGGAGCGCACCAACGAGAACGCGCAGATCATCGCCGAGTATCTCGAGGCGCATCCGAAGGTGAAGCGCACCATCTATCCCGGCCTGGCCTCTCACCCGCATCATCGGCTGGCGAAGAAGCAGATGCGCGGCTTCGGCGGCCTGATCTCGTTCGACGTGGGGTCGCTCGACAACGCCAAGGTAGTCCTCGAGCGGCTCCGCCTGATGGCGCTGGCTGAAAGCCTGGGCGGCGTTGAAACGCTGATCTCACATCCGGCGATCATGACGCACGCATCGGTCCCCAAGGATCGGCGCGAGATGCTGGGTATTACCGATGGCTTGATCCGCATCTCTGTTGGTATCGAGGACGTCGAGGATCTGCAGGCGGATCTCGATCAGGCGTTAAGTGGGCTCTGATTTCGTCATCGTCCTGACGACCTTTCCGGTCGACGGGGACGCTGAGGCGTTGGCGAAGGCGCTCGTTGATGGGCGCCTCGCCGCGTGCGTGAACATCCTGCCGGCGATGCGATCGGTGTACGCCTGGAAGGGCGTGACCGAGTCCGGCCATGAGCGACAGCTCCTGATCAAGACCACGCGGGCGAGGCTCCCCGACCTCGAATCCCGCCTCACGCAACTGCACCCCTACGAAGTCCCCGAATTCGTCGTCCTCGAGATAGCGGCCGGCAGCGCCGCCTACCTCTCCTGGCTCTCCGAATCCACCCGCTAGCCACTTTCCTCACCTGACCCCGAACATCGCAGTCTCGTTTGGGACCTGACCCCAAATGACGCACCGGCCCGTAAACCCGTAAAACCGCATAAACATATTTCCGCTTGCATGGGTAAACGGGTTGGTGTAAAAGTGTGCACGCGGTTCACCGTTGTTGTTTCTTGCCGTGTTGCCGTAGGGGCGGATACACTGCTCAACGTATTGGCGGCAAAGCGGACTGACAGCGATACGGTGAAAACAACCGTCGAGCTCCCTGGGGAGCTCTGGCGGGCTGCGAAGATCCGGGCGATGGACGAGCGCGCGGACCTTCGGACGGTGCTGATTCGCGCGCTTGAAGACTACCTGCGCGGCAGCGAACCGGAGCGGCCTGCGCGCAGTTCGCCGAGCCCATGACTGATACCGAAGAGACAACGGAGCGGCCCGCCGCCACAGCGCCCAAGGCGACCCTCGCCAGCCGCGGACGCAAATGGCTCCGTCATGGCCTCTTCTTCATCACCCTCGTCATCGTGATCGACGCGATCGCCGGCGAGAAGGGCCTGCTGGCCCTGCTCCAGGCGCGGCGCGAATACTCCGCCCTCGAGCGATCGCTGGAACGCGCCCGTGCCGAGAATGCCGAGCTGCGCGAGATGGCGCGCCGTCTTCGCGAAGATCCCAATGCCATTGAAGAGCAGGCTCGCCGCGAGCTCGGCTTGATCAAGCCGGGCGAAATCCTCTTCATCGTCAAGGACATCACCAAGAAGTAGGCCCGTTCCCCGTTCTGCTGATACGCTAAACGTTCTCTCTTTGGAGGAGGACACATGGCACGTCAGGCAGAAGCGGAATGGAAGGGCGATCTCAAGGGCGGCAGCGGCCGCGTCAAGCTCGGCAGCGGTGCATACGAAGGCAACTATTCGTTTGCGACACGCTTCGAGAACGGCAGCGGTGCGAACCCTGAGGAGCTGATTGGCGCCGCGCTCGCCGGCTGCTACTCGATGGCCCTGGCCAACTCGCTCGCGCAGGCCGGCTTCGCCGCAACCAGCGTCCACAGCAGCGCGGACGTTCACCTCGGCAAAGACGATATTGGTTTCCTGGTCAACCAGATCGACCTCACGGTCACGGCCGTCGTGCCCAATGTCGACGACGCCACCTTCCAGCAGCATGTGGCCAAGACGAACACCGGCTGCATCATCAAGCGTTCGCTCGCCGCGGTGCCGGCGATCAATGTCAAGGCGACTCTGAAATCCTAGGCCGATAGGTCTATAGGCGAATGGGCCAATAGGCTTGCCCATGAAGAAAGTCGTAACGAAGAAACCGCGGCCGGCTGCAAAGCCGGCTGCGGCGCACGTCACCTACAACACGCCCCTGCCGAAGAAGCTGGGCATCAAGGACGGCTTCAAGGTGGCGTTGCTCACCTCACCCAAAGGCTTTGCGTCCACGCTCAAGCCGCTCCCCTCGAAAGTGAGCTTTACCGCACGTCCAGAGCCGGACGCCGACCTTTTCATGGCCTTCGCGCGCTCGGACGCGGAGCTGCAGGCGCATCTTCTCGCCATTCCCCGCACGGTTCTCAAGCAGACCCTGTGGCTCGCGTGGCCGAAGAAGGCATCCGGCGTCGCGTCCGATCTCGACGGCAACATCGTCCGCGAGAGCGGCCTGGCCGCGGGGTGGGTGGATTTCAAGGTCTGCTCGGTCGACGACACCTGGTCCGGCCTCGCCTTCAAACGCCGTAAGTGAATCTGGTGCCTGACACCAACTTCCGACTCCGATCGGAAGTTGGTGTCAGGCACCGGATCCGATAGTCCGCAGATCCCGCCAACCAGTCGCAGACAATGCTCGTCAAACGGCGCATGGGATTGGTGTCTGCGCTCGGTCGTGACCTGAAATTCGCCATCCGGCAGATGCGGCAGACGCCGATCGTCAGCGTCGTGGCCTTGCTGTCTCTCGCGCTGGGCATCGGCGCCAACGTCGCCATCTTCTCCCTGGTCAACGCGCTGATGCTGAAACCGCTGCCGGTCCATGCACCGGAGCAACTGGTGATCCTTGGCTACCAGGGCACACGCGGTCCGAACACTTCCCTCACCAACCCGCAATGGGAGTACGTCCGCGACCACCAGGACGTGCTGGCCGGGGTCGCGGCCTACGGCAATCCGCGCTTCAATCTCAACGCGCGTGGCGAAATTCGCCCGGCGCAAGGGCTGTTTGTCAGCGGACGATTTTTCGAGACGCTCGGCGTCACCCCGCAAATCGGCCGGCTGTTCACGGCCGCGGACGACAGGCGCGGCGGCGGCACGGACGGCCCCGTGGCGGTCCTCAGCTACGGTTTCTGGCAACGCGAGTACGGCGGCCGGGCCGACGTGCTGGGGCAGACGATCGTGCTCGACGGACATCCGTTCGCCATCATCGGCGTGTCGCAGCGCGACTTCCGCGGCGTGCAGATTGGACGGGCCTTCGACGTGGCCGTCCCGCTTGGCAGCGAACCCATCATCCGCGGAGCTGAGAGCTCACTCGACATGCGAAGCAACTGGTGGCTGACCGTCGTGGGCCGGCTCGCCTCCGGTCAGGCGCGCGAGACCGCCGAGACGCGCCTGCGCGCGTTCCAGCCGCAATTGCGTGAGAACACCATGCCGCTCAACTGGCGGCCGAAGGACCAGGAAAGCTACCTCACCGACACGGTCGTGCTGATCGACGCCTCCACCGGCATCTCGGGGCTGCGCGATCGCTACTCACAGCCGCTCTACGTGCTGCTGGGCGTGGTCGGGCTGGTGCTGACCATTGCCTGCGCGAACATGGCCAACCTGCTGCTCGCGCAATCAGTGGCTCGGCGCAAGGAAATGGCCGTGCGCCTGTCGCTCGGGGCCGGCCGGTGGCGGCTCGTGCGGCAGCTGCTCGTGGAGAGCATCGCGCTGTCGGCGATCGGGTCGCTAGCGGGCCTGGCGCTGGCGCGCTGGGGCAGCCGCGCCATCGTTGCCCTGTTGTCGACGCGGACCAGCAGCGTCGACGTCAACCTCGAAATGGATTGGCGTGTTTTTGCCTTTACGGTCGCCGTCGGTGCGATCACGGGCCTGCTGTTTGGCGTTGCGCCCGCCTTCCGCGGCACGTCGCTCACGCCAGCCGACGCCCTGCGCGACCATTCCCGCGGCGTCGTCAGTGGCGGCGGCCGCTTCCAGCTTGGTCATGCGCTCGTCGCGCTGCAGGTCGCCCTGTCGTTCGTGCTGGTGTTCGGGTCCACCCTGTTCGTCAGGACGCTGGTCTCGCTGAACTCCCAGAACATGGGGTTCGAATCATCGCGGGTACTGATCGGCCTCGTGGACCTGCGCCGCACCAACACCGCTCCCGACGACCGTCTGCAGTTGTTCACGCAGGTGCGCGACGCGCTCAGCGCGGTCCCGGGCATCGAAGCAGCGGCCACCTCGTTTGTGACACCGGTCAGCGGCTCGACCTGGAATCTCTCGATCACCGTGCCCAACTACCAGGCCAATGACGACCGCGGCGTGCTGTTCAACGGCGTGTCGCCGAACTTCTTCAAGGCCATGGGCACGCCCGTGGTGGCGGGCCGGGACATCGCCGAGTCGGACCGCAAAGGCGCGCCGAACGTCGCGATCGTCAACGAGGCATTCGCCCGGAAATACTTCAACGGCGAAAATCCGGTCGGCAAGACCTTCACGATCAATGGCTTCAACGTCGAGAATCCCGACCGCGTGATGGAGATCGTGGGCCTGGTCGCCGACGCCAAGTACCAACGCCTGCGTGAGGAGGCGCAGCCGATCATGTACGCGCCATTCGCCCAGGAGCGCAGGATCGCGTCGGCGGTGAGGATGGTGATCCGGACCGCTGGCACCCCCTGGAGCTCTCGAAACGCCGTCATCGACGCGGTAGCGAACGTGAATAAAGAGATCGCCATCGATCTCAAGCCGCTGGACGAGGATCTTGGCGCCAATATCCTGCAGGAACGTCTGGTCGCCACGCTGTCGGCGTTCTTCGGCGGCCTGGCGCTGCTGCTGGCCGCGATCGGACTCTACGGCGTGATGTCGTACTCAGTGAGCCGCCGCCGCAACGAGATCGGCATCCGCATGGCGCTTGGCGCCGAGCCGGGCCGTGTCGTCACGCTGGTCCTCGGCAACGTGGCGCTGATCACGATCAGCGGCCTGCTGGCTGGTGCGGCTGCCGCGGTCGGAACTGGGCGATTCATCAACTCACTCCTCTTCAACCTGGCGGCTTCCGATCGGACGATGATCGTGGTGACGGCGATCACGCTGGCCACTGCTGCTGCGATCGCGGGCTATCTGCCCGCCCGCCGCGCCGCCCGCATCGACCCGATGACAGCATTGCGGCAGGACTAAGGGGCAGCAATGGGCGCTCACACTTCGGGTGTGTGCGCGCAGCGCGCGCACAGCGGCGCACAGAACTGCACTCGCGAAATCAGGCGCAAAAGCCCCGATTCAAGCTTCGCCAGTGATGGCACACGCAATGCTCTAGCGACGGGTATGGACACTGCCCCTCGCTACCAAATTGACTCGAAGTGGACGATCGTTGCGGCGAACGATGAGTTCTGCCGCGTCTTCCGCTGTGCCGAGACCGGCCTCATTGGCCGCGACGTGCGCGACCTGCTGCGCGCGGACTGGCGCATGGACTTCCGCACCTATGTGGCGCGCGCGCTCGTTGGCGTCGGCGATACCGATGTCACCTTGCCGATGGTCGCGCCCTGCGGGGAGCACGGCTGGTACAAGCACTCGCTCGAACCGCTGATGCAAGACGGATTGCTCGTGGGCTATCGCGCCACGGTGACGCCGCACATCATTCAACAGGCGGCACCGGCACCGCGCTGGTGGCAGTTCCGCTCGCCGAAGACGGTGTGGAACTTCGAGACGGAACACGAATCGGCGGTCGCGGCCTAGCGCGCGGGCGCTACGGCGACATCGGCACGGCGATTTCGACGGGGCCATTGGCATCCGCGCCGGCGGGCTGTTGCCAGCCTCCGGTCTGCAGGTCACTCCACCGTAACGGACCGTCGACGCCGATGACCGCAAACACCACGCGATTGCGCGAGCGTTCGACGCGCACTTCGACGAAGCTTTGAAAGAACGGCGCGCGGTTGAAGTCGAACACCGCCGACAGCGCTTCGACCGAGAACGGCCACGCGCCGAACCGCTTCACCCACCACCACGCCGGCCATTTCCAGAACGGCGTTTCATCCTCGAGCTTCGAGGCCACCGCATCCGATCGCGGATAGAACGCGTACGCGCCTAGCGCCGGCTGCTCGGGCCAATCGAGCGCCGTGCCGATGCTCAAGTACGCACCGCCACCGCCGTTGACGAAGTAGTGCTGATGGCCGTCCGCGTAGTATTCAAAGTCGTGGGTGTCGCCTGCCATCATCACGCGCACGCCGTGCGCGCGAAACAGGTCATGCAGCTCGCGAAATGATGCGTCGTGCATCTGCGACCGGCCGGCAGCGTAGAACGGGTGTCCGACTACCGCCATCGTGAACGTGCCCGTGGCGCGCGCCAGCGCGGCGTCGAGCCACGCGCGTTGTTGACGATCGATCCGCTGCTCAATGCCGGTGTCGATCGCGATCAGCGTGAAGTTGCCGGCGCGAAGCTCGAAGAACGGGGCGTGCTGCAGCCCGGTCCTGAGGCCGTACAACGCACGCAGCCGCGCGGCTTCGCTCACCATGCCGTCGATCCGCCCACCGGTGGTGCTCGACAGATCGAGATCGGCATTGACGCGGGCTTCAATCGCGGCGCGCGCCGTGGCCGGGTCGATCAGGTTCGCCGCAAATCCATCGAGCGCGTTGAACCAGTCGTGATTGCCGGGGATGGCATAGATCGGCTTGGTCACCCCCTTCAACGGCAGGTAGAAGTTCGGCTCGTAGTCCTTCATCTCGCCCAGCGGATAGACCACGTCCGAGGCGATCATCACGAACTTCACGGCATCCTTCGCCGCGGTGGCCAGCACCTGTCCGCGGAGGGCGTGCTGCGACGGATCGCCTTCCCCTGGATCCCCGATCACCACAAATGAGAAGTCGCCGTCGGTGACCCCCGCCGGCGAGACCGCGAAGAGGCCGGGCGCGGTCACATCCAGCGCGCCTCGCGCCCTGACGGCCGCGTCCACCATGGCCTCGCGCCAGTCATCGACGCGCGCCTGCGCGATCTTCTGCCATGCCGCCGTGGCCCAGTTCTCGCTGTTGAAGTACCAGCTGAAACCCCAGATGGGATGCACGGCGATCAGCACCGCGGTGATCGGCAGGCCGGCGCGGATCATCTGGCGCACCGCGCCGGCAAGCGTGTTGTTCTCGAGATCGCGCGCGACGCTGCGCCGCAGCCGCCGCTCGGCCCATCGCCGGATCGCGCGCTCACTCCACGGCTGGTCGATATCCGGCGTGCGATCGTGCAGCATGCGCTGCCACGCGGCCCGCTCGATCGGCCTTGTCAGCCGCTGCCACGCACGCTCCGCCGGATACAACACCACCAGCCCTGTGACGAGCGCCGCCACCACATCGCCCAGCGTGGCCGCCGCCGGCGTGATCATCCCGAGCAGGGTCCAGTCCGCGTCGAGGCGCCCGACATGAATGGCAAAGAACACGACGACGAAGATGACGCTCCAATAGAACTCGATCGGCGTGCGCCAGGACGCCTGCGCGATCGCATCGCGGTGAATGAAGCCGATCACCGGATGCGGCTCCAGGCGGAGCGCGCGGTTGGGGTGCTCGTCTTCCGGCCGCGTGAACTCATCACCGGCGCTGAATTCAGGCGCCGACAATGTCTGCCAGCCCGAGGCCGCCATGCGCAAGCCGAGGAACAATCCGAAACCGAGCACGCCCAGCGAGTCGCGCAACCACCAGACGATCAGCGCCAGCAGGACGTTGGCGGCGCCATTGATGACGTCCCACAGGTTCCACGCCCGCACGCCGCGATAGAGATTGGTGGCACCGTCAACCAGCAGCACCGCACCAAGCACCACCATCAAGCCGCTGAAGGCAAAGGCCGACTGGAAGGAGATCAGCGCACCGGCCAGCACGGAATAGATCGCGCTGCTGTAGTGCGTACGGGTGTTGTCGGAATACCAGGCATCCGCCAGTTCGGCGATGCCCGACAGGAAGATCGCGAGGCCAACAATCGCCACGCCCCACACTGACGAGAACAGCGGCGCCAGGATGGCAATGGCGCCCAGCACGAGCAGCAGGATCCCGTTCAGCCTCGCCGAAAACGGCATCGGCTCATCCTACCTTGATTGCGAAGGGCTTGACCTGCGTGCCGGACAGGGGCACGATGGCAACGCATACCGGAGGCGGTCGATGAACACACCCAAAGCTGGACGCAACGACGCATGCCCCTGCGGCAGCGGCAAGAAGTACAAGAAGTGCTGCGAACTCAAGGAAGGCACCCTGCGCAATCGTGGCAACACCGCGATGCTCGTGATCGTGGGGCTGCTGATGGCCGCGGGTGTCGTGGCCGGCATCACGTCGTTTACGGCGGATCGCGGACACGTCTCGAAGCCAAGCGGAACCTGGTCGCCAGAACACGGGCACTATCACTGAGCCTTGCTCAGGGGGGCGTGGGCCACTCCATACGGACCATCATCTCGATCTCTCGCGCCGCACGCTGGCCGCTTTCCACTGCGCCGTTCATGTACCCCTGCCACTTCGCGCTGGTGTGATCGCCGGCAAACGTGACGCGACCGATCGCGCGCGATAGCTCCGCTCGCCACTCGGGACGGAAATCGGTGCCAAAGGCCGAGTAGCCGCCACGCGCGTAGGGGTCGAACTCCCACGAGATGCTGCGGAAGTCACGCGCCTCTTCGGGCTCACCAAGCCAGGACAGGCGACGTATCACGCGTTGCGGGCCGCCCTCTTCGAGCAAGCCGCGCAGTTCAGCGCTGGCACGTCCGCCCGCCAGCATCGTCAGGCACGCGGGTCCGGTGCCCGAGTGTTCCCACAGCGCACCGCTATCGAGGTTGGAGCCAAACGCACGCGGGCGTCCGGGCTTGCGCCACCAGCCCTTGTCGAAGCGCACGTGCGCCTTGGTGGCCGGGCCCGCGATCAGCGCCTGCCACGCGCGCCGCAGTGACGCGGGCGGTGCGGGCGAGATATCAAGCGTTCGTGCCACCGTGGCGGGAATGGCCGTCACAAGGTAGTCGGCCTTGATCAGCGCGCCGCGCTTGCTGCCGTCAGCGACGATGACGCGCACTTCCTGGTCGTCGTGCTCGATGCGGGTGACGATCGATTCGAGCGAGATCTTCACGCCTTTCTGCTTCGACAGCGCGTGCACCAGCCGATCGTTGCCGCCCTTGATGCGGGACATGGTGACGTCGCCGGGCGACTTGCCCTGCATCGCCAGCTCGACCCCGACGAGCGCCGACAGTTGATCCGAATCCGCCAGGAAGAAGCAGCGCAGGCTCTGCGCGAAGGCGAGCACTTCGCGCGATGCCCCGCGCGCCCGCAGCAAGTCGTGCAGCGAGTGCCGTGCGATCAACTGCGCGACGGTGGAGTTCCTGTCGCCGTCGGCGGCGCGCAAAGCGTCGGTCTCGGTGGTGAGCGCAGCTTTGTAGTCACTCCAGACCTGGCGCTGCCCGGTGACGATTTGCACGCGGCCGTTCGCATCCAGCGCGAGCCCGAATCCGTCCTTGAGAATCGGTGTCAGCGTCAGTCGCAGGTCGTGACAGAGCGCACGAATCTCGGCGTGGTCGCCGTCGATGAACTCGCCGCCCATTTCGAGCGGCACGTCCGAGAATTGCTTGTCGATCACCGTCCACACGCGCCCGCCAAGCCGCTTGCGCGCTTCGATGAGGTGCACGTCGGCGCCGCGCATCGCCAGGTCGCGCGCGGCCGTCAGGCCAGCCAGTCCGCCGCCGATCACCGCAACGCGGCGGCCCTTCACTGTCTGAGTTATCGTCCGCGGCATGATGCGTTCAGCACGCGATACCCCTCGACGTCGAGGACCGGTGGCGGTGGGCCCGGGTCGCGCCCCGCATTGCGACCCGCCGGCATCACCGGTGTGATGCGCACGCGACCACCCGCGAGGCCAATGCCTGGCTGCACCACTTCGGACTGTTTCATCAGTCCCGTGAGCTCGACCATCGAACCTTCGTGCTTCTTGATCTCGGCGAGGACCTGCTTGTTGCCTTCGAGACGCACCTTCATCCCCTCGGCGAGCTGGAAGCCTTGTGCCTCATGTGTTGGATCGCGATCGACGGTGAACACGCGGCCGCGGGCGCAGCCGGATATCGACAACCGCGTCGAGTCCTTGGGCACGGGGCGTTCCTGCGTCAAGAGCGGGCTCGACGACAGCGCGATCAAACCGAGGGCGATCACCGTGGCTTTCATGTCCCAAGCTTACCGCTACCCGCGTGGCTGGATCGAGCTTGGGAGGACGGGGTCCGCGCGGCCTGACGCCGGCGGTGAGCGGCTGGTATTCCAGCTCTTCCCCACTCGCCGCGCTGCGCAACAACAGGCCGCCACGGCTCATGTCGCCCCGGCCGATGAACGACACCGGATAGCGAAGGCGTTCGCCAAAAATCGGCAGCAAGATGTCGACATACTTGCCGCTCGCCACGCTGCCGAGCAGGACGACTTGCCCATGTTTGCCGATCCGTCGCGCCAGGGATTTCGCGTCCTTCTCGAGCGCAACTCTGTAGTCGTGATTGTCAACGCTCACATCGCCGACCGCGAACTCGCGCAGCAACGTCAGGTTGAAGGGCAACGACGGCGGCTGCAGTCCACGCGTTGGCGTGATGACGAGCGGGTCGCCGAAACGCTCCGCATAGGTGAGCTTGCCGCGGAAGTAGAGGCCGCTCATGAACGCAAAGGCGCGCCCCAACGACATTCCGCCGGAGCGGAATTCCCGCGCCGTCACTGCTTCCGACTTGGTATTGAGCAGAATCGCCGCCCGCCGCCCGCCACAGTGGGCGGGCGACAGGAGGAACACCGTCGCCATGACGGTTCGATTCTATTGCGACGATCGCGCTTACCGACCCGCCAATTCCATCGCCACATCATCCAGGCGGTCATAGCTGAGGCCGGCGCCGCGCTCCATGCCCGTGCTCAGCACCATGTCGCGCACTTCCTTGGAGGGATAGCTCGAGGTGGCCTTGAGGCGGGTCTTCCCGTTCTCCTCGGTCAACTCCGCGGTGACGATCGAGACAGTGTCCGGGAACGGCGCGAAGATCTCCGTAAAGACCACGCGGCCAGGCGCATCGATTTCACGATACTCGCCGTAGAACTCGGCCTCGCCCTTCGGGTGCTTGTTCACGAAGCGCCACTTTCCTCCGATCCGGAAATCCACTTCGCACACCGGGACCGAATAACCGGCGTCAAGATTGCCCCACCAACGGCGGATGTGCTCGGGCTTGGTCATCGCTTCGAACACCAGGTGTCGTGGCGCATCGAACAACCGGGTCATCTGAATATCGGTGTCCGACGGGGTCGTCACCTTGAACGTCTCGCTATTTCTTGCCACGCTTGCCATCATTGTTCCTCTCCTTCACTTTCAGTTCCTGTAGGTACAGCTCCAGGCTGTCGAACTTCGTCTCCCAAATCCGTCGATACTGCTCTGTCCACTCCGCGACCTCCTTGAGCGGACCTGCCTCGATCCGGCACGGCCGCCATTGCGCGCTCCGCCCGCGCGCGATCAGCCCCGCGCGCTCGAGCACGCGGAGATGCTTGGACACGGCCGGCAGGCTCATCTCGAACGGCTCGGCCAGCTCGGTCACCGAACATTCGCCGAGTGCCAACTTCGAGAGGATGGCCCGCCGGGTCGGGTCGGCAAGAGCTGCGAAGGTCGTGCTGAGCTGATCGGTCATTGTGTTTAACCAGTAAGTTAATTAACTTGTTAGTTAAATACACCGCCAACGATCGTCCTGTCAACTGTCCTGTTGTGAAGCCCCGCCGGGCGCTACATCCGGAAGGCGTATTGCAGCTTGATGAGCAACTGGTTCGAGTCCCTCTGCCAGCGATCAAGCAGGGAGCGCACGTTGTGGTTGTAGACCACGAAGAGGTCCGCAGCCGGCGTGAAGGTCCACCGCAGGCGCGTGTTCACGCCTACCGAATCGCTCTCGGTGTCGTACTGCACGAAGCTGGCAATCGACATGTCCGGCGATACATTGATGCGCAGCCGGCTGCCGATCAATGTCTGCGTGAAGCTGCCGGCCGACAGATCGCCGATGTTGTGCTCGCCTTCGAACTCGACCGTGAAGAGCGCCGTCGGATTCCAGGTGGCTTCGAATTCGAACTGCGTGAGATCGCCGTCGTAAAAGCCGCCGAGCCATGCCGTCAACTGCGTGCTGAAGCGGCGCTTCTGCGCGGTCGCCACCTCGATGCGATAGCGCCGCCAGTGATACGAGCCTGGGACAATGACGACGCCCTCTGACACCTCGAACGGCTCGACGAGCCGCTCGCCTTCCGGATTCGCATTGAGCTCGAAGCGATCGCCGCTGCGGAAGCGCCAGTTGATCGGCGCGAAGAACACCTCGTAGCTCTCCCAGTTGCCGGACAGGTCGAGTGCCAGCGACGGCCGGAGTTCGTGGTAGAGCTGCTGAATCGGACCTTTCGACAGGCGGGTACGATTCTCCAATTCGAAGTCGATCAGCTGCACGGAGCGCCGCGGCACAAATCCCATTGAAGGATCGAAGTCGCTGCCGATGCGCTTGTAGCCGAACCACGCATCCCATTCGTCGTTCGGATAACTCAGCGACGCGCCGTACGCGGATGTATCTCCCTCGAGGCCATCGCGTCCGGTGGCAAGCCCCCAGAACCCCAACAGGAGGTTCTTGTCGCCACGAAAATCCGAGGTGGCATAGGTAAAGTCGACGCCTCCAAGCCACGAGCCACTCCGGCCCAATGGATCGCCCACCGAGGCGATGCCGCCGATCCACGACTCCGACCAGATGTTCTGCTT
This sequence comes from uncultured Acidobacterium sp., assembly GCA_964628295.1. Classification (GTDB taxonomy): domain Bacteria; phylum Acidobacteriota; class Vicinamibacteria; order Vicinamibacterales; family UBA2999; genus 12-FULL-67-14b. The sequence goes on from CAZVLS010000002.1 coordinate 22,809, forward strand.
CACGCGGCCAACGGCCATGAAGCTCTCATCCGGCACCACGCCTTCCTTGCCTCTTGTGCCGACGACCAGTCCGCCGATATTCGTGTGGCCCACGCGACCATTGAGCTTGGCGCCGCCGATGATCGGCACCTCACGCCCGGCGACGAGTCCGATACGGCGGCTGAAGAACGGCAGCACGTCTTCGTCGAGTCCGAGACCGAACGAAAAGATGTCGCTGCCTTCAAGGAAGAACGTCCGCTTCTCCGCAAAGAACAACGGAAACCGGGTGAGGTTGGTGCGGCGCGTGTCGACTTCGGTCTCGGCAAAGTCGGTGTTGAACGTCGCCGATGCGAGCAGGTTCGCCCCGATGCGCTGCGTGATGTCCAGGCTCGGCTGAAGCTCGCCTTCGATATCCGCCTCGGGTCCGGGGATTCCACCGCCGCCACTGATCGACGGACGAACGGTGAGGCCGAGTCCCAGATCGAATTCCGGCAGATCCGTCAGCACGCCGGCACGGCTGGTCTGCGTGACGTCGAATTGACGCGCGGGAAAGGCCCAGCGCGATGTCTCGAGCCGCCGCTGCACCCTGCGCTGCACGTTGAAGTGCCACTCGCGGCGATCGGGATTGAAGCTGATCGTCTTCACGGGAATGACGATCTCCGCGGTCCAGCCAGTGGCCGTGCGCCGGGCCGAGGCCTCCCAGATCCCATCCCACTCGTCGTTCTCGTCGTCTGCGCCCTGCTCGATGAGCGCGTCGTAACGCGCGCCGCCGGGATTCACCGCAAACACATACCCCGAGCGCCCGTCCATGAACGGTCCGAGCACCACCGTGACGTGGTCTTCGCTGTTCAGCCCGGCATCGCGCCGCACACTGTAACTCACGATGCGGTTCGGCTCATCGTCTTTGCACACGATGCCGATGGCAATCGACGTCGCGTTGGCGATCACGCGCACGGTCGTCGCCGTGCTTGCCGGCTCGCCTTCTACAGGATCGGTCTGGATGAAGCGATCGATCAGTTCCGCTGACGCCCATGCCGGCTCATCGAGCACGCCATCAACGTGCAGGCCGGCGGCCAGGGCGCCGGCACGGAGCCGAGGCGGTTCCTGGGCGGCGGCAGAGGCGGTCACCAGGGTGCAGGCCACGACCACGGGCCAGATTGGGATCGAAACACGCATTGTTTGGCATATACGACCGGTTCGGGCCGGTTGTTGTCCGGTCCAGGCCAGCTTTGTGGGTTCGGGGCGGATAAAACGCTTTAGAGTACGGCCCCTCTATGCCCCGCGCTGCCCATCGGGGGTCGGGCGACGATGTGACGCCGATTACGCAACTGCTCCAGCAGTGGCGGAACGGCGATGCAGCGGCGCTCGACGTCTTGACGCCCCTCGTCTATGGCGAGTTGCGCCGTGTGGCGGGAGCCTACCTTCGGCGCGAGCGGGCCGGCCACGGCCTGCAACCCACCGACCTCGTCCACGAGGCGTTCGTCCGGCTGATCAGGCAGGACACGCCGGATTACCAGAACCGTGCGCACTTCCTGGCGATCGCCGCCGAACACATGCGGCAGATCCTGATCGATCACGCACGCCGGCGCCTGCGACATAAGCGCGGCGGCGGCGCCGTTGCGGTCACGCTCGACGCCAACGACTTCCCCGTCGAGCCCAGGCCCGTCGACGTCCTCGATCTCGACGCGGCGCTGATCACCCTGGCGTCCTTCGATCATCGCAAGAGCCGCATTCTCGAGATGCATTTCTTCGGCGGCCTGTCGTACGACGACATCGCCACCGTGCTGGGCGTGCACGTCAACACGGTGGCCAGGGACCTGCGACTGGCGCGCGCGTGGCTGTTGGCGCGCCTGCGCCCGGACCCGGACCAGAAGCATGGGCAGAAACATGGATGAACAACGCTGGCAACGCATCGAAACGCTGTTTCACGACGCAAGCGCGCTGCCTCCGGAAGAACAGGCCGCCTGGGTGGCGAAAGCGTGCGGGGGCGATCGCGAACTCGAAGAGGAAATCCTCCGCCTGCTCGCCGGCGATCGGCGCTCGGAGCACACCGTTCGGAGGCTGATCGCCGACGCATCGAGCGAGCTGGTGAGCGGCGGCATAGGGCCCGAGGCGTTTCGCGACGCGCGCATCGGCGCGTGGCGCGTGGATCACCTGCTCGGCGAAGGCGGCATGGGCCTCGTCTTCCTCGCGCACCGCGATGACGGGCGCTTCGAGCAGCAGGCCGCGATCAAGCTGCTGCGCTTCACCCTGGCGACGCCGGCGGACCTCGAACGCTTCCGCCGCGAGCGTCGCATCCTGGCGCGGCTCGAGCATCCGCATATCGCGCGATTGCTGGATGCGGGCGAGCACCCGATCGGTAACGGCATCGAAATCCCCTACTTCGTCATGGAGCACGTCGATGGCGAGCCGCTCACCGGCTACGCGCGCGAGCGCACGCTGTCCACCAGCCAGCGCATCGAGTTGTTTCAGCAAGTCCTCGACGCGGTTGGTTATGCGCATCAGCGCTTTGTCCTTCACCGCGACCTCAAGCCGGCCAACATTCTCGTGACCTCGCGAGGCGAGGTGAAGCTGCTCGACTTCGGCATCTCGCAGTTGCTCGAGGGCGATCCAGCCGCGACGCACGACCGTACACGCTCGTCCCTGATGACGCCGGACTACGCCAGTCCCGAGCAGCTCCGCGGGGAACCGCTCACGGTGCAGTCCGACGTCTTCACGCTGGGTGCGCTGTTGTACGAGCTGCTGAGCGACCGCCGGGCGTACGACGCGCCGCCCTTGACGCCGGCGACCGATCGCGCCACCGCGATGGAAACGACGCCGGCCCCGCCGCTCGGCATCAACACCGACGTCGATACCATCGTCGCCAAGGCGATTCATCCGGACCTCGCCCGCCGGTATCCGTCGGTCGAAGCATTCGCCGCCGATTTGCGCCGCTATCTCAGCGGGCAGCCGGTCTCCGCCAGGCGCGACTCGACGTGGTATCGCACGCGCAAGTTCGCCAGCCGGCATCGCTGGCCGCTCGGCGCCGCCGCGGTCGTAATGCTGTCGCTGGCGGGAGGTGTGGTGACGACCGCGTATGAAGCGCAGCGCGCCAACCAGCATCTGGCGCAGTTGCAGCAGTTGTCGGGCCGGCTGCTCTTCCAGGTCCACGACGCGGTCGAGTCGCTGCCAGGCGCGACGAAGGCGCGTGAGCTGCTGGTCACGACCTCCGCTGAGTATCTCGATGGATTGAGCGCTTCGGCCGGCGACGATCCGGCGTTCCTGATGGATCTGGGAGCGTCGTTCGAGCGGCTGGCGCGTATCTACGGTGGCCCCAACGGCGCCCACCTCGGCCGGCCGGACGATGCGATCGCGACGTATCAGAAGGCGTCGGACGTGTATCGTCGCCTCGAAGCCGCTGGGGCGCATCCTGCCGAGCTGCCGCGCCGCAAGGCGCGCGCGCTGGTCGCCATGGGCCGGCTGCAGGCGCTCAACGGCAGGGCGGATGAAGCGGAGCAGACGCTGAAGGCGGCGCACGACGCGGCGCGTGCCGCCACGGTGCCTGGCCAGATTCCGCCGTACGAACTCACAGAGTCACTGCTCTATCTCGGCGATCACTACTTCGACAAGGCGCAGCCGCAAGACGCGCTCGGCTACTACCACCAGGCGCTTCCAGACATCGAGCGTCGTGCCGCCGCGGACAATACGCCGGCGATGCAGCGCAACGTTACCAATGCGCGCGTTCGCATTGGCCAGGCTCTGATCTACGTCGGCAACCTCCCTGCCGCGCGCGACGAGTTCCAGATCACGCTGCAGCGGGCGCGCGCCAACGCCTCCGCCAATCCCAACACCGCGGCTGCTCAGCGCGATGTCTACTTGATGCTCGATCGGCTGGCCGCGGTCACCGGGCATCCGGATCACCCCAACCTCGGAGATGCGCGGGGGGCTGCGGCGTTGCTGGCCGAAGCCGTCGCCACCGCTGAACGTGTGTCGGCCGCCGACGTGAAGGACATGCGTGCCAGGCGGGACCTCGCGGAGATGCATGCGTCGCATGCCGGCGCGCTGCGCGAGTTCGACCCGGCCCGCGCGACGGCGGCCTACCAGAAGGTGCTCGAGATCTACGCCGGCCTGCCGGAATCCACCACCAAGTCTGCGACCGTGCAGCGCTGGCTGTCGCAGCACCACCGCAACCTCGGCATCAGCCTCGCGCGATCGGGGCGCCCGCAGGCGGCACTCACCGAGCTCGAACGCGCGTTGGCCGACATCACCAGGCTCGACATGCCGATCGACACCGGCATCACGCTGACCGCGCTGGCGGAGTTGCGGCTGTCGCAAGGCGATCTGCGCGGCGCCCGCACCGACGCGGCGCGGGCGATTCCCCTCTTCGAGGACATGTGGAAGGACACGCGCGGCGACATCAACGTCCGCCGGCGCCTGGCGGCGGCCTACGGGCTCATGAGCCAGCTCGACGCTCGTGACGGCGCGTGTGACGCGGCACACGGCTGGAGCCGGAAGCGCGACGCCCTGTGGCAGGAAATCGCCAACGGCGAAGCGGCCGCGTTTGCCGCCAACGAAATGAAGAAGAGCGTGCAGATCCGTTGTGGGACGTAGCTGTTGGCGGCGCTTACCTGGTCATGGCGGATGTTGTCCGTGATCCGGAACAGGACCTCACGCGAGTGTGCTCGTGGTGTGGACGCGTGGTGTATCAGGGACGATCGCAGGTGCCAACGCACGGCATCTGCGTCCGGTGCCTGACACGCGAACTGCTGCAGCAGCGTAAGGAAGCGCGGCGCGGGGGGCGTGCTGCCAAGACCCCGGGCGCGGACAGCACCGCCATGCGCAAGTAAGGAAAATCTAAGGTCGGATCGGCCGTGTGCGCACTCTGACACTCCGGCGACGCGTGGTTTTGATGCTATGATCTTGGCTTCAATTCCACGATTTTTCGTTGCCAATGCGTCGACCCACCGACAGTACGCTCTGGACTTTTCTCAAGTCGCGATCCGAGGTGTCTCTCCCCCGGGTCATGGCGATTGCCGCCCTGTCAGGCCTGGCCAATGCCCTGCTGATTGCGGTCATCAACTCCGCGGCGCACGAAGCCTCGGCTGACCAGCCAGACGTCCAGAAGTTCCTGCTCTTCGTCGTGTCGCTCGTCACCTACATCGTGACGCAGCGCTACATCCTGCGGGTTTCGCAGATCGAAATCGAAAAGATCATCGAGAAGATCCGGCTCGGGCTCTCGGACAAGATCCGGCGATCCGACCTGCACAGCATCGAAACGCTGGGCCGCTCGCAGCTCTACGCGAGCGTCAACACCGACACCCTGGCGCTGTCGCGCGCGGTACAGCCGCTGATGATCGCGTGCCAGAGCGTGTTGCTGGTGATCTTCAGCCTTGGCTATATCTACATCCTCGAGCCGATGGCGTTCGTCCTGACGCTGGCTATCTGCGGCATCGGCATCGCCATCCACTTCAAGAACAAGAAGCAGCTGGTGTTCGAGCTCGAACAGGCCACGTCGAAGGAAAACGAACTGTTCGACGTGCTGACGCATCTGCTGGACGGTTTCAAGGAAGTGAAGCTCAGCAGCGCGCGCAACCGCGATCTCTTCGCGCACCTGCAGGAGATCGCCGCCCAGGCGGCGTATTACAAGACGCGCACCGGCATTCGTTACGCCGACTACTACCTGTTCACGCAGGTGATGTTCCAGCTGCTGCTTGCGGCGATGGTCTTCATCCTGCCGCAGGTCTCGGAATCGCTGGTCCAGCCGGATCAGATCACCAGCCTCACGGCGGCGATCCTGTTCATCATGGGTCCGCTCACCGTGGTGGTCGGCGCGGTGCCGCAACTGCGCACCGCCACGCACGCCATCGACAATGTCACGCGCCTCGACCAGGCGCTCGACATCGCGCAGGAACTGTCACGCGACCCGCACAACGGCGATATCGTCAAGCCGCTCGACTTCCAGACCATCGAAGTGCGCCAGGGCGTGTTCAGCCACAAGGATCGCGACGGCCGCGCGATGTTCACGCTGGGGCCGCTCGATTGCACGATCCGGCGCAACGAAACGACGCTCGTGGTCGGCGGCAACGGCAGCGGCAAGTCCACGTTCTTCAAGGTGCTCACCGGCCTGTATTACCTCGACACCGGCGCCATTCTCGTCGACGGCGTCGACATCAAGAGCCTCGGCTACCGGCGCTATCGCGAGTTGTTCTCGGCAATCTTCTCCGACTACCATCTTTTCACGCGCCTCTACGGCCTCTCGAACATCGACGATGCGAAGGTCGACGAGCTGCTGCGGCAGATGCAACTCGAACACAAGACCTCGTGGCGGGACGGCCGGTTTGAGAACCAGGACCTGTCGACGGGCCAGAAGAAGCGCCTCGCGCTGATCGTCAGCCTGCTCGAAGACAAGCCGGTGTGCATCTTCGACGAATGGGCCGCGGACCAGGATCCGCAGTTCCGCCAGTTTTTCTACGACACGCTGTTGCCCGAGCTGAAGGCGAAGGGCAAGACCGTGATCGCCGCGAGTCACGACGACCGGTTCTTCTCGGTTGGCGATCGCGTGCTGAAGATGGAAATGGGACGGTTCGTCCCAGCCGCGGATAGGGAGAGCAAATGATCGGTCGGCTCTGGATCAAACAACGCGCGGGCGGTCTCGTGCTCGGCCTGTGCGCCCTGCTCGCTGCCGGCGGCTGCGGTCACACCGAACGGATTGCGCACGGCCGCGAGTTTCTGGACGAGGGCTCGCTGAAAGTGTCGTCGCTGGGGCCGGCGTGTGGCTGCGTCTCGCTTCGCAACCACACCAACAAACCGATCATGCTGGAGTCCACCTTCTTCGGGATCCCGCGTGGCTCGGTGTTCCTCAGCCCTGAAGAGCGCACGCGCATCCTGTTTGATTGGGGCGGCCCGGAGAACGCCGACTTCTACCTGATCGACGCCTACGAAGTCGATCGCAACGCCAAGGACCAGCGCGGCGCCAAGTTGAAGATGGCGGAGGTGGTGTCCGAGTACGCGCCGTTCGTCGACACGCCGTGCGATGACGATGCCTGCACGTTCAACGGCCTGGCGATGAATCGCATGATGGAAGACGTTGAGGAGCTGGAGCGCGAGAACCCGACGCGCGGCATCAACTTCACCAGCGTGATCTCCGTCTCAGCGCCCGCCAATGAATGCGGCTGCTTGATGCTCACGAACTTTTCCGCCCACGACCTGACCCTCCGCTCGACGCTGCACGGCACGGAGACCGGGCAGATGGATCTCGCCGCAGGCGTGACCGTGCCGCTGGCGTTCGACTGGGCGGGCACACTCGACAACGACGCCTACATCATCGACGCGGTTGACGTGCGCACGCCAGGCGATGCGCCACTCGCGGGCAACACCTCGGCAAAGGCGCCGACCAGCTCCGACTCCCCCGGCGATCAACCGGGATCGGCCATGACGATCCGGCTGAAGGATTACGTCAAGATCGACGGCACCTTGGTCAACATGACCTGCCAGGCCGACTACGCCGAGTTCATCAATCACAAGAGTTCCAGCCAGGCCGAGTCGGCGGTCCGCTGCCCGTGGAAGCCGCAGGACATTCCCGGCCTCGGCATGCGCGCCGCCTTTGACAAGCGCACGGCGGCCAAGCCAGACGAGGGCACGGGCGCCAAACCGGCGCCCACCGCCGCGAAGCCTCAGTAGTCAGGGAGTCAACGATGACCGTCACCATTGACCAGCCGGCCCCAAGCCGCTGGAAGCGCATCAAGACCAGCGTCCGCAACTGGGCGACCAACAACGGCTTCGGCATTGCGATTACGTCACTGATCGTCCTGTTCGCGGTCGTGTTCTTCTGGCGTCACATCGTCCACACCATCAATCCTGGTGAGGCGGCGGTGTCGTGGAAGCGCTTCTCGGGAACGGAGATCGACAAGATCTACCTCGAAGGCACGCATTTCATCCTGCCGTGGAACAAGCTCTACGTCTACGACCTGCGCGTGCAGAAGGTCGACACCAAGGTGCCGGTGCTGTCGACCGACGGCCTCGAGATCACCATCGACGTCACGATCCGCTATCGGCCGGAGGAGCGCACACTGCCGCAGCTCCACCAGGAAGTCGGCCCCGAGTACGCCGATCGCATCGTCATTCCGCACGTCGTGTCCGCCGTTCGCGAAGTGTTCGGCAAGTACCGGCCGGAGCAGCTCTACACGCTCCGCACCGACGACGTGCACGACCAGTTGCTGACGCGCGCGTCGAAAGGCACGCGCGAGCACTTCACCGACATTGACGACGTGATCATCAGCCGCATCGAGCTGCCCGAGTCGGTGCAGAACGCGATCCAGGCGAAGCTGGCGCAGGAACAGGAAGCGCTCGCCTACGAGTACCGTCTCGTCACCGAGCAGCGCGAGGCCCAGCGCAAGAAGATTGAAGCGACCGGCATCTCCGACTTCCAGAAGGCCGTGACGCCCGGTATCACGCAGCAGTACCTGCAGTGGCGCGGCATCGAGGCCACGCTGGAACTCGCCAAGTCGAACAACGCCAAACTGGTCATCGTCGGCGGCAGGGACGGCCTGCCGATCATCCTGAACACGCCAGACATCGCCAACGCACCGGCGCCACCGAGGTAGGCCATGAGCAACACCGAAGAAGACAACACCGTCTATCGCGTCGTCATCAACAACGAAGAGCAGTACTCGATCTGGCCCGAGTGGAAGGACATCCCCGCCGGCTGGCGCGCGGTCGGTCCGACCGGCAAGAAGGACGAGTGCCTCGCCTACGTCAAGGAGGTCTGGACCGATATGCGTCCGCTCAGCCTCCGCAAGTGGATGGACGAGAACAAGGCGACGACCTAGCTCACTTGAAGTCCCGTCCGAATCCCTGGATCACGATCCTCAATCCGCGTCCTGACGCGCGTTGCCGCCTGTTCTGCCTGCCGTATGCCGGCGGCGGCGCGTCGATGTTTCGCACCTGGCCGGCGCACCTGCCGCAGGACGTCGAGCTGTGGCTCATTCAACCGCCAGGTCGCGAAGAGCGGTTTCGCGAGCCCCGGTTCACGCGCGTCGGGCCTCTCGTCGACGCGCTGGCGCCGGCAATTGCGCCATACCTCGACAAGCCGTATTCGATCTTTGGCTACAGCATGGGCGGCCTGATCGGCTTTGAACTGATTCGCGCGCTGCGCGCACTCGGCTCGCCACTGCCCCGCCGCCTGTTCGTGACGGCCCGCCAGGCGCCGCACCTGGTCGAGACGCGCCCATCGCTCTACACGCTGCCTGACGATCAGCTGTTCGAGGAGCTCGACCGGCGCTACGGCGGGATTCCGTCCGAGGCCCTGAAGAATCCCGAGATCCGGTCGGTGTTCGTGCCGTTGCTGCGCGCCGACATCGAGATGATCGAGACCTACCAGCACCAGGCCGGCGCGCCGCTCGACTGCCCGATCTCGGTGTTCGGCGGCGAGACCGATCGCATCACACGCGATGAGCTCGCAGCCTGGCAAGACATGACGGCGCACCCGGTCGACGTCACGCAGTTTGAAGGCGGGCATTTCTTCATCAACACCAATCCCGTTCCCCTGCTGAGCGCGATCAGCCGAGAGCTCCTGGCCACGTAAATGCGCGGCAGCTTCGCGGATCCGGCACGGCCCGAGAACCTGCCGCGGCTCATCGCATTCCTCTCAGAAGCGCTTGGCCGGACCGTTGACGGAGTCTCGGGCACTCCCCAACTGATCACCGCCGGCGCCGGCATGCAGAACCGCAACTACGCCTGCACCGCCATCGTCCAGGGCGAGACGATCGACTGCGTGCTGCGTTGCCAGCCGGAACAGATCCAGGCGTGGCGGCTCGACTGGGGCTTCTACGATCTCGAGCGCGAGTTCCGCGTGCTGCAGGAAGTGGCAACCTTGAATCTTGGCGCACCGACGCCGCAGCCATTCGGGATGAGCGATGCGCTCGGCGTCAGCGGATTCGTGATGGGACGCCTACCCGGCGCACCCATGGAACACACGCCCGACGCGGCATTGCTGGCTTCCTATGCGCGCCTCGTGGCCGACGTATCGATGATCCCTGCAACGGCCAGCGCGTGGATGGCCAACAACCTGGTTTCGCGCACCAACGAGAACCTGGTGGCCTGGGCCGAAAGCAAGTCTGCCGATCTGGCCGGCGATCCGTTGCGTGCCTACTGCCTGCGGTGGCTGCGCGAGCGGCGTCCGCCGCCTGGCCCGATCGTCGTGTCGCATGGCGATCCGAACCCGGGCAACATCCTGGTTGAGAATGGCCGCATCACCGGCGTGGTTGACTGGGAGTTTGCCTGCCTGACCGACGATCCGCTGGCCGCGCTGATGCGCGTCACCTGGATGTATCACTCGGCGTCGGTGCGTCCGGTCTTCTGCGAGGCGATGGGCCGGTCGGTGGACGACCTGACCTGGCACATCGCGCTCGGGTTGTTCCGCGAGCTCTACCTGAGCCGCCACGGCGATCAGGCCGCGCGGCGGGCAGAACTCGCGTCGATGATCGACTACGCCGAGTAACCCTTCTTCTTCGCCGCTTCGGCGTGCATCCGCTTGATCTGCGCCAGCACTTCCGGCACGTGGCTGGTGTCAGGCGTGCTCGTCCAGCGCCGCGAGATCTCCGCATCGGTGCGATCGACCTGGTCGAACAGCGGCATGAACTGATCGATGATCGCCTGCGGCAATTCGCGCATGTGCAGGAACAACAGGCGCACTTCCTTCTTGCCGAACGCGGCGCGCAAGGCACGCCGTTCGGGAATGGTGAGATCCGGATGCCAGAAGTCGGTCAGGAACACGAGGCGGTGACGGTCGCTGTTGTTGACCGCTTCGTGCCAGAACGAGTCGTCCAGCAGCAGCACCTTTCCTTCCGTCCAGCCGCGCGCTTCTCCGGCGACCTTCAGGTAGCAATCGGGAGGAATATCGAGCGCCAGCTGGCAGCGCACGCGGAAGTTGTCGGCGCTGTGGTGGCCCTTGACCACGTACTTGGGGTCGAGCCAGGAGTAGAACGCATCCGCAAATGCGTAGTGGCTGTTGCCGGCGTAGTCGTCCGCGGGCAGCGCGGCGATCAGCTTGTGCGCTTCGGACGGCACGGTGCCTGACTGGAAGTAGGCATCGGGCAACTGCGTGCCGAATGCCGACACGAAACCCTGCCGCCATTTCGACTGCTGCGACGCATCCGCACTCGAATAGCTCATGGTCATGAACGACTCGCGAATGCGGTGGGCCTCGGCGCGCAGCGGCTCGTAGAAGCGCTCGACGACCGGCGCCCAGGCGTAATCGCCGGGATTCGGCCATGGCTCGTTGCGCAGGCCGGGAAAGATCGGCAGCACCCATGGATCGATGTCGTTGTCACCCGGCGGATTCGCATCGCGCGGATCGGCCTCGTTGCCGCGCAGCACTTCGAGGTAGTGCTTGAAGCGGTTCAGCTCCGGACCGCTGTCGGTGATCGACTTCTGGAAGCCGCCCGTCTCCATGATGCGGCTGATGGCGCCCCAGATCATCTTGCGGGCGCGAATGTCTGTCTCGGTGCGGATCATTCAAGTGCTCCTGTAGTTACGTGCGATTGCCGGCAGCCGCGGTGGCGCCAGCGGACTCGACGCTGGTGAGAAGTCGATGCAGGGCCGCCGCCACTGCGTGGCAATGCGGCCGCGTCATCATGGTCAGGTGGTCGCCGGGCACGGTCTCGACGATCGCCGCTTCGAGGGCATAGTCACGCCAGCCCCATGTCTCGTCCGCCAGCATGGCGGCCGGCACGCCCTCGACGTAATCGGCGAGCGCCTGGCCGGCGCGCAGCAAGGTCAGGTTGATCGGCGGATAACCCGGCGCGGGCTTGTAGCGCATCAACGCCTGGGCCCGAAAGACGTTCACGAAGCCGCGAATCTCCTCGCGATCGGCTTCCGGCGGCAGCACGCCGCTGTCGATCATGGCTTGCGCAAAACGATCGAGCTTGGCGGGCCAGTCGAGCGACGCGAGCGAATCGAGTTGCAGATCCACGGACTTGCCGAACATGTGCGACAGCATGTCGCCCACCACGGCAAGCCACTCGGTGTCGTTTCGCACCGAGGCCGACGATAGATCGCGATCTGCCGGAGCGGCCGTGTCGAGAATGGTGAGCATCCCGACCTCGTGGCCTTGCTTCGTCAACTGGTGCGCCATCTCCAGCGCCACCCAGCTTCCGAACGAGTGTCCGCCGAGGTAGTACGGTCCGGCCTTCTGGAACTCCAGCAGGGCCGCCACGTTGGTCGCCGCGAGCGCCTCGATGCCGTCTGCCGGAGTCGCGCGGCCATCGAGACCGGCCGCCTCGAATGCGTAGAACGGCCGGTCGTGCTCGGCGAGGGCCATGGCCAACTCGCGCAGGTAGACCACGCTGCCGCCGGTGCCCGGCACGCAGAAGAACGCGGGCCTTGATCCGCTCGTCGCGATCGGCACGAGCGGCGACCACGGCGCCGCCGTGTCTTCACGATCGAGCTCCGCGGCCAGGGCGCGGATCGTCGGCTCCTGCAGCAATGCATTGAGCGGCAGTTTCCTGCCGACGGCGTCCTTGATCATGGCCATCAGGCGAATGCCGCTCAGCGAGTCTCCTCCGAGTGCAAAGAAGTCATCGTCCACGCTCACGTCGGCGAAGCCGAAGATCTCTTTCCAGAGATTCACCAACACGCGTTCAGAAGCCGTCGACGGTTCCACGATATTGCCGGCATGTGTGGGCCGGAGATGAATCCGCTTCGTGTGCGCCTGCAATCCGGTCGATTGCCAGCCGGTCCTTCGCACCCACTGATCAAACCGTGCGTTCACATCTCCCGTCCCGATCACCAGCTGGCCGGCGGGTAAGCGAGACAGGATGCGCCGGAACGCCTCGTGGCTCTCGGCCGGCAGCATCGACAGCTCACCTGCTGGAGTCTTCTTCTCGAAGGACCAGGTATCCCAGTTGGTGGACAGCCACGGTGTGCCGCCACGCCTGTTGCGTCGAGCGACGAACGCATCCATGAAGCGGTTCGCCGCGCCGTAGGCGGCAAAGCCTAGCCCGCCGAGCACCGCGGAGTTCGACGAAATCAGCAGGCAGAAATCGAGCGGCTCGCCTTCGAGCACGCGATCGAGCACCTGGACGCCCTCGACCTTCGGCCGGAACTGCGACGCCGACACGCTCTCGTCCAGCGCCTCGATGAAGCAACTGAACGACGGATGATCGAGCGTGCCCGCCGCATGTATCACACCGTGCAGCGCGCCAAAGCGCTGCTTGATGGCGCGCATCGCGGCCTGCATCTCGCTGTCGCTCGAGACATCAGCGGCGATTGAGAGGATCTCTCCCCCGCGCGCTTCCAGCGCAGCGAGGCGCGGTGATGGAGATGCCTTGCGGCTCAGCAACGCGATCCTGGCCCCACACTGCTCGAACAACAGTTCGGCCAGGTGGACACCGACTTTGCCGTGACCGCCGGTGATCAGATACACGCCTCGCTCGCGAAGGGACGCGCGGGAATCTGCGTCAGCAGGCAGCTCTACCCGCTCGTATCTCGGCACGAAGCGAGCCTGGCCACGGTATGCCACGTGGGGATCGGCAGCGCCGCCGACGATCTCCGCGAGCAACATCTCGGCAGGCAGGCCGTCGCCAATGTCGATCGTGCGGAACGTGAGTTCGGCGTGTTCCTGCGGAATGGCGAGACACGGCCCCATCATCAGTGCATGACCGGGATCCAGATCGCCGCTCGCACTCGGATCGTGCAAGTGCTTTGAGATCACGGTGACCGTCACCGGCAGGGCCGTCTCCCGTCGGGCCAATAACTGCCCCAGCGCAATCAGGCTGTCGTATCCGCGCCGCTTCGTGACCTGGACATCGCCCCCTGGCGTGATTTCGCTCGTCGACAGGTGGACGATGTGATTCACGCCTGCGAGGTCCGTTGACGCGAGCGCGTTGATATCAGAAACACAGGTGTAGGCCTGTCCTTCCGCGGCCAGACGGTCGATCAACCCCTGCGCCTGTGCCGACCCATTGGTGAGCACGAGCCACCGGTTCTCTCCCAACGCTCCAGCACGCAGACGCCGCGGGGCGAGAGAGGCGCCCCACGACGGCAGGTAGAACCATCGATCCAGCGGCTGTTTCGTGGTGGCCGCCGAAGCCAACGCCATCGGCACCGCGGACTTGTCGGGAGGATTCACCCAGTGCCGCTCGCGCGCAAACGGATACAGCGGCATCGCAATGCGTCGTCGTTGCTGGCCCTCGAAATATTTCGCCCAGTCCACGTCAACGCCGGACACCCACAACTGCCCAAGCGAATGCGACAGCCTCGCGCGCTCCGAATACTTTGCAATTCCGTAGGCGTCCCGCTGCGAGTTGATTTTGGGGTCAGACCCCAAAATCAACGCTGGCGCGAGTGACGAGACGACGACTCGAGATCGATCGGCGCTGGCCTGCTTGCGCACCAGCTTCGCAAGGGTGGCGCCAGGGCCTACTTCAAGAAACGCCCGCCGTGGATCCTTGAGCAATTCGCCCAGGCCATCAGCGAAGCGGACGGCCTGCCGTGCGTGCTTGACCCAGTATTCAGGTCGCGCGACTTCATCCGGATCCGCCCAGGTCCCCGTCACATTCGAGATGAATGGCATGCTCGGGCGATTCAGCGTGCAGCCACGCAGCACCGCGGCAAAAGGTTCGGTGAAGCCGTCCATCATCGCCGAATGAAACGCGTGCGACGTGCGGAGCTTCTTGCAGGCCATGCCAGCGTCGCCAAGCCGCTGTGCGAGCGTATCGATCGAGTCCGCTGGACCCGCGACGACGCACGCGTCTGGAGCGTTGATGGCCGCGATCGAGACGTCGGCCGGCAGGCGATGTTGCAACTGATTCGCGGGCGCCTGCACAGCCAACATCGCGCCGCGCGGCTGTTCCCACATCAACTTGCCTCGGGTGGCGATCAGCCTCAACGCAGTCGGCAGGTCGAATACACCGGCGATGCAGGCGGCGACGTATTCGCCGACGCTGTGCCCGATCATCGCGACCGGCTTGACACCCCAGGACATCCACACTTGCGCGAGGGCGTACTCGGTCGCGAACAGCGCCGGCTGGGTCAGCCACGTTTCGTTCAGTCGGGCCTCCCTGCCGCCATCCCCATCCAGCGCCGCAATCAGATCGATGCCCAAGTCCGGCCGCAGCAGTTCGGCGCAGCGATCGAAGGCCTCTCTGAACACCGGAACGACGCGGTGGAGGCCAGAACCCATACCGATCTCTTGCGTCCCCTGACCCGGGAACATGAACACGACATCGGCGCCAGTTGGCGCAGCGGTGCCGCGCAGGATTCGCTTCGAATCGGCGAACGCAGCCGACACATCGCGTGCGCTTCCGCACACCACCGCGCCACGGTGCGGGAACGGTGCGCGTCCGGTCGCGAGCGTGAAGGCGGCATCACCAATCGAGATCTCAGGCCGCGCTCCGAAGAACGGCGGGAAGGCCTCCTGCAGCCGGTTCAGCGCATCTTCGGTCCGACCCGAATAGACCAGCAACGTCCCGTCGTCCTCTGATCCCGGCGCAGCCGGAATCTCAGGGGCTTCCTCGAGGACCACATGCGCGTTGGTGCCGCCGATGCCAAACGAGCTGACGCCCGCGCGCAGCGGCGTGCCGCCAACCGGCTGCCAGTCACGCAGCCGATCGTTGATGAAGAAGGGACTCGATCCGAAGTCGATATCGCGGTTCGGCGACGCGTAATGCAGCGTCGGTGGCAGCTGCCGATGCTGCAACGCCAACGTCGTTTTGATCAGTCCGGCGATGCCGGCCGCCGTGTCGAGGTGACCGATGTTGGACTTCACCGATCCCATCGCGCAGTAGGGCGCGCTGTGACCGCCACCGAAGGCCCGCGATAGTGCGGCCACTTCCGCCGGATCGCCCATCGGCGTACCAGTGCCGTGCGCCTCGATGTACGAAATCGTCGCGGGTTCAACACCGGCGGCTTGCTGGGCCGCGGCGATCACGCGCGCCTGTCCATCCACGCCCGGCGCGGTGAAACCAACCTTCAACGAACCGTCGTTGTTGATGGCCGAGCCCTTGACGACGGCGTAAATGGTGTCGCGATCCTCGAGCGCGCGATCGAGCGACTTCAGCAAGACGACGCCGATGCCGCTGCCCCACGTGGTGCCGTTCGCCTTTGCATCAAATGGGCGGCAATGGCCGTCGGGCGAGACGATCATCCCTTCCGAATAGAGGTATCCCGACTTCTGCGGCACCTTGAGGGCCACGCCACCGGCGATGGCCATGTCGCTGTCACCGTCGAGAATGCTCTGACAGGCCATATGCAACGCCACGAGAGACGATGAGCAGGCGGTTTGCACGTTGACCGCCGGGCCTCGCAGGTTCAGCAAATACGACGCGCGACTGGCCAGGTAGTCACGATCGTTACCGAGCAGCACCTGATACACCGAGTGCGGACTCTCTGTGTAGAGATGCGGCAGCAAGTTGTAGATCAAGTAGCGGTCGTGACTGCAGCCTGCAAACACGCCAACTGAGTCCTCACCGACGCCGGCGCCATAGCCGGCGTGCTCGAGCACATGCCACGCACTTTCGAGGAACAGGCGGTGCTGCGGATCCATGACATCCGCTTCCGCCGGTGCAATCCCGAAGAAGGCGGCGTCGAAGTGCGTGATATCCGAGATGGTGCCGTTGGCCCGCACGTAGTTGGGATCGGCGACCAGTTCCGGCTCGACACCCGCAGCCACCAACTCCTCGTCCGAAAAGAAAGAGATCGATTCCTTGCCGTCGCACAGGTTCTTCCAGAACGTCTCGAGGTCGTCGGCGCCCGGAAAGCGGCCCACCACGCCGATGATCGCAATGTCGCGGCGCTGGCCGTGATTGGAGGCGCGCGACCGGCGCGGCGCCAGCAACGTCTCGGGCGGAGCCAGCCGGGTCGCCAGCGTCCGCACGGTCGGATACTGGAACAACTCCACCAGTGACAGCGTCGCGGCCATCGTGGATCGCAGCCGCGCGTGCACGCGTGTCATCAACAGCGAATGACCGCCGAGATCGAAGAAGTTATCGTCGAGGCCAACGCGATCAACATCGAGCGCGCTCTTCCAGATCTCGGCAATCGCCTGTTCGGTGGGTGTGCGCGGCGCCTGAAACACCGCCCGCAGCTCCGGACGGCTCCGATCAGGAGCCGGCAGCGCATTGCGATCGACCTTGCCGTTCGGCGTGAGCGGCAGTGCGTCGAGCATCACGATCACCGGCGGGATCATGAACTCCGGCAACCGCACCTTCAGGAACGCCCGCAATTGCTCGGCATTGAGCGCGCCCGTGCCCTTGACGACATAGGCCACCAACTGGCGCTCGCCCATCCCGTCCGCGCGGGCGACCACGACGGCCTGGCTGACGTCGTCGTGCATCGTCAGCGCCCATTCGATCTCACCAAGCTCGATGCGGAAGCCGCGAATCTTGACCTGGTTGTCGACGCGGCCGAGGAACTCAATCGCTCCCGATGCAAGGCGCCGGACCAGGTCGCCGGTGCGATACAACCGCGCACCCGGTGCGGTCGAAAACGGGTCGGGCCGGTAGCGATCAGCCGTGAGATCCGGGCGATGCAGATAGCCGCGCGCCAGGCCATCGCCGCCGATGTACAGCTCGCCGGGCACGCCAACGGGCTGCAGCGACAAATGCGCGTCGAGCACGTAGAGCTGCGTGTTGTCGATCGGTGGACCAATCGGATCGACGCCGTCCCTCGACGCCATCGTCGAATCGACCTTGCGCGCCGCCGACCAGATCGTCGTCTCAGTAGGACCGTAGAGGTTCCAGACTTCAAGTCCGGCATCAAGGAGCCGCGAGGCCAACTCATTTGGCAGCGCTTCTCCACCGGATGCGACGCGCAACCGCTGCGGGGGCCGCCAGCCGGAATCGATCAGCATGCGCCACGTCGCAGGCGTCGCCTGCACGAATGTCGCACCATGCTCGAGGATCGCGTTACCGAGCCGCTGCGGATCCATGGCGGTCTCGCGATCCGCAAGCACCACGCGGGCGCCAGCCACCAGCGGCAGATACAACTCGAGGCCCGCGATGTCGAACGAAATGGTCGTGACCGCAAGGATCGTGTCGTCCTGGCTGAGACCCGGTTCACGGCGCATCGAGTTCAGGAAGTTGACAAGCGGCCGATGCGTGATCTGCACGCCCTTCGGTGTCCCAGTGGAGCCCGATGTGTAGATGACGTAGGCGAGGCCGTCCGGGACAGGACCATCGGCAAGCGGCGCCGCCGACTCGCGATTCAGTTCATCGCCAATCCGGTCGAGGCAGACCACGCGGGCGCTGCTTGGCGGCAGGTCCGCGGCAATGCCCGTCTGGGTCACGATCACCGACGGCCTGGCATCCTCGAACATTCCGGCTATGCGATTTTTCGGATAAGACGACTCGATCGGCACGTAGGCGCCGCCGGCCTTGAGGATCGCGAGTAATCCGACGACGAGATCCGCAGAGCGATCGACGGCGATGGCAACGAGTGATTCGCGGGTGACACCGAGCGACCGGAGGTAGCGAGCCAACTGGTTCGCACGAGCGACCAGTTGCTGGTAGGTCACCTGCTGGCCATCGGCGACGACCGCGATCCGCCCGGGTGTAGCGCTCGCCTGCTGATCGATCAGCTCGGGAAGCGTGCTCTGAGATGGAAACGGCCTGGCTGTTCCGTTCCACTCCTCGACCAGTCGCGCACGCTCACCAGCGCTCAGCATCCCCAGCTGCGATACACGGGTCTCCGGGCTCGACCCGATCGCATCGATCACTGCGGCAAAGTGCCCCGCCAGGTATCTGATGGTGGCTTCGTCGAACAGATCCGGATTGAACGAGATCGTGCATGTCAGGCCGGCCGCGGACGGCTCGATCGCAAAGCCGATGTCGAACTTGGACGACACCGCTTCTTGTTGAATCGGCTCGAAGGAGACATCGCGCATCCGCACGTTCGCGGACGCATCCTCCTGGACGTCGAACGTCACCTGGAAGAGCGGAGCGTGGCTGAGGTCACGCGTGGGCTTGACCGCGTCCACGACCTGCTCGAACGGCGCCTCCTGGTGCTCGTACGCCGCCAGGCAGGTCTCGCGAACCCGCGCCAGCAACTCACGCACCGTCGGGTCGCCGGCCAGATCGACGCGCAGGGCGAGCGTGTTTACGAACAGGCCGATCAGCGATTCCGTCTGTGGGCGGCGATTGGCGACGGCCGTGCCCACCACCACGTCGCCTTGTCCGCTGTAACGCGACAGCAAGACCGCGACGCTCGCCAGCAGGCCCATGAACAACGTCACATCGTGCGCGGCACAGCATTCGCGCAGGCGGCGGGTGGCGTCGGCATCGATGCGAACCGAGATGCTCGCTCCTCGATACGTCTGCACCGCCGGCCGCGGACGGTCCAGCGGGAGGTTGATCGCATCCGGCGCGCCGCGCAGCGTGGTCTTCCAGAAGTCGAGCTGCCTCTGTAACGCACTCGCAGAGGTATGACCGCGCTGCCAGCGTGCGTAGTCTGCGTATTGAATCGGCAAGGCCGGCAGCGGCGATGCCGAGCCGGACACGAACGCGTCATAGAGCGCCGCCAATTCCCTGCAGAAGACACCCAACGACCACCCGTCGGACACGATGTGGTGCATCGTGACCAGCAACAGGTGTCGTCCGGCTGCACTGTCGCGATAGAGCGATGCGCGAACCAGCGGATCGGTACGCAGATCGAAACAGCGCGAGGCCTCGTCGCGCATCAAGCCGTGCGCATCCTGCCCTTCGGGCCACTGCTCGATGTATGAAAACCGGCACGTGGCCTCGGGACGGACGACGACGACCGGATCGTCAACTTCGACAACCACGTTGGAGCGCAGGACCTCGTGGCGCCGCACGATCTCATCGAGCGATCGCTGCAGTGCCGTTCGATCCAGCGGGCCGTCAAGCCATGCGGCCAACGGCATGTTGTAGGCCGGCGAGGTGCCTTCCAGTTGATCGAGGAACCAGAACCGCTGCTGCGAGAACGACAGTTGTGCGCGATCGCCAGGGGCGGCGCGCTCAATGCGATCGGAACCCTGCGATTGCGCGGTGCTTTCACCGGCACGCTTCAGGTACTCCAGGATCTGGGGCTTACGTTCCTGCAGTTCCGCGGTCAGCGCCGGTGTCAGCGTCCCCTTCGGCGCGCGAAGCTTCAACTGCCCGCCATCCATCGCGATGGAGACGCCGAGTCCGCGTAGTTCCGACAGCAGCGCGTCGAGCGATCTCACAGCGAGACCTCTTCGACGTCCTGCTCATCTCCGGCAATCGGCCGGGCACCCTGCCCGGCGGCCCACAGGGTGTTGTCGACGAACTCAGACAGCTGCCGAATGGTCGGCTGCCGGAACAGCAGCGGAATCGGTATCTGCACCTTGAGCGACGCGCGGATGCGGCCGACGACCTTTGCGGCCAGCAGCGAGTGGCCGCCCAGGTCGAAGAAGTTGTCGTCGATCCCAACAGCATCGAAGGCGAACACTTCCGCCCAGATTCCAGCCAGTGTGCGCTCGGTATCGCTTCGCGGTTCAACCCGCGCCTTCTGCACGGTGTCGCCAGGGGCCGGCAATGCGCGACGATTCACCTTGCCGTTCAACGTCAGCGGCATCTCGGCGAGCACCATCACTCGCGCGGGAATCATGTAGTGCGGCAGGGTCCGGCCGAGCGCGTCCCGTAACGCATCAACATCAACGGCGGCGCCGCTCTCGGCCACCAGGTAGGCGACCAACTCCGCTTCGCCATGACCGGCGCGGTGGGCGATCACGACCGACTGCTTGACGTCCGGCTGCCGGTCGATCGCGGCCTCGATCTCGCCGAGTTCGATACGGAAGCCACGCACCTTCACCTGTGAGTCGAGGCGACCGAGGAACATGACGCTGCCATCGCTGCGGAACCGCGCCAGGTCGCCCGTGCGATAGAGCCGATCGCCAGGCGTCTTGCCAAACGGATCCGGAACGAATCGCTCCGCAGTGAGATCGCCGCGTGATGCGTAGCCGAGCGCGACGCCATCGCCACCAATCAGCAGCTCGCCGGGCACACCCTCAGGCACCAGGCGCATGCCGCGATCCACGATGTAGAACCGGGTGTTGTGGATCGGGTGGCCGATCGGCTCATTCGGTTCAGTCGATCCGTCATCCACGACACGGTGCACCGACGACCAGATGGTGGTCTCCGTGGGGCCGTACACGTTCCACAGTTCGATGCCCGTCTTGAGCAATCGGGATGACAGCTCGCGCGGCAGTGCTTCACCTCCGCAGAGGGCCTTCACAAGCGGCGCGCCGGCCCAACCCGCCTCGAGGAGCAACCGCCAGGTGATCGGCGTGGCCTGCATCACGGTCGCGCCGGTCCGCTGCATTTCTGTTAACAACGCGGAGCCATCACGCGCCGCATCGCGGTCGGCAATGACGACCGTCGCCCCGGTCACAACTGGCAGGAACAACTCGAGTGCCGCGATGTCGAACGATATCGTTGTCACGGCGAGCAACACGTCCTGCTCCCGGAGGCCTGGCCGCTGCTGCATCGATAACAGCAGGTTCGCCAGGGCGCCGGCAGGCACGGCCACGCCCTTCGGCGTGCCGGTCGAGCCAGAGGTATAGATCACATACGCGGCGCTTAGTGGGTGCGACGCGAGGTTCAGGTTCTCCGGGGAGAACGTCGCCTCCCCGCCATCATCGATGCACACCACCGTCGCGTCCGAATCGGGTACGGTGGCGCGCAGCGCCTGCTGCGTCAACACCACCGACGCTCGCGAGTCGTGCAGCATGTGGCCCAGCCGCTCCGACGGGAAGGACGGATCCATCGGAACGTATGCGGCTGCAGCCTTGTTGACGGCGAGCAGGGACACCAGCAGGTCGACCGACCGCTCGACGAAGACGCCGACACGGTCCCCGGGACGGACTCCAGCAGCGGCGATCCGGCGCGCCACCTGGTTGGCGCGTTGATTGAGCGCTGCGTAGGTAACGCGGGTGTCTCCGGCGATCGCGGCGAACCGCGACGGCGTGCGCGCCGCCTGTCGCTCGAACAGCGAAGCAAGCATGGGCGCATCATCGATGGCGGGGGGCGCAGCCTGATGACGCGTATGTAACAACCGATCGGCCTCGTGCACCCCAATCATGGGCCAGCTGCCCACCGTTTGGTCGGGATTCTCGGCGACACTGCCGAGTAGCCGGCCGACATGCGCAAGCAGCCGCTCAACATCGGGTCGTGCGAACCGTGACTCGTCGTAGGCGATGCGTAACGGCAACCGCTCAGCCGGCGCGGTCATCAGCGTGATCGGCAGGTTGGTCTGCTCGAACACCTCGAAGCCGCTCGCGGTGAACGGCCCGCCGGCCTGCGCGGCCGCGTCGTCCATCGGGTAGTTCTCGAAGATCACAATGCTTTCAAACAGCGGCTCCGGCGCCTGCACGTCACTGCAGCGCTGGATCTCCACCAGGGGCACATGTGCAAACGGATCGCGCGCCACTTGCGCGGCCTGCATGCGCGCCATCAGCCCGGCGATCGTCTCGCTGTCATCAATCGACACGCGCACCGGCAGCGTGTTGATGAACAGGCCGATCATCGAGTCGATCGTGGCAATCTCGGGCGGCCGGCCCGATACGGTCGCGCCAAAGACGATGTCGTGCGAGCCGGCGTAGCGGCTCAACATCACCGACCATGCCGCCTGGACGATGATGCTCAGCGTAAGGCGGCGGGATTGAGCGAGCTGCTCGAGACCACGCGTCGTTGCGGCATCCAGGGTGAGCGAGACGGTGCCGAATGATGGAGCGGTCTGTTCCATGCCGGCGCCACGATCGATGCCGAGCCGCGTCGGGCTGCCGAACCCCTCGAGCGTCCGCCGCCAGTATTCCGTTGCCGCCGCGCCATCCTGCCTGGCAAGCCATTGAATGTAGTCACGGAACGGACGCGGCGCCGGCAAGGTCACCGGCTCCTGCGAGACCAGTCCCGCGTATATCGACATGGCCTCGTTGAGCAGGATTGGCAGGCACCACCCATCCGTGAGCAGGTGATGGTGACTCCACACGAACTGCGCACGCGACGCATCGAGCTGGATCATGGCGCAGCGCATCAACGGCGCTGCGTCGATCACAAATCCACGGGCCCGATCCTCACGAAGGAACTCAGCAAGACGCGACGCATGCTCGCTACTGGGGATCGCGCGCCAATCCAGCAGTTGCCAGGGCAATTCGACGCGGTCGAGCACCACCTGCAGAGGCTCCAGACCGTGACCTGCCAGGAACGCCGTGCGCAGGGCCGGGTGCCGATCGACGACCTGCTGCCATGCGCGATGGAACATCTCGGGCCGAACGTCCCCGTCCAGCACGCATGCCAGTTGAATGATGTCGACACCGGAGTGTTCTTCGAACAGCGAATGGAACACCATTCCCTGCTGCATCGGCGCCAGCGGGTACGCGTCTTCGACGTGACGTCCCCAACGCTCGAACAGCGTTGCCAGTGTCGACTCACCGGGCGCAGCCAACGGGAAGTCGGATGCGGCATAGCCGCCGCTCCTGCTGTCGCGGCAATGTTCGACCAGGGATTCGAGCTCGCGGATGAACGCGTCGGCGACCGACTGAATCGTGGCGCGATCGTGGAGGTTCCGGCTGAAGGTCCAGTTGAACTCCAGCGCGTCGCGATTCAGGATGCCATTGATGTCGATGACGTAACGGCGAAGTCCGGCGCTACTCTGGGCCGCACCAGACGACTCAGGCGCGATACCGCTGAACACCTTGCTGCGGCCTTCGCCGTCGAACCTGCCGAGATAGTTGAAGCTGATCTCCGCAGAGGGCTCGCGCGTGAGGCCGGCGGCGGGATTCATGTACGTCAACAGGCCGAACCGCACGCCCTTTGCCGGCACCGAACGCAGGCGCTCCTTGACCCGACTGAGCGTGTGCCCGGGGCCTTCCCCACTCACTCTCGACAACACCACCGGGTAGAACGATGTGAAGACGCCGACGGTTCTCGACACGTCCACGTCGTCAAACAGCTCTTCGCGGCCGTGCCCTTCGAGCACGATGCGAATCGCATCATCGCCGGTCCACGACGCGATCGCGCGAGTCAACGCAGCCAGGAGCGCGTCGTTGATCTGGGACCGATATGCGGCGGGCACACCAGTCAACAGGGCCTGCGTCATGACTGGCGAGAGCCGAACGACCACATCCTCGGCGGAGGCGCCGGTGTTGTGCGAGTTATCGCGCGCCTGGTCGCGTGGCAGCGGCATGACCGGCGCACCGATGACCTCACGCCAGTGATCAGATTCGTTCGCGACTTCACTGCTGTTCGAATACGCCTCGAGGCGTTCTGCCCACTCCTTGAAGGACGTCGACTTGTCCGGGAGCGTCACTGGTTGCGCGGAGTCCAACTGCGAGTAGGCGGTCGCGAAGTCTTCGACCAGGATCCGCCACGACACGCCGTCCACGGCGAGGTGGTGAATCACGATCAGGAGCCGGTCGGGTTCTCCTCCGCCGAGGCGATATAGCACCGCGCGAACGATCGGTCCATCAGCGAGATGCAGGCTGCGCTGGCACCGCTCGGCATCCGCGGTGACGGCGGCGCGTCCGTCGACGGCAGACAGATGCGAGAGGTCACACACGGAGAACGGTGTCTCGAAGCCGCCACCATCAAAACGAAGTACGGGCGGATCGACGCGCAAATCGAATCGGCTGCGCAGCGCATCGTGATGCAGCAGCAGGTGATGCAGCGCGGCCTCCGCCTGCGCTGCGACCAGCGGGGTCGAGGCCAGCAGCAACACCGCCTGGTTGCAATGGTGCGGCTCCGGCGATTGACCGGCAAAAAACCAGTGCTGAATGGGCGTCAGCGGCACCGGGCCGCTGACAAGCCCCTGTTCCGCGTGGACGGCCCTGCGCTCCGGGGCGACGCGCGCCAGTTCACCGATCGTCTGCCATTCGAACAACTGCCGAACGGTGAGGCCAAGACCCGCACGGTTCGCCCGGCTGATGATCTGGATGCTGAGGATCGAATCGCCGCCGAGCTCGAAGAAGTTGTCGTGGATGCCAACTCGGTCCACGCCCAGCACGTCCTGCCAGATGCCGGCGAGCAGCTCCTCAGTCGGCGTTCGCGGTGCCGTGTAGCCGCTCACCGAATCGCGCGCATCAATCGCCGGCAAGGCCCGGCGATCGACCTTGCCGTTGGGCGTCAGCGGCAGTTCGTCGATGAACGCGAACATCGCCGGGACCATATGCGCCGGCAGCAAGGCCTTGAGGTGCGCTTGCAGATCTGCACCGTCGACGGCCTCGTCGCCCGAACGCACACAATACGCCGCCAGCCGCTTGCTGCCGCTCGTTGCGTCGGCCTGCACGACCACCGCACAGGCGCGGATCCCGGCATGAGCGTTGATCGACGCCTCGATGTCACCGAGCTCGATGCGGAAGCCCCGAATCTTGACCTGGTGATCGGAGCGGCCGATGAACTCCAGGGCACCGTCGACGCGTCGCTTGACGAGATCGCCCGTCCGGTAGAGGCGACTGCCCGGCTCCGCAGCAAACGGATCGGGAATGAAACGCTCGGCGGTGAGATCCGGGTGGCCGAAGTATCCCCGAGCCACCTGTCCCCCACCGACGCACAATTCGCCCACGACTCCGAACGGAACCGGCTGCAGGTCCCTATCGAGCACGTACAACCGGCACCCAGGAACGGCGCCGCCGATATCCGGGGCGCGCATCGCTGTCGGATTCACGCGCGACACCGAGCTCCAGATCGTCGCCTCGGTCGGACCGTACTCGTTGTGAAGCACGGCCTGCGGCACCACCGCGGCATGCCGCTGAACCAGGGCGGTCCCCAACGCTTCGCCGCCAACGACCACCGTTCGCAGCGTGTCGAGCTCGCCCGCTGTCGCGAGATCGAGCATGGAGGCATACAGCGCCGGGCCGCACATCAAGTGCGAGCAACCGGAATCCGCGAGCCGGTCCACGAACT
The DNA here is from genome assembly GCA_964628295.1 of uncultured Acidobacterium sp. Taxonomy (GTDB): domain Bacteria; phylum Acidobacteriota; class Vicinamibacteria; order Vicinamibacterales; family UBA2999; genus 12-FULL-67-14b. The sequence goes on from CAZVLS010000002.1 coordinate 48,641, forward strand.
GCCTCGGCTCCATCGCATCATCTGGTCCAACGACGAGGCATGCCCCCTGGCACAACGCCCAGAACATGGCGCCGTTGCCGGCGTCGAAGGCGAACGACAGCGGCGAGAACAATGCCGACATCGGCTCGGGGTAATACGCCTGTCGCGCCGCAATCGCCCGCGCGAGATTGCCGTGCGAAATGGTGACGCCCTTCGGACGGCCCGTCGAACCGGAGGTATAGATGATGTAGGCGAGGTTGCCGGCGCTCAGCGCGATCGACGGCGCCGCCCCGTCAGTCGCGTCTTCGATCCACAGAACCGGTGCCAATGCCGCTGGCACGCTCGCCGAGTCACCGCGGCTCGCGATCAACACCGCCATCCGCGTCTCGTCGATGATGTGATGAAGCCGATCGTGTGGAGCGCCGACCTCGAGCGGCACATAGCAGCCGCCCGCCTTCAACACGCCGAGCACGCTCACGACCGCGTCAATGCCGCGCGGCATCAGGACGCCGACCGTGACATCCGGACCGACGCCGCGCGACCGCAGCGTGGCCGCAACGGCGTTCGCGCGCCGGTTCAATTCCGAGTAGCTGATCGAATCACGTCCGGCCCGGACGGCTGCCGCATCGGGGGTCCGCGTCACCTGGGCTTCGAACAGCCGCGTCACCGTGACGTCGGCGGGCACGCTCAACGCCGTCGCGTTCAGTTCCTCGACCACGCGACGGCGCTCGGCGCCATCGAGCAGCTCGACGTCGCGCAGGCGCCGATTCGGATCGGCCGCCATTGACGCGAGCACCCTGCTGAAGTGCCCGGCAAGGCGATCGATCGTCGCATCGGAGAACAGGTCCGTGTCGTACTCGATCAAGCCATCGATGCCGGCGTCGGTGCGCTCAAGTGACAGCGTGAGATCGAACTTGGCGGCCACGGCTTCGGGATCAACGTTCGACATCCGCAGCGAGGTCTGCTGCAGGTCCGGCGCCGGCGCGTTCTGCAGCACCAGCATCACCTGGAAGATCGGCGCGTGCCCGAGGTTACGTTCGGGCCGCAGCTCATCGACCAGTTGCTCAAACGGCACATCCTGGTTGCCGTACGCGGCCAGCGCGGACCGCCGCACGCGCCCGAGCAACTCGCGAACGGTCGGCTCGCCAGACAAATCGATTCGGAACGGCAGCGTGTTGACGAAGAACCCAAGCAGCGATTCCAGCTCGGGTCGCACGCGATTTGCCACGGGCGATCCGATCACAATGTCTGTCGCTCCGGTGTAGCGATGCAGCAAGACCGCGTACGCCGCCAGCGTCGTCATGAACAGGGTCGCGTCGGCCTTCTGGCCCAGGGCGTCGACCTGTAACGACAGGGCGCGATCGAGCGTGAAGGCCTTGATGCGCCCTCGATGCCGCTGCAGCTTCGGCCTTGGATAATCCGTGGGCAACTCCAGCAACGCCGGTGCACCAGCCAGTTCCTTCCGCCAGAACTCGCGCTGTGACCCGATCATCGCGTCGCCAAGCCACGACCGCTGCCAGGCGGCGTAGTCGGCGTATTGGATGGCCAGCTCGGGCAGGGACGGCCTCTCACCGCGCTCGTGATCCGCATACAGCGTCGACAGCTCGTGGATCAGCACCCCCATCGACCATTCGTCCGAAATGATGTGGTGCACCGAGAGCAGCAACTGGTGCGTAGTGGCGCTCGTGCGAATCAGCACCGCGCGCATCAGGCAATCCGTCGCGAGGTCGAAGGGCTTGGCAACCTCCGCCTCCATCCAACGATCGATCTCGGCCTTCTGGCGGCGCTCGTCGACCCCGTCGAGATTGACGTGCTCGATCGCAAACCGCCCGGTCTGCGCGACGATCACAACCGGATGACCGTCACGCTCAACGAAGTTGGTGCGCAGCACTTCGTGGCGCCTGACCACTTCCTGGAATGCGTGTTCCAGTGCGTCACTGTTCAGCAGGCCGTCAAACCTGACCGCCCCAAACTGGTTGTAGCTCGTGCCCGCGCCTTCCAACTGGTCGAGGAACCACAGACGCTGTTGCGCAAACGACAGTGGGAGGGCATCGGTCGCCGTTCGATCGATTGGGTGAATCGGCGGTAACACCGGTCGCGACGTCGAGGCGTCCGACGCCAGCCGGGCCGCAAGGTCGCCAAGCCGCGGCGCATCGAAGAGCGCCTGGATCGGCAGTTCGACCGCGCAAGTCTCGCGGATGCGCGAGATCATCTGCATCGCCAGCAGCGAATGGCCGCCTAGCTCGAAGAAGTTGTCGCCCAGGCCGACCCGCGGCACATCGAGGATGTCGGCCCAGATCGCCGCCAATTGCCGCTCGATCTCTGATGCCGGCGCGATGTAGCGGTCGTCGTCTGCAACGACATCAGGCGCGGGCAGGGCCTTGCGATCGACCTTGCCATTCGGCGTCAGCGGAAACTGCTCGAGGCACAGGATCGACGACGGCTGCATGTACGACGGCAGGCGGGCCGCAAGCAGCCTGCGCACGTCCGCTATCATGAGACGATCACCCGCATTCCGTACCGGATCGTTGGTCAACTCGGCGAGCGGCCGCTCCACCGTCAGTCTCGCGGCGAGCGCGCTGTGCACCTGCGATGCGCTGCGACCATCACCGCGGTGGAACAGAACGTCGATCCTGCGATCGGGCTCCGTGGATGACCACCGCACGGAAACCGAGTAGCCGAGTGACTCCCCCACGGTCCACGCGTCAGCTGGATCGAGGCCCGCACGTGCAGATGCCAGCTGTGTCCTGGCATCGGCCACCGTCGCGCTCTTCGATCGATCACCGAGCCACTGCAACACCGCGGTATCTGGGACCAGCCTGCGGTTAAGCAGTCCTTCAACCAGGACGGTGTCGGCCTGCTGCTTCTCGACGGCTGCGCGCAACGCGGCGATCGAGCCATCGATCGATGCGCCATCAACGTGGCTGACGGCCGGCACCGGTGCCTCGGCTACCGCGCCGAGTCGCAGGACGACGTCGTACCGGAAGCGGCTCATCTCGGTCGCGGCCGAGTGCCGCTTTACCTGGATCTCGACCTGCGAGAGTCGAGGCAGCCGCGAGCGGAGTGCCGCGAAGAACTCGGGCGCAATCAGCAGCTCTTCTTCGCGGTCCGCTGCGGCCGCAACGCGCCGGCTCAACTCGTCGCGCGAGCAGTCATCGCCGGCCTTGAAGAACTCAACCGATGCGCGGAACAGCTGCGCGAGCGGCAGGGATCGCACGTCGCCAAGGAAAATCGCCCCGCCGTCCTTGATCGCGCCCGCGGCGGCGACCAGGACATCAATGAGGTAGCCGGCGCTCGGGAAATACTGAATCACCGAGTTCAGGATCACGGCATCGTACGCAGCTCGATCGTCTGGATCTGAAGCGTCGGCGTGCGCCCTGCGCAGCGTGACGTTCCTCAGTCCGTGACGCTCGACTGACGCGCGCAGGCGCCCGATCACCGATTCCGAAATATCAACGCCGGTGAACGCATCCACGTGCGGAGCCACGTGGTGCAGGATCATGCCGGTGCCGCACCCGATCTCCATCACGCGCTTCGGAGAGAGCGCCAGGATGCGCGAGACGGCCTCGTCCAGCCACGCGCGCATGTCGGCCGCGGGAATCAACTGGCCGGTATAACTGCTGAACCAGCCGGACGTATCGAACGTGTCATCAATCTCGCCGCCGGCGCGCGCGTAAATGTCGTTCCAGACCGTGCGCCACTTGTCGACCTGGCCGTCAGACAGCGTGCCGGCCTTCGCCGGCGACTGCGCAGCCGCCGCGTCGCGCTGGATGTAGGCGACCAGTTGCTGCTTGCCTGGCTGATCTTCCCGGCACAACACCACCGAGTGACGCACACCCGGATGCTCATCGATCACGGCCTCGATCTCGCCGAGCTCGACGCGGAAGCCACGCAGCTTGATCTGGTGATCGACTCGCCCGATGAACTCGATGCGGCCGTCGGCCCGGTACCGGCACAGGTCGCCGGTCTTGTACATTCGCGAACCGGGCGCGCCGAACGGATTGGGCACGAAGACGGCGGCCGTCAGGTCGGGACGACGATAGTAGCCGCGGGCGAGACCATCGCCGGCGATGCATAACTCGCCGGGCACCCCGATGGGCACCGGCTGCAGCTGCGGATCGACGATGTAGATCTGAGTGTTGGCGATCGGCCGGCCAATCGGCTCCTTGGCATCGCTCGCGAGAGCCGTCTCCCCTGCATCGACCTTCGCGATCGCCGACCAGATCGCCGTCTCCGTCGGGCCATACAGGTTCCACAGCTCGAGACCCTTGGCCAGCAGCCTCGACGACAGGTCGGCCGATAGCGCTTCTCCACCGCAGAAGCACCGCTCGAGTGGCGCGCCCTGCCAATCGGTGGCAAGCAGCATCTGCCAGGTGGCCGGCGTGGCCTGCATCACGTTGGCTCCGGATGCCTGCATCGCCTGGAGCAGCTTGAAACCATCCGCGGCGGTGTCTTGCGGCACGATCACCACGCGGGCGCCGACCAACAGCGGCAAATACAACTCGAGCGCGGAAATATCAAACGAGATCGTCGTCACCGCCAGCAACACATCGTCTCGATCGAGGCCGGGTTCGCGACGCATGGACTCGAGGAAGTTGACGAGGGCGCCATGTGAGATCTGCACGCCCTTTGGCGTGCCCGTGGAGCCCGATGTGTAGAGGACGTATGCGAGCTGGTCCCGCTTGACGAACTGGGGCACCGGCGGCGCCGCAGCGGCGATCGCCGGCCAGTCGCGATCGAGGTACACGCGGATGGCGGGCCCCTCGGGCAGCAACCCCGCCGTCTCGCTTGTCGCGACAATCACCCGCAACCGCGAGTTGTCGACCATCAGCGCCAGGCGTTCGGTCGGGAACGCCGGATCGAGCGGCACATACGCGCCGCCGGATTTCAGGATGCCGAGCAGCCCAACGACGGTGTCGAACGACCGCGGCACGCACAGGCCCACCGGCGTCTCGGCGCCAACGCCGATCGATTGCAGGAATCCGGCGAGCTGGCTCGCTCGCTGTTGCAGCTCGGCGTACGCGAGCGTGTCGCGTCCACACTGCATCGCGACCCGACCGGGCTCGCGCGCGGCCTGCGCCTCGAACAGCTCGACCACCGTCTGCTCTGCGACCGGCGTCTGTGTGGCATTCCATTCACGAAGGACGGATTCACGCTCGTGCTCGTCGAGAAGCGGCACTCGTGACACCGGGGTCGATGCGTCAGAGACGATTCCGTCGAGCATCGACTGATAGTGAGCGACGAAGCGCTCTATCGTGCCGATCTCGAACAGGTCGGTATTGAATTCGAGTTCGCCCTCGATCACGCCGCCGCGCTCGCGCAATTTGAGCGTCAGGTCGAACATCGAGGTGCCGGCATCAACCGTGATCTCTTCGAGTTCTACTCCCGGCAAACGCACGTCATCGAGCGGCGCATTCTGCAGGATGAACATCACCTGGAAGATCGGCGAGAAGCCGAGCTGCCGTGCGGGCTGCAGCTCTTCAACCAGGCGCTCGAACGGTACGTCCTGGTGCTTGAACGCGCCGATGGCGACGTCCTTGACCCTGGCAATGAGCTCGCTCGCGGACGGGTCGCCGGAGAGGTTCATCCGCATCGCCAGCGTGTTCACGAAGAACCCCACAAGCGGCTCCAGCTCCTTGCGGACGCGATTGGCGACCGGAGTGCCAATGACGAAGTCATCCTGCCGGCTGTAGCGCCACATGACGGCGGCAAAGGCGGCACACAGCGTCATGAAGAGCGAGGATTCGTGCCGCCGGCTCAGCGCCTTGACCGCATCGAGAGAATCGCGGTCGATCGTGAACTGGTGCGTGCGCCCCCTGAACGTCTGCACGGGCGGACGCGGCCGATCGGTGGGCAACGCCAGCAGCGCGGGGGCGCCGGCGAGATGCTCACGCCAGAACGCAATCTGTGGATCGAGCTGCGGGCCAGCCAACCACTCTCGTTGCCACGCCGCAAAGTCGCCGTACTGGATCGCCAGCTCCGGCAACGGGCTGCCCTGGCCGGCCGCAAACGCGCTGTAAAGCGCCAGCATCTCCTTGACGATCACACCCAACGACCAGCCGTCAGAAACGATGTGATGCATGTTGACGAGCATCACGTGGTCTGTCGGGTCGAATCGCAGGATGCTGATGCGCAGCAAGCGATCGTTGGCGAGATCGAACGGCCTGCGCGCGTCCTCGATGGAGCGGCGCGCCACTTCGGCGTCGCGTTCGGCGGAGGCCAGGCCGGGCAGGTCCACAACCCGGAAGCAGCCCTCGCCCCCCTCGCGCACGTGCGCCACGGGTTTGCCGTCCAGGGTCCGGATGTTGGTGCGCAACACCTCGTGACGACGGATGATCTCGCCGAGCGCGCGCTCGAGCGTCGTCACCTCCAACGGACCGCGCATCCGGAACGCGGTGGGCATGTTGTAGGTCGCGCTGGGCCCCTCGAGTTGATCGAGGAACCACAGCCGCTGCTGCGCGAACGACAGGCCAGGCGCAGATCCGGACGGACGACGAGCGATCGCGCCGTCGGAGGGGCGCGTTTTCTCCAGCATTTTCTGCAGGAGCGCGCGCTTCGCCGGAGAGAGCGACGCGAGCCTGCTGGAGAGATCGTCCATGATTACCGGGGACCCGCCTTGAGGCCGGTCGCGGGGTTGCGCTGGTCAGCCAGCAGCGCTTCCGCTTCTTCCTCGCTCATGTCTTCAAGACGCTCGAGCAGCGCCTCGATGGCCGATGCCTCTCGGCCGTGCGACTGCTCCGCCCATGCCGCCGCCAGTTCCGCAATCGTCTGGTGCTCGAATAGCGCATTCAGCTCCATCGTGGCGCCGAAGTCCTGCTTCAACCGCGTCAGGATCTGCGTGGCGACGAGCGAATGCCCGCCCAGGTCAAAGAAGTTGTCGTGGATGCCAATGGCATTGACGCCCAGCAGTTCCTGCCAGATCTCTGCGAGCGCCGACTCCTGCTGGTTCCGCGGCGCCGCAAATTCGCTGTCAAGATCCGGGCGTGCGTAGCGCTCGAGGGACTGATCAGCGGTCGTCGTGTCCGACGCTGCAGCGACGGCGACCGCATCGCCGTCGATCGCCGTGATGCGCGGCTCGATCCAGTAACGCTGCCGCTGGAAGGGATAGCCCGGCAGCGGGACCCGCCGCAGGCGTTCGCCCGCGTGGAACTTCTGCCAGTCCACACTCACACCACCTAGCCACAGATCGCCGAGCGCGCCGACGACCGCCTGCTGGTCGTCACGAGCCTCGCTGGCATGCGGCAAGCTGGTAATGGTGTGCGGCTGCGATTCGCCGCCAAGCTGCCTTGCCAATCCCGACAGCGCGCGCCCAGGGCCCACCTCGAGCAGGATCGACGGCGTGTCGCGCAGCAATTGCGAGAGTCCAGCCGAAAACTTCACGGCATGGCGAAGATGATCCGCCCAATATTGCGGGCTCGTGGCCTGCTCCGGCGTGATCCACGTGCCTGTCAGGTTCGACACAAACGGAATCGCCGCCGCGCTCAGCCGGACCTGGCTCAGCGCCTGGATGAACGGCGCCAGCATCGGCTCCATCATCGAAGAATGGAAGGCATGCGACGTGTGCAGGCGCTGAGACGAGATGTTGCGCTTTGCGAGTTCCGCTTCGAAGGCGGCGGCCGCCGCAGCTGGACCCGAGACGACGCAGGTTGACGGGCTGTTCACCGCCGCGATCTCCATCGTGCCGCCGAGCAAGGCCCGCACATCCGGTTCGGGAAGCAGTACCGCAACCATCACTCCCGGCTGCATGCTCTGCATCAGCCGTCCACGCGTCGCGACAATATTCAGGGCATCGGCGAGTGTGAACACGCCCGCAACACAGGCGGCGACGTACTCACCGATGCTGTGGCCGATCATGGCCGCAGGCTTCACGCCCCATCGCATCCACAGCTGCGCGAGTGCGTACTCGATCGTGAAAAGCGCGGGTTGTGCGATGGCCGTTTGCTGCAACCTGGCAGCGGCGTCCTTTTCGGCGAACAGCAGCGTACGGATGTCGAGACCAAGGGTCGGCGCCAGAAGGTCGGCGCATCGGTCTACATCCCGGCGGAACGATTCTTCGCGCTCGTACAGCGCTTGCGCCATGCCGGGATGCTGACTGCCCTGTCCCGGAAACATGAACGCCACCGCCGTGCCATCGTCGTCAACGGACGCGGTCTTCAGGCGCTTCACGTCGGACAGCCCGGCGAGGGCTTCATCGACGGTGCGCGCTGACACCACCGCCCGGCGATTGAACTGGCGGCGGCCCACCTGCAGCGTGTGCGCAACGTCCGCAAGGCTGACCTGCGGATGCGATTTCAAATGCGCATGCAGGTCCTTGATCGCATGCTGTAGCGCCGTCGGCGATTTTGCGGACAGCACCAGCAACTGGTCCAGGCGAGAGACGCTGCCCTGCGCCTGCGCCGGCGCTTCTTCGATGACCGCGTGCGCGTTGGTGCCACCGACGCCAAACGAACTCAACCCCGCCCGCCGTGGATGGTTGCCGGTCCTGGGCCAGTCCTTCAGTTCGCCGACGACGTAAAACGGACTCTGCTCGATGTGCAGCTCTGGATTAGGCGCCTTGTAGTGTACGCTCGGCGCCATCTGACCGTGCTGCATACCGAGTACGACCTTCATCAACCCGGCGAGACCGGCAGCCGTATCCGCGTGACCGATGTTCGACTTCACCGATCCGAGTCCGCAAAATCCGGTGCGCTTGGTCCGGCGTCGATACGCCTGCGTGAGACCCGCCACTTCGATCGGGTCGCCAAGCGGGGTCGCAGTACCGTGCGCCTCGACGTACGAAATTGTGTCGGGCTCAACGCCGGCCATCTCCATCGCTTCGGAGATCACGTCCGCCTGGCCTTCGATGCTCGGCGCCGTGTAGCCAACCTTGTTGCGGCCGTCGTTGTTGACCGCGGTGCCCTTGATCACGGCGTAGATCGTGTCGCCGTCTGCCACGGCATCATCCAGGCGCTTGAGGACGACCGCTGCCACGCCGCTGCCATCAATCAGGCCGCTCTTCGTCGCATCAAAGGGGCGGCACAGCCCATCGGGTGAATATGCGGCACCGGCCTCGTAGACATGACCGACCTTCTGCGGGAAGTGCACGCTCACCGCGCCCACGATCGTGATGTCCGATTGCTGGGTCAGCAAGTGCTGACAGGCAAAGTGCACCGACACCAGAGACGACGAACAGGCGGTGCTGACATTGAGGCTCGCACCTTTGAGATTCATCGCGTAGGCGATGCGGGTCGCGACGAAATCCTTGTCGTTGCAGATCGATAAGTGAAAGCCGCCGACGCGTTGAGCAAGACCCGGATGCGAGCAGATGTTGAACGCCATGTAGGTGTTCAAGCCCGTGCTCGTGAAGGCGGAGATGCGTCCGGGATACCGGTCTGAGTCGTAGCCGGAGTCCTCGAGCGCGTGCCACGCGCACTCCATCAGCAAGCGGTGCTGCGGATCCATCAATTCGGCTTCGCGCGGAGAAATGCCGAAGAACGCCGCGTCAAACATGTCCGCGTCCTCGAGCACGCCCTTGGCGGCGATGAAGTCGGGATGGCGGATCACGTCGATCGGGAACAGGCCGGACGCGATCAGCTCTTCCTCGGAGAAATGTCCGATGGAGTCGACGCCGCCCTGGAGGTTGTGCCAGAACGCGCGCAGATCCCGGGCACCGGGGAAGCGCCCGGACATGCCGATGATGGCGATGTCGTCAGTCGGTTCGTGTTGCTCACTCATCGTCATACCTGCTGCGAAGCTTCCCGGGTGCGGCGGCCGGCCTGCTTGCGTGCCGAGCTCTTCTGCCGCTGTGCCCGCTGCCGGATCTCTTCATCGGCTGCCGGCGCCGCCGCGCCGTCGCCGATGTAGGTCGCCAGCGATCGGATCGTTGGGTACTTGAACAGGTCCAGGACCTGGCACTTGCCGCTGGACAATGCGTCGATGCGCTTGAACGCCTCGAGCGCGAGCAGCGAGGTGCCGCCCAGGTCGAAGAAGTTGTCGTGCGCGCCAACCTGGTCGAGGCTCAGCACCTCCCGCCAGATACCGGCCAGCGCATCTTCGATGGCACCACGCGGCGCCACGAACTCCGCCGACTGCTCCGGCCGTTCGCGGTCCGGGGCCGGCAGCGCTGATCGATCGATCTTGCCGTTGGTCGTGAGCGGCATGGCATCGAGCCGGATGAACACCGACGGCACCATGTAGTCCGGCAGGGACCGGCGCAGGTCATCCCGCAACTTGCCGATCGACAACACCGCGCCTTCCGCCTCGCGGAGATAGGCCACGATGCGTGGGTTGGCTGGATCGTCGTGCCGAAGCAGGACTGCGGTCTCGCCGACTTCCGCCTGCTGCAGCAAGACGCTTTCGATCTCTCCCAGCTCGATCCTGTATCCACGCAGCTTGATCTGTCCGTCGATGCGGCCGAGATACTCCAGTTGCCCGTCGGGACGATAGCGAGCGCGATCGCCGGTCTTATAGAGGCGATCGCCAGCCTTGCCGCGCCCGCCACGCTCGGCAAACGGATCGGGGACGAACGCAGCCGCCGTCAGGTCGGCGCGACCGAAGTAGCCCCGGGCCACACCTGCCCCGCCGATATACAACTCGCCGGCGACGCCAACGGGTGCCGGCTCGAGATGGTCGTCGAGCACGTACAGCTGGGCGCCGCTGATCGGCCGGCCGATCGGAACGGTGTCGCCTGGCGTGCCGCCAAACTCAAAGGTGCAGCAGCCCACCACGGCTTCTGTCGGGCCGTATTCATTGACGATGCGAACCGAGTCGTGGCGGGTCCAGTTGACGAGCGCCGCCGGAACGATCGCTTCGCCGCCAAGCACGATGCGCCGGGCCGCGGCGGCATTCGGGCCATCGGGCAGCAGCCGGTTCACCGCGTCGAGGTGCGCCGGAGTGATCTTGATGAAGCGATACTCAGCGCTTCCCGTGAGCGCATTCGCGAGCGCCGGCAGCTCTTCGCCCTCCGGCAACAACTCGGCGAATCCGCCGGCAACGAGCGGCACGAACAAGCTGGTGATCGTCGCGTCGAAGCTTACCGAGCCGAGCACCGGCGTGCCGCCATCGGCCTCGTAGGCCTTGGCTGCCCACAACAAGTAGTTGGTCAAGCCGCGATGCAGCACGACTACGCCCTTCGGCCGGCCGGTTGATCCCGACGTGTAGATCACGTACGCCGGGCTCTCGAGGCTGATGGTGATCGACAGGTTGTCAGTGGACTCTCGGTCGAGCAGGTCGCGGTCTCGATCAAGGCAGCACACCGCATCTGGCGGAGCCGGCAACGAGGCCAGCATCGCTTCCTGCGTCAACAGCATCGAGACGCCAGCGTCGCTGATGATCTGCTCGATGCGGCCGGCGGGATAAGACGGATCAATCGGCACGTACGCCGCGCCGGCCTTCAGGCAGCCGAGCAGCGCGATGAGCAAATCGGTCGAGCGGCGCATGTAGACGGCCACGCGCTGCTCTGGCCCGACACCCGACTGGCGGAGGAATCTGGCCACCTGGTTGGCGCGGGCGTTCAATTCGCGATACGTCAGGCGACGGCCGGCCAACGCCCGCTCGAACACTGCGACCGCATCCGGGTGCGGCTGGACCTGCGCCTCGAACAGGTGATGTGCGCAGCGATCGATCGTCAGCGTTTCGCTGTCGTTCCAGGCGGAGAGCTGCTGCGTACGCGCAGCCTCATCCAGGAGCGCGAGCTCATGCACATCTGCATCGGGCCGATCAACAAGTCCTGCCAGCAGCGTCTCGTACTGCCGCAGGAACCGGTCGATCGTGACGCCGTCAAACAAGTCGGTGTTGTAGTCGCACTCGAGGATCACCCCGGTTTCGTACACGTTCGCCGTCAGCGTCAGGTCCATTCGTGCGAACGTGCCATGACGCGGGAACGGCGACATCGCCAGGCCGCCCTCCACCGTCGGAAACGACGGGCGCTCCAGGTTGAACAGCGCCGACACCAATGCCGGCCGGCTGATATCCCGCTTGAGGTTCAGAGCATTCAACAGGCGCGCGAACGGATAGTCCTGGTGCTGAAAGGCGTCGAGCAAGGTCCCGCGCGTGTTGCGGAGGTGCTCGCTCGCCGACAGGCGAGCCGACGCTGACACCGTGCTGACGATCGGCAGCAGGTGCGCGCAGTAACCAACCAGCGTGTCGCTGCGCTCCGGCGCACGGCCGGCGCTCGGGCAACCAACAACAATTGTTTCCTGGCCGCTGAGACGATGCAGCAAGAGCTGGTAAACACCGAGCAGCAGCATGAACGGCGTGATGCCGCGCGAGCCGGCGAGCTTGGTCGCCCTCGCCATCAGCGAGCCGTCGATGGTGAGCCGCTTCACCGAGCCGTTGAACGTGCGTACCGCAGGACGGGGTCGGTCCGCCGGAATCTCGCCTGGCGACGGGCGGCCGGCGAGTTGCGCCAGCCAGTAAGCTTCGTGAGCCTTCATCGCTGCCGAGGAGGCCTGCGTCTCGTGCCAGCGGACGAACTCTCGATACTGCATCGGCGCCTGCAGCGTGACCGGCCTGCCGGCGCGAGTCGCGGCGTAGATCGTGTTGATCTCGCCAATCACGTTGACCATCGACAAGCCATCGGTCAGCAGATGGTGCGACCCCAGGACCAGCACGTGACGCGACGCAGCCACCTTGAGCAACGTGGCCGAGAACACGGGGCCATTGACGAAGTCGAACAACGTGCGGTTAAAGCTTTCGAGGTGTGTCAGCACCGCGTGATCTGGATCAGGAGATCCGGAGAGATCGACGTAGGCCGGAGCCACAGGCGCTGGCGGGTGCACCACCAGCCGATCGGCCTTCGGATCGACGGTCGTCCGTAACGATTCATGTCGCGCGACCACCTGTGTCAGCGCGCTCGTGAACGCAGCGAGATCCAGTTCGCCGTCGATGGTGAGCACTGCAGGATCGTTGTAGGCGCGGGCGCCGTCTTGGGACATCTTGGCGAGCAGCCATAACTGCTGCTGCGCCTCGCTCATCGGATACCGCGCCGGAGGTGGGGTAAGAGACGCTGCGATGGTCGGCGCCGTCGACCATTCCTTTCTGACGGCATTCAGGGGCGTCAGTCCTTCGAGGGCCAGCGTGGTCGGCACGCCAAAGTCCACGAAGCACGCGATCTCATCGACGCCTGCTTGCCGCAGCCGCTCGATGATCGGGCGAACCGTGTCGGGCGATCCGATCAGCGCGCTCGATCCGACGTACTTGTCGTACGCGGTCTGCACGATGTATTCGCGATCGGCCGCCGAGAGGCCGTCCAGATCCGCGGCCAGGCCCTGGCTCTTGGCCAGTTGCTTGAACAGGGTCATCGACGAGAGCAGGTAATCGCACAGCGGGCGCCGCGCCTCTTGCACCGCCTGCGCCGCATCGTCGCGAACGTAGGTATGCAACAGCACGCTGACGGTGCCGGCCTCGGGGTCGTGCCCATGAGCCGCGAGCGTCTCGCGATACAACGCGATGTTGTCGGCCAGTTCGTCGACCGTCTGCCCCATCAGGTTCGTGAGCACGCCGACGCCGAGTTCACCGGCCTTGCGATACGTCTCGGCGTTATTGACGATCGTGAGCCAGCACGGCAGCTCCTTCTGGCTTGGCAGCGGATGGACCGTGACAGCGACGTCCTTGCCAGATCCGTTGCGCAGCGAAATCGCCTCACCGCGCCAGAGCTTGCGAACGGTGTCGAGCGTGTCGAACGTAATCTCGCGCTGCTTGCCGTAGTTCTGCGGCGCGAACACGAAATCATTCGGGTGCCAGCCGGACGCAAAGGCCACACCGACGCGCCCACCCGACAGGTTGTCAACGAGCGACCACTCCTCCGCCACCCGCATCGGGTGATGCAGCGGCGCCACGACGCTGCCCGCGCGCAGGCTGATTCGCTTCGTCTCGCGGGCTAATGCGGCAGCGAGCACCGATGGGTTGGGGGACAGGCCGCCGAAGTCATGGAAGTGCCGCTCGGGAACCCAGATCGCCTCAAAACCTTCGGCGTCGGCGAAGCGCGCGCCTTCGATGAGCAGCGCATATTTTTCTGGCGAATAGGCGGCGTCATAGCTGCCAAAGTACGACAGGCTGAACTGCAGAGGCCTGGTCGCCATGCGCGGCTCAACGGCACGCGACCGAACCACGGTCGATTCGCGCTGTCCCAACTTCGACTTGCCGCGATCCCAGAACCCGCTGGCCGCAGTCTGCGCCTTTGACTCGATCGCGGCGGACTTGGTCGGCGTTGATGAGGGCGACGCCGGCGCACCACCTCGCGGAGGCAGGAACCCCTCTGCGCGCAGATCGGCAATGGTGTCCTTGACCGCCTGGATGACCCGGCCCAAGTCCTCGTCGGTATGCGCGGTCGACAGGAAGCAGTTGCGCCACTCCCAGATGTACACGCCCTTCTCGAGCATGTGGTAGAAGAACAGCTCGAGGTTGCCGGAGAACTCGAACCGGAAGATCGACGAGAAGTGCGACACGCGAATGGCGAGTTCTTCCGAGGCGAAGAACTCATTCAGCGCCGCGGCAAACGCCGCCGTCCGCGCGTTCAGCCGCTCCTGCAGCGCCGGACCTTCCGCCTTCAGGTGACGCAGCACCGCCAGCGATGCCGCCATGGCCAGCGGATGCTGGCAGAACGTGCCGCCGAAATAGGTGCGCGACGCGGCCGGGTACGACTGATCGCCGTACTGCCACGTGCCGCCATCAATACCGTCGAGGAACTTCGCCGTGCCCGCGACCGCGCCGATCGGCATGCCGCCGCCAATGATCTTCCCGTAGGTCGCCAGGTCGGCCTCAATCCCGAACAGACCCTGGCAGCCGGCCGGGTGCGCGCGGAAGCCGGTGATCATCTCGTCGAAGACCAACGCGGCGCCCGCGGCTTCGGTCACCGCTCGCAGTTCGCGCAGGAACTCCACCGGCTGGAAGTCAGGCCGACGGCTCTGCACCGGTTCCACGAACACCGCGGCGATCTCGTGCGCGATGCTGCGAATCGTCGCGAGCGATTCCGGCGTGCCGTATTCGAGGACGATCACGTCCTTCGCCACACCCGCTGGAATGCCAGGCGCCACCGGTTCGGCCTCGAGCACGGCCTGGTTGATCGAGCGTTGCGCCAGCGTCCCGTCCGAGTGCCCGTGATACGAGCCTTCGAACATGACGACTTTCGTCCGGCCGGTCGCGGCCCGAACCAGGCGCAGTGCCGTCATCACGGCTTCGGTACCCGAGTTGGTGAACACGACTCGCTGCTTGCGTGTCAGCTCGCAGAACAGCCGCGACACTTCCTCCATCAGGTCGGAGCGCATGCCGAGCTGGATGCCGCGTTCGAGTTCGGCCGCGATCGCCTTGCTGGCAAACTCAGGCTTGCTGCCAAACAGCAGCGCACCAAACCCCATCGTCAGATCGACGTACGAGTTGTTGTCGACGTCCTTGAGCCACGAGCCGAGCGCCTCCGATCCGGTGATCGGATACAGGATCTCCTTCGTCGAGAAACGGAAGCCCACCGTCGCGCGGCTGTCAGCCAGTCTCGGCCGCGCCGCGTCGGCGAGCGCCTTCGACCGCTGCGTGCGGTTTGCGAATCGTTCAATGAACGCATCAAGGCTGCGCTGCTGCTGCTCTGTCAGACCTGACGGCTTGGCGGAGATCCCCTGTCGAAGATCATTCAGCGGTGACGACCGCGAGGTCGCGGGCTTCGGCGCCGCAGCGGGCACGCTCACGGGTGGGGCGGCCGCCTGCGGAACCACTCGCGGAGTCGATGCCGCGGTTCCAGGCATGCGCGCCAGCAACTCGAGCTGGCGCGACATCAACTCCATCTGGGCCTGCACGATCTGCGCGAGCTCAGAACTCGATCCGTCAATCAACGGCAGTACCGGCCGGACTGCGGCGGGCATCGCGATCGAAGCCTCGGGGACAGACGAGAGCGGCGCAGTCACGGTCGGCGGCTGGGCGGGGATCACGGATTTCACCACCGGCGCCGGCATCCGGTCGGCAATGTAGTCAGCTAGCGCCGACACTGACACGATCTCTTCGAAGAACTGCCGGATCTCGACCTTGACGCCAAACTTCTCGTCGAGCCGGCGGGCTGCGTGCACGAGGATCAGCGAGTCGGCACCCATCTCGAGAAACGGCACGTCGAGCGGCACTTCGTCGGGCCGTTCACGCAACATTTCCGCGACCAGTGCGATGACACCGCCGCGCACCTCGTCGCGGTGGCGCTGCAGGGCATCTGGGCCCGGAGCCGGGGATTCGCTGGAACCAGCAGTCATGGTGTGGTCTCTTTCGGTAATCCAGTAGCGCTTGCGTTGGAAGCGATAGGTTGGCAACTGCACCCGCACGCGGTTCACACCCGCGTCGAGTGCCGGCCAGTCAATATCAGCGCCGTGTGCATAGGCATCGGCCAGATCGGCCATGACTCGCGGCCAATCAGGAGAGGCTGTGCCTGCCTCGTGAATGGCGCGGCTGACGGTCTGCTTGAGCGCGTCGGCCGGACGCGCGGGCTCGGTCGTTGCTTCGACGGCGCGGAACAAGCCAGGCGCCTCGCGGTTCTCGCTGAGCGCGGCGAGGCCTTCCCTGAAGTCGGCGATCGACGTGCCACACACCGCGGCGCGAATCTTGAAGTGATTGCGGCCGCGATTCGCGGTGCTGCAGATATCGGCCAGCTCGGTGTCTGAACGACCGGCCAGCCACTCGCGGTACGTGGCCGCAAGTTCCGTGAGCGCTGCCGGCGTCTTTGCCGAGAGAGCAAGCAGGTGCACCGCCCGATCCGCCGAGGGCGTCACGACCGTTACCGGCGGGGCCTCTTCGAGAATGAGGTGTGCGTTCGATCCGCTGACCCCAAATGCGCTCAGCGCTGCGAACCGGCTCTTGTTGCCGCGTTGCCAGTCCAGCGATTCCCGGACCGGCCGCAGGTTCAGTCCGCTCCAATCGATCTTCGGGTTCTGCTGCTTGACGTGGAGCGTGCGGGGAATGCGTCCATGCCCCATTGCGAGCACGAGCTTGATCAGCCCGGCCACGCCCGCCGCCGATTCGAGGTGACCGATGTTGGACTTGACCGATCCGAGGAGCAGCGGCTGCGTGCGGCCGGTGGCCTTGCCCAGCACCGCGCCCAGCGCGCCGGCCTCGATCGGATCGCCGAGCGCCGTGCCGGTGCCGTGCGATTCGACGTAATCGATCTCGTGTGCGCCAACGCCGGCGGACTCGAGCGTGCGGCGAATCAGCGCCTGTTGCGCCACGCCGTTCGGCACCGTGAACCCGCTGCTGGCGCCGTCCTGGTTCACGGCCGTGCCGCGAATCACCGCGAGCACGCGGTCGCCCGACCTCTGCGCGTCAGACAGCCGCTTCAGGACGACAATGCCGCAGCCTTCACCGCGGACGTAGCCATCCGCAGCGGCATCAAACGTCTTGCAGCGGCCATCGGGCGCGGTCATCTGCGCGGCGGCCAGCGTGACGTGCGGCCACGTCGCCAGCATCAGGTTGACGCCGCCGGCGAGGGCCGCATCGCATTCGCGATTGCGAAGTGCCGAGCATGCCAGGTGAATCGCGGTCAATGACGACGAGCAGGCCGTGTCGACGGCCATGCACGGTCCCTGCAGGCCAAGGACGTACGAGACGCGACCGGCGCATGCATTCAGCGCCGCGCCGGAGCTGAAATACGGATCGTCGGGCAGGTGATTCTGCTCGAGCTGCAGGCAGGCGTAATCCGCCGACGTGACTCCAACGAACACACCGGTGGGCGTGCCCTTCAGTGATGCCGGCGCGATACCCGCATGCTCGATCGCTTCCCACGACATCTCCAACAGCAACCGCTGCTGCGGATCCATCGTCGCGGCCTCCCGCGCGGTGATGCCAAAGAACGGCGCATCGAACAGGTCCACGCCGTCGATGTATCCGCCTTCACGCGTATAGACCTTGCCTGGCGCTCCGGGCGTGGGGTCGTAGAGCGCGTCCACATCCCATCGACTGCGCGGCACTTCCCTGATCGCGTCGCGGCCGTCCGTCAGCAACTGCCAGAACGCATCCGGACCGTCGGCGCCTGGCACACGGCAGCCCATGCCCACGATGGCGATCGGCTCCGAGCGGCCGGCCTGCGCCGCATCGAGCTCCTGCTTGAGCGTGCGAATGGTGAGAAACGCCTTCTGGAGCGGCGTCAGCTCGCCGGCGTTGGGGCGTTCCGGTTTGTCGCTCATTTGATGTTCAACGCTTTCATTTCTTCGTCGATCAGGGCAGCGACCTGCTCGTCGGTGAGTTGCTGCACATCGCGGTCATCGATAGCAGGTCGCGATGCCGCGGCACCATCTGGCGTCGCACCGGCCGAGGGGAACAGCTCGTCCAGTAAGTGCGCAACCAGCGACATCACGGTTGGATAGTCGAAGCACAGCGACGCGGGATACTCGCGGCCCAGCAATTGCTGGATGCGGTCCTTGATCTGCACGGACATCAGCGAGTCCACGCCCATGTCGAAGAAGCCGCGATCGCGGTCGACCACTTCACTGCCGCTGAGACTCAACACCTCGGCGACCGCCGCATCAACCAACGCGGACAGTCGCTCAACGCGGTCCGCCGCCGCCATAGCCCGCAACTCGCCTATGAGTGCGGATGCCGCCCCCGACATCGCGGCGCCGTCATGGCCGCCGACACGATCGAACAGCGGCTGGCGGCCGTGGACCTGGTAGAGGTCCTTGACCCGAGACCAATCGACGTCCGCCACGACAACGCGACTCTCGGTGGACGCGATCAGCTGGCCAAACGTGGCGATTGCCGCATCCGGCTCCATCAACCGCAGGCCACCCTCGGTCACGCGACGGCCGCCGTCGATCATCGACATGCCGGCGCCGCCCCATGGTCCCCAGTTGATCGACAAGGCCGGCAACGACTGCGACCGTCGCGCCTCCACCAGGCCGTCGAGGAAGGCATTGGCCGCGGCGTAGTGCGCTTGATGCGCGCTTCCCCACACCGAGGTCACCGACGAGCACACCACGAAGAAGTCGAGCGCGGCGTCCTTCGACAGTCGATGCAGATGCATCGCGCCTTCGACCTTCGGCGCCATGGTCGTGCGAATCGTCTCGTCATCGAGGTCGGCGACAGGCCGTTGATCGTTGACGCCGGCGGCGTGGATGATCCCACGCAGCGTGAAGGGGCTCGCCTGAATGGTGGCGAGCGTCTCGGCAGCGACGGCCGCGTTCGTCACATCGCCCTGCACGATGAAGACGCGGGTGCCCTTCTCTTCCATCCTCGTGAGAACGTCCTGGGCATGTGCGGATGGCGCCCTGCGCCCAATGAGGACGAGACAACCAGCGCCGAGATCGGCCAGGTAACGAGCCGCCGCAAGGCCCACCGCGCCGAGGCCGCCGGTGACCACGTACGCGCCGTCACGGCTGATGGCCGGCGTCGTGTCCACCGGGCGATACGCTTCGAGTCGGCTGACCAGGCGTTGACCATTGCGGAGCGCCACGCAGTCTTCGCCGCGAGCGTCCAACAGTTCGTCACGCAATGCGGTCGCGCGTTCGACGCTCACAGCAGGATCCAGGTCGATCAACCCGCCCTTGATCTGCGGATGCTCGAGGAAGATGCAACGAGCCATGCCCTGCACGGCCGCGCCGAAAGGCGACGTCGCAGCGGTGCCACCGGCATTGGTCGCGCCATGCGTAGCCACCCAGAGCTTCGGCGGCTGCTCGAACGCCGCGAGCGTCCGCGACACGCGCGCGAGGCGCGTCGCGCCATCAAAGTCGGCGTTCGTCGCCGTGTCGACGTCGAGTGCTGAACGATCGAGGATGAGCACTCCGGCGATGGCGCCGGCGCTCGCGACATCGCGCTCGATAGCCGCGGGTGTCGTATTGAGGACGCGGCATCCCGACGCCTCCATGGCCGCCGTCAGCGCAGGCCAGGAACTCTCGCCGCACACCACCCACAGGCCCGAGCCATGGACGCTGCTGCGTTCGATCGCGAGTTCCTGCCACACGGTCCGGTAACAGAAGTCGTTCGAGTTGAACCAGTGACGCTGCCGCTGGAACGGATAGTTCGGCAACCCCGCAAACCGCTCGAACGACGTTCCGTAGAGTGCCGCCCAGTCCACGGCCGCACCGTCAACAAAGGCGCGACCCAGGGCGTCCATGCCTGCCGGCACCGCAGGCGGCGCAATCGTTGAGCCACCGCGTGCCCTGCCCATCGAGACAGAGGACGGAAGTGACTCGCCGGCAGCAACGGCTCGCAGTGCCGTGACCAATTCAGTCGCGGTGCGTGCCAACGCAAACAGCCGATGATCAAACCGTTCCCGGAACATCGCCGTCGTCGCGCAAATGTCGCCGAGGCGTTCCGGCTCTGCGTCGATGAGATCCGCATAGCGACCGGCGAGGTCACGAAGCGCAGCTTCGTTTCGCGCCGACAGCGCGAGGCCGAACTCTCCGCGCGCGTTCGATTCCGCTCGACGTGGCTGCGCAGACGCCGGCGCCTCTTCCACGACCACGTGCGCGTTGGTGCCGCTGAAACTGAAGGAGCTGACGCCCGCGATCCGTCGGGGCGCGTCCCACGCCATCTTCTGCGTGGTGACCTTGATCGGCATCGCATCCCACTCGATATGCGGATTGGGTTGCTCGCAGTGCAGGCTCGGCATCAGCTCACGCTGCCGCAGGCTCAACACCGTCTTGATCAGACTCGCCACACCAGCGGCCGACTCGAGGTGGCCGACGTTGCTCTTGACCGATCCGATCCACAGCGGCGCCGCGGCGTCGCGTTCGCCGAACACGGCGTTCAACGCGTTCACTTCGATCGGGTCGCCGAGTGACGTGCCGGTGCCATGCGCCTCAACGAAGGACACCTCACTGGCCGCCACGCCCGCCATCGTCAGGGCGCGCCGAATGACATCCGACTGGGACGGTCCGTTCGGAACCGTGAGACCACCAGACTGGCCGTCCTGGTTGATTGCGGAGCCGCGGATCACCGCCAGGATCGGGTCGCCGTCGGCCTGTGCCTTCGACAGGCGCTTCAGCACCACGATGCCGCAGCCCTCGGAACGGACATAACCATCTGCTCGCGAGCCGAACGCCTTGCAACGCCCATCCGGCGCGAGCATGTGGGCCTTCGAGAAGTTGACGGACATCTCGGGGAGCAGCAGGTGGTTCACGCCACCGGCCAATGCCATTTCGCTCTCACCGGTGCGCAGGCTCTGGCAGGCGGCATGCACCGCGACCAGCGCGGACGAGCAGGCCGTGTCCATGGAGATGCACGGCCCCTTGAATCCGAAGAAATACGACAAGCGGCCCGACGCCGCGCTGTGCGCGTTGCCCGTGCCGAGATAGGCATCAATGCGTTGCGGTGCACTCTGCGTGATCAGCCGGTAGTAGTCGTTGCCGGTGATGCCGACAAACACACCAGTGTTGCTGCCTGCCAGGGCGCTGGGCACGAGCCCGGCGTTCTCCATGGCCTCCCAGCTGACTTCAAGCAGCATGCGGTGCTGCGGATCGACGCTCTTCGCTTCACGAGGCGCGATCTCGAAGAATGCGGGATCGAACAGCTCGCAGCCTTCAACGAAGCCGCCATGCCTGGAATTGATCTTCCCCGGGGTATCCGGGTTTGCGTCGTACCACGCTTCCGCATCCCACCTGTCGCGCGGCACTTCACTGATCGCATCGCGGCCATCGCGCAACAGTTCCAGGAACTTCTCCGGCGTGTCGACGCCACCGGGGAACCGGCAACCCATGCCGATGATAGCGATCGGCTCGTTCAATGCGGGCGCCGCGGTCACCGATTCGCGCACCTCGGTTCGAAGGTTCGTGGACGACGACGACGACACCAGGCCGGACAGGTACTCGGCCATGGCCGGCACCGTCGGGCAGTCGAAGGCGATCGTCGCCGGCAGCGGCTGACCGATGCCATCACGCAGACGGTTGCGCAGTTCGATGGACGTCAGCGAGTCCATCCCCATTTGGAAGAAGTTCCTGGTGGCCGGCACTTCGTCGGGAGAGCCGAGGCGGAGGACGGCTGCCACTTCGGCCGCGACGTATTGACGCAGCCACGACTGCACCTCGGAAGGCGCCTTGCCATCGAGCGCGTCGAGCACGCTCGAACGAACGGTCTCGGCACTGCCCGCCTCGCCGGCGAACGCCGCGAAGGCCGGAGACGACAAGCCTCGTGACTCGAAGAACCTGCGCCAGTCGATCGGCACGACACCGATCTGCGCTCGACCACTCGTGACGGCTCGTTCGAGTCCGGCAGCCGCCTGCTCCGGTGTCAGCGAGCCAATGCCGCGGCTCGACAGCATGCCGTCGGCGCCAACACGCGCGGCATATCCAATCGCCGACCAGCCACCCCAGTTGATGCTGACCGCCGGCAGCCCCTCAGCACGTCGCGCGGCTGCCAGCGCATCAAGAAATGCGTTTGCGCCAACGTAACTGGCCTGCCCCGCAGATCCAAGGAGCGATGCCGCCGACGAGTAGGTCACGAAGAAATCGAGCGGCACGCGGCGCGACTGCTCGTGCAGGTGCCACGCGCCTGCGACCTTCGGTGCGAGCACGCCGGCAAGGCGCTCCGCCGTCAATTCCTTCACGGTCGCGTCATCGAACACACCCGCGGCATGAATGATGCCCGCCAACGACGGCAGTGCTGCACCGAATTCACGAAACAGTGTCGCGACCTGCTTCGCGTCCGTTACATCGACCTGACGAACCGCCACCTCGATGCCTTCGGCGGTGATCTCGGCAAGACGGTGCTCGACAGCTTTCGCCGGCGCGTGCCTCGAGACCAGGGTGACGTGTCGCGCTCCCCGATCGGCAAGCCAGCGCGCAGCATGACGACCGAGATCACCCAGGCCGCCGGTGATGAGATACGTCACGTCGGCGCGGCAGTCGAATGCCCCGCCTGGCGCTGCGGCATCGCGGCTGATCCGGGCCGCGTAGCGGCGCCCATCGCGATACGCGACCTGCTCTTCGCCGTCGGCGCCACGCAATTCATCGAGCACAACGTCCGCATCGTCCGCGGAAGTCGTGGCAGAAAGGTCGATGGACCGGCACCGCAGCTCAGGGTGCTCGAGGGCGATGCTCGTCACCATTCCGCGCATCGCTGCGGCCGCGATACCTGGAGCGGGCTCGCCCGACAGCGAGAGCGCTCCGCGCGTGACGATCGACAGCCTTCCGTCCGGATCCGCCCTGAGAATCCTGTTCGTCAGATCGAGGAGCGTCTTGCTCAACTCGATCGCCACATCCGGCACAGCGTCCGCCGGAGCGATCGTCACAGCGGTGCACGAGACGCCTTCCTTAGACAGGCGCTCGATCATCTCGCGGTCGTCACCGTTCGCGCTCGCCACCACCAGCGCATACTCGCTCCCGAGTGCGCGAGACTTCGACGCGCCGGACGCCTTGGCGACGATCAGCGCCTGGCTGGCGGCCGAGCACACCAACGACAGCGCCTGGTCGAACCCTGAAGCGGCCAGCACGTCAATCCATCGCTCGGGCGACAGCAGCGGGTGCTGCGCGCGAACGTTGGTGTCCGTGAAGCTCCACCAGGGCGGTGTCATGCCGTAGACCAGGTCCACCCATGCCTGCGGCTGGGTGCCTTCGATCATCAGCATCAGCCCGCCAGGTGCGAGCAACGCGCGCAAGTGCGAGGCACTGCGGGTCACGTCCTGTGTAGCGTGCAGGATGTTCGGGGCGATGACGATGTCGTAGCTGTTGGCGGCGAAGCCCTGTTCGACGGGATCGCGTTCGAGATCCAGCTTGTGGAACGACAAAAACGGGAGGGTGGCGAACCGCTCTCGCATGCGCTGCGTCGCCGCGCCGGCCATGTCCGAAAACACGCCCCGCGAAATATCCGCAAGGTGATACTCGGTCCGCCCGGCATCGAGGTGCGGCACCAGCGACGCGATCGTGCCGTCCATACCGGCACCGACCTCGAGAATCCGGATGCCGCGTCGTTTCTGGAGAGCCGTCATCACGTCGCGCAACGCTGAGGCGATGACATCGTTGAGCACTTGGGAGCCGCGCGCATCACGGAAGAGCGACGCGGCCGTCACAGGCTCATTGGACGGGAACAGCAACTCGGAGACCGGCTCGCGAGTGCCACGCAGCACATCGGCCAGGGCGCGACCACATCGATCGACGAGCAGCACTTCCGCCGCGATCTCCGGATAGCGCTCCCGCAGCGCGGCGTTGGCGCTGCCGGGATCCTGCTCACTGATTGGCGCGATGACCGACCAGGTCTCGCCATCCCTGGCGAGCGCCCCGCTGGTCTCGAGCATCTGCAGCAGTCGCTCAACGAGCGGCCGGTGCCTGGCAACGGCGCCGATCTGCGCGACCGCGAAGCGATCACCCTTGCGCAGCGACAGGCCCATCGTGCGCAGCGCCGCCGCGATGTAGGCGGGCGTCAGGTCGTTGAGGGCCGACAGGCCTTCGCCGCAACGGTCGAGAGAGAGGGCCGCGCTGCGCTCGTTCAGCCGATCGCGCAGTGACGCCGCCAACAACGCCGGCGCGGCAAGCAGCGCCGCACTCGACTCTGGAGCAAACAGGCTTCGCCGGGTCCACGACGGCGCGTAGAGGCACTCGTCGAGATCAAAGGCATTGGGCGCGAGTTCACTTCGTTCGGCCTGACGGGCCGACAGCCCCTCGACGACGGCAATCGTCTCGCCCGCATCGTTCAGCAGGCGGAGGTTAGCCGATAGTTCCGAGTCAGTGGCCGATGCGATCTCCGCGTGGCACCAGAACGCGTCTCCCGGCGCGGTCGACACCTGCAGACGCGTCACGCTCACAGGCAGCCAGATGGACCGGTTATCTCGTGGCTCCGGCAGCAGCGACAGCAATACCTGGAGGCATGCGTCCAGCGTGCATGTGTCGATCGCCTGCGCCGTGGACAGCCTGGCCGAGCGATCCGAACGGCGAATCCGCGCCAGTGCCTCACCGTCCGTGGTCCACAACTGATCGATCAGCCGGAACGACGGTCCATAGTTGAAGCCTTGCCTTCTGCAGCGCGCATAGAACTCGCGGGCGCTCGTCGATGCGCCAAATCCGCGACTGAGCGCTTCGACATCCACCGCCGGCGAGGCGGCAAGTTGCGCGGAAGACAGCCGGCCTGTGGCATAGGTCGCCCATGCGTCGGCGTTCGCTCGGCTGTCGCGACCGCGAATCTCGAAACGACCGTGCTGGGTGTCTGACGCAACGAAGCGAGCGGTCTTCGCAGTGTCAGTCCCAACCGGCATCGCGCGATGGATGCGGAAGTCTTCAAGCGTGTTCGTGGCACCAGACGCGAGCGCGATCTCCAGATACGCGGCCGCCGGTACGAGCACTTCTCCAAAGACCCGATGCCCGCCAACAAAGCCATCGGCCGTGAATTGATAGTCGGCGGCGCCTGCGTCAGGCGCGGTTCTCGGCTGCGAAGGGGTAAACCAATGACGCTTGCGCTCGAACGGATAGGTCGGCAGATCGATCCGCGTGCGTGCGCGATCCTTGAAGTATCCCGACCACTTCACGGCCGAGCCCTGCTCATAGAGCGCGCCCAGCGTCTCGAGCATCTGCCGATCGTCGTCTCGCGCTTTGCGAAGACTGGGCAGGCACACCCGGTCGCGGCCATCGGCGTTGGCCAGGCCAGACAGGATCGGCTGCGGGCCAATTTCAATCAGCCTCGTGCAGAACAGGGCATCAAGCGCCTGTAGCGCATCGTGGAACAGCACCGGCTTCCGGATATGTCGCACCCAGTAGTCGGCATCGCACACCTCGCTCGACGCAACGCGGCCGGTCAGCGCCGAGACGAAGGTCATGTGCGGCTCGGCAAACGCCGTCGACTTCGCCTTGCGCCGGAACGGTTCCAGCGTCGGATCAGTCAACGGTGAATGGAACGCATGTGACACGTTGAGGGCTCTGGTCCGAACCCCTTGCCCCTTCAGCGTTTCGTCGATCCTGGCGAGCGACGTCAGGGCTCCCGCGATCACGACTTGCTCGACACCATTGACCGCCGCGATCGATACGGTGTCCGCATATGCCGCGATCGCCGCTTCAACGGTGTGACGTTTGGCGGACACCGACAACATGCCGCCGCCCGCCGGCAACTTTGACAACAGGCGCGCACGCTCGGCAATGAGGCGCAATCCGTCTTCGGCGCTGAACACGCCGGCAACCGCCGCCGCCACATACTCGCCAACGCTATGACCGGTGACCGCTTCGGGTTCGACACCCCAGGACCGCCATAACTCCGCGAGCGCGAACTCGATGATGTACAGCGCCGGCTGCGTGAACGCGGTATTGTCCAGCGCCGACGCACCGTCTTTCGGTGCCTGGTCCGGATACAACAACGGCAGCAGCGCCACCCCGAACTCGCGTTCGAGCAACGTGCACAATCGCTGCACGGTGTCGCGGAACACGGGCTCGGATTCATAGAGACCGCGGCCCATGTCCGGATACTGCGATCCCTGGCCGGTGAACAGGAACGCGATCTTCCGCGGCTGGCCTGTCGCAGGAAGCGGCGCACCAGCGGCAAATTTCGCCAGTGCCATACGCAGCGCCGCCGCCGACTGTTCAACAAATACGCGACGGCATTCGAAGTGGCTGCGGGACAACGCTGCCGCGGCACAGACCTCAGCCAGTTCGTCCTCAGTGACGTTCGCAAGCCGCTGTTCGTATTGGCGGGCGAGCTCTCTAAGCGCCGATTCACTGCGCGCTGACAAGGCGAGCCCTTGCCAACGGCGCGGCGGCGGCACCGCGCGCTTTACTTCAACTGTCGATGCCGTGAACTCCTCCACCACCACGTGCGCGTTCGTACCGCTGAAGCTGAACGAACTCACACCAGCCACGCGACTGCCCTTGGACACCGTCCACGGTGTGTGTTCACTGACGACGCGAACCGGCATGCTGTCCCACGCGATGTGCGGACTCGGAGTGTTGAAGTGCAGCGTCTTCGGAAGCTCCCGGTGCTGCAGGCACAGGATCGCCTTGATCAGGCCGGCCACACCGGCCGCTGATTCGAGATGGCCGATGTTGCTCTTGACCGAGCTGATCAGGAGCGGTTCCTCTCGACGCCGGTCGCCAAACACCCCCGCCAGCGCGTCAGCTTCGATCGGATCGCCGAGCGCGGTGCCCGTGCCATGGGTCTCGATGTAACTGACCTGCGAGGGCTCGAGGCCGGCGCTCTTGAGCGCGTCGCGGATCACCATTTGCTGCGCGGGGCCATTCGGCACCGTCAGGCCACCCGACCGGCCATCCTGGTTGACGGCCGATCCGCGGATCAGCGCAAGGATTGGATCGCCCGCCGCGATCGCCGCCGACAATCGCTTGAGCACGACAATGCCGCAGCCTTCGGCGCGAACATAGCCGTTGGCCCGCGCATCAAAACTCTTGCAGCGGCCATCCGGCGCCAGCATGTGCGCGCGCGAGAAGTTCACCGACATGTCCGGCATCAACAGGTGGTTGACACCGCCCGCAAGCGCCAGCTCGCTCTCGCCCGAGCGAAGACTCTGGCACGCCGAGTGAAGCGCGACGAGCGACGACGAACACGCGGTGTCGATCGACACGCACGGCCCCTTGAAGCCGAAGAAGTACGACAGCCGCCCCGACGCCGAACTGTGCGCGTTGCCGGTGCCCATGTACGCGTCGATGCGCGTGGGATCGTCCTGGCTGATATGCCGCAGGTAGTCGGAGCCGGAGATGCCGATGAAGACGCCGGTGCGGCTGTCGAAGTGATCGAGCGGTGCGAGACCGGCGCGCTCCATCGCCTCCCAGCTCACCTCGAGCAACATGCGCTGCTGCGGATCGAGGCTTTCAGCTTCGCGTGGAGAGATGTCGAAGAACGCGGCGTCAAAGTTCTCGCAGCCAGGCACGAACCCGCCGAAGCGCGTGTGGATCTTGCCCGGAGCGCCAGCGTCCGACCCGTACCACGCGTCGGCGTCCCACCGATCGGCCGGCACCGGGCAAATTCCGTCGCGGCCTTCGCGCAACAGGTCGTAGAACGACTCCGGATCCGTGACACCTCCGGGAAAACGGCACGCCATCCCGATCACCGCGATCGGCTCGCGCTTCTCCCTCTCGAGGGTCTTGATCCGCTCTTCCGCCCGTTGCAGCAATGCGAGCGCATCGCGCAGCAACTGGCTGTCGTTCCGCGAGTCGCCCATGATCAGCTCGATCGATCCAACGTCTCTTTCAGCGAAGCCATCCGCGCCAGCAGGTCGTCGACCTCGTTGCCGGTGCCCGCTCCCTGCGGTGCCTGTGCCGGTACCGCACTCGACGCCGTCGCTGTGTCCGCCTTCGGATCGAGCACGCCGGTAGCGAGGAACCCGGTCAACGTATCGAGGTTCGGATAATGGAACGCGAGCGCTGCCGGCAGCGACTCACCGAGCCCGGCCTGGAGCCGATTACGGAGTTCGAGGGTCGCCAGGGAATCCATGCCCAGCGACGAGAATCCCGCCCGGCGGTCCGTCAGCTCGGTGGGATTGACGCCGAGGATCGCGGCCACGCTCTCCTGCACGAAGGTATCGAGCAGCGCCCGACGCCGGCCTGCGGGCGCGGCATTGAGGCGATCGCGGAACGAGCGGCGCTGCGGCGCATCCGGAGTCGCGCTGCGCAGCAGCGATCGGAACAGCGGCAGCTCACGGAATGCATCCGGCAACCGCGACACGTCGATCGGCGAGACGCCGATCTGCACGCGCGTCGATCGCACGAACGACTCGAGGTGCGAGACGGCCTGCTCGGCGGACAACAGACCGAACCCGTCGAGCTGGCGACGATTGCCCGAATCGAGCTGTGCGGCCACACCCACACCGTCCCAGATGCCCCAGTTGATACTGAGCGCCGGCAGGTCGTGCATCCGACGATACCAGGCCAACCCATCGAGGAACGCGTTGGCAGCGGCATAGTTCGCCTGGCCGGGCGAGCCGGCCACAGACGCCATGGAGCTGCAGAGCACGAAGAAGTCGAGCGCGAGGTGCTGGGTCTGCAAGTGCAGGTTCCAGGCGCCTTGTGTCTTCGGCTGCATCACGCCGACAAACTGGTCCGGCCGTTGACGCATCAGGATCGCGTCATCGAGCACGCCCGCAGCATGGATCACGCCCTTCAACGGCGACGCCTCGGTGTGGATTCTCGACACGAGCGCCGCCACCTGCGCCGTGTCGGTCACCTCGAGCGATTCGATCACGATGCGGGCACCGCGCTCCTTGAGCGCGTCGATTTCCGCCAACGACGACTCGCGGGCGCCGGTGCGGCCCGTGAGCACGATCGTCCCGGCGCCGCGATTGGCGAGCCACGACGCGATCTTGAGACCGACACCACCGACACCGCCGGTGATCAGGTAGGTGCCGTCACCGCGAACGCTGACCGGGTCGGCCTGCGTCTCGATCGCGGCAGGGGTCAGGCGCGCCACGTAGCGGGCGCCATCACGGTAGGCCACGCGATTTTCGAAATGGTCCGCGGCCTGGCCGGCCGCTGACAACACTTCGTCGACCGCGTGCTCGAGGCCCTGCTCGGCCAGCCAGCGGTCAACGTCGATCTGCACGGCCTTCCATTCGGAGTGTTCGAGCGCGAGGACGGTCGCCATCCCCCACAACGCAGACTTGGCCGGGTCAACCGTGTTCACCGGATCACCGACCGGCTGCGCACCGCGCGTCACGACACACAGCGAAGGACCATTGGTGAGATCGAACTCTGCGCCGGCCTGCACCAGGTTGAGCAGCCGCACGCAGTCACGTTCGGCCAGTTCCGCCGGTGTGTCCGCCGCGCCTGCCACCGACACGTAGAACACCGTATCGACGCGATCGGGCCCCGACACGACGGTCGTCAACAGCTCGCGCACATCCTCGACACGATCGAGGTTGACGAGGAACTCGTGAGGCGACTGCCGCTCCGACGTTTCGGCCTGGACGGCGACCGTGCACGCCGCGCCCCAATGCCGCAGTCGCGCCACCACTCTGCGCGCCGCCGCGTCCGAATCGGCGACCACCAGATACCGCCTGGCGCCAACGCGCTCAGCAATCACCGGCACGACATCGGCTAGTTTCCATTCGACCTGGTAGCGGCCCGCGGCCTTCACGGCCGGACGCATCGCATCGCGGCTCGCCTGCCGCAACGTCAGACCGGCGATGCGAACCAGCAGTTGCCCGTCGGTATCGAACATCTCGACGTCAACCTGCCGCACTTTCGATCCCTGCGCGTCGTGACGTCTCACCTGGCACAACGCCTTGCGGCACGATGTCGCCCGCACTTCGAGTCGATCGAACGACAACGGGAGGTGCACACCGCCTTCAGGCAATGACGCCACCGCCGCCTGCAGCGCGCCGTCGAGCAGAATCGGATGAATCGTGTAGCCTGGCCCCTGCGGAATGTGATCGGGCACGGCAATCACGGCAGACGTCATCGCCTCGCCGCGCTGCAGCCACTCCACCGAGAAGAACGCGGGGCCGAACTCCGCGCCCCAGTCGCGGCACTGCTGATACCACTGCTCACCGCTCGTCGCATCCGCGGGGCGCTGGAACGAGGATGACGCGGCCGAGCGGGCAAATGCCGGCACGCGCGCCGACAGCGAACCGGACAGGTGCATCTGCCATTGTTCGTCGCCGCTCGATTCATCGAGCGTAAGGACGCGGAATGCCGCGCCACCATCCTGCGGTTCGAGCACCAGTTGAACCGTGCGACGCTCGCCGGGCGGAATCACCAGCGCCTGGTGAATCGCGGCATTCTCGATCGTCACGGCCCTCGACTTGAAATGCGTCGTCGCGGCCGCCAGTACCATTTCCAGGGTCGCCGCCGCAGGCGTCACGACCGAATCAAAGACGCGGTGGTCGCCGAGCCAGGACGGCGAATCGGCCGCCAGCTCGTTTTCGTACAACGTCACCGCTGAGCGAATGCGGCGTCCGAGCAGATCGTGCCCGGTCGAGACATCAGCGCGCGCGCTGGCGAGTTGCGGCGCGGCCTTCTCCGTTCGCGCCGGCGCCGACATCCAGCATTGCCGCCGCTGGAACGGATAGGTCGGCAGCCGCAGGCGCAGCCGGCGGTAGCCCTGGTCGAAGCCTGTCCAGTCAATACCGCCGCCGAGCACGTGCAGCTCCGCGACACTGGCGAGCACGCCATCCCAATCCGGCCGATTACGCCGGCAGCCATGCAGCCACTTCGCGCCCGTTCCGGTCCATGTCTCGCGCGCGAGGGTAAGCAGCGCGGGATGGGGCCCGATCTCCACGAACACCGCGGGTCCCTGGCGTTCGAGATGCGCGATCCCCGACATGAAGTGGACGGCTTCGCGCGCGTGATGCCGCCAATACGCGGCTGTCGCCATCGCCTCACCGGCAGGCAGACCGTCACGATTCGAGATCACCGTGATCGACGGCGACGAGAAGGCGACCGTTGAGGCGACCCGCTCGAACTCATCGAGCATCGGCTCCATCAGCTGCGAGTGGAACGCATGCGAATTCGCCAGCATCTGCCACTTCAGCTGCGCCGCATCGAGCGCGGATACCACTGCTTGCAGCGCATCACGCGTCCCGGACAAGACTGTGTTCGCTGGCGAATTGATGGCCGCAATGCTCAGCCCATCGCGGTGACCTGCGATCAATGGCTCGAGCGTGCGCACGTCGGCGTGCACCATCACCATCGAGCCGTTAGACGGCAGGCGCTGCATCAACCGGCCACGCGCCGCGACCAATCGCAACCCGTCCTCGAGGCTGAACACGCCTGCCAGGCAGGCGGCCACGTATTCGCCAACGCTGTGGCCGAGGCAGGCGTCGGGGCGGATCCCCCACGACCGCCACATTTCGGCGAGCGCGTACTCGATCGCGAAGAGCGCCGGCTGCGTGTAAGCGGTCTGGTTGATCAGCTCGGCACGATCCGCTGAGAACAGGACCTCGAGCAACGGCACGTCCATCTCGCCGGCGAGAATCTCCTGGCAGCGGTCGAGCGCGCGCCGGAATGACGGCTGCGTGTCATACAGCTCACGGCCCATGCCCGCGTACTGCGCGCCCTGGCCGGTAAAGAGGAACACGATCTTCGGCTTGGCGCCCGGCGTCGGCGCAATCGCCGCGCTGCCCTCCTGCTGCTGACGCCGGCGCTCGATCAGAGCGTCGCGCAATTCCGCGATCGTCCTGCCCACCACGGCGAGGCGATAGTCGAAGTGATGACGTCCCGCATTCGCCGTGAAGCACACATCCGCGATCTGGACGTCCGGGTTCTCGACGAAATACGCGATGTAGCGACCGACCTGGTCCCACAGGGCCTGTTCGGTCTTCCCGGATAATGCCAGCACGTGCGCGGGCCGCTCGTGCTCGTTGGTCGGCACGTCGATCGCCGGCGCTTCCTCGAGAATCACGTGCGCGTTGGTGCCGCCAATGCCAAGTGAGTTCACACCGGCCACACGCGGCCCCTCCGACTGCCAGTCTGTCAACGTGGTGTTGACGAAGAACGGCGTGCTGTCGAAATCGATCGAGGGATTCGGCCGCTCGAAGTGCAGCGACGCCGGAATCTGCTTGTGATGCAGCGCCATCGCGGTCTTGATGAAGCCCGCCGCGCCGGACACGATCTGCATGTGCCCGATGTTGGTCTTCACCGAGCCAATGGCCACGGTGTGAGGACGAACGGCGTCACTGCGGAATGCCTGGTTGAGGCCCGCGATCTCGATCGGGTCGCCGAGCTCGGTGCCCGTGCCGTGCGCCTCGATGTAGCTGATCGCCTCGGGCGATACGTTCGCCACCGCAAGGGCCTCGGCCGCCACCGATGCCTGGCCGTCGCCGCTCGGCGACATGTAGCCGACCTTGGTCGCGCCGTCGTTGTTGACCGCGGTGCCCTTGACGATCGCGTAGATATGATCGCCATCGGCAATCGCATCCTTCGCGCGCTTCAGCGCCACGATGCCAATGCCACTGCCAAAGATCGTGCCCTGCGCCTTTGCGTCGAAGGCGCGGCAATGACCATCCGGCGACACGATCATGCCGTCCTGGAAAAGGTGACCCGCCTGCTGCGGCACCTTGATCGATGCGCCGCCCGCGAGACAGATGTCGCACTCGCCGTCGAGCAGGCTGCGGACCGCCAGGTGGATCGTGACCAGCGTCGTCGAGCACGCCGTCTGCACGTTGACCGCGGGACCGCGCAGGTTCAAGCGGTACGCCGCCTGCGTTGGCAAATAGTCCTTGTCGCTGCCGATCATCAACTGGAAGCCGCCGAGCGAATCCAGCGTCGTCACGCACATGTCGTCGCGACTGTCGAGCGTGTCGCGATTCGGCATGACCTGGTTCAACAGGTAGGTGTTCATGCTGGCGCCGGCGTAGATGCCGATCATGCCGGGATACGTCAACGGGTCGTAGCCGGCATCTTCCAGTGATTCCCACGCGCACTCGAGGAACAGGCGTTGCTGCGGATCCATCAGCACCGCTTCGCGTGTGCTGATGCCGAAGAACTCAGGATCGAAGCCGGCGATGTCCGACAGGATCGAGCTCGCCTTGACGTAATTCGGATCGTCGGCGGTACGCGAGTCGATGCCTGACTTCCTGATCTCGTCGTCGCTGAAGAACGTGATCGATTCCACGCCTGCGGCGAGGTTCTTCCAGAACGTGTTCACGTCGTCTGCGCCGGGGAACCGGCACGACATCCCGATCACCGCCACGTCGGTGTCTGCGGCTTCCACGTGCGAGCGGCGGGCACGGCGGCGCTGCGCCTGTTCGCGGCCTTGCGCGGCCGCGGTCGATGCGGCGTCGTGGCCGCCGTCGATGAACTGGGCCAGGCTGGATACGGTCGGATACTTGAAGAGCTCGACCAGCGTGATCGGGCTTTCGAACTCCTCGCGCAGCCGCTCGTGCATCTGCACCAGCAGCAGCGAGTGGCCGCCGAGCTGGAAGAAGTTGCCGTGCAGGCTGACCTGCCCCACTTCGAGGACGTCCTGCCAGATCGAGGCAATGGTCTGCTCGGTCGGTGTACCCGGCGCGACGTAGGTATCACTGCCGGCGCTCGAACGATCCACCACCGGCAGCCGTTCGCGATCGATCGCCCCATCGGCGGTGACCGGCATCTCCTTCAGCTTGCGATGCAGGTCGCGGCGATAGCCTTCAAGGAACAACCCATTCGGATCGCGCTCGAACAACCGGCGATAGAACGGCGTCCCGGCGTACGGTGTCTCGTGATGCAGCGAGTCGTGCGCGAACTCGACCTGCTCCCCGTTGGTGCGCAACAGCCGGCCTCGCACGCGGAAGTCAGGATTGAGCCGGTTCTCGCACAGCGTGCGCTCGATGGTGGCGACAATGCGATCGCCGGCGGTGACGCGGATGCCGGGATCGAACACCGGCACGAACACCGGCAACCAGCAGTATTCGTACTGGAGCGTGTTGATGACCTCGCCGTCGATGGTGTGCAGGTTGAGCCACACCACGAAACCATCGAGCCGTCCGTCCTTCTCGACCTGCAGCTCGACGGAGTGCGTTTCCTCGAGCGCGATCGGACGGTTGTAGTCCAGGTCCTCGAACGCGGCAGCGGTCGAGATCACCTGTGACGCGTCGAAGTTCTTGATGCACAAGCGCAGATCGAACGGCCGCCCAATCTCGTCGAAGATGCGGGGCACGTAAGAGCCGGGCACCTCGTTGAAGCCGGGATGCTTCAGCAGAGCATCCGGGAACGTCGCCGCCGCAATCTTGGTGACGCTGCGGCCGGGAATCATCAGGCCGCCGGGCTTCAGGAAGCGGCGCGAATCGTTAATCAGGACGGCGGCGCCTTCGCAGCCGCCGATCGGACCGACGATCTCCGAGACGCACACATCCGCCAGTTCGGGTATCTCGGTCTTGGTCGCATCCCCGTGAATCAGGTGGATGACGTCCTGTAGGCCGAGCTTTTCGACCAGCGCTGACGCGTCGCGAAACGCCTCGTCGCCGATTTCGATCGCGTACACTTTGCGCGCGCCGGCTTCGGCGCAGAACCGCGCGAGGATTGCTTCGCGGCCGGTGCCGATCTCAACGACGATCTTGTCTTTGACGGCTCGTTCGATGGCGACCTTGTAGCTGTGGTTGCGGCGCTCGTCGTGCGCGAGCACGTGATACAGCAGGTCATCGTAGACAAAGTATTCAGCGACCGACGGCCACAGTTCGGGCTGCACGCGGCGCAGCGATTCCGGTTCCTGCAACTGCTGGAAGCGGGCACTGCTCTTCACGCCGTAGCGATCGCGCACATCCGCGGACGCCAGCGTCGCCGGCTCGAGGAGCGATGGCGACGTGAAGCACACCACCGGCTGCAGGAGCGCAACCGGATTGGCCGCAAGCTTCGAGCGAACGCGCGGGTGCTGACCGTCGAGGCCGACCAGGTACGAGCCAGGCCCCATTCGCAGCCCGGCCAGGAACGCCACCAGTCCCTGCTTGAGCGACACCGGGTGGAACCCGGTCGCGCGAGCCAGTTGCACCGAATCACCGGCGCCCTCCGCCTGGTGACTCCAAGCCGACCAGCCGAACGTAAAGCAGGTCGTGTTCGAAGACGCGCGCAGATCGTCAACGAGCGCGGTCACCGCCGCGGCGGCCGCAGCCATGGCGCCGGCAGTGGCGCCCCCGAAGAATCCCGTCGCGGACGTAAAGGCGACCAGCGGGCAATCGGCTCGCCGGCGAGCGATCTCGCAGAGCTGACCGCAGGCGTCGATGTCGTGACGAATCTGGGATGCGAGACCCTCTGCGGACTGATCGAGAAGCGCGCGCTCCGGATAGGCGGCGCTGATGTGCACCACGCCGTCGATCGCGCCGTTGGCACTCTCGAATTCTCCGAGCCGTCCAGCAATCGCCGCCGGTTGATCGCCCGGCACCAGCAACACCTTCGCGTTGTGTCGCGCCGCCAGGTACTTCTCGAGTTCGCGCGCGAACCCGTCCGCGCCGCCAGTCGTGGTCCCGCTGCAAATAACGTAGCGGCCGCCGGACTTGAACGGAATGGTTCCCGACGCTTCGAGGATCGAGGCCTGCTCCAGCCGCGGCACATAACGGCCTTCGGCGCGGAGGGCCACTTCCGCATCGGAGCGTTCCGCGCCGAGCTCGCCGAGGAGCGCCGGCACGATCGCCGCGTCGTCCGGCACATCGATCAGCCGGCAGGACAGCCAGGGGCGCTCCGCCGCGATCGTCTTCAGTAGGCCTGACGCCGCAGCGCGCTCGGCGCCTGAGACCGCCACTACGTCGAGTTGGACCGGCTCGCCGTCATTGCTTGCACTCAGCGACCGGACGACGTCGACCAGGTCGCTGCTTTGCTGGATCCTGCGGCATCCGGCTTCCGCCGGATTGTTCAACGCCTCGAACAGTGCGTCGCTCGCCGATGAGTTCGGCGCAAGCAAGACCGTAGAGCGCGCACGGCCATCCGCCTTCCCCGGACGAGCCTGCTTCGCCCGCCACACGCGGCGGAAGAACCACTCCGGCATCGTGTGCTCGTTGGCGAGCAGCAGATCCACGCGTTTCAACGCCTCGCTGAATTCACCGCGCTCAAATCGCGCGCTCAGCTGCGAGCGCAGCAGCTTGCCGATCGGTGACTTGGGAATCTCTTCCTTCGCAACCGGCAGCAGGAAGTCGGGCTTCAGCCCAAGCTTGCGCGCCAGCATGTTGCGGATGTTGCCCAGCAAGTCGCGCAGGTGCGCGGCGTCTGTGACTGGCGTGTGGAAGAAGATCGCGACCGATTCAGCAGCAGCGGCATGGGGACGCACCGCGCAGGCCGCGCAGAAACTGCCGCTGACGCCAGGCACTTCCTCGACCGCGGATTCGATCTCGCTGTTGTAGAAGTTCGCGCCGTTGACGATCAGGCTTTCCTTGGCGCGGCCGGTGATGACCAGCTCGCCTCCAGACAGGAATGCCAGGTCGCCACTGTCGAACCAGCCGTCATCGCGGAACACCGCGCTCGTCGCGGCTTCGT
Source organism: uncultured Acidobacterium sp. (assembly GCA_964628295.1). Classification (GTDB taxonomy): domain Bacteria; phylum Acidobacteriota; class Vicinamibacteria; order Vicinamibacterales; family UBA2999; genus 12-FULL-67-14b. Next base: position 85,357 of record CAZVLS010000002.1, read on the forward strand.
CGCGGAAGTAGCCGGCCGACACCGCATCGCCCTTGATGAAGAGCTTGCCGATGCGCTGTTCCGGGAGCGTCTCGCCGTCTTTTCCTGCGATCTTCAGCGTGACGCCTGGAATCGGCGGCCCGAGGCTGACGAACGGAATCGCGTACGGGTGACCCGCTTCACGGAGCACCAGCTGGCCGTCGAGCGACTGGCGGTCAACGTTGAAGATGCGCGTCGGCTCCGCTTCGGTCGGCGTGTAATACGTAATCCCGGATCCGGTCTCGGCCATGCCGAACGCGGGCCAGATCACCGTGCGGCGCATCTGGTGGGACGCGAGCGACGAGAGGAACTTGTCGACCACGTCGGCGGAGATGGATTCGCCGGCTGAGAGCAGCGTCTTCAGGCACGACAGGTCCCAGGAGCGATCGTGGCCTTTCTCGAGTGCGCGATTGACGAGCGAGTACGCGAAGTTCGGCGCCCAGCTGTGCGTGCCCCGGAAGCGATCGATCAGGTCGAGCCAGCGCAGCGGCTTGGCGAGCACGTACTCCTTGGCCACGTAGACGAGCGTGCAGCCTGTCGGCACACAACGCAGATGCCAGTCCGAGATGCTGCCGATGTGATCCAGCGGCAGCCAATTGACCACCACATCGTCACTGCCCCAGTCGCACAACTGGTTGACGCCGGCAGCGCGTTGCAGCACGCAACGGTGCGTGAGCATCACGGACTTCGGCGTGCCGGTGCTGCCGGACGTCAGGCTGAAGAACGCGACGTCTTCGGGTTGCGCGTGATGATGCCGTTCGTCCGCCGCGTGCGTGCGCAGCGCGTCGAGCGCCAGCACCTTCGCCGCATCGATCTGACGCGCGAGATCCGCCGGCACCTGTCCCGACGGCAGGATCATCCACGGACGATCGATCTTTTCCCAGACCCGGCACAGTTGCTGGAACTCGCGCTCCGATTTGTCGTACGCCTTCGGCACGGCGGCGATCACCGGCACGAAGCCGCCGAGCACGCAGCCCCAGAACGCTTCGAGAATGTCGTCGTTGGCAGATAGCTGCAGGATGACGCGGTCGCCGGTGATCACGCCGGCGGCACGCAATCCCCCGAGGATGCGCTGCGCGCGGTGCAGCAGGTCGCGGTAGCTGAGTCCGGTCTGCGTGCCGGAACCGTCAAGGAAGAAGATGCGCTCGCCCGACACCCGATTCGCGCTGTGCGTCAGCGCGTCGGTCAGCGTCGGCGGCACGGCGTACTTCGCCTCGCGCGCGGCGCCGGTGGATTCGGCTATTGCGCGAGGCGTGCTGACCGGGTGCGGCGGCGCACTGTCACCACCGCGCGCGGCTGCAGGCGCAGTTGGGGCGAGGATCGTCTGCCAGTCAGGCAGCAGGTCCGACAGATGGAATCGCGGCTCGACGAACTCACGAACATCTTCGACAACGGCGACGCGGCTGATCTCGGGCCGCGCGGCGACCGACGATTCCCAGGCATCCAGCAGCACCTCGTCAACCACGTCGATCGCGCCGAGCGCTTCGAGGTCAATGGCACCGTGCGCATTGAGCGGAATCGACGATACCGGCACGAGCTCGATGCGGCGTTCGGTCTGTCGGGAAAGCGCTTCCCGGAGCTTGCGGGTGCGGCCCAGCTGAAGCGGACCTGCAGGGACGATCCACACCGCAAGCGCTGAAGACGAGTCGCGAACCGCGACTTCGCAACTCTCGACGGCGGAATCGCGAAGCGCCGCCGCCCGCACGGCGGCGGCTGCCGTACGCTCGCCGTCCCCAACCGGCTGACGAAGATGGGAGTTCTGAGACATGGACTTCCGTTCGACGTTACGCCGCTGACACTGTGCGCGTCGCGCCGCGGGCGCCCGACTTGCCGAAGATCAGACCGAACACGGTGCTGACCGCGAAAAACACGACCAACCCGAGGAGGATGCCAAGCGTGCCGCCGGCGAGGATCTGCACCGGCGCGTGCTCACGCAACATCGGTCGCGAGTAGCAGATGGCGATCATCCACGCAAAGACCACGTACATCGGCCAGCGCCAGCTCGCCGGCAGCAGGTAGTAGCCCAGCGTCAGGAACAGGAACGCGTTCAGCATGGCGCCGACCGCGTGACCCGACGGGAACCCGTAGTCCGTCATGCTCGTCCAGTGCTGGCGAATGATCGGCGCCACCGGGATGACGTTGAAATCGTCGGACAGGACCTTCATCAACAGGTCGCGGCGATCGGTCGCCGGGCGGTCCGGCAACTGGTAGAACGCCTTGTCGTCCATGCCCAACACGGGGGCACCGGCCGGCATGGTCGACAATTGCCAGATCACCGGTCGGGTCTGCGCGAAATAGTTCTTGGCGGCCGGTTCGATGTTGACCCACACCTGGATCACGGCCAGCACGACGCCGTAGATGATCACGAACTCGCCAATGCGGCGCAGGAATCCAATGCCGGGCCTGAGCACGAGGAAGATGCAGATCACCGTCGCCGTCAGCGGACCAAAGGTGCCGGCGCCGCTCAACGTCAGGTAGTAGGCCACCATCGCCATGGAACCGGTCAGATCCAGCGGCCAGCTGCCGTAAGGATTCACGAACGGCAGCACCAGCGACAGCGCGAGGAGCGTCAGCGCGACGCCGATGAACGGCGCAACCTTCTTCAAGACTTCGGAGACCGTCAGATTGCTGTTCGTCATAGGTTCGCCCTTTTGAATCCGTGCTTTCCGTGCGTTCGGTGGCCCTGGCTCAGCACTTCGGCGGAGCTTCCGCAGAAACGGCGTCGAATCCGGCGCGAATCACCCGCCGAATCGACCGTCGATTTCGTTATGGAATTTCGCGATTTATTCGGGTTTTCGGCCCAAAGTATCGAGGTTAATCCTCTGCCCTGTCGCAACACTTGTCAAGGCACGCACCGGGTGTTTTCGGTGTGTTTTCCCTAACGAATTCCTCACTGATTTCTCAACGCTGACTCCGGCGCGCTTGAACTGACTCGAAGCCGCGGCGCCGTTCGAAACTCACGCCCTGGAGGCGACGACCTTCTTCTTCGGCGCGAGCATCAGCAACATGATCAGCATGATCAGCGGCGTCAGCATGACCGAGAGAAACAGGGTGCCCCAGAACCCGATCACGCGGCGCATTCCGAACAGGCCGGCGACCAGGCACAGGACAAGGTAAATCGCGATGGCAATTGGCATGGCGACTTCTCCAGTTACTTGAAGGTGATCCCGATCACGGTCATGGTGTCGGTCTTCTGCACCTGCGTAACCGGCTTCGCATCGTACCGGATCTGGACGCTTGGCCCGATGCCGATGTGTGCATTGACCTGCAACTGCAGGCTGGCGTTCCAGTTGATGCGGTAGTCCTTGCTGTTCTTGAGATCGTGGAAGTACTCGAGGAAGTGCGTGAAAATGCCGCGCTGCGCGATGGGCACCGTGAGCATGTTCTGCGCGTAGAACGCCGGGCTGCGCTCGTCTTCTTCACCGAACTGTCCCTGCACGTGCTCCTGCTCGTAACCGCCGGCGACGGCAAAACTCAGCATCCGTCCCTTCGGGAACATCGACACGTGTTGAACGCCCTGGAAGAACGACTCGCGATGCAGGATGCGCTTCGGCTCGTCCTTCTCCACAATCACGGCCGTCACCAGGTTGATGGGCTTGGCGACGTTGATGTAGAGCATGTTGAACCCGCGTTCGGTCGTCTGCTTGAAGTTGCCCTGTCCTTCGACGCGGGATTCCTGCAGGATGAACGAGCCGCCGAGCTGATTGGTGACGATCCCCTTGCGGAGGGCCGAGAGGACGTTCATCGTGTATTCGAAACCCGACACTGAACCGGTCTGGTTCGCAAACGACGCAGTGCCTTCGACGTGGAACAACCAGCCTGGCGGACGCGGATTCACTTCACGCGCGTTCACCAGCCACCACTGGCCGTAGTTGGGTTTCTGTTGTGCGGGTTTTTCGCCGGGCTTCTGCTCGGCGGGAGGTTGGGTCGGCGCAGCAGGCTGCTGCGCCGACACCGGAACTGCCGACAACACGCAGGCCAGCGCGCTGAAAACCAGGAACTTAACAGGGGTCACAGCGCACGGCCAACGAGTGTCGTTCACTATTGTCGCTCTTACCGTCGAACTACGCCGGCTTGACGATCGCCTTGCCCTTTTCGTACTCGCGCGTGAAGACGCTCTTCACCTTCGCGGCATCGAAATCGAGCAGCGTACCGCCCGAAGCAAAGTGCATGTCGAACACGCGGCCAACCGCGTAGGTCGCGGCGCCGGCCGACAGCGTCGACGCGGCAATGCCACCGAACTGGCCGATGACCGGGATGGCCTTGAGGGCACTACCGACGAACGGCGAGATCTGGCGCGACACCATGGTGCCGGTCAGCGCGCCGAGCGCCGCCTTGCCCTGGTTGCGGTAGAACGGCACGCCGTAATGGGCCGACAGATCGGCGACCAACTTCAGCTGCACCGCCGCGATCGCTGCGAGGTCGGCAATCGGAATCGGGATTAGACCCGCGCCGGCCGCTGCATACGTCCACTTGCGGACAATCGGGTCGGTGGCCGAGGCAACGCTCTCTGTCGTCATGCTATCCTCCGGAAAATTAGTGCCTTGCGTGTCGGCGACTGACGGCGTTTCAGAAACCCCATCAGACGAAGGCTTGGTTGTCCGTCGCTTCACCATTGGACAACCTGCTCATTGCGACACATGATTGAAGTATATTTGTATAGTCGAGCATCGTTGTCAATACAACGAGCACCGCTAACGTGCAGAAACCGGCAGGTTTTCCTTAGTTTTTTCTTAGATGCCCCCAACGGTCCCTGACGTAGTCAACACGGGCGCCCGCCATGACGCCGCCATGCAGTTGATCCGCCGCTACGTGGTGGCCTCAGCTGCCGTCGGCATCATTCCCATTCCGGGCGTCGATGCCACGATCCTCGCCGGCATCCACATCAAGTTGATCAAGGCCTTGACCGGGCACTATGGCGAGTCTTTTTCCGACAATGCGGCCCGCAACGTGATGTTGGCCGTGGCCGCGAGCCTCGTGCCCGCCACGATCGGGTCGCTGGCCACTCGCCGGCTGGTCAAGCTCCTTCCGCCTGGTGTCGGAACGATCGCGCAGATGGGAACCTCGGGATTTGCGTCCTACGCGCTTGGCCGCGTCATGATGGCGCACTTCGAGACCGGCGGCACCCTCGATAGCTTCGATCCCAGAAACTTGAACAAGCTTCTGTGGTGGCGCCAGCCACAACCAGCTATCGCAGGCTGATCACTCCGGTCACCCGCTGCGGCCACATGAGTCCCGCCCGCGACGCGCATCGACCGCTCACGCGGCTCCTCGTCACGCCGCACGAGCTCGTCGTCTCAAAACCCGCGGGGCTCGCGTCTGAACTGCCGAGAGATCCGAAAGCTGACTCGTTGGTGACGCGGCTGCAGGCGGAAGGCTTCGACGATCTGCGTCTCGTGCATCGACTCGATGCCCCGGCGTGTGGATTGATGATCGTGGCGAGAACGGCAGATGCGGCCGCCCATTACTCGGCGGAGATCGCGGCCAGGCGCTGGCACAAGTTCTACGTCGCCCAAGTCGCACTGGGCATCGACCGCGCGACGAAGCTCATCGGCGACCACAAGGCCTACCTCTCCACCGAGGGACGCCGGGCGGTGGTGGTGCGCTCGGGCGGAAAGCCGTCGTTCCTCACCATCGTGCACGCCGCGCCATCAACGGACAGCGACGGCGGCAGCCTCGTGCTGATCCAGTTGCACACCGGGCGCTTCCACCAGATTCGCGTGATGTTGTCGGCCCTCGGCGCGCCGCTGATTGGCGACGAGTGGTATGGAGGTCCCGCGACTGGCCCGCTGTATCTCGAACACGCACTGCTCGCCGCTCGGCCGTTCGGTGACGCGCGCCTTGCGGTATGGCGAGCACCGGCGCACGACGATCGACCGACGTGGACGGCGGATCTCGAGGCCGCTGTGGCGGCGCAGGCGGCCGAACTGGCTAACGCGGGGTAAACAGGGCCGCGGCCACGCGGCCGCGCTCGCGCACGTCCTTGGGCCACGGCGGCAGCGCTTCCCACTTCACGTGCCCAACCGTGTCCTCGATCAAGGCCTTGAGCTCGCCCTCAACAGCCAGCTCGCGCGCGTTGGTGGCGGCAAAGATCCTGCCGCCCGGACGCAACACGTTGATCGCGGCCGTGATCAGCTCGGGATAGTCCTCGGTGGCCTTCCACGGCCTGATGCCACGGCGATTATTGCCGGCGCCGAATGTTGGCGGGTCGAGCACGATCAGGTCGAAGCGCTCGTGCGCATGGCGTGCGGCGTAGGCGAGATACGCCATGGAATCCATGCGCGCAAAGCGGACACGCGACTCATCAAGGCCGTTGAGCACGTGATTGCGGCGGCCCCAGTCCAGGTAGCGCTGCGACACGTCCACGTTCGTGACGTGCGCGCCGGCCGCGACCAGCGGCACCGAGAATCCGCAGGTGTACGCAAACAGATTGAGCGCGCGTGTCACGCCGCCCTCCGCCAGGGCGCGTCGATGGTCGCGATGTTCGAGGAATAGCCCGGTTGAAAAGCCGTCATGCAGCCGCACTTCGAAGTGCCTGCCATATTCGTCGACGGTGACGGCGTCCGGTTGGGCAACGCCCGCTCGCGGGGTTGCGGCCGTCGATTCTTCAGGGGGGCGTCCACCGAGCCGCGATCGATCCTTGATGAACCGCTTCACGTAGACCGACTCGACGCCGTCCTTGCCCAGCGCCTTCAACGTCGCGGCCGCAGCCTCCGACACCTGCGCATCCGACCACCGCGCATCCTCATACACGCTCAGCACCGCGGCAGGGCCGAGTCGATCGGCGTAGACACCTGGCAATCCGTCGCCGCCGCCATCGAACAGCCGATACGCGCTGGTGGTGGATGACGACAGCAATGCCGATCGATGCGCCATGGCGCGGGCAAGCGCGTCGGCGAACGGTGGCGCGGAAGGCATCGCTCGCATCGTAACAAATGCGGGCAATAATCAGGGCGACGTGGATCGCACAACCGACACCATCTACAAGATTCTCCCGGCCGCCATGTGGGCGCGCGCGGTCGAGGCAGGCGCGCTTACAGGCTCACCCGTCGATATTGCTGACGGCTTCATTCACTTCTCGACGGCCGATCAGGTTCGCGCCACGGCCGCGAAGCACTTTGCAGGTCAGAAGGACCTGGTCCTGGTTGCGATCGCCATCGAACAGATCGGACAGCCGCTGAAGTGGGAACTATCGCGAGGCGGAGCACTCTTCCCGCATCTCTACGCACCACTGCCCGTCAGCGCCGCATTGTGGGCCTTGCCGCTGCCGCTCGACGACGATGGGCATCACGTGTTTCCGGATCTGTAGCGAAGGGCCACCATGTATTACGAGACCGACAAGAACAACCACGGCCTGCGCTACAACCCGCTCAAGGCCTGCGTGGTGCCGCGGCCGATCGGATGGATCTCGACGGTCGATCTCAACGGCCGGATCAACGTGGCGCCATTCAGCTTCTTCAACCTCCTCAGCTACGACCCGCCTTTCGTGATGTTCTCCGCTGGCACGCACGAAGTGGACGGCGGCACCAAGGACACCGTCGCGAACATCCAGTCGACCGGCGAGTTCGTCTACAACATGGCGACGTGGGCCCAGAAGGATCAAATGAACCAGACCGCGATGATCGTCGATCGCGGCGTGGACGAACTGCAGGCCGCGGGGCTCCAGGGCGTGCCGGCCCGCCTGGTTAAGCCGCCGCTGATCAAGGGATCGCCCGTGCATTTCGAATGCAAGCTGCACCAGATCATTGACCTGCCCGGCCGCACCCCGACCGCCATCCATCACGTCGTCATTGGCCACGTCATCGCCGTGCATATTGACGATGGTGCGTTGACGGACGGGAAGGTGGACGTGGTGAAGCTGCGCCCCATTGCGAGGCTCGGTTACAAGGACTACGTCAGCGTGGAACAGATCTTCCAGATGGAGAAGCGAACGCCCGAAGACAAACCGCGCCATCCCTGACCCGCCCTACCTGCCCCACCTGCCCTACCCGCCCTAACGGTGCAACGCGACGAGATCGCCGACCGTGATCGCGTCGATCGCTTTCTCAATGCGAATCGTCGCCGAGTCGGGGCGGAGCGCAATGATCACGGCTTCGCCAATGATCAGTGGCGGCGCGTCCTTGGCCCGGCGGAACAACGTCAGACGCTGACCGCGCGAGGCGCCCTGCACGATGCCGCGATCGATCACCATCATCTGCCCCGCCGCGCTCATCTGCTGACCGTTGTCGCCCAGGACGATCTTCGCCGGATCGTCGAACTGCGGCGCGCCGCGCGTTTCATCCATACGCGCGAGTTGCGGCGCGTAGCGCTCGACCACGTCACCCGCCATCATCTCGCCGCACGAATATACGACCAGTGCCGCCGAGAACTTCCTGTCGACTTCGATGATCTGGATCAACCCGGCCGTGTGCTCGCCGTAAGTGGCGAGCTTCTTCGCGGCTGACAGGTCGCCGCTGCGGAATCGCCGGCGCACCACCAGGTTCTGCCCCGCGGTCAGGCCGGCATCTTCGCCGGCGTCGATGCGAAGGATGTCGCCCGGACCGACCAGCTGGCGTGCCGGATCGTCGCGATGTGACACGACGCGGCCAACCGCCAACGAGAAGCCCGGCGCCTCGCGCGGTCCGCACACCGACGCGAGGATTTCTGGATCAACAGGCTTCGCGGTAGGGCGCGGTCGTGGCTTTGGCGCAGGCGGCGGCACGGGCGCCGGCGCGACCACTTCCACTTTCTCGCTGAGCGCGGCAAGGGACATCTCTTGATCGAGGATCGCGGTCTGCCCCGCAATCATCCGGAAGTTCGAGACGGTGCGGGTCTCGAATCCCGACAGTTCAAAGTCGATGATATAGGTGCCGGGCGCGACCCACGGGGTCACGTATCGACCGGCGTTATCGGTGACCACGTTGGTCGGCGCGATGCTGGCGCCGCGGAGCGAGACCGTCACACCGGGCAGCGAGCCGCCGGATCGATCGGTCACGACGCCGGTGACGCGCGACTGGATCTCTTGAGCATGGGACAGTGTCGCGGATGCGATGAGGACGGCCAGCGCGAGTGTGAAGATTCGTGGCGTCATTTGGGTCAGCTCAGGGCATTACGAATATCGGCTCTGTCGCAAAGTCGCAGTAGTCTTTCTGGATGGAGTCCTCGATCCGTTACCGGCGCGCCACCGTCGCCGACGTGCCCGTCATCGTGCAAATGCTTGCGGACGATGCACTTGGCGCAACGCGAGAGCGCGCGGAATCACCGCTGCCACAGTCGTACTACGACGCCTTCGAGGCCATAGACCGCGATCCCAACATCGAGCTGATCGTTGCCGAATCTGGCGGCGAGGTGATCGGCACGGTGCAACTGACCTACATGCCCGGGTTGAGCCGGCAAGGCATGTGGCGCGCCCTGATCGAAGCCGTGCGTGTGGCGTCGAGCGAGCGAGGCAAGGGCATCGGCGCGGCGATGATCCAGGAGACCATCGCGCGTGCCAGGGCGCGCGGTTGCGGCCTGGTGCAACTGACGTCGGATCGCAGCCGTGAGGACGCGCAACGTTTTTACGAGCGGCTAGGCTTCAAGCGCACGCATGTCGGCATGAAGTTGTCGCTACAATGACGCATGTCTTTGACCCGGCTCGAGCAGCAGATCGCGTTCCTGAAAGAGATCGATAAGTTAAAGGGGGTGCTGCGCCGCACTTCGTTGATCGATCGCTCGCGGCTCGAGAACAGCGCTGAACATTCGTGGCACCTGGCGACGACCGCCCTGGTCCTTGCCGAGCACGCGCCTGAAGGTACCAACACCCTCCACGCCATCCGCATGCTCCTCGTCCACGACCTCGTTGAGATCGACGCCGGCGACACGTTTGCCTACGACCCGCAGGGTCATGCGGACAAGGCGGCACGCGAAGCCGCGGCCGCGGATCGACTGTTCGCGCTGCTGCCGACGGATCTCGGCGCCGAGCTCGTCGAGCTGTGGCACGAGTTCGAGGCGGGTCGCACGCGCGAAGCCAAGTTCGCGATCGCGCTCGATCGATTTTCAGGATTGCTGCAGAACTGGGGCGGCGCGGATGGCGGCACCTGGCGCTCGCATCAAGTGACGCGCGAGGCGGTGCTGCGGCGGATGGAACCGATTCGTGAGGGCGCGCCGGCGTTGTGGCCCTTTATCGCCGACGTGGTGGATCAGGCGACGGCAAAGGGCTACATCGTTTCAGCGAGCTAGACCATCCGGGTCTTCTTGGTCACGGCTTTCTTCGGCTCGGCCGACGCCGCTTTCACCTTCTGCGGCTTCAAGGCTTTGACTTCCTCGTCGCTCGCCGTCTCGAGATGTTCGTCGGCGATTGACGTCTTGAGCTTCTTCAAGCCGCCCGCGGTGAAGTCGATCTGGATGTACTCGTCAGTCCGAACGAGGATGCGTCCTGCTCCCCATTCGGGGCGGAGTTTGTGACGAACGACAGCTTTTTCTTTGAAAGGCATCCGTAAACTTTGGGTGAGACGAGTTGGTCGGAGGGCGGCCCTTTTTGGGCACCAGCCCGTATAGCTAGTGTACCGCAGCTGACCCCAGGCAACAATCACTGTTTTCGCCGACGCGGCCAATCTCGGCCGCTCCAACGATAGGATCGTCGAGCAAAGATCTGAAAGCGCTGAGCGGGACGTGTGGGCCACGATCTCGGTTGCCCTTTTGGGCCCCTATGAGCAGGCAGTCGGCTATGAACAGACCTTTCCTGGCGTTACTCGCCGCGGTAAGCCTCGTCGCCAGCCCAGCCATCAGGCTCGAGGCACAAGCCGCTGAGCCCACTGGACGATCATTTGCCGCGCTGCGCGGCCACGTCAGGCAACACGCGCAGCCGTCAACGACCGTCCAGGTTGAACTATTGCAGCCCGCCGTCAGTGTGCCTGCCCTCTCGGCCCCCGCTTCTGGTCTACCCACGTTCCGAGCCACGTTGCGCCGGCTGCCGAGAATCGCGCGACTCCCGGTTGACCGGCGGCCGGAGCTGTCGGCGGACTCGCTGGTCGTGGTGCTCGAATCCTCTGACGGACGCGAACTCGACTGGCGAATCGTGATCGATCCGCGCACGGCGCGCGCAGAAGCACTGGGACCGGACGGCGTCCTGACCGGCCACCACTTCGACGTGCCCGAGCGGCCGCTCTCTGTGGTGGTCCCGGCTCATCCGGACAGTCACTCGGTGAAAATCTATCGGTCGCGATGGAACGGCATTGAGTTCGTGCTCGATGCCATCGGCATCGCACCGCTTGGCGGTGCTCGATGAGGGCGCTGCTGTGTGCGGCTTGCCTCATCGCGCTGACCGCTGGGCCTGCATCTGCGGAGCCGGTCACGACCATTCGAGGCCAGGGCCCGAGCGAGAACCGTGTCGACCTTGTGATCCTCGGCGACGGCTACGCCGAGAAGGACATGGTCAAGTACGGCCGCGACGTCGATCGCATCGTCAATCTGATGTTCGATCAAGAGCCGTACGCTGAATACGCGTCGTACTTCAACGTGCACCGCGTCGATGTGACGTCTGTCGACTCCGGCATCGATCACCTCGAATCCAATCAGCGGAAAGACACCGCGCTCCACACCGGATTCGGGTGCAGCCTTACCTACATCTATTACATCTGCGTGGACTTCGCGGCGGTCAACGAGGTGCTGGCGCGCAGCGTCAGTCCAACCGAGCGCGACATCGTGCTCGTGATTGTGAACGACGCGACCTATGGAGGCAGCGGCGGCGCCGTCGCCGTGGCGTCCCTGGCTCTCGAGTCGGTTGAACTGGTGCTGCACGAGCTTGGGCACACGTTCGGCCACCTCGCGGATGAATATGCGGGCGGGGGCACGTGCCGGACTGCCAATGGCCGCGAGCCCCAGCAGGCCAATGCCACGCGCGCCAACACGCGCGACACCTTGAAGTGGTCGGCCTGGGTTGAACCGTCGACCGCGGTGCCGACACTCACCTTCCGCCCCGGCGAAGTCGGCGCCTACCTTGGCGCCGACCACTGCTACGACACGTTCTATCGGCCGACCATCTCGTCGAAGATGCGGACCTACTACGTGCCGTTCGACGCCGTGAACTCGGAGCAGTTGATCAAGCGCATCTACAACTACGTCTCGCCGATCGAGCGCGTCTCCCACCCACAACCAGAGTTGCAGTTGGTCTCTGGCGAAACGGTGACGATATCGGTTGAGCCGATGCGGCCACGGAGCGGCCGCCTCCGCGTCGAGTGGAAGATCGACGGCCGCGCCGTGAGCGACGGGCCGTCACTGCTGTTGAACGCAGCAGAGCTGACGCCAGGAGCTCACGCCATCGAGCTCGAAGTCAGGGACACAACCGCGTCAGTTCGCGCCGATCCGACCGAAGCCCTGGTCGAGCGACTGCGTTGGATGGTGACTGTGAGAAGTCGCTAACGTCCGGTCGACGCCAGCCTGTAGAACTATTGGTGATTGGTTGCGGGGGCCTGCAACCGCCGCTATTTGCAGCTGTGGAGCGGGGCCGCGTGAGCAGTTCCGAGCCTTGGCATTCGAGCGAGCGCGGATCCATGGACCCGATACGTCGCCTTAGTCGACACCCTGCTGTGACAGCACCCTGATGAGTTGGCTCAAGTCGGCTCGGAGATTATTGAGTCGAAGCTCAATCCTGACCTCCGACAATCCTTCCTGCTGATTGAGGCTGGCCAGCCCCTGAAGCGCGACCATGCGCACATAAATATTGGTCAGAAAATCCACGCCATCCTGAGCGTCGGCAGCGTCTGACGGTTTGGCCTTGCGTACGGCTACCAGAGCCTTGTTGGCAACCTCTCCTTGTCCCAGGACGAACTCCAGTATATCTGATTGCATTACCAAGGGCACCCGCCACAGTGCGGAAGCGGGCAGAGATTCCTTTGCTCCAACCGCCACGTTCAATATCTCTCGATTTCTGCGCGCCTCCAGAAGCAGTAGCCTCACCACCGCGGCGGCGTCCATGTTTGCGTTCTTCGCACGCACCCATCGATCGAGCAGTCCCTCGAACAGGGTTCTTGCCGCATTGCCCGCGCCTATTGCGGCCGAAATTGGTTCCATTCAAAGACTCCCACAGCACTCCGGTTACTGGCCCTTTTGGGTGACGGTCACGGTGATTGAGTAGCCGGAACTGTGGCGCAAGTTGATGGACGCCGTCCTAGGCTGAGAACTGGCATTGGCGGTCCACGACAGGGTCCGGTAGAAGGAGCCGCTCCTTCCCGCAACTGATTCAAGGGTCAGCCAGGGCGCGCTGGAGGTTGCGCCCACCAATATGGTCGGGGTGACGATCAGCACCCGGTCGCTGCCGGTGTCTGCTGCAACATCCAACGCCAACGGCGTGTTCACCCGGAAAGGGGGTACGGCAGGGAGCGCCGCGAGTTCATCCCTCAGCCAAGCCTGATACCCGGTAAACAGCTCCGCAAGAGGCATCCCGATCTCCCTGCGCAGTCCCTCCATGTATTCACTTCTCGACGCATGAAGGCGCCGCAGGAGGTCAAAGCCCCAGCGTCGGATCAGGTAGCTGTTGAATGCGTAACCCAGCACATATCGGTTGCCCGATTGCGCAATGGCCTCGCTGCCCGAAATGACGCGACTGCAGCAGACCATTGCCTGCGGGGTCGCCTCGATAGCCCGCAGAAACAGTTCGTGTTCCAATAATCCCCGGTCGCGCTCAGCCAATGACACCCCGACGGCTTCTGCTTCTCCTTCGAAGGCGAACGTCGGCCATGCTGGCGCGCCGTCTTGATTCAACGAGTACTGGATAGCGTGAACAAATTCATGCACGAGGACCTTGCGGTGGTAGTGCGCGTCGAACGGCATGCCGTTCCCGGTCGTGGTGTTGCTGCCATCGCGGAATTCGCTCGACGAAGCCGTCAGGTGCGCGATTGCTGTCACCTTCTGGCCACCCTCATCAAAGCTTGTGAAAAACGAGCCGCCCTTGGTGACACGCCCGCCGAATGGAGTCGCGGACTGAGGAAACAGGTAGACCCTCAAAGGGTACTTGAGCCGATCCAGCCGATATTGCTCCCGCATGAGCGTCGCCGCAGAATCCAGATACTGCCGAGCCTGCTCGGCGTCCTGAGAATAACCTTCCGCGTAGAACACCGTGAAGTCGGCGGTCCGCAGCTGAACCCAAGGCCCCGGTGGCGCCTGGGCAGAGGCTGGAGCAACACCGAGAGCCGACATCGCAAGCGCGAATACAAATCGTTTCAGCGAGTCAGCGGCCTTACGACGTCTTCCTGTGACCGGATGCACGATATCGCTCTCTCTCACTGAGCTTTCAGCCACGGCGCGAGGCCCGACCAGAGTTCGCTGACGGAGGCCAGAGTCGAGCGCTCAAGCGCCTCCCAGAATGTCGGGGCATTGCTCCTGAGGACTTTGCCCGCAATGTCCTCACCGTAACGGCTCGTCAAATACGAGAGTAGCGTGAAGCCGTCGGCGTACACACTGGAGACGGCAATCCCCGGAATCGCCGGATCCAGGCTGCGGCAACACACGATGCCATCAAGCTGGCGAGAGTATCGAATGATCAAGGGCGTCACCGCGTCACGGTAGTTCTTGTCGGATGCAGCCAAAGCGTCCCGTTCTTGCAGGCCTTGGTAGAACCAGTCGGGGGCGGAATAATACTGCCACCCGGCCACAGAGTTCCCAGAGTCACCAGTCCCACGCGTGTCTTGCACCGCGTAGTGCCCGACCGTCAGGTATTCGTGCATCATCAATCGCGCCTGGTAGTACGCGTCATATGCCACGCCCGTGACCGGGTCTCTCCCTTGTTTCCAGCCCTGATACGAAGGTGTTAAGAAATCGATGGTTCCTCTAGTGGTGCCGGATTGAGTAGTGCAGCAGGTGAGACGAGCGTTGCCCACCCCCGCACCTGCCGTCGGGGCCGGATGCAAGTAAAGCGCAATCTTGTATCGAGAAAAACGCACACCGTACTTATCGAAGCTCGCCTGCTCGGCTTGGTTCATCCAAGTCTTGGCGAGTTCAACGTCTGCTTCGAAGCCGGCTACGTAGAAGACTGAGTAGGTGTCGGTCCTGGCTTCCAACCAATCCTGTCCGGCTGCGGGCGAGACCACAGGCCCAAGCAGGATGCACGCAATTGCAATTGAGCGAATCAGCAACAATGCCCTCACTTACTATCGGCCGTTCTGTCGAGGTCAAGCAGACGACGATACGGCAATCTCAAGAGTAGCCCCCGGCGCACTGCCGCCGCCCCCCCGCCAATGTTAGTTCCGCGTCAAGTGTTGGGGCGACCCAAAGGCGCACGACCGTGAGGGGCCCTAGTGCGATTTGCCAACTGGTCACGTCGGCGCTTCGCCGGTAAGCACTGCCAACGTGACTCGATATATGCTATATATCCTCATAATAATTGAGGTTATATACCTTGAATCGCCACTCTTCGCCTTCGCGCCAACTGTACGAATCGGCGCAAGCCCAAGGCGGCTTCTTCACGACCCGCCAGGCGTGTGCGGCCGGATTCAAGGACAACGTACACCCGTACCACGTACGGGCTGGCAACTGGGTTCGCGAACGTCGCGGGATCTATCGGCTGGCGCAGTTCCCCGCCAGTGCACGGCCGGACCTTATCCTCTGGCAGCTCTGGTCGCACAATCGCGCCGGGGAGCCGCAAGGAACCTTCAGCCACGGGACTGCCCTGACCCTGCACGAGCTCTCCGACGTGATGCCCCGCAGACTGGACATGACCGTACCTCCCGGTTTTCAGCGCATGGCCGCCATTCCACGCGTGCTGCAACTCCATCGCACTCGACTCGGCGACGAAGACGTGGAGACCATCGACGGCGTGCGCGTCACGACCGCGCTGAGAACGCTGGTCGATATCATCGCCGACGACGTGCTCAGCCGCGAGCTGCAAGTGCAGGCGGTGGACGAAGCGATCCGGCGCGGGCTCATCATGCGCCGGCAGATCGAAACTGTGAAGACGACGACACGCGCTCGCCAGCGCATCGATAGGATTATGAAGCAGGTGCCAAATGGTGACGCCACGCCAGTACGCAACAGCGGGCGCGCTTCGCGCCGCTCTTGAAACACGGCTGCTCGAACGGTCACGGCGGGACGATGTCGACCTGCAGCGGCTGAGACGTCAGGTCGCCTTCGATCGCCTGCTTGCTCGCATGTTCGACCCCGCCCACGCAGCGCGGAATGGTTGGGTTCTGAAGGGCGGCTACGCTCTCGAACTGCGATTTCTACAGGCCAGGACAACCAAGGATCTCGACCTGACGGTGAGAGTTGCGGCAGCTGGGCTCAGTGTTGAGCAGACCACGGTAGCGTCACTCCGCGAACGCCTGCAGACCGCAGCAGAGGTGCGACTGCCCGACTTCTTCACCTTTGTTGTGGGCGAGGCAATGCTGACGCTCGACCAGGCCCCGGAAGGCGGCGCCAGGTTCCCCGTCGATGCGCGGATCGATGGGCGCACCTTCGTCAAGTTTCACGTCGACCTCGGCGCCGGAGACGAAGTGCTCGACCCGCTTGACGACGTGGTGGGCCAAGACTGGCTTGAATTCGCAGGCATCACGCACATCGTCGTCCCCGCGCTCTCCGCCGAGCAGCATTGGGCCGAGAAGCTCCACGCCTACACCCGGCCCCGCGAAGGAAGGGCCAATACGCGGGTCAAGGATCTGATCGACCTCGTCCTGCTGATTGACCGCGAGACGCTGAAGGGCGACCGCGTGCTGGTCGCGGTCCAAGCCACTTTCGACCGCCGTCGCACCCACGATATTCCACAAGAGCTACCCGTTCCTCCCGTCGATTGGGAGAAGTCCTTCGCGATGCTGGCACGCGAGTGTGAACTGGCCTACACGCCCCTCACCGCCCATGCGCAAGTGAACGAATTTTGGCAAGGCTTGAAGCCCCGAATCCACATCGACTGACCGGTAACAAATCGAAAGCCGGATCAAACGAGGGGGGACAAAAGGGGAGACAACAGGTAGGGAGCGTGTTGTCCCCCTCCGTCTCTCTTCTCTCGGTCGGCAGGCGCGTGTCGATCGGACAACCTCGGCGCCGCTTCAAGTGCCTTTGGTGCAAGGCGATACCGAGCGTCGCCCTCGCGCACGGGCGGCGTTCTTTGCCGCGACTGACCCTGACCATTAAAGGGGTGATCGGGGCGTGAGCGACCCCCCTCTTGGGTCGCGATCACGGCCCCACCCCTGATCGGGGGGTCGCTCACGCCCCGCTTGTCGATGTCGTCGTCCGCTGCAGCAGTGGACCGCCAGGTGGGCACGCTGGTGGGTCCGTCTTCCCGCACGACTTGGACCAGGCCAATATCGGCCGGCGCCAGTAAATTCTGCGGTTCGCAGGCGCGCCGTCAAGACGCTCCGCGTTGCTCCGCTCGCGTTCCGCGACTTGCGGTCTTGACCGCGCGCCCGCGAACCTCTCTTTGGCAATTGTCGCCGGCCCTGGTGATGACCACGCGTTGGGCGTCCCGCATGCACATGGACACACTCGCCCCTGCGAGCCAGTTGACGCGAACGATTCACAGCGCTATCGTTCGAGACATCACGACCGGTTGTTGACCGGCAACCTCTCCGCATGGCCACATGCGGAGCACGCGATGGTGCGGTGACTCAGCGTCACAACTTATCGCGGCGCCCTGAACTGGCGCACTCAACACAATCGCAGCATCTACTCGCCTCGGCGGTCGCCGTCCTGGCCCACCCGCTGCATCCAGTTGCGGATTAAACGTGCGCGTCGAATCCTCATCGGCGCGTTTAGCGAGGCGAGGCGTATCATGATCCCAAGAAGGCGAACACGGCGCATGCGACGACGACCGGGGAATTCCCAAACTCGCCCGCACAGCGCTCGAACGATTGAGAGCAACGGGGATGCCCACCTCAGAGCGTTCGTGCGCGTTCTCGCGCGACAGGCGGCGCGGGAATTGTTCGAGGCGCACTGCATTCCGAAGACCGGCTCGGTTCATTGAGGTCAGAGAACATGACAGTTGCCATCTACTCACGGTACTCGTCCGACAACCAGCGGGATGCCTCGATCGCGGACCAGATGCGCGTGTGCCGCGCGTTCACTGAACGGCAGGGATGGACGGTCGCCGAAGAGTACGCCGATCATGCAGTTTCTGGGGCCACGCTGCTCCGGGCGGGCTTTCAGTCGCTCATGCGGGACGCGCTCAATCGCCGCTTCGACGTCGTCCTGGCCGAATCACTGGACCGGTTCAGTCGCGACCAGGAAGATACGGCCGGTCTGTTCAAACGCCTCACCTTTGCCGGCGTTCGCATCGTCACGCTCGCTGAAGGCGACATTACGCACCTGCACATCGGCTTCAAGGGGACGATGAACGCGCTGTTCCTGAAGGACCTGGCCGAAAAGACACATCGCGGTCTGCGCGGGCGCATCGAAAACGGCAAGGCCGGCGGCGGCCTCTGCTACGGCTATCGCGTCGTGCGCGCTCTCAACGGTGCCGAGGTGACGACTGGCGAGCGCGAGATCAACGTCGGGGAAGCTGCCGTCGTCGAGCGCGTCTTCCGTGACTTCGTCGCCGGCCTCTCGCCGAAGCAGATCGTCAAGACGCTCAACGGTGCCGGTGTCCCTGGGCCGTTCGGCGGCAAGTGGAGCCCGAGCACCATCTACGGAAACCACAAGCGCGGCACGGGCATCCTGAACAACGAGCTCTACATCGGGCGCCTCGTCTGGAACCGGTTGCGCTACGTGAAGAATCCCGACACGGGCAGACGGGTGACCAGGCTGAATCCACCCTCAGAGTGGGTGGCGGTCGACGTGCCCCATCTCCGCATCCTGGCCGATGATCTCTGGACCGCCGCGAAGGAACGACAGCAGCGCACTCGCTCCGCAGTCGCCAAGACCGGAAAGCTCTCCTCCGCGAATCGACCGCGGTATCTGTTCTCGGGCCTGACGAAGTGCGGCGTGTGCGGCGCCGGGTTCGTGATGGGCTCCGCGAATCGCCTCTCGTGCTTCGGTGCACGTGATCAAGGGACGTGCGGGAATCATCTGACTATCCGCCGCGACGAGGTTGAGGCACGAGTTCTGAAGGCGTTGCACGAGAAGCTCCTACGTCAGGATCTCTTCCAGGAGTTCTGCGAAGAGTTCACACGCGAGATGAACCGGCTCCGTATGGAGCACCGGGCGAGCCTGTCATCCGCAGAGCGCGAGCTTGACCGCGTCCGAGTCGATATTCGCCAGATCATCGAAGCCATCAAGCAGGGAGTTTCCGGAGCCGAGCTCAAGGACGAGATGGCGGCCCTTCAAGTTCGTAAGGAAGATCTGACCAAGCGTCTCGATGCAGCGGATGCGCCGCCGCCATTGCTGCACCCGAATCTGGCCGTCCTCTACCGCGAGAAGGTCACGACGCTGGCTGCCGCGCTTGAGCAGCCAGAAACGCGTCCCGAGGCCGCTGACGCGCTACGCGGGCTAGTCGACGCCATCGTCCTCAATCCGGTCGAGAACGAGCTGAGAATCGAATTGAAGGGAAATCTGGCCGCGATGCTATCGGCGGCTCAAAATGCGAAGAGGTCACCCGAAGGCGACCTCTCACTGCAAATAGCGATGGTTGCGGGGGGGGGATTTGAACCCCCGACCTTTGGGTTATGAGCCCAACGAGCTACCGGACTGCTCCACCCCGCGATACCGAAGAGATTTATCGTAGCACAACCATCAACAATTTGTGATCAACGTCTTTCGAGCGGGACGAGAAATGTGCCGCCCCACTGCGACCCTGCTACATTTTCTCCCTATGAAGAAGCTGATTCTCGTTGCCGCGCTCCTCGCACTCCCGGCGCTCGCCAGCGCTCAATCTCCGGACGAGGCAGCGGTGCGTGCCGCTATCGAGCAGTACTTCAAGGGGCACGCCACCGGCGATCCGCCTGAGATGCGCAAGGCCTTCCTGCCGACCGCGCATGTCGACGGAATCCGGAATGGCGTGTTCACCTCGTGGACAGCCGAGCAGTACGCCGGCAACTTCAACGGCAAGCCCGCCGCCGACGAAGCCTCGCGCAAGCGCACCATCGACTACGTCTCGGTCTCAGGCACCGCGGCAATGGCCGGCGCCACGCTGGTGCATGGCGCCACGACCTTTGCGGACTACTTTGTGCTGCTGAAGGTCAACAACGAGTGGAAAATCGCGAACAAGGTCTACGCGTCGCGACCAACGAAGTAGCGACGCGTTTCGTTCCCGGTTCCCGGCTCCCGGCTCCCGGCCTAGTGCCTTAAGTCCGTATCCTTCGTCTCCTTCGTCAGGATCAATCCGATCAACGAAAGCGCGGACACACCGGACAGGTAGTAACCGACGAACTGCAGACCGTAGTTCTGCGCGAACCACGTCGCCGCATACGGCGCCAGCGAGGCGCCGAAGATGCCGGCGACGTTAAAGGCGATGGAACTGCCGGTGTAGCGCACGTTGGTCGGGAACAGTTCCGACAGCACCGTGCCGAGCGGGCCGTAGACCAGGCCCGTCAACCCGAAGCCAAGGCACAGCATGATCACGGCGCCGGTCGTGCCCGACTGGAACAGCGGCGGCATCACGAAGCCATACGCGATCGCGACGACCGTCATCACGATCATGAACTTGCGGCGGCCCGTCTCGGCCATGATGCCCGACAGCGGGATCGTGCCGGCGAAGAACAGGATCGCAAACAGCTGCATCACGAGGAACTCGTTGCGCGTGTAGCCGAGCGCGCTCACGCCCCACGACAGGCTGAACACCGACATCATGTAGAACAGCGCGTAGGCCACGATGGAGATCATCGTGCCGAGCACCAGCGTCTTCGGATGATCGCGGAACACGGCAATCGCCGGCACCTTCACCTTGGCGGCGTCCTTCTTTACGGCTTCCGCGAAGATCGGCGTCTCGGTGATGGTGAGTCGCACATACAGGCCCACGATGACGAGCGACGCGCTGGCGATGAACGGAATGCGCCAGCCGTAGCTGAAGAACTGCTCGTCCGTCAGGAAGCGCGACAGCAACAGGAACGTGCCGCCGGAGAGAATGAAGCCAAACGGTGCGCCGAGCTGCGGGAACATGCCGTACCAGGCGCGCTTGCCCGGAGGCGCGTTCTCGGTGGCGAGCAACACGGCGCCGCCCCACTCACCGCCCAGGCCAAGGCCCTGGCCAAACCGGCAGAGTGACAGCAGCAACGGCGCCGCCACACCAATCGTCTGGTAGGTCGGCAGCAACCCGATCATCACCGTCGACACACCCATCGTCAGCAGCGCGGCCACGAGCGTGGCCTTGCGTCCGATGCGATCGCCGAAATGCCCGAACAACACCGAGCCGACCGGCCGCGCAATGAACGCGATCGCGAATGTGGCCAGCGACGCGAGCGTTGCGGTGTTGGGATCCGTCGAGGGGAAGAACAGCCGCGGGAACACCAGCACGGCGGCCGTGGCGTAAATGTAGAAGTCGAAGAACTCAATCGTGGTGCCGATCAGGCTCGCGAAGAGAACCTGCCCCGGCGTGTTGACCTGGCGATGTGTCGAATTCACGCCCGGGATGGTACCTCAAGCGGCAGGCCGGCACACACAACTTCGGGAAGGGCCGCGGAGACAAACGCAGACGTCCGGGGAGTCGGCGGCTGCTAGGCGCCGATCCCCCTGAGCCCTGAGCCCTGATCCCTGATCCCTGGTTCTTACCGCTGCGATCTCGCGACCGTGGTCGCGTTCTCCGACAGCAGGCGTTCGACGGTGGCGGTGATCTCCTCCTTCGCCGTGCTGTGGAACACGCCGCTGACCGCACCCGCAAATCCCGCGTGCACGCCACGCACCAGGCCATCACGTCCCACGAAGATCGTCGTCGGGAACGAGTTCAGGTTGTGGATCTGCGGCACCTTCTCGGCGAGGTCGGCCTGCTCACCGGCAAGCAGCACGGTGTAGTTCACGCCATAGCGCTTGTTGAAGGCCAGCAGGCGCGGGTAGCCCTTCGCCTTCTGCGCCTCTTCTTCAAACGACAGCTCGACGATCTCGAGGCCCTTGTCCTTGTACTTCGTGTAGAGCTCCGACAGGAACGGCGCTTCGTCGTGGCAGTTCGGGCACCAGCTGCCGCCAATGCCGACGATCACGACCTTGCCGCGGAACCGTTCGTCAGTGCTCGACACGATCTTCCCGGTCTTGTGATCGGGGAACGCGAACTTGAACGGCTCGGTGGGATTCTTGACGCTCGAGTGACGCGACGGATCGGTCGGCTCGGGCACACCCTTCAGCCTGGCGTCCGCGTCCTTGACGGCGATCAGCTTCTCTGTGCGGTTGCGGAGGATCTCGAGCGAGCCATCCTTCTGCGGCGTCAGTTCGAGGACCAGCGGACGCGCGCCCGAGAAGTGGCTGACGATGAACTTGCCGTTGCGGTAGGTGCCAGACAGCGCGCCGGTATCGCCATCGACGCGCAGGATCGCGGCGGTCACTTCCGCACCCGACTGCCGAACGATGAAGCGCCAGGCCGATTCGCCCTTGTTGCTGTTGACGGAGCCGATCGTCCAGAGTCCGTCGATCGCCGGGACTTCATTCGGGAACGCGGCCGGCGGCGTAAACGGCTTCGCGTAGAACGGATAGTAGCTGGCGCCGCGATTGTAGATGCCGGTCAACCGCCCGTTGACGAGCGCCGCCTCCACGGCTGTCGCGTAGTGGTCGAAGTTCAGCGTCAACGATCCGTTCTCGTACTTGCCGCCGGTCGACGTGACCTTCTCGTCGCCGTTGAAGAACGACCCGTTGATCGCCGCGCCGCTGCCCGCGATCTCGAATCGGAACGGGATCTCGAGGCCGTTAACGACGACGGCGGCATCCCAGAGTCCCGCGACCGATGGCGGCTGCTGCGCCTGTACTGCCGATGCGCTGAAAACCAGCGCGAACAGGATTGCCAATACTCGTTTCATTGCTCTCTCCCCAGGCGGGTCTGAAGACCCGCCTCTACACCGACCAAAAGAAAAAGGCCCGGAGGTTTTTCAACCTCCGGGCCTGAAATCGTCTGATGAACTTTGAAGCCGCGCTGGCTTCAGCGGCTTATGTGGACACAGCACGACAGGCGTCGGAGGAATCTCCGACGCAACAACACGCGCAGATGGCCCACAGGAACTTCATGTCTCGCTCGTTATACCTCAGATGCCCGCTTGGGGGCAAAAGTACGCCCCATGCTCTTCCAGACGCGCCACCCCAGCAGGACCGCCACGCCGATCCCGTAGTAGATGGGATAGGTCGCGTCGAGTTTGACCTTCCAGAAGTAGTGCAGCACCGCGGCAAGCGCCGTTATGTAAATCAGCTTGTGCAACAGGTTCCACTTCTTCCCGCCCATTCGCCGAATCCAGCCCTGGGTCGAGGTGATGGCGAGCGGAATCATCAGCACGAAGGCCGTGAAGCCGGCGATGATGTAGGGCCGCTCCGTCAGGTCACCCACGAGGCCAGACGCATCGAACTCCGAAAAGCCACCCACGAAGAACGTGGTGAGGATGTAGATGACGAAGTGCAGCGTCCCGTAGAAGAACGCGAAGAGCCCGATTACCCGCCGATAGTTGACCAGCTGATTGACGCCGGTAAGCCAGCGCAGCGGTGTGATCGCGAGCGTCGCCACGATGAACCGCAGCGTCCAGATACCGGTGGTGTTGGTGACCTTTTCGATCGGGTTCGCGGTGAGGTTATCCGTGAACCCGTCGTAAACAAGAAGCGCGAGCGGCGCGAGGCAGGCAATCCAGACGACGGGCTTAAGGACCCGTCGTCTCCACTGAGTAGCAGTCACTCCCTAGTAGTTCTTGCGAAGATCCATGCCCGTGTACAACGAGGCGACTTGATCGCCATAGCCATTGAACGGCAACGTCTTGCGGCGGAAGAACTCGCCGAGCCGGCGCTCGCTGCCTTGCGACCACCGCGGGTGATCGACCTGCGGATTCACGTTGGCGTAGAAGCCGTATTCCGATGACTGCTGGCGCTTCCACGTGTTGAGCGGTTCGGTCTCGGTGAACGTGACGCGCACGATCGACTTGATGCTCTTGAAGCCGTACTTCCATGGCACGACCAGGCGGATAGGCGCGCCGTTCTGGTTCGGCATCACTTCGCCGTAGAGGCCCAGGCCGACGAGCGTCAGCGGGTGCATCGCCTCGTCCATGCGCAGGCCTTCGACGTACGGCCACGACAACGCAGGCTCGGTCTGTCCGGGCATCTGCGTCGGATCGACCAGCGTCTTGAACTCGACGTACTTCGCCTTGGACGTCGGCTCGAAGCGCTTGATGAACTCGCTCATCGGGTAGCCGATCCACGGGATCACCATCGACCACGCTTCGACGCAGCGCAGGCGGTAGATGCGCTCCTCGAGCGGCGCCCACTTCATGATGTCTTCGATGTTGTACTTACCGGGCTTGCCGCACTGCCCGTCCACGACCACGCTCCACGGCGACGGACGCAGCGTGTGCGCGTACTTGCCGGGGTCGGCCTTGTCGAGGCCGAACTCGTAGAAATTGTTGTAGGTCGTGATGTCTTTGTAGGAGTTCAGCTTCTCGTCGGTGCTGAACGGACTCTTCTTGAGGTTGGTGAGCTTCTGCGCCTTGGGATTCTGCGCCGAGACGCCTTCGTCATCCCCAAGCAGCCCCAGACCGTTGGTGGCAACGGCCGCGGCCGTTACACCCGCCGCGGCAAGGAACTCGCGCCGCTTGACGAACAGCTCTTTCGGGGTGACGTCCGACTCACGAAGATCCGCCGACTTCTTGATCAGCATAGGCAAATAATACTCCTTCAGACGCCTGTCCGAGGCGCGAGGTTTCAGGGAGAATGCTACGGTGCGCATCGCATCAATCACGGTCGCGGCCCTGCTGGTTGGAACGGGGCTCTCAGCCCAGGTCCGGCTGGCGGATGAGTCCGACCGCGCCGCGTTCCGCTCGTGGTTCGTCCTGCTCGCCGACGCGCAGTTCGAGCGCCCCACGGACGATGTAAAAGATTGTGCCGGGCTGGTTCGCCACGCGGTGCGGGAGGCGCTTCGCGCGCATACCCCTGAGTGGGTGCGGCGATCCGGACTGCCCTTCACCCCTCAATTTCCGGATGTCCGGTCGGGCCCCAAGGCAGGACCAGATGGCCTGCCGCTGTTCAAGGTGAAAGCCGGACCGCCCGCGGCCTACGCCGAGTTCGCGGATGCAAAAACGCTGATCTATCTCAACACGCGCTCACAGGGCCGCAGCACCAACGCGCTGCAGCCGGGGGATCTGCTCTTCTTCCATCAACAAGGGCAGCGCGAGCAGCCCGATCATCTGATGGTGTTCATCGGCCGCTCGGCGTTCGAGAAGGAAGGCGACGATTGGGTCGTGTATCATACGGGGCCGATCGACGGTGGCGCCGGAGAAGTGAGAAAGGCGCGACTGTCGGCCCTGGCGCAGCATCCCTCCCCGCGCTGGCGGCCCACGACGGCCAATCCGAACTTTGTTGGCGTGTACCGCCTCGGAATGCTGACTGGAACGCTATGACGCGACGACTGATCGTCCTGTTCGCCCTGCTGGGCGTTGTTGCACCTGCCTTGGCGCAGGAATCATCTCCGGATGAACGTCCCGCATTCTCGCTCTCGACGAGCGAGGTGTTCACCACGCGCGACGCGCCGAACTTCTACCTGACCTTTCGGCGGCTCGAACGCCTCGACTTCCGCGTCTACAAGGTCAAGGACCCGTTCGCCTTCTTCGCCGGCCTGGACGACCCGCATCAACTCGGCACCGATGAAGAACGCGTCGAGCAAGAGCGGACGTGGCTCGAGCGCTTCTCCGACTGGAAACAGTCACAGCGCCAGAGCGTGCACCGCTTCATGCGTGCGCAGGCGAGCCACGCGTACCGCTCAACCCGCCGTGTCGTGAACGATCAAGCCGAGGTCGCGCAACGCGTCGTGCTGAACGCGACCACGTTCGCCCAGGTGCCGCTGCTGAACGCCGATCAGGTTGTCACCACGTGGCGCGAGTTGCTGCCCAACCGGCGCGACGCTGAAGTGCGCCGCATCCCGGTCGAACTCAAGCAACCCGGCATCTTCGTCGTCGAAGCCGTCAACGATCTGCTGCGCGCTTACACGATCGTGATCGTGTCGGACGTCGGCATCGTGACGAAGACGTCGCCGGGCCAGATGCTGTTCTTCGCCGCCGACCGTTTTACCGGCGAGCCGGCGGCGGACTGCAACGTCCGTGTGTTGTTCGCGAAGAAGACGATCGCGGAAGGCCGCACCAATGCCGATGGCCTGTTCGACGCGAAGCTTCCAGACGAGCGCATGGAGAGCAACATCATCGGCGTCGCGCAGTGTGGCAATCAGCATGCGGCGACCGATCCCGGCGCGTGGACGCTGCAGCAACCCGCGCGCGAGCTCGCGGCCTACATCTATACCGACAAGCCCATTTACCGGCCCGGCCACACCGTGCACCTCAAGGCCATCCTGCGGTGGCGGCAGATGGATGCGCTCGCGAAGTTCGATCGTCCGGACGCTGAAGTCGTCGTCGCCGATGCGAACGAGAAGGTCGTGTTCCGCCGGCAGGTGAAGCTTGATGAGTTCGGCGCGCTGAACGCCTCTTTCCCCGTGGCGGCCACCGCGGCTCTCGGCTATTACACCGTGCGCGTGCAGAGCGGCGACGCGATCGCCAGCGGTGCCTTCGAGGTCCAGGAGTATCGCAAGCCCGAGTTTGAAGTGATCGTGACGCCGGCGACCCGGTTCGAAGTCCAGGGCCGCGAAGCCGTGGTCAACGTGCAGGCGCGCTACTACTTCGGCCAGCCGGTCGCGAATGCGCAGTTGCGATGGGTCGTGAACCAGCAGCCATACTACTCGCCGCTCAGATGGGACGACAGCATCGACGGCAACGACAACAGCTACTGGTACGGCGATAACCAGACCGCCGAAGGCACGTTGCGGCTCGATGCCGACGGCAAGGCCACGGTTCGCATCCCCCTGGCAATTGACGAGAACGGCCGCGACTTCAGCGCCCGCATTGAAGCGCAGGTCACTGATGCGGCGAATCGTGAAGTGTCGGGCCGCACGGTCGTGCACGCCACCTTTGGCACATTCCTGCTGTCCGCGGAGTCCGGCAGCAGCGTGCATCGCGCCGGCAGCAGCACGCAGGTCTCGGTCCGGGCTGTCGACTACCTCGGCAACGTCCAGCCGAATGTCCCGCTGACACTCGTGCTCGAGCACCTGCAGTATCGAGACGGTTATTACGGCGAGCCCGAAGTCACCGCGGTTGGCACGCAGTCGGCGACGACGGACGCGAGTGGCCGCGCGATGCTGACCTTCACCCTGCCAAACCGCACCGGCAGCTTCCGCGTTCGCGCCACCGCACCGAGCGCCGGCCGCACCGTCGAAGATCAACTGTTCCTCTGGGTGCCCGGCCCGAGCGAATACACCGCGGACGACAACTCGGATCGATACCTCGAGTTGCTGGCGGACAAGAAGAACTACGCGCCAGGCGAATCGGCCACGCTGATCGTGCGTGGTGAGACCGTCATCGGTCCGGTCCTGGTGACGAAGGAAGGCCAGCACGTATCGTGGTTCCGGCTCCTCCGCCCCACTGCCGCTGACTCGATCCAGGTGCCGATTGATGAAGGCGACGTCGGAGACGTCTTCGTGAACATTGTCTACTTGCGCGAAGGGCGGCTGCACCGCGCCGAACGCAGGCTCGCTGTCGCGCCGGGGTCAAAGACGCTGCAGGTCACCGTTACCGCGCAACAGGCTGTCTCCAAGCCGCGCGATCCCGGCGTCTTTGAAGTGCAGGTTGCAGATGCCAACGGTCAGCCGGTGCGCGCGCAGGTCAGCCTCGCCGTCATCGACGAAGCCGTTTATGGCGTGAAGGCGGACGACACCCCTGATCCGGTTCGACACTTCTATCGACGCGAATACTCACGCGTTGCCACTACCTTCTCGAGCTCGTATTACTTCACCGGCTATTCCGGACGCGATCGCCTGCAACTCACCGCCCGTCGTCGACGGCCGTTTACGCTGGCCGACTTCAAGGGTGATCAGCCCGTGCAGGCGCAGGTTCGCAAGGAGTTCCCCGATGCCATTTACTGGGTCGGCGATCTCGTCACCGACGCACAGGGGCGGGGACGCATCAGCGTCACCTATCCGGATGCGCTGACCACCTGGCGCCTCACCGCGCGCGCGATTACGGCGGACACCAAGGCCGGCACCACGGTGGCGCGCACCACGACCACGAAGGACCTGATCGTGCGCGTGATCACGCCCCGCTTCCTGACCGAGGGCGACGAAGTTGTGGTGCCGACGATGGTGCACAACTATCAGAAGGAGCCGCGCACCGCGTCCGTGTCCATCGCGTCAACGGGCCTGCAACCGGTCGGCCCGCATGCCGGCACGTCGGGATCGCTGCCGAGTGGCGCCGAACGCCGCGATGACTGGCGCTTTGCCGCTCGTAGCGTTGGCGCGGCCACCGTGACCGCGACAGCGAAGACGGTGAGCGATGTCGACGCGGTCGAACTGCCGATTCCGGTCCTGCCCTTTGGCATTCGTCGCGAGGTCGGCATGAGCGGCTCAGTGGTCGGTGCCGGCGAAGCCACCACCACAGTTGAGATGCCGGCCGCATCGAATCCGGCAGCGCGATCGGTTTCGATCTCGCTCGCGCCGTCGCTCGCCGGTTCTGTCCTTGGCGCGCTCGACTTCCTGACCGAATACCCGTATGGATGCACCGAGCAGACGGTCTCGAGCTTCTTACCGAATCTGCTGGTCACTCGCGCCCTGACCGAACTGAAGCTGACGCCGACCGAACGCCTGTCTGCGCTCGATCGCCAGGTGTCTGCCGGCATCCAGCGCCTCTATGACTTCCAGCATCAGGATGGCGGCTGGGGCTGGTGGAAGGAAGACGGCAACCATCCGTTCATGACTGCCTACGCGCTGTGGGGTCTCGACGAATCGCGGCGCGCCGGCGTCCGCGTGGACATGGGCCGCATCGGTAACGCCTCGCGTCAGCTCGCGCAGCTCTACATGCGTTACCCGCGTGTCGAGCCGGACCTGAAGGTTTACGAGGCGTACGTGCTGCAGCGCGCCGCGGCCGGCGACGAGACGATTCCCTGGTACGGCGAGAACGAGCAGGGCACCTACAGTCACGCCGTCGCACGGAACGAGCTGTGGGACATGCGATCGCGCATGAGCGCCTACGGGCGCGCGCTGTTGCTGCTGCTGCTCGACGAGACCAGGGATCCTCGCGGCAACGAACTTGCCGCCGCGCTGATTGGCGAAGCGCAAACTCGCGGCGACGTGTCGTGGTGGGCGGTCGCCAACGATCCGCTGCTCTTCGACTACGCAGAGACGTCCGTCGAAGCAACCGCGTTTGCGGTGCAGGCGCTCGTCAAGCGCGATCCAAAGAACCCGGTGATCGAGCGCGCGGTGCGCTGGATGATGCTGAATCGGACCTCTGGCTACTGGTCGTCGACGAAGCAGACCGCGATGGCCATCTACGGACTGCTTGGCTACATGCAGGCCCGCGGCGAAACGGCACAGCCATTTACCGTTGACGTGTTCGTGAACGGCCAGGCGGCCGGCAAGCACGCGTTCACGGCGGCATCGATGACCGCATCTGATCCAATCGTCATCTCAGCCCCGGCCAATGCCGGCGCGAACCAGGTGCGGCTTGTAAAGAGCAACGGTGGCACCGTGTACTGGTCAGCGGCCGCGGTCTACTTCGACACGGCCACCGCTGATGCCCGTCAGGGCTCGAGGCAACTCGCGCTGACGCGCAAGTACGCCCTCCTCACCCCCGTGACGGTGAAAGATCGCATTGTCTATCGAGAGACGCCGTTCACTGGTACCGCGAATCCAGGTGATGTGCTGACGGTGCGACTGACGGCGGCGGGATCACCAGAGTGGCGCTACCTGGCGATCGAGGATCCGCTGCCTGCCGGTGTGGAGCCGATCCAGGACACCACCGCCTATCCGCTCGAGCGCGAAGCCGCCAATAATTGGTGGTGGGGTTCGCGAGTCGAATATCGGGATTCGAAAACGGTGTTCTTCCAGGAATCGTTCGACCAGGGACGCTACGAGTACTCCTACCTGGTGAAAGTGATTGCGCCCGGACAATTCCGCGCCGTGCCTGCACAGATCTCGCCGATGTACGTGCCCAACGTTCACGCCTCGTCTGAGCCACAGGCGTTTACGATCACCGTCCCTGGGGGGTCGAAGTGAAGCTGGCGCTCGCCACCATCTGGATCCTGGTCGGCGGCGCGATCGCCGGCGGCCTCTACTGGGGCTTTCTCATCACGCCTGTATCGACGGTGCTCGCCCTGATCACCTCGGCGCTGCTCGCCATCGCGGTGGTCGCGGTGCTCGGCTTCGTGGCCAACGGAACGATCGAGATTGTCTCGCGCGGATTCTCAACCATCGGCCTGCGTCGCGCGCTTGGCGCCGCTGGTTCGATCGTGCCGGCGGCATTGATCGTGTTTGTGCTGTGGTGGCTCACCAGCCGCATGGAGTTGTCCGTCGCCCAATACAGCGGGCAGATCAGCGCGTGGTTCATCGCGCGATTCGGTTGGGACGATGTGTCCTGGTTGTTCACCGCGATTGGCTACACGGCAGCGTGGTTCCGATGGGTGCTCGGCGCGCTCCTTGCGCTGTCGTTGATGTCCGCGATCCTGAATGGTGGATGGGGTGAGGGCGGACGGCCCTCGTGGATCGGCCGGGCTTTGCGTCCCAGTGCGGTGCTCGTCGCGACGCTGGCATTTGTCGTCCTGATCGCCCTGCCATGGACGTACTTGGTGCCCTGGCGTCCCGAGAGTTTGCCTGCTACGTCGGTTGAATTGGTGTTCATCGTGGCGAAACTATCGATCGCCGCGATCCTCGGAGCGTTCGCCGTCGCGCTGATTACCCGGGTGGCATCCCCGGATCAGCGGTCCACCCTCGCGGCGGCGCCGTTAGCGTCTACCGAACCTCCTGCCACGACTTCCCCTCAGCAATAGCGCGAGCGAAACACACTTCGGCGCGCGCGTAGGCATCACGCTGCGCGCCGGCTGACAAAGCCCTGAGGAATTCGTTATCCGTCGGACAGGCTACGCGCTCGGGATTCGTCAGTCTCGCATCCGCCGGCCGCGCATAATACGCTGCCGCACCTTCCCTGACCCACATCGGCCGCTTCGCCAGCGCCCCATCCAGCAGTGCGTGTGTCAGCTCGTGACGAATCGTGCGTTCGAGTTGTCCCTGTTGGCGGAGCACCGTGATCGGCAACAGCTCGATCGAGGTGCCTTCGGTCGCTCCCGACACCCACCACGGTTGCCCCGTCGCGCGTCCGAAGCTATCGACGTTCGGGTGAACGGTGACGCGGACGCTCGGCACCGCGACGCCGGTAAGCTTCGCGATCTCGGCGCGACTCTTGTCGATCAGACCAGCCACCGTCGCGCGCTCGGATTCTTCATTCAGCGGCAAGGCCAGCGCGATGTTGGTCGGCAGCGGCGCGGCAGCAGGCGCAGCCTTCGGCGGAACAGGTTTGGGTGCTGCAGCGGGAGGTGGCGCCGATACCACCGCTGTTGTCGATGTCGCCGGCGTTGCGCCAATGGCGCCGATCGTCAAGCCTGGATAGTAGAACTTCAGGATCTCATCGGCGGTGGAGCCTGTCGCGGCGCGACGGCCTGCGCCAACCACGCACAAGCCAACGCCGTGACCGAACCCCACGCCCTTGAATCGATATCCGGTGCTGGTCCGATCAATCGAGAAGGCGGTGCTCTTCAGAGATTGCCACCCTGCGACACGCCCGAGTGCCATCCTGAATTCGTGACCGCTGATCTCGGACGGCGTGAAACCCTCGACCGCAATGCGCGCAACGCGCTCAGACGTGTTGCGGGTCAGGACTTTCAGTCCGCGCAGACGCGATCCGCGCAGGCCGGCACTGCGCAACGCCCGCTCGACCTGGTCGACGCGCACCTCGCTGCTCCACCCAGGCTCGTCCTCACACGCATCGTCATGCTGCGCCGGCTCGTACGAGTAGTCCACGGCGCCGGGCCACACTTGCGAAGCCAGTTCGGACTTGCCGCCGCACCAGGCGGAATAGAACACGAATGCCGGCTGGCCGCGATACAGCAGCACTCTTCCACTCGTTGATTCCGCCGCGCGCCGCGTGATTGCCGTCGGCGTCCGCGTCACCTGGCAGTGGGTGGTGTCGCAGAGATCGAAGCCCTCTCGGCGGTGACGATTGCGATTCGCGAGCGCAAAGGTTCGCGCGGTGATCGCGAGTGCCTGCTGCGCCGCATCGCCCGCCTTGGGCTGCCCTTCCCCGGCCAGCACCTGGGCGATGTAATCGTCGATCGGAATCGTTTCAATCTTCGTCTTCCCGTTCGCCAACGTGCGCCCGAGGCGAACAGAAAAGGGGCCGGGGATATTTTTCGTAGTTTGGCTACCACCGGTAGCGGTTGTGTTTGGCTGCGGCCGCTGCGGATTGGGGTCTGAAGCCGGTAAAGATCCCCGGCCCGTTTCGCCCTTAGTAGATTCTGCGATCTGGACGCGGGCGATCTCGGCGGCATCGACGCCGGCGGCGCCGGGCGCGACGACGACGATCGCGCGTGCGGGTTTCTCCGCGGGCGTCAGAGCGACCACCATCCCGAGCGCGGTGCCGGTCGGCATCAGCACCGTGCCGGTCTTCGCAAGTGCGGACACGCTTCCGGCCTTCAGCGCGGATGCGGTTCCGTATTCCGCGGCGCCTTTCAATCCATCGAGCAACACGGTCCGCGTCGCTGGGGTCATCGGCACGGGCTTGTCCTTCCCCGCTCCCGCAAGACGCGCCACCACGTCGATCAGTGCGCGCGGCGTCGTCCGCGGTCCGGCCAGCCCGAGGATCGCCTGCGACATGGGCACGCCGGCGGCGACCGGCGGCAGGCCCGCCGCCACGCGCGTCGCGTTGAGCGCGTCGCGCGACAGCTTCGGCGCCAGCGAGACGAAGAAGTCGTTACAGGAATATGCGAGGGCTTCCGCCGGCGACAGCGGCCGCTTCAGATCCGGATGCGAGCAGGTGTAGGTCTGCCCGTCGGCCTTCGACACGCGCCGGCACATGTGCGACGAGTTGGCGGTGATGATCCCGCGCTCGAGCGCGGCCACCAGCGCCACGGTCTTGACGATCGATCCGGGATGCACCGGCGTATCGAGCACGTCGGCACGCGCCTCGCGGCGGTCGCGCGGGTCGTCGAGGCTGCGGACAAAGTAGGCGGGTGATTGCGCCTGAAGGGCCACCGCCAGCACGCACAGAAATGCGGCAGTGCTGGCGGCGATCCACTTCATAGCTTGGTCTTGCAACCTGGACGGCACCGGCAGGGAATCACTTTGTCACCCTCGGTGTTGTAGTCGTACACCAGTTCCTGCCCCTTCGTGATCTTCTTGGCGGCGCGGACCCAGATTGTCTTGGTCTTGCCGTCTACTTCGATCCAGCAGTTCGGCACGCA
Organism: uncultured Acidobacterium sp.; assembly: GCA_964628295.1. Lineage (GTDB taxonomy): Bacteria > Acidobacteriota > Vicinamibacteria > Vicinamibacterales > UBA2999 > 12-FULL-67-14b. The sequence continues at coordinate 118,684 of CAZVLS010000002.1, forward strand.
GGAATGATTGATGAAGCGCGCGATGTTGCCGCCGACGTTGGCGTCGCGGCTCCAGTTACGGTTGACCCGGAAGACCCAGATGCACCCTTTGGACAGGTACTTGTCTTCGCGCGATTCGCTCTGCTTGTTGGAGATCAGCTCTCCGGCATAGTCGATGATTCGCTTGTTTTTGTTGATCGTCTCGAGCGCGAATACGCCGTAACCGTGCAGCTTCGATTTCTTCCGCTCAATCTTGGGGAGTGTGACCGCTTTAGGCATCTATGGAAATGATACATTGTCGCGGGAGAGGTGAACCGTGCGACGTCTCAATTTACTTGCTCTACTTGTGTCCGTGGCGTGCCTGGGGGTGACTGTGCAGGGTCAACGTCAAGTGTTCCCGGGAGGCGGCCAGGCGCCGCTGAGCGCGGCCGTCAAGGCCGACGGGTTGATCTACGTGTCGGGCGCGATCATTGCCAAGGGCGACATCACGCAGCAGACCATGGGCGTGATCGACAGCCTCGGCTCGAGCCTGAAGACCGCCGGTTCCAGCCTGCAGAACGTGGTCGCCGCCACGGTATACCTGAAGAATGCGGCCGATGCCCCCGCCATGACCGAAGTGTGGCGCCAGCGTTGGCCGAAAGACGCGCCGACCAGAACCACCATCATCGCCGACTTCGTCGTGCCGAACGCGCTGGTCGAGATCGCGGTGATCGCGGTCCCGAACGGCGGTGAGCGCAAGATCATCGCGCCGGCCGGCTGGTCCACCGCCAATCCGTACAGCCACGCCATTCAGAGCGGCGACACGCTGTTCATCTCCGGCCAGGTGTCGAGGGATCCCAAGTCCAATCAGCCCATCGAGGGCGACGTCACCACGCAGGTGAATACGATCTTCGCCAACACCGCAGAGATCCTGAAGACGGCCGGCTTCGCCATGAGCGACATCGTCGCCAACAAGGTGTACCTCACGGACGTGGCGACGTTTGGCGAGATGAACAAGGCCTACGTGCCGAACTTCCCGAAGAATCCGCCGGCGCGCGCGACGGTGATCGTTGGACTGCCCGGTCCCACCTACAAGGTGGAATTGACGCCAACGGTCGTCAGGGGCAACAAGGAAGTGATCACGACGCCGGCCGCGGATGGCACGCCCGGCAAGCCGAGCCCGACGCTGAGCAGCGCAATCAAGGTGGGCAACCGCCTCTACGTCGCCGGCATCCTCGGCAACAACGCCACTAACAAGGGCGATGTGAAGGCGCAGACGGCTGAGGCCATGGCGCGCATCGAGCGCACCATGAAGGCCGCCGGCTTCAGCTTCGCGGACCTCGCCGACGCACAGGTCTACATCACGGATGCGTCGTACTTCCAGGCGATGAACGAAGCCTACCGCGCGGCGATCGGCAAGGACTTCCCCGCCCGCGCGACCGTGAAGACCGGCCTGGTCGGCAGCGAAGGCCTGGTCGAAATCATGTTCGTGGCTGCGAAATAAGCGTGTCCTGGCCCGCCTCCGGCGGGCCGGCGAGCGCCCGGGCTCGGTCAAGCGCCTCCTGCACGCTGGTGCAGATGTTCGCGTGACCGAGCCGCTCGTGAAACTCCGCCTTCCGCATCGCGCCCGCCGGCTGCGCCGGCGCTCCGCAGATCACCAGCGTCCGCCCCGTCTTCCGCAAATCCGCCGCCAGTTCTTCGATCGCGCTCAGCCCAGTCCCATCAACCGCCGTCATGTTGCGCAGGCGCAAGATCACGACCGGCGGGAGCGATTCCGCGCTCGCAGCGATGTCGTGCAGCTTGTCGGTGGCGCCGAACAGGAACGGGCCGTGGATGCGGAAGATCGCCACGTAGTCGGGAATTTCCTTGTCCTGCAAAATGTGGGGCCGGCCCGACTCGATGTACTCACGCGTGACACGCGACACCGTAGTGGTGCGCGTCACCCGGCGAATGAACAGCAGCGACGCCATCGCCATCCCGACCGCGACCGCAACGGTCAGATCCGCCAGCACCGTCAGCAGGAACGTCGCCAGCCACACCAGGACGTCGGTGTAGGTCTGCTTCGTGATCTCAGGGATCTCCCGCCATTCGCCCATGTTCCAGGCGACGACGAACAGGATGGCGGCGAGCACCGGTAGCGGGACATACGACGCCAGGCCGGCGCCAAACAGCAACACGACCAGCAGCGTGATCGCGTGGATCATGCCGGACACCGGCGAACGCGCGCCCGATCGAATGTTGGTGGCGGTGCGCGCCAGCGCGCCAGTCGCCGGCAGCCCTCCAAACAACGGTGACGCGATGTTGGCAAGGCCCTGCGCGAACAACTCGGTGTTGGGATTGTGCCGATCACCGCCCATCCGATCCGCAACCACGGCAGATAGCAGCGATTCGATCGCGCCCAGCATGGCGACCGTGAACGCCGGAGAGATCAGCGAGAGGATCAGCTCCGGTCGAAACATCGGAATGTGAAACTCGGGCAGGCCTGATGGGATGCCGCCGAAGCGCGAGCCGATCGTCGCCACGTCGAGCTGCAGCGCCGTTGACGCGATCGTGCCGGCAAACAACGCCACGATGTAGGCGGGCACCCGCTTGATGAAGCGGCTCCACAGGATCAACAGCACGAGCGTCGATGTCCCGAGCACCGCGCTCGCGACGGACACCGACGACAGGTTTTCGGCAATCACGCGCACGCGGCCGATGAACTCGCCGGGCACGTCGACCGCGAGGCCGAGAAAATCCTTGAACTGCGTGCTCGCAATGACGAGCGCAATGCCGTTGGTGAAACCGATGATGACCGGACGTGGAATGTATTTCACGGCCGCCCCCGTGCCGGTGAGGCCCATCACCACCAGGATCACGCCGGCCATCATGGTGCACATGAACAGGCCGTCGACGCCGTGCTCGGCGATGATCCCCGCGACCACGACGACGAACGCGCCGGTCGGGCCGCCGATCTGGAATCGTGAACCACCGAGTGCCGAGATCAGGAAGCCGGTGACGATCGCGCAGTAGATGCCGGCTTGCGGGGTCAGGCCGGAGGCGATCGCGAATGCCATCGCAAGCGGCAGGGCCACGAGGCCCACGGTCACGCCGGCGATCAGGTCAGCGAGCAGGTCCCGGAGCCGGTAGCCACTCGCGACTGTGAGGATCGACCGCGGCAGCCAGTCCGGAAGCTCGGTGCTCATTGGACCGTGAACGAGTAGAAGGTCGCGTCGTAGCTCCAGACCGTGAACGCAACGCGGCCGCCGTCGGGCGACCATGCCGGCTGGGTCTTGTTGGAGGGATCGCGCGTCAGTTGGACCGGATCCGATTCGCCGACGATCGCCTTCTTGAAGATCTGGTAATAACCATCGGGTGCCGGCGCCGCGAACGCGACAAAGCGTCCATCAGGGGAAACGCCGAGGCCCGAACAGTCGTGCTCGGTCGCAAAGCGATGCACCACGTGCGGCCGGCCGCCGTTGACGGGCACGGTGATGATCGCATGCTGGCCAGGGCCTTCTTTCGCGATCGCGATCACCGTCGTGCTGCTCGGCAGCCACTCCGCGTGCGTGATATCGCCGTCGAAACCTTCCGCCGTGACCTCGCGCATCTCGGAAGTCGTCTCGCCGGTGTCCTGATTGACGCCGATGGTGTAGATCACTGAGTTGCCGTCGGACTTCCGCGCCCCATCGAGCAGCACCGTCGAGCCATCGGGCGACCAGCGCGGCCAGCCAACTTCCGCACCACGCCCCAGGAACGTGATGCGCTTGTCGGCCTGCGACTTGTCCACCGGCCTCAGCCACACATCGTCGGACATCTCGCGGTGCGTGTGGAACGCGATCCATTTGCCGTTCGGCGACCAGGCCATGGCCTGATCTTCGGAATCGCTCTGCGCGATCACTTCGAGCGGCTTCCCTGCCGGCACCGCCTGCTTGCCCTGAGCGGAGTCGAAGGGCTTCACGTCAATGACGCCGATCTCCTGCGCAATATCCGGATACTTCGCATCGTCAATGATGCGGCGCCAGGTGCCGTAGGTGAACGCGATCAGCGGTTTCGTCGGGTGATACGACGGTGTCTCAGATTGAAAGGTCGTCAACTGACGCGTCACTCCGCCGCCGGCGGGCGCGTCGGCGAGGAACGTGCGATACGACTGCACCTTGAAGATCGCGGTGCCGTCCGTGGCCATCGACGGTGCGTAGGCATCGCGCGTAAAGGACGTCAGGCGGTGCGCACGTGTCTGAGCGGGATCGGCAGACCACAGTTCCACCATCCCCTGGTCGTTGGGCGATGCGAAGTATACGGCCTTGCGATCGGGCGAGAACGCGATCGGTCCGTAGACGTCGAGATCGGGCTCGAAACGCAGCGGCGGCGCTCCACATGGCAGCGCGAGACGCGGGCGCGCACCATCGTTGGAAATGCACGCGATCTCGCCGTTCGGCGCAAAGGCCGGAAACGACGGTCGACCTTCGAGCTTGCGGCGCTCACCGGTCGAACCATCCGCGGCGATCTTCCACAACTCCGGGCCTTCCTTGCTCGTGGCGAGGGCGGCGACGAATTTACCGTCCAGACTCCATGCCAGCTGCCTGAGATCGGAGACGCGCACCTTCGCATCTGCAGCAGCAATATCTTTCCCATCCCACAAGGGCGAGCGGTCTGCCGTGCCGACACGATAAGACCACCAGCGCGTCTTGGGAGTGGCGTCCTCGGCGACGATCACGTCGTTGGATGCCCAGGCGAGATAGCGGACCTGCCCCTGCCCGGGCGCGAGGGTCATGGGCGCGCCGCCGGCCACCGGCACGACGCGAATGAAGCGGCCTTCAGCGTAGGCGATGCGGGTGCCGTCAGGCGAGATGGCCCCAGCCGGGTCGCGGTAACCGACGACACCGAGTTGGCGGGCGGTGGTGACGAACGACAGGCGCGGGGTGGCGCCGGCTGGCTGCGGAACCGGCCGTGCCCAGACCAGGGCGACCAGCGCACCGACGACGATCCCGAACAGGACGAGCTGACGCACCTCAGCATTTTATGCCGTGAGGAAAGCCCGGGCGAAATGTCCTACCGAAAACTCAAGACGACGTTGGGTGACGGCCTCGTCGTCAAGTGCGGCCGCACGACCTCGCCAGGCTGCCACGGCGCGCCGCCGGTCAGCGCGTTGATCGAGGCAAACGCGCCGAACACCGCGTAGTGCTCGAACGCAAACGGTACGCCCTCGGCGCTCAGCAGCGAGTTGGCATCGGCGACGTGGAAGTGCAGGTGCGGGCCGATCGAGGTGCTGCCGGACGATCCCAGCCGGCCGATCACCTGGCCCTTCTTCACCTGATCTCCGGTCTTCACACGAAGGCTGCCCTGCTGCAAATGTTCGTAGAAGGCGAAACGGCCGCCGCCGAGATCGAGCGAAATGTAGTTGCCGCTGCCACGCTCTGGCGGGACGGGCTTTGGCAGGTCGTCAGCGGTGTCGTCGAGCGCGGCGGCGATCCTGCCGTCAGCCACGGCGAGAACCTCCGTTCCAAATCCATTCAGGTCGGCCGGTCGCGGTGACTGATTCAGGTTTAGCGCACCGGATGGCGGCATCTGGATGAAATCGATCGCGAATCGGCCCGGAATCCGCGCGCGTCCGTCGAGCGTGTAGACCGCGGTGCGGTGTCCGCCCTTGAGCAGGGGATCATAAATGGCCACCCAGCGACCCTCACCGAGCGGCGGACCAATGACGAGCGGCGCCAAGGGCTGCGCGGTCACGGTGCTCGAGACTTCTGCATTCAGCGCCGGCCCCGTGGGTCGTATCGTGTCAACGGCCAGCGTCTGCGCTATCGCGTGGGCGGCCACGCCTGGCGGCAATTGGATCCAGATATTCACGATCGCCCGCTGCCCGGGGCCAAGAAGATGCGGAGTGGCGTGGTCGCTTCTGAAGCCCGGACGAACGATCAGGCGCTGGAGGTCTTCACCACTGAAGTCGGCGACCGCCGCACCGCCTGAAGTGAGCCGCAGACGGCGAAGGGACACCTCCACCTGCTGGAAGTTTGTCAGGTGCAGTTCGTAGGCGATGCTCAGGCGCCCATCTTGCGTGAAGACCGCCGGCGGAAACGGCACCGCCATGTCAACGGTTTGCACGATCGGCGCGCGGTCCTGCAACAGGGCCAACGACAGGGTGGCAGCGAGAATGAACTTCAACACGACGACTCAATATTAGGCGAGTCTAAAGACTCGCCTCTACAGCTAGTGAAAATCATGGGAATCGATCGCCGCTTCATCCGGCATCCCGTCCATCTTCGACATCCGCTCCGCCTTCACCGACGTGACACCGTCTTGGTTCTGCAGGATGCCTTCGACGATCAGGAACGAGGATTCGACGACGGTCAGCCGATCGGTGGCGTAGAGATCGGGACGGATGATGATGTTCGAGATCCCGGTTTCGTCCTCGAGCGTGAGGAACACGAACCCCTTGGCCGTCCCCGGCCGCTGCCGGGTGATGACCATCCCCGCCGTGCGGATCCGGCGTCCGGCCCGCTGGCGAGGAAGATCAATGGCCGGCACCACCCCACGCATCGCAAGCTCTTTCCTTCTGAACGTCAAAGGATGTGGGCCGACGGTCAGGCCTGTGCCGGTGTAATCGGCAATCAGCCGTTCGGAAATGCTCATCTCAGCTAGCGGTGATCGTTCAACGTACCGTTCGACGGCTCGTTCGTCGAACGTTCGCCGAACGTCCGTCGAACCGTCGTCTGAACGCTCAAACATCTCTCCGGCGGGCCTGATCGCGCGCTCGACCTGCCACATCGCCGATCGGCGATCGTGCCCGAGCGAGTTCAATGCCCCGATCTCGGCCAGCATCGCGATCTCATCGCGACGTAGACTCACGCGGCGCACGAGATCGTCGATGGACGAGAAGCGGCCGGCGGGAATGGCGATCGGCTTCCAGGTATGCGAGCAGACGTTGCAGAAATGCTGCTGGCCCGCTGGCCCGCTAGCGCGCTGGCCCTGGACAGGCTCCAGCATCGATGGATCATCGCATCCACACTTGGGGCACTTCGTGAAGTGAGAAGTCGGAAGTGAGAAGTGAGAAGTCGGAGGTGAGAAATGAGAGGTCGAGGCAATTGCTTTCCCAGCCTCGGCTCTGAGGCCTCTCACGTATCGCAGGCCGAGCCGGATCGCGCCATCGGCTTCCACCGCGCAATCCCAGTCAGACACCTGCACGTCGATCGGGTTGAAGCGCACGCCGCGGCGTTGCGCATCCTTCACCAGCGTGGCCGGGTGGTAGAACCCCATCGGCTGGTTGTTGAGGAGCGCCGTATAAAACGCCGCCGGGTAATGCGTCTTGAAATACGCGCTCGCATAGGCGATCAGCGCGAAGCTGGCGGCGTGTGACTCCGGAAAACCATAGAGCGCGAACGACGTGATCGACAACACGATGCGATCCGCCACATCGCCGATGATGCCGTGCTTGGCCATGCCCTCACGCAGCAGGACTTCGAGCTGCTTCATCCGCTTCTCGGAGCGCTTGAAGCCCATGGCGCGGCGCAGGTCTTCCGCCTGTCCGCCGGTGAAGCCGGCGACCGCCATCGCCATGCGCAGCAACTGTTCCTGGAACAGCGGCACGCCGAGCGTGCGCTTGAGGATCGGCTCGAGCAGCGGGTGATCGTAGGTCACGGGCTCGCGGCCGGCGCGGCGATTCAAGTACGGATGCACCATCTGCCCGACGATCGGGCCCGGGCGAATCAGCGCCACTTCCACGACGAGGTCGTAGAATTTTTCGGGACGCAACCGTGGCAGCGTTGCCATCTGCGCGCGCGATTCGACCTGGAACACGCCGATCGTGTCCGCGGCGCGCAACATTTGATAGACCTCTGGATCATCCGGAGGCAACGACGCAAGCGTGACTTCATGCTGGCCTGCTGGCCCGCTAGCCTGCTGGCCTGTATTAATCAGCCGCAGCGTGTCCTGCAGGACCGCCATCATCCCGAGGCCGAGCAGGTCGACCTTGATGATGCCCATGTCGGCGCAGTCTTCCTTGTCCCACTGCACCACCACGCGTCCGGGCATGCTCGCGTTTTCGAGCGGCACGACCGACGACAGGTCGCCCTGGCACACCACCATGCCGCCGGAATGCTGGCCGAGATGCCGCGGCAAGTCCTGCATCTTCCGCCACAGCTCGGCAAAGTGCTGCACGCGCGGCTCGTGTCCGGCAATGCCGACCTCGGCGAGCTTCTTCGACAACGTCTCGTCGGGATCGATGTATTCGAACTGGTGCATCACCTTGGCGAGCCTGTCGATCTGCCGCTCGTCGAGATCGAGCGCCTTGCCGACTTCACGCGCCGCGCTCTTGCCGCGATAAGTGATCACGTTCGCGGTCATGGCCGCGCCGTGTTGCCCGTACTTCTTGTAGACGTGCTGGATCACCGCTTCACGGCGATCGCCGCTCGGCAGGTCGAGATCGATATCCGGCCACTCGCCGCGTTCTTCCGACAGGAATCGCTCGAACAGCAGCTCCATCCCGACCGGATCAACGGCGGTGATGCCAAGGCTGTAGCACACAGCGCTATTGGCAGCGGAGCCGCGGCCTTGCACCAGGATGTCCTGCTGGCGGCAGAAATTGACGATGTCCCAGACGATCAGGAAGTAGCCGGCAAGATTGAGTTTCTCGATCAGGTCGAGCTCGCGATAGACCTGGTGGCGCGCCTTGTCGTGGAACGGGCGATAGCGATGGCGCGCGCCGACCTCGGTGATCTTGCGGAGGAACGACATCTCCGTCTCGCCGTCCGGGACCGGATATTTCGGGAAGCGATACCCGAGATCGTTCATCGAGAACTGCAAGCGATCGGCGAGATCGAGCGTCGCGCGCACCGCTTCAGGGCGATCGGCGAACAGCCGCGCCATCTGCGCCGGCGGCTTGAAGTACCGTTCGGCATTCGCCGCCAACCGGCGGCCCGCCTTCATCAGCGGCACGTGCTCACGGATCGATGTCAGCACGTCGAACAGCGGGCGATCTTCTGGCGTGGCGAACGCGACGCCGCCTGTCGCGAGCAACGGCACGCGATACGCCTCCGCGAGACACACCAGTGCGTCGTTGTCGTCTTCCTGGTCGCGCTGCAGATGCCGCTGCAACGCCACGTAGGTCTGTCCGCGACCAAAGACACCGACAATGCGATCGAGGAGACCGCCGACACCGAAGCGTTCGGCCTGCAGCAGCGGACGGCCCGGCATCGCGATCAAACCGGTGGTGAAGCCATCGAGCTCATGAAGCGCCAGCGCGCCCTCACCCTTCGGTGAACGCAGCTTCATTTTCGAGAGCAGCCGGCACAGGTTGCGCCATCCCTCCTGCGACGCGCACAGCACCGGAAGTGAGAAGTGAGACGCCGGAAGTGAGAAGTGAGAAGTGAGAGGTGAGAAGGAAGAAGGCTTTTGGCTTCTCACTTCTCCCTTCTCACTTCTCACTTCGATCGTAATCTCCGCCCCAATGAGCGGCCGTATCCCGGCCGCGAGTGCGGCTTTATGAAAGCGCGGCGCGCCAGACACCCCGTCGCGATCGATGAGCGCCACGGCCGGATACCCCAGCGTCGCGGCCCGATCGATCAGCACTTCGGGGAGCGATGCGGAGCGGAGAAAGCTGAATGCAGATGAAGTGTGGAGCTCGATATACGCAGACACGAATGTTCGCCAACAGAGACATCAATCAATAACGCCTTCTAGGAACCACTGACCGACTTCGCGTTCGACGACCAGGCGATACACCGTGCCGTCCTGCATCGCCACATCCCATTCATCGCGATCCCAGGGCTGGTGAGGCGGGTGGGAATTTACCTGCCCCACCTGCCCTCCCTGCCTTTCTTGCCACCAATCACCTGATGTTCGCCACGGTCCCGCCGCTTGCGTGATCGCGCCGCTGGTAAATCCCTGGCGATCCGTCTGCACGCGAATGGGCCGGCCTTCGCTGATCACGACCCGTGTGGGAATGGGGAAGCGGAAGCGGCGCAAGGCGGAGCTCAATTGAGCGATTGAAGATTCCGGAGATTGACGACTGTTGGGTGATTGTTGATTGACAATCTCGCGATTAATCGACAATTGACAATTGTCATTCGCCGAACACTCAACAATCGTCGATTTAAAATCCCTCATTTCAAAAGCCCCAGGCTTCCAGGTATCCACGAGCACCGGCGATCCCACATGCCCCTCGCCCATCAACGCCGTCAGCCTCGCCGTCAACGTCGTCACCTGCTCCGGCGCAGGCTGGGCACGTTCGAGCAGCGTCCATTGCAGGATCTTCGCGGGCGTGGGCTCGATGTAGATGCGGACGATGTCGATCGGCGCGTCGGGGGGATGCGATTCGAGATCGAGGAGGATCAGCGTGCGCAGCGTCTTCGGATCGCGCATCGGCGCCGGCAACTGCAGCGCGCGCGTGAAGACGGTGCGCGAGGTCAGGCGCAGCGACGTGTAGAGCACCGCCGCACCGCGATCGGCACGTTCGAGCCGCTCCGCAAGCGGTTCCAGCAATCGCGCCAGCACGAACGACAGCGGCTCCAGCCCTTCGATCGGCCACTCGAGCTCGAGCGCCGCCTCGAACGGCACGTCATCGACCCACGGCACCATCGGCCGCGCATCGAGCCCGCGCGCCAGCGATTGCCACTGCGCGCCGCGCTCCCCCAACCGCTCGTGGATCTCGGGACCGGACAACGCGGTCAACGCACCCAGCGTGCGAATCCCCCACTTCGTCAGGATCTCGAGAAGGCGATTCTCCGGTGCACGACCTTTGCCTCGACTCGCCTGATGCGTCGACCGCGGGTGGTGCCAACCACTCGTTTCTTGTGGCCCTGAGGTCTTAAGGTCTTGAGTTCTTGATGGTGTAGCCGACTCGGTCAATTTTTCAAATTGATCGAGTACACCAACACTCAGCGACGACAGCACCACCGCTTCCTTGCCCGGCATCACCACCGTGAGACCAGGGCACCCGAGCGCTAGAAGAGTCGCCGCCGTCTGCGTTGACGCAAGAGCAATACGCGGTAGTGAGTCACCAGGAGAGAGTTTCGAAAGCGCATCGCGAAGGTGATCTCCTAATTCCTGCGCGCTGCCGAACAGGCGGGACAAGCCGCTTGCATCCAGCAGCACCAGGTTGCCAAGTTGTTCAAAGCGCGGCGTAAACGCGCGCGCGACATCAATGACGGCCGCCGTCGGGACCGACGGGGCATACAGCGCGGCAAACATGGCTACACCGCGTTGATGACGCGTGTCTCGAGATCGACCGGCTGCGTCTGCGACCAGCGTGCGGCGTTCACGTCCGCTCGCACGCGGACACCGGCCAGCCTGCGCGAGCGATCATGGTCGCCTCTCCAGACGGGGGCCGGGAGCCGGGACCCGGGAGCCGGAAGAACGCTTTCCCGGTTCCCCGTTCCCCGTTCCCGGTTCCCGGTTCCCGGCCCCCCTTCAAGAACGATCGAACGACCACCGGTGCTGCGCGACACCGGGATGGCCGTCAGGATCAACACCGCGGTATCGCTGTTTTCAATCGCGCGTTCGACGCGGAACCAGGTGGATGCCGGCAGGCGCCGCAGCGCATTCGCGGGCACGTCGATCAGGTCCACCACCACCAGCGTGCAGACGCCGGATTGCACGACCAGGTTCAGAGCCTTGATCGCGCGGTCGATGACACGTTCGACCAAGACGCTCGGCCCGCTCAGGCCGCGCACGCCGGCGTATTTGGGGCCCCCGGCGCGCGGACTTAGCGCGCTGGGGCTTAGCCACGCCGGATCGATCGCCGTCGTCGTCTTGGAGACAGCCTGCCCGCGAACCCAGAGCACACGAGATAACTCAATGCCGCACGCCTTCGCCGTCGGCGGATCGAAGCGATCAAACGTATCGATGAGCGCTACCGATTCACCGCGGCGTGTGGCGGCAGCGAGCGCGGCCCATGCCACGCTCGTGCGCCCGGACGAAGCGGGCCCCACCACTTCCGAGACTTGTCCTCGTGGCAAGCCACCGGCTTCTTTTCCCTGCGGGCTGGCCCAGCCCGCAAGGCCACGATCCAAAGCGCGGATATCGAGTGGAGCAACAGCGTCTTCGCCCAGACGTTCGGGCAATGCAGAGGTGAGCGTGCGATCGAGCTTTTTCTCTCGGAGAAGGGCTTCTACGGTGGCGCGGGCGGCCATGGGTTCACCTCTTATTTCGCTAAACTTTCGCCATTATAACGGCAACAGGGCGAAAGTAAAGCGAACAATAAACGAGAGCGGCCATCACCCCGCCGCCCGGCTGCTACGTTGACAGCTGTGATGCACGGTTGCAGCACGGTGTTGTAACCGACCCGTCACCGGGGACGTAGAAGTCAATGAAGCCATGACCGCGGAGCAAGAACATGAGCTGCAACTGCTCATGATGGCGAGCCTGCAAGGCGACCGATCGGCATACGACGCCTTACTACAGGGCGTCGGTCATGTCGTCAGGCTCTACGTGTGCCGGCGTGTCGGAAACACGCCGTGGGTCGACGATGTGATTCAGGAAGTACTGCTGGCACTCGATCGTTCGCGGCGCACATGGAATCCGGCCCGGCCGTTCGCGCCTTGGTTCTATGCGGTGATCCAGAGTCGCATGGTTGATGCCATTCGCCGGCACAAGCGCACGACGACCTGGGAAGAGGCCGTGGACGCGGTACCACCAGTGGTGTGGTCGGCGTCACCGGAAGCGCAGGCGATTGCGCGCGCCGATCTGGCGCAGGCCATGCGGCAGTTGTCACCCGCCCAACGCGTGGTGATCGAACGCTTGAAGTTGATGGAGATGTCGGTGGGAGACGTGGCACAAGAGACAGGGATGAGCGAGTCCAACGTGAAAGTGACGGCGCACCGGGGATACGCGGTGCTGAAGAAATTCTTGTCGGGGCTTGGCTATGGAAACTAACGAACTGATTACCGGCTTGGTGCGAGACCTTGAACCGGTTTCGCCGCTGCCGCTCCCTCGCATCCGGCTGTGGCGATGGCTGCTGGCCTCAGTGGCGGTCAGTGCTGCGGCTGTGGCGGTGATTGGCAGCCGAGGGGACATCACACCGACGCTGTTCGCGCAGCCACTCCATGCGCACGTGGCTTTCTTGCTGCTCGCGGCCGTCAGCTCCGCCGCTGCGGCATTGGCGCTTGCCATTCCCGGTGAGACCGTCGACACGTGGCGCCGGTCGGCGCCTGTGGTCGCCATGGGCGCGTGGCTGGCCTGGCTGGCCGGCGAACTGATGCCGCTGGCTGCGGCCGGAGGGGCGGCGTGGCCGGCGGCGGGCTGGGGATGCGTGGCGAAATCGTTCGGGATCGGGGTCACGCCCGGCCTGGTTCTCGCCGTGATGGTGGGCCGCAGTGCGCCAACTGATGTGCGCGAGACCGTCACCTTCGCCGCACTGGCCGCCGCGGCGGTCGGCGCTCTGGGTGTTGAACTGACCTGCCCGCTTGACGGCCCGATGCACCTGTTGCTGTGGCACGCCGGTCCGGTGATGGCGGTCGTGCTGCTCGCGGCGCTATTTGGCCAGACAGCCTTCGTCGCCTTCGCTGCCAGACAGACGGCGCGGCGGCCATGATGCGTGTTCGCAGGAGTACCTTCACCGCGGCGGTCGTACTGCTGGCGGTCGCGGCGCTCAGGGCGCAGTCAGGACCGCCGCCGCTTGATCTGTTTCTCGCGGCCGCCTCGACCGACAACCGCATCGCCAAGGCTGCCCTCGACCGGCTCGCTCTCCAGTGGCGAGATGCCTACACGCCGATGATCATCGACATGGCTCGCCTGCTGCGACCGGCGCCGCGCCCAGCCGCACCGTCCGCCGGGGCCGACACCGGGGGACCGCCGAGCGACGGCCCTGATGACGGCGAGGATTCAGGATCGCGTGCGCTGGGCTCCGAACTGGCGACGCCCATCGGCGCCGGCGTCACTCGCGAGGCGATAATTCGCTCGCGGCTGATTGCCTTCCTGGAGAAGCAGACCCGCAAACGCTTCGACCCGTCGCTGAACGGGTGGCGGGCGTGGATGTGGACCCTGCCGTACGAGCCGCATCCGGACTACGCCCGCTTCAAGGGCATGGTCTACGGCGGCGCGGTCGATCAACGGATGCAACGATTCTTTCCGCCAGGCGCGAACAGTCTGATCCGTCTTGACGAGATCGATTGGGGCGGCGTCACGGTCAATGGCATTCCGCCCTTGTATTACCCGAAAGTACTGCCAGCATCAGACGCGCGTTACCTGCGCGACAGCAACATCGTGTTTGGCGTCGTCGTCAACGGCGAGGCACGCGCCTACCCGAAACGCATCCTGGCGTGGCACGAAATGGCGATCGACAGACTTGGCGGCACCGAGCTGACGGTCGTCTATTGCACGCTCTGCGGCACGGTCATCCCCTATAACAGCGTAGTCGGCGGACACCAACGCCGCTTCGGCACGAGCGGGCTGTTGTACCGATCGAACAAGCTCATGTTCGATGAGGAGACCATGAGCTTGTGGTCGACACTCGAAGGCAAGCCAGTGGTGGGCGCGCTTGTGGATCGCGGGCTGGAAATGACGTCGCACGCAGCCGTGACGACGACGTGGGGCGAATGGCGCGCGCTGCATCCGGCAACAACTGTGCTGTCGCTGGACACCGGTCACAAGCGCGATTACGGCGAAGGCGCGGCCTATCGCGCCTATTTCTCGAACGACCGCCTCTACTTCGAGGTGTCACGCAAGGATCGGCGTCTGAAGAACAAAGACGAAGTACTGGTGATGCAGGTGCGACCGGCGGCCGGCGGCGAGGCCCAGCCAGTGGCGATCGCGGCCGACTTTCTCGCGCGCACACCGGTGTTTCACTTCGAGGCGGCGGGTCGGCGACTGCTGGCGATCACGTCGCCCCGCGGCGCCAACCGCGTCTATGCCGTGGGCCAACACCAGGTGGTCTTCCAGTCGCGCCCGGTCACGGGCGATCTCGTCGACACGGCCGGCCGTTCATGGCGAATGACGGAAGACGCGTTGACGCTAGCGGACGGATCCATCACCTTGCCGCGAGTCGTGGCCCACCGGGCGTTCTGGTTCGGCTGGTATGCGCAGTATCCGTCGACCCTGCTGCTGGGGCGCTGACCGGCCGCATCCGTCGCCACATGACGGTCCACCCCCTTTAGACTCAACGCTGTATCCTGAAGCCATCCGAGGCGTCTTACCGATAATGACACGCCGATCCGCGATCGTCCTCTTCACCGCGGCGCTCACGGTTGCCACCCTTTCAGGCCAGGCACCGCCGCCAGTCGACACGTCAAAGATTGGTCCGCAGGTGGGGACCGCCGTTCCGGCATTCTCGGCCGCAGACCAGTTCGGGAAACCCCAGACCCTTGCATCGGTCATGGGGCCGAAGGGCGCCATGCTGGTGTTCTTCCGCTCCGCCGACTGGTGACCGTACTGCAAAACGCAGCTCGTGGAGCTGCAAGGCCGCTACGCTGACATCACCCGGCAGGGGCTCGGGCTGATTGCCATCAGCTACGACAATGCCGACACGCACCGCCGTTTCTCGGCGTCGCGCAACATCACGTTTCCGATGATCTCCGATCAAGGATCGGCGATCATCCGGCAGTACGGGTTGCTCAACCAGACGGTCGATCCGAAATCCACGACCTACGGGATTCCGCATCCGGGCACGTTCATCGTCGATCGCAAGGGCGTGGTCGTGTCACGCTTTTTCGAAGACGCTTACCAGGAGCGATACACCACCGCGGCGATCTTGAGTTCGCTGGGGGCCGCCGTGGCAGGCGGCGCTCTGAAAGCCGAGACGTCGCACCTGACGCTGACCGCGACGATCAGTGACACGGTGGCCGCGCCCGGCGAGCGTCTGTCGATTGCCGTGAATGCGTCGCCGAAACGCGGCATGCACCTGTATGCGCCGGGGAAACACACCTACCGCGTCGTGCAGATCTCAATCGACCCGCAGCCGTGGCTGCGCACCCACGACACGGTATACCCGACGTCGGAGATTTATCACTTCAAGCCGCTCGACGAGCGGGTTGAAGTGTTCATGAAACCATTCCGCCTGCGACGCGACCTGACGCTGTTGGCCACGCCGGCCGCGCAGAAGCAGTTGGCGGCCCTGACGTCGATAACCCTTACCGGAGCGCTCGACTATCAGGCCTGCGACGACAAGCTGTGTTACAACCCGGCGCGCGTGCCGTTCAGCTTTACGGTCGAACTGAAAGGCCTGGATCGCCGGCCGTCGGGCGGGCACTAGCCAGTCGCGATCGACTCAGAAGACTACCGAGGTCGCTCGTCGCGCAGGCGGCGCACCAAGCGTGCCTCGAAGTCCCGCGCCGGCTGCTGTTCTTGCGCGTGCGCACGCGCGCGTGCCGTGATGACCTCGAGTTGCCGCATCAAGGCTCGGCATCGGCGGCAAATCACCAGGTGGACACGAACGGCCAGGCGCTGCATCAACGAGCACTGCGCGACCTCGCCCCGTGACATCAGGGTCGATACTTCTTTACAGGTCATATGTCAGCGACCCCATCCCTTCTTGTCGAGGCACGTTCGCAAGCGAGCACGCGCTCGATGCAGCAGCACTCCGATGTGAGTGACCGAGTGCCCGGTGATGTTACTGACGGCCTCGGGGGATAGCTCTTCGACCTGGCGCAAGTGAAACACCTCGCGCTGCAGATCTGGCAGCGCGTCCAGACAATCGGAAATCGCAGTGCCGGCCTGCGCGGCGCCGACGAGCGCGTCAGCTGCCGGCGAGGGCTGCCGCCAGTGTCCGCGGCTGTCGAACTGGGCGTCGAACTGCGCATCAATCGGATCGGACAAGTCCTCGCGGCTGGTCGCGCGCCAGCGCTCCATCGACTTGCGATGGAGAATGCCGAACAGCCAGGTGCCAATCTGGGCACGCCCCTGGAAGCGATCGAGCGAACTGAGGAACACCACGAACACCTCCTGCGCCAGGTCTTCGGCATCGGCGGCGGAGTGCCCCATCGCTCGTGCCGCGCGGTAAAGCCGGCGGCCATGCGCCTCGGCCACCATCCGCAAGGCGTCCGGATCTCTCTCGCGCAGCCGCGCCAGCACTGACTCGTCCAACTCGGCCACGACTCATCATAGTCAAGCCGCCACCATCTGTAACGTCCGGCAGGTTCGGCGCACTCACTTCACGTGAAGCCGCCGGGATGTGCCCGGACCGGCTTCCCGCAAAGGAGCACACTGACATGCAAACCCGAATCGTCATCGCCACCGCATTCGCCGCCGCCCTTGCCGCGCCCTCCGTCCTCTCGGCGCAAAAGCCGGCCGAGATGCCCTCATTCAAGGCCGAGAAATGCCACGGCATTGCCAAGGCCGGTGCGAACGATTGCGCGTCGACCGGAAACAATTAGTGCGGAGGCACGTCGAAGCGCGCCGGCGACGCTAAAGCCTGGATCTTCGTGCCCGCAGGCTACTGCGAGCGCATCGTCGGCGGCAGCAAGACGGCCAAGTAGGGGGACCGGTGGCCACTGTCCTGACATCGAGTCCTCGCATCCTGTCACGCTGCGGCGTCGGACTGAGATTGCCGCACCTCGAAGAGGCGGTGGCCACCAGACCTGCGGCGGGATGGTTCGAGATCCATCCCGAGAATTTCGTGGCCAATCCGCATGCCACTGAACTGCTGCAGGAATTGGCAACGAACTATCCGATTGCCATGCACACGGTGGGCATATCGGTCGGCAGTGCGCACGGCGTGGACCGCGCGCATCTGCTGCGCGTCCGCCGGCTGATGGACCGGATCGATCCGGTGCTGGTGTCGGCGCACCTGGCCTGGTCGACGCACCCCGGCGAGTACTTGAACGATCTCCTGCCCCTCCCCTATACCGGCGAGACACTCGCGATTGTGGCGCGGCACGTCCGCGAAGTGCAGGACGGACTGGGGCGGCGGCTGTTGATCGAGAACCCGGCCTGCTACGTCGGTTGCGTCGGGTCGGCGATGACTGAGGTTGATTTCCTGAATGAACTCGTCACCAGAACCGGATGCCGGTTGCTGTGTGACGTCAGCAACGTGTACCTCAGCGCGCACAACCTCGACTACGACGCACGAGCCTATCTTGACGGCCTTCCCGCGAGCGATGTCGGCGAGCTGCACCTTGGCGGCTTCACCATCGAGCCGGACGAAGCCGCCCCGGGAGACGACGTGATTATCGACACGCACGCGCACCGCGTGGCGGAGGCGGCCTGGGATCTCTACGCCTATGCCCTGACGCGGTTCGGAACCAAGCCGACGCTGATCGAATGGGACAATGCCCTTCCGTCACTGACCGAACTGCTCGGTGAAGCCGAGGCCGCTGATCGCCTGGGCGCGGGTGTGGAGGCACATGCCACCGTCACTGTCTGACTTCCAGCAGCAGGTCCGCGATGCTGTGGTCAGTGGCAACACGGCTCTGATTGCGCCGCTGCTCCACGCAGCCGGTCGCGACAGCGCCCGCCGCGCCGAGATCCATCGCCGCCACTACCACACCAGTCTGGTGGCAGCGGTGATGAACCGGTTCCCGGCCTCTTCGTGGCTGTTGGGCAGCGCCGTCACCGAGGCCGCCGCGATGAGTTTTGTGTGTGCGCATCCACCCACAGCGCCCTGCATTGCCGAATACGGCGATCGCTTTCCGGAATGGCTCGCCGCGCACGCCGCATCCGTTGACCTCCCCTGCGTCGAATCGTTCGCCACGCTCGACTGGCAGCTCGGCCGCCTGGCAGTGTCGGCCGACGGTCCTGCATTGACCCCAACGCAGATGACGCGGCTGACAACGGACGGTCTGGCCGACGCCGTTGTGTTGCTCCAATCGGGCACCTATTACCTCCGGGCCGGATGGCCTGTCGACGCTCTCATGGGCGCATTCCTTGGCGACCCAACGCAGGCTCTCGCGACGATCAAGCCCCAGATGGTCTGGCTCGAAGCACGCGGCAACCGCGGGGCCATTTCACTGACCAGACTCCGCGAAGCCGATTGGGTGTTCCGATCGGACATTCACAAGGCACGGCCAGTGGGGGTCGCTGCAGAGCGTGCGTGGCAAGTCGACGCGCAGTACGACCCGGGCCGCGCCCTCGCAACCATGTGTCATGAATCACTGATCGCCGGCCTGAGCGGCATCACGGGAGAAGGCCAATGATGATCACGGCGCTCAAGATGCTACGGGACCGGCTGGAGCGCCTGCCGCTGGCCGTCATTCAGCTCGCCATGCGTGTCGCCATCGGGGCGGTGTTTTTCAATGCTGGCTTTCTCAAGTATCGATCGCCGGAACTGACGGCGTTACTGTTCCGCGACGAGTACATGGTTCCGCTCCTCGATCCGTCACTGGCGGCCGCCATCGCGACGTTCAATGAGCTCACGTTCTCGACGCTGCTCGCGCTTGGACTGGCGACGCGACTAGCCACCCTGCCGTTCCTGGGCATGTTGGTCGTGATTCAAACCTTTGTCTATCCCCAGGCGTGGGTGGAGCACCTCACGTGGGCGTCGATCCTGCTGTTCCTCCTGGCCCGCGGCGCAGGCCGTCTGTCGGTCGATCACATCATCTGGCGCCGTCTCGATCGGCCATGAGCCAACGGGTTCATGCCGGGCTGGGAGTCCGGCGTATCCTCCGGAGGCCAACCTGCATTACCTTAAAGGCGTGAACCGACGCATCACCACCTTGGGAGCCACGCTGGCGCTGCTGTGCATCGCCGCCACGGCTGGGGCGCAGATCTGGCGCGGCGGTTTCGGTGGACGCACGCCACCGCGCTTCGCCACCCCTACATCCTTCGGCGGCGGCTTCAACTTCTGCCGCGTGATGTTTACGAGCGACCATCGCGAGAAGCAGGGCTGGGCCACCGACTACCCTGGCGCCGACATCAACTTCAGCGTGCGCATCGGCGAGCTCACCAAGGTGCAGGTGAAGATGATCGACGATGGCGAAGGCGGCGGCGATCCCGATGCGGTCGTCGTGCGCTTGACGGACGCCGCGTTGTTCCAGTGCCCGTTCATCTTCATGGAGGATGCCGGCACGATGCGCCTGCGCCCGCAGGAAGTCACGAGCCTGCAGGACTACCTGCTCAAGGGCGGCTTCCTGCTCGTCTCCGACTATCACGGCAGCTGGGCGCGCGAGCAGTTCGAGGAAGAGATCAGCAAGGTGCTGCCGCCCTCGCGCTTCCCCGTCCGCAACATCACGCCGCCAAACGATCACGCGATGTGGAAGACGATGTTCCCGGTGGCGAAGCTGCCGCAGATGGCGTCGATCGCCACGTGGCGCCGCACCGGTGGTGATGTCATCGAGCGATGGAATGAAGACGGCGCACCGCCGGCCGCGTATGGCATCGCGGATGAGCAAGGCCGCTTGATGGTGGTGATGGTGCACAACACGGATCTCCCCGATCCGTGGGAGCGCGAAGGCGAGGACCGCGGCTACTTCTACCAGTTCTCACCGGATGCGTATGCGGTTGGCATCGACATCCTGCTGTATTCGATGACGCACTAGCACTGGTTCAAAAGGGTTCCAACGGTTCCAGGGGTTCCAATGGCATCGTTCGGACGGGCTCCGCGATCTCGTCGCGACCCGCCGAGCTAGACCGTCCGTCCCCATCCCACTCGATTGTTAAATAGGCGCTGTCCGCCGCTGGGGATCAGTTGTTCCCGTTCCTCAGGCGCAAGCCCCGGTTCAATCGCCGCACGGCGAAGCGGTCGGATAGAATCCGCCCCCATGTCCGCACCGACTTTGATTTCTGCGTGGATACTTGGACTCATGCTGCTTCAGGGGCAGTCCCCTGATGCTGTTGCATTAGCGCGTCTTGAGGCTGAGTGGAACGCGGCCCACGTGCAGGGGGACGCTGCCACGCTTGGGCGGATCTTCGCCGACGACATGGTCGTCGCTGTGCCAGGAATGCGACTCCTGAATAAGGCGGACTCGCTGGGGATGTTCACGACCGGCCGAATGAAGTTCGACCGCTACGAGTCCTCTGACACACAGTCGCGCGTCTATGGTGATACGGCGATCGTGATCGGCCGCATTCACCGCACCCGCACAGTCGCGGGCAAGACGCTCGACGACGACTGGCAATTCACGAAGGTGTACGTCCGGCGCGGCGGTGGATGGCAAGTCGTGTCCTTTCACGCATCGAACGCCGCCCCCTGAGCCGTCTGAGCTATCTGTGCCTTCTGCGGCCCTGGCACTTGATCTGTGCCTTCTGCGGCCCTGGCACTTGATCTGTGCTTTCTGTGGCCCCTACGGCACCATCGCCTCAATCGCCGCGGCCGGCCGCACACCGGACACGCGATTCACTTCACGCCCGTTCGCGAACACGCCGATCGTCGGAATGGAGCGGATGCCGAAGCGTGACGAAAGTTCCGGGTTCGCGTCGGTGTCCACCTTCAACACCAGCGCCTTTCCGGCCATGTGCTCCGCAACCTTCTTGATCTCCGGCGCGACCATGCGGCACGGGCCGCACCAGGCCGCCCAGAAGTCCACCACGATCGGAATCGACGAGTGGCCGACCACCGCGTCGAACTGCTCAGTCGAGGAGATGTCGATCGGCTCGCTGGGAAACGGCAGCTCGGTCTTGCACTTCGGGCAACGGGTCGCCTTGTCGATGCCCTCGTAGCGCAACCGGTTGGTGGTGCCGCACGAGGCGCATGACATGAGGACGCCCTGGGTGTCGAGATTCATGGGTGGTACTCCTGCAACGGGTGGGCCAATCGAACCTTACTTGATGATTCGATGCGCCTCGGCCCCGGGAGGTTCCACGAACGGGTCGATCGGAATGTGCTGGTAGTTCACTTCGAGGATCTCGAGGTTTTCGACTCCACCCGGCGCCCGCAGGACGACCCTGTCGCCCTTTTTCGACTTCATCAGCGCCTTGGCCAACGGAGACACCCAGCTGATGTAGTGCTTGTGCAGATCGACTTCATCGGCGCCGACAATGCAGACCTCCCGCTCTTCGCCGTCTGAGTTACTGAAGCGCACGGTGGCGCCGAAGAACACGCGCGATGCGGCAGCGGCGGGACGAGGGGCGGCAGGATCGATCACCTCGGCCGCATCGATGCGCTTGCCAAGAAACCTGATCCGCGAGTCGATCTGCCGAAGCCGGCGCTTGCCGTACTGATAGTCCGCGTTCTCGCTGCGATCGCCGTTACTCGCCGCCCACGCGACCACCTGCGTAACCGCCGGACGTTCCTTGTTCAGCAGGAAGCGATGCTCATCGCGCAGCCGCTGCAATCCGCTGGGCGTAATGTAATTCTTGAGTCTGACGGCCGGCGTCTCCTCCGCTTTTGGCAGACGGCCGCGCCCTTTCGGCAACATGTCTCGATTCTAAGCCACGACGAACCTGAAGGTTCGTCGCTACAGGGTGTCGCCACAGAGTGGCACACGACGAACTTAAAGGTTCGTCGCTACAGGTGTCGATACAGGGTGGCACCATGCTCGAGCGCCTTCTGTGGCTTCCGTGCGTCCCGGCTTGAAACAATCCCTCCCGCCTTCCCGTCCAATGACCCGGACCCAACTATGTGGACACTCTGGCAGGATCTCCGCTACAGCGCGCGCCTTCTCGTCAAGAATCCGGGGTTTGCCCTCACGGCGATCGGCGTGCTGGCACTGGGCATCGGCGTCAATGCCGGAATCTTCGCCCTCACCAACGGACTGCTGATTCGCCCGCTTGCGGGCTCTGAGGCTCCGGGTGCGGTCGTTGGCGTGTTCAGTCACGACCGCACCACCGTGCGCGGGTTCAAGGCCTTCTCATATCCGGGCTTCACCGATGTGCGCGAAGCGAGCGTGCCCGCAGATTCAGCGAAGACGGGACCCTTCGAGCACATCGCCGCCCACAACGTCGCGCTCGCCGGCATTACCGAGAACGGCGCCACCCGCCAGACGATGGTGGACATCATCAGTACCGGCTACTTTTCGGCGCTGGGTGTGGCTCCGGTGCTCGGGCGTGATTTCACTCTCGACGAAGAACGTCCCGGCACCACCGCGCGCACTGCGATCATCAGCTACGGCCGCTGGCAGCGCTCCGGTTTCGATCCCAACATCCTCAACACCACGGTCCGCATCAATGGCCAGGACTTTGCGGTGATCGGCGTCGCGCCAGAAGGCTTCAGCGGCACGACATCGGTCATCGGGACGGAGTTCTTCCTCCCGCTCGGCGTGCACGACTTCATCGAGAGCGATTTCGATGCGAAGGACGACTTCCAGTTGTCCGATCGCCGCAAGCGATCACTGATCCTGCTGGGCCGACTGCAGCCCGGTGTGACCCGCGAGCAGGCGGATTCGCAATTGAAGGTGATCGCGGCCGCGCACGAACAGGCCTACCCCGCCGAGAACAAGGACCAGGATTACATCGTGCGCCCGCTGAGCCGGTTGAGCATCAGCACCAGTCCGCAAGACGACACGGACTTGTGGGCGCCGTTCGCGCTCCTGCAGGGGCTGGCCGCGAGCGTATTGCTGATCTCGTGCCTGAACCTCGCCAACATGATGATGGCGTTCGGCGCGTCCAGACAGAAGGACATTGCCATTCGCCTGGCCGTCGGCGGCGCCCGCTTCCGCATCGTGCGCCAGCTGCTGGTGCAGGGACTGATGCTGTCCATGCTCGGCGGACTGATTGGCCTCGTCATGTCGTCGTGGGCCGTGAAGGCGCTGATCGCAGGCATGTCGACCGTCTTGCCCTTCGCCATCAGCTTCAACGTCGACACCGACTATCGCGTGGTGCTCGTCACCTTCGCCTTTGGCGCGCTGGCCACCATCGGCTTCGGTCTCCTGCCGGCGCTGCGCCTGTCGCGGCCGGACCTGCTGTCTTCGCTCAAGGACCAGGCCGGAGAGATTGGCGGGCGGATCAGCAAACGCATCACCGTGCGCGGCGCCCTGGTCACAGCCCAACTGGCGCTGTCACTGGCGCTCCTCGTCGTCAGCGGCCTGTTCGTCCGCGGCGCTTCTGCAGGCGCCAGTGCCGATCCGGGCTTCAACATCCAGCCGCTGCTGCTGGCGCAGATCGATCCTCGGCTCGGTGGCTATGACGATGTTCGAGGCAAGGAAGCGCGTCGCGCGGTGCTCGATCGCATCCGGTCGACACCGGGAATTGAAAGCGTCGCGGCCGCCACCGTATTGCCGTTCGGCGATTACACGCAGGGCGCGGCTGTGCAGCGCGAGGGTCCGCGACTGAAGAACGAGGATCCTGACGCACGCGGCAAGCTGGCTCATGTGCTGTCGTACTCGATCACGTCGGATTACTTCCGGACCATTGGCCTTCCGATGTTACGCGGACGTGAGTTCAACGTCGCTGAAGAAGCCGGCGAAGGCGGCACGCCCGTTGCGATCATCGACCAGGCGCTGGTCGACGAACTGTTTCCGAGCCAGGATCCCGTCGGGCAGATCCTGCAGTACGGTGCGGATTCCAGCACGCCGGACGCAAAGCCGATGCTGATCGTCGGCGTCGCGCCGACGCTGCGCCACGACCTGTTCGCCAGAAAGCCCGAGGCGCACATCTATCGGCCGACCGGCAGTGAAGGCGCGACGCGCATGTTCGTCTACGCGCGCACCGCCGCCGGCGACGGCGATGCGATGATCGACACCGTCCGCCAGGAGCTGCGCGCGGCTGATGCGGATCTGCCGATCATGTATGTGAAGAGCTTCCGCTCGCAGCACCAGGGCAGCGCTCAGGTGTGGCTGTTGGGCGCGGGCGCGAAGATGTTCCTGACACTGGGACTCGCGGCGGCCTTCGTCGCCGTCATTGGGCTATATGGTGTGCGGAGCTACCTGGTATCGCGCCGGACTCGCGAGTTCGGGGTACGCATGGCGATCGGCGCCGCGCCGGCCGACGTGTTGAAGCTGGTGTTGCGCGAAGCGATCACGACCACCACCGCCGGCCTCGCGATTGGACTCGGGCTTGGCATGCTGCTCGGATGGGGATTGAGTGCCGTGCTCTACCAGGTGAGCCCGCTCGATCCCGTCACGCTAGTCGGCGCGACCGGCCTGCTCGCCGTGTCGTCTATCATGGCGTCGCTGATCCCGGCCCGGCGCGCCTCGCGCATCCTGCCGATGACGGCATTGCGCAACGACTAGCACCCAGTGCACCCTGTGCACCCAATCCGGCATCTAACCTTCCCAGGAGCATTAGATGAGCAATCGGATCGTAGTCATCAGCGGCGCCACCGGCCAGCAAGGCGGGGCGGTCGCGCGAGCACTCGCAGGTAAGGGTTTCACCATTCGCGCGCTGACGCGCAATCCTGACGGCGACGCCGCCAAGGCCGTCGCGAAAGATACCGGCGCTGAACTCGTCAAGGCCGAGCTGGACGACGAAGCCTCCATTCTCGCCGCCCTGAAGGGCGCGTGGGGGGCATTTGCGGTCCAGAACACGTGGACGGCCGGAGTCGAGGGCGAAGAGGCGCAAGGCCATCGTTTCGCCAAGGCCGCCCGCCAGGCCGGCGTTCAGCACTTCGTGTACACGTCGGTCGCATCAGCGGACCGCCAGACCGGCATTCCCCATTTCGACAACAAGGCGCGGGTCGAAGGCACCGTTCGCGGCCTGGACTTCCCGTCCTACGCGATCATTCGTCCCGTCTTCTTCATGTCCAACCTCACCAGCCCGTGGTTCCTCAACGGCGACAAGCTGGTGTCGGCCCTCAACCCCGACACGGTCCTGCAGATGATCGACACCGTCGACATCGGGCAGTACGGCGCGCTGGCGTTCACCGATGCGGCGCGATTCAAGAACCTCGAACTCGACATCGCCGGTGACGCGAAGACCATGACGGAAACCGCCGCCATCCTCGCCAAGGCGCTCGGCCGGCCGATCGAGTACTTGCAGATTCCGATGAGCGAGATCCGCAAGAACAGCGACGACTTCGCGTTGATGCTGGAGTGGTTCGAACGCGTGGGCTACGACGCGGACATCGCGGGCAACGCGAAGGAGTACGGAGTGAAGCCCACGTCGCTCAGCGAGTGGGCTTCGAAGATCAAAACGTAAGACGTTCGGACGCTCGTTCGGCGAGCGTTCAACAACCGTGCGAACGGTCGTCGAACGTCCGTCGAACGATTGGCGAACGTCGAACGTTACTGAGCGGCCGTCGTCGTTGTCTGATCGAGCTTGGTCGGCTTCTTCATATGGAAGCCGGCCACGTCTTGATATGCCTTGGCGAGCGCGATGATTTCCAGCTCGCGATACGGTTGCGCGTAGATCACGGCGTTGGTCGGCTGGCCATTGTCGGCAAACCCGTTCGG
The DNA here is from genome assembly GCA_964628295.1 of uncultured Acidobacterium sp. Taxonomy (GTDB): domain Bacteria; phylum Acidobacteriota; class Vicinamibacteria; order Vicinamibacterales; family UBA2999; genus 12-FULL-67-14b. The sequence continues at coordinate 144,750 of CAZVLS010000002.1, forward strand.
CAGGTTGATCGCCGGATATCCCGCAAGATTTGCATACCCGAAGTGACGCTGCGTCGGCGGTTGCGGACGGTTCGCGTCCGGACCACCGCCGCGGCCACCGCCTGGCCCGGCGCCGGGTGCCGGCGACGGCGCGCCGCCGGTGTTGTTCGACCCCACCATGTAGACGTCTACATGGGCGGTCGCCTTCTGCAGTTCCATCATCATCATCATGCGCGCGCGCTGCTGCTGCAGGTAGATCGGCGCCGGGACGAGATAGCCGTTGGACTGCGTACCGCCGCGGGTACCCTTCATGCGGCCGGCGCGGGCATGCTCTTCAAAATACGCCGTGCGCTCAACATTGAAGCTGCCCGTGTTGGTCGAAAACTCCGGCACCTTCACCGGGATGAACTGCGTGACGCCGAGCTGCTTGAACACCGCGAGCATCTTGTCGGCATTCGCCTTCGCGGTGGCGTTGGTGATCTCGTCGAACGACTCCTGGATGATGCCGACCTTCAGCCCCTTGATGTTGAACGCCGCATTCCAGTTGAACGGCACATCGGTCACGCTCATGTCGCGTCCGTCGGGCCTGGCGATCGCCTGCATCACGATGGCGTTGTCTTCGGCGTAACGGCAGATGGGTCCAAGGCGATCCTGCGTCCACGACAGCGCCATCACGCCATAGCGGCTGACACGGCCAAAGGTCGGACGAAGGCCGGCAAGTCCGCAACGGGCTGACGGGCTCAGGATCGATCCGCTCGTCTCGGTGCCGATGCCGAACGCCACACATCCGGCGGCGGTGGCCGACGAGGGTCCCGCCGATGATCCGCTCGATCCGGTTGCCGGATCCCACGGGCTCTTGGTCTGTCCGCCAAACCAGTTGTCGCCGCCCGCGAGCTCGCCGGTCGTGACCTTGGCGATCAGCACCGCTCCGGCCTCGCGCAACTGTTCCACGACGGTGGCGTCGTAATCGAGGACCTGGTCCTTGAACGGCGCCGATCCCCAGGTGGTCTTGTGACCCTTGACGGAGATGATGTCCTTGGCGCCCCACGGAATCCCGTGTAACGGTCCGCGATACTTGCCGGCGGCGATTTCGGCATCCGCCCGCCTCGCTTCGGCGCGGCCGTAGTCATCGAGGAACGTGACCACGTTGTTGAGCACGGTGTTGTAGCGATGCAGCCTGGCGAGATACATCTCGGTCAGCTCGAGCGATGTGACCTGTTTGGTACGGATCAGCTCGGCGAGGTGACGCACGGGCCAGAACGCGGCATCCTCAAGATTCGCGGGCCGCTTGACCGACGGCGCGGCGCTCAATCGCCAGGGCTGCTTCGCCTTGCTGACGTTCATTCCCGGGGTCACTGGACTGAAATGAAATGGCGGCGACACATCCGCCGGGATGTGGAGCTTCTTGAGGTCCTCGTACCCGGTCAGGTTACGGTTCGCGGCCTCGACGAGTCCGGTCTTTTCCTCGTCGCTGACCTCGATTCCGGCCAGCTTGACGGCCTCGTTGACCATCGCCAGCGTGATCTTCTGCGCGCCGGCATCCTGCATGCGGGCCCACAGCACGCCCGGCACGAGGGTGGTGCCGAGCCCGGCGCCGGCAAACGTGGCCATAAAGCGGCGGCGGGTCTGATCCACCCTCGCCTCGGCTGCGGCGGATAAGTCGATGTTCTTCATGCGGGCGATATTCGCATAACATTGAATCTCTTTGCTCAATCGAATCAATGCGGCCGCATCGAGAATCGCAGTCGCACTAACCCATCGAAATTTCCGCTTGTTGTGGTTCGGCGCGCTGACGTCGAGCATCGGCACGTGGATGCAGAAGGTGGCGCAGGCGTGGCTGATCGTCACCATGACGGGCAGTTCGTCGGCGTTCTACCTCGGTCTCGACAGCTTTGCGGGGGAAGCGCCCATCCTCCTGTTCACGCTGATCGGCGGCGTCGTCGCCGACCGCCGCGATCGCCGTCACATGATGCTGACGTCGCAGGTCACGCAGATGATCGTGGCGCTGGTGCTCGCGGTGCTGATCTATACCGAGCAGATTGAGATCTGGATGGTGCTGGCGCTGTCGTTCGTGTCCGGCTGCGCGCAGGCGTTTGGCGGCCCCGCCTATCAGTCGCTGATCCCGACGCTGGTCGGCAAGGAACACCTCCCCAACGCGGTCGCGCTCAATTCGATCCAGTTCAATCTCGCCCGCGTCATCGGCCCGGTCGTCGCCGGCGTCGCGCTCGCGACCCTCGGGATGGTCGCGTGTTTTGGCCTGAACGGCATCTCGTTCCTGTTCGTAATCGCCGCCATCCTCGCCCTGCGCGACGTGCACATCCCACCCGCCGCCACCGAAAGCATTGTCGACCAGATGAAAGGCGGCCTCCGCTACGTGCGCGACTCGCGCAACCTGCGCGCGGTCACCGTGCTCGGCTTCATCGTGGCCTTCCTCGGCTTCCCGCTGTTGACGTTCCTGCCGGTGATCACGAAGGACGTGTTCGGCGGAGACGTCGGCCTGTACTCGCGGTTGATGACCATTGGCGGCGCCGGTGCCGTGACCGGCGCGCTGATCGTGGCGTATGTCGGCAAGCATCGCCACATCGGCCGGCTGTTGCTGGTGTGCCTGGCCTTGTTCGGCGCGGCGATGGCGCTGTTCTCGCTCTCGCGCACGCTGGTCTTGAGCTCGGTCATCTTGTTCTTCGGCGCATCGCTGCTCGTGATGTCCACTTCGCTCACGACGTCCCTCGCGCAACTGCTCGCCCCGGCGGAGCTGCGCGGCCGTGTCGTCAGCATCTACATGATGGCGTTCCGCGGCGGATCACCGCTCGGCGGACTGGCGAGCGGCTGGCTGGTGACGCAGATCGGCTCAGCGCCGAAGGTGCTGCTGGTCAACGGCATCGCGCTGACTCTGGTCGCGATGTTCTTCCTGATCCGCGGGCACGGCCTCAAAGACGTCTAGCCGGGGGCGGGAGTCGGCCGGTTGGTTAGAAGTTTCTCGCCACGCGCACAGAGACAGATCGCGGCGCGACCAATCTCGTTCCGACGAACACCGACTGAAAGTTGTAGAGGGCGATTCGATTCGTGACGTTCGTGACCTGCAGTTGCGCACTCCAGGTCCGCCGTCCTCGCGCGTCCTTGAGGTCCACTCCGGCAGCGAGGTCCGCAATAGTGCGCGGCCTGACGCGCGCCGGGTCCGAACCAAGATTCACGTACGGCAACAAATCGCTGAAGTCCGGATCCGCGGCCACCGTCGCGGGATCGGAGGGATTCGCGACCAGCCCGCTGTCGTAGCGCACTGATCCGCTGAGCCACCACGGCCCGTCAGGGTCGATGGTGAGCAGCGCCTGCACGCCGAGCCGCTGATCGTGATCGATGGCAAACGGACCGGCCGAGAGCAGATCGACGGCGTCCTGCCCCAGGAACAACCCACCGGTAAACGGCGGTGAGGAGATCGCGCGGCCCGTGGTCGCGCTCACGGATCCCGATACGCCTTTGCGCGGGAGCATCGTGACGCGCGCCTCAGCCCCTGTGACCTCAATGCGGCTCAGCGTCGTCGGAAAAATGATCCCGGTGTCGAAGAAATTGTTGTTGTCCTGCTGGTCGCGCGACACCTTGCGATAGACCGCCGTGTCGATCGTCGCCATGCGGCCCACCGAGAATTGGGCGCCGGCTTCATACACGTCCTGCCGCTCCGGCTGGATCGGCCGGTAGGTATTGCCGAGGGCGTCGCGCACGCTTGCCGGCGCGAGCGCCGCCGCCACCGCCGAATTCGACAGCAGCAGGTTCTCGTTCGGAGGCGTCTGGTAGTTGCGATTGTAGGACGCGCGCAGGATCAGCGAATCGCGCAGTGCGTACGAGATGCCGAGGCGCGGCTGCAGTTGCCGCCCGCTCACAAGAAAGCGGTACTCGTCGTGGCGCAGGCCAAGGTTCAACGAGACCTTGGTGAACGCGACCGTCGACTGCACGAACGCGCTCACCTGGCTGCCCGCCTGGTCGCCGCTAAAGACAAACGGGGCGCCGCCTCGGGTCAGGTCGAATGGCAGGAGCGCCTCGTTGTAGCCGTCGCTGCCGGGCGCGTTGAACGACGGCGAGGTCAGCCCCATCGTGAAGTGCTCTCGCACCGGGAAGCGCTGCACATCGACGCCGGCTCTCACCAGGCTGCGACCAGCGGCGTAGTTGTAGCGGCTGCTGATCGAATACGTGGTCAGGCGGCGATCCTGGGCGGCGGTGACCGGCGTGTCTCCGGCACTCGGCAACAGCGCCGCCGACGTGGTGCGATATCCGGCGGTCGTCTCGAAGGTCGAAGCCGTGCCGAGCGTGCGCAGGAACGTGGACCAGATCGAGATGTCATCCAGGCGCTGCCGTTGATCCTGTCCGGCAGCTTCCTGCGATCGCTGGTTCGCCAGCTCGAACCGTGAGCCGCCACCCATGACGTGCGCGCGCAGGTGTGATCGCTCGGTCAGCGCCACGTCAACGCGCGCGAACGCGCGGTTGAAGAAGCCGGAGTTGTGCAGATTGTCGATCGACACCTGGTCCAGGAACCGATCGGTCCGCATCGACGTGGCCGAGCCGAAGTAGCCGACGCGCCCGCGCTCGCCGCCCAGTTGCAGCGATCCCTGCCCCGTCGTGAACCCGCCGCCGGCAAGGGAGAACGCGCCAGACACCGGGCGGCCCGTGCCCCGCCCGCTGCGGCTATTCAACACCGCGACGCCGGACACCTTGCTGCCAAACTCCGCCGGGATGTTGCCCGTCAGGAGCTCCGCCGTCTGGACCACCGACACATCGAGCGAGTTGGCGAAGGCGCCGGTGAGTTGATCGCTGATCGCCAGGCCGTCGATCAGAAACGTCATCTGGTTATGCGCCCCGCGCGGGTGAATCGCGCCATTGGCGTTCTGCGCGAAGCCGGGAAACGACACCAGCACGGCTTCAATACCGCGGCTCGAGACCGCAACCGGCATGTGCTCGATGCGCGTGACGCTGACCGCGTGTCGCGTGCCGGCAGAGGCCGTATCCACCGCCGCCTGCTCCGGCATGACCTGCACGCTATCGGTAAACGCGCCGAGGGTGAGTACCGCATCGACGCGCAGCGGCACGGCGCTCGACGCCTCGACGCGCCTGTGAAACGTGGTGAAGCCTGTTAGAGAAATGGTGACGTCATGCGTCCCGAGCGGCAGGTTGGCCAGTTCGAACCCGCCGGCCAGGTCCGAGACCGTATCTCGAACAAGGCCGCTCGCTGCATGGCGGACACTGACGGTCGCGCCCGGCACGGATCCCTTTTGCTCGTCCCTCACCTCTCCCCTGATGCTCGTGGTCCCCTGCGCAAATGCAAGACAGGGAACAACTAAGACGAGGACAAGCGCCACGAATCGAGCAATCAAAAATTTATTACTCATGAACAGAAATCATAATTTTGATTACTCAAAATACCTTGCCAACCGAATCTCGTCAACCGAAAGTTGAAGTTGGGGTCTGACCCCAATTTCAACCTCAGCGGTTATTGGTTCATTGCTGAGAAGGGGGCAGGATGCGGCCGGTGGTCATGAACCGGCGATACGCGAGGTAAGACGTCGAGGTGCGAAGGCGCGGGGTACCGGCGCCCCGGGTGATTTGAAGAGTCGTGGCGTTGATCGGCAGCACGAGCGTCTCTTCCGGGTCTTCAAAGGCGACGCGCTTGAACCGGATCGACGAATCCCACCGCTCCATCGTCCAGTACGCCGGACCGTGGCGTTGCGCCTTGCGTGGGAGCGGGATCTCGACAAGTCCGCCCAGCGAGCGATCGAGCCGCAGGACGTCGTGCGTTTCGACGTCGATCCAGATCCGGCCGCGCATGCCGCCCTTGATGTCGAAGCTGACGCAGTTCTCGTTGTCCTTCACCAGCCAGACGTCCACTTTCGGCTGCTTGATCTCGCGAAACGCGACCACGATCGCGGGGCGGCGATCCACGGTCTCGTGACGTTCGTAGGAGAACGTGTAGAGCTCGCGCAGGTGCGGGAGGAGCATCGACAACGGCTGCTCTTCTGAGGCCTGCTGCTCCGGCGTGGTGCAATTATCCCAATCCTTCTTGCGGGGCGGGGAGCCGTTGACGCGCACCACCTGGCGCAGCGTCTTGGCTTCGGTCGGCGTCGGATTGTCTTCCGATGGCTCCCACGACAGGCGCAGATCGGATTCGACCATGCGCGCAGGACCATCGGCGCCGTAGCTCATGCCGAGGCGCTGCAGCGACACCTTCTCGAGGCACATGATGCTCTGGGCCCGCGCGAAGTATTCGGTCACGCGCGCCCCGACGCGCTCCAGCACGCCGCTCACGTCAATTGACTGGGCCTGGTCGGCAGACACCGTCACCGACAGCGCCAGCCCCACCATCAGGCTCAGCGCCGCAAACGCTGCTCGACACCCCGCCGTGGCGCGGAGCGCTTGGGCGAGGCGGGCTCTCACTAGTGCACCGTGAGTTCGAAGCTGACCGGCACGCGCGTCGGCGCGTAGCACACCTTGTCGTCGCACGCCTGGTACTCAAGCTTGCCGGTGAGTTTCAGCGGTGATGCCGACAGCGCCTTTTTCGCCGCCGCGGTGTTGAGGACGGTGATGTCCTGCACCAGCGTGAACGGCTTGCCGTAGGTCTCGACCTTCTCGTCGAGTTCCTTGAAGTGATAGATCTCCGACGGCGGATAGCTGGTCGGCGCGACCTTCATCCACGGCTGCGGATCGATCTTCACCGCGATCACCTGGTAGTCATGCTTCCCCGGCGCGTAGACGTGCATCGCGCGCTTCGGCGTGATGTTGAAGGTGACCGACAACTTCTTTCCCGGCGCGATGTCGGTCGCGCTGATCGACGTATTCACCGTGAGGTGCATGGTGTCGTTGCGGACCGGGCCCGCCCCCTGGGCCGCTGAAAGACTCATGCCAAGGCCGCAGAAAGCACCGATGCCGCAGATCAGGACCCAACGCCGCGTTCTCATACTCCGGCAAAGATACCCTAGCTGCTAATATCGGGGAACACCAATGTCGGTCCGCCCACCCACCCGGATTCTCGTCGCCGAGGACGATCCGGATATCGGCAGCCTCCTCGACCATTACCTGAAGAAAGCCGGCTTTCTCCCCACGGTGGTGCTGTCGGGCCGAGACGTCATGCCGCAGATCAAGCGGGACACCCCGGATCTGGTGGTGCTCGACCTGATGTTGCCCGGGCTCGATGGTCTTCAACTGTGCCGCGCGATCCGCGCCGACGCCGCGACGGCTGCCATCCCGATCATCATGCTGACGGCCAAGGCCGAGGAATCCGACCGCATCGTCGGTCTGGAGCTCGGTGCGGACGACTACATCACCAAACCCTTCAGCCCGAACGAGGTGGTGGCGCGCGTGCGGGCGCTGCTGCGTCGCGCGCATCGCGCGGCGCCCGCGGATATCCGGATGAAATACGGCGCGTTGAGCATCGACGTCGATCGTCACCTGATCAAGGTCGGTGCCGAAGAGGTCAAGCTCACCGCCAAGGAATTCCTGCTGCTGCAGTACCTGATGCAGCATCGCGGTCGCGTCCTGTCACGCGACCTGCTGCTGTCGGATGTGTGGGGCTATTCCTACACCGGTGGCACGCGCACCGTGGACGTGCACGTGCGCCGCCTGCGAGAGAAGGTGCCGATGCTGGCGGACGCGATTGTGACCGTCAAACAATTCGGCTATAAGCTTCTCGACCCTGCTCCGGCCTGATGCCCACTCCGCTGCTCATCGCGCTCGCCTTCGCCGCCGGCATGCTCGTCACGCTGGTCGTGATGGCTGCGCGGCGATCATCCGCGGACGCGCTCAATCGCGGACGCGTCGCGACCATGCTGTCGGCCGCGAAGCGCTATAGCCTCGGTGACCTGACACGTCCTTCTCCAGACTACGGCGACGACGACCTCGGCAACGTGGCGCGGGCCATGGACCAGGCCGTCCACGAAATCGGCCGGCGCGTGGAAACGCTCGAGCGCGACCGCGCCCGCATGGAGGCGATCCTCGCCAGCATGATCGAAGGCGTGCTCGTCGTAAATGAGCAAGGCCGTCTGCAACTCGTCAACGACGCCGCGCGTCGCATGCTCAAACTCGAAAAGGGTTCGATCAACCACTCTTACGTCGAGGCCATCCGCCATCCCGGCATCGTCGAGCACATCGGCAAGGCGCTGCAGGGCGAAGAGACCGATGGCATCGAGCTGTCCGTGACGCGCGATACCACGCGCGTACTGGTGGCGCGCGTGGCTCCCGTGGTCTCGGCCGGACGAGGCGCGGTGCTGGTGATGCACGACATCACCGAACTGCGAAAGGCCGATCAAGTGCGGCGCGATTTCGTCGCGAACGTTTCTCACGAATTGCGAACACCGTTGACCGCGATCAAGGGCTACGCCGAAGCGCTGCTCGATGATCCAGACGATGCGGATGCGCGCGAGAAGTTCCTCGACATCATTCATCGTCATGCCACTCGGATGGAGCGGCTGGTCAAGGACCTGCTCCGGCTCGCGCGACTCGATGCCGGCCAGGAGGGCGTCGAGCTGGTGCCTTGCGACATTGGCGGCCTGCTGAAAGGCATTGCCAACGACTTCGAGCCCATCGCGGCGCAGAAGCAGCAGACGATCGCCGTGACGGTGGCGCCGGCGGCGGCGATGCTGACCACCGACGCCGCGAAGCTGCACGACATCGCCCGCAACCTCGTGGAGAACGCCGTCAATTACACCCCCGAGGGCGGCGCGATCGACGTGCGCGCGGATGCCACCGAAGGCACATTCCGGTTGACCGTCGCCGATACCGGCCACGGCATCTCTCCGGATGAACTCGGACGCGTGTTCGAACGTTTCTATCGCGTGGACAAGTCACGGACGCGCCCGGGCACAGGCCTGGGCCTGTCGATCGTGAAGCACCTGGTGCACGTGCTCGGCGGTGAAGTGTCCGCATCAAACCAGGACGGCGGCGGGGCCCTCTTCACCGTCACCCTGCCCCGTACCCCATGAAATACGCACTCCTCCTTGTCGCGTTGGCCGGCGTCACTACCCTCGCCTCCAGTGACCAACCGCAATTCAAGTCCGGTGTTGAAGTTGTCTATCTCGATGTCACCGTGCAGGCGCCGGACGGGTCGATCGTTCGCGGCCTCACCAAGAATGACTTCGTGGTGTTCGACGAGGACACCCAGCAGGAAGTCGCGGTGTTCTCCGATGAACCGGCACCGATCAGCGTCGGCGTCCTGATCGACACGAGCGGCAGCATGACCGGCGAGCGCATTGCCGCAGCCATCCGCGCCGCAGGCGCACTCGGCCGATCGCTCAAGCCCTCGGACCTGTGGAGCATTTCCACATTCGACAGCATGCGCCGCACGATGATCGGCTGGCGCCCGTACGAGGAGCGCATCATCAACTCGCTGCGGGCGATGCCCACCTCCGGCGGCACCGAGCTGTTTCGTGCGGTGGCCGACATGGTCCCGTTCATCAGAGATACGCCGCATCGTAAACGCGCGATGCTGGTGATGACCGACGGCGCGGACAACTCGATCATCTCCGCGGCCCGGCAGGGCTTGCGCGTCGGCGGGCGCGGTGATGTGTTCGAAGCCAACGGCCTCGACGACCCAACCAGGAAGGCCCAAGAAGCCCTGCGCGAGGGTGAAGTGCTGCTCTACGCGCTCGGCCTCAACGTCGCATCGCGCGCGGGCGCGATTCATGTCCCGTCATTGCAACGCCTCGCGGAACCCACCGGCGGAACGGTCGTGGTGGCGTCAACGATGCGTGAGGTTGAAGACGCCGCGACCAGAATCGCCGACGAGATCCGCCAGCAATACACGATTGGCTTCTATCCCACCGACTCGGGCGGCCCTCGATTTCATCGCGTGAGAGTCGTCACCAGGCACCCGGACTATCGTGTTCGCACGCGCGCGGGCTACCTGCCGGGCGGCCGAAGTAAGAAGTAAGAAGTGAGAAGTGAGAAGTGAGAAGTGAGAAGTGAGAAGTGAGAAGTAGATACCCGGATCCGCGGTCTCGAGGGAACTAACTACCAGCGGGTTTTAAGCGAGCCTTGCGGGCAATGACGGTCAGAATCGCGACCAGCTGATTCGCCTCATCGATCAACGGTTCCAGCTCCGGGCGTGGGCTCTTCGACGCGTCACGAATGAGCCGCAGCCAAAACAGCGTTTCTCGCATCTCTTTCAACGCGATAAAACGTTTCACCCGCCAATCCGCCCTGCTTTGTGTGCCGGTCCCCTCAGCCGAGTTCGCGCCCGCGGAAGTGCCGCTCCTGAGCAGCTGATGCCAACAGACGCGATCCGCTTGATCGAGTATGGAAGTACTTCTAAAGGCTTTGATGAGATCTAGCGCGAAGGCGTAGGTCCGGGCTTCGATTGACGGCGGGCGGTCTCGATGCACGGCAGCAAGAGAGCAAAGCCTGTGCCGCGCTTCTCCCTTCTCCCTTCTCCCTTCTCACTTCTCACTTCTCACTTCTCACTTCCTACAACTCAACCTGGACGCCGAGTTCCACGACGCGCTCGGGCGGCAGGCGGAAGTAGGCCGTCGCGCGCACGGCGTTGCGCGACATCAGCACGAACAGCTTCTCGCGCCAGATCGCCATGCCCTGACGGTGCGTGACCAGAATCGTCTGGCGTCCCAGGAAATACACCACGTCCTGAAAATCGAACTTCATCCCGCGCTCTCGGGCGGCGGCATACAGCGCGTGCGGCACATCGGGATCTTCCATGAAACCGTAGAACAGCTTCACGTTGTAGAGTCCGTCTCCGAGCGGTTCCACGACGACGCGTTCCTCGTCGGAGCAATGCGGCTGCTGCAGCGTGATGATGTTGAGCAGCACCACGCGCTCGTGGAGCACCTTGTTGTATTGCAGGTTGTGCACGAGCGCCGGCGGCGCGCCGGCGCCCTGCCCCGACATGTAGACCGCGGTGCCCGGCACCCGCGCGATCTTCATCGACTCCATCATCTTGAACAGGTCGGGGATCGACACCGCGCGTTGCGCCAGGCGTTCGCCGACAATCTTGCGGCCGGTACGCCACGTCGTCATCAGCGTGAAGATCGCAATCGCCACCGCCAGCGGCAGCCAGCCGCCATCGATGATCTTGAGCGCGTTGGCGCCGAAGAACGCGATTTCGATCGTGAGGAAGGTGCCGAGCAGCAGTGCGGTCAGCGGCAATGGCCACTTCCAGCGCTCCGTGGCCACCACGAAGAACAGCGAGACCGTGATGATCATCAGCAGCGTCACGGCGATGCCGTAGGCCGCCGCAATCGCGCCGGATGACTTGAAGCCGATCACGATCAGCACCGTCGCCACCATCAACGCCCAGTTGACGCGCGGCACGTAGACTTGCCCCATTTCGCTCGCCGACGTGTGCTGCACGTCGATGCGGGGCGCGAGTCCCAGCTGCACGGCCTGGCGGGTAATCGAGAACGCACCGGAGATCAGGGCCTGTGACGCGATGATCGCCGCCATCGTCGCCAGGACAATCAGCGGATAGAGCGCCCACGACGGCGCCAGCTCGAAGAACGGATGCTCGACGTCCGGCTTCACCAGCAGCATGGCGCCCTGGCCCAGGTAGTTGATCATCAGCGACGGCAGCACGAGGCCAAACCACGCAAGGCGGATCGGCTTGCGGCCGAAGTGCCCCATGTCGGCGTACAGCGCCTCACCACCGGTCACCGCGAGCACGACCGAGCCGAGCACGACGAAGCCCATGTAGCCGTTGGCTTCAAAGAACGTCAGGGCGTGGACCGGATTGAATGCGCCCAAGACCGCCGGCGCCCTGAAGATCCACGACAGCCCGAGCGCGGCCAGCGACAGGAACCACGCAATGACGATCGGCCCGAACAGCACGCCGACGCGGTGCGTGCCGAACTTCTGGATGCTGAACATCGCGACCAGGATGCCGACGGTGATCGGCACCACGTACGGGTGGAGGCCCGGTGCGGCGACCTCGAGGCCTTCAACCGCGCCCAGCACCGAGATGGCGGGCGTGATCATGCCGTCGCCGTACAACAGCGCCGTCCCGAAAATCCCGAGCGCCACCAGGATCGGGCGCCCGACCGCCAGGCGCGATCCGGACTTCTCCGCCGTTGCGCCCTTGCCGGGGATCAACGCGGTCAGCGCGAGGATCCCGCCCTCGCCCTGATTGTCCGCTCGCATTACGAGCGCGACGTACTTGATTGAAATGATCAGGATCAGCGCCCAGAGAATCAGCGACAGGATGCCAAGCACGTTCTCATGCGTCGGCGGCACCGAGTGCGTGCCGAAGAAACATTCCTTGAGGGCGTAGAGCGGGCTGGTCCCGATGTCGCCGAAGACGACGCCGAGCGCCATCAACGTGAGCGGGAGGAGCCTGCTGTCGTGGGAGCCGGAGTCGGGGTGAGCTAACGCAGAGTCTGACGGTGCTGACACGGAACCTGTATTCCCATTATGCGGGAAAACTCAGGCTATGGCAGGCCGACCAGGTGAAGGATGTAAAAACACCCGGCGGCGATGGCGGCCGAGGCGGGAATGGTCAGGATCCAGGCCCAGACGATCTGCCCGGCAATCCCCCACCGCACGGCTGACAGCCGTCGGGTCGACCCGACGCCGATGATTGCGCCGGTAATGGTGTGCGTCGTGCTGACCGGGACGCCGAGACTCGTCGCCGTGAACAGCGAAATCGCACCTGCCGTTTCAGCAGCGAACCCGCCGACCGGCTGCAGGCGCGTGATCTTCGATCCCATGGTGTGGATGATGCGCCACCCGCCGGCCAGCGTGCCCAGCGCGATCGCCGCATGCGCGGCCAGCACGACCCAGAACGGGATGTAGAACTCCGAGATCATGCCGCCGGCGTACATCGCGCCGGCAATGATGCCCATGGTCTTCTGGGCGTCGTTGCCGCCGTGGCCGAGGCTGTACGCGGCCGCCGACAGCAGCTGCAGCTTGCGAAAGTGCCGGTCGACGCGCGACGGCGCAAATCCCTTGAACAGCCACAACAGGATCACCATCAGGGTGAAGCCCAGCGTCAGGCCGATCATCGGCGCCAGGATGATGAAGATCAGCGTCTTCGTCCATCCGTTCGGAATGAGCGCGACCATGCCGACCTTGGCAATCGCGGCGCCCGCATACCCGCCAATCAAGGCGTGCGACGAACTCGTCGGCAGCCCGTAGTACCAGGTGATCAGGTCCCACACGATCGCGCCGATCAGGCCGGCGAGAATGACCGAGGTCGTTACCACCGTGACGTCCACCATGCCGGATCCGACCGTCTTGGCGACCGCCGTGCCGAATACGAACGCGGCGACGAAATTGAAGAACGCCGCCCACATCACGGCCTGTCCGGGAGACAGCACGCGCGTCGAGACGACGGTGGCGATGGAGTTGGCGGCGTCGTGGAAGCCGTTGATGTAATCGAAGATCAGCGCAACGACGATGACGAGGATGACGAGTGCGTAGTCCACCCCGCGCTACCCGTGCTTGACGACAACGCCTTCGAGGACGTTGGCGCAGTCCTCGCAGCGGTCGGTGGCTTCTTCGAGGAGGTCGAGGACTTCCTTCCACTTGATGACGGTGATCGCGTCCTTCTCTTCCTCGAACAGCCGCCGTAGCGCTTCGTCATGCACATCGTCAGCCGCGTTCTCGAGGCGGTTCACCTCGACCGCGAGCTGATGCACGTCCTTCTTGCGTTCCAGCGCTTCGACCGCAACCTTGACCTGCATTGCCGACTGCCATGTCAGCGACGCCAGTTCGCGGGCGCCGTACCGCAACTGCGACATGCGGTAGCGCCGCGTCACGGTCGCCGCCGCGTCAATGGCGTCCATCACGTCGTCCAGCGACTTCGCCAGCGCGTGGATGTCCTCGCGATCGATCGGCGTGACGAATGTGGAGTTCAGACGCTGGATGATGCTGTGCGTCAGGCCGTCGCATTCCGACTCGATCTGCTTGATCTGGAGCGCCATGTCCCAGTTCGGCGGGTCGGAGGCCAGCATCCGCTCCAGCAAGGTGGCACCGGAAACGATCCGGTCGGCCAGGACGATGAAGTCGGCAAAGAACTTTTCTTCGCGGGGAATCAGGCGGAAGCGCACGGCGGAATTATGTCACACCGTCGTTACGTTGTCGTTACGTCGGCAAGGGTGAAACGCCCAAAACTGTCTCCGCATCCAGTTTTCACGGAATTAACAGTCGTGTCACAAGGCCGAAGGGCCGGGCTTTGTACCGTTTCCGTTCATGAAAGCTCTCCGAACCCTAGTTGTTCTTCTTGCGTGCACCGCGGTGCCGGCCCTCGCGCTGGCGCAGCAGACTGAATCCCGTATTACCGGCAAGGTGCTCGACCAGAGCCAGGGCACGCTGCCCGGCGTGACGGTCACCGTGACCAGCAAGGCGACCGGTGCGATTCGCACTGACGTCACCGACGGTGAGGGCGCATACGCCATCACCAACCTTGGCCCCGGCATGTATGACGTGACGATCGAACTGGCGGGCTTTGGTCCCCAGACACGCCAGGTCGTGCTGGGCGTTGGCCAGTCCGAGCGCGTCGAGGTGGTGCTCAGCGTCGCCACCGTCCAGGAGGTTGTCACGGTCACCTCATCCGCGCCGGTCCTCGACCTCTCATCGGCGAAGATTGGCGTCAACGTGTCGCCTGAAGAGGTGCAGAACCTCCCGGTGAACGGACGCAACTTCGCCAACCTGATGACGCTCGCGACCGGCGCGACCAGCGATGGTAACGGCGGATGGGCGTCGGTTCGTTTCAACGGCAAGTCCAACCAGCAGAACTACCTCAACTACGACGGCGTCGATGGCACCTACGTGTGGGACGCGAGCCCCGGCTACCTCAACGCCACCGGATCGCAGTTCCGCCTTCAGACGTCGATGGAATCGGTCGCGGAGTTCCGCGTCAACTCGGGCCTGGCTCCAGCGGAAAGCGGTCTCGGCGCCGGCGGCAACATCACCGTGGTCAGCAAGAGCGGCAGCAACGCGTTCCGCGGCTCGCTGTTCGACTATTTCCGCAATGACGCGATGGATGCGGCGACGAAGTACATTGGCGCCGACGGCAAGCGCGAAGCCAAACAGCAGCTCGAACTCAACCAGTTCGGCGGCTCGATTGGCGGCCCGTTGAAGAACAACAAGTCGTTCTTCTTCCTCAGCTTCGAGGGCCTGCGCCAGAAGACCGGCCTCTCCTTCACCGAAGCCGTGCCCAGCGATGAGGCGCTGCGCCGCATTGCCGCAGGCGAACCGGTGGGCACCGGCGCCGGCCAGTCCGCTGATCGCACCCGCGCCGTGGCGCCGCTCCTCGCGGGCTTCCCGCGCGCCACGCAGCCGACCTCGAATCCGCTGGTCGGTCTTGCGTCACTCAGCAGCACCGCCGAGCAGGACGAGAACACCCTGTCGTTCCGTCTCGATCATCGCTTTAGCAACACCCAGTCGACCTACGCCCGCGTGCTCTACAGCAAGGGTGAAGTCGACACGCCGGATCGCACCGTCACCGCGCGCCGCGTGCGCGCCGAGCAGAACCCGATCAACGTCGTGCTGAATCACCAGTCGGTGGTGGGCTCGAACTTCGTCAATGAATTGAAGGTTGGCTACAACGCGCCGAAGACCAGCGCCAATGCGTTCAGCAACCAGGCCAACTACGATCCGGTTGGCGTGTCGCTCTCCGGCACGTTCACGTCGTCTTCGATCGACGCGCGCGGCTCCACGGGCATCGCGCGCAGCGGCCTGCTGATCCGCGCCACGTCGGCGTCGACCACGACCGGCTCGCAGTTCGACCCGCAGTCGATCGCACTCAACAACGCCACCACCTGGACGCGCGGCCGTCACACCGTGAAGTTCGGCGGCGAGTATCGCAAGATCGAGTCGGACTTCCAGTTCCTCGGCAGCACCGAGATCACCTACAATAGCATCAACGACTTCATCGACAACCGCCCCGCGGCCGTCGCGGTGTCGGTGGACTCGCCGGTGTTCAGGCCGCAGCAGTGGTACGCGGTCGGCTTCGCGCAGGACACGTGGCAGGCCGGCGATCGCCTGACGCTCGACCTTGGCCTTCGCTACGACTACTACTCGGTGGTCAAGGAAGCGGAAGGCCGCGCGCGTCCGTTCTTCGTCGAAGACAACGCCTTCGCGCCGGAGGGTTCGTCCTTCTATGACGCCGACAAGAACAACTTCTCGCCGCGCCTCTCGGCCGCGTATGAGATCAACGACAAGACGGCGCTCCGCGCCGGCTTCGGATTGTTCTACGGCCCCGGTCAGTTCGAGGATCGCATCCAGCCGATCGAGAACTACATCGAGCGCCGCCGCGTGCAGACCGCGGACGTGCCCAACAACGGCCTCGCCTACCCGGTGGCGTCATCGCAGCTCGCCAACCTGCTCTCGATTCGCGGCTACACCCACCACTATCCGAACGAATACAACATGCAGTACGGCGCGAGCCTGTCGCGTGAACTGCCCGGCGAGATCAATTTCACCATCGGTTACACCGGTAGCCAGGGCAAGGACATGTTCCTGCGTGGCGTCGGCAACACGCTGAACATCAACACGCGCACCCGCCTGCAGCCGACCTACGGCCAGATCGACTACAAGACCGCCGGCTGCGTCGATGGCCTCACCATCGCCGGCTCCCCGGTAACCGGCTGCGGCCGCGCCCAGTACGACGCGCTGCAGGTCAGCGCTACGCGGCGCTTTCGCGCCGGTTTCACCGGCGGCTTCCAGTACCAGTTCTCGCGCAACCGCGGCACCACGCAGGGTTCGAACGAAGCGGCCACCACGCAGAACACGTTCGACTACGAGAGCGAGTACGGGGTCAACCCGCAGGACATCCCGCACACCTTCAACGGTTCGGTGGTGTATCTGGTTCCCGGCGACGGTCTGCTGACCGGCGGCTGGCGCATCGGCGGTATCGTCAACGCGCGCAGCGGCGTGCCGATCAACGTCGTGATGTCGCGTCCGGACAACGCGACGGTCAACGGTGTAACGGTCACCAACATTCCCGGCGGCAACAGCCGCGGCACGCAACGTCCGGACCTGGTTCCCGGTGTGGACCCGTACCTGAAGGACGGCGTGCGCTGGCTCAACCCGGCCGCGTTCGCCACCCCGCAGCCCGGCACGTTCGGCAACCTGCCGCGCAACTACCTGCGTGGCCCCGGCTTCTGGCAGGCGGACCTGATGATCAGCAAAGACTTCCGCTTCGCCAACGCGCAGGGCGTGCAGCTCCGCGTCGAGATCTTCAACATCGCAAACCGGCTCAACTACGAGAACCCGGCCGCGACGCTGCCCAACGGCACGCCAGGCGTGGCCCTCACGGACGCGCAGGCCGGAACGTTCGGCTTCATGCTCGGCCCGCTCAACCGCACGGTCGGACTCGGCACCGCGCGCCAGACGCAGATTTCGCTGCGCTACACGTTCTAGCGGACAGTCCGGCTGGAGACGGACGCCGCAGGGAATCGCACCTGCAGAATTTGGGGCCGCTCCTCTCCGGGGCGGCCCCGTTTTGTTTATGATGGAAGCCAGAGGAGCCCTATGAACCGCATCTTTTCCGTTCTCGCATTAGCCTGTCTCGTTGGAACCGCCGCCGTGTCGGCGCAGATGAAGCATGTCGATCTCAAGGATGCCAAGGGCAACGCTGTCGGCATGGCGATGATCTCGCCCGCCAAGGGCGGCGGCGTGTCGATCGATCTCGATGTGCACGGCCTGCCTCCGGGCGAGCACGCCATCCACTTCCACGCCGTCCCGAAGTGTGAGGCGCCGTTTACGACCGCCGGCGGTCACTTCAATCCGGGCGCCAAGCAGCACGGCATGCAGAACCCGGCCGGCTCGCACGCCGGTGACATGCCGAACTTCACCGTCGACGCCAAGGGCAACGCCAAGACCACGATCGTCAACAAGAACGTGACAATGGGCGCCGAGCCGAATTCGATCTACGCCAATGGCGGCACCGCGCTGATGATCCACGCCGCGGCTGACGACATGAAGACCGATCCCTCGGGCAACGCGGGTGACCGCATCGTCTGCGGCGCAATCACCAAATAGGAAGTAAGAAGTGAGAAGTGAGAAGTGAGAAGTAGGAAGTAGGAAGTAGGTAGTAGGAAGTGAGAGGCAACTTGCTTCTCACTTCTCACTTCTCACTTCTCATATCGGCGCGCCAACGTCAGGCTGTCGCGGCCGTATTCGAGGCGCCGACCTAATCCCCCTCTTTACGAATCTGGTTTTCGCGCTTGATGGCACACGCGTCCGTGGCGCGCTGGCCCGCGACGGGATCGCTGCACCCCCCCGCAAGGTGACCGGCCAGCAAGTACGGCACCGCATGCCCGAACACCTCGTGCGCGATGATGCGATCGAGGTCGTCCTTGAATTGCACCGCTTCCACTGGCAACCCGGACAAACGCTGCAGCAGCGCGAGGTTCACGACGACCAGGACGGTGTCGACGCGGGATTCTTCGTCCGACAGTGCGAGGGCCTGCGCGAGCAGTTGCGAGTCAAAACCGGTCACATCCTCCGGGGTCACGACGACCGTCTTCCGGCCGGTGGCCGCAACCGCGCGCATCGCGTCTCGCCACGATACGCTCTCCGCCGAAAAGCGCTCGAGGCTCGCGGCCAGGATTGGATGCGTCACGCTGACATGGGAAGCGGCCGCCTTTTCCGGATTGAAGGCAGAAATCTGCTGGACGGCCAGGAAGGTCGCTGCGATCACACTGCCGATGGCAAGGATGCGATTACCCATGAAGCGGCGACGACCTTGTAACGGTAAGGTTAAATCTGCGTTACTTCAATAGGTAGGGCCGAAAATTTACAAGTGTGTCGAAAATGGCCGACTAGCTCAGTCGACACGCTTGGCGTCGCGCTTGATCTGGGCGACTTCCCACGCCGTAGTGGGGATTGTGAGTCCTGACTGGCAGTCGAGGCAGACGACCACTCGTTGATGATGGCGGTGATAGACCGTATCCATCCTGCCCGAACAGATCGGGCAAATCACCACGACTGCAACCGACTCATCTGGCTCCTTGGCGTCATTCTGGTCGGGCGGCAAGGTCATAGTTGGGGCACATCACTACACAGAGTGTGCAATTGCACATGAGGGCGCGGTGTTTTGCGCCGATGTCACCCGGTTCCAAGCAAATCCGTTACCGTTTTGTCGAATCACCCCCGATAACTGTCATGACTGCGACGAGCAAGAATGCCAGCGCGCCGAACACGATCGGATAACCGGTCACGCCGGCGGCCGCTGCTGCTGAGACGGGGCCGGCAGCGCGAGCGATTTGCTGCGCGCGGGCGATGACGCCATTCGCGTGCCCCGCGCGATCTGGACCGTAGGAATGCAGCACCCAGTACGGCCGAGCCAGCGTCGTTAAGCCTGCGCCGATCGCGAACAGGATCACGCCGGCGACGAGTGCCGCAGTGGAGTGCACCATCAGGGCGACGAGACCCACAACCTGAAACGCAAAACTGACAAGGATGAGCCGGACCGGTGACGGCGTGAACGACGGTGTCGTCATCAGCATGCGTCCGGGCAATTGCATCACCCCGAACAGCCCCGCAACCGACGCCGCCAGCGTCGGGGCGAATCCTCCATCGATCAGCGCGGCAACCATGTTCGAGGCCACCGCGGAATTCACAATCGCCGACACGGCGAACACGGCGGCGAACCGATGGAGATGCGGCAATGTCTCGGTCGAGCCATCGTCGGCTTCACTCAGGATCGCGTCGCGGATCGTTTGCGTGGACCACTCGAGATCGCTGAACGCGATGCGCCGGACAACGAGCGTGGTCAGCCCGATCAGCATGCCGATCGCGATGACGGCACCGCGCCAGCCCAGGCGATCGGTCAACGCCGCCGTGCCGGGAAGAAACACGGAGCTCGCCAATCCACCCATGACCGTCACCGTCGCAATCGCGCGCATGCGGCCGGCGGGATCGCTGAAGGCGCGACCGACGATCGCAAACACCGGCTCGTAGAGGATGGCAGCGCCGCACAACCCGAGCAACGCCCACACCAGATAAGTGGACCAGAGAGAGGGCCACGCCGACCATCCGAACAGGAGCGCGGAAGCGATGAGGCCACCGGCCTGCATCACCGCCGGCCCCTGCCCGCGATCCGCCAGGCGCCCAACGGCGGGAGCGGCGAATGCGGAAACCAGCAGGCTCAACGAGAAGGCGCCAGCCACCAGCCAGCGCGGCTCGTCGAGGTACTGCTCGAGCGGCACGAGCAGCACGCCGAACGCGAAATACATCACGCCCCAGTTGACCAGCTGTCCGCAGCCGATTGCCCAGATTACGTGGCGGTGCATCCACAACCGCGCTTTCCCTCGGCCTTAGCGGTCGCATCATCGCTGCAGCACGCATCCGCACCGGCAGGTGCGGGACCGCCGCAGCATCCCGATGCCACGACAGGGAGTGGCGCGTTGAGATTCCGAACCACGGTGGCGGTGGACACGCTGACCGGCGACGTGCCACAACAGCTCGACGCACCAGTCACCGCGTCCGTGCTGCAGACACCCGTCTCGGGCAGCACCAGTTCCACGCGCTCGGCCGCGGCCACATCGCCGGCGAGCATGGCGGCGATCGAACGCACCTGTTCATAGCCCGTCGCCATCAGGAACGTCGGCGCGCGGCCATAGCTCTTCATACCGGCAATGTAGAAATCCTTCTCCGGGTGCGCCAGTTCGCGCGCGCCGTGCGGACGCACCGTGCCGCAGCTGTGCTCATTCGGGTCAATCAGCGGACCGAGCGCCGTTGGACACTCGAGCCACGGATCCAGCCCCAGCCGAATCTCCGACAGCATCGCGAGATCCGGGCGGAACCCGGTGCACACGACGACCTGGTCGGCAATCAACGCCTGCGCTTCACCGTTCCGCGTCCCGTTGATCTGCAAAGCCGCACTGGTCGGCGCGATCGCACGAATACGGTACGGCGTCACGACGTGGAGTCGGCCCGCTTCGTACGCCCGCTTGGCACGCTGCCCGAGCTCACCGCGAGCTTCGAGCGCATCCGACGCGCCTCCGCCCCAGACGGAGTCGAGGTTGTCGCGTCGCATTACCCACGTGATGCGCGTGGCCGGGACCTGTTCGGCCAGCGTCAGCAGATCGAGGATCACGTTGAAGGCGGAGTGACCGCTGCCGACGACCACGATGCCCTTGCCTTGATAGCGATTGCGATCGTGTCCCAGCACATCGGGAATGCCGTAGGCAATTCGGGTGGTCCACTCGCGCTCACCTGCCGCCGGCACACCGCCGGAACCGGCTGGGTTCGGCTTCGACCAGGTGCCACTGGCATCGATCACCGCACGCGCATCGATGGCCTCCCCGGTAGCCAGCCGAATCTCAAACGGCTGTTCGTCGCGGCCCTTGGTACGAACCTTGTCGAAGTCCTTGCGCCCCACCGACGTGACACGCGCGTTGTAGCGGATATGTGGCGCGAGCGCCGCATGACGCGACAGCGGCGTCAGGTATTGGGCGATCAGCTCGCCGCCGGTAGGCAACTGTTCCGCCTCGGGCATGCGCCATCCCGTGTCTTCGAGTAACTCCCGGCTGGCGGCATCGACCATGTACCGCCACGGCGAGAATGTGCGCACGTGCGCCCATTCACGCATCGACGAGCCCGCCGCCGCGCCGGCCTCGAGCACGACGAACGGCTGCCGGTAACGCGCCAGATGGGCCGCGGCCGCAAGGCCGACCGGCCCGGCACCAATAATCGCTACAGGCAACTGCCTCATAGTCGAACCCCTGAACCCCTGAACCCTTGAACCCTTGAACCCTTGAACCCTTGAACCTCTGAACCTATTTCGATATATTCGCTTTAGCGAATGTCTGGAATGCATCCTATATTCGCTTACGCGAATATGTCAAGCTCCTGCTGTTCAACCAAACCGGCGCCGCATATCAAGGACCTCGACGACCTCACGACCGTCTATGCCGCGCTGGCGGATCCGACCCGATTGAGGATCTTGTCCCTGCTTGGCGACGAGGAGATCTGCGTGTGCCACATTCACGCGAGCCTCGATGTGCCGCAGCCGACAGCCTCGCGACATCTCGCCTACCTGAAGAAGTCTGGACTGGTGCAAGCGCGCCGTGACGGCATCTGGATGCACTACCGTCTCGCCAAGGTGGACAACCCCGTGATCGCGTCGGTCATCAAGGCCGCGCTCCACGCGCTGACACACACCACCGTCAAGAATAAGGACGACCGTCGCCTGCAAGTCGCGCTGAAGGCGTCGTGATTACGGTGCTCTTCGCCTGCGTCCACAACGCAGGCCGATCTCAAATCGCCGCTGCCCTCTTCAATAAACACGCCGACCCGATGACGGCCCGCGCGATTTCAGCCGGCACCAACCCCGCAGCACGCGTCCATCCCGAAGTATTCGAGATGATGCACAGGCGTGGACTCGACTTGTCGGGGCAGACACCACAGAAGCTGACGCCGGAGCTGGCGTCGACCGTTCAGTGGCTGATTACGATGGGATGTGGCGACGAATGCCCGGTGGTGCCGGGCACTCGCCGCGATGACTGGCCGATCCAGGATCCAAAGGGCCAGCCGCCGGACACGGTGAACGCGATCATCGACGATATCGATCAGCGCGTCCGGCTGCTGGTAGAGCGTCTGCGATCCAACTCCTAAAAGTCGACCTTGATGCCCAGCTGCACCTGGCGCGGCGCAATCGCCAGCGAGGTGATGGTGCCGAAGGCCGCGTTCGAGCGACTGCTGTTCGGCGAGCTCAGGTTGGTCTTGTTGAGCACGTTGAACGCTTCCACGCGCATCTGCACGCGGCGGCTGCCGCCAAGGCTCAGGTCCTTGTGGATGCCGAGATCCATCGAGTAGAGCGCCGGTCCGCGGGCAACGTTGCGCGGCGCGTTGCCGAACGGCTGCGAGATGTCGGTCGGCACGGTGATGTTGGCCAGGTTGAACCACTGCGCCGCCGACGGATCGGAGGCGTAGATGTCGCCGCTGATGTTCGGGCGGTGCGTCACCACGGTGCTGACCTGCATGTTCGCCGCCGGTGAGAACGTCAGGTTGACCGGCAGGCCGCTCGTCATGGTGTTGACCACCGACACGCGCCAGTCGCCCCACCACTTGCCGCGGCCGATGGGCGGCTCCCACACCACGGTCGTGGTGTTGTTGTACGGCTGGTCGTAGCCGGACACGCCGAACTCGCCGTCGATGTTGGCGTAGTTGACGCGGCTGTTGTCGCCGTTGGCCGTCTCGAGGTGGCCGGACGCGTTGTCGCGCGCCCGCGACCACGTGAACGAGTTCAGGAAGTAGAAGCCGCGGTCGAAGCGGCGCTCGACCTTGGTCTGCAGCGCGCGGTACTCACCCTTGCCGCCATCGAAGGCCGACTGGATGAACTGGTAGCCCTGGATGGGACGACGCGCCTGCAGGGTGGCGTTCTCGCCCACCGCGTTGGCGCGAGCCTGGTTGATGTCGGCGAGGATCATCAGGTGATCGCTCTTGTTGCCGACATACGCCACATCGACCACGAAGTTGGCGCCGAGCTCACGCTGCAACGTCACGTGCCAGCTCTGGATGCGTCCGTTTTCGAGGTCCGAAGGGATGTAGTTCACGCGGCCGTTGATCGGGTTGTAGTTGGCCGGCACATTCAGACCTTCCGGATAGCCCATCTGCGTTGGACGAAAGCAGGTCGTCGGTGCCTGGTTCGCGGTGCACAGGCCCTGCGACGGCTGCTGCGTGATCGACACCGGCACGACGTGCGGGCCGTTGAACGGCAGCAGGTTCTCGCCGCCGAGGCGGTTGAAGAGCACGTAGCTCATGCCGTATGCCGAGCGCAGCACGGTACGGTCGTCGATGCTGTAGGCCAGGCCGACGCGAGGCGCGAGGTTGTTCTTGTCAGGATTCACCAGTGACCGGTCGTAAATCGAGCCGTCCTTCGCCTGCAACAGCGTGCGAGTCGCCGGATCGAAGTTGGTGAGCTTGTTGTTGGCATCCCACTGCGGCGTCGCGAATTCGTAGCGCAAGCCGAGGTTCATCGTCAGCTTCGGCGACACGCGCCAGTCATCCTGCACGTAGGCGAAGTGCATCCGCTGGCGCAGCTCGATGACAAACGGATTGACGAGCGCGTAGCTGCTGCGCGCGCCCATCAGGAAGTCCGCGAGGTTGTAGGTCGCGGTGTCGGCGGCGGCGCCGGCCGGGCGGCTGAACTGGCCGGCATAGCTGTCCTGGCCGTACTTGGGGTTGACGTCATCGACTTCGGTGTTGATGCGCTGATACTCGTAGCCGGTCTTGAGCGTGTGCGCGCTGCGCACCCACGAGTAGTTGACGCGGAGGTCAACGGCAAACGGGTTCTGGTACTGCGGATTGCTGTTCTGGCGGCCCCACGCCGTCCACCCGGTCACGTTCTGCTCGGTCAAGCCGCCGCTGAACACCGCGTCGGTGGGAAGGCCCGTGATGCCGTAGGCCTGCAGCATGTTCGCGGTCCCGGTGCCATACGCCGTCTTGCCGGCCTCGGTGCGATTCACCGCCGCGCGCAACTCGAGCAGTGACGCCGACGTCAGCGTGCGCGTGAATCCGAGCGCGTACTGCTGGTTGAGCACGTGGACGTACGCATTCGCCGGGCTGCTGGTCTCGCCTGCGATCGGCGGCGGCTCGAAGTTGTCGACCTTGCGATGGCTGAAGCGCGCGAACACGTTGGTGGACGCGTTGATCTGCTGGTCCACCTTGATGTCGAACTTGTTGTTCTTGTCTTCGCGGTTCGGCAGCAGTTCGTAGTTGTTCGAGATGCCGGCGCGCGTTGGCTGCGGCAGGCCGTCCAGCACCTTGCGCGCGAAGGGGGTGATCGCTGATGCCGGGATGATGCCATCGGCGTAGACCTCGCCGGTCAGCGGATTCACCACCGGCTTGCCCATGTTGCCCTGCCGCAACGCCATCGTCGGCACGCTCGAGAACGTGATGGTGCGCTGTTCCTGGCGGAAGCCTTCGTAGTTGGCGAAGAAGAAGGCGCGGTCGCGCACGATCGGGCCGCCGAACACGCCGCCGAACTGGTTGCGCTGCAGCGTCGGCTTCACGCCGGTCGTGGGTCGGAAGAAGCCGGTGGCGTTGAGCGAGGTGTTGCGATTGAACTCCCACGCCGTGCCACGGAACCGGTTGGTCCCACTGCGGAACGTCGCGTTGACGACGGCGCCGCCGGCGCGGCCGTATTCGGCGCTGAAGTTGTTGGTCTGCACCTTGAACTCCTCGACCGCGTCAGGCGACACCTGGACGACCTGGTTCGAGAAGCCCTGGTTGCTGGTGCCGTACGAGTTGTTGTCGACACCGTCGAGAATGAAGTTGTTGAGCGCGCTGCGCATGCCGTTGACGTTGAACGACGCGTCACGCGACGTGCTGATCGACGACTGGCGCACGCCCGGGCTGAGCAGCGCCAGGTCGGCATAGTTGCGGCCGTTCAGCGCCAGGTTGACGACCTGCTCGTGTCGAATCACCTGTCCGCGGTCGCTCGACTCGGTCTCGAGGATCTTCGCGACGCCGCGCACTTCGACCGTCTCGCCGACACCGCCCACCTTCATCGACAGGTCGACGCGCAGGCGCGAGGCCACCGTCACGATCACGTCCGGCGCCACCGCGGTGGCGAATCCCGACAGCTCCGCTTCAATGCGATAGGTGCCCGGGCGCACGTTGAGGAACTGGTATGCGCCGTTGGCATCCGAGACGGCGGTGGCCTGGATCCCGGTGGCCTGATTTGTCAGCGTGACCGTCGCACCCGGAATCAGCCCGCCTGACTGGTCGGTTACGCGTCCGAGCACGGCGGCCGTGTCGAACTGGGCGGCGGCGATGGCGGGGGTCAACAGCGCCGCAAACAGGGCGGCGACAATCCAATGAGCTCTCATGCGTCGAGTCTTCTCCTTAAAAGCGTGACGGCTGCGTCGCACGGACGGCTGAAGTGGGTGTCCCACTCCACCAGGTCCAGGTTCAGCGCGCGATGGCTGACGGTCTTCGTGTCGATTTCGAGAATCAAATAAGCGTCCGCGTCGTACCGGGTTGAGGCGATCACGAGGTGCGGCGGCCCATACGTGGTGCCGGCATCGACCCACCGATGCCAATGGCCCGAGATCACCCGCTGGATTGTAGACCCATGCTTCTTCAGAATGGTATGCAATCCGAAATCGCGGTATTCGGTCGGGGCGACCGCCTGCAGCGGATAGTGGACGAACACAAACGTCGGTTTCCTTCACGCTATCGCGTGGAAGTGACCGCAACATGACGTTCTCTTTGCATCATCCGTCTCTCGAGCGTCGCGCCAGTTAGGGACGTAATATGTAGCGTCGAATGACGCTGGACATGGAATGGATCGGATTCACCGCCGCGGTGTTGACCACGGTGGCATTCGTGCCGCAGGTGGTCCGCACCTGGCACATGGGCGGCCGCGAGTTGTCGTGGGCGATGCTCGCGCTGTTTGGCACCGGAGTCTCGCTGTGGTTCGCCTACGGCGTGCTCCGCCAGTCGTGGCCGCTGATGATCGGCAACGGACTCACCCTCCTTCAAGTGGCCGCGATGGCCATGATCAAACTCAGGATGCGCTCATGAAAGTCGTACTACGAACCCTGGCATTGTGCCTCGTGGCTTTGGCGGTGACTGGGGCCCAGACCGTCGTGCGCCCTCAAATCCTCGGCGGCCGGACACTGCTCGACGCGCATAACGCCTATCCGGACGAGGGGCAGTATCCGGACCGCATCGATCGCGCAATCGCGACCGGCGCCAGACCACTCGTCATCGAGCAGGACGTCGCGCTCGCGAAGATCAACGGCAATGACGTGTCCGTCGTCTCACACGACGACATCCTGAGCGGGACCGAGCCGACGCTCGAACGCCACTTCTTCGATCGTGTGCGCCCGATCGTCGAAGGCGCATTGAAGGCGGGTAACAAGGCGAGCTGGCCCGTCCTCGTCCTGCATCTCGACTTCAAGACCAACGAGCGCGAGCACCATAAGGCCGTGTGGGATTTGCTGGCGAAACATCGTGCGTGGTTGACGACCGCCGCCTTCAGCAACGACGCCTCCCGCGTCAGTCCATTGGTGCCCGGACCGGTGATCGTTCTTACGGAGAACGGCAAGGACCAGGAAAAGGACTTCTCGGAATGGGCGCAGTCGACCGGCGTGAATCTGCTGTTCGGGACGATTCCTCCTCCCGCGGTCCCGCAGACGAAGGATGAGGTCGAGCGCGCCAGGATTCTCATCACCGCCACACCGCAGGCCCTGATGCCGGCCGCCGCGACATCGTACCGCCGCTGGACGAACTTCCCGTGGGCGGTGATCGAAGAAGGCGGGCCAACCAAGGCCGGCGCCTGGACGGCAGACGACGAGGCGCGACTGAAGACCGTGGTCGGGTATGCGCACTCGCAGGGATTGATGATTCGGTTCTATACCCTGAACGGGCATGCGCCGGCGGCCAGCCGCGGGTGGACGGCGAGTTACAACTTCGGCTCAATCGAGGCAGTGCGGCAACGCTGGCAGGCCGCCATCAACGCGGGCGTGGACCTGATCGCGACCGATCAGTACGAAGACCTGGCCGCGATCCTCCGAAAATAAAAAGGCCCTGCTGACGGCCTCTCGTAAGCCGCAGCAGGGTAACTGGAGGAGACAGGAGCGCTCTTATCCGTTGAGCGAACGCTGTTGGTAAGAACGACTTTACTGACCCGGTTCGACGTTTGTTTGACGTTTCGCAAACATCGATGTTGCAAGGCACGCAAGCGCCACGGCCGCGACCACGCTCCAGTACACCGTGTGCGACCAGGTGACGATCGGATACGGCTCGGCCGCACTGACATAGGCCGGCGCGTTCGAATCGACGACCTTCTCGACGTTGGCCCGCTGCTCGGCGGGCCAGCGATGGCCGGTAGGCGAGGCGTAGGTCGCGGTGTCGAGCACCGGCGCAAAGAAGCGCTCGAGGATCAGGTTCTCGCGCCAGGTGTCCTGCCCTTCCGCGGTGTTTCGCGCGCGGACATGCCACAGCCCTTCATCCATGTATTGATCTTCCTGCGAGAGGCGGCGAAGGATCGTGGGAGGATTGGTACGCCAGCGCGCCGCGCGATCGCGCTGCAATTCATCGAGCTGGGCCGCGGTGTAGTGCGAGCGAAAGCTCACGCCGCCATCGATCGACACCGTGTAACCGAGATGGACCTGGTCAACAAACGTCGCAAACACCAGCCACACGACGGCGACCACGATCCCCGCCTGCCGGCGGGTCTCCGGACGCAGCGTCATCGAGAAGCGCTCGGGTGGCTGCAATGCCGCCGCGAACATCAACCCGCATCCGAGTGAGACCAGATTGAGGAAGACATCGTGCGCTTCGCCCACGCGCACGGGAATGAACCACTGGAGGAATTCGTCCAGCGTGCCGACCATGAATCCGAGCAGGAGCGGCTCGAGGAACAACGACAAGTCGTGAGGCGCGTTGGCCACACCGGAGCCCTGGCGCAATCGGGCCTGGTAAAACAACAGCGCGACCAGTCCGTACTCAACGAAGTGCACCCGCTCGACGGCGTTCACTTCGGGCCACGGCGTGCCGATCGCCCACAGATAACCACCGCCAATTCCGAGCGCGGCGGCCATCGTGCCGTATCCGGCGGCTTGCCGGTCGCGGATGCGAGTGGCGGCGTACAGGATGGCCCCGGCGACGGCGACCAGGACGCTGACGCCGAACAGCAACACGTACTGGCGCGTGGTCAGGGAACGGCGCAGGAACGACTGCAGTTGTCCCATAAACGGCGACACCAGCACGATCGCCGCCGACACGAGTCCTGCAACGACGAATCTCACAGCGGCTAGCTTATTCGAGAAGGCGGGCCTGCCCGCCGTAGCTCAGGCCGAGCATCGGGCCCTGAGCGAAGGCGGGATACAATCCCCCCGCCCATGTCCCGCAATCGCGGCCTCGCCGCACTCGTCGTCTTGTACCTCGTCATCGCGCACATCATTCCGGCGCCGGCCACCATCACCCCGCAGGGATGGAAACAGACGGCGATCTTCATCTGCGTGATCGCCGGCATGGTGAGCGAGCCGATCCACGCCTCGGCGCTGGTCCTGATCGGCCTGACGGCCTGGGCAGCGACCGGCACGCCAATGGCGCAGGTGCTCGGCGGCTACGCGCAGCCGTCGGTCTGGCTGGTGATTGTCGCGATGCTGATCGCCAAGGCGATGCTGGATTGCGGCCTTGCCCGGCGCATCGCCCTGTTGTTTGTGCGGATGGTCGGCAAGACCTCGTTGGGGGTCGCATATGCGCTGCAGATGACGGACGTCACGCTCGCGTCGGGGGTGCCGTCGATCACGGCGCGCAGCGCCGGCATGGTGTTGCCGGTGGCGCGCAGCATCGCCGAGCTGTTCGACTCCCGGCCCGACGGCACGCGCTTGCGGCTCGGCGCGTATCTGATCGCCGCGATGTATCAGGGATCTGCAGTCGCGTGCGCGATGTTCATCACCGGCCAGGCCAGCAACCTGCTTGGCGCCAGCCTGGCGCAGAAGCTCACGGGCGTGACGGTCACCGCCCCGAGTTGGTTCATGGCTGCGATCGTGCCAGGCCTGCTGTCGTGCCTGGTCGTGCCGTGGATCACGTATCGCGTCCTGAAGCCGGAAGTGACGCACACGCCCGAGGCGCCGGACTTCGCTCGGGCCGAACTGAAGAAGATGGGGCCGCTCAGCCAAAGCGAGTGGATCACGCTGGCGGTGTTTGCCGGCGTCGGCCTGTTATGGCTGACCACGGTGTTTCATCGCCTCGATCCCACCTTCGTCGCACTTGGGGGCCTGGGCGTGCTGCTGGTGACCGGCACCATGACGTGGCAAACCGCGGCCGCTGAACGCTCCGCCTGGGACGTGTTCATCTGGTACGGCGGCATGCTGCGCATGGGCGAGCTGCTGAACGAAACCGGCTCTACGCGCGTGTTCGCGGAATACATCGGCGGCATGTTCGTCGGCATTCCCTGGCAGGTCGTGCTGGTCGCGATCCTGATCATCTTCTTCTACACGCACTACTTCTTCGCCAGCATCACCGCGCACATGCTCGCGATGTTCCCGCCATTCGTCGCCGTGTTGATCGGCATTGGCGTGCCCGTGCAACTGGCCGTCTACAGCCTGATGTGCCTGGCGAACCTGACCGCGGGCCTCACCCACTACGGGACGACCACGGGACCGATCCTCTTCGGCACTGGCTACGTCACGCGGGCTGAGTGGTGGAAAGTCGGCTGGTGGGTTTCGGTCGCCAACGTGACGATCTGGCTGACCGCCGGCTTCGCGTGGTGGAAATTCCTGGGGTTTTGGTAAGGCGACGATTTCAGACCTCGGATCGAGCGGATCTCGGATGATTCGTCGATCATCCGCAATCCACTCGATCCGCAATCCACTCGATCCGAAATCCACTCGATCCGAAATCCGAGATCGTTAGAAGCTCGCCTTCAAGGCCAGCTGTATCACCCTCGGGTCATAGGTCGAGGTGATGGTGCCGAACGCCGCGCTGCTGCGGTTGCCGTTCGGGGCCCGGTAGTTCACTCGGTTCAGCAAGTTGAAGAACTCGCCTCGCAGCTCGAGCGCGCTCGTGCGCCACGGCAGGGCGATGCGCTTCGACAGCGCCAGGTCCACCGTCCACGACAGCGGTCCGCGCACGCTGTTGCGCGGCGCGTTGCCGAACGGCTGGCTCGGGTCGGTCGGCACCACCACGTTGTCGCGATTCAACCAGTTGGTGATCGTGCGCTGCCCCTCGGGCGTGAGCACTTCGCCGATCACGTTCGGCCGGTAGTTGTTCGCGCCGCGGAAGTCCTGCTGAATGCCAGAGACCTGCTGCGCTGCAGTCGGCGTGTAAGTGAGCGTCACCTGCTCGCCGGGAATCACGCGATTGATGCCCGCCACCTGCCAGCCGCCAAGAAACAGATCGACCACGCGGTTCGCGTTGCTCATGTAGCGGCGGCCCCGGCCAAACGGCAGGTCGAACACGAAGCTCGTCGAGCTGTTGTACGGCTCGTGATACGCCGACAGGCCGTAATCCGCATCGAGGTTGTTGATGTCCTGCGGTGCCGGGAAATTGCCGTTCGCGTTCTCGAGCGATCCGGCACCGTTGTCCTTCGCCTGCGACAGCGTCAGCGAGCTCAGGATCGAGATGCTGCCGCCGATGCGCCAGTCGAACTTGGCCTGGAACGAGTGGTAGCGCGACTTGCCGCCGTTGAAGGCGTAAGTGACGTCGGCGAACTCCTGGATCGGGCGGCGCTGCTGCAACGTCAGCGTGCCCGCCGCGTTGTTCGGTGCCGCCTGGTTGTAGTTGGCAAACAGCAGCATGCCGTCCGCCTTGTTGCCGACATACGCGACATCGAGGAGGGCGCCGTCCCACAGTTCGCGCTGCACTGACGCGAACCAGCTCTGCACCTGGCTCGACCGGTAGTCCGAGGGCATGTAAGTGATGTTCGCCGCCAGCGGATTGAACTGCGACGGATTGGTCAAGCCCGCGGGATAGCCCTGCTGCGTCGTGCGGAAGTCGGACTGCGTCGCCGTCTGCACCACGACCGCGTTGATCACCTGCGGGCCGTTGATCGGCAACACGTTGCCGCCGCCGGCACGGTGGAAGTGCACGTAGCTGACGCCCCAGCCGGCGCGCATCACGGTGCGCGGCGTCAGCGTATACGCCAGGCCCAGGCGGGGCGCGAAGTTGTTGCGGTCCGGGTCAATCGTCGAGCGATCCTTCAGCGAACCGTCCTTCGCCATCACCATGCGCTTCGCGATTGGGTCGTAGTTGGAGAGGATGTTGTTCTCCTCCACCCACGGCGTGGCGTACTCGTAACGCAGGCCGGCATTCAGCGTCAGGCGATCGTTGACGCGCCAGTCGTCCTGCACATACATGAAGTGCATGTTCTGCACGAGATCGGCGACCAGGATGTTGCTCAACGCGTAAGTCGAACGCAGCCCGAGCATGAAGTCGCCGAGGTTATAGAGATTGTTCGCCGCGGCCCCGCTCGGACGCGAGAACTGGCCGGCATAAGTATCTCGGCCGTAGAGCGGGTTGACGTCCTGGACCTGCGTCTTGATGTTCTGGAACTCGTAGCCGGTCTTGAGCGAGTGACGCCCGCTGAGCCACGAGTAGTTGATCTTCGGGTTCAGCACCGTCGGATACTGCCACTGCGGGTTGGTCGCCTGTCGGCCCAGTTCGCTGAAGCCCGTGATCTGCTGCGTCATCAAGCCGCCCGACACGCGCGGATCGGTGGGCAAGCCGCTGATCCCGTAGGCCTCGAGCGCCCCGAGCTCCTTGTTGACCACCGCGTTGGGATCCTTGCCGGCTTCGGTGTTGGACCAGCCGAGGCGCACCTCGAGCAGCGAGGCGCCGCCGGGCTGCCAGGTCACGCCGCCGGAGAACTGCTTGTTGCGCACGTAGGTCTGCGAGTTGCCACCGCCGCCGGATGGGCCAGAGATCGACGGCGTGTCGTAGATGTCGACTTCACGCCAGCCCACGCGGCCAAACGCGGACAGCCGCGGATTGATCTGCAGGTCCACCTTGCCGCCCGCCTTCGGCGTGTCGTTGGTCTGGTTGCCCAGCAGCATGAAGTTGTTGGCGGTGCCCGAGTTGATGGGCTGCGGCAAGTCATTCAAGACTTTGCGGGCGAAGGCGCTCATCGGGATCGGCGTACCGGCCAGGTAAACCTCACCTGTCAGCGGATTGCGGACGTCCACCGACAGGAGGCCCTGGCGCTGTGCCAGCGTCGGCAGCGTCGAGAAGACGTTTGCGCCGCGCGTCTGCTTCAGCATTTCGAAGTCCGAGAAGAAGAACATGCGGTTCTTCAGGATCGGACCGCCAAGCACGCCGCCGAACTGGTCGCGGTCGAACGCCGGCTTGACGCCGTTGGCCGGACGGAACGCGCCGGTGGCGTTGAACTCGGTCCGGCGTGCGAACTCCCACACCGAGCCGCGAACCGTGTTGGTGCCGCTCGCATAGGCCACGTTGACCGTTGCGCCGGCCGAGCGTCCGTATTCGGCGCTCATGTTGTTGGTGACGACCTTGAACTCGCCGACCGCATCCGGCGCCGGCTGCATCACCTGGTTCGAATAGCCCTGGTTGCTGGTGCCGTAGGCGTTGTTGTCTACGCCGTCGATCAGGAAGTTGTTGAACGTGGAGCGAAGACCGTTGATGTTGAACGACGCCTCGCGCGACGCGCCGATCGACGACTGTCTCGCGCCGGGCGACAACAGCGTGAGCGCGGAGTATTCGCGGCCGTTGAGCGGCAGCGCTCGCGTCTGCTCGGCGGTGATCAGCTGGCTGCGGTCGCTGGAGTCGGTCTGCAACAGCACCGCTCGCGCGCTGACCTCGATCTTCTCGTTCAGTTGGCCAACCGCCATCGACAGATCGACGCGCTGGCGGGCGCCAACGGTGACCTGCACATTGTCGGTGAGCGCAACCGAGAAGCCGTCCTTCTCGGCAGTGACGATGTAGGAGCCGATGCGGACGTTGAAGAACTCGTAGCTGCCGTTGGCGTCGCTCAAACGCTCGGCGCTGACGCCGGTTTGCGTGTTCGTGAGCGTCACTTTTGCCGCAGGCACGACGGCGCCCGTCGAATCCTTGACGGTGCCGACCACAGTAGCGGTCTCAAACTGAGCCCAGGCGGGAGCAGCCGTCAACACGACGGCCATCAAGACAAACAAGATTCGTTTCATTCGGGGTGATACCTCGGCAGAGAAAATATCGGGTGAGCGTGAAGCAGATATGACGCTGACGTGACGCTAAGTGAAACTGTTCGCTTGCCGCGTTCGGCGCGGCCACAGAGGCGCGGAGACACGGAGCAATTAATGGAAGTCCAGCGCCGCTAAGCAGCACTGGAATTTCAAATGAACTCTCTGTGCTTCCCTGCCTCCGTGGCCCGGCGGAAGGCCGCGTGTTGGTGTCTTACGCGGCGAGAGACGCGGCGAAGCGCTCGGCCACCGCGGGCTTCGCGATCAGGTCGTGCATCAGGTCGCGGTTGAAACGCTGTTCGTGGACGAAGTGGATGAACGGCGCCACCGCCAGCAGCGGGAGGATCGGCAAGGCAAAGACACCGCCGAAGGTGCAGGCATAGCCGCGCCAGTCGGCGGGCTTCGTCACCGCGGTCGTCACGGCCTCCGACATGAAATTACCGGCGAACCTCCACAGATCCGAACTCATCGTGCGGATGCCACCGTGCGCGCCGCCGGCGATGCCCCGGCCGGCGCGCAAACCCGTCATGAACTCGTCTTTCGTGCGGGCGCCCGGCACTTCCGTCCAGGTCAGCCCAATGCCGCGCCCCGTGTGCGAGTCGCCGCCGCCGAGCGTGTGCTTGCCGGCCGCCGCGGCCAGGCCGACCGCGGTGCGATTCTGCGATGGCTGTCGCGTGCCATTGATGACTTCCAGACCGTCGACCCAGGGCAGCACCGCCGCCAGGTGAGTCGCGGTCAGCGGGCCGTTGATGCCCGATGCCACGTGATTGAGCGAGGAGTAAATGCCCTGCTGATGCAAGTACGGCATCAACTGGCGCACATCGCATCGCAGGCGCTGGATCTCGTCGTGCTGCCAGGGGGTGATGTCGAAGACATTGACGTGCACGCAGAGATCGATGTCCGGCCACTCGGCTGTGACCTCGCATCCCGTCAGCACGTCGCCTCGATCGCCGAGGGCGAGCGCGCCGCTGATCTGGTCGTGATCGGTGATCGTCACCATGTCCATGCCGCGCTTCTTCGCTGTCGCATACACACCTTCGGGCGTGTTGTACGACTCGCGGACAAAATGGTTGAAGGGAAACACGGTCGCCTTGCCCGAGTGTGTGGTGTGGACGTGTGCGTCGAGTTTCACGAGTTCACCTTTCTCTCAGCCTTCGACGTCGCTCAGGACAGCCATGAGCTTGTCGAATGGCTGTAAGGCAGAGTGCCCTAACCCGGTAACAACTCCGTGGCTTGGAGTTGTCGATCGGGCAAAATCTAGTGGCGTACGTCGAGGTGGGCGGTGTCCTTCGGACGATGATGCAGCAGTTCGGACCAGAAGTTGCGGACGTAGAGCCGGAAGACGGCGCCCTTGCCCATCGCGTTGTAGCGGCGCGCGGACGTGTGGACAAAACAGTCGTTGCGCAGCTCGACATTGCCGACGCTCGACAGGCGGCGACCGACGTTGGTGTCTTCACCGTGAAACTCGATCGTCGTATCGAAGCCGTTGATGCGATCGAGTGCGTCGGCGCGCACCGCGAAGTTGCCGCCGTAGAACACGACACCGATCTTCATGACGTACTTGACCAGGATGTGCGTGGCCGGACCAAGGGTGAAGTCGTACGCCCGCAACAACGTGCGCCCAACCCAATCCCAGTCGTAGAACCGATAGCTGCCCGAGAGCGCGATCAGCGAAGGGTTTGCCTGAAACCGGCGCTCAACCAACTCGAGCCATGTCAGCGGGGCGCGGCAATCGGCGTCGATATAGACCAGCAGTTCGCCCAGGGCCTCCCGCCGGCCACGCTCACGCGCCATGACCAGCCCCTTTTGCGGCTCGTCGACAACACGCACACCCGGTATCCGCCGAGCCACATCACCGGTCCGGTCGCTGCTGGCGTTGTTGATCACGAGGACTTCGTCGGGAGGGCGGCTCTGGGCAAGCAGCGAGTGCAGGCACGGAGCAATGAATCGCTCCTCGTTATGGGCACAGACGATGACGGAGATGGTCACGCTGGGAGGTCAGCATGACTCGCCGGAGTAACAAACGACCACCGGACACGTGACCAAATTGAAAATTCTGCGATTGTCCGATTGGGCGATCGGATCACGTGATCGGGGAAATGCCGCGTTTCCAAGCACCTACACGGAGTGGTCATTCGATCGGCTGACGGCATCTGGCGTGCACCCACACGCGGTCATGACACCAGACCAACTGCGGGCAAGAACCGACAAGTTCTCGGTCGACATCATCAATTATTGCAAGACGCTTCCGCCGGATCCTTTCACCCGCCCAACTCGCCCTCCAACTGCACCGCGCAGGCACGTCGGTGGCGTCCAACTACCACGCGGCCTGCCGCGCGCAGACCCGCGCGCTGTTCATCTCGAAGCTGTCGATTGCGCTGGAGGAGGCAGACGAATGCGCCGGCTGGCTGCATAAACTCGCCGTCACCCGGCAATCCGAGAATCTGGCGTTGTCAGCCCTCCGACAGGAAGCTCACGAACTCGTGGCAATCCTCTCGGCATCCAGGAGAACGGCCATGAGCCGCTCAAAGGGCAAACGGTAAGATCCCAATCTTCAATCCCAATCTTCAATCACCCAATCACCCAACAATTACCAATCTTCCACTCCCTCAATGAGCAATTCTGCCGTGTAACTCAGAATTAACGCCTCCGTCATGGGCTGGAAACCTGCAACCACTACTTTGATGACGGATGCAAGCCACTTCAATGCCATCACCCTTACGCGGCGCACACCCTTCCCGAAGTGCGGACAAGACGCGCGTGCTCGTTGTCGAGGACGAAAACGACATCGCCGGCTTGATCAAGCACACGCTCGAGCGCAGGGGGGACGCGACGGTCGAAATCGCCTCGAGCGGCGACCAGGCGCTGAAATTTTCGAGTGAGCAGGCGCCGGACCTGATCATCCTCGACCTCAACCTGCCGGTGCTGGGCGGCCTCGAAGTCTGTCGATTGCTTCGTACCCGCCCCACCACAGCCAAGACGCCGATCATCATGCTGACCGCGCGCACCACCGAAAGCGATCGCGTGCAGGGGCTCGATGCCGGCGCCGACGACTACATCACCAAGCCCTTCAGCCCGCGTGAGCTCGCCGCCCGCGTGCGTGCCGTCATGCGCCGCGGACGCCCGGACGATCCAGGTCCACCGCCCGTGTATCGCGGTGAACACCTCGTCGCCGACTTCGATGCGGTCTCGATCACGGTGGACGGCGAACAGATCCGCCTTACGCGACGCGAGTTCGAACTGCTGCGCTACCTCGTGGAGAACCGCAACCGCGTGCTGTCGCGCGATCGCCTGCTCGAACGGGTGTGGGGCTATGACCGCATGATCGAAACGCGGTCGGTCGATGTGCACGTCGGGCGCTTGAGAGGCAAGCTCGGCGCCGCCGGCAAGCAGATCGAAACCGTTGTCGGGCTGGGCTATCGCTTTATCGAGACTGAGAAGAAGCCGGATTGATCGCGGCAGGTCGATCTGGGATCCACCGGCCGAGAGCCGGCGCGATTCTAGCTCTGCGGATCTTCCGCCCAGCCGCGGCTGCGCAGAACATCCAGTTCAATTGAGATCGAGCGCCGGGCGCGCTCCACACGGTGCCAGTCCTGGTACTGCACCTTCTTCACGACTTTGCTGTCGCGCTCTTCCCTGACTTCCCACCCCGTCTGCGTCGCATCGATCGAAAACCGCAGGGTGTGTTCCTGGTTGCGCAAGCTCTTCGAGAACATCCAGGTCATCGTGGCCCAAGTGGGAGGGCCCCCGCGGTAAATTCTTGGTAACGAATCTTCGGTCGTACGAGAGAACTACCGTAAAATCAGTGACTTACCTTTACCGGCAGGGCGCCGGGCCTGGTCTGCAAACGGATGAGCTCAGGGCCGGTACGAGGCTCACCGTCCACATGGAACCGAATCGGATGCGCCGAGGAGATCTCCATCGAGGCCGCGCTGCGCATCAGGATGCCCGGCCCGTCGCATAGCGTCCCGCGGAAGAACGCCGGCACTTGCCGCATGATGCGCCAACCAGACTGCGGCTCCACCACCACGATTTCGATCATCCCATCGTCCAGCAGTGCCTTCGGCGCGATCTGCGCGCCGTTGCCGTACTGCCGCGAGTTCGCCAGCGCGATAAACAGCGCGCGGTGATCGAGGATGTCGGCCATGTGCCTGGAGCCTTGCACATCGAACGCACCGCGAACCGAATAGGTGCCGGGTGAGTAGTCGCGCAGCTCGCCGTACGTCGCCAGGATGTACCCCAGCAGTCCTCGACGATGGCCCGGGCTGGCCAGGCGCTCGGCGATTCGGGCATCGAAGCCGATGCCGGCAACATTGAAGAACAACGATCCGTGAAGGTCGCCGGCATCGATCCGGCGTACACGGCCGGTTGCCGCGAGGCTCAACGCCGCTCGCGGGTCGAACGGCACGCCGAGATCTCGAGCGAGACCATTGCCTGAGCCGCCGGGGACGATGCCAAAGTTGACATTCGCATTCGCCGCCGCGCACGCCACGCCGTTGACGGTGCCATCGCCGCCCCATGCCACCAACAGGTCGACGCCATTCTTGGCAGCTTCAGTTGAGAAATTGACCGCGTCTGAGGGTCCGGTCGTGATCTTGACTTCGGTGTCGTAGTTGCTCGCGCCAAGAACACGCGTGGCCAGGTCGATACACGCACCGATCGTGCGGGTCCGCCCGGGACCTGCTATGGGATTGATAA
Source organism: uncultured Acidobacterium sp. (assembly GCA_964628295.1). GTDB lineage: Bacteria > Acidobacteriota > Vicinamibacteria > Vicinamibacterales > UBA2999 > 12-FULL-67-14b. The sequence goes on from CAZVLS010000002.1 coordinate 182,990, forward strand.
CAACAAGAGCCTTCTGCGTCATCTGCGGCCCTGGCATTCCTCAGGGCACGAGCGCGCGAATAGCCTTCGGCGTGAGCATCCAGCGAAGAGTGCCGGGCCCTCCCGGTGTTGCGCCGTCGACTTCGATCAGGCAGACGCCGCCCTTCTTGAACTCCACCATGCCTCTGGCGCCGAGCAGCTTTGCGGCGAGCTCGCCGAGGTCGGGCTCGTGTCCGACAAGCGCGAGCCGGCGATGGCGTTTGGCGTGCGTCTTGATCGCATCAATGATCGCCTGGTGGCGTCCACCCGGCGCGAGCGCCTCGACCTCCGCGATCGCGGGCTTGGGCTTCAAGCCGGCGGCGAGGATCTGCGCGGTCTCCCTCGCGCGCACCAGAGGACTGGTCAGCACGAAATCAACGACGACATCCAACTCCAGTAGTCCAGGCACCGACTGCGCGAACTTCTTGGTGCCTGCGGGCGTCAACGGCCGAAGGCGATCGTCGGGATACTTCGGGCCTCGCTCCGCCGCAATTGCGTGACGGACGAGAAACAACTCAATGGTTGCGGCCATAGTGGGCGTAGGGACTCGGTGGCTAGGGGTTGGGAGTCAGGCGGCGCTCGGTTTCGAATCGGATTCGATGACCGCATCGCACAGTTGGATCAACGCCGCGCGCCCGCGCACGTAGGTCGCGTGGCCCTCGCGGCATTCGTCCTCGACCGCGCGAATCAGCGTGTTCAGTTCCGACATGGCGCGGCGATTCGACGGCGGCAGGGACGTCTGCACTTCACGCGCGCGTTCGATCAGCACTTCCAGGTCGTGCACGCGGCCGAGCAGGTCCTGTTGCTGCTTCAAGCGATTCAGCCGCGCCGTCGATCGTGATCGCGTCAGCTCACGCTGAATCTCCAGCGCGTAGCGGAGCTTCTTCGCCTCGATGCGCACGCGATGCAGCCGATCCGCGAGGTAGATCCCGCCGGCGCGATCGATCGCCGTCTTCAGTGACTTGGCCCGAAACGACGCTTGCTGCGCGGCTTCCGCCAGCGCGCTCCGCCTCACGTGGGCGTTGACTTCGGGCGCAGCCACCTCCACGAGGCGCTTGCGCAGCTTTTCGAGCCGCATCGGCGACATCTCTTCGAGCATGGCGCGGCGGCGCTTGTGGCGTTCTTCGAGCACGGCGGCGCGAACACGAGCTATGGCGCGGCTCGGGGCCGTGCCTTTCCCTTCGAGCTCGGCAAGTAACATCAATGTAACGTCGAGTTCACGCACGGGACCGAGAGCACGCGTGATGCGGCGGACGCGCTTGCCCGCCTTGTCGATGGCGTCCCAGTCCGCACGGGCACCCAGCACCGGCAGCGCTTCCCGCAACCGCCTGGAGGCCACACGTGCCTGGTGAACCGAGGTTTCGTCGCCCGCCTGCGCCGCAGGCATGGCTTTCAGCATGGAAACGAGGCGCTGGCGAAGGAGTGCGACGGAGAGGGCCGAATGCTCCATGCTACGATGACTTCGATTCTACATCGTGCGCCTTGCCGCCATCGACATCGGCACTAATTCCGTCCACATGATCATTGTCCGGGTCAGGCCGGACTTCTCTTTTGAGATCGTCGATCGTGAGAAGGAGATGGTGCGCCTTGGCGCCGGCGGGCTCGACGGCAAGAAGCTCACGCCCGAGGCCATGACCGCGGCCTTACAGGCCCTCAAGAAGTTCGCGAGACTCGCCGCTTCGCATGAGGTGGATGAAATCCTGGCGGTTGCCACCAGCGCGACCCGCGAAGCCGAAAACGGCGGCGCCTTCCTGAAGGCCATCGAGCGCCGCACCGGCATTCGTGCCCGCATCATCACCGGCACGGAAGAAGCGCGGCTGATTCACCTTGCGGCCGTATACGGCGTCGACACGCCGAAGCCCGCGGTGGTGATCGACATTGGCGGGGGCAGCGTGGAGATCACGCGCGGCTCCGGCAGCCAGGTCGACGCGGCGCGCAGCTTCAAGATCGGCGTCATTCGTCTGACCGAACGGTTCGTCGACTCGGATCCCATCTCGAGCCGCGACGAACGGAAGATGACGAAATTCATCCGCGAGGAAGTCGACCGCTACCTCGAAAGCATCGTCGAGCTCGGGTTCGACAGAGTGATCGGCACGTCCGGCACGATCCTGTCGCTTGGCACCGTGGCGACCGCCATGGACCGCGGCAGCGAGCCGCAGGAAGTGCGCAACCTGCGCGTCCCGGCCAAGAGCCTTCGCCGCCTGCGAAAGACCGCCGTCGAAATGGATCTCGAAGAGCGCATGCATCTGCCCGGCCTCGATCCGCGACGCGCGGACCTGATGGTAGCCGGCGCGATCCTGCTCGACACGCTGCTCAAGCGCCTCGAGGCCGAAGAGATTACGCTGTGCGACCTCGCGCTGCGCGAGGGCGTGTTGCTCGACTACATTCACGCCCATCGCAAGCACATCCGCCGCGTCGACACCTATCCGGACGTGCGCCGCCGTTCCGTGATCGAGCTGGCTGAACGGTGCGCCTGGGAAGCCGAGCACTCGAGGCAGGTCGCGGCGATTGCGCTCACGCTGTTCGACTACACCAAGCGGATTCACGAGCTGGGCGACACAGAACGCGAGTGGCTCGAATACGCCGCCCTGCTCCACGACATCGGCAATCACATCAGCTACGGCAAGCACCATCGCCATTCGTATTACCTGGTCAAGAACGGCGACCTGCGCGGCTTCGAGCCGGCCGAGATCGACATCATCGCGCTGCTCACCCGCTATCACCGCCGCGCCACGCCGAAGCGCGAACACATCGGCCTCGGCGATCTGAGCAAGGGGCAGCTGCGACGGGTCGAGATCCTGTCGTCGTTCCTGCGGCTTGCCGAGACGCTCGATCGCAGCCGCCACGGTGTGATCAGGGGCATCGAAGCGCGCGAGCGCATGGGCGAGATCCGGATCAAGGTGCAGGCGGTCGGCGATGCCGAACTCGAAGTGTGGGCGGCAAACAAGCAGCTGCACGCCCTTGCCGATGCGCTACAGCGCAAGGTCACCATTGAAAAGGTTCCGTTCCGGAGGGCCTCGGCGCCGTCCGTGGCGCTCGTGGCAAACTCCCGGCCGGTCGAAGCCGAGTCGACGCGGCAGCGCGCTGCACACAAACGCCCGCCCAACCGCCGCTAGCCGGCCGGCAGACGGCTATACTCCGCGCATGTTGCAGGACCTGCGCTTCGCGATCCGTCGCGTTCTCAATGCACGTGGCTTTTCACTGAGCGTCGTACTGATCCTTGGAATTGGAGTCGCGGCCGCCGCGACCATGGCCAGCGTGCTGAACGCGCTGGCGTTCAAGCAGCTGTCATTGCCTGAACCGGACACGCTGGTCAGCGTGATGTCGACCGACAAGGCAGGCCTGGCACGTGGCGTACCAGTGGCCGCGGTCGACCGCGTGCGCGCGGCAAATCTGGTGACCAGCGGCTGGTGCGGCTACTCGTCAGCGCTGGACGCGACCGAGTCAGGCGGCCGGGTGGTGGAAATTTTCGGCGAGGTGATGACCGGCGACTGCGAGCAGGTCATCGGTCTCGTGCCAGCATTGGGCCGCTGGTTCACGCCTGACGAAGCGCCGGCGACGGGATCAAGCAAGCCCGTGATGGTGATCACCGACAGCTACTGGGCGGCGATGTTCGACCGGCGGGCCGATGTCCTCGGCGCCACGGTCAAGATCGCTGACGCCAACGTGACGGTGATCGGCGTGATGCCGCCGGCATACGACGGCTTCTCTGCTGATACGAGCACCGGATTCATCCTGCCCTTCAACGCGCACCGTCCGATGGCGAATGCCCGTCTGCTCACGCGTCTGCCCGAAGGCACGTCGGCCTCCGGACTGCAGTCTCAACTGAAGACGTTGTGGCCCTCGCTCCTCGAAGCGGTCATGCCCGCGGGACCCGATCGCGCGCAGACCATTGCCGATGCGGGAGTGCTCGTCGAACCCATCGCGGGCGGCTTCTCGACACTACGACGGTTGTATACAGCGCCATTGCAGCGGATGGCCGCCCTTGCCGGAACCCTGTTGCTGCTGGTGTGCATCAACGTTGGCGGACTGCTGGTGTCGCGCGTCATCGCACGGTCGCACGAGTTTGCCACGATGCGCGCCATCGGCGCGTCGACGCATCGAGTCGTCCGTCCGTTGGCGCTGGAAGGAGTGCTCTATTCAGCCGCAGGGGCCGCCGTCGGTGTGCCGCTGGCCTATCTCGCCTCGGCAGCCTTCCTGACGCTCATGCCAACCAGCAACGTGCCGTGGAACATTCGCCTCACGCCGGACCCCATGGTCATTGCGGGCATCATCGTCACCGCGATGACCGCAGCTCTGGTGATCGCGGCGCTACCGATCTGGCTGGCGACCCGGACGCGCGCGGCGCTCGGCACCACCCGTACGGCGTCGCAGACCAGCAGCGGCTGGGCTCGGGGGCTGTTGATCGCGCAGGTCGCCGTGACAGTGGTCCTGGTGTTCAGCGCCGGTTTGATCGTTCGGTCCTTCAATACGCTTCGCAGCATCGACCGCGGCTACGACAGCGAACGGCTCTTGTCGTTGCGCCTCGCCGCCAATCCCGGCGGGTATCGCGGGATGGACGCCGGTGCGTACTACCGCTCACTGATCGACCGGGCGCTCGCGGTGCCGGGCGTCGAATCGGCCGGGCTGGCGCGCTACTTCGGAACCCTGAACGCGTCGACGTTTGACGCGCCGGTCGGCCTCGCGGGTAGCGCCGAGAATCTCAGCGCCGGAATGATCGAGTACGTTTCCCCTGGCTTCTTTGCGACAGCCGGCGTGCCGCTGCAGAGCGGTCGGGACATCCAGTGGACCGATAGCGCGGCGACGGCAAAGGTCGCGGTCATCAGCGAGAGCCTGGCGCGAGCGATCGCACCGGATGGCAACGTGCTCGGCCGCGTCATTCGGCACGGCACGACGCCGGCAACCGCTCAGTTGCAGGTGGTCGGTGTGGTCGGAAACCTCAGCATGGGCAACGTGCGGAACACCGAGCCCAAGATGGTGTACCTGTCGTCGACGCAATTCGCTCAAACGACATTCGCCACGCTGCACATCCGAACGACAGGCGAGCCACTGCAGTTTGCCTCGGCGGCAACTCAGGCGGTGACAAGTCTCGGCCGCGAACACGTCCTGAGCGTCCACGCTCGCGACATCCTCTTCACCAACAGCATGGTCGCCGAGCGCATGGGCAGCACGGTCAGCGGTGCCGCCGCCACGATGGCGCTCATCGTCTCGTGCATTGGACTGTTTGCGCTGCTGTCGCACGCCGTGCAACGGCGCACGCGGGAGATTGGTATCCGCGTGGCGGTCGGTGCGTCACCGCGACGGGTTTCGGCGATGGTCATCCGCGAAGGCCTGCTCCTGGTGATCGGCGGAATCACACTTGGGATTCCTGTCGCCTTCGCAGGCGCCCGGCTCGTGCAATCGCTCCTCTATGGCGTGACCGCGACAGACGTGACGACGATGGTCGCGAGCGCCGGACTGTTGCTGCTCGCCGGGCTGGCGGCCACGATCCGGCCGACCCTGCGGGCGGTTCGCGTCGACCCGGCCGTCGCCTTGCGGACAGAGTAACCGCCCCCCGCTAGCCCGCTGACCCGCTAGCCCGCTAGCCCGCTAGCCCGCTGGCCCGCTAGCCCGCTAGCCCGCTAGCCCGCTAGCCCGCTGGCCCGCTAGCCCGCTAGCCCGCTGGCCCGCTGGCCCGCTGGCCCGCTAGCCCGCTGACCCGCTAGCCCGCCCGTAACACCGATTTAACACACCAGAAACTACCGCGAAATCACCGCCGAATAATCTAAGGACATGAAGTTACGCATTCGACATATTGCTCCGCTGGTAGCCATCAGCGTCACGTTGACGGCATGCGGATCAAGCTCACAGGACGCGCGCTCCGGCGCAGCACCGGCCGGCTCCGGTCCCAGCCTCATCTCGCTCGACGGTTCGAGCACCGTCTTCCCGATCAGTGAAGCCGTCGCGGAAGAGTTTCAGAAGGTCGAAAAAGACGTCAAGGTGACCGTGGGTATCTCCGGCACTGGTGGCGGCTTCCAGAAATTCTGCCGCTCGGAAATCGACATCGCCGACGCGTCGCGCCACATCAGCGCGACCGAAATTGAGGCGTGCAAGGCGGCGGGGGTCGAATACGTCGAACTGCCGGTGGCTTTCGACGGCATCGCGATCGCCGTTAACCCCAAGGCCACCTGGGCCGACAAGATCACGACCGACGAACTGAAGACGCTCTGGGGGCCTGACGCACAAGGCAAGGTCACCAAGTGGAGCCAGATCCGCAAGGGCTGGCCGGATCGCGAGATTCACCTCTTCGGCGCCGGCGTCGACTCGGGCACCTACGATTACTTCACCGAAGTCATCAACGGAAAAGCCAAGGCCAGCCGCGGCGACTTCACCTCGAGTGAAGACGACAACGTGCTCGTGCAGGGCATCGCCAACGACGAACTCGCGCTCGGCTTCGTGCCCTTCGCCTACTTCGAAGGCAACCACGACAAGCTGAAGCTGGTGCCTGTGGATGATGGCAAGGCGGACAACGGCGAGGGGCCGATCACGCCGAACCCGGAAACGATTGAAAAGGGCACCTATCGCCCCCTCTCGCGCCCGGTGTTCATCTACGTCTCGAAGAAGGCCGCGCAGCGTCCAGAAGTGCAGAAGTTCGTGGACTTCTATCTCAAGAACGCGGACAAGCTGGTCCGCGAAGTCAACTACGTGAGCCTCGGTGCAGCGAGCTACACCGCGAGCGTCGACAAGTTCGCTAAAGAACGGTAGGGCTCGTGAAGTCGACCGGGATCCTTGAGTGGATCATCGAGAAGCTGCTGTTTGCGTGCGCAGCGCTCTCAGTACTGACAACGGCGGGGATCATCGCGGTCCTCGCCTTTGAAACGTACGAGTTCCTGCGCGAAGTCCCGCTACTGGACTTCCTGACCGGCACCGAATGGACGCCGCTGTTTGCCAACCAGAAGTTCGGCGTGCTGCCGCTGGTCGGCGGAACGCTTCTGGTCTCGGCGATCGCGATGGTCGTCGCGCTGCCGATGGGACTGCTCGCCGCGATCTACCTGAGCGAATACTCCCCGAGCGGGTTCCGCCGCGTCGTCAAACCCGTGCTCGAGATCCTCGCCGGCGTGCCGACCGTGGTCTACGGCTACTTCGCACTGACGTTCGTCACCCCGCTGCTCCAACGCTTCCTGCCTGAACTGTCAGGCTTCAACGCGCTCAGCCCTGGCCTCGTGATGGGCCTGATGATCCTGCCGCTCGTGTCGTCGCTGTCGGAGGATGCGATGCGCGCCGTGCCGCGCGGCTTGCGTGAAGGCTCGTATGCGCTTGGCGCCACGCGCATGCAGACCGCGCTCAAAGTCGTGGTACCTGCGGCGTTCTCGGGCATCACGGCCGCATTCATCCTCGCGGTGTCGCGCGCGGTCGGTGAAACGATGATCGTCGCCATCGCCGCCGGCCAGCAGCCGCGCTTGACCGCGAATCCATTCGTGCCGGTCGAGACCATGACCGCCTACATCGTCCAGGTCAGCCTCGGTGATACGCCACAGGGCACGATCGAATACCGCACCATCTTCGCGGTCGGCATGCTGCTGTTCCTGATGACGTTCGGCCTCAACCTGATCAGCACCTGGCTGCGCGAGCGCTTCCGCGAGGAATACGCATGAGGAAGCACGCCGACCTGTTGTTCCAGATCGTCTCGCTGACGACCCTGATCGTCGCGCTGGCCGCGCTTGGCGCGCTGGTCTACGACATCTTCTCAGACGGCGCGTCGCGGCTCAGTTTCCAGTTCCTCAGCAACATCGCGTCGCGCAACGCGGACGAAGCCGGCGTCTATCACGCGCTGATGGGCAGCATCTGGGTGATCGCGCTCACCGGTGCATTGGCGCTGCCGATCGGCGTGGCGGCGGCGATCTACCTCGAAGAGTACGGCACGCGCAGCCGCACGGCCCGCTTCATCGAGCTGAACATCGCCAACCTGGCCGCGGTGCCGTCGATCATCTACGGCCTGCTTGGCCTCGGCGTCTTCGTGCGCCTGATGGGCATGGGACAGAGCGTGATGGCAGGCGCTGCCACACTCGCCCTGCTGGCGCTGCCGGTCGTGATCCTGTCGACGCGAGAAGCGCTGCGCACCGTGCCCAAGACGATCCGCGAAGGCTCCTATGCGCTCGGCGCCACGAAGTGGCAGACGATCTGGCATCAGGTGCTGCCGATGGCGACGCCGGGGGTCCTGACCGGCCTGATCCTCGCGCTGTCGCGCGCGATTGGTGAGACCGCGCCGTTGATCACCATCGGCGCGCTCACCTACATCCCGTTTGCGCCGGACACCGTGTGGTCGAAGTTCACCGTGCTGCCGATCCAGATCTTCAACTGGGTGTCGCGGCCGCAGGCGGAATTCAAGACCAACGCCGCCGCCGGCATCCTCGTGTTGCTGGTATTACTATTGAGCATGAACGCGATCGCCATCATCGTCCGCGATCGCCAACAACGTCAGGGACGCGTATGACCCTTCGATTGACCCTCAGGGTCATACTGAGCGGAGTCGAAGTATGACCGGTGTGACTCGAACTGTTCCCGCGAGCCTGGCAGGTGTCGCGTCGGCGCGTGGCGGACATCCGCCGGCCGCCCTCGATACCCCGGTGAAGATCGGCGTCGACCACCTCAACTTCTACTACGGCGAGAAACGCGCGCTCGACGGCATTTCGATCCAGATCCGGACCAACCTGGTGACCGCGTTCATCGGCCCGTCCGGCTGCGGCAAGAGCACGTTCCTGCGGACGCTAAACCGGATGAACGACATCATCCCGGGCACGCGCGTCGAGGGCAAGGTGCAGATCGACGGCGAGTCGGTCTACGGCTCGGGCGTCGACGTCGTCGCGCTGCGCCGCCGCGTCGGCATGGTGTTCCAGAAGTCGAACCCGTTCCCGAAGTCGATCTTCGAGAACATCGCCTACGGCCTGCGCATCAACGGCCTGACCAGGACGAAGGCCGAGATGGCCGAGCGCGTCGAGGAAAGCCTGCGCCAGGCCGCGATCTGGGACGAGGTCAAGGACCGCCTCCACGACTCGGCGCTGGCGCTCTCCGGCGGTCAGCAACAGCGCTTGTGCATCGCGCGCGCGCTGGCGATCCGTCCCGAGATCCTGCTGATGGACGAGCCCGCGTCGGCGCTCGATCCCATCGCCACGCAGCGCATCGAAGAACTGATCTACGACCTGAAAAAGAACTACACGATCGTGATCGTGACCCACAACATGCAGCAGGCGGCGCGCGTGTCGGACTTCACTGCTTTCTTCTGGCTGGGCCGCCTCGTCGAGTTCGATCGCACGGACAAGATCTTCACGGCCCCGGCTGAAAAACTGACGGAAGATTACGTGACAGGACGGTGCGGCTAATGGAACGGGTCTTTCGGCACTTTCAGGACGAACTCGATCTGTTGAAGGAACGCCTGCTCAAGATGGGCGGGCTGGCGGAAGAGCGCGTGCGCGAGTCGGTGCGGGCATTGATCGACCGGGACGATGCGGCGCTGGATGCGGTGTTAAGGGGCGATGAGCCGATCAACGACCTGCACATGGAAGTCGACGACCGCTGCTTCAAGCTGCTGGCGCTGCACCAGCCGATGGCTGCCGACCTCCGCGTCATCGTCGCGGCGGTCAAGATCAACACCGACCTGGAACGCGTCGGCGACCTGGCGATCAACATCGCCGAGGCCGGCAAGCGCTACCTGCAGCACGCCCCGGTCAAGCCGCTCATCGACATCCCGCGCATGGGCGAGCTGGCCCAGAAGATGTTGAGGGACGCCCTCGACGCGTTCGTGCGGCGCGACATGCCCCTGGCCGAGGCGGTTCTGGCGGCCGACGACACTCTGGACGCCCTGAAGACGCAGATTTTCCGGGAACTGCTCACCTATATGCTGCAGAACCCCGAAACCATCGAGCCGGCGCTGGACCTGATCCTGATTTCCCGCCACCTGGAACGCATCGGGGACCATGCCACGAACGTGGCCGAGGACGTCATCTTCATCCTCTCGGCCAAGGACGTGCGGCACCATCAGTCGGATTCCTCGAAATCCAACGATTCGTAGCGCGCATCGTTACGATTCCTGACAATTGGCCGCCCCGCGGACGCGGGGCCAGAAAACCAGCGCGAGGCGACGCCGGAGAGGTTTTTCTTTCCTCTGGAGGCACCGCCTCGCCTAAAATCATTTGGATCTCCATATGGCCGATACGCTGAGCATTACCGACAACCGGACCGGGAAGACTTACGAAGTCCCGATCACCGAAGGCACCATCCGTGCCAACGACCTGAAGAAAATCACGACTGGCGGCGACGATCCAGGCCTGGCGACGTATGACCCGGCCTACATGAACACCGCGTCGTGCAAGAGCAAGATCACCTACATCGACGGCGACAAGGGCATCCTGATGTACCGGGGATACCCGATCGAGCAGCTGGCCGAGAAGAGCACGTATCTCGAGACCGCCTACTTGATCCTGTTCGGTGAGCTCCCGACCAAGGAGCAGCTGGCGAAGTGGACGCACTCCATCACCATGCACACCATGGTGCACGAGAACATCAAGAAGTTCATGGAGGGCTTCACCTACGACGCGCACCCGATGGGCGTGTTCATCAGCACGGTCGGTGCGATGTCGACGTTCTATCCGGACGGCAAGCAGATCTTCAACGCCGAGTCGCGGCAGAAGCAGATCCACCGCCTCATCGCCAAGACGCCGACGATCGCGGCCTACGCGTATCGCCACAGCATCGGCCGCCCCTACGTCTATCCGGATAACGATCTCAGCTTCACCGGCAACTTCCTGAACATGCTGTTCAAGATGACCGAGGTGAAGTACCAGCCGAACGCCAAGCTGGAGCGCGCGCTCGACGTGCTGTTCATCCTGCACGCCGATCACGAGCAGAACTGCTCGACCAGCACGATGCGCAACATCGGCAGCTCGAACGTCGATCCGTTCTCGGCCCTGGCCGGCGCGGCCGCGGCGCTCTACGGCCCGCTGCATGGCGGCGCCAACGAAGCCGTGCTGCGCATGCTCAAGGAGATCGGCACGGTCGACAACATCCCGGCCTTCATCAAGAAGGTCAAGGCCGGCGAAGGCCGGTTGATGGGCTTTGGTCACCGCGTCTACAAGTCCTACGACCCGCGCGCGAAAATCATCAAGCGGACGGCCTACGAGGTGTTCGAGGTCACGGGCAAGAACCCGCTCCTCGACATCGCGCTCGAGCTCGAACGCATCGCGCTCGAGGACGAGTACTTCATCAGCCGCAAGCTCTATCCGAACGTGGACTTCTACTCCGGCCTGATCTACCAGGCGATGGGCTTCCCGGTCGAGATGTTCGCGGTGCTGTTTGCGATCGCCCGCACGGTGGGCTGGGTCGCGCAGTGGGAAGAAATGCTGCTCGATCCCGATACCAAGATCGCGCGGCCGAAACAGATCTACGAGGGTGCGCAAACTCGTGACTACGTCCCGATCGCTGCAAGATAGGTCTGTCGGTCCGGCAAAAGCCGGCCCCTACAGGATGTTTCGGTGGAGTCCGGCTTTAGCCGGACTTCTCCTGGTCCTCACTGCCTTTCCCAGCGCCCAAACTCCGGGCTTCGACAGTAACAAGGCCTGGGAACACCTGCGCCAGCAGGTCGCCATCGGCCCTCGCCCGTCGGGCTCACCCGCCAACGTCAAGAATCGTGACTACATCAAGGCGCAAATGACCGCGCTCGGCATCAAGACCGTCGAGCAGCCGTTCGAAGGCGCCACGCCGCTCGGCCCGGTCAAGATGGTCAACCTGATTGCGACCATTCCCGGCAAGAGCGCCGATCGCATCGTGCTCGCCAGCCACTTCGACACCAAGCTGTTCCGCGACATCCGCTTCGTCGGCGCCAGTGATGGCGCGTCGAGCACCGCGGCGCTGATCGAGCTGGCACGCGTCCTCAAGGCTCGCAAGGACCTGCCCTTCACCTACGAGTTGTTGTTCCTCGATGGCGAGGAAGCGGTCGTTGAGTGGCAAGGCACCGACAACACCTACGGCAGCCGCTACTACGTCCAGGCCGCCCAGAAATCCGGTTCACTCAAGTCGATTCGCGCGCTGATCCTGCTCGACATGATCGGCGATCGCTCGCTGACCATCCGCCGCGAGATGAATTCGACGCGCTGGCTCACCGACATCGTGTGGGCGACGGCGAAGAAGCTTGGCCACAAGCAGTTCATGGACGAAGAGACGACCGTCGAGGACGATCACATCCCGTTCCTGAAGGCGGGCGTGCCCTCGCTCGACATCATCGACCTCGACTACCCGCAGTGGCACACGGCGCAGGACACGATCGACGCCGTCGCCGCGCGCAGCCTGCAGGTGGTGGGTGAAGTGGTGGTCGCGTCGCTGCCGCTGATCGAAGCGCGGCTTCTGAAACCGTAAGGTCCGCCTGAAGGCGGACCCTCACAGGATCAATCAAGTCAATTTCGGTGAGGGTCCGGCTTTAGCCGGACCTCATCGATAGACTTCGGCGAGGATCTCGGCTTCGGTGAGTACTGTCGTCGACGACTTCGCCTTGGCGAAGACGCGGTCGACGGTGGCGTCACTGCACGGGATGCCGTGGCGCTCCAGCCAGAACATCACGTTCGACTTGCCTGACATCGGTCCGACTTCGATTTCCTGCTCGCGGCCGACGAGGCTGGCCGGAACGGCGGAGTAGATTGCGTCCATCAGGTCGCGGTCGCCCTTCTTCCAGGCCTTGATCACGGCGGCGGCGTGCACGCCGGTGGCGGTGCGGAACGCGTCCTTGCCGACCACCGGGTAGTTATCCGGGATCGGCACGTCGCACGCCTCGGAGACCTTCGTCACGTAATCCATCAGCGGCGTCAGGTCGCGATCGATGAAGCCCATGACAACGAGGTTCACCATCAGCGAATCCATCGGGGTGTTGCCCACCCGTTCGCCGATGCCCAACGCCGCGGCGTGAACGCGGGTGGCGCCGGCTTCAATGGCGGCAATACTGTTGATGATTGCAAGATCGCGATCGCGATGGCCGTGCCAGTCCAGTTCGATGTCGGCGCCGTTGTCCTTGATGACCTGCATCGCGAACCGCACGACAGCCGCCGCGCCCCAGGGTGTGGCGTGGCCGACGGTATCGGCGAGGCAGATGCGATGCGCGCCGGCGTGAATCGCGCACTCGTATAACTTGCGGAGCGTTTCCGGGTCCGACCGCGTGGTGTCCTCGGTGACGTACATCACCTGCAGACCTTCCTTCACGGCGAACTTGATCGCCGCCTCGGTGGTCTGCAACAACCAGTCGAGACTCCACCCTTCGGTGAACTGGCGAATCGGCGAGGAGCCGATGAAGGTGCTGACCTCGAGAGGCAGGCCGGTGCGCTGGCTGATCTCGACGATCGGCGTGATGTCGGCGAGCGTGGTCCGCGCCGCGCAGTTGGCAGCGACCTTCAGCTTCGCGTCGACGATCTCGCGCGCCAGGCGCTCGACGTCCGCCACCACGTGCGCGCCCGCGCCCGGCAGGCCAATGTCGGCGGTGTCGATGCCAAGCTTGTCGATCAGGTGCAGGATTTCGATCTTCTGGCCAATGGTCGGCGTGCGGACCGATGGCGACTGCAACCCGTCACGCAGCGTCTCGTCATCCAGCATCACGCGCGGCGGTTTGGCCGGCGCGCCGATCTTGTTCCAGTCGTAGATAAGCGACTCGAGCATTTTCAACGACCTGCGGGGCGTTCCGTCGGAACGCCCCCAACGGTAATCACGCGGCTCTTTGCCGGCGAGCGGCCGCCAGGGAAGCGATGGCTCCCGTGGCAGCGATGAACAAGGACCATCCGCCGGCTTCACGCGCCGCCTCGCGGACCATCGGCCGGAAACCGTCGTTAATGGATATCGTCGGCTGGCCTCGTTGCGCTCGATCCAACTGCGAGCGGACGAACGCATGGCCTGCCATGCGGGCCTGCCAGTCGAACCGGACGTTGAACACGACGACGGCCAGGAGAAGCCAGAGTCCGATGGCGAGCTTGACGCGCGGGATCACGAAATCACCAGATCACCAGATCGCTAGATCTGCTTGGGGCCGATGTACTTGACCACCAGGGCCGTCACATCGTCGTACTGCTCGGCGCCCTTGGCGAATTCCTTGACGGCATTGATGATCTGCTCGAGGATGACGTCCGCGCCGCCGCGATGGTACTTCTCCATCACTTCGACCAGGCGTGCCTCGCCAAACTCTTCGCCGGCGACGTTCTGTGCTTCGGTGACGCCGTCGCTGTAGAGCACCATCGAGTCGCCAACCTTCAGGTTGATGGTGTCGCACGAGTACGGCGCGATCTCGAACAGGCCGACCGGCATGCCACCAGACTCGATGCGCCGCAGGCCGCCAGGCCCGAACACCAGCGGCGGATTGTGGCCGGCGTTGCAGAACATCAGCTTGCCGTCCGCGGACAACTGCCCGTAAAGCAGCGTCGCATAGCGCGCATCAATCGCGCGGCGCGTCAGCACCTTGTTGATGTGGTCGACCGTCTGCTCGGGACTGTCGCCGACCGACACAAACGCGGAGAAGATGCCGAGGATCTTCGACGTCAGCAGCGCCGCGGCCGGCCCCTTGCCGGCGACGTCACCGACCAGGAAGCCAAACTGGCCGTCCGGCATGTCCTGCATATCGAAGAAGTCGCCGCCGATCGCGCGTGCCTGCACCGAGGTGCCGGCTGATTCGAAGAACGGTCCGAAGTGCTTGCCCTCGGGCAGCAGCGCTTTCTGGATTTCAGCGGCGATGCGCAGTTCGTGCTCGATGCGCGCCTTCTCGAGCGTTTCGCGATACAGGCGCGCGTTCTCAATGGCGACACCGGCCTCGGTGGCCAGCGTGTCGAGCGCGGTGCGCGTATGCGGCGCGAGCAGGCTGCCCTTCTCGCGGCTGTCGAGATAGAGCACGCCGATGTTCTTGGTCTCGCTCTTCATGTCCGCGCGGTCCAGGTAGCGGACCATGCGCAGCGGAATGCACGCGACGTGACGGATGCCGAGCTGCACGGTGCCCAGGTGCACGTTGGCCAGGTCGCCGTCGAGCAGGTCGGCGACGATCTTCAGTTCGCCGGTCACGAACACTTCTTCGGGAATCTTGCGGCTGGTCTTGAAGCCCGTGCCTGGCAGCGTGACGCGGCCCTTGGCGCGCGCCATCTTCATGTCGAGGTCCTTGCCTTCAACATGGCCATCGGTCGGCGCCAGCATGATGAAGCCGCGCTCGGCGCCCGCAACGTCGATCGCCGCGTCGAGCACCATGGCCAGCACTTCGTCAAGCACGCGGCCCGAGCCAAGCGCGCGCAACCCCTCGAGCAGCGACGCCAGCTGACGTAGATCGTTGACCGCGCTGGCGTGGGAACGATCGGTGTGCACCGGACCGTCGCCGGTCAGGAACACCACGTCGGCGCCGCTGGCGCGTCCGAACTGGACCTTGTCGCCGTGCGTCAGCTTGTGCTCGGTGACCGCTTCGCCGTTGACGTAGGTGCCGTAGCGCGACCCCTTGTCGCGCAGGATCCAGTCGTCATTCTGCTTGGTGATCTCGGCGTGCTCGCGCGATACGTCGCTGCCCACCAGACGAAGATCGCTCTCGGTCCGACGGCCGATCTGCAACAGGTCTTTGTTGAGCGGGACGATGCGCTGGCCGAGGCCGTCGTTCACTTCCAGCCGGGCGTTCATAAGAGGCAGCCCATCATAACAGGCTTCCGCAGGCGACCTCGCGGGCCACGGCCGCAAGGGCCAGGCCCAACAGGATCAGGCTGGCAATGGTTCCCCGGCCAAATCCCTTGCGGGCGGCCGGCGGCTTGATTCGGGCTTCCTGGGTGGCGGTGCCGCACTTGTAGCAGATCAGGGCATTGGCGGCGATCTGAGCGCCGCACGAACGGCATTGCATCGTTACGATATTCTACGTGAAGGCTCGATGATTCCCATTCGTGACGTCATCCCTTCCAGGACCACTCCGGGCGTCACCATCACCCTGATCGCGCTCAACGTCCTGGTCTACCTGTTCCAGCTGATGCTGACCGAGCGCGGCCAGGACGCCTTCATCCTCGCGTTCGGCGTCGTGCCCGCGTACTTCTCACTCGTCAGCGTCTTTACGTCGATGTTCGTCCATGGCGGGCTCGCGCACCTGGCCGGCAACATGCTGTTCCTGTGGATCTTTGGCGACAACGTCGAGGACCGGCTCGGGCACGGCCGCTTCATCGCCTTCTACTTGATGTGCGGCGTTGCCGCGGCCCTGGCCCAGACAGCGCTCCAGCCTGACTCGCTTGTCCCCATGGTCGGCGCCAGCGGCGCGATTGCAGGCGTGATGGGCGCCTACCTCGTGCTCTATCCGCACTCGCGCGTGCTGATGCTGTTCCCGTTTCCCGTGTTCCTGTTCGAATTGCCGGCGATCGTCTTCCTGGGAATGTGGTTCTTCGTGCAGTTTCTAAACGGCGTGAACCAGTTACCGGTTTTCGAGAAGGACGCGATCTCAGGCGGCGTGGCGTTCTGGGCTCACGTGGCAGGTTTCGTCGCCGGTTTGATCCTCGTCGTGTTCATGAAACGACCGGAGCGCACCAAAGTGGAGTGGTGGGACACCATCGAATCCTGAGATTTCGGATATCGGATTTCGGATCTCGGAAGTAAAGCAATAGTCCGCAATCCACTCGATCCGAAATCCGAAATCGCTACGACTTCTTCCGTATCTCCGCGGACACCTGTGCCAGCTCGAGCATCATCTTTTCGAACTGCGCGTTCCATTCGGCATCCGGCATCACGCCCTTCAGTTGCTTGTGCTCTTCGGCGGCCTGTTCGAGCGCCATGCGGCGCTTCACCAGCGCGGCGAGTTCCGGGTTGCCGGCAACTGCGGCGACTTCTGAATCAAGATAAGCAATGCGCGCGACCCCGCCGTCTGGTCCTTCCGCGCTCGCTTCCCTGCCCTTGCCGTCGCCGTTGTCATCGAGCAATGCGCGTTCGGTTGTGAGCTGACCGCGCTGCTCGTAGTGCTGCTTTACCGCGGCGCTGGAAGCCTGGAAGATCTCGTAGATCGACGTGCGGCCGTTCTTGTCGAGATCGGTGGACGCTTCCTTGAACGCCTTCACGAAGTACTCGGGAAACACGGTCGCGTACTTCTGCGCGGCCGAGTCGGTCGCGGTAATCACGATGCGACCCTTGGCTGTGAGGGATTCCAGGAACGGGAAGCTGGCCTCAGTGGTGTTGACGATCGTGACGCGGCCCTGCATCCCGGCCAGCAGGTCGGTCCAGTCCTTCGCGGTGAGGTCCGGCCCCACGAGGTTGAACTTGGCGACATCGCCGTCATACGTGCCGTGACCGAGCATCACGATGAAGACGAAGTCGTCCTTGGTCGCCGACTTCTTGATCTCCGCAAACATGCGGCGGACGTTCTCGGCCGTGCCCTTGTCGCCGGTCGCGGCGGCTTCGTCCACCAGGACCTTCACGAACTCCGGCTTGAACTGATAGCGATTGATCAGCGTAGTGCGAAGCTCGTTGCGCCACGTCGCCATCTGTTCGGCGTACTTCTCGCCACCAGAGGCACCTGACACCAGGATCGCCCACCGGTTCTGGGCGAACGTCTTCGCCGGCGCGAAGGCAACCACGAAAAACACCAGGACCACGAAGAATTTCTTCATCAAGACCTCACGCCAAACCGACCCGCCTGCGGGCGACCCATTCTGCCGCAAGCAAGCCGACGATGGCGAGCAGACTCCAGCCATTGTGCCAAAGGTCGCGCATCTCGGGCGTGCCGGCCTCGGCACGCGATTCGCGCAGCAGCGCCGGCAATTCGCCGGCATCCGCGACCGCGAGATAGCGGCCATTGCTTTCGGCCGCAAGGCGCCGCAGCACGGCGTCATTCAGTCGCGGCTGCGTCATTTCCAGGTCAACGCCGCCCACCAGCACCGGCCTCGATGCCGTGCCGACCCGGACGCCGCTGCGTGTCGCGATTGCATCGATCTTGTAGACACCCGGATGATCGAACCGCGTCGCCACGCCGTAGCGGCCGTCCTGCGGGTTCGACAGCGCGGCGGCCAACTGCCGCCTGGCGCCGTCGGGTGCGGTCAGCTCGATCGCCACTTCCGCGTTCGCGACGGGACGATAATCCTCGTCACGCACAACGATGCTGATCCGATCGGTAATGCCGGGGACAGAGGGACTGAGCGGCGCGATCATCACCGGCTGCTGCGCGCCCGCGGTGATCCATCGCGCCAGCTGGCGCCAGATGGTTTCGTAGCTCGTATCGTCGGCCGGCTTCATCATGCGCCAGCGCCACGAGGCTTCGCCGGCAAAGATCACCGAGCGGCCTTGCCCGTAGCGCTGGGACGCGACCAACGGCTGCGGTGTGCCACCGGCGCTCATCGCCACCGCCAGCACTTGCGCGCCGGGCCGCATGCCACCAACGTGTGCGACCGACGCGAGCGCCGGTAGCGATGACCACTTCTGGCGGTTCTCGTCAGGAGACACGGCCAGGCGCGTCGCCGGATGCGCGGCGCCATCGACGGTCAACGCCGGCGTGTTCAGTTCCACAGCGGTCACGGCCGCCGAGGCGAGCGTAATGTTGGCGCGGCGATCCGTGAGATCAATCGGCAAGGCTTGGTCGATCGCGGTGCCCATCAATCCCTGGCGTTCGAATGACCGTGCACCAAGCACCAGCAGGCCGCCGCCACGAGCGGCGATGAACTCGTTGGTGAGTTCGAGCTGCTCGCGCGTGAAGAAGTCCGCCTCGATGTTACCGAAAATCACGCCGTCGTAGGCAAACAGCTCGGACCGCTTGAACGGATAGCCCGTCGACAGCGGCGCCATGCGGGAGGGATCGGCCTGCACGTAAAACGTATCCCGCCCATCGTCATTCTGCCCTTTGCGAACGACGGCATCGACATCGAGGCCGGGATCATCCGACAGCGCGCGCTTGAGGAACGTATGCTCGTAACCGGGCGCGCCTTCCACCACCAGCAACCGGCGACGACCGGTTTGCGGCGGGACGAGCACGCTGCGCGTGTTGTTTTCGGGTGCGACCTCGCCGGAGGCCTCGGGGATCTGCGCGGTGTAGACCGTGGGCACGCCGGGCTCCGGCGACACCGTGAAAACGGTGTGGACCGGCGCGTCGCTGGAAGTTGGTGTCAGCCGGCGCACCTCGAGCGGCCGGCCGTTGGCGCTGAGCCGCACCTCGACGGGTTCAACGCCGTAACCGGTACTCGTCGCCGACACGCTGACGTCAATCGAGGCGCCTGGCAGCAACGGCTCGCCGGCCGTGAGGTTCACGATCTCGCGATCCCGCGGCGCGGACGCGTTGCCGATCCCGACCGTCATCACCGGCGCACCAATGCGCCCGCCGTCACGTGCCTCTTGAGGGGCGGTGTCACCACCATCCGAGAGCACCACCACGCCAGCGAGTCGGTCGTGCTTGTAGCGCTCGGCGAGATCGGCGATTGCGCCGCTCAGGTCACTGCGCCGGGCGGTCGCGGAGAGGCGATCGATGTCCGTCGCCGCGGCCAGCGCATCGCCAAACGTCAGGACCTCAATGCGATATTCCTTGCCGAGCTGCGCCTGCAGGCCGCGCACCGCCTGTTGCGCCTGTTCGAGCCGGGTCGGCCCATCGCCATCATTCAGTCGCATGCTCCGCGAGACATCCACCAGCACGGGCAACAGGCTGTTGTTGGCCGCCGCCGGTGGGACCATCACCACGGGACGCAGCAGAATCGCGATCAGCAGGATCAGCGTCAACGCTCGCAGCGCACTCAGGCCAATCCGCTGGCCGGCCGTCATCTTCACCGGCACGCGCGCGTACGCCATCCATCCGAGCGCGAGTGCCGCGCCAAACGCCAGCGCATACCCCCACCACGGAAGGACAACAGCAAATCGCATGATCAGCGCCTGGACTTCTGCGGTCGCGGGGCGGCCAGCGACTGGTAGTAGCGATCCACCAGCGCCCGATAGGTATCACCGACCGCATCGTGACGGCCGGCGTTCAGGCGCTCGCGATTCTCACGAGCGCGCAATTGATCAGACAACTGCGATTCCGTCTGGTCGAGCGCCACGAGCAGGTTCTTCTTCAGCGATTCCCAGTTGGCAAAATCCTGCTTGAAGCTTTCGGTGCCGGGGGCTGACACACTGCGCTGCCATTGTTCTGGCGTCGTGCCCCCCTTCTGCATTCCCGGATTCTCGCGAGCAATCTGCTCGGCAAGCTTCTGCGCTTCGCGCATCTGCTCCTGGATGTCTTGCTGACGGCTCGCCTGCCCACTGGCCGAACCCGGCCCACCGGCCTGACCCGGCCTGTTGGCCTGTTGGCCCGTTTGTCCGTCAGCCTGCATTTCTTCCATCGATCGCTGGAGTCGCGACACCCGATCACGCAACTCCTGCGCGCGAGAGAGCTGATCGGACAACCGGGCGGTTTCGGTGTCGCTGTCGCCGGCGGCGGCTCCTAACTGCCCTGCGACCTTATCCATGGCCCGCGCGATTTCCTCTGCGGCGCTCTGCATTCCCTGCGCACCCTGCGCACCTTGCGCACCTTGCGCACCTTGCGCACCCTTCCTCATCTCCTTCGCCGACTCCCGCATGCGGCCGGCAACGTTCTGCTTCTCGAGTTCTCGCGCCGCCTCGGCCATCGCCTGTCGTTCGGAACGACTGTCCGCACGACTTGTTGAACCGTCGCCAGAACGGTCGTCCGCACGTTCGGCCAGTTGCTTCACCGACTCGCCAAGCCGTTGCGTGCGATCGGCAAGCCGTTCCTGCTCTCCCGCCAGTCGTCGTCTCGCATCGTCACCAGCGGTGCCCTGGGCAGTTCGCGACGCCTCGTTACCGAGGCGGCGTTCTGCTTCGGCAATCTGACGCGCCTCCAGCTGGAGATCACCCATGGCCCGGCGACGTTCCTCCGGACGCGAGCCCTGCATCTGTTGCTCGAGTCCGCGGAGCGCCTGCCCCGCCTTCGATCCACGCGCGCTCGCCTGCTGCGGATCCTGGTTGCGCAGATCACCGGCCGCGCGGCGCATCTCCTCGGCAACTTCACGTAATTGTTGGCTCCCCGCACCCTGTGCACCTTGTGCCCCCTGCGCACCCCGTGCACCTTGCGCACCCTGCTGCTTCTTCGCCATCTCCTCGGCTTGCCTGCGCAGTTCCTCTTGCTCTCGCGTCAAGCGTTCAAGCTGGCGCTTCGCTTCTTCCGGAGCGAGTCCCGGGTTGTTCGCGAGGTCGCGCTGCTGTTTCGACAGCGCCTCCTGGCGGCGGGCCAGCTCGCGGATCTCCGCGAGCGGATCGTCTTCCCGCTTGTCTTGCTGCGTGTTGTCGGCGGTGGTGCTCTGCTGTTCGTAATTGGTTTGTTGCCGCTTGCGCAGCTCCTGGTCGAACAGCGTCGAGAGGTCCGGCTGGTTACGATTGCCGTTGCCACCGCCACCGCGCGCCTGCTGCATCGCCACTTGCCGGCGGCGAATCTCGGACGCGGCCTTCAACAACTCCGCCAGGGCCTGCTCCTGGTGCGGCAGCGCCGGCGCCACGCGGAGCCGCTCGAGTTCCGTTGCCGCGCGCCCCATGAACTCGATCGCTTTGGGCAGCGGCTCGTCGTCCGGCCGGCTCAGTCCGCGTGTCTGCGGACCCTGCCGGCGGCGTTGGGCGGCCATGGCGCCCGCCATTTGCTGCGCCACTTCCTCAGTCTTTGTCTTCAGGTTGCTCTGCGCGGTGCCGACCGCCTTGATGTCTTGCGCCGACTGCGACCCGGTGGCCCCACGCCTGGCTCGCGCATCGAGCTTCCATGTGGCGGCCATGATGTCTTTCTGTTGCGCGATCAGGTCCTCGAGGCCCGTCTGCTCGGCGGACTGACCCGCACCGCTCTGCCCTTCGGAGGCCGTGAACTCCTCTTCGTACGGTTTCACTTCGAGGAAGAAGATGTCGCTGCGAGATTCGGTTGACCGGCGGCCGCGGCCCACGTCCGTCGCCCGGGCGTAATACGTCACCATGTCGCCGGGTTTGACGTTGAGATCTTCGAGGAACACCGTGTGCAGACCGGTCGCGACCGATCCGCTGACCGATCCGCCAAAGGGGACGACTTTCTCCTTGCCGGCCGCGGACTTCACCACCAGTTCAAGCGATCGCACGCCGTAGTCATCGTCGGCACGCGCTTCAATGGCGACCTCTTCCAGCGGTGACACCTGCTTGTCGCCGGCCGGCCGCAGGATGCGCACGTCCGGCGGACGATCGTTGAGCATGCGGATGAAGTATTCGCTCCCGCCTTCGTTGGTCAGGCCGTCTTCGTCGCGCAGACCCACGCGATACGAGCCGTCCTTCGACACCACGAGATCGGCAGTGAACACCTGGTTGTGTCCGTTCAACGTCACGGTCTGCCCGTTGTCGAGCGTCAATTGGCCATTCGCGATGGATTTGTCGGCGGTGATCGTGAGGTGCACCTTTGTGCCCGCCGGCGCGAAGATGTCGCCGCCGTCTTGTTCGGTGTGCGATTCCAGGCCGAGCCCCGGGGCATAGTCGTACTTCACGTCGATGCGCGCGACTTTCACGGGGCGGATCACCGTCACCGCGAACTCGCGCGACCGCGCGGAACCCGCGGTCACGGCATACGGAAACGAGTTCGTGATGTTGTTCAGCGTGATAGAAAACTCTTCGGATGAGGCACCGGCTTCCATCCGCGCCGATCGCGCCGCATCGCCTTGCCCAACGACAATCAACGGCACCACGCCACCTTCCGCGCCAGGGATGCGTGCCGTGACCGTGACGGGTTGCCCCTCGCGCACCTTCACGGAACCTGGCGTGACATCGATGCTGTAGAAGGACGGGAAGAGATAGGCACCCGCGACATCGGCGGCTTTCGACGCGGACGGGGCAAAGAACCAGAATGCGATCGCAAAGATGACGGAGCCAATTGCGCCGCCGAGCGCCGCGCGCACCATGCTGTCGCGCGACACGATGTGGTGAGGGGCGGCCTTTTCGGCGGCACGAATGGCGTCGCCCAGCAGCAGGTCCATCACCGGACCGGACGGGGCCTGGCTGCCCTCGAGCTTGCTGACTGCGGTCACGATGATCTCGTCGAGGCCGCCGGCTTGCTCTTCGATGAATCGCGCAATCTGCCTGTCGGAGGGTTGCCGCCGCAGCGGCATGAGCGCACATGACAGGGCCACGCCGGCCACCAGACCAACCGTGGCAACGACGATGACGAGCGGCACACCTTCCTGCGCGATGAGATACACCGCGAGCAGGCCAACCGCCAGCATCGCCGCGGCCGTGACCGCGCCGAGCATCCACGCGCGCAGGAACGCGCGGCGCGACCAGCGCGCCCGCACGCTTGCAAGGATGCGGCGAAGTTCCGCGGCCCTATCGGCCATGAACGATTTTACTCCCTAGGCACTCACGCACTGTACGCACTCAAGTGGCCCGTCTACCCACAAGTGCTTCACCAGCCAGGGCCACCAACATGATGAGGATGCCGACTTGCCACCAGCGCTGCCGATCTTCGATATCGCGGGCCGCGGCCTGCAGTGTCGGCAGTCCAATGCGGCTGGTCCGTTCTATGGCTTTTGTAAAATCGTCAACGGTCAACGCCGCAGGGTTCGATTCGCCGGCCGGCGCCCCCTCGGCATCGCGTTGCGACACGCCCGTGGCGTTGGACAAATAGCGGGCCGTCTCAACTGCAAAAGGCACGAACGCCGGGCTCAACGGGAACCGGCTCCACTGGTTGTCGAGGTCGGACATGAAGATCAACAACCGTCCCTGCCCGACCGGCTGCTCTGTCAACGCCGCATCCCCGCCCGTGAATCGTGCCAGCACCACGCTCCGGTCATCACTCTTTAGACGCCGGTGCTGTTCCACTTGGACGTCTCCGAGGGCGCCAGACGGACTGAGAAATGGACGAAAGATCGGATGCCGCCCGTCGCTCGCGACCATCGTGGCGCCGGGGACTCGCACGGGATCATCCTCAAACGAGACTCGAACGCCAATGACATCGTTCAGCGTCCCGAGATCGACATCGGGGCCCGTGGCGACCAGTACGCGTCCCCCCTGGGTGAGATACGACCGGATCAGCTCACGGCCGTTGCGCTCGAGCGTGCGCGTGCCCAGCACGAAGATCGCGCGCATCGCCGCCATGTCCGCCTGTGTCCACTGGCCGGCTTCGCGTCCATCACGGACGTCGATGTCGAACTCGCGGCCGTTGCCGGCCACTGCGAGCGCGCGTTCCAGATACAGTCCGCCGGTCGCACCGGTAGGATCGGTCACCACGATGCCGATGCGTGCCGCGGCCGCGGGATCGAGCGATATCATTCGAACGTTGTCAGGCTGGTAGCCACTCACGTCATCCACGCGCACTTCGGCCGCGCCCGCGGCAGGAAGCGACGCCGGCAACTCCACGTCCGCCGCGCCAAGGGGCGCGATCACCACGTCGCTACGAACGATCTCTTTACCGGAGATCATCAAGCGGACCGGCGCCTTGACTTCGAGGTGGCTGTAGTTCTGAATCGACGCGGCGATGCGGCGATCTCGGCGCTCCGCAGCGGTGATCGCGAGGTTGCCCGGCGGAGGCGAGATCGCCAGCACCTCCACTTCCACGCCGTCGGGCAGGCCGCCGTCGTCATTGGCCTCCCACCCCGCTTGTTGCAGGTCCGTGACCACCACCACCCGGCCGTCGCGAGGCCCGAGCACTTCACTCGCCCTCGCGAGCGCAGTCCTGAATCGCGTGCCCCCGGTTCCCGGCGAGAGCGATGCCATCCGTGTCGTGACGGCGGCGCGATCAGTCGTCGGCTCCACCAGCACGGTGGCAGCGTCCGAAAAGCCAACTAAAGCCACGGCGTGATTCGGTGGCGCCGCGTCAACGGCCCGCGCCGCCGCTTCTCGCGCGCGATCGAACTGGCCTGGCGCCGTCATACTCATCGACGTGTCGATGGCCACAACAGTGACCGGCACGGAGCCGGGCGCCACCACACCCGACGCAAAGTACGGCCGCGCGAACGACAGCGCCAGCAACACCAGCGCAATCACGCGCAACGCCAGCAACACCAACTCGCGCAGCCGGCGCCGGCGATGCTGCTGCACCGGCGCGCGTGTCAGCAGGCTCACCGCCGGAAAGTCGATGACGACCTCGCTCTTGCGATGAAACAGGTGCAGCAGGATGGGCACCGCCGCGGCCACGATGCCGATCAGGAACAGCGGCGACAGGAAGGACGGCATCAGAGCAACCTGCGGCGCGTCATCAGGTACGACATCAGCCCAAGTTCCAGCGGCTGGGACGTCTCGAGCAGGCAGTAATCGATCCCGGCCAGCTGCAATTCGCGCCGGTAGTGCGCAATGCGGGCCTGCATCTTCTGGATGTAGTCCTCGCGCACCACGCCTGGGACGGCCATCACCTCTTCCTCGGTCTCCATGTCGCGGAACCGCGCGGCGTGCTCGAAGGGAAACCGCACCTCGTACGGGTCGAGAATGTGAAACACAATGACGTCGGTGCCGCGGATCCGGAAATGCTTCAGGCCGTCGAGTACCGCCTCCGGATCGTCGAGGAGGTCGGATACCAACACCACCATCCCTCGCTTGCGAACCGCCTTCGCCAGGTCGCGCAACGGCTTGGCCACGCTGGTCCGCGCGCCCAGCTGGAGCCGCTCCAGCGCCAGCAACACTGTCCGCAGGTGGCCGGCCCGGGCGCTGGCCGGCAACAACGCCGAGATGCTGTCGTCGAACGCAATCAATCCGAACGCATCGCGCTGCCGGTGCATCAAGTACGCCAGCGCACCGGTCAGATACGACGCATATTGCAGCTTGGTGACTTCACCAGAGGCGTAGCCCATTGATCGGCTGACGTCGATCAACATGTGACAGGTGAGGTTGGTGTCTTCTTCGAACTTCTTGACGAAATGCTTGTCCGACCGCGCGAACACCTTCCAGTCCAGCGTCGCAAGATCGTCGCCGGGCAGGTACTGCCGATACTCCGCGAACTCGACGCTGAAGCCTTTATACGGACTGCGGTGCAGCCCGGTCAGGAAGCCTTCAACGATCGTTCTCGCCTTGAGATCGATCGTCCCGAGCCTGGCGATGACCGCCGGATCGAGATAGCGCGCTGCTCCAGACATCGGCGGTCTACCGGTGGTCTAGAGCCCGCTGGCAGGAACCGGGACCGCATCGATCAACTGGTCGACGATCCGGTCCGCGGTGATGCCTTCGGCCTCGGCGTAGAAGTTCGGCAGCACGCGATGACGCAGGATCGGCTTGGCCAGCGCCTGGATGTCCTTCACGGAGACGTGATGGCGGCCGTGCAGCAACGCGCGCGCCTTGGCGCCGATCACGAGGGCGTGTGATGCGCGCAAACCGGCGCCCCACTTCACCCACTTTTCGATGAAGTCCAGCTTCGCCCCGCGACCCGGGCGCGAACTGTCGGTCAGCCGCACCGCATACCGGACCACTTCTTCCGCCACCAGCACCTGCCGCACGTAATCCTGGATCGCCATGATGTCCGCGCCGCTCAACACCTTTTGCGGCTCCGGCCGCCGCACGCTCGTCGTATCCGTCACCACCTGCACCTCATCGTCTTCGGAGAGGTAGGTCATGACGACGTTGAAGAGGAAGCGATCGAGCTGGGCTTCCGGCAGCGGATACGTGCCTTCGAGTTCGATCGGGTTCTGCGTCGCCAGCACGAAGAACGGCCGCTCCAGTTCGTAGGTCCGCCCTGCCGCGGTCACGTGATATTCCTGCATCGCTTCGAGCAAGGCCGCCTGCGTCTTCGGCGGCGTGCGGTTGATTTCGTCGGCGAGGATGATCTGCGCGAAGATCGGCCCCTTCACGAAGCGCAACGCGCGCGAGCCATGATCCTCGTCGAGGATCTCGGTGCCGGTGATGTCCGCCGGCATCAGGTCCGGCGTGAACTGGATGCGCTTGAAGCTGAGATCGAGAATCTGCGACAGCGTCTTGACCAGCAGCGTCTTGGCCAGACCGGGCACGCCGGTGATCAGGCAGTGGCCGCCGCAGAACAACGCCATCAGCACTTCATCGACGACTTCATCCTGCCCGACGATCACCTTGCGCAGTTCGGAAAGAATCTTCTGGCGGCTGGCGGCGACCTTGTCGGCCAGGCCTTCGACCGCGGCTCCTGAGCTATGCATTTTTGATCCGTGTTATCCGTGTAATCCGTGGACCCTGTATCCGTGGACTAATGCGTCAGCGAGTAGATCACTTCGTTGATGAGCATCTGGTATGCCTGCGCCGTCCACTTGATGTAGCCCTGGTATTCCTGCGCATTCGACCACTCCACACCGTCGCCCATGTCGGTGTTCCAGTTAATCAGCACCATCGGCCGGCCCTTGTCGTCGAGAATGCCGCGCAGGTGCGCCGTGAAGCCGCCTTTCTCCCAGGTGCGGCCGCTCAGAAACGAGCCCAGGCCCGGAATCTGCGGATAGCGATCGAGCTTGTAGAAGCACGAGTAGATCGGATGCGGCGGCGCGATCTCGACGATCTCGCGATCCGGGAACACGCGCTTCAGTTGCTTCTCGGTGAGCTCCCACTCGAACGGACCGTGAAAGTCATCAAAGGTCAACGTCCCGCCGCGCAGCAGGAACTCGCGGAGGATCGACACCTCGGCTTCCTTCAACACGAGGTTGCTGGGCTCGACGATATAGATCCAGGGATTTTCCCAGAGCTTCGGGTCCTCGAGCGTGAGCACCAGCGGCTCACCAACATCGATGGCCGTGACTGACTTGATGCGGCGCGACAGGTTATGCTCGGCCGCCGGCGCATCGATCGCCCACGGCTCGTCCCAGTAGGCGAGCCGCGATGCCGGACCGCCTTCGTTGTCGTAGCTGCCGTACTTGATGCGGACGAACGTCCACTTGAGGCCGGCGAACTTGCTGCCGTCGACGACCGGAATCTGGGCTGCCGCCACTGCTCCGGCCAGCCACGATGACTCTCCCGCAAACCACACCACCAGCGCGATGACCGCGGCGGCAACGACCCTGCGGGGTTGGTGCACTATCGACTGCCCTCGCTCAACTTCAGGAGCAGGTCCTGTGCCCGGCCGAACGACGGCGCGATCATCAGCGCTTCGAGCACCTGCTTGCGGGCCTCTTCCTTCTGCCCTGCTTTCAGCAATGCCTCACCGAGGTCGGCATGCGCGCCCGCCTTGTCGAGCGGCTTTGCGGCCAGAGCGACGCGGAACAGCTTGATCGCCTCCGCCGTGTCCGAACCGTTGAGCGCCATGCGGCCAAGCGACGAATGCGCCGCCCCGTCGAACGGATCCACCGACACCACCCGCTGCAACGCCGCCTCCATGCGGGCGGGTTCCTTCGCACCGTCGAGCAACCCGGTCAGCTGTCGGGCCGAGGCGACATCGGTATGGCTGAAGGCGATCAGCGACTCCAGCGCCTTCGCCGCGCGTACCTTGTCGCCCTTTTTCAGCGACAGCGAGGCAATCGCCGCGTACGGGCTGTCTTCGCCGGGTGCGTTGGGGATCAACGCGGCTGCCTTCTCGAAATACGTGATCGCCGCGTCGGGATTGCCGCCGGCCAGCGCCTGCCCGGCGGTCATTTGCGCAACAAAGCTGTCGGGGTTCTTGTCGGCGATCGCCTTCACCTGGTCGGCGGTGAGGTTCTCCTTGGTGAGTTCCTCCGGCGTCTTCAGCGCACGGCGCAGCGTGGCGTAACGCTTGTCGAGTGACGCGTCGAAGCCCTTCTGCAACTCGTCGATGTCGATGCCCAGGGCCTTCTTGATCGCCGTCTCGGTGTCGCTGCCATCGGCATACGCCGCCACCAGCGCCCGCAGCTTCGGCTGGCCGTAGGTGTCGACGATGTGCTCGACGACGAGCGACGCCTGGTAGTACGCATAGGAGATCGTCTGCGAGCTGCTGAACCCGGAGTTCAACTCGCGGATCTTGATCACCTGTCCGCGGTCGAGCGCTTTCGCGAATGGGATGTCCATGTCGCGACCCCAATCCTTCCGCGCGCGCCGCTCTTCGTAGACTGACGTGCCTTCGCTCAACCAGCGCGGCAGGCGATTGCCGGACAACTGCAGCGTGATCACGTGCGCCAGTTCGTGCCACAGCGTTTCACCCCAGTTGAACGTGCCCGGCTCGCGCGCCGTCGGCGAATCCAGCGTCACCACGCGGCCAAAGCACGCGCCGAGCGCGCCGAGCATGCCGGGCAGGCCAAGCGTCCGCACCGCGAAGTCGTCGTGACGCGGGAACATCTCGATCAGGATCGGCCCCCTGGGCGTGAACTCCCAGCGCTTGCTGAGCGCGTC
The DNA here is from genome assembly GCA_964628295.1 of uncultured Acidobacterium sp. GTDB lineage: Bacteria > Acidobacteriota > Vicinamibacteria > Vicinamibacterales > UBA2999 > 12-FULL-67-14b. The sequence continues at coordinate 212,189 of CAZVLS010000002.1, forward strand.
CATGGACTCGCGCGCCAGCGCCGGCACGTAGTTCTTCATCACCGGCGATTCGTCCGGCGCGAGCCGGATCACCATGTCGCCTTCGTTGATCGTGTCGAACGGCTCGAGGTTGTCGAGCAGTTCCAGCAGGTTATAGGTCATGACGTCCCAGCGATCGACGCGGAACGCCGTCTCGAGATTGCGGCGGGCGTTGCGCTCGTCGCCGGTGCGCATCAACTGCGCGCCGAGGTCGGCGACGGCGCGGATATTTTCCTTGTCGAGCGCGATCGCCCGGCGCGTGTGCTCCACTGCTTCATCGAAACGGTAGTAATGCGCGGTGATCGACCCGACGATGCGGTGGATCTCGCCGTAGATGGGGTTGACCTTGAGCGCTTCGGCCACCGTGCGCTGGTACTCGTCCTGGCGGCCCTCGACGTAGGCCATGGCGGCACGCATTGACAACGCTTCGAGGTGCTTCGGATTCACCTCGAGGATCTTGTCGATCGACACTTTGACGTCGGCCTTCTTGTCCTGGTAGACCGCGATGTTGGCGAGCACCAGCTGCGCGCCGAAATCGTTGGCGTTCACCTTGAGCGCGCGCTGCGCGAACATCGCCGCCTGCGGCGGGTTCTCGTCCATCAGCGCCTTGGCCATGCCGAGCAGCGCCGGGCCGTACTCGCCATCGACCTTCAACGCCTCCTGGTAGGACTTCGACGCGTCAGCCTTGGCGTACTTCTCGAGGAACAGCTCACCCCACTCGGTGTTGACGCGGGGATCGGTCGGCGCCAGCGCGATCGCCTCCCTGAAGTACTGCTGCGCATCATCCACGCGATTGAGGGCCCGCGAGGCGCGCGCCAGACGCAGGTAGTCGCGGGCGCTCGGGTTGCCGGCCACATCGCCGGTCAGGACCTGGGCAAGGGCGCGGCGTCCCTCGACGCGCTTGCCGATCGACAGCTGCAGCAGGCCGAGCTCGAGGGTGGCGTCGCCGCCGGAGTTGGCGGAGACAAATGGTTGCAGGATCGACTCGGCGCGCGCGTAGTCACCGCGCGCGGCGACGGCGAGCGCATGATACACGGCGATCTGCTCGTCCTTGGGAAACGCCTGCGCCAGGGTCGCGAGCTCGTCGTAGCGGCCGCCGCGATACGACTTGTCCGCATTGCTGCGCGCCGACGTGGCGTTGGCTTGCTCGGCCGTGAGCCGCGGCGTCAGGCCAATGGCCGTCACCGCCACCGCGAGGATAAGGAGAGTGATTCGCCGCGCCATCTTGCTTGCAGTATAGGACGAACGGACTAGAACAACGGCCGCCAGGTAAAGAACATGACCGCTACAAATCCCTGGAGTAATGCGAACAAGCCGATCCACGCATGCCGGTGCCGGGCCGGGATGGCGCCGCCCATCCATAGAAATACGGGGAACAGGATCGACGTCACTCGTCCCATCGACAGCAGCCCCCCCGCCGACATCGGCGGCAGGATGGTAATGAGGATTAGCGCCGCAAAGGCGATCCCGAACCGGCGGTAGACCGGCCACACCGCGGCCAGCGACAGCAGGACGGCCAGCAGGTAGAACATGTCGATCGTCTGCGTCGAGGCGTAACCGTACCAACCGTTGGCCGCGATGAAGTCCACACGGTCCGTCACGATCGAATCAATGCTGCGATACACCCGGCCCCACGCCACGTTCTGCATCGTCCAGGCGAAGGGATTGCCGGTCAGGCGGTAGATGAAGGCGGAAAACGCCAGCATGCCGAAGCCCGGCATCGCCGCGACCAACATGCGCTGCGCGACAGTTTTCCAGCCCCCCGTCGGCAAGACGAACTTCCCGAACGGTCGATCTGTGCCATCTGCGGCCCTGGCAAACTCTGCGGCCACCATCAGCGCGAGCACGATCGAGAGCAGCGATCCGTTGGGACGCGTCAGACCGCACAGGAATCCCCAAAACGCCGCGCGCCACCACTGCTGGACGTGGAAGTGATACACCGCCCCCATCAGCGTGAGCAGGAACAAGGCTTCGGTGTAGGCCGCGCTGAAGAACACCGCGAACGGGTACGCCGCCAGGAGCATCACCGCGGTGACGGCCTGGCCTTCATCCTTGAGCAGGCTGCGCGCGAGCCGCAGGAAGTACGTGAGCGCGACGAAGAACGAGACCAGCGAAATGCCGACGCCGGTCCACAGCACCTGGCGGCCGAACAACACTGACAGGTACCGCATCGACATCGGGAACGCCGGGAAGAACGCGATGTTCTGCTGATGCTCCGGCCCGGCGCTCGGAATGTACGAATAGCCTTCCGAGGCGATGCCGAGATACCAGCCGGTGTCCCAGCGCGCGGGAAGATCAAGAAACTCATTGCTGTAGATGCGCCAGCGATTGGCGGCCTCAGGCGGGAAACCAATCAACTGGACGGCGAGAAAGCCGACCAGCAACACGCCGAGGCGCGTCGTGAAATGGATCGGCAGGACGACCTTGGTGTCTGCGGAGCGCCACCAGCCCGTGACGCCCTCGATCACGCGGCGATGCAGCGGCTGGGTGCGAATGACCGCGTGACGGATCGCGATCGCAGCCAGGCTCCAGATCGCCGGCCGCATCCAGTCGGTCACCGAGAGGCGGAACTCAAAAATCCAGATCCGAAATCCGCCGCTCAACGCGACGGAGATGGCAATCAGGGCCATCACGACGGCAACGACGTCGAGCGTCGTCACCCACTTCGGCAGCTTCATCCGGCGCCTATTTTATCCGTCCCAGCGCCCGGTCTTCGATGCGAATACGCGACGCCATCAGGCCGCCAAAGGCAATGGTGGCCAGCGTTCCCGCCAGCGGCGCCCACACGATCATCGCGACGCTCACCAGCTCGCCGACGACAGCGAGGTAGTTCGGATGGGAGATGAAGCGGTACGGCCCCGAGGTGACCAGCGGCTCGCCGGGCACGACCAGGACGCGATAACTCCATTTCGATCCGAGCGAGGAGATCGCCCAGACCTTCAGCGCCTTGGCCAGTCCGAGGAGCGCGAGTCCAAACAGCAACACATCCGCCGGTGCCGGGCCGGTCAGCATTCCCTCGACGCCCATGGCGACGAACGCCCCTGGATACACCCACTTCATCGCGCCGATCACGTCGCCGGGCGGTTCAATGGCGCCGCGCGCGCGCAACATCTTCTCGTTGAACGCCGACAGCACGGCCTCGCCTGCCATGATCAGCAGCATGGCAATCGTCGTCAGCGCAGCAATGGCAACGGCTCTATCCAATCAACAGTCCCCTGCGTATTGAATCATGCGGGTGAAGAGCGCGGGCAGCACTCGTGCGGTCACCGCTGCCGCCGACACGCTCGCCGGCGAGGACACCAGCGCGCGCAGCGCGCGGTTGAAGCGCCACTTGGCCTGGAACTCGGCGCGCCGGCGCTCGGCGAGAACGAGGTAGGCGCGATCGACCGGCACCGTTCCGGCCAGGGCGCCCTGGACTACTGTCGCCGCCAGTTCAGCGCCGCGCAGCGCAAAACGAAGCCCGTCGCCGGTCATGGGATCGATGAAGCCCGCGGCATCTCCGGCGAGCAGCAACCCTGGCTCGCCCGCTGATGACGCATCCACCGCCATCGGGCCGAGCATGACCGGCGCATCCACGGCACGGGCGCGCGCGAATCGCGGCGCCAGTTCCGCGTCCTCCTTCAGCGCGGCCAGCAGCGCCTCGGAAGGGTTCGACAAGCGCCGGTCGGAAGACGGTTCAAATGGCAGCACGAGACAGGTGTTAACCAGACCACCCGGCACGGGAGCCACGCCAATGTAGTGGCCGTGGCGCACGTGCATCTCGCCCAGGCTGGTCATGCCATCGACGTCCGTGAAATAGCTGCCAATCGCCCATCGACGCGGACGGCGCGGCTGTCGTGACAGGCCGCGGCCAATCGCAAGCACCGATCGACGGCCATCCGCGGCGATCACCATTCGGGCACGATGCGTGCGATTGCCGTTGCCGATCACGAGGCCATCAACCCGGCCGCCGTTTGATGTGACATCGCGCACCGCGGCGCCTTCCTCGAACTGCGCACCGGCCTCGATCGCGCGATCCAGCAGCCACTGGTCCAGCACCGACCGCGTGACCGATCGCCCGGTGATGTCGCCGCCATAGCGGCCGTCGACACGAACGCCGCCTGGCCCGGTCAGGCGCATCCCATGAATGGCATCGCTGCGCTCGATGAGCGCCGTCGTATCGGCGTGACGTCGCAGCAGGGCGAGAGCCCCGGGATTGAGCGTGTCGCCGCACAATTTCTGTCGCGGAAACCGGGCGCGATCGAAGACGCGGACGTTCAGTCCCGCGCGCGCCAGCAGCATCGCCGCGAAGGCGCCGGCCGGACCGGCCCCCGCAATGGCGACATCATCCATGGCTCTTGCCGAGAACGAGCGCGCTGTTCTTGGAGCCAAAGCCGAGGCAGTTGCACAGCGCCGCCTCCGGCGACGCCGCGCGTCCCTGATTGGGGATGAAGTCCAGGTCGCAATTGGGGTCGGGCTGCGTGAGGTTGATGGTTGGCGGCAGGAATCCGCGCGACAACGCGAGCGCCGTGGCCACGACACCGGCCGATCCGCTCGCGCCCTGCGGATGGCCAATCATCGACTTGGTCGACGATCCGGGAATGCGGTCCGCGAGCGCGCCGAACGCGAGGCGCGTGCAGCGCGACTCGATCGCGTCATTCAACTGCGTCGAGGTGCCGTGGTAGTTGATGTAACCGATCTCTTCGGGCGCGCGGCCTGACTTGGCGATCGCCTCTTGCATGCAGCGCACGATCTGCTCGCCGTCGGGATCCATCTGGACGCGGTGATACGCATCGCACGTCGACGCGTAGCCCTCGATGGTGGCGTAGACCTTGGCACCACGCGCGCGGGCGCGGTCCTCGAGCTCGAGCGCCATCATCCATGCGCCTTCACCGAGCACGAATCCGTCGCGGCACCGATCGAACGGGCGCGACGCTTCCGCGGGCCGGTCGTTGAAGTGCGTCGACACCGCGCGCATGCGCGAGAAACCGAAGATCATGCCGGGCAGCACGCATCCATCGGTCCCCCCTGACAGCAGCACGTCGTACTCGCCTTGCCGGAGCAGCATCGTGGCGTAGCCGAGGGCGTCAGTGGAGCTGGTGCAACCGGTCGAGAGCACGTGGCTGATGCCGCGGAGGCCGAGCGCGATCGAAATCTCGCTCGACACCATCCCGCAGATGCCCACGGCAATGGCATACGGCGTCACCTGCTTGCCGTCGTTCTGGAAGAAGTCCTTATATTGCTTTTCGCCAACGTCGATGCCGCCACCACCGCTGCCGATGATCACGCCGGCCTTTGGCTCCGCGAACGACAGGCCGGAGTCCTGCCACGCTTCGCGCGCCGCCACCACGCCGAACATGGCGGCGCGGGAGTAGCGCTTGGGATCCGCCCGGGTTTCCCGTGGGCCAAGCTCGCCCCGAAGCGATGCGGCCGCCGCCATGTCGATCGGCGGGACCGGAGCGGCCACCTGGCACGGATACGCGGAGGCGTCGAAGTCGGTGATCGCGCGAGTGCCGCTTTGGCCCTTGCTCACCGCATCCCAGAACACTTCGCGCCCTGCTCCGAACGCCGAAACAACTCCGATTCCGGTGATTGCGATGCGCGGCTGCTTCAAATTGAGGGAACCTTTGAACCCTTGAACCTTTGAACCCGTGAACCGTCGGGGATTCCTATAATACCGGCAGTGAAGGAGCTCTTCCGTTGGAGCGGCGCGCTGCTGTTCGTATTGTCGCTGCTTTCCATGCCGGTGATGTACATCTTTCGACTGGGCACGCCGGCGCCGAGCGATGGCCCGGTGATGCGTGATGTGATCATCAACGTCGCGCTGTTCACGATCTTCGCTCTCCACCACAGCATCATGGCGCGCACCGGAGCGAAGAGCTGGCTGACGCGGGTCGTGCCTCGCGACCTCGAGCGCAGCGTTTACGTCTGGATCGCGAGCCTGCTGTTTCTTGCGGTGTGCCTGTTGTGGCAGCCACTGCCCGGCATCGTGTGGCAGACCTACGGTCCAGGCCTGTTCCTTTACCTCGCGCAGATCGTCGGCGTGGCCCTCACCATCGCCGCCGCGCGCATCGTGGGCATCCGCGAGCTGGCGGGCTTGCGACAGCCTGATCCGACAAGGCCAGCGACCTTCACTACCGACGGCCCCTTTGGCATCGTCCGGCATCCGATCTACCTCGGCTGGGTGTTGATGGTGTTTGCGTTCCCGGTGATGACGACCAGCCGGCTGTTATTCGCGGTCGTGAGCACGGCCTACCTCGTGATTGCGATTCCGCTCGAGGAGCAATCACTCATCGACGCGTACGGCGAGAAGTACCGCACCTATCAGCAGCAGATGCGGTGGAGACTCGTTCCGGGGATCTGGTGAGGCGTTCGACGGAGGTTCGAAGAGCGTTCGACGGACGTTCGGCGGACGTTCGGCGGACGTTCGAAAAGCCTTCGGCGGACGTTCAACAAGGGTTCTAGAGTCGGCGGCCTGGCTTGCAGGTCCACAGGTATCCGCGCAGTCGCGAGATCACCCGGTCACAACGGTCTGTAAGGACCATTAACTCGATTGCCTGGTCCTCAGTCAGATACCTCCGGTCGACCCCGTCTCGAATGCGATCCTGCGTTTCGGCCAAAGATCCTTTGGCAATCGACAAGAACCTTGCGAAGTCGGCCGGTGAGTACCGCCCAAAGCCTTCAGCAATATTCGCGCTCACCGAGGCCGCCGCGTCTCGGATTTGATTGCAATAATTGAAATCCCTGGACGCCGGCGGCTGCGCAGTAAATGCGACCACCTTCCGTCGAATCTCGTCAGCCAGCCGCCAAGCGTCCAATTCCCGATAGCTCTTCGCTCCCATGCTCGAATACAGAGCACGGCGTATGCCATCGCACGCCCGTCGAATGCCGTCGAACGCCCGTCGAACGCTCCGTCGAACGCTCCGTCGAACGCTCCGTCGAACGCTCCGTCGAACGCTCCGTCGA
>CAZVLS010000002.1:219251-221074 GCA_964628295.1 uncultured Acidobacterium sp.
ACTACGTCGAACGCCCGTCGAACGATCGTCGGACGTCCGCCCTGAGCTCTCTCAATCCATCCAACGTCCGCTCGGGCCCCGGCGCTCCCTTCGGAGGATCCCAGTCCAGCGGCGATCCCGCGTCTATCAGGACACGTGCGACCGAGACGTGATCGCTGCCCGGCTGCGCATTACTGCGACGTCCCTCTACGGCCCACACCAGCGGCGCCGCGGCAAACATGCCATCGAGGGCGTCGAGCCTTGCACCGAACTTGATGAGCGTGGCTGCGGCGGCGGGATGTCCGCCCATGGCGGCGCGATGCAACGCGGTGACGCCATCGTGATCTGGTACGTTCGGATCGAATCCACGCTCCAGCATGACTGCGAGCACTTCCGCATTTCCGTTTTCGGCATGCCGGTGCAGCATCAGGTGATGGACCGGCGTTAGCTGTTGGCGAACGTGAGGGTGCAGAGCCATGACTGCATCCGCGGCGGCGCGATCGGCTCGCGCCGTCGCTGCGATGAACTGCTCAAGCGGCGTCAGTTCGCTACGGGCTCCGCTCTGCAGCAGGAACTTCGCGACCTCGTGATTACCGTGCAGTTCCGCGAGGGAGTGGGCCGTGTATCCATCGGCTCGACGCTGCATGGGATCCGCTCCGTGCGTGATGAGCAGTTCTGCCATCGGCAGATCCCATCGACGCGCGGCGGAATGGAGGGGCGCTTCGCCGTCCGGCCCCCACGGAAGATTTGGATCAGCGCCGTGCTCAAGCAGCCAACGGGCGCCGCGCGGCTCTTCCGACCACGTCATCATGTACGCGAGCGGCGGCACGCCCCCGGGCGCTCCGTTTGGATTCAACCCGAATCGATGCAGCAGCTCCAGCGCCTCGATGTCACCACCACCCGCGGCGATCTGCGGGGTGACGCCGTCCGACGGGTTGGCGCCTGCCTCCAGGAGGATGGCCGCCAACGCGGTGTGCCGCAACGTGACCAACGCGGCCCACAACGCCGTGCGCGGCAGTTCAGGGTGCCAGTTCCATTTGTATTCGGCATTTGGATTCGCCCCGAGCGAAAGCAGCTGCCGCGCGATCGCCAGCAGTCCGTCCATTCGCTGTGGCTGCTCCCTGTGAAGGCACGTGTGGCACACATACAGGAGTGGGTCCCGCTGCTGCGGTCCACCAGGCTTCGTTGCCAGGCCCGGATTCGATCGCAAACGACGTTCAACCGAAGGCGCATCACCGAGAAGAAGCTCGGCTTCGAACGTCGCGTTGGCAATCGCTGGATACAGCGCGAGTAAGCGCTTGGCGCGATCGGGGGCGCCATCGCTGGCTGCTCTGACAAACGCCTCGGTCGCCTCTGCGAACGACAGCGTCCGTGCTTCAACCTCGTCGCGCAGTGCCTTCCATGACGGGAACCCATGCTCCCTGGCGATCACTGATTGCGCGTCGTGCAGGGCTAGCTCGTTGATGTCCATGCGGTGCGGCGCCTGCGAAAACGCCGGCAAACGTGCCATTCGCGCGAGCGCGTCGCTATCCGCCGCCTGCGCAGCGCGCAGCAGCGATTTCGACTGCTTCTTTAGTTGTTCGAGATTGGGGAATTCCGGGAGCGGCATCGGCGTCATACAACCTCCATGCTGGAGCCCGTGGTTCGCAAACAGGCAGCACAGTGGTGTACGTGCCGTCAGTGTTCCCAGAAACAGTGGGCTTAGCCCTTCGCGCGAACCCGCGGGCGCCTGCAGCGCTCAACAGGAACCTTATCACGAACGGTCGAGGGAACGCTTCGTCGAACGCTTCGTCGAACGGTCGTCGAACGCTCCGTCGAACGGTCGTCGAACGCTCCGTCGAACG